>JBJMHZ010000046.1:0-1835 GCA_045807125.1 Frankiaceae bacterium
AGTCCAGCAGCGCCGTCTCCTCCCCGCAGATGTAGGCGCCGGCGCCGGCGTGCACGACCAGTTCGAGCTCGTAACCGGAGCCCAGGATGTCGGTGCCGAGGTAGCCGGCCGCGTAGGCCTCCTCGACCGCGGCCACCAGGCGGCGGTGGGCGTGCACGGCCTCGCCGCGCACGTAGATGACCGCGAAGTGCGACCGGATGGCGTAGGCCGCGATGATCACGCCCTCGATGAGCGAGTGCGGGTCGGCCATCATCAGCGGCAGGTCCTTGCAGGTGCCCGGCTCGCCCTCGTCGGCGTTGACCACGAGGTACTTGGGCATCGCCGCGGGACCGGTCGGGGTCTCCCCCGGCTTCGGCTGCGGGATGAAGCTCCACTTCATGCCCGTCGGGAAGCCGGCGCCGCCGCGGCCGCGCAGGCCGGAGTCCTTGACCAGCGTGACGAGCTCGTCGGGCGTCATCGACAGCGCCGTCCGCAGGGCGCTGTAGCCCTCCATCGACTCGTAGGTCGACAGCCGCCAGGACTTGTCGGCGCCCCAGCGGGCCGTGAGCACAGGAGTGAGAGGCATGGATCAGGCCTTTCCGGGGCCTTGGCCGGACGTGCCCGGCTCGCTCCCCGCAGGTGTGTCGGTGCCGTCGTTCTTGTCGGCGAGGGAGCGCCCGGCCGGCTCGGGTGCGCCACGCTTCGCGGACTCGACGCCCGCCGCCTCGGCCGGGGCGCCCCCCGACGAGGAGGACGGCGCGGGCTCCGAGCGCGGCATGGCCGGGGCGGACTCGCCGCGCTCCTCGGCGAGCCGCAGCCCGACCAGCGTGGGGCCGAGCGCACCGGGGGCGTCGATGGCGGCCCGGGCGGCGGCGGTGTCGTCCCCGTACTGCGAGAAACCGGCCAGCTGCCGCGAGATGCCCTTGAAGTCGGTCAGCGGTGCACCGCGGGTCGGCAGCGGCTTCTCCCCACGCCGCAGCGCGGCGACCAGTTCACGTGCGCTCTCGACGTCCTGCTGGTCGTAGAACTCGTAGTCCACGGTCACCACGGGCGCGTAGTCGCAGGCCGCGAGGCACTCGGCGTGCTCGAGGGTGATGGAGCCGTCGGCGGTGGTCTCGTCGTGGTGGACGCCGAGGTCGCTGCTGAGCGCATCCATGATCCGCTGGCCGCCGAGCACGCTGCACAGCGTGTTCGTGCAGACACTGACGATGTGCCGGCCCGTCGGGCGGCGCTTGTACATCGTGTAGAACGTCGCGACCGCGCCGACCTCGGCCTTCGTCAGCCCGAGCTCCTCCGCGCAGAGCGCGACGCCCTCGGGTGAGACGTAGCCCTGATAGCTCTGCACCAGGTGCAGCATCGGCAGCAGCGCCGAGCGCGCGACCGGGTAGCGGGCCATGATCTCCCGCGCCTCGAGCCGGGTCTGCTCGGTCAGCGGCGGCAGGTCGACCGGCGCGGGCAACACGGGGCTCGAGTCGAGCCCCGTGACCGCCGTCCCCTCGGGCGATCCGGGTAGTGCACTCATCGTCAGCGATCCACTCCACCCATCACCGGGTCGATCGAGGCGACGGCGGCGATGACGTCGGCGATCATGCCGCCCTCGCTCATCGCGGCCGTCGCCTGCAGGTTCACGAAGCTGGGGTCGCGCATGTGCACCCGCCACGGGCGCGTGCTGCCGTCGCTGACCACGTGCGCGCCCAGCTCGCCGCGAGGGGACTCGACCGGCACGTACACCTGCCCGGCCGGCACCCGGAAGCCCTCCGTGACCAGCTTGAAGTGGTGGATCAGGGACTCCATCGACTGGCCCATGATGTGCCGGACGTGGTCCAGGGAGTTGCCCATGCCGTCGGCGCCGAGGG
>JBJMHZ010000047.1:0-107919 GCA_045807125.1 Frankiaceae bacterium
CAGCCGGGTCCGGCTCGCGCGGCGCCTCGGCGGCGGCCCGGTCGCCGTCCGCCCGGGCATCGCCTGGGGCGCTGCCCTCCGGAGGCGGGGGCGCACCGCCGTCCGGACCGCCGTCCGGACCGCCGTCCGGGCGGCCGTCGGGCGGCTCCGGCGGGCCGTCGGGGCCGTTCGGGCCGGCGGGCTCGCGCGCCTGCCGCAGCGCGTCGTCGAGCTGCTCCTCGTCCAGGCCGGGCTCCTCGAACGGCAGCCGCCGGCGCCGGTGCGGGAGCGCGAGCAGCGCGGCCTGCCGCACGTCGTGGCCGGTCACCTCGTCCCGGTCGTGCCAGGCGGCGAGGGCGACCGCGGCGCGGGCCATCACGATGTCCGCGCGCAGCCCGTCGACCTCGAACGACGCGCACACCGCCGCGATCTCGCGCAGCGCGCCGTCGCCCAGCACCACCTTGGGCAGCCGGTCGCGGGCGGCCGCGATGCGGGCGGCCAGCCCGGCGTCGGCCTCGGCATGCGCGGCGGCGAAGGCCTCGGGGTCGGCCTCGTACGCCAGCCGGCGGCGGACCACCTCGACCCGCTGGTCCGGGTCGCGGCTGCCGCGCACCTCCACCGTGAGGCCGAACCGGTCGAGCAGCTGCGGCCGCAGCTCCCCCTCCTCGGGGTTCATCGTGCCGACGAGCAGGAACCGGGCCGCGTGCCGCACCGACACGCCCTCGCGCTCGACGTAGGACATGCCGAGCGCGGCGGCGTCGAGCAGCAGGTCGACGAGGTGGTCGTGCAGCAGGTTGACCTCGTCGACGTAGAGGACGCCGCGGTGCGCCTCCGCGAGCAGCCCGGGGACGTACGCGGTGACGCCGCGGGTGAGCGCCTGCTCGAGGTCGAGCGAGCCGACGACGCGGTCCTCCGTGGCACCGACCGGCAGCTCCACCAGCCGGGCCGGGCGCTCGAGCGCCGGCGCGCCGGCCCCGTGCGGGCCGTCGGGGCAGGCCGGGTCCGGGTCGGCGGGGTCGCAGGAGAATCGGCACCCCTCGACGACGGCGACCGGAGGCAGCAGCCGGGCGAGCGCCCGGACGACGGTCGACTTGGCGGTGCCCTTCTCGCCGCGGACCAGCACGCCCCCGATGGCCGGCGACACGGCGTTCAGCAGCAAGGCGAGCCGCAGGTCGTCGAGGCCGACGACGGCGGAGAACGGGTACGGCACCACGAGGGGCCCGGCCTTCCTCGGGGTGTCCGCGCCCCGGGTCGAAAGGAACGGCGGGGCGCAGTGTCCTGGCTCCCGGATCGCCGCTCGCCCCGGCCTTCCGGCTCCCGCCGTGGCCCTGCCGGTCATGCACCGGCTGGGGTCCGCTCCCCGGTCACAGTGGCGGGACCGCGCCGGATTCCCACCGGCTTCCTGCCACCCCGTCGTGCGTTGTTGCGCACATGCTAGCCGCGTCCCTCGCGCCGCGGCACGCGGGACGGGGGACGGCCTACTCGGCGTCGACCGCGCCGGCCAGCTGCGCCTCCAGCAGCGACTGCCGCTCGAGCGGCCGGTGCGTGTAGAAGTACGTGCAGCCCTCGGGGCCGACGTCGGCGACCTCGTGCCGGACGCCCGGCGGCACGTGGACGTACGCTCCCGCCCCGACCGGCCGGCCCAGCATCGTGCAGGAGCCGGCGACCACCCAGATGTGGTGATGGGCCGACGCGTGGACGTGCGCCGGCCGCTCGTGCCCCGGTTCGACGCGCAGCAGCCCGATGACGATCTCGCCCGAGCGCCACAGCACCTTCTGCGCCACGCCCGGCAGCCCAGGCAGCGGCTCCCACGCCAGCGCATCGACGTCGGCCGCGGCCAGCACGCGCGGCACGCCCCTGTCGTCGCGCCGGTCATCGGTCACGCCCGCAGGATGCCATGCGACCCGCGTGCGCCTGCGCACGGCACCGACCGCTCCCGGCCACCCCACCTGCCGTGACCCCTCGGCGACGCTCGGCGCATGCGTCACCGCCGTCACGACGAGGTAGCGGGCAAGCGAGGAGCAATACCGTCGATCCGGTTGCAGCCACCCGGTCGAGCGCGCATCGTGTGACGTCTTCAGGCGCTGACCTGATCTGAGGATGGGCCATGACCCGTTGCCCAGCGTGCCGGCACGAGAACCCGGACGATTATCGATTCTGCGGTGGTTGCGGCCGCGCTCGCATCGATCCGCTCGTGCACGTCGCCGACCGGCCAGCGGCTGAGCAGTTGATCGACGGAGCCCCCCCGCCGCAGCGGTCGCAACAATGGTCGCCACCGCCCGAGGGCGCGCCGACCCGCCGAGGCACGTCGGACTCCACGCGCTACCTGTGCAGCGCGATGTACCTCGACAGCCGGCACTCGGCCACGGTCGTACGAGACGTCATCGACGCCGACCATCGCGCCGTCGCCTCATCGCCCGGCGTCGACATGGCCTGCGTCGCTCGGCACGCCCTCGCCGCCCGCCGCCGCCAGCTCGGGCGCGACATCGCGCTCACGGCCCTGGTCCTGCTCTTCCTGATCAGCCTGTACCACCAGTCCGGGACGCTGTTCCTCCTCTCCCTGCTGGCCGCCTGGGCGGTAGCCGCCGGAGACCTCCTGATCAGCCGCTACGGCATCATCGCCCAACGGCTGAGCCGGACCGCCTTCAGCACCGACGGGGCGCCGGAGCCCATCGACCCTCGACGCCGCCGCAGGGTGCGGGAGATCGCCGAGCGCGACGGCGGGAACGTGATCGTGCACAGCGGTTACTCGCCCTTCGTGGGCTGCGGCTTCCCGTTGGGAGGCTGGTCGTTCGCGCTCGACGTGACCAAGCCGGCCGAGGGTTGCGACGCACCGCTGCCGTTCACCGTCATCGAGCTGTGCGAGCACGTGACCCGGTCGCTTCAGGGCCTGCGCTGGCCGGCGCTGCGCATCGAGCCCAAGGTCATCGTGTCCGGCCAGGACATCCGGCACGATGCGCGCTTCCTGCCCGACCCGCTGGCGCCGCCGATCTCGTGGGCCGACCCCGCGCTCCACGACGGGCTGCTCGTCGGCCAGGAGGACCGGGTGCGTCCGTACCTGCACGTGCAGGTGACCGGTTGGCGCGACGAGCTCGTCCTCAGCCATTTCCTGCGCTTCCTGCTGCTGCCCAGCAGCCTGTTCGTCGAGGGCAGCTATTCGCTCCTCACTCCGGTCCAGCAGCGCTACCAGGAGGCTGACCGGCTGCTGCCGCAGCCCACGACCGGCCAGTTCTTCCGCCTGATCTGGCAGGCGGCGAAGGCACTGCTCGGACTGCTCGTGAGAGCGCCCTTCCACGTGCTCGCCGCCGCCGTCGCGCCCGTACGCAGAGCTTGGCGCACCACCGCGGAGCGACGGGAGATCGCCGCTGATCTGTCGTTCGACTACGGGGCATCGCTGAGCGTCAGGGAACTGGTGAGCGACCGAAGCTTCCGGCGCTACTTCCAGCGGCTGGACAAGGAGCTGTACGTGAAGGTCGTGGAGGAGCGAGTCCTCGACGCGATCATCGACTTCCTGGAGGCGCGCGACATCGACGCGGGCGAGCTCCAGCAGCGATCCAACACCATCCTCAACAACGGGGTGATGGTGAGCGGCAGCGGACAGCTTCACACCGGCAACCTCGCCGTGGGCGAGGGCGCGACGGCCGGCACCACGATCACCCGAGGACAACGCGCTGCGAGCGCCGGAGGCACGACCACGGGAAGAGGCGAACGAGCATGAGGAATCAAGGCGTGCACGTCTCCGGTCATGGCCGCATCAACGCCGGTGCGATCGCAGTGGGCGACCAGGCCACTGCCGTCGGCTCGACGACCGTCAACGAGCATCGCCAGGAGCTGCAGGGCCAGCTCGACGACCTGATCGCGCAGCTACGGGCTCGACAGGACGAGCTGGCGGACAGCGAGCAGATCGTTGCCACTGCACAGCAGGCCCGCGACGAGCTCGACAAGCCACAGCCGAACAAGTTCTCGCTCCTCGGGCTGCTCCATGGCATTGCCGCCGGGGTCGGTTCGGTCGCCGGGCTCGCCACGTCCGTCGAGGCCATCAAGCTAGCCGTGACGCAGTTGCTGTGACTCGCGCGAGCTGACGCACGGATCACCGCGCCCTCGGAGGCGGTCGTCTTGCCCGATCTCATGCGTTGCGCCACCTGCGGCGCGTCCATTCAGCGGGAGGACCAGTTCTGCACGACGTGCGGGAGCCCGGTCACCTCGCCTCGGCCGACACCGGATCGAGGCGTGCAGGAGTCGGTGCCGCACCTCGGCAGCTCCATCACGCAGCCCGTGCCGCCCCGACGTCGCTTCCCGCTCTCGGCGCTGACGACTGCCATCCTGGCGCTCCTGATCGGTGGTGGGGTCACCGTCGCGCTCGTGCTGCTGCTCGGCGGGCACGATCCCGGCTCCTCGACCGGGCAAGGGACCGTGGCCCGGACGTCAGCGCGATCGGCGCCATCAGCGTCCTCGACATCGCATGTCGCCCCGCCACCCTCGCCGCCGACCTCGCCGCCGACCAGCTCCTCCGCGGCGCTCTCCGCGACGGCCAGGCAGCAGCTCGCGCACATGGACGCCCTGCTTGCGGCCAGCAGCCAGACCCGCGGGCAGGTACGTCGGGCGGTAGCGGCCATCACGGACTGCTCGGCCACGTCGAGCGACGTCGCGATCCTGAGGGACGCGGCCAATGCGCGCGCCGCCATCGTGGACCAAGTGGGCTCGCTCGACGTCTCGGCCATCTTGGGTGGCACCCAGCTGGTATCCGAGCTGACCGCCGCCGAGCAGGCCAGCCACGACGCCGACCTCTCCTTCGCTGACTGGGGCGACTCGCAGCTCGGCTGCACGTCCACCGCTGCCCGCACCGCCGACTACGACGATGCGGTCGCCTCCTCTGGGATCGCGGACGATGCCAAGTCGGCCTTCGTCAAGGACTGGAACCGACTGGCCGCCGCGGCCGGGCTGCCGCCGCGCAGCGCCGCCAGCATCTGACTCCACCCTCACCGGCGGGCGTACGGGGGCGACCCGGCGTTCTTTGCCAACTCATGGGCAAAGCGGGACTTTTCTCGTGGTGATCTCCGGTGCCACGCTTCCGGCCCTGGCCTGACGCAGGGAGGCATCGGTGCGCACTCAGCTCCTCCGGCGGTCGGCCGCCGTCGGGTCCGTCCTCGCGCTGGCCACGGGCGTCACGGCCGGCGCCACCGTCATCGCCGCGCCGGCGCGGGCCGACGGCCCCGGCAGCGGCGCGCCGTGGATCGTCAGCGTCGGCGACTCGTACATCTCCGGCGAGGCCGGCCGGTGGGCCGGCAACGCGAGCACCGAGTCCTACATCGACGCGCTCGGGCCCACCGCGT
This sequence comes from Frankiaceae bacterium, assembly GCA_045807125.1. GTDB lineage: Bacteria > Actinomycetota > Actinomycetes > JAWWOL01 > JAWWOL01 > JBJMHZ01. The sequence continues at coordinate 5,313 of JBJMHZ010000047.1, forward strand.
ACGACGACAACTCCACGCGCACGGCCGAGGTCATCTCGCACTGCCACCGCTCGCTCGCGGCAGAGGTCTACGTCGGCGCCGGGGTCAACGGCTACGACCTGGCCTGCTCGGGCGCCAGGACGGGCACGTTCACCACGTCGGACGGCTACTTCAAGCCGGGCCTGGACTTCTACGACGACGGCGCAGGTCACCTCGGCCAGGCGCTGATGCTGCAGCAGTTCGCCGCCACCCACGACGTCCGCATGGTGGCAGTCTCGATCGGCGGCAATGACTACGACTTCGGCGGCATCGTGCAGGACTGCGTGGAGGACTTCCTCTACTCGCCGTCCTGGTGGCCGGACTACTGCAAGGACGACTCGACGGTCACGAGCAACTTCACGCCCGCGAACGTCTCGACGCAGACCGCGGCCATCAAGAGCGCGATCCTCAACGTGCGCACGGCCATGACGCGGGCCGGCTACGCCGACGCGCAGTACGCGATCACCGTGCAGACGTACGAGTCGCCCATCCCGAACGCCGCCGGCTTCCGCTACTCGCAGTCCGGCTACACCAGGCAGTCGACCGGTGGCTGCGGCTTCTGGAACGCCGACGCGGACTGGGCCAACGGCTCGGCGCTCCCGACCATCAACAACTCGGTCACCAGCGCCGCCACCCAGACCGGCCTGACCAACATCAAGATCGTGAACCTGGCGAGCGCGTTCAACGGCCGCCGGCTGTGCGAGAGCAGCGTGGGGCGGCTCGAGGAGAAGGGCTACACCTCCTGGACGCAGGCCGGCGCGGTCGACAGCACCGAGTGGATCAACGGCATCCGCACGGTGACGACCGTCGGCACCGACTACTACGTCCAGGAGTCGCTGCACCCCAACTACTGGGGCGAGCTGGCGCTGCGCAACTGCCTGCGGCAGGCGTACAACGGCGGCACCCCGCGCGGCGGCACCTGCACGATCTCGACGACGGGGCGCAACGCGCACGGCGAGCCCAACATGTCCCTGCACTGAGCCCGTCAGCCGGCCTGCGCCCGACCGCAGGCCCGATCCGGGCTGCGACGCAAGGCCCGGATCAGCGCTCGCCCCGGTGCCCGGCTACGGCCGGGGCCGGGGCGAGCCGATGACTGATCCGTGCTGATCCTGCTCTGCGCCGCGCTCGTGGCCTGCGGCGTCGCGGTGAGCGCGCGCTGGCACGCCACGCGCGTCGACGCGCTCGGCCGCGCCCGGCCGTACCCCCTGCTCGCGGCCGTGTGCCTCGAGCTCGCGGCGCTGGCCGCCGTGCCGGTCGTCCGCATCACGGCCGAGCAGCACCGGCTCGGGCGGGTGGCCACCGAGCTGGCCGGCGCCCCGGCGACGGTGCACTGCCAGCGCCTGGCGAGCGCCATGGCCGACCTGACGAACGACCTCGGCCACGTCAACCTCGGCCAGGACGGCCGGCCTGAGCGCTCGACGCTCATCAAGAACGAGCAGTGCCGGTTGCTGGGGTCCTACCTGGCGTCGGCCACGGTGCGGCGGCGGCCGAGCTACCGCGAGGTGGTGGCCGTGCACGTGCTCACTCACGAGTCGATGCACATGCGCGGCATCACCGGGGAGGCGCTGGCCGAGTGCGCGGCCGTGCAGCGCGACCAGCTGACCGCCGAGATGCTGGGGGCGACGCGGGACGAGGCGCACCTGCTCGCCCTCCGGTACTGGCTGACCGTCTATCCGCTGATGCCGGACGACTACCGCAGCGCCGACTGCGGCCCCGGCCTGCCGCTCGACGAGCACCTGCCCAGCGCGCCCTGGCTGCGCCGCTGAAGGGCCGCGGAGCGCGCGCCGAACCGGTGGATGCAACAAATACGTGAAGGCCGCCGGGCGTTATGCAAAGCAAGGGATGCCAAACGATCGTTCCAGCTGCCTGATAGCGCCGGCGAAACTGGCCCCGCAGCTTCGTGCTGCCCTAGCCTAGGGGAAGCGGTGACTGATCATGTCCACCACGCGGTCGGAGAGATTGAGCGGGATGATCTCGTAATCCTTGACGAACCACTTCAGCGCCAGGGGCTCGGGCTCCTCCGTGACGACCCGGCCGTCAACGGATTTGGCCATGGCCCGGGTACCGATCGAGTTGTAGATCTGGTGCTCGACCGCGAAAGGCAGGGAGAACGCGAGCCCCCGTGGGGTGACCGTCGTGTCCGCCGCCTCCATGTAGACAGCGGAGACCAGGGTGCCCGACCCAGATCCGGAGACCGCTGCCGAGGAGCACGACCGCGACCACCAAGGGCCGTCGGGCTGAGACTGGTAGAGCACCTTGACATCAGCACCGGCCAGGACGGCGTCGCGCAGTTGGTGGACATTTCCGAGGAGCGGCTCGCCGTGCTGGTCGGTCCGGTAGACGAGCGTCCATACGTTCACGGGTGCCATGTGATTCTCCTCGGATCACGCTGACGTGATCCGCTCGCAATGGCGTGACGCGCGTTCATTGAAGCACGACCCTGACCCATCCGTCTCGATGAACGAGCAGAGCAGATCGCCGCTGCCGAAAGCCATGGGTACGCTGCGTGAGGCGCTGGTCGGAATGATCGAGGATTACGCCCGCCACATGGATCACGTCGACCTGTTGCGCCAGCGGATCAACGGACGCATCCGGGCTCGTATCTAATGGTCCGGCCCGACGAAGAGCTCGAGCGACAGCCGGGTCCCGTCGGTGATCTCCTCGACGGCGGTGCCGACGCGGCGCCATCCCTCCCGGTCGTACAGCGCGATGGCGGCGGCCGCGCCGGACGCGACGTCGAGGACGGGCGCCAGCCCGCGCTCCCGCGCGGCCGCAACGGCGACCCCGAGCAGCGCACCGCCCAGCCCGGCGCCGCGGGCGCCAGGCACGACGAGCAGCCGCCCCACCATCGCGGTGCGCTCGACCGCCAGCCCGGCGGCCGCCGCGATCCGCCCGCCGCCCTTGGTCGCCTCCCCGGCCCGGATCAGCACGTGCCCGAGGACGGCGTCACCGGCGACCGCGACCCACGCGCCGAGCATCCCCGGCGGGGCCAGCCAGCCAGCCGGGTCGGCCGGCCAACGCTCCGGGTAGCCGTCGGCTCCATGCGTCGCCCGCAGTGCCGCCACGCACGCCGCCAGGTCCGCGACCGTGCGCTTCCGGATCACTCGGTCTCTGGTGGAGCGAAGACCACCAGCACGTGCAGGTCCTCGGCGATGTCGTGGAACTTGTGCGGCACGCCGGCCGGCACGTAGATCGTCGTGCCCGGCCCCACGTCGGACGTCTGGCCGTCGATCGTCACCCGCGCGGTGCCGCGCACGACGACGTACACCTCGTCCTCGTCGTGCGGCCGCTGCCCGTCGACGCCGCCGGACGGCAGCGCGTAGATGCCCGCCGACATCGAGTCGACGCGCAGGAACTCCAGGTACGGCCGGCCACCGTCGACCCGGCGCCTGGTCAGCGCCTCGAACGGGTAGACGCTCATGCCTCTCCCTCCAGCTCGCCCTCGAGATCGAGGTAGGTCGCCCGCAGCCGGGCGATCGTGCCGTCCTCGGGCGCCGCCCAGAGGCCGCGCTCGGCCGCCTCGAGGAGCCGCTCGGCGATGCCGCGCAGCGCCCACGGGTTGGACCGCTCCATGAACGCGCGGTTGGTCTCGTCGAAGACGTACGCCGCGGCCAGCCGCTCGTACATCCAGTCGTCGACGACGCCCGCGGTGGCGTCGTAGCCGAACAGGTAGTCGACGGTGGCCGCGAGCTCGAACGCGCCCTTGTAGCCGTGCCGCTGCATCGCCGCGATCCAGCGCGGGTTGACGACCCGCGCCCGGAACACCCGGTGGGTCTCCTCGGCGAGGGTCCGCGTCCTGACCGCGTCCGGCGTCGCGCTGTCGCCGACGTAGGCGGTGGGGCTGGTGCCGGTGAGGGCGCGCACCGCAGCCACCATCCCGCCGTGGTACTGGAAGTAGTCGTCGGAGTCGACGATGTCGTGCTCGCGGGTGTCCTGGTTCTTGGCCGCGACCTGCACCCGCCGGTAGACGCGCTCCATGTCGCCGCGCGCCTCGCGGCCCTCGAGGCCGCGCCCGTACGCGTAGCCGCCCCACACGGCGTACACCTCGGCGAGGTCGGCGTCGCTGCGCCAGTTGCGGGAGTCGATGAGCGGCAGCAGGCCGGCGCCGTACGCGCCCGGCTTCGAGCCGAAGATGCGCGTGGTGGCCCGCCGCCAGTCGCCGTGCTCGGCGGCGTCGGCACGGGCGTGCTTCGCGACGTAGTTGAGCTCGTCCGGCTCGTCGAGCATGGCCACCGCCGCGATCGCATCGTCGAGCAGCGCGACCACGTGCGGGAACGCGTCGCGGAAGAAGCCGCTGATGCGCACCGTCACGTCGATGCGCGGGCGGCCCAGCTCGTCGGGCGGCACCACCTCGAAGCCGCTCACCCGCCGCGACTGCTCGTCCCACGTCGGCCGGCAGCCGAGCAGCCACAGCACCTCGGCGATGTCGTCACCGGCGGTGCGCATCGCCGAGGTGCCCCACACGACCAGGCCGACCGACTCCGGCCACGCGTCGTCGTTGTCGGTGCGGTAGCGGGCGAGCAGCGAATCGGCGAGCGCGACGCCGACCGACCAGGCGAGCCGCGACGGGATGGCCTTGGGGTCGACGGAGTAGAAGTTGCGGCCGGTCGGCAGCACGCCGACGAGGCCGCGGGTGGGCGACCCGCTCGGCCCGGCGGGCACGAAGCCGCCGTCGAGCGCGTGCAGCAGGTTGGCCACCTCGTCGGTGGTGCGGTCGAGGCGCGGCACGACCTCGCGGGCGGCGAACTCGAGCACCCGTACGACGTCCGGCGGCGGCCGCGGCGCGTCGAGCACGGTGGTGACCACGTCCGCCACCACGGCCGGGTCCCACGCCTTGGCCTCGCAGCCGGCGACGAGCGCGGTCGCCAGCCCGTCGAGCCGGTCGACGTCGGCGCGCGGCCCGTCCTCGGCGAGCCCGTGCGCCGCGCCGAGCGCGCGCCGCAACCCAGGCAGGGCGCCGGCAGTGCCGCCCCACGTCTGCGGCGCCCGCAGGATCGACGCCACCAGGTTGACCCGCGCCTCGCCCGCCGGCACCCCGCCGAGCACGTGCAGGCCGTCGCGGATGATGACGTCCTTGATCTCGCAGAGGTAGCCGTCGACGTGCAGCAGGAACTCGTCGAACTCCTCGTCGCCCGGCGCCGACTCCAGGTGGAGGTCATGGTGCAGCTGGGCCGCCGTGACGAGCTCCCAGATCTGCGCGCGGATGGCCGGCAGCTTGGCGGGGTCGAGGGCGGCGACGGTGGCGTGCTCGTCCATCAGCTGCTCGAGCCGGGCGAGCTCGTTGTACGAGTCGGCGCGCGCCATCGGCGGCACCAGGTGGTCGACGACGACCGCGTGCCCGCGCCGCTTGGCCTGGGTGCCCTCGCCGGGGTCGTTGACGATGAACGGGTAGACGAGCGGCATGTCGCCGAGCACCGCGTCGGGCGAGCACGACGCGGACAGCCCGAGGCCCTTGCCGGGCAGCCACTCCAGCGTGCCGTGCTTGCCGAGATGGATGACGGCGTCGACGCCGAGGACGCGGTCGAGCCAGCGGTAGCAGGCGAGGTAGTGGTGCGACGGCGGCAGGTCGGGATCGTGGTAGATGGCGATCGGGTTCTCCCCGAAGCCCCGCGGCGGCTGGATGACGAGTACCACGTTGCCGAACCGCAGCGCGGCGACCACGATGCTCCCCCCGTCGCCCCCGTCGACGTACAGCGAGCCCGGCGGCTCGCCCCAGTGCGCGCGCATGGCCGCGCGCAGGTCGTCCGGCAGCTCGGCGAACCACTGCTCGTACTGCGCGCGAGGCACCCGGGCCGGGTTGGCGGCGAGCTGCTCCTCGGTCAGCCACTCGACGTCGTGGCCGCCGGCGGCGATGAGCCGGTGGATCAGCTCGTCGCCGTCCTCGGGGAACGCGGCTCGCTCGCCGCCGACGTCGTACCCCGCGTCGCGCAGCGCGCGCAGCAGGACGACCGCGCTCGCCGGGGTGTCGAGGCCTACCGCGTTGCCGACGCGCGCGTGCTTGGTCGGGTAGGACGACAGGACGATCGCGATCCGCTTGTCCGCATTGGGCTTGTGGCGCAGGCGCGCCAGCCGCACGGCGATGCCCGCGACCCGGGCGGCGCGCTCGGGGTCGGGGACGTACACCGGCACGCCGTCCGGGCCCGGCTCCTTGAACGAGAACGGCACCGCGACGATGCGCCCGTCGAACTCGGGGATCGCGACCTGCATGGCCGCGTCGAGCGGGCTGATCGCCGCGTCGCTCGCCTCCCATGCCGCGCGCGAGGACGTGAGGCAGAGGCCCTGCACGATCGGCACGTCGAGCCCGGTGAGCGCCGAGGCGTCCCACGCCTCGGAGTCGCTCGCGTTGGACCCGCCGCTCGCGAGCACCGTCACCACGAGCGCGTCGACCCGGCCGGCGAGCAGCTCGTCGACCACGGCGATGCGGCCGGTGACGTCGGGACGCAGCGACGACGCGAAGACGGGCAGCGCGTTGCCGCCCGCGGCCTCGATCGCGTCGCAGAGCGCGTCGACGAACGCGGTGTTGCCGGAGAGCCGGTGCGCCCGGTAGAGGACGACGCCCACGGTGGGGCGCGCCGGATCGGCGGCCCGCTCGCCGTACGTGCCGTGGGCAGGCGTCACCGCCGGCGGCTCGAACCCGTGGCCGGTGAGCAGCAGGGTGTCGGAGAGGAAGCGGGCCAGCTGCGCGACGTTGGCCACCCCGCCCTCGGCCAGGTAGCTCGCCGCCTCGGTCACGACGCCCGCAGCCGCGGTCGACAGCGCGGTCAGCTCGGCGTCGAGGGTCGCCTCCCCACCGAGCGCGACGAGCGGGACGCCCCTCGCGGCGCACTCGCGGCGCAGCGCGTCCAGGCCCTCGGGCCACGCCCGGCGGCCGCCGAGCAGGCGGACGACGACGACCCGCGCGCCGTCGAGCAGCGCGGGCACGTCGGCCGGCTCGACGCTCGCCGGGTTGGCGACCCGCAGCGGCCGCAGCTCGGCGGGCAGGGCGGCGGCCGGGTCCCGCTCGGCGGCGCGCGCGGCGAGCAGGTCGGTGTCAGCGGTGGAGAGCAGCAGGAGCACGGCGGGGAGCGTACCGAGCGGCGGCCCTGCCCCGCGCCGGCCGTCCTACGAGATGGAGCGCGAGGCGCCCGACGTGGAGGGCAGCGTGACGTCGGGGCGCTTCTTGAACGGGTCGGGCGGGGGCGGCGAGACGAGGGTGGCCCTAGGGCAGGTGGCGAGCGTGTAGCCGGCGTACGCGAGCGCCTCGTCGCAGAGCCGCTCGACCGTGTAGCCGGCCGTGACCCCGTCCTCGGTGATCGACACCTTGTAGATCGTGATCTGGTTGCGCACGGGCATGTCGTACATGACCGCGATGGAGCCGAGCAGCACGGCCGTGCCGCGCAGGCCGCCGACCCCGTTCCACGCCCGGTCGAAGCGCTGCCAGAGCGTCGGCGTGGCGTTCCACAGGCCGCCGCGGGACACATCGCGGTCCTCGAGCGCCTGCACCACCCGCGCGGCGACAGCAGCCGTCAGCACAGCCGACGGGCGGATGATCCGCTCGACGTCCACCAGAAGCCTCCCGTGCCCCTCGGGTTCAGTTGCACGTATCGGCACCCGTGACGACCCGGGTGAGCGCGGGCCGGGCCTCGTTCCGCGCGTCACCCGTTCGGCGCAGTGGCTGAGGGCGCAGTGGCTGAGGGCGCGGTGGCTGACGGCGCAGCCGGTCGGCGGCGGCGCGCCGACAGCCGGTGCAGCAACCAGAGGTTCCCCACGGCCGTCCCGCCGAGCATCAGCGCGTACGCCAGCGTGACCGGCCACATCGGGCCGCCATCGGCGGCGTCGGTGATGCTCCAGAGCGCGGCGCCCACGACGTAGATCGCGGGCAGCGCGACCACGATCGCCGGCAGCGTGAGCAGCATGGCGCTCCCCTCCGCCCAGCCGAAGGCGGCGTCGCGATCGGCGAAGGCGCTCGCGGCCAGGGCCACGACGGCCAGGACGTACGCCGTAGCCGCCGCGCGCCGCGCGAGAGGGAGCACGAGGAGACGATATCGGCGTCAGTGCGTGACGGCCTCGCCGAGGTGCGGGACGCGCCTCGTGAGCACGAGCAGGCCAGGCAGGGGGCACGTCCGTGCGCTTCGAGAACCTCGGCTGGCGCTCGGCCGACGGCGAGCTGGCCCGCTGCTCCTACGTGCGGCCGATCTGGCCAACGCGCCGGCCTGGTACGCGCGCATTCGCTCGGTGCGCCGGCGCGGGGTGCCGCCCGTTCCCGGTGGAGACCACGTACGCCTGGGAGGACGTCGACGGCACGAGCACCCGCATGACGCTGCGCAACCGCGGCCTCCCCAGCGGTCTCTCGCGGGCCCTCACGCCGCTGATGCCCGTCGCGGTGGCCCGCGCCAACCGCGGGGACCTCGCGCCTCAAGCAGCTCCTCGAGTCCTCGACCGCGATCGTCCCCGCCCCGTAATGCCCGGCAAGCGGGCCGGCCGGCCGGATCGGCGCACAATGGGGACGTGACCGAAGGGCAGCCGGTCGGCCGGCGGGTGGTGCTCGGGATGCTCGGCCTCGGCGCGGTCGGCGTCGTCGCCGGCGGCCCGCTCTCGCGCGCGGTCGGGAGCGCGGTCTCCGCCGTCGCGCGGCATGACCCCACCGGCGTCAGCAACCTGCTCCCCGGCGGCGGCTGGCGGTTCTACTCGGTGACCGACCGCGAGCCGCTCCGCACCATCGCCGACTACCGGCTCGCGGTCACCGGGCTCGTCGAGCGCCCGCGCACGCTGACGTGCGCCGACCTCCAGCGCCTACCCCGCACGCGGCTCACGAGCGACTTCCAGTGCGTGACCGGCTGGCGGGTGCCGGACGTCCGCTGGACCGGCGTGCGGCTCGCCGACATCCTCGAGCTCGCCGGCGTCAAGCCCACCGCCCGCGCCATCACGTTCGAGAGCTTCGACGGCGCCTACACCGAATCGCTGACCCTCGCCCAGGCCCGGCGACCCGACGTCCTCGTCGTCGACACCATGGACGGCAAGCCGCTCTCGCGCCATCACGGCGGCCCGGTGCGGTTGCTCGTCGCGCCGATGTACGGCTACAAGTCGTGCAAGTGGCTCGGCGCGATCCGCGTCGTCGACCGGGTGCACCCCGGCTACTGGGAGTACTACGGCTACGACGTGGACGCCTGGGTCGGCCGGTCCAACGGCCGCGACGACGCGCCGACCGGCAGCTCGTGACAGCGGCATGACGGCCACGCTGCCCCGGTTCACCGCCGCCGAGCGCTGGGTGCACCGCAGCACGACCGTCCTCGTCGCGATCCTGGTGGCGACCGGGGCCGTGCTGTACGTCTCCGCGCTCGCCGTCGTGGTCGGTCGCCGCGCGCTGGTCGAGGCGATCCACGTGGCGGCCGGCCTCGCCCTGCCGGTGCCCACGCTGCTCGGGCTGCTCTCCCCCGCGCTCCGCGCCGACCTGCGCCGGCTCGACCGCTTCGTCCCGGACGACTGGCGCTGGCTGCACCGCCGCGACCGCCGCTCCGCCGGCCTGGCCGTCGGCAAGTTCAACGGCGGGCAGAAGCTCGCCGCCGCCCTCGTCGCGGGCTTCGCCGCCGTCCTGCTGCTCACCGGCGTCGTGATGCTCGGCCCCACGGTGGTCGACGTGCCGGTCGGCTGGCGGCAGGGCGCGACGCTGATCCACGACGTGATGGCCTTCGCGCTCGTCGTCCTGCTCGTGGGTCACGTGGCCGAGGCGTACGCGCACCCGCAGGCGCGTGCGGCGATGCGCACCGGTCGCGTCGACGCCGGCTACGCCGAGCGCCACCACCCGACCTGGGCGGCCGAGCTCAGGGCGCCCCTGGAGGAACGAACGGAAGCCCCGCCGGCGGTCCCTCCTCGATGAGCCGCAGCAGCGCACCGGTGTCGAGGTGCTCGGCCACCAGGTCGCCGAGCAGGTCGAGCCGTGCCTCGCGCACCGCCGCGTACCGCACCGTCCCCGGCAGCCAGCGCCGCCCGGTGACGGCCGCCACCTCGGCGAGGTAGGCCCGGCGGAGCGCATCGCTTTCCAGCAGCCCGTGCCAGGCGGTGCCGGACACGCTGCCCACCCGGCACCCCTCCGGCTCCCCGGCGGCGGTGACGACGAGCGGCTCGCCGCCGTCGACGATCGCCCGGCCGTGGTGGATCGCGTAGCCGCTCGCCGGCGCTCCGCCGTAGCGCACCGCACGGCCATGCGGGCGGCCGAGCGCCTTCTCGTCGGCGAACGTCGTGCGGACCGGCAGCAGCCCGAGCCCGGCCACCCGGCCGGCCCGCGACTCGACGCCGTCGTTGATCTCGGTGCCGAGCATCTGGTAGCCGCCGCAGATGCCGAGCACCGGCCGCCCCCGCGCCGCCCTGGCGGCGATCGCCGCGTCGAGCCCGCGGGCCCGCAGCCACGTGAGGTCGGCCACGGTGGCCCGGGTGCCCGGCAGGACGACGAGGTCGGCGTCGGCCAGCTCGCCGGGCGCGGTGACGAAGCTGACGGCGACGCCGGGCTCGGCCCGCAGCGCATCGACGTCGGTGAAGTTCGAGATGCGCGGCAGCCGCACGACCGCGACGCGCAGCACGTCGGCGGACGCCGGCGCGGACGCCGCCACGGCCGGCGCGTCCAGCGCGTCGAGCGCGTCCAGCGCGAGCGAGTCCTCGACGTCGCCCCAGAGCCCGTCCACGTGCGGCACGACGCCGTACGTCGGCCGCCCGGTGAGCGCGGTGAGCTTGGCGAGCCCCGGGGCGAGCAGCCGCCGGTCGCCGCGGAACTTGTTGACGACGAAGCCGGCGACCAGCGCCTGATCGGCCGCGTCGAGCAGCGCCACGGTGCCGAACAGCGCGGCGAGGACGCCGCCCCTGTCGATGTCGCCGACCACCACCACCGGCAGGCCGGCCGCCCGCGCCAGGCCCATGTTGGCGATGTCGGTGGCCCGCAGGTTGATCTCGGCCGGGCTGCCGGCACCCTCGCAGATCACCACGTCGAAGCGCGTTCGCAGATCGGCGAGCGCGTCGAGGGCGACGTCGAGCAGCCGCGGCTTCCAGTCGCGGTAGCCGAGCGCGTCGACCTCGCCGGCCGGCCGGCCGAGGACGACGACGTGGCTCACCCGGTCACTGCCGGGCTTGAGCAGCACGGGGTTCATCGCCGCCTCGGGCTCGACGCGCGCCGCCGCGGCCTGCATGGCCTGCGCGCGACCGATCTCGGCGCCGTCCGCGGTCACCGCCGAGTTGTTCGACATGTTCTGCGCCTTGAACGGCGCGACCTTGACGCCCTGCCTGGCCAGCCACCGGCAGAGCCCCGCGGTGAGCACCGACTTCCCGGCGTCGGACGTCGTGCCCGCGACGAGCAGCGCGCCGTTCACCGGCGCAGGCCGATCGCGAGCGCGGCGCAGATCGCGGTGGCCGCCACCGTCACGGCGCGCAACAGCCGGACCGCCCGCCCGACGTCGGCGACGACCGGCGGCCCGCCGGTGCCGAGGGACGGCCGGTCCTCGACACGGCCGGCGTAGCTGTTGCGCCCGCCGAGGGTGCGGTCGAGCGCCCCGGCGAACGCCGCCTCGCAGCGCCCGGCGTTGGGGCTCGGGTGTCGGGCGCCGTCGCGACGCAGGACGTCCCGCGCCTTGCGGCGATCGCCGCCGACGACCGGTGCGAGCGCGCAGGCGAGCGCGGCGGTGAGGCGGGCCGGCAGGTAGTTCGCCACGTCGTCCAGCCGGGCCGCCGCCCAGCCGAACCGCTCGTACCGGGCGGAGCGGTGCCCGACCATCGCGTCCAGCGTGTTGACCACCCGGTAGCCGACCAGCCCCGGCACGCCGAGCGCGGCGCCCCACAGCAGCGGGGCGACCGCCGCGTCCGAGGTGTTCTCCGCGACCGACTCGACCGCGGCGCGCACGACGCCGTCGTGGTCGAGCGACGCCGGGTCGCGCCCGCACAGCGCGGGCACCCGCCGCCGGGACTCGCCGAGGTCGCCGGCCGTCAGGGCCCCCGCGACGCCGCGCGCCTCCCGGCCGAGGGACGTGCCGCCCACGACCGCCCAGGTGGTCACCGCCACCAGCGCGGTACGGGCCAGCGGCCGGGCGGCGGTCGCGCGCTGCGCGGCGGCGGCCAGCGCGACCGGGGCAGCCAGCGAGGCGGCCACGTACCCGGCCCCGACGGTGCGGGAGTCGCGCCAGGCGAGCCGCTCGAGGGCGGCAGCCGCCCTCCCGAAGCCCGCGACCGGATGGGCGCGGCGCGGGTCGCCGGCGAGCGCGTCGGCGAGCACCCCGAGGAGGAGGCCGGCGGCGAGCGAGGCGGCGTCGACGCGTGGCACCCGGCCATCATGCCAGCCACCTCACCCTGCCTTGCCCGGACAGAGACGCGGCATCTAGCGTCCAAGAGCCGCCACCCCAGCGACCTGGAGGGGACACGATGTCGCGCCCACCGCTGCACCCGAGGACGCTCGCGGCGCTCGCCGCGGCGACCGCCCTCGTGACGCCCGCCACTCTCGTGACCGCTCCGGGCGCCGCGGCCGCCGGCGCGTACGTCCCCGGCGCGGCAGGCGCCGGGGACCCGTACTTCCCCCTGCAGGGCAACGGCGGCTACGACGTCGGCCACTACGGCGTGCGCCTCCAGTTCACGCCAGCCACCCAGCGCCTGGTGGGCGATGTGACGATCACCGCCACCGCGACCCAGGACCTGTCGCGCTTCGACCTGGACCTGCGTGACCTCACCGTCGGCTCGGTGAGCGTCGACGGTGCGCCCGCCGCCTACGCGCACCACGGGCAGGAGCTTGTCGTCACCCCGGCGCACGGCCTGCCGGCCGGCAGCGCCTTCACCGTGCGGGTCCGCTACGCCGGCGTCCCTCAGGCGGTCACCGACCCGGACGGCTCCATCGAGGGATGGGTCGCGACGCCGGACGGCGCGTTCGTCGTCGGCGAGCCGCAGGGCACGCCTGCGTGGCTGCCGTGCAACGACACCCCGACCGACAAGGCGACGTACGACTTCCGGGCCACCGTCCCGAAGGGCGTGACCGCGATCGCCAATGGCGACCTCGTGGGACGCTCGTCGGCGGCCGGGCGCACGACCTGGCACTGGCGCGAGGCCCAGCCGATGTCGACCTACCTGGCGACGGTCACCAGCGGCGTGTTCGACGTCCGCACGGGACGGACCCGCAGCGGCATCCCGTACTTCCTCGCCTCCGACCCCAAGCTGACCTCGCCGGCGAAGCACGCGCTGTCGAAGACGCCGGCGATCGTCGACTTCTTCTCGTCGGTCTACGGGCCGTACCCGTACGGCAGCACCGGGGGCGTGGTGGACGACGCACCGGACGTCGGCTACTCGCTCGAGAACCAGACCAAGCCGCAGTACGCGTACGCGCCCGACGAGCTGACGGTCGCGCACGAGCTGGCGCACCAGTGGTTCGGCGACGACGTCACCCTGAACCGCTGGCGCAACATCTGGCTCAACGAGGGCTTCGCCGAGTTCTCCATGTGGCTGTGGAGCGAGCACACGGGGCAGACGAGCGCGCAGCAGTTCTTCCAGCGGTGGTACGCCAAGCCGGCGAAGAGCTGGGTGTGGACGCCACCGCCCGGCAACCCGGGCGATGCGGCGGACATCTTTGCCGGCTCGGTGTACGAGCGCGGGGCGATGACGCTCCAGGCGCTGCGCCGCAAGATCGGCGACCCGACGTTCTTCCGCCTCATGCGGCACTGGCTGGCCGCCCACCGTTACGGCAACGGATCGGTCCGGCAGTTCATCGCCATGGCGGAGCGGGAGTCCGGCCGCGACCTGGGCCACTTCTTCGATGTCTGGCTGTTCCGGGACGCCAAGCCGACCTCCTGGTGAGGCGGCGCCCCTGCATGCGCCGTCTCCGGTCGCCGTGGGCGATGGGAGTCGAGATCTCGCTGCGTTCATGCACCTGAGCTTGCGCTGATCTCCGACACGATCGCAGGCTGTCCACAGCGGCCGGGTTCGTCCACAGCGGCCGGCTTGGCGGCGTTCTCGTCGGTGGCCGCCGGTACGTTCAGTGCATGGTTCAGTCATCTGCTCCGCTGGACGCCCTGGGGGCGCTGGGCGCGGCGATCGATGACCTGCTGGTGGTGGGGCCGGTGGGGGATCTGGCGCATGGGGAGCTGGTGCTGAGCCTGCTGCGGGAGCGGGATCGCCTGGACGCGGCGCTGCTGCGGCTGGTCCGGCTGGCGGAGGCGGCCGGGACGGCGGTCGCCGACGGGGCGGCGTCCATGGCGGGCTGGTTGCGGTGGCGCGCTCGGCGGCTCGGGGAGGTGCCAGCCAGTCAGGCGCGGAGAGGCGAGGAGAGGCACCGAGAGGCGACGCCCGTCAGGCAGGCGCCAGCTCGAACCAGACGGCCTTGCCGGAATGGCGCCGATCGACGCCCCACGTCTTAGCGAGCGCGGCCACCAGCTGGAGCCCGCGGCCGCCGACGACGTCGGCGGCCGGCCGGCGCCTGCGCAGCGGATGGGAGTCGCCGTCGTGCACCTCGATCCGCAGCCCGTCCCGGGCGGGGCGGACGACGACGACCACCGCATCGCCGCTGGCATGCACGATGGCGTTGGTCACGACCTCGGAGACCAGCAGCTCGGCGTCCTCGCACGCGCTCGGCGGGCCCCACAGCTCGCAGGCGTCCCTAACCAGCCCGCGGGCGGCCCGGACGGCACGAGGATCGGCTGGCAACGGCATCCGGGCGTCGATGGTCCCGCTGACCGGGACGGCCTCGTGGCGGGACCGGCGCCGGCGCGCGCCGGCTATGTAGCGGTAGCGGTGCGGGCGCACCCCGCCGGCCACCCCGGACCTGGCGAGCCGGCCACCGGTCGCACGGATGAATCCGCGGGCAGTCGCGCCCCGGCGTCCTCCTCGTCCGGTCACCATGCCTCCTCCGCTGGATCCCCTCGGTCTGCCGTCCGCGGTCGAAGATGGGCCTACCCACTGCCCAGGGACCCGGCCGCGCGCTACCGTGACGACTTCGTTACTCAGCGGTGATGCTCATCGCCGGTGCGCCAGCGTGGCACGGGCATGTCAGCGCGGGACGATGCGGGCGTGGCCGGAGACGTCCATTTAGCCACAACGGGCCATAGGCACCGGCGGCCGCATGAGGGAATCGTGGTCATATGTCGGGTGTCGGGTCGGGGGTCCGCCAGAGCGGCCCGCGGTGGCTGCCGCGGGGCGGCGAGCTGCCCGACGCCGACTGGCGCCCGCGCCACCGGCTCGTGTGCGGCGCGCTCGCGCTCCACCTGCCGGTCATCTTCTTCTACGCCCTGGCGACCGGCCGCTCCGCTGCGCAGGGCCTCGCCGAGGCGCTGCCCACGGCGATCATGCTCGGCGTGGCGTGCCTCCCCCGGTTGCGGCGCCGGGTGCGCGCGCTGGCGGCGAGCCTCGGGCTCATGGGGACCTCGGCAGTGCTCGTCCAGCTGGCCGACGGCGCGACCAGCATGCACTTCCACTACTTCGTCGCGGTCGCCCTCGTCGCCCTGTACGAGGACTGGGCGCCGTACCTGCTCGCCATCGCGTTCGTCCTGGTCCAGCACGCAGTGGTCGGCGTGCTGGCGCCGGACGCCGTCTACGGCCCGAACCGCGGCTCCCGCTCCTGGGACGACGGGCTGGTGTACGTGGCGTTCGTCGTCGGGGCCAGCGTCGCGCAGCTCGCGTTCTGGCACTATGCCGAGCAGAACCGCGCCCGCGAGCTGAGCTACCGCCGCGAGCTCTACGACGGGCAGCAGAGCCTGCACACCCAGCTGCGACGCATCACCGCCACCAGGGAGGACCTGCTGGCGACGGTGTCGCACGAGTTCCGCACCCCGCTGACGGCGATCAGGGGCGCTGCGCTGACCCTGCGCAAGCACCGGGCCAAGCTGTCGGCGGCCAAGATGGACGAGCTGCTGGACGCCGTGCTCGCCAACACCGACCGGCTCAGCCGGCTGCTGGAGAACATGCTGACAGCGGCCGAGGTGCGCCAGCCCGACAGCAACGCGGTCTCTAACGTCTACCAGGTGGCGACCGAGGTCGCGATGCTCGTGCACGGCGCGCACGCGGTGCGGACGCCACGGGTCGCGGTTGCGATCGACGACGACATCGAGGCCGTCGTGGAGCGCGCGGCCCTCCACCAGATCCTCGCCAACCTGCTCGACAACGCGATCGTGCACGCCGCGCCCGGCTCGCAGGCCATCGTCTCGGGAGCGGTCGAGGCCGGAGAGGTCGTCATCACCGTCGCGAACGAGGCGCACGGCGTCGACGCCACCACGCTGGCCGGGCTCTTCGAGCCGTTCACCCAGGGCGACGCGTCCATCACCAGGCCCAAGCAGGGCGCCGGCGTCGGGCTGTACGTCGTCCGGCGGCTGATCGAGGTCTCCAAGGGCAAGCTGACCGTGCACTCGCAGCCGGGCTGGGTCAGCGTCGAGGTGCGGCTGCCGGCCGCCGGAGCGCCCGCCGTCGCCTCCGTCGCGCAGTCGACCGAGACCCCGCAGGTGACGGCGTCGGGGTGACCGGGCAGGGCCCTTCCGTCGAGCCGGTGCGCCGCTACCACGACCGGCTCGACGCAGGGACCCGGCTCGCGGCGCACGTGCGGGAGCGGCTGGCCGACCGGGCCGCGAGCGCGGGGACCGCACCCGTCGTCGTACTGGGCCTGCCGAGGGGCGGCGTGCCGGTGGCCGCCCCGGTCGCGGCCGAGCTGGGCGCCGCGCTCGACGTCTACCCGGTGCGCAAGCTCGGCGCGCCGGGCCACCGCGAGCTCGCCATGGGTGCGCTGGCCGGCGACGGCGAGCGGGTGCTCAACACCGACGTCATCCGCCGTCTCGACATCGACGCCGCGACGATCGAGCAGGTCACGGCCGCCGAGCTCATCGAGCTGCGGCGGCAGGTCACCGCCTACCGGGAGGGCCGCCCGCCGCCCCCGCTCGCCGGGACGATCGTCGTGGTCGTCGACGACGGGCTCGCCACCGGCGCGACGATGCGCGCGGCGGCCGAGGCGCTGCGCGGCCATGGCCCGAGCCGCCTGCTGGTCGCCGCACCGGTCGGCGCCCACGTCACCGTCAACGCCCTCGAGACGGTGGCCGACGACGTGGTCGTGCCGCTCGTGCCGGCCGACTTCCGCGCCGTGGGGCAGTGGTACGAGAACTTCCGGCCGACGACGGAGGACGAGGTCCGCGCCCTGCTCCGGCAGGCGGTCATCCGGCACCCACCGCCCTGAGCGATCCGTTGGTGACGCGTGCAGCCAGCGTCACCAACGGGGAAGGACGTCGTTGGACCGGGCAGCTCCTCCGGTCCATGCCGCGGACCGGACCGTCGCCGAGGGGTGCGTCCATGAGTCATCGGACCCTGCGTCGCACGACCGCCGTGTGCACCGGCGCACTGGCCGCGCTCGCGCTGGCCGGCGCACCGGCGCTGGCCGGCTCCTCGGGCGGCGGCGCCGACGCGTCCGGGCTGCTCCCGTCGCTGACCCCGACCACGGTCGGCGGCGTGCCGCTCCCGCTGCCGTCGCTGCCGCTCCCGACGCTGCCCGGCACCCCCACGACCACGCCGGCCCCGCCGGCCGGCGGCCCGACGGCTACGCCGAGCGCCCCGATGCCGACGACCACATCGGGTAGCGGCGCACCGCCCACCAGCGGCGGAGGGACCGGCGGCACCAGCGGCGGGACCAGCGGCAGCGGCAGCATTGGTCGCTCGGGCAGCACCGCGGGTGGCGGGCTGGCCGGCCAGGGCGCGCGGGGCCAGGCAGCCACCCCCGCCAGTGACGCGGCCTGGGCGCGGTCAGCGCTGTCGTCGTACGGGCCGCTCGTCGCGCCGAACCTGCTCTCGAGCAGCGAGCTGGGCATGGGCGGTTACCGCTTCGCGCCTGCCGGCGACCCGGCCGCCGGTGCCCGACCGCCGCTGGTGGCCGGCGCCCCGGCCGAGGCCGTGCCGTCGCCACCGGCCGCAGGCGCGCCCGGCGCGAGCGCGCTGCAGCGGCTGGCCGGCGCCGGCTCGCCCGACCAGGACGGGCTCCCCACCGGCCTCGCCGCCCTGCTGGCGACCGTGGCCGTCGGCGCGGTGGCCGCCGGGCACCTGGGCCACCGGCGGTCGGTGCGCGGCCGCTGAGCCCGCCGCACCGGCCACGCTGCTACGCGCCGACCGCGTGCACTCCCCCGTCGACGTGCACGATCTCGCCCGTGGTCGCCGGGAACCAGTCGGACAGCAGCGCCACGCAGCTACGGGCCACCGGCTCGGCGTCGCTGAGGTCCCAGCCGAGCGGGGCGCGCTCCCCCCACACGTCCTCGAACGCGGCGAAGCCGGGGATGCTCTTCGCCGCCATCGTGCGCAGCGGCCCGGCGGCCACCAGGTTGACCCGAATGCCCCGGCCACCGAGCTCGCGGGCCAGGTAGCGGGCGCACGACTCGAGCCCCGCCTTGGCGACTCCCATCCAGTCGTACGCCGGCCAGGCGACGCTCGCGTCGAAGTCGAGGCCGAGCAGGCAGGAGCCCGGCGAGAGCATCGGCGCGGACGCCCGCGCGAGCGAGGCCAGCGAGTACGTCGACACGTGCAAGGCGGTGGACACGTCGGACCACGGCGCGTCGAGGAACCCACCACCCAGGCACGACGCCGGGGCGAACCCGATGGCGTGCACCACGCCGTCGAGCCCGTCGAGGTGCTCGCCGACCCGCTCCGGCAGAGCCGCGAGGTGCGCGTCGTCGGTCACGTCGAGCTCGATGACCGGCGACCGCTCCGGCAGCCGGCCGGCGATGCGCTCGGTGATGCGCATGGCCCTGCCGTACGACGACAGCACGATGCGCGCGCCCTGCTCCTGGGCGACCCGCGCGACGGCGAAGGCGATGGACGCGTCGGTGAGCACGCCGGTGACGAGCAGCCGCTTGCCCGCGAGGAGCCCGGTCTGCGATGCGGTCATGTCGCGTCCTCCCTCAGTGACCCCGTGACCCAGTGACCCAGTGACCCCGTGACCCAGTGACCTCGTGGCTCAGTGGCCCATGCCGAGACCGCCGTCGACCGGCAGCACCGCTCCGGTGATGTAGCCCGCGGCGTCGGAGGCGAGGAAGGTGACCGCGCCGGCGATCTCGTCGGGGGTCGCGAAGCGCGCGAGCGGGACCCCGGCGAGGATCTCCTTGCGTCGGGCGTCGGACAGCTCGGCCGTCATCTCGGTCTCGACGAAGCCCGGCGCCACCACGTTGGCGGTGATGTTGCGCGAGCCGAGCTCGCGGGCGACCGACCGGGCGAAGCCCACCAGGCCGGCCTTGCTGGCCGCGTAGTTGGCCTGACCGGCCGAGCCCGACAGGCCCACCACCGACGAGACGAAGACGAGCCGCCCCATGCGCGCCCGCAGCATCCCGGCGGCCGCCCGCTTGGCCACCCGGTAGGCGCCGGTCAGGTTGGTGGCGAGGACGTCGGCCCAGATCTCCTCGCTCATCCGCAGCAGCAAGGTGTCCTTGGTGATGCCGGCGTTGGCGACGAGCACCTCCACCTTGCCGTGCTCGGCCTCGACGATCCCGAACGCCTCCTCGACGCTCGCCGGGTCGGTGACGTCGCAGCGCACGCCGAGCAGGCCCTCGGGCGGCTCGCTGCCCCGGTAGGTGACCGCGACCCGGTCGCCGAGCGCATCGAACGCCCGCGCGCAGGCCAGCCCGATGCCCCTGCTGCCACCGGTCACCAGCACCGACCGGCCCACGTCGCACCTCCCGCTCCCGCACCTGCTCGCACCTGCTCGCACCAGCTCGCGCGGCTCGCTCGCCGCGCCCGCGCCGCCACGGAGTCTGCCAGCAGGCGCCGGTACGGCCGCACCCGGCCACCGGCGGGCGGGGCGGCGGCGCGCTAGGCCGTCCGGCCCAGTACCGGTGCGCCCGCGGTGCCACCACCGGCACGGTCGCCCGTTGGGCCTCCCGGGTGACTCGCCGCCGGGCCGGGCGGGCGAGGCAAGTGCGACCGCGCGGCCCTGCTCGTACGGCCGCCGCCGGACGATGTCATGAGTGTCAGCCGCGGCACGGGGTCCGTGTCCACGACGCACCCGGAGGTCACGATGTCAGTAGCCACGCTCGCGTCCGAGCCGACCGTCATGGCGGTCGTGACCAGCGACGGCCTGCTGGTCCGCCTGTCGGGCGCGCTCGACGTCATCGGCGTGCCGGCGCTGCGCCACGCGCTGCTCGGCGTCCGTCCGGTGGGCTGCGACGACGTGGTCGTGGACGCGGGCGACGTGACCGCCGTGGACGAGAGCGCGCTCGCCGTGCTGCTCGCGGCCGGCACGTGGGTCGTGGACACCGGTGGCCGGCTCAGCTTCGCACGCATGTCGGAGACCCTGCGCCGGGAGGTGGCGCAGCTCGGTCTCGAACGACTGCTACCGATGCTCGAGCCGGTGGGCGAGCGCACCGCGACGGTCCCGATGCCGGCCCCCCGAACGGCAACGGCGACCTGATCGCGCGCTGCGCGCGCCGCGGCGGCCCCTCGGACACCGGCGTCCGGGGGGCCGTCGCACGTCCGGCCGCCGGCAGCTTCCCGGCTCGCTCCCGGCTCAGTCCAGGCGGAAGCCGACCTTGAGCGTGACCTGGAAGTGCGCGAGCTGCCCGTCCTCGACGTGGCCGCGCACCTCCTTGACCTCGAACCAGTCGAGGTTGCGGAGCGTCGCGCCCGCCCTGGTGATCGCGTTGCGGATGGCCTGATCCACCCCCTCGGTCGAGCTGCCGACCAGTTCGGTCACCTTGTAGACGTTGTCGGCCACGCTGCCCTCCATCGCTTCGGGACCCTCGTCCCGTCGCCCCGATCGTGCCTCAGGACGCCTTGCCGCGCGCCCCCGGAGCGGGTGGGAATCACGACGAGCCGCCCAGCCGGGCACGCTGGGCACCGGGGCGTGACCGCCCACTTACGATTCGTCAGCGCCCGATGCGCGAATGGCGCCCTTCGCCCCGGCTCATCCCCTGCTGGCTCTGGGTCGACCAGGGACGACGCACCCGCGAAATGTTCGTCGTTCGGCTCGCGCCCCGGCTCAGGGGCGTTGTAGAGTATCCCTTGTCGCGCTGGTGACCCCCCGACGCCAGCGCGACCCTAGTGCGGTGCCGGGCGGCTACCCCCGTGGTTGCCCGGCACCGCCTCTTCGTGCCCGGCGCCGGTCAGGCCGGCAGCCGCACGATCTCGACGACCTCGACGAGCCCGGCGCCCGGCGGCACGACCGCCAGCGCGTCCGCCCCGGCGGCCCCCCGCAGCATGGCGGCGCCGGCATGGCCGAGCGGCATGGCCATGCCGGTGAGGTCGAAGGCCACCGGCACGAGACGCGTCACCGTGGGGCTCGGGTTGAGCGCCCCGGCGATCCCGGCCGACGTGGTACGGGGCATCGCGCGGCCGCCGAGCCGGGCCAGCAGCGGCACGAGCAGGGTGACCACGCCGGCCAGCGCAGCGAGGGGGTTGCCGGGCAGCCCCACGAGCCAGCGCCCGTCCGGCAGCCGGGCCAGGAGCTGCGGGTGACCCGGCCGGCATGCGACCCCGCGCACCAGCGCCTTGGCGCCCAGCGCGGCGAGCACGGCCGGCAAGTGGTCGGCCCGGCCCACCGACGAGCCGCCGGTCGTCACCACGACGTCGCCGCGGGCGGCGGCGATCGCGCCGGCCAGCGCCTCGGTGGAGTCGGGCAGGTGCCGCACCGGCTCGGCCAGCCCGCCGCAGCCGGCGACGAGCGCGGGCAGCATCGGCCCCAGCGCGTCGCGCACCCGGCCGCCCCGCGGCAGGCCCTCGGTGAGCAGCTCGTCGCCGCTGACCAGCAGCGTCACCACCGGCGGAGGGTGCACCAGCAGGTCGTCGCGCCCGACCGCGGCGGCGAGGCCGGCCGCGGCCGCGGTCACCGACCCGCCAGCCCTCATCAGCTCCTCGCCGGGGACGCACTCCTCGCCAGCGCGGCGGATGTGCCGGCCGGGCGCGACGTCGCCGACCAGCCGCCCGTCGCTCTCGGCGGCGTCCTCGTACGGCAGCACCGCCTCCACCTCCGGCGGCACCGGCGCGCCGGTCGCGATCTCGACCGCCTCCCCCGGTCCCGGCGCGGCCGGGCTCGCGGCACCGGCCAGCCGGCGCCCCACGACGTGCCACGGGCCGGGCCCGGCCACGCCGTACCCGTCCATCGCCGCGGTGTCGAACGGC
Organism: Frankiaceae bacterium; assembly: GCA_045807125.1. Classification (GTDB taxonomy): domain Bacteria; phylum Actinomycetota; class Actinomycetes; order JAWWOL01; family JAWWOL01; genus JBJMHZ01. Next base: position 27,393 of record JBJMHZ010000047.1, read on the forward strand.
GGCAGCGGGGAGCCGGCGACGACCGGCTCGGCGAGCACCGCCCCGATCGCCGCGGCGAGCGGCAGCCGGCGCGGCGGGAGCGGCTCGGCCGCCGTGTACGCGATCCGCCACGCCTGCGGCCAGGGCAGGTCGCTCAAGGAGCGCTCTCGCCGGTGCCGTGGTCGGCCGCCCACCGGGCGGCGAGCGCCGAGACCTCGCCGACGACCCGCCGGACGGCGTCCGCATCGCCACCGGCCCGGCCCGCGGCGAGCCCGGCCACGAACGCCGTCAGCGGGGCCGCCGGCCGGGCCACCCCGTGCGCCACGTCGCGGGCCAGGTCGAGCACGAGGTCGCGATCGGGGCGGTCCGGCAGCCCCAGCGCGGCGCTGACCTGCTCCAGCCACTCGTCAAGCGTGCTCATGCCCTCTCCTCGGCTCGGCGCAGGTCGTCCTCGGTGTCGCAGTCCCACCACGGCGGCGGTCCGCCGTCGCCCGGCAGGCCGATCCGGTGCACCGCGAGCGGCGCCAGGAGCCGCCGCAGCGAGGCCCCGGTCGTCGTGGGGAGCGCCAGGCAGGCCCGCCGCAGGGCCGCCGTTCGCCACGCGCCGAGCAGCAGCTGCTCGGCACCGGCGTCGTCGACGAGCAGGACGCCGTCGCCGCCCTCGCTGCCGGCACCGCCGGCGTGCAGCGCGGCGCGCAGGGCGGCGACCACCTCGGCGGAGACGAACGGCAGGTCGGCGGCGAGCACGGCGACGGTGGGCGCCGCCACGGCGGCCAGGCCGGCGGCGAGCGCGGCGGCCGGCCCGGTGCCGGGGGGCTCCTCGCGCACGCGCACGACGTGGGGCGGCAGGCCGGCCCGTGGCGGGCCCACCACGACGACGGTGCCGGCGTCGGCGACCGCGTCGAGCACCCGGTCGAGCAGCCGGCGCCCGCCGACCCGCAGGGCCGGCTTGTCGGCGCCGCCGAGCCGGCTCGCCGCCCCGCCGGCCAGGACGATCGCGTCGTACGGCGGCAGCCCGCCGGCCCCACCGCTCACCCGGCGCTCGCCTCGAGTCATCCGGCGCTCGCCTCGAGCGCGACGACCACGCGCCGGTTGGCGTCCAGCCGGCGGGTGCGTCCCATGGCGTCGAGCGCCTCGAGCAGCGGAACGGCGACCCGGCGGGTGGTGTCGAGGGCCTGGCGGGCCTCGCTCGTCGTGAACGCGTCGCCGAGGGCCGCGAGCCGGCGCAGCGCCTCGTCGTACGCCGTCGGCAGCAGATGGACGCCGTCGCCGACGCGGACGAGCAGGCCGACCCGCACCGCGGCGGCCAGGTGGCGCTCGGTAAGGCCCAGCCGGGCCAGCTCGGCCGCCTCAGCCGCGGCGAACGGCGCCTCGGCGAGGCGGGCGCGCAGCGCATCCACGGCGGCGGCGACCGGCGGCGGCAGGCGGCGCACCAGCCCCGGCCGGTGGATGCCGTCGGCGTCGGAGACCAGCTCGCCGGCCGCGGCGACGAGCGCGTCGAGCAGCCGGACGTCGGGCAGGCCGAGCGCGTGCCTGGCCGCCTCCCGCGGCAGCCCTGGCGCGAGCGGCTCGGCCGCCGCCCGCCGGTCGGCCGCCGCGACCAGATCGGCCTGCCACTGCCGCCAGCGCACCGGCGAGACCGCCCACTCCCCGGCCACCACCGCGCCATCAGGCGGCGGGTCGCCCGGTGCCAGCGCGCCGATCTCGACGAGGCGGTGCAGCGGAACGGCGCCCCTGCGCTCGACCTCTGCGGCCGGATCGGGGGCGGCGGACATGCCGGCGAGCTGCCGGGCCCGCGCGGTGGCCGCACCGCGGCGGCGCAGGGCCGGCGGGGCCGCGTCCAGGACCGTCACGCCCGCGAGCACCCGTCCGGCACCGGGGTCGCGGAGGATCGCCCGGTCGCCGACCTGGAGCGGCAGCGGCGCGGCCAGCGCCAGCCGGGCGGTCGCCGCCCCGAGCGGCCGCGCGCGCACCGCCACCGCGGCCGACCCCACGTGCAGCATCGGCTCGCCCGGCAACCGGACCGCCTCGCCGCCGGCGAGGCGCACGTCGACGACCGTCGTCGTGGCGAACAGTCCCGGCGTGACGAGGGCGCTCCCGCGATGCACCTCGTCCAGCTCCACGCCGCGCAGGTTGACGGCCACCCTGGCGACCGCGTCGACGGTGCCGGCCCGGTGCTTCAGCGATTCGAGGCCGCGCACCCGCACGAGCCGCCCGGCGGGCGCGAGCTCGAGCTCGTCCCCGACGCTGAGCCGCCCGGCGCCCAGCGTGCCGGTGACGACCGTGCCGCTCCCCCTGATCGTGAAGGCGCGGTCGACCCAGAGGCGCACCCGTGCGCTCGCCGAGGGCCGCGGCAGCCGGGCGACGAGGCGGTCGAGCGCCGCCAGCAGCCCGTCCAGGCCGGCCCCGGTCGCGCCGCTCACCGCGACGGCCTCCACCGCGCCGAGCGACGACTCGGCGATCCGGGCCGACGCCTCCTCGACGGCCGCAGCCGGGTCGGCCAGATCGCTGCGGGTGACGACCAGCAGGCCGTGCCGCACGCCGAGGGCGTCGATCGCGGCGAGGTGCTCGCCGGACTGGCGGGCCCACCCCTCGTCGGCGGCGACCACCACCATGACGGCCGGTACGGGACCGACCCCGGCCAGCATGTTGCCGACGAACCGGTGGTGCCCGGGCACGTCGACGAAGGCGACCGTCTCCCCCGACGGCAGGTCGGTCCAGGCGAAGCCGAGGTCGATCGTCATCCCGCGGCGGCGCTCCTCGGCCCACCGGTCGGGCTCCATGCCGGTCAGCGCGCGGACCAGCGTGGACTTCCCGTGGTCGACGTGCCCGGCCGTCGCGACGACGTGCATCAGCCCGCGCTCCCCTTGGCGACGGCCAGGACGGCGTCCAGCAGCGCCCCGTCGGCCGCCGGCTCCACCGTGCGCAGGTGCAGCAGGCAGCGCTCCCGCTCGACCTGCCCGACGACGCCAGGCGTCCGGAGCCGCAGCGGCCCGGCGAACCGGCTCGGCAGCTCGACCGCCCAGCCGGGCAGCTCCACGCCGGGCGCGCCACCGCCGCCGACCGCACCGGCCGCCGGCACCGCGCGCGCGTCGACGCCGTGGCCGGCGAGCTCGCCGGCCAGCTCCTCGGCCCGGCGACGCAGCGCCCCCGCGCCGGCGCGAAGCATGGCGCTCGCCGGCGGGGCCGGCCCGCGCAGCGTCGCCTCGAGCGCGGCGAGGGTGAGCTTGTCGACGCGCAGCGCGCGGGCCAGCGGATGCCGGCGCAGGGCCCGCACCAGCTCCGGCTGCCCGGCGACGATGCCGGCCTGCGGGCCGCCCAGCAGCTTGTCCCCGCTGGCGGTCACCAGGTGCGCGCCGGCCCGCAGCCAGCTCGCCGCGTCGGGCTCGTCCGGCAGCAGCGGGTCGGGGGCCAGCAGGCCGGAGCCGATGTCGGCGACGACGGGCGCGCCGAGCGTCGCCAGCTCGGCCACCCCGACGCTGCTGGTGAAGCCCTCCACCCGGAAGTTCGACGGGTGCACCTTGAGGACGAAGCCGGTGCCGGGCCCGACGGCGCCGGCGTAGTCGGCGAGGCTGGTGCGGTTGGTCGTGCCGACCTCCCGCAGCCGGGCGCCGGTCGAGGCCACCAGGTCGGGGATGCGGAAGCCGTCCCCGATCTCGACCATCTCGCCGCGACTCACCACTACCTCGCGGCCCTGGGCGAGCGCGGTGGCGGCGAGCACCAGCGCCGCGGCGCCGTTGTTGACGACCAGCACGTCGCCGGCGTCGGGCAGGGCGGCGCGCAGGGCGTCCAGCGCGCCCCGCCCGCGCGGCGCACGGCGGCCGGAGGCGACGTCGTACTCGACATCGACGCACCCGGCCGCCGCCGACAGCGCAGCGACGGCCGCCGCCGACAGCGGGGCCCGGCCGAGGTTGGTGTGCAGGACGACGCCGGTGGCGTTGATCACCGGCCGCAGGGTGGTGGCCAGCTCCGGCAGCTCGGCCATGGCCGCGTCGATCACCGCGTCCGGTGCGATCTCGCCGTGCCGGGCGGCGTCCTGCGCGCGGCGCACGGCGGCCTTCACCAGTACGGGCCCGAGCCGGCCGGTCGCCGCGACGAGCCGCGGGTCGCCCAGCACGGCGTCGGTCCTCGGCACGGCCCGGCGCGGATCGTCCACGGTGCAGAATCTACGACGAGAGTGCGATTCGCTCGCCCGGCGCATCGGTGGACCGGGTATGCCGCTCTCCTTCACGGGTACGGCGCGCTTACCTGGCGGTCACGTACCTGGCGAGCGAAGCGATGAGCGCGCACGCTGTGACGTGCCGGGGGGACCAGCACGACAGCGGCACGACGCAGGGGTGGGCAGGGCGGATGAATCAGTTGCGGATCTCTCGGCGGGGGACCTGGCGAGGCATCATCGGATGCGCGGCCGTCACGGCGATCATCGGCGCGTCGGCCGTCACGGCCGGCCCCGGGGCCGACGCGGCCACCACCGACACCGTGTCGGCGACGCCGGCGGCCTGGACGCCGTACCTCAACAGCGCCGACAGCACCATCGAGCAGCTCGTCCCCACGGCATCGACGATGTACGCGGTGGGCACGTTCAGCTCGATCAAGGACTCGAGCGGCCGGACGTTCGCCCGCAACAACGTCTTCGCCTTCTCGCTCACCACCGGCGCGGTCTCGCCGTGGGTCGCCAACGCCAACGGCACCGTCTACTCGGCGGCGGTCTCGGCGGACGGGCAGTGGGTCTACCTCGGGGGCGCCTTCAGCAGCGTCAACGGCGTGCCCGCCAACAAGCTGGCCAAGGTCTCGGCCAGCACGGGCGCCGTCGACCGCACGTTCAACGCGCGGGCCGGCGCCGCGGTGCGGGCGCTGATACTGCGCGGAGCGCACCTGATCGTCGGCGGTCAGTTCACGTCCATCGGGGGGGTGAACCGGACGGCGATGGCCAGCATCAGCCCGATCACCGGGGCCGACGACGGCTACGTCAACCTCAGCGTCTCCGGCACGGAGAGCAGCACCGCCGACGTGACCCGCGTCATCAACTTCGAGCTCAGCCACGGCGGCACCCGCCTGCTCGCGATGGGCAACTTCACCTCGGTCGCCGGCCAGGCGCGGCGGCACATCTTCATGGTGGATCTCGGCACGACCAGCACGACCCTCGACGGGTGGAGCTCGCCGCTGTTCCTCCAGCCGTGCTACTCGACCATCCCGCTCTACATCCAGGCAGCCGGCTGGACGCCGGACGACAACGAGGTGGTCATCGCCACCACGGGCTACAAGGGCCAGTCGCCGCTGTGCGACACCGCCTCGATGTGGCTCTCCTCCGGCACCAACCTCTCGCCGCTGTGGATCAACCGCACCGGCTGCGACAGCCTGTACTCGACGGTCGTCACCAGCACGACCGTCTACGTGGGCGGCCATGAGCGCTACCTCAACAACAACGCCTGCGACACGGCGGGCACCACCGCGGTGTCGCGACCAGGCATCGGCGCCATCGGGCTCACGACGGGCCTCGCCACGAGCTGGAACCCGACCCGCTCGCGCGGCCACGCGGCCGACGACATGGTGCTGACCGCGCAGGGCCTGTGGGTCGCGAGCGACAACACCCAGGAGGCGTACTACTGCGCCGGCAAGTGGCACCCGGGCCTGTGCATGTTCCCGTACGGGACGTGACGCGCGCGACACCCTGAGGCGGCGAACGACCCTTTATTCGCGGGCGGTCTCCGGTCACCGTTGATGCATGGGGGTGCGCGCGAGGGCCGGTGCGGCAGTGGTGCCGGCCGTGACGCTCGTGGCGCTGGTGGCTACCGCCGGCTGCGGCCCGCGCCAGGCGCCGCGGGCGAGCGCGCCGAGCGCCGAGCCAAGCCGGCCGACGGCGACGGCGACGGCGACCGCGCCGGCCGCATCGCCGGCCACCCGGTCGCCCGAGCCGCCGGCCACGTCGGGGCCTGAGCCGGCACCGAGGCCGGCACCGAGGCCGGCGACGCTGCGGGCCGGTGACCACGGACCAGCGGTCCGCGCGCTCCAGGAGCGCCTGCTCGCGCTGGGCTACTGGCTGCCGGGCGTCGACGGGGCCTTCGGCGACGGCACGGCGCATGCCGTCGTCGCGCTGCAGAAGGCGGCCGGCCTGTCGCGCGACGGCGTGGCCGGACCGCGCACCAGGGCGGCGCTCGACGCGCGCGTGGTGCCGAGGGCGCGCTCGGTCCACGGCCACGTCATCGAGGTCGACGAGCAGCGCCAGCTCGCGCTCGTCGTCGACGACGGCCGGACGTCGCTCGTGCTCGACACGTCGACCGGCTCGGGCCTGCCGTACTCCTCCCAGGGGCGCACGTCGATCGCGCTGACGCCCCACGGCACGTTCCGCATCAGCCGGGCCATCGACGGCATGCGCGTCAGCCCGCTCGGTCAGCTCTGGCGACCGCGCTACTTCAACGGCGGCATCGCGATCCACGGCAACCCCGCGGTGCCGCCCTACCCGGCGTCGCACGGCTGCGTCCGGGTGACCGACGCGGCCATCGACATGATCTGGGCTCGCGACCTCGCCCCGATCGGCACCGTGGTGATCGTGCGCTGACGAGCGGCGAGCGCTCAGGCGAGCGGCACCCGGCGCAGCCGCGAGGTCGAGCCCTCGCGCGCGACGGCGAACTGCACCGGCACCCGGCCGGCGAGTGCCGGCACGTGGGTGACGACGCCGATCATCCGGTCCTTGTCGGCGGAGAGCCGCTCCAGCGTGGTGACCACCGTGTCGAGGGTGGCCTCGTCGAGCGTCCCGAACCCCTCGTCGAGGAACATCGAGTCGAGCTCGCGCAGCCCGGCCGAGAGGCTCACCACCTGCCGGGAGAGGGCGAGCGCGAGCGCGAGGGACGCCTGGAACGTCTCGCCGCCGGACAGCGTGACGACCGAGCGCCTGGTGCCGGCGTCGTTGTAGTCGATGACCTCGATCTCGCCCCGCTCGGTGCGGTCCAGCTCGTACTGGCCGCCGGAGAGCTCCATGAGCGTCTCCGAAGCCTCGGCCACCAGCGAGTCGAGCGCCTCGCTCACCAGCCACGCCTCGAACCGGTTGGACTTGAGCAGCTCCCCCAGCAGCGCCGCCACCTCGATCGTCTCGCGGTGACCGGCGATCTCGGCGTCGAGCCGCCTCGCGTGCCGGCGGTCGCGACGGATGCCCTCGAGCGTCGTACGGGCGGCGCCGAGGAGCCCGGCGAGGGCGAACGAGGCGGCGCTCGGATCGGCGATCTCGGTGACGCCGTGCCCGGCGAGCAGCGCGAGCACGCGGGCCTGCGCCGCCGCGAGCGCGGCCCGCTCCTGCTCGGCGCGCTCGGCGAGCGCGGGGCGGGCGGCGAGGCGCTCGGCGCCCTGGGCGGCGACCCAGGCGAGCAGGGCCCGCCACGACACGGCCAGGTCGGCGGCCGGGTCGAGCGGCGGGGCGCCGAGCGCGACGAGCCGGTCGCGGGTGGCGGCCAGGACCGTGCGCGCCTCGCGCTCCTCCTCGGTGAGCCGCGCCCTCGCCTGCTCGGCGTCCGCGGCGGCGGCGCGCGCCTCCTCCGCGTGCCGGCTCGCCGCGGCCAGCGCCTCGTCGGCGGCGGTCATCGCCGCGAGCCCGGCGGCGACCGTCCCCTCGTCCGGGGCCTCCGCGAGCCCGGCGGTCAGGTCGGCGATGCGCGCCGCGGTGGCGGCGAGCTCGGTCTCTGCCTTGGTAAGCGCCTGCTGCGCCAGGCTGACCGCGCCGGCCGCCGTCGCGTGCCGGCCGCGGGCAGCCTCGACCGCGCGCTGCGCGGCGTGCAGGTCGGCGGCCGCCTCGTGGTGCGGCAGCTCGTCCAGCGGGCGCAGGCACACCGGGCAGTCGTCGCCTGGCCGCAGTCCGGCGGCGAGCTCGGCCGCGGTGCACTCGCGGCGGGCCGCGTCGAGCCCGGCCTGGGCCTGCTCGACCGCCACGCTCGCCTCCCGCAGCAGCCGCCCGGCCTCGTCGCCGGCGGCGCGCGCGCCGGTCACGTGCCCGGCGAGCTCGTCGTGCGCCTCCTGCTGGGCGGCCAGGGTCTCCTGGGCGCTGCGCCAGAGCAGGTAGCGGGCCCGGTCGCCGAGCCGCTCGCGCGCCGTCCTCGCCCTGCTCTCCGCGCGGTCGGCCTTGGTGCGGGCCGCCTTGGCCGCCGACGCGGCCGCGTCCGCGCCGGTGATCCTGGCGGCCAGCTCGCCGGCACCGGCCGGCTGCTCGACGCCGGCGAGCAGGTCGAGCTCGCGGTCGAGCCCGTCGAGGGCCTGCCCGGCGCCGGCCGCCGCTGAGGCGAGGCCGGCGAGCGCGCCCAGCTCGGTGCGGACGGTGCGCTCCAGCTCGGCGAGCTCGCTCACCCGGCGGGCGGCGGCCCGCTCCGCCGCCGAGGTGGCGCCGGCGAGCCGCTCCCGCTCCTGGACCGTCACCTCGAGCTTGGCGGCCGCGACCCTGGCCCGCTCCCTGGCGACCTGCCCCACCCGCTCGTAGACGCCGTACGCGAGCAGCTCGACGAGCAGGTCCTGGCGGTCGCCCGGCTTGGCATGCAGGAAATCGGCGAAGCGTCCCTGCGGCAGCATGACGCACTGGGTGAAGTGGGCGTAGCTCAGGCCGAGCAGCGCCGTGACGGCGGGCGTCACCTTGTCGCCCTCGGCGATCGATTCGACGGCGGACTCCAGCAGCCGGTCGATCGGCGCGTCCGGGGGCACGGCGTCGTCCAGCCGGTCGAGCCGGGCCGCCTTGGTCTGCGCCACTCCCCTGCTGTTGCGGGTGACGACGCGGGCGGCGGCGTAGCGGCCGCCCGCCGCCTCGAAGACCAGCCCCACCCGGCACAGGTCGGTCGACGGGGCCAGCGCGTAGCGCATGACGTTCTCGTTGCCCCAGCGCGGCGCGGTCCCGTACAGCGCGAAGCAGATGCCGTCGATGACCGTCGACTTGCCGGAGCCGGTCGGCCCGACGAGCGCGAAGAGGTCGACGTCGCTGAAGTCGACCACGGTGGGCTCGCGGTAGGTGGCGAACCCGTCCATCAGGAGCTGGATCGGGCGCACGTCAGCCCGGCCCGCTCGCGGCCCGCGCGGCCTCCGGCACGACCGGCGGCACCGGCGGCTCGACGGGCAGGCCGGTGACCTCGTCCAGGATGTCGGCGAACATCCCGCTCACCCGCGCATCGTCGATCTGCTGCTCGGCCAGGTAGTCGGTGAACAGCTGGGCCGCGCTACGGCCGGCGCGGCTGCGCCCGCCCGGCCGGGACAGCCGGGGCTTGTAGGCGTCGTCGAGCAGCACGGTGAGGGCGTTGGGCAGCTTGTCGCGGACCAGGTCGGCGAGCCCGGCGCGGCCGGGCTGGGCGAGGATCACCCGCAGGTACGCGTCGCCGGTCAGCTCGCCGGCCGCGATCACCTCGTCGAGGGTCCCGCGCAGCGTGCGCATGCCGCGGCCGCCGGTCACCGGCACCTCTCGCACCTTGGCCGGCTCGTCGGGGGTCACCTCGACGACGAGCGCGACGGGCGTCATCTCCTCGTCGCCGAAGTCGATGGCCAGCGGCGCGCCGGAGTAGGCGATCGGGCACGGTCCGTCGAGCCGCTGCGAGCGGTGCAGGTGGCCGAGCGCCGCATAGTCGGCGGTGGCCGGGAGGACGTCGGCAGGGAGCGCGTAGTCGAACGAGGTCTGCACGTCGCGCTCGCCACCACCGAGGAGGCCACCCAGGATCGTCGCGTGCGTCATGACGATGTTGACGGCATCGTCGGTGAAGCCTGCGGCGAGCGCCTCGACCATCGCGCGGATGCGCCGGACGTAGTCGAAGGTGTGCTGCGGCACCTGGTGCAGCAGCGCCTCGGCGGCCCGCACCGCGTGCCGGTGCGACAGGAACGGCAGCGCCGCTACCGTGAGCGGCTCCCCGGCCCTGGTCGTGAGGCGCAGCGTGCCGCCGGCATCCGGTCGCTTCGGCCGGCCGAGCAGGTGGATGTCGAGCTCGCGCAGCAGCGGCCGGTAGACGGCGTCGATGAGGTCGCCGTTGTCGTGGTTGCCGGCCAGGGCAACGATGTGGCGCCCGTCGGCGCGCAGGTCGAGAAGGGTCCTCGTGACCAGGCCCTGCGCCTCCGGCGCCGGGGACAGGCTGTCGAAGATGTCGCCGGCGATCAGGACGGCATCGACGTCCTCGTCCCTCGCGATGCGCACGAGATCGGCGAGGACGGCCCGGTGCTCGTCGTACCGGGAGCGGGTCTTGAGGGTCTCGCCGACGTGCCAGTCGGCGGTGTGCAGCACCTTCATGCCGGGGGACGCTCGCCGGCTCTCGGGGCGTCGACGAGCTGCCGATGGACGCGGGGGGACGCCATCCGATCAGTCTGCCACGCCGGCCATGATCAGCCGGCCGGACCAGGTGCCAGCGCGGGCCGGGTCGATCCCGACGCGGCGTGCGGACGGGGAACCTCGCGGTGATGGCGTACGTGCCGCACGCGGACAGCCTCGCCATGGCCGTCCAGTTGGCCCGTGGTGGCGCGCTCAGAGTGGTCGAGACGGTCGGGTTCCCGATCTGCGGATGGGCCAACGAGACTGGCGCCCTGAACCTGCTGACCCGGGATGGAGGCCACGCCGTTCACCGACGACGTGTCCAAGCAGCTCGAGGCAGCGGGTTCGATGACCTGGCGGCCCTCATCGGCTACGCCGGCGCGCGCGGCAAGTCGAGCAGGGCGCCGGCGCGACTCCGCGCCCTGGCGTTGAGCGCGGGGTTCCGTGAGCCGACGGCCGACAACGACGACCTCGACTGAACACCTTGGCGAGAGCGACGAGGCCCACCCCATCACCAGCGCCGACCGCCGCGCGGCCGTCTCCGTGGCTCTCAGCGGGTGGCCTCGGATGCGATTCGGGGCCGATTCCCCAATCGCGACCGACGAGGGGAAGCGCCCAGCCCTAGAGACGGCCGTCGCCGTCGCCGCTCACCGCCGCGCTCGCGTCGCCCGCGTCTGCACCGCGCGGGCTGCCTGGGATGCGCCCGAGGACCACCAGCACGAGGCCCCCGAGGACAGCCCACGGCGCCCATGAACGCCACGACGTAGAACCACCTGAGCGTGAAGCCAGCGAACGACACGTAGCGCGCAGCGACGATGCCGACGACCACCGCCACGAGGCCGCCCAGGACGAGGGCCGCACCGGCGACCCGCGCCTCTCGTCGCGTGGGCTCCTGGCCCGCCATGCCGCTCCCTCCCTCACCGTCGCTCTCGGGGCCGGAGCATCGCGGCCGGACCGAGCAGCGTCAATCAGCCGCTCGGTTGGCCCATCGTGGTCAGTAGAGGGCTTCGAGCGGGCCGAAGATGTTGTGGTAGCCGAAGTCGTTGTAGAACCGGAGGAAGTCGCCGTCCTGCTCGGCGAGGTTGACAGCCGCCTGCCGGAAGAGGCCGGTCAGCGTGGCGGCCTTCTCGTCCGTGTAGTCACCGTCGATCATGTGCTGCTGCACCTTCTCGGCCAGCGTGGCGAACGTCGCGTACTCCTTCGCTCGAGCTGGCCGGCCAACGACGGCCCCTCCCGCTGCGGGCGGGCGTGGCGTAATGTCTCGTCCCGATCGGTCGCTAGCAGCCTCTCTCGGGGGAGCAGCATGACGGACGGACTCGGCCGGCGCATCGTCGGCCTCCGGCGCCGCGCGGGCCTGTCCCAAGCCGGGCTCGCCGAGGCTGCCCACATCACCAGTGCCTACGTCGCGATGTTGGAGCGGGGGCACCGGAGCCGGCCGAGCGACGCCGTGCTGCGCAGCCTGGCCGCCGTGCTCGACACGACCGTCGGCTGGCTCGTCACCGGCCGCGACGGCGAGGCCCACCCGCACGAGGTAGACCAGCGATTCGGCGAGGTCGCGCTGCGCAACGGCGACGCGGCGGCAGCGCGGGAGCGGTTCGCGGCGGCCTACGAGGATGCGGTCGCACTCGGCGACGGCTACGTGCCCGAGCAGCGGGAGGCGCAGTACGGGATGGCCCGCGCCGACTGGACGCTCGGCCGGATCAACGAGGCCATCGCCGGCTTCGAGGCGCTGCTGCGGGCCGACGACCTGCCGTCCAGCGTGCGCCGGGTGAAGGTGCAGACGTGGCTCTGTCGGGCCTACACCCACGCGGGCGACCTCAGCCGGGCCATCGAGCTGGGCGAGGACGCATTGCGTGAGGTCGGGTCGCTGGATAGCGCCGTCTTTGATGACGGTGTGGTCCTGCTGGCCTCGACGCTGGTCGAGGCGTACTACCAGCGCGGCGACCTGACCCGCGCACAGCAGCTCATCGACGCCACGGTGGTAGCAGCGGAGGCGGCCGGGTCACTAGAAGCGCGGGGTGCCGCGTGCTGGAGCGCCGCCACCGTCGCCGAGGCGCGTGGCGAGGTCCGGGCTGCCATCCAGTACGCCGACCGGGCGCTCGCCCTCTATGGCGAGCTGGGCCGTGCGTTCGACGTGGCCGCCCTGCGAGGCAACGCCGCGGCCTACTCGCTGAGGCTGCCCGACACCGACCTCGATGCGGCCGAGGCGCTGCTGCGCGAGTCCATCGACGGCCTCGCCGCTGCCGCTCACACCGGGCCGGCTGACCTCGCGGAGATCGAGAAGGAGTTGGCCCGGTGCCTGCTGCTCTCCGGACGCGTCGATAAGGCGGTGGACATTGCACGCGCGGCGCTGGACCGCGTGCCCTCTGCGCCGTTGGAGCGGGCGCGAGTGCTGGCCGTGCTAGCGGCTGCGCTGCTGGCGTCCGGCCGCGAGGAGGAGGCGCTGGCGGCCTACCAGGACGCTGCCCTGGCGCTCGAAGCATGGGGCGCCGGACGACAGGCCGCCCCGGTGTGGAGCGAGCTTGCCGATGTCCTCTCCGCGATGGGTCGGGAGAGCGACGCGAAGGCGGCGCTGCGCCGAATGGGGACCGCGCTGGGCGTGCCGGCCGTGCCTGTCCGGCCTCGCCCGACCACGGCCCCCACCTGATCCGTCGCCAGCGTTCAGTCCGGCACGCAGCAGCCGACCCCCTGCGGGGTGGCGCCGCCGGCCGCGAGGGTGCCGGCGGTGGGCGCTGCCACCAGGGCAGTCAGCGCGGCGGCGAGGATGGCTGCGGCAGTGAGGCGTCGCATCGTGGTGCGCTCCGATCTTGTCGGGGGTTGCCGTGCGCTGCCATCATCCACTAACTGACAGCCAGTTAGTGCGCGCCCAGCCGACAGGGAGCGGCTTCGTGATCGACCCGTTGCGCCGGCGCTGGGTGTCCCGCGCCGACACGTCCGCGATGCTGCGTCGCGCCCTGCGCGAGCGGTGGCCCGACGTCGAGTGGTCGTTGCGGCTACGCACCCACGGCAGCGCCGTGCACATCGACGTGACCTGGGCCGGCGGCCCGGACGAGGCCACCGTTTGTCGGGTCGCCGAGTGCTACGAGGGCATGGGTCGCGACGCCCTGACCGGCCAGCCCCGTCACGTCGACACGCTGCTCGCCGCGCCGGACGGCACCGTGCAGCTCGCGCACTTCGCCGTCGACTCGGTGGCCTGCTACCGCCTGAGTGAACGCGACGCCACGGTCAAGGCACGACCTGGCCGCCCCTCAGCGGCGCGGGCACGCCGGCCGGTTGCGGCCGTCGACCTGCGGCCCGACTCCCACTAACCCGCTCGGCCAGCGCGGTTCTTGTCGGTGCCGCGAGCGACGATGGACGGTCGACGCGACACGGCGCGTGCAGCGCAACGACGAGGCGTGCCTGCATGTGTCCGGCTACGCTTCCGAGCCGACGCCCCCGCCGCCGAAGGCGGGGCAGCGGAGGAGGTAACCGGGCGATGCCGCGCACTGGCAGAGGCGGCCGACGCGAAGGCGCGCCCGGCACTGCGTACGGGAACCGCACCGACCTCAACGCCGCCGGCGGCAAGGCCCCGATCATGCACGCCCCGTCGCACGAGCCGAGGGCCTGAGCGCCGTACGGGTGCGGCACGCGAAGTCGCTGCTGTCCGAGGTCATGCGGCACGCCGTCGAGGCCGGCGCCATCGGTGACAACCCCGTCAGCGGCATCACCGTGCCGCGCGGCCAGCCGACGCCGCGCCGCACGCCGGCGTGGGACGAGCGTTGGGGGATGCCTAGGACGATCCCATGGGCGCAGGTGGCCGCGCTGCTCGCGGCGGTCCCTCGCCCCGAGGACGCGCTGCTGATCGAGCTGATCGAGCTGATCGTGGCGTGCCGGCTGCGGTTCAGCGAGGCGACCGCGCTCCGTCGTGGCGACGTCGACCTCATCGGCCATCGGGTGCGGGTCGAACGCACCCTGTCGTGTGCCGGCGGCCAGCAGGCGTTCGAGGCCGTGAAGCGGCCGGAGGACCGTCGCGCGGTGTACGTGCCATCCCCAGCGTTCGGCAAGCTGAGCGCGCACGTCCGCGCGCTGCCGAGCGAGCCCGAGCTGCTGCTGTTCACCGGCGAGCGCGGCAACGCGTGGTGGCTCTCCGGCTTCACGCGCTCGGTGTAGCTGCCGGCGGTCACTGCCGCCGGGCTCGACGGATTGAGCCTGCACGACCTCCGCACCCACACCGACTACCTCACCCGCTAGCGCCCGACCGGGAGGTCCACGATGGCCGGCACCACGACGACGCGCAGACGGAAGCCGAGCCGCCGCGACTTCGGCAGCGTCCGGCGCCTGCACTCGGGCCGGTATCAGGTCCGGTACGTCACCGCCGACGGCGAGCGGCGCACCGCACCCGACACCTTGCGCTTCCCACGAGGAGGCGACGCTGTTCCTGGCGCAGACCGCGGTCGACATCGCCCGTGGCGCGTGGGTGGACGACCGGCTAGGACGCGAGACGGTCGAGTCGTGGGCCGACCGCTACATGGCGACCACGGCGCACTTGAAGCCAAGGACGCAGGAGACGTACGCCGGCCTGGTGCGCTCGACCATCAAGCCGCACCTGGGCCGCTTCGAGCTGGGCCGGGTCAGGCAGATCACCGTGCGCGAGTGGGTGGCCGCCCTGGTCGAGAAGGGCTTGAGCCCGTCGCGGGTGCGCCAGTCGGCGAGTTGTGGGCGCTGCGGCGCCGGTCGATCGACGTGCTGGGCAAGCGGGTCCACGTCACCGAGTCGCTGTCGAAGGTCGCCCGCGGCGGCCAGGGCGTCTTCGTGCCGCCCAAGAACCACCAGCGCCGCGAAGTGTCGATCCCCGCCTAACTCGCCGAGCGGCTAGAGACGCACCTGGCGACGCTGCCGGCCGACGACGACGCGCTGCTGTTCACCAACAGCGCGGGCAAGCCGATCCGGCACTCCGACTTCATGCAGTACGTGTGGACGCCGGCCGTGAAGCGCGCCGGCCTCGCCGGCGTGAAGGTGACCCCCAAGAGCCTCCGCGCCAGCCACGCGACGTGGGCGCTGGACGACGGCAGCACGATCATGGAAGTGGCCGTGCACCTCGGCCACAACTTCGCCTCGGTCACCACCACCCACTACGCGCGCTACGTCGAGGGCCGGGACACCGAGATCGCCGAGCGCATGGACGCGACCGCGCGAGCGACCGCCGAGCGGGCCGCCGCGAAGGCCCGTCAGGACGCCGATTCGGAGGTCGCTAGGGCACGTGGAGGGCACGCAGCGGGCACGCGGCGACTGCGCGCCGCGCCGTAGGTTGCCGTCAGGCTCCGCGTTTCCGCAGGTCAGAGGCGGTAAGCGGAGGCGGATGGGAATCGAACCCACCTAGCCCGGCGACCGGGCCACAACGGTTTTGAAGACCGCGCCGCCCACCAGGACGGGTACGCCTCCGTGATCGATCCTAGGCGACCCTGACGTGGTACCGGGGCGGCACAGTCCCCTGACCACCGCGACATGGCACGCGCTGAGGCCCTGTCCTGGCCGTGACAAGGCGCCCATAATGCTGACGCGGGCGGTCAGCAGAGCACCGCATTCCCTTTGGATCCGGACCACGTCCGAACGGAGCCTCTGCGCACGATGACCCACGACCCGTCGTGCATGATCTGCGCTGCCCCTGCGAGCGCCGAGCCCGTCGACCGCGCCCGCATCCCGCCGGGCGAGACGACCACGGCGCTCCCGGAGCACCTGCCGCCACCGCAGCTGTGCACCGAGCACTGGGCGAAGTACCGCACCGACTGGCTCTTGATCGGCTGGTGCACCGATCACTACGGGGAGGCGCTGCACCACTGCCCCGTCCACGGTCGCGCCATCGATCCGCTGTAGCGCCGGGCGCTCAGGTGGCGTGCGACAGACCGCCGGACACCCGCAGCGCGCGCACCTCCGGGCGGGCGCGCAGCTCGTCGAGGGCCGCTTGGATCTGCGCGAAGTCGCGGCTCTGGACGTAGAGGCAGACGTGACGGATGCCGTCCGCGCTCTCCTCGCCGTCGTCCGTCACCTCTAGGTGGTCGAGCCTGCTCTGCAGGCCGTTGACCGTCCGCAGGACCGGGCCGAGGGTGCCGTGACCGCGCTCGTAGTCGAGCTCGATGACCGTGACGCCGCCGCCCAACCGGGTGAGCAGCGGCTTCGCGAGCCGCATGCCCACGAGCACGATCAGGACGACCACGGTGCCAACCCCGACCGCCGGGTAGGCACCCGCACCTGAGGTGACGCCGATCGCGGCGGCGAGCCACAGCGTCGCGGCGGTCGTGAGGCCGCGCACGCCGAGCCCCTGGCGCAGGATCGCGCCGGCACCGAGGAAGCCGACGCCGCTGGCCACCTGCGCGGCGATGCGCGCGGGATCGACGTTCGGCCCACGCGGGACGTCGGCGAAGCCGTAGGCCCCCGCGAGCGTGAACAGCGCGGCACCGATCGCGACGAGAGCGTGCGTGCGCACCCCCGCGGGGTGCCCGCGGATCTCCCGCTCCAGCCCGAGCAGCACGGCCGCGCCGGCTGCGACCGCGATGCGAAGGGTGAGCTCGAGCAGTGACAGGTCCCGCATGCCTCGCGGATACCCTCTGCTGACCCCGGCATACGCGGCGTCGACCACGCGCGCCGGTTTTCCCGCGACGCCCCCTGCCCCGCGGTCGTCATCGTCCGAGCGGGATGCGACGAACCGGTTCACCGGGCGCGCCCGGTCCACGATGGCGGAAACGCATCGCGGCACGCATGCACGCGCTCGCGGGCGGATAGTGCCCTGGACCCCCCTTTCCAACTGGCCCGGCGATATCGTGGTGGTGCGTCAACGGCGCGTTTCTCGTCCGTGCCGGGCGATGCCCGCAGCCCTCGCTCGCTGTATCGTCGCAGGATGCGGGGGCCGTTCGCGATCCGGAAGCTGCTGGACTCGCTCGCGCAAGCCGTCATCGCGACCGACCTGACCGGGCGCGTCGAGCATTGGAACGCTGAGGCGGAGCGCCTGTACGGATGGACCGCGGCGGAGGCCGTCGGACGACCCGCAACCGCATTCCTCGTTCCGCACGTGCCCCGGCGGCTGGGCGAGGAGATCATGCGGACTATCCTGGCCGGCCGTCAGTGGTCCGGGGGGCTGACCATGCAGCGAAAGGACGGTTCGACGTTCCCGGCGCTCGTGACCAGCGCCGGCATCTACCACGACGGCGAGCTCGTCGGCATCGTCGGTGCATCGACCGATCTCGGGCATGCGCTGCAACCGCTGCTGGCCCGGTCGCCCGATGCCACCCTGATCCTGAACGCCGACGGCAGGATCGCGTACGTCAGCCCGGCCGCGGCCGGGTCGTTCGGGTGGACCGATGCGGCGCTCGGCGAGCCGCTCTGGGCGCTGATCCACCCCGATGACCGGTTGAGCCTCATCGGCGTGCAGGGCCTCATCGCGGTCGCGTCGGCGGCGTACCCGGTGATCGAGTGCCGGGTCGCGCGCGCAAACGGTTCATGGTGCTGGGTGGACCTGCTGCTGATCAACTGCCTCCACGCGCCCGCCATCCGCGGCCTGGTCTGCAACCTGCGCGATATCACCGAGCGAATCGCCGACCGCGAGCAGCGGAACGTGCTGATCGAGCAGTTGCAGACGGCGCTGACGTCACGGGTGGAGATCGAGCAGGCGAAAGGGTTCATCGCCGCGCAGTCCGGGGGCGACGTCGGCGAGGCCTTCGCCGCCTTGCGCCGCTACGCCCGCGACAACAACCTCCGGCTGCACGATGTCGCCCACCGGATCGTCACCAGGGATCTCCAGCTGCCGCGCACTCGCGACGGCGGCGAGCAATAGGCGCTCGGTCACCACGGAATCAGCGGCGCGCCGTGCCGGTTGCAGGCGCCATGACGACTACCGCCCTGACCCCGCAGGTCGACGTACGGCGCGCCGCCGAGCGGTTCGCGACCCGCATCGACTGGCTGGACAGCAAGCACTCGTTCAGCTTCGGCCGGCACTACGACCCGGCCAACACCCATCACGGCCTGCTGCTCGTCAACAACGACGACGTCGTCGCGCCCGGCACCGGCTTCGAGACGCACCCGCACCGCGACATGGAGATCGTCACCTGGGTGCTGCGCGGCTCCCTGGTGCATCAGGACTCCACCGGGCGAAGCGGCGTGATCTACCCCGGCCTGGCGCAGCGGATGAGCGCCGGCACCGGCATCCTGCACAGCGAGAAGAACGACGCCTGGCGGCTCGCCGGCGAGCAGCACGCCGATCCGGTGCACTTCGTGCAGATGTGGGTGGTCCCCGACGAGAGCGGCATCGCCCCCGGGTACGAGCAGCTCGAGATCGACGGCGAGCTGCTCGCGGGCGGCCTGGTCACGGTCGCCTCCGGCCTGGCCGAGCACGACGGCGCCGCGGCGATCCGCATCAGCAACCGATACGCAGCCCTGCACGCCGCCCGGCTGGAGCCGGGCCAGGGCGTCCAGCTGCCGGAGGCGCCGTTCCTGCACCTGTTCGTGCCGCGCGGCGCCGTCACGCTGGAGGGCGCCGGCCGGCTCGACAGCGGCGACGCCGTCCGCTTCACCGCGACCGGCGGCCAGCGGGTCACCGCCGTGGAGCCCGCCGAGATCCTCGTGTGGGAGATGCACGCCGGGCTCGCCGCCTGACCGAGGCCCGACCGCACGCAACTCTGCCGATCCGAGCACTCCCGCGAGGCCCTGGCACGCCCTACGTTGGGCGCGTCAGGTCCGTACCTCCGCGCACCTCTCTGCATCGCGGGAGCACGCATGCGACGCACCCTGATCCTCGCCGCGACGGGCGCGCTCGCCCTCGCCGGCTCGCTCGGCACGGCCACCGTCACCGCCGGCGCGGCGCAGGGCGCCACGATGCGCGGCGGCCCGCTCGGCCCGTACCGGCACCTCGTCGTCATCTACGAGGAGAACCACAGCTTCGACAACCTGTACGGCCTGTGGGGGAAGGCCGGTCACCAGACCGTCGACGGCTTGCCCCAGGCTGACGCCGGCGTCACCCAGGTGCAGCAGGACGGCTCGCCGATCGGCTGCCTGTACCAGAACGACCCCAACCTCGTCACCTACCGGACCACGGTCACCTGGCTCGACGGCACGCAGCACCCCGGCCTGCGCTCGGTCCGGTGCTCCGGCACGACCCCGCGGGGCGAGGACTTCACCAGCCGCTTCGCGACCAGCGCACCGTTCAAGATCACTCACTTCATCGGCCCGACCTGGCAGACCTGTCCCCCGCCGACCGTCTTCGCGGCCAGCGGCGTGGAGCAGGGCGACCCGCAGGGCCGGCCCGGCGGTTGCACGCGAGACCTGGTGCACCGCTTCTACCAGGAGCAGTACCAGCTCGACGGCGGCAAGCAGGACCGCTACTCCACCGGCAGCGACGCGGCCGGGCTGACCCAGGGCTACTACAACGCCCAGCACCTGCCGGTCTACCGCTACCTGCACGGCCGGGGGGCGCCGCACTACGTGATCGTCGACCACTTCTTCCAGGCGGCGTTCGGCGGCTCGTACCTCAACCACCAGTACCTCGTGGCGGCCCGTGCGCCGCAGTGGGACACCAGCCAGCAGCCGGTGCCCGCCGGCAAGAGCAGCGTGCTGGACGCGGCCGGCTTCCCCAACGCGACCTATCCGCTGTACGCGCCCGACCCGAGCGTCGCGTACGTCGACGGGCCCCTCACCCAGGCCTGCGGCCAGCCGACCACCGTCGCCGGCCTCGCCTGCGGCAACTACTCGGTGAACACGATGCAGCCGTCGTGGCAGCCGAGCGGTGGTGGGTCCAACGTCCTGCCCGGCATCAACGATGTCGACCCGTCGAAGCCGTTCTACGAGGCGAACATCGGCGACCGGCTGTCGGCGAAGGGCGTCTCCTGGGCGTGGTACGCGGGCGGCTGGAACGCCGCCGCCGCCGGGCACCCCGACCCGCTGTTCCAGTACCACCACCAGCCGTTGAACTACTTCCAGAACTACGCCCCGGGCATGCCGGGCCGCGCCCACCTGAAGGACGAGACCGACTTCGTCGCCGCGGCCAAGGGCGGCACGCTGCCGGCGGTGTCCTTCGTCAAGCCGATCGGCGAGGAGAACGAGCACCCCGGCTACACCAGCCCGCACAACGGCGAGAGCCACCTCGTCGGCCTGCTGAGGACGATCTTCGGCGGCCCGCAGGCGAAGGACACGCTCGTCGTGGTCACCTACGACGAGTTCGGCGGCCAGTGGGACCACGTCGCCCCGCCAGGGCAGGGTCCCGACGCCGCCGCCGGCCCGCACGACCGGTTCGGGCCGGGGACGCGCATCCCGGCGCTCGTCATCGGCGGCCGGTTCTCGCGCTCCGGCGTCGACCACCAGTCGCACGACACGACCTCGATCCTGGCCACGATCGAGCGCGCGTACGGCCTGGCCCCGCTCACCGCGCGGGACGCCCGGGTCAGCGACCTCGGCCACGCGGTGCGCATCGGCGACGGCCGCAACCACCGGAGCTGATGCCGAGGCGCGAACGTCAGCCGCGGGTGACGCGGATCTTCGACTGGCGGTGCGGGAGGCGCTCCCAGTCCTCCATGAACCGCGCGGCGAGCCCGTGCCGCGCGGCGGCGGCGACGAGCGTCTCGGTGCGGTAGTAGAAGTCCTCCCGCAGCCGGTCGTGCTCCTTGCCCTCCGTGCGGTCGAAGGTGAAGTCGAAGAACCCGCCGGGCCGCATCACCCGGCCGATGTGGGCGAAGCACTCCTCGATCACGGGCAGCGGGGAGTGCGAGAAGACGCTGTGCGCGTGCACGACGTCGAAGCGCTCGTCCGGCAGGAACGCGAAGCGCATGTCCGTCACGAGGGTCAGGTACGGCAGCTTGCCGGCGAGACCGTGGCGGACGAGCGTCTCCTGCGCGGCGAGCAGCACCTCGGGCGAGATGTCGAGCCCGTAGTAGTTGCCGGCGTCGAGGTAGTCGATGAAGCGCCAGCCGGCCCGCAGGTTGCCGCAGCCGATCTCGAGCATCCGGTGCTGCGGCGCCAGCCCGTGCCCGCGAAGGTAGTCGAACTGCAGCTGCCCGATCTCGTGCCAGCGCCGGCGATCGCTGTTGCCCACCGCCATCGCCTCGCCGCGCTCGACCGTGTCGCGCATGACCGCGCGGTAGTAGGCGATGTGGTCGCGGTGGCGCAGCCGCAGCAGGAGATCGCGGCGCAGCCGGCGGAGGTAGCGCCTGGCGCGCTGCGGGTCCTGCGCGGCGTGCCGCAGGCCACCGAGCAAGCCGCGCGGTCGTGGCATCTGGGCTCCTTCGCTCAGCAGGGATGGCGCAGGCGGCGCATGCCCTCCGGCTCGATGATGCCGGACCGCCGGGCCCTCACACCCACTCGCCCGGGTCGAGGCCGTAGCCGAGGGCGGGGACGAGCGCCCACACGTCGGGGTCGCCGAGCGCCGCCGCGAGCCGGTCGGCCGACGCCTCCCAGCGCCGGGGCCGGGGAGCGGCGGTGGCCATCACGGGCCGCACGCCGCGCTCGGCGGCCCCGACCAGGGGCGCCGGGTCGACGTCGAGCCACTCCGCGAGCCGACGCATCGTCGCCGCGCACCGGTCGCCGCCGGCCAGCACGTCCTCGTGCCGGATGCGCAGGTGGTCGCAGCTGGTGCGGCGGACGAACGCGAGCGCCGCGGCGTGCGCCGAGCGCCACTGCAGGGCCGCGACCTCGGCGAGGCCGGCGCCGGCCACCGACTCCCACTCGGGCGGCAGGTCGAAGCTCCACCACCGGTCGCCCCACGGGTGCACGTCGCTCCAGCCGCCGATGCGCAGCGGCCGGTCGACGGTGCCGGCGAAGAACCCTGGGTCGTGCCAGCCGTCCAGCAGCCCGTTGACCGCGGCCGCCGGGTTGCGGGTGAGGTGCAGCACCCGCAGCCGGGCGTGCGGCAGCAGCGCGGCGAGGTGGTCGAGGCGGTAGCAGTTGCGCGGCGTGACCAGCACCAGCCGGCCGCCGGTCGCCAGCTCCTCCCCCGCGGCGAGCCACGGCCGGAACAGCCGGTACGGCGCCATCTCGATCACCGGCAGGCTGGGCGGCCCCGCCGGCCGCGGCAGCCCGGGGAAGCACCGGGCGACCAGCTCGGCCGGCAGGTCGTACCGCCAGGGGTCGACCTGCGGATGCTCGGCGCGCACGGCCGCGAGCAGCGCCACGGTGAAGGCGGCCCCGTCGTCGGCCCACGCCTCGCGCCGGTCGCCGCCGGTCCCGGCCAGCGCGTCGTCGACCCAGCCGGCCAGCCGGGTCGCGTCGACGTCGACGTCCGGCCACTGCGCTAGCAGCCGCCACCGGCACGCCGTCACGAGCTCGTCCCTGCCGGACGGCGGCACCCCCTCGGCCGGCGCGCCGGCCTCGCGGGCGATCTCGTCGAGCAGCACCCGCGCCCGGTCGTGCCGCGCGCCGCGGGCGATCGCCACGTGGGCGTTGAGCTCGCCGGGCAGCGTGACGAGGCCGGGCACCCGGCGGAGCAGCTCGGCGAGCAGCGTCGAGCCGCCGCGCGAGCTCGACACCACGACGACCACCTCGCCGATGCGGTGCAGCGGGGCAGCCGGCCGCTCCCGACGCAGCTCGGCGAACCGCTCGGGCACCTCGGGCGGCGGTGCCGGGAACGGCAATCCCTCGTCGTAGTCCGAGAGCCGCTCCGGCGGCGCCACGGCCTCCCGCACGCCAGCCTCGGTCAGTACGTGACGAGCTTCGAGCGGTAGCGCCGGTCGACCCCCGACCGCCACGACCGCGGCACCGTCACGTGGCCGGGGTTGCCGGCCGAGACGTACCGCAGGTCCTTGTGGTGGTCGAGGTAGTCGAGCCAGTACTTCGCCGTGAACGGCACCCTGCCGTGCTGCCACGACGTGCTGCGGATGCGCGGGATCGCCAGCGGGTCGAACTTGTCGCTGAACGGCGAGTGCGACGGGTTGGCCCCGACGAGCAGCACGCCCTCGTTGACGTACTTCTCGCCCTGCCACTGACCGGTGTGGGCGAGCGACTTCCTGCGCGGCGACACCCCGAACGGCAGGGCCATCGTGAGCACGCTCGCGCCCGGCACGGCGGTCTCGACCAGCCGCTGGAGCTTGACGAAGTCCTCCTGCACGCCGGTGGCGCCGAGCTGCGCCAGGTTGTCGTGGTTGAACGTGTGGTTGGCGATCTCGAAGCCGAGCTCGTGCAGCTTGGCCAGCCCGACCCGCTGGTGGTCGGGGTCGTCGAGGGCGAACGGGTTCTTGTTGATGTTGAACGAGCCGGCCGGCGGGCAGTCGGGGAACTCCTTGCACGTATCGAGCAGGATGCCCACGCCCGACTCCGGGTCGACCTCGCCGGTGGCGCTCACCCGGTACTGGTCGCTGTAGCCGTCGTCGAAGCTCAGCACGACCGGCGTATAGCCGGCCGCCACGTCGAGCTCGCCGCGGGCCAGGTCGATCGTCCGGACGGGGCGGTAGCCGCGCGAGAACAGGCGCTGCAGCCCGGCCCGGAAGTCCTTCGGCGTGGTGTCGAACTCGCCCAGCACGTCGGCCGTGATCCGGTGGTACATCATCACCGGCACGTAGCCGAGCTCGTTGGCCTTGATCTCGGCCGGGTCGGGCGGCGGGGCCTGCGACGCGCTGGACGGGCCGGCCGACGGCGTGCCGCTGCCCGGCGCCGGCGTGGTCGGCCGGCCGGTCGCCACCGGCTTCCCAGAGCCGCCGGAGGCCGAGCTGCCGCACGCCGCGACCACCACCCCGGCCGCGGCGGCGAGCCCGCCGCGCAGCACGGCGCGCCGCGACAGGCCGGGCTCAGGATCGATCGACACGCGGGGACCTCCGGAGGGGGACGGACGGGTCGGCTCCCACCCTAACGAGCCCACCGTAGGCTGAGGGCATGGTGGAAGCGCCCGTGCGGGAGACTGGGCCGGTCCCCGGGCGTGTCCGGCTCACCCAGTACGCCCACGGTGGCGGCTGCGCCTGCAAGATCCCGCCGGGCGAGCTCGAGCAGATCGTCGCCGGCCTGGTCGGGGCCGAGCCGGTGGACAGCCCGTACGCACTGGTCGTCGGCCTGGACGGCGGCGACGACGCCGCGGTCGTCCGGTTCGAGGGCGACACGGCGATCATCGTGACGACGGACTTCTTCACCCCCGTCGTCGACGACCCGTACGACTGGGGGCGCATCGCCGCGGCCAACGCGCTCTCCGACGTCTACGCGATGGGCGGCCGGCCGGTCGTCGCGGTCAACCTGCTGTCGTGGCCGCGCGAGCTGCTGCCGTTCGAGCTCGCCGCCGAGGTGCTGCGCGGCGGCCACGACGTCGCGCGGGCCGCCGGCTGCCACCTCGCCGGCGGGCACAGCGTCGACGACCCGGAGCCGAAGTACGGCCTGGCCGTCACCGGCGTGGCCGACGTCCGGCGGCTGCTCCGCAACGACGCGGGCGTGGCCGGCCTGCCGCTCTCGCTCACCAAGCCGCTCGGCATCGGCGTGCTGAACAGCCGGCACAAGCAGACCGGCGAGGCCTTCCCGCAGGCCGTCGAGGCGATGACCACGCTCAACCGGGCGGCGTCGGAGGCAGCCCTCGCCGCGGGTGCCACCTGCGCCACCGACGTCACCGGCTTCGGCCTGCTCGGCCACCTCTACAAGCTGGCCAGGGCGAGCGGGGTCGGAGCGCGCATCGACCCGGCGGCGGTTCCCTACCTCGACGGCGCCAGGGAGGCGGCCGAGGCCGGGTACGTGAGCGGCGGCACCAGGCGCAACCTGGCGTGGGTCGAGCCGCACGTGGCGTGGGGCCCCGCCGTCGGCGAGATCGAGCGCCTGCTGCTGGCCGACGCGCAGACCTCCGGCGGCCTGCTGGTGGCCGGCGAGGTGCCGGGCGCCCCGGTGATCGGCGAGCTGGTGCCGGCCGGCGAGCGCACCCTGCTGGTCGGCTGAGCCGGAGCGCGCGCGAGACTCGACGGCATGGACTCCACGGACTCCCTCCACGACATCCCGCTGACGACGCTCGACGGCCGCCGCACGACGCTCGGCGAGCACAAGGGCAAGGCCCTGCTGCTCGTCAACGTCGCGTCCCGGTGCGGGCTGACCCCGCAGTACACCGGTCTGGAGCGCCTCCACGAGACCTATGCCGGCCGGGGCTTCGCCGTGCTCGGGTTCCCCTGCAACCAGTTCGGCGGCCAGGAGCCCGGCACCGCCGAGCAGATCCAGGCCTTCTGCTCGACGACGTACGGGATCACGTTCCCGATGTTCGAGAAGCTGGAGGTCAACGGACCGGGCCGGCACCCGCTCTACGCCGAGCTCACCACGGTGCCGGACGCCTCCGGCGAGGCCGGCGACGTGCAGTGGAACTTCGAGAAGTTCCTCGTCACCCCGGATGGCGAGGTCGCCGCGCGGTTCCGGCCGGGCACTGAGCCCGACGATCCGGCGCTGGTCGCCGCCGTCGAGGAGCAGCTGCCGGCCTGACGCCTCAGGCCAGCTCGTGGACGAACGCGTCGAGCTCGTCGTCCAGCGCCGCTCGGTGCGCGCCGCCCTGGCTGTCGGTCACGACACTGAGACCCCGCTCGCGTCCCGATGGTTGCCTCAGTGGAAGGGGCGCGGCCGTCAGCGGCGGCGGTTGTCGGCCGCGAAGGTGATGTGCGGGCCGGAGGAGCGCACCGGGCCGTGCTCCCTGATCCGCTCGCGCTGCGGCTTGACGACGTACTTCGGGTCCTTGGCCGATGCCAGGCCGGCCTCGAAGACGGCCAGCCGCTCGGTGAGGGAGCCGGCCATGAGCAGCGCGCCGGCCGCGACGGCGAGCGGACGGCGCCGGCCGCCGAGCAGCACGAGCGCCGCGCCGGCGAGCGTGCAGGAGTCGGAGACCTTGCGCAGCGCGCGCGCCCGGCCGTGGTCGTACACCTCGCCCAGCTCGCCGGAGCGGCGCTTGCTCACCTTGGTCGCGACGGTCTCGACGGTGGCCCCGATGACCGCGAGGCGCCGCGCCGGCCGGGCATCGGCCGGGTCGTTGGCCGCCATCGCGAGCCCGCCCGAGGCCGCCATGGCGCTGCCCACGAACGCGAACGGCAGCTCCAGCCGCTCCTCGTGCCAGATCGGGACGGCGGTGTCGGCGAGCAGCACCGCGGTGTACGACGCGAGCGGCGGCGCCATGAGCGCGGCCCAGGCGCCGGCGAGGCTGCCGAGCGGGCGCAGCAGGCCGGTCCACTCGCTCACCGCGGCGCCGCCGGCACCGGGCGCGTACGCGAAGAGGATCCAGCTGCCGACGCTCATCGGCGACGTCGGCTTGACCATGCGCAGCATGTGGTGGAACCGCGTCGGCTTGCCGAGATCGACGATGAGCAGCACGGTCGACGCCAGCAGCGCGCCCATCGCGGTGTAGCGGGCCTGGCGGCGCAGCGGGGCGTTGCCGGTGGCGTCGGCGCCGAGCGCGAGCAGCGACGACCCCGCGGCGAGGCCGCCGGTGAAGAAGTAGCCGGGGATGTAGAGCTTCCAGACCGGCTGGTTGAGCACCGGCTTGCCGTAGTACGACCCGAACTCCGCGCGGGGCACCATCGGCTGCTCGCCGCCGCGCCGGCCCTGGCCGCCCCGCCGCCCGTGCCGCCCCCTGCCCTGCCGGGCCGGCTCGCGCGCGCCGGTCAGCGCCTCGGTGTCGGGGCGGGCGCGCTCGATGCCCTCGCGGGTGACCTCGGACTCGCTCACGGCCGCCTCCCGGCGAAGGCGGCGACGGCGGCGGCGGCGAGGCCGAGCGCCGCCGCGGCGGCCATCCGCCACATCTGCGGCAGGTCGCGCGTGGTGACCACCGCGTCGGGCGGCAGCCCGTAGACCTCCGGCTCGTCGAGCAGCAGGAAGAAGGCGCCCATCCCGCCGACGCCGTCCTCGGGGTCCTCGCCGTAGAGGCGGGCGCCGGCGATGCCGGCGGCGCGCAGCTGCTCGACCCGGCCCTCGGCGCGCTCGTGCAGCTCCTCGAGCGGGCCGAACTGGATCGACTTGGTGGGGCACGCCTTGGCGCACGCCGGCTCCTGCCCCACCCGCAGCCGGTCGTAGCACAGCGTGCACTTCCACACCCGGCCGTCGGACTCCCGCTTGTCGATGACCCCGAACGGGCAGGCGGGCACGCAGTAGCCGCACCCGTTGCAGATGTCCTCCTGGACGACCACGGTGCCGAACTCGGTGCGGAACAGCGCGCCGGTGGGGCACACGTCGAGGCAGGCCGCATGCGTGCAGTGCTTGCAGACGTCGCTCATCATCAGCCAGCGGAACGGCGTGCGCCCGCTCGCGCCGTCGACGCCGTCAGGGGCCGTCCCCGGCAGCTGGGTGCCCGGCATGCCGAGGTCGACGGGCCGGCTCGCCACGTCGGTGCTCGTCGGCTCCGTCCGCGGCAGGCCGAGGTCGCGCTCGATCCCCGACTCCTGCGCGCCGAGCCGCCCGGACTGCTCGATGAACTTCACGTGCCGCCAGGTGTCGGCGCCGAGACCGCCGGAGTTGTCGTACGACATCGCCGTGAAGTTGAGGCCGTCCTCCGGCACCGAGTTCCACTCCTTGCAGGCCACCTCGCAGGCCTTGCAACCGATGCAGATGCTCGTGTCGGTGAAGAAGCCCACCCGCGGCGGGTGCTCGCCGTACCCGCCGGCCGCCGCCGGGTCGAACGGCCCGAAGAGAAGGTTCTGCCGGTGCTCGTCGGTCGTCATGCCGGCTCCTCCGTGGTCAGGGCGGCCGTGCCGGTGTCGTACGTGATGCCCGCGCGGCGACGGTAGGCCTCGACGTGCTCGCTGAGCGCCCGCCCCCGCGGCCGCCGGCCGGGCTGGATGTCGCAGGTGCCGGCCTTGCTCTCCTGGATGTGCACGTTGGGGTCGAGCACGATGGCCTGCAGGTCGTTGGCGGAGTCGCCCGTGCTGTAGCCGTTGGGGCCCCAGTGGTAGGGCAGCCCCACCTGGTGCACCACCCGGCCGGCCACCCGCAGCGGTGCGATGCGATCGGTCACGAGGACGCGGGCCTCGATCGCCGAGCGGGCGGTGACGATGGTCGCCCAGCCGCCGTGCTCGAGCCCCCGCTCCGCGGCGAGCTCGGGGCTCACCTCGCAGAAGAGCTCTGGCATCAGCTCGGCGAGGTAGGGCTGCCACCGCGTCATGCCGCCCGCCGTGTGGTGCTCGGTCAGCCGGTAGGTGGTGATGACGTACGGGAACACGTCGGCGCCCGCCTCGCGACCGCTCGGGTGGTAGGCGTTGTCCTTGCGGCCGAACACCTCGCGCACCGGGTTGCACTGCTGGCCGTACAGCCGGTTGTCGAACGGCGACTCCTGCGGCTCGTAGTGCGTCGGGAGCGGGCCGTCGGTGAGCCCGGACGGGACGAAGAGCCAGCCGAGGCCGTCGGCCTGCATGATGAAGGGCACGTTGCCCGGCAGCGCCTCCGGCCCCGTCTCGTCCTCGCCGGGCCGGTACGACGGTGCCTTGTCGACCGTGAAGTCCGGCACGTCGTGCCCGGTCCACTTGCCCTGCTCCTCGTCCCACCAGACGAGGGCCTTGCGCTCGCTCCACGGCTTGCCGTCGGGGTCGGCCGACGCCCGGTTGTAGAGGATGCGGCGGTTGGCCGGCCACGCCCAGCCCCACTCGGCGGCGACCCAGTTCTGCTCCGTCCACGGCTTGCGCCTGGCGGCCTGGTTGACGCCGTCCGCGTAGCACCCGCAGTAGATCCAGCAGCCGCAGGCCGTCGACCCATCGTCCTTGAGCTCGGTGTACGACGACAGCGGCTCGCCGGTGGCGCGGTTCCAGCCGTTGATCTCCCGCAGCACGGCCTCGGCGCTCGGCTCGGCGATCGAGCCCTCCGTCGGGTAGTCCCACGTGAGGTCGAGCACCGGCCGGTCCATCGGGTCGGTGGAGCCGGCCAGCTTCGCCCTGATGAGGTTGCCGAGGTGGTACATGAACCACAGCTCGCTGCGAGCCTCGCCGGTCGGCTCGACCGCGAGGTGATGCCACTGCAGCATCCGCTGGGTGTTGGTGAAGCTGCCGTTCTTCTCGGTGTGCGCCGCGGCCGGCATGAAGAACACCTCGGTGCCGATGTCCTCCGTGCGCAGCTCGCCGGTCTCGATCTCGGGCCCGTTCTGCCACCAGGTGGCGCTCTCGATGAGCGAGAAGTCGCGCACGACGAGCCACTGCAGCTTCGACATGGCCTTGCGGTGGGTGCGGCCGTTGGACGAGCCGACGACCGGGTTCTCTCCGAGGATGAAGTAGCCCTCCACCTTGCCGTCGTTCATGTCGAAGATCGTCGGGTAGTTGGAGTGGTCGCCCGTCAGCCTCGGCAGGTAGTCGAAGCAGTACTGGTTCTCCTCGGTGGCCACGTCGCCGTACCACGCCTTGAGCAGCGAGGCCGTGTAGGCCCGCATGTTGGCCCACCAGCCCTTCTTGGGGGCGGTCGCCTCGACGAACGCGTCGAGGTCGCCGTGCTCGGCCGCGTGCGGCATGGGGATGTAGCCGGGCAGGATGTTGTACAGCGTCGGGATGTCGGTGGAGCCCTGGATGCTCGCGTGCCCGCGAAGCGCCATGATGCCGCCGCCGGGGCGGCCCATGTTGCCCAGCAGGAGCTGGAGGATCGCCGCCGCCCTGATGTACTGCACGCCGATCGAGTGCTGCGTCCAGCCGACCGCGTAGACCCACTCGGTGGTGCGCTCGCGCCCCGAGCGCTCGGTGATCGCCCTGGCGACCTCGTGGAACAGGTCCGGCGGGATCCCGCAGACCTGCTCCACCATCTCCGGCGTGTAGCGGGAGTAGTGCCGCTTCACGATCTGGAAGACGCAGCGCGGGTGCTGCAGCGTCTCGTCCTTCTCCGGCTCGCTCTCCTTCATCTTGGCGCCGCCGCTGCCGTGCGTCATCGACCCGCCGGCCTGCGCCCCCGCGCCGCCCGCATCGTCGCCCGCATCGGCTTGCGCCTTGTCGGAGTCGTACTCGCGCTGCCCCGCGGCCGGGCCGACCCTGGTGCCCTCGTACTGCCACGAGCTCTCGTCGTAGCTGCGGCCCTGCTCGTCGAACCCGCTGAACAGGCCGTCGAGGTCCTCGGTGTCCTTGAAGTCCTCGCCCACGATGACCGGGGCGTTGGTGTAGGCGACGACGTACTCCCGGAAGTACGCGTCGTTCGCGATGACGTAGTTGATGAGGCCGCCGAGGAAGGCGATGTCGGTGCCGGCCCTGATCGGCACGTGCAGGTCGGCGAGCGCGCTCGTCCTCGTGAACCGCGGGTCGACGTGGATCACCTTCGCGCCCCTGGCCTTGGCCTCCATCACCCACTGGAAGCCGACCGGGTGGCACTCGGCCATGTTGGAGCCCTCGATGACGATGCAGTCAGAGTTCTGCAGGTCCTGCTGGTACGTCGTGGCGCCACCGCGACCGAACGAGGTCCCCAGACTGGGGACGGTGGAGCTGTGTCATATCCGCGCCTGGTTCTCGATCTGCACGGCGCCGAGCGCGGTGAACAGCTTCTTGATGAGGTAGTTCTCCTCGTTGTCGAGGGTGGCCCCGCCGAGGCTGGCGAAGCCGAGCGTGCGCCGGACCCGGTTGCCGTCCTCCTCCCAGCGGAACGTCCGCCGCCGGGTCTCGATCACCCGGTCGGCGATCATGTCCATGGCCCGGTCGAGGGGCAGCCGCTCCCATTGCGTGCCGTGCGGGCGGCGGTAGAGGACGTGATGCTCGCGGGCGTCGCCGGTCGTCAGCTGGAGGCTGGCCGAGCCCTTGGGGCAGAGCCGCCCGCGCGAGATCGGGCTGTCGGGGTCGCCCTCGATCTGGACGACCTTCTCGTCCTTGACGTAGACGTGCTGGGCGCAGCCGACCGCGCAGTACGGGCAGATCGAGTCGACCACCCGGTCCGCAGTGGCGGTGCGGGCCTCGAGGCGGCGGGTGCCGTTCGACTTGGCGGCCGCTCCCCTGCCGAGCGGGTCGCCGTCCCTGATCTGGCGGTACGCCGGCCAGCCCTCGATCCACGTGCGCACGCCCATGCCGGGTGCTCCCTCCGCTGCCGCGACGGCCCCTGCTGCCGTCATGCATCAGCCGGGACCCTCCGAAACGTGACAACCGACCATCGACGGGCAATGCTGGCGTCGTGGGGCGGCTGACGTCCAGGCGACCGGTGCTGAGGATCGACGGCGACCGGCGGACGACACGGATCGACACGCTGGTCGCCGAGGAGCCGCTCGAGATCCGGGTGGGCGGGCGGCCGCTCGCGGTGACCATGCGGACGCCTGGGGACGACTTCGACCTGGTGGCCGGCTTCCTCGTCACCGAGGGCGTGGTGCGGGCCACGGCCGACCTGGCCGGGATGCGCTACTGCGCGGGCGCGACGGGAGACGAAGCGGCCCGCGAGGAAGCGGCCCGCGACGGAGCGGCCGGCGGCTGGAGCCCGTACAACGTCGTCGACGCCGTGCTGGCCGACGGCGTCGCGCCGCCCGACCCGTCGGTCGAGCGGGCCTTCTACACGACCAGCTCCTGCGGCATCTGCGGCAAGGCGAGCATCGACGCGGTGCGCACCGCGACGGCGTGGCCGGTGGCCGGCGACCCGGTGCGGGTCGATCCCCGCACGCTGACCGGCCTGCCGGACGCGCTGCGGGCCGGGCAGCGGGTGTTCGAGCGCACCGGGGGGCTGCACGCCGCCGGGCTGTTCGACGCCGCCGGGGCCATGCTCTGCATGCGGGAGGACGTCGGGCGGCACAACGCCGTCGACAAGCTGGTCGGGTGGGCCTTGCGGGAGGGCCGGCTCCCGCTCGCCGGGACGATGCTGCTGGTGTCCGGCCGGGCCTCGTTCGAGCTGACCCAGAAGGCGCTGATGGCCGGCATCCCGGTGCTCGCCGCCGTCTCGGCGCCCTCGGCCCTCGCGGTCGAGCTGGCCACCGAGGCCGGCCTGACGCTCGTCGGCTTCCTGCGCGGCGAGTCGATGAACGTCTACGCCGGCGCCGAGCGGGTCACCGGCGCGACCGTCCCCACCGGCGCGACCGCCTCCACCTCGTCCTGGAGCTAGGCCGCGGCCGAGGCCTCCTCGAGCAGGTCGAGCGCCCGCTCGTGATCGGCCACGAGCGAGCGGCCGCGAGCCCGCACCGGCTCGGCGGCGGCGGGGTCGGCTCGCGCGGTGGCGACCGCGATCCGGAAGGCCGTCCAATGGTGCGCCACCCGCTCGACCGCCCGAGCGGCCTCGACCAGTCGCGGCCGGCCGAAGCGCCGGCCGGCGCGAGCCAGCCAGTCGGCATGCAGCCCGGTGACCGCGAGGACGGGGGCCGCCACGACGAACCCTTCGTCGGCGGCTGCGGCGACCCCGCCGTTCCTGCCGTCCCCGCCGGCGGCGAGCTTGTCGGCGATCGAGTCGAGGAACCGCCGCTCGCCGTGGAGCCCCGCGCAGACCGGTGAGCCGCCGTCGCCCGCCGCCCGGAAGCCCTCCTGGTTGCGGGCGATCACCTCGCGGACGAAGTCCAGGTCGAAGGCGGGGAGGTCGGGGCCGATGTCGATCTCGAGCCAGCGATTGCCGATCGGGTTGCCGGTGAAGAACAGGTCGCGCTCGCCGACGATCGGGTTGCCGGAGTCGCGCGCGGCGGTGAGCACGTCGATCGGGATGGCCCCGCTGAACCGCGGTGGCACGGGGTCGGTGACCAGCACCTCGCCGCGCTCGTCGTCGAAGCCGTGCACGGTGACGAGGTGGTTGGTGTGCACGTCCCGGTACGCCGGCCGGAACGGCAGCTGGTAGTTGTCGACGGCGACCACCACGGGCCGGCCGCCGGCCACCTCCGACCGCACCTCCCGCCAGCCGGCCGCGGCGTCCGCGGGCACGTGCCAGCGCGACCGCACCGGGTGGTAGGGAGCCAGGCCCGCGAGCAGCGACTCGTGCGGGGACGGGAAGTAGTACTCCTCGCGGCGCAGGTCGCCGGGGTCGTAGTAGAAGCCCCACGCCGCCCCGAGCACCTCGAGCGGGTCGAGGCCGCTGAAGCGGAGCAGGACGGCCATGCTCGCGTGCAGGCAGCCGCCGAGGTCGTGCCGCCAGTGCTCGATGCCGTCGAGCTGCACCCTCATCGCGAGCCCTCGTCCTCGGCAACGACGGTCATCGCCAGCACGTGGATGGCCGGGTTGTCGGGCAGCGTCACCGCAGTCGCGCCCGACGGCACCGCGACCGGCACCCGCTCCGCCCAGATGGCCGGCGACATGCGGGTGTCGACATGGTTGGGGTAGAGCAGCGCCGACGTGCGGAGCGCCGGTGCCTCGCCGAACCGCGGCGGCGTCTCCGGCCAGAAGTCGGACACCCGCAGCCAGTGCGAGCGCGTGGTGCCGTCGGCGTAGTGCACCGTCAGCGGATCCTCGCTGCGCCGCTCGGCCGCCGCCAGCACGTGCAGGAAGTCGGCTCGACCGGCCGGTAGCTCGATGCGCTGCCCGCGGCACCGGAGGTTGTCCGGGCGGGCGCCGTCGGCGGGCGGCATGCGGAACGGCACGTCACCGATGCGCACCACGCTGCCGCACGGCAGCTCCTCGAGGGGGAACGCGTTGCTCCAGACGTTGAACGCTGCCCTGCCCGGCCTGCGCGTCGGCTCGATGCCGACGCAGTCGAGGTGCGCGCCGAGATCGACGGCCCGGTAGCCGGTCTCGCCGGCGGGAGCCGCCACCGGCTCGCTCCCCGCGCGCTCCGGCCGGTGCGGCGGCGAGACCAGGGTCAGCGCGAGCACCCGGAGGCCGGGCGCCTCGGGCAGCCGGACGGCGACGAGCGGCCGCGGGCGGGGCACGCCCACCCGCGCCACCCGGACGCCGGCGGCGCTGCCGGCGCTGCCGGCGTGCAGCCACTCAGGGTCGACTGCGTCCTCGTAGTGCAGCAAGATCTCGTGCGCGCCGGCGCGGTCCTGCCCAGCGAGCAGCAGGCAGATCCAGTCGTACGTTCCGGGCGCGACGGTGAGCAGCTGGCCCCGGCAGGCGAGCCGGCCCTCCCGCGCGTCGCGGCTGCTGCACATGGGGTAGGAGGGCCCCTCCTCGCCGAGCGGGTGCCAGCGCGGGGCTGCGTCGACGATCGCCCCTGGCACGGCGTGCAGGACGTGCTCGCGCCGCGCCGTCCGCGCGCGCGCCACCGCGGTCAGGCCGGTCGCAACCGGTACGTCGCCGCTGCGCGATGCGCCTTCGGCGATCTGGGCACCAGGCACGCGTTCTCCTCGGTGGGCGCGGCGGCGGCTCGCCCGACTCTGGCACCGCCCGGCGGCGCCAGCGAGTCGGGAAGGACCCTGACGCGCCCTTGCGCGCTCGCGTCGCCCGAATGCGTACGCGTGGCGTTGCAGCCGGCTCGACGCGGTCACCGGAGCGTCACTGCTCCGCGCCCGGCGGCTCGACGCGCGCGGCGTCGGACGTCGGCGCGCAGCGGATCCCGCGGGCCGGCTGCGGCCCTAGCTTGTCTGGTGCGGCGGTGGGTCGCTCACCAAGGAGACGTCGACGACAGGCATGGACGGACAGGTGGACAGACTCGCGGCGGCGGGAGCCGATCCCTGCCGCAGTCCATGGGCCGGCGCGGCAGGCGCATCCGGCGCGGCCGGTGCGCCCGAGATCGTCGGGCGGGCGGCGGAGCTCGCCCGGCTCGCGCGCGCCCTCGACGGGACCGCCGAGGGCGCGCAGGTCGTCCAGCTCAGCGGCGATCCGTGGACGGGCAAGACGCGCCTGCTGACCGAGCTCGTCGAGCTCGCCAGGTCGCGCAGCTGGACCGTGCTGTCGGGCTCGGCCGACGTCGGCCTCTGGTCACCGCCCGGCGGCATCCCGTTCGGCGCGTTCGCCAATGCGCTGAGCGACGTCACGGCCCGCAACCGCACGCGCATCCTCGCCCACGTGCCGGACGAGCATCAACGGTGGCTGGCGAGGACCTTCTCGGCCCTCGGCTGGCGGGCTCCGGGCGACCCGCTGCCGGAAGAGCTCGAGGACGTGAACGCGCTGGCGGCCGTCCGCTCGCTCCTGCGGTCGATAGCGTCGCCGGCCGGGCTGATCGTCGCGATCGACGACGCGCACCTGGCCGACCAGGCGTCGCTCGACCTGCTGCGGCATCTCGTCCGCCACGCGCCGGTCGACCGGTTCGTCGTCGCGCTCGCCTATCGCAAGCGGCAGGCCGGGCTGCGCACGCTGAGCATGCTGGGCGACCTGAGCGAGGCTCGCGCGACCCTCCAGGTCGACATGCTGCCCCTCGCCGACGCCGACGCGCTCGCCTTGCTGCCGCCCGGCCTCGGCGAGCGCCGGAACGAGGCGCTGCTGCGCTTCGCCCGCGGCAACCCCGGCCTGCTGCGCGCGCTCGGGCCCCTCGCCGCGACGGGCGGGCGCCCGGAGGACTGCCTCGAGCACCTGCCGACGGAGGCGCTCGCCGCGTCCTTCCGCGACTTCCGGGGGCTGTCCCGCCTTGGCTGGCTGGCGGCGCAGGCGGCCGCCCTCATGGCCGAGCCCTGCGACGCGAACGCGATCAGGGCCGTGGCCGAGCTCACCGACACCGAGATCTGGACGGCCATCGACGAGCTCACCGCCGCCGACGTCCTCCGCATCGACGACGAGACCCGTGCGTTCCGGTTCCGCGACCCGCTGCTGCGCGCCGCCGCCCGCCGGTCGGCCGGCAGCGGCTGGCTGATCGGCGCCCACCGACGAGCGGCCACCTGGCTGCGCTCGCGCGGTGCGCCGCCGCTCGACCTGGCCGCGCACCTGCTCGGCAGCGACCGCGTCAGCGATCCGGCAGAGATCGAGGTCGTGCTCGGCGCGGCGGAGTCGGTGCTATGGGAGCGCCCGACGCGGACGGCGTCGTGGGTGAGGGCGACGCTCGGCTCGGCGGCCTGCGATCGCCGGCTCTCGGCGCGAGCGCACCTCCTGCTGGCCAGGAGCCTCCTGCTCACCGGCCGCCCGGACGACGCGGCCGACGTCCTCGACAGGGTCGAGGAGTCGAAGCTGGACGACGTCGAGCTGGTCGCGGAGCTGCACCTCTGGCGCGCCATGACGGCCCGCGCCCGCGGGCGGCTGGCGGGCGCGGAGAGCGAGCTCAGGAGCGCTCTGCTGTCGCTGCCGGCGGCCGCGGCAGCGCCGGCCGCGCGGCTGCGCGCCGAGCTCGTCGCCCTCGCCATGGAGCAGGGCGCGCCGCCCGATCCGGACGACGTCGCGGCCACCCGCCGCGCCGTCGCCGCACCGGAGGCCGAGACCGGGGAACGGGTCCGCCTCCTGGCACTGCTCGCCCTGGCGGAGGCGCACCTGCCCGAGTCGGCCCCGGCGACGCTCACGGCGAGCTGGCTGGCCGACGGGCTGCCGGATGACCGCCTCGGCCGGCATCCCCACGCGCTGCTCTGGCTGGCGCGCGCCGAGCTGCGCCAGGGACGGGCCGACTCCGCCAGGTCGCACCTCGAGCGCGGCGTCGAGATGACCAGGCTGCGCGGCCTCACCGGCATCACCACGGCGTACGCCGCAGAGATCACCTCGATCACCGCGACCGCCACGACCGCCGCGCCCGCCACGCCCGCCGTGGCGGTGGACGACGAGCCGTGCGCCGCGGCGGCCTGGGCCGAGCTCGACTGCCTGAGCGAGCGCGAGCTGGAGATAGCGGTCCTCGTCAGCAGGGGCCGCACCAACCAGCAGATCGCCCAGGCGCTCCATCTCAGTCACAAGACCGTCGAGACCTACCTGGCGCGGATCTTCAAGAAGCTCCAGGTCGGCTCGCGCGCCCAGGTGGCGACGCTGATCGGCCGGCGCGACGAGGCCGTTCGCTCGGCCTGACCTCGGCTCGACGTCACGACGCCGGCGGTCGCTGCTCCGCGGTCATGCCGGCGTGGCCCGCTCCTCGGCGGGCTGGACGACCCGCGTGCCGCCGCGGCCGGACAGGGCCTGCCCCAGCCCGTCGGCGCCGCGGCCGTCGGCCACCCACACCTCCGGCACGGCGCCCTCGAGCGCCGCGCGCGCCGCGGCGATCTTGACGACCATGCCGTCGACGATGGCCGGGT
The DNA here is from genome assembly GCA_045807125.1 of Frankiaceae bacterium. Taxonomy (GTDB): domain Bacteria; phylum Actinomycetota; class Actinomycetes; order JAWWOL01; family JAWWOL01; genus JBJMHZ01. The sequence continues at coordinate 64,490 of JBJMHZ010000047.1, forward strand.
CGCGGCCGTCGGGCGGCAGCCGGTAGACGTCGAGCACGCTGCCGGCGTCGTGCCGGTCGGCCAGCACGCCGGGCGCGGCGGTGAGCAGCACGAGGCGGCGGGCGCCCAGCGCCACGGCGATCGCCGCCGCGATGCGATCGGCGTTGACGTTGATGACCGTACCGTCGGAGGCCAGCGCAGGCGGCGACACGACGGGCACCAGGCCGGCGCCCAGCAGCGTGCGCAGGATGCCGGCCTGCACGGAGGTGACGCGGCCGCTGCAGTCGTCCCTGACCACGACGACGCGACCGTCGACCGTCGCGCGCTGCGCGGGGTTGCGGCGGCCGGTCAGCAGGCCGCCGTCGAGCCCGGTGAGACCGACGCACGGGACGCCGCTGCGGGTCAGCCCGGTGACGAGCGCCGGTTTCACGCAGCCCGTCCACGCGAGCGTCAGCACCTCCATCGCCGCCGCATCGGTGTAACGGCTCACCGAGCCGTCCTGGGACACCATCTGCCGCAGCGGCACGCCGAGCCGCCCGGCGAGCCGGGCGGCGTCCCCGGACCCGCCATGGACGAGCACCACGCGATGGCCGGCGGCCACCGCCGCGCCCACCCCGGCGCAGACACCGGCGAGATCCATGCCGACCGTGCCACCGCACTTGACCACTGTCACGCCGAGGTCCGCAAAGGTACCTGCCGTCATGGCCCGGTCGCTTCCTTCGTCGATGGCGCCGAGGTGGGCGCGCGGCGCTGCACCGCTACTCGCCCCAGTCCTCCTCGGCCTCGGGCGCCAGTGCGAGCACGACCGGGTCGAGACCGATCACCTCGAGCTCGCACCGGCAGTCCGCGCACTCCACGATCTCGCTGGGCCGGACCTCCACGTCCAGCTTGACGTCGCCCTCGCACTCGGGGCACACGGCCAGCGTGCTGCCGGCAATAAGCATCTTCGATCTCCTCGACTCGGGCTGACGCGGCCTCTTCCGGCCGCAAGGACGCCCGGTACGCCCCGGCAACGTCCCATCGGAAGCATCTGTCAGACCCGGCGCCGGCGGCAGTCGGGGAAATCCCCCTCGCCGTGCGCCGGCCGCTGCCCTCCACCGCCGCCGCTCATCTGCCGTCGGGGCGGACGACCGCCATGGCCGCCGCCGCTATCGCGTCGGGCGTGATGCCGGCGACGGTAAGCAGGTGCCGCTCGTCGCCGACGATGTCGTTGAACCGGTCGGGCACTCCGATCCGGCGCACCGGGCACGGGTGCGTCCCCGCCAGCGCCTCGCACACCGCTCCGCCGAGGCCACCGATCACGAGGTGGTCCTCCACGGTGACGACGCCCCTCGTCTCGACGGCTGCGCGCACCAAGGCCGCCGTGTCGAGCGGCTTCAGCGTGTGCATGTCCAGCACCCGTGCCCGCACGCCGTCGCCGGCGAGCAGCTCGGCCGCCTCCAGCGCCATGAGCACCGGGTACGGGCCGGCGGCGACCAGCGTGACGTCGCCGCCGTGGACGAGCTCGATGGCGCGGCCCACCTCGAACGGGCGCGGCTCGTGGTGCACGAGCGGGGTGGCGTTGCGGCCGAGCCGCAGGAAGAGGGGACCGGGCAGGTCGACCGATGCCAGCAGCGCCTGCTCGGCCTCGAAGGCGTCGGCGGGCACGACCACGGTCATGCCGGGCATGAGGCGCATGATGGCCAGGTCCTCGACCGCGTGATGGGTGGGGCCGTAGTGGCCGGCGGACAGCCCGCCGTGCGTGACGACGATCCGCACCGGCAGGCCGTTCCCGGCGACGTCGACCTTGACCTGCTCGCAGGCCCGCGCGGCGCCGAAGCTGCTCAACGTGTGCGCGTACGGGATCAGGCCGGCGGCAGCCATGCCCGCCGCCGTGCTGATCAGGTTGGCCTCGGCGATGCCGACGTTGACGTACTGGTCGGGCAGCTCCTCGAACAGGTCCTCCAGGCCGCCGACGTCGGCATCGACGCACATCACCCGGGGGTCGGCGCGGGCGAGCTCGACCAGCGCGCGCCGGCACACCTCCCGGCTGGGCTCCGCGTACTTCTCCTCCCACGCGGTGACGGCCCGCTGAGCGGGCAGGGGAGCGAGCGCCCCGGTCATGATCTCCGGTCCCTGCGGTTGCGCATGCCCACCTGGGCCCTGGTGTGCATCTGGGGCGTCAGCTTCACGTAGTGGCTCTTCTTGCGGTCCTCGAGCATCGGGACGCCGCGTCCCTTGGTCGTCCTTGCGAGCACGACGGTCGGCCGTCCCGGTGCCGCCGGCAGCCGTGACAGCGCCGCGATCAGCGCCGCGACGTCATGGCCGTCGACCTCCACGACCGCCCAGCCGAAGCTGCGCCACCGGTCGGCGAGCGGCTCCAGCGAGAGGCACTCCTCCGTGCGCCCGCTGATCTGCCAGCCGTTGCGGTCGACGATCGCGACGAGGTTGTCGAGCCGGTGCTGGGCGGCGGCCATGGCGGCCTCCCATACCGAGCCCTCCTGCAGCTCGCCGTCGCCGAGGAGGGCGAAGGCCCGCGAGGGCCGGCCGAGCCGGCGCGCCGCGAAGGCCGCTCCGCAGGCGAGGGACAGCCCGTGGCCCAGCGAGCCGGTCGGGAGCTCCACGCCGTCGAGGCGCCGCAACGGATGACCGGCGAGCCGGCTGCCGGCGCGCGCGTACGTCTCGCACTCGGCCTCGGGGATGAAGCCGTGCTCGGCCAGCACCGCGTAGAGGCCCGCAGCCGCGTGCCCCTTGCTCAGCACGAACCAGTCGCGCTCCGGCCAGTCGGGCTCCTGCGGCCGCACCCGCAGCACCGCGCCGTACAGGACGGTGAGCACGTCGGCGGCCGACAGGCTGCCGCCGACGTGGGTGCCCGTCGGCGAGGCGCCCATCTCAAGGATGCGCTCGCGGACGCGGTAGGCGCGCTCCTCGAGCTCGGCGACGAGGGAGGCAGGCGACGCGTCGATCGCGGTCATCGGGCCACCTCGAGGAAGGCGCGCTCGGCCTGCTGCCACAGGGGCTGGTAGTCCATGCCTCGCGCCATCGCGGCGACCTCGTCGAGGTGCTCCCACACCTTCTCGAACGCGGCGGCGCAGTCCTGGAGCACCGGCCCGGCGCTCGGGTTGAGGTGCCAGCGTTGCAGGGTCAAGGAGTCCTCCAGCACCATCAGCGTCTGCGGGTAGTCCTGCGCCTGCTCGATCGGACGGTCCGCGCCGGCCAGCCGCCACGGGTAGCCCCCGAAGCCCTCCCTGGTGCGGAACGCCGGCTGCATCGGCAACGGCATCAGCTGGTACGGCTGCACCGGAACGCCCTCCGCCCGCAGCGCCCGCTCGAGCGCGGCCCGCACGGCACCGGGCTGGACGTCGCCGATGCCCATCTGCTCCGCGTCGAACCGGAACCGCAGGATGTGCCAGGCGTGCACGTAGTTGCCCGGGCAGTACGGCACCCGCAGGCCAGGGAGCTTCCCGAGCCGGTCGAGCATGGCGCGCACGTTGCGGTCGCGGGCCGCGTGGTGGTCGTCGAGGCGCGCGAGCTGGCAGCGGGTGAACGCCGCCTGGACGGCGCTCAGCTTGGCGTTCCCCGCCAGCTCGCGGGAGACGTAGTCCCGCTTGCGCTGACCCTCGAGCTGCTCGCCGAACTGCCTGCGCAGCAGCACCCGCTGGTGCAGCTGCTCGTCATCGGTGTTGATCAGGCCGCCCTCGCCGCAGGTGGGCAGGTTCTTCACGACGTTGAGGCTGAAGACCGCGATGTCCCCGAGCGTGCCGGCCCGCCTGCCGCGGTATCGGGCGGTGTGGGCCTGCGCGGCGTCCTCGATGAGCAGCAGGCCGTGCTGGTCGGCGAGCGCGCGCAGCGGCGTCATGTTGCAGGTGAGGCCGTGCAGGTGCACCGCGAGGATCGCCCTGGTCCGCGGCGTGATCGCCGCTCGCGCCGCTTCGGGATCGATGGTGAACGTCACGGGGTCGATGTCGACGAAGACCGGCACGACGAGCCGGTGCACCGCGGCCACCGCGCTCGCGACGAACGACAGCGCCGGCACCAGGATCTCCGCGCCCGGCTCCACGCCGGCCGCTGCGAGCGCGATCTCCAGCCCCGCCGTTCCGTTCGACACCGCCGCAGCATGCATGGTCCCGACGTAGCCGGCCCACTCGCGCTCCAGCAGCTGCACCGGGCCGTCGCCGGGGTTGTTCGAGGTGAAGCGCCCGCTGTCGAGCACCGCAGACACCGCCGCGTGCTCGGCGTCGGTGACGATCGGCCAGCCGACCAGGTCGGCGGTCGCCCGCTGCGCGGGCAGCGCTCGTGCGCCGCCGAACATCGCTAGCTTGGTCGTCATCACGCCTCCTTCGCGTACGCTGCGTGGCCGGCTGCCCCGCTCGTGGGCAGGTCGCCGGCGAACGCGTCGAGCTGCCCGAGCACGAAGTCGACGTACCGTGCGACCAGGTCCACCTGGAGCACTTCGACGGCACCGTGGAACTCCGGCGTGTGGTTGATCTCGTTGACGTAGCGCGTGCCGTCGCGGTGCTCGATGACGTCGATGCCGAGGACGCCGTGACCGGCCACCGCCGACGCTCTGGTCAGCAGGTCGACCAGCTCGTCGTCGAGCGGGCAGACCTGCGGGCTCCCGCCGCGCTTGGTGTTGGTGCGCCACTCCTTCGACATCTTGTAGATGGCGCCGACGACCTCGCCGCCCATCACGTACGCCTTGATGTCGCGGTCCGGCTTGTCGATGTACTCCTGCACGTACGTGATCTGGTTGACCGGGTTGCCGAGGGCCGCGCGGTGCTCGAGCACCGCCTCTGCGGTCTCCGGGCCGGGCAGCCGGGCCATGAGCCGCCCCCACGATCCGATGACCGGCTTCACGACGGCCGGATAGCCGAACTCGGCCAGCGCGGGAAGCGCGCCCTCCGGGCTCAGGGTGACCATCCACCTCGGCACGGGCAGGCCGGCCGCCTCGAGCGCGAGCGTGGTCAGCAGCTTGTCGCCGCACAGCGAGATCGTCTTCGAGCTGTTGATGACCGGGACGCCGGCCCGCTCGAGGAGCTGCGTGGCATAGGCGTTGCGGGTGTGCGAGATCTCGCGGCTGAGCGCGCCCCGGTACGACAGCGGCTCGGACCTGCCGCGGAACACCGTGCGGCAGGTGTCCACCACGTCGATGGTGACCCGCCGTCGCCCCAGCTCGGCGAGCAGGAGCTTCTCCTCGAGCCGGATGCGCGAGGCGACCAGCGCGATCGGTCGGTCGTCCTGCATGCTCATCGTCGCCCTTCCGGTAGGCGCGTCCGAGCGGCGATGGCTGCGGACGGTAGGGAACCGATCGTGGTCAGATCGGCCGGGCCGCGCAGCTGCGCAGCGACGGCCGGCAGTGCTTCGGTCAGCGCGCCGACGGCGAGCAGGTAGTCGTCGAGACGGACGTGCTCGTCGTCGGTGTGGTCGAGCGCGGAGTCACCGGGCCCGTACGCGACGGCCGGCACGCCCCAGGAGGGCGCGAGCACGTTCATGTCCGACGTGCCGAGCTTCACCTTCACCGTCGCGGTGCCCACCGTCCGGCGCACCGCTCCGGCGACCGCGCGCACGAGCGGATCGGCCCTGCTGGTGCGCACGGCGGGCAGCTGCTCCAGCACCGTGACGTCGCTGTCCTCGCGCCAGCCGCGCACCCAGTCGAGGAACGACTCGGCGTCGAAGCCCAGCGGGAGGCGGCACGAGATCTCGGCGCGGGCCCGCCCGAGGTCGCCCTCCAGCGCCGTCAGCGCCGGGATCGCCCGGTCGAACGCGCTCCCCGCCGGCGACTCGTCCGTCATCGACGCGCGCACCGCGCACCACAGCTCGGCCGCCACCTCGACGGCCCGTTCCGCCGGGCTGCTGGTGTGCGCCCACGGCCGGCGCACGTGGTAGTCGAAGCGGAGGATCCCCTTGTAGCCCACCACCACCGCGTCGACGCCGCTCGGCTCGCCGATCAGCAGCGCGTCCGGCCGGTCGGCCGTGGCGAGCAGGTGGTGAGCGCCGCGCGACGCGCGCTCCTCGTCCACGGCGCCGACGACGACGAACCGCGCGCCGGGCGCGGCGGCGGCGGCCCGCGCCCCCGCATGCATCATCGCGGCGAGCGGCCCCTTGGCGTCGACCGTGCCGCGGCCGAACAGCGCGCCGCCCGATTCCTGCACGGGGATCGCGCCCGGCACGGTGTCCAGGTGCCCGACCATCATGACGATGGGCCCCGCGTCGTCACCGATCTCGCCGATCGCGTTGCCCGCATCGTCGATGCGAGCGGCGTAGCCCAGGCCGGCCATCCGGTCGGCGACGTAGCGCGCGAGCGGCTGCTCGCCGCCGGACGGCGACGGGATGTCGACCATCGCGCGCAACGTGCGCACGGCCTCGGCGGCCTGACCGGAGCCGGTGGGTGCTTCAGCGGGCATTGACGTCCACCAGCAGCATGTCGCGGACGCCGGTGCCGCCGTCGCTCACCAGAGGAGTCACCTCGTGCGTCAACCGGGCATCGGCGAGGATGAGCGAGTCCAGCCGGTCGAGCAGCATCATGCGCACCGGCGGCCGGTCGGTGCGGTAGACCGTTGACTCGCCGCCGGTGCAGCACGTGCGCTGGATGAGATGCATCCCGACGAAGTCGTGGCCGTCGCGGTGCCGCCCCTCGGGCGTGGGGTTGCCCGGTACGCCTGGCAGCGCGACCACCCGGATCATGTGCAGGCCCACCTCCCAGCGCGGCGCGGCGCCGGTGGCCGCTTCCACCACGGCGAGGTCGGCCGCGAGGATCGCGATGAGCGCTGGCGACAGCAGCGCCTCCGGGGAGATGGGGCTGAACAGCCGCTCCCGGCCGCCGTAGTTGGGGATGTGCTCGGCGGCCTGCCGGAACGCCTGATGCGGCAAGGGGGCGAACCGCCGGTTCCCGGCGGGATTGACGTCGGCGAGCAGGCGACCGTAGCGGCGGTAGCGATACGTGCCCCCGTCGAACAGCGCGCCGTCGAGCTCGAGCGTCTCCCACTGCGCCGCCAGGCGGTCGACCTCCGATGCCGGCGCCACGGTGGCCAGCTCGCTGCCCGGCACGACGACGAAATCCTCGGCCGCGAGGACGGTTCCCCACGCTTGCGTCCTCGCGGCCTGATCTGGTTGCGCCAGCACGTCCACGGACTCAGCTCCCCCCGCTCGGTCGCGCGCCGGTCGCCCTGCACGCTCCTGCCCAGCCGTCTCGCCTCATGCCAGCACCCTCCCGATCTCCGCGGCGTCTCCCGCGGAACGTCACCGCCGTGAGCTGTTCGATGGCGTGGTCACCGGCACTGCTGCAGCAGCAGGGCGGGCAAGCGCCGAGCAAGCGCCGAGCAGGCGCAGGGCGGGCGCTCTGCAGGTGCGCGCCGCCCGCCCACGAGGAGTGCGCCGGACAGAAGGCTGGCAACGAGACGCCCTCAGGACCAGTCAGGCAGTTCCCCTACGCCGCTGCGGGCCGGCAAGGGTGGTTCACCGGACAGCGCCGAGCGGGCCATGCATGGCAGACTGGCCGCGCTTCGGGCACGGAGCGCCGTGCGGCGGGGGCCCCGCAGCGATCCTGGGACGGCGGTGGCGCGTGAACGACGGCCGCGCGAACGACGAGCGGCACATGATCCTGGCTCTGTGGAGCCTGCCACGCAGCCGGTCGACCGCGTTCTTCCGGATGATGATCGAGCGCGGGGACTTCCACGCCTTGCACGAGCCGTTCTCGAACCTGGCCGAGTTCGGCCAGGTGGACGTGGCCGGCCACGTCGCTCGCTCGGAGCCGGGGCTCATCGACGCGATCCGCCGGCTCGCGCTGACCCGGCCCGTGTTCTTCAAGGACACGACCGACGAGCGCTACCCGGCTGCGCTCGCCGACGAGGGCTTCATCGGCCGCGACGCCGTGCACACGTTCCTGATCCGCCACCCGCTCGAGACGATCGCCTCCTACCACGCGCTCAACCCGGACGTGCGGCTCCACCAGATCGGCGCCGAGCACCTGCACGAGATCTACGTCCGGACCCGTGAGCTGACCGGTCGTGATCCGGTGGTGGTCGACGCCGCCGATCTCGTCGCCGATCCGGTCGGCATCGTGCGCGCGTACTGCGCGCAGGTCGGCATCCCGTACCTCCCGCACGCGCTGCGGTGGGGAGCCGGGGAGCGCACGGAATGGCGGCCCACCGCGCGCTGGCATGCCGACGCGAGCACGTCGACCCGCTTCCAGGCGGCCACCACCCGCGACTACCGGGTCGACGTGGCCGGCCATCCCACGCTGTCCACCTACCTCGCTCATCACCTGGCGTTCTACGAGGATCTCCACCGACGGCGGCTGACGGTGGCGGCGGCGAGCTGAGCCGGGCGCTGTCGGGGGTTCTCCCGACTACTGACCCGTGGTCGCGGCGTCGGATGCTCCTCGGCACCAACGTGAACCACCAGTGCCCCGAACCAACCAGTGCCCCGAACCAACCAATGCCCCGAGGACGAGGAGCTGGCATGCGCGCTGCCGCCGCTGCGGTGACGGCCGGTCCATCACGGCCGGGTCGCGAATGATCGGCGTCGCCGTCGTCGGCGCGTCCGGCTACGTGGGCGGGGAGCTGCTGCGCCTGCTGCTCGGTCACCCGATGGTGCAGGTGTCGGCGGCGACGTCCACCCGTTTCGCGGGACGGCGGGTCGACGGCGTGCACCCCAACCTGCGCGGCCGCACCGACCTGACGTTCGAGTCGCCCGACCGGCTGGCGGACTGCGACGTGGTGCTCCTCGCGGTGCCGCGCACCACAGCCCTGACGATGGCGCCGGGGCTGCTCGGGCGGACGAAGTGCCTCATCGACCTGAGCCCCGACTTCCGGTTGCGCGACGTCGCGGCGTTCGAGCGGTACTACGGCGCCCCGCACACCGCCAGGGAGCTGCTGACGACGTTCGTGCCCGGCATCCCGGAGATCCACCGCGGCGAGCTGGCCGCCGCCGACGCGATCAGCGTGCCCGGTTGCATGGCGGTCGCCGCCATGCTGGCCCTGCGCCCGCTCGCTGCCGTCGCGCAGCCGGGGGCGGTCGTCACCGTCGACGGGCGGATCGGCTCCAGCGGCTCTGGCGTGGGTGCCGAGCAGCTGAACCTGCACGCGGAGCGCAGCGGCGCGATGCGCGTGTTCGCGCCGTACGGCCATCGCCACGAGGCGGAGGTGAGCCAGGCCACCGGCCTCGACGTGCGGATGACGGCCACCGGCGTGGAGGCGGTGCGCGGCGCGCAGGTGGTGTGCCGGGTGCCCCTGGCGCGGCCGCTCCGCGAGGCCGAGGTGCGCGCCCTGTACCGGGACTGCTACGAGCATGAGCCGTTCGTGCGGGTAGTGGCGGCGCGGCGCGGGCTCTACCGCCTTCCCGAGCCGAAGATCCTCACCGGCTCGAACTACTGCGACGTCGGCTTCGCCGTCGACGAGCGGACGGCGACGGTGACCGCGATAGGCGCGCTCGACAACCTCGTCAAGGGTGGCGCGGGCAACGCCGTGCAGTGCCTGAACATCCGGATGGGCTGGCCGGAGACGACCGGCCTGGAGCACCCGGGCCTGCACCCGATCTGACGCGCTGCCAGCTCAGTGCATCTCGGTGTCGGTGTCGGAGACGCCGAGGACGTACGGGAAGCGGGTGAGGCAGCCCTCCAGCCGGGCTAGCTGGGCATCGCTCGCCTCGTCGACCCGGAACCGGACGTCGTTCAGCCGGACGGACGGCAGCGTGCTGGCCGGCAGCGGCTCGGGCCTCGTCCCCGCGTAACCGGTGCACGCCGTCCGGACCTCGCGGTGCTGCGCCGCGGTGGTGCCCGCCTTGAAGTGCACGACGATCTCGCGCTGGGAGAGGTTGGCGCCGAGGTGCCCGCACCCGGCCAGCCCACCGGCCAGCCCACCGGCCAGCAAGGCGAGCAGCGGCCCGGCCAGGAGCCTGGGCAGCGGCCTGGGCAGCAACGCGGGGGCGGCGCGAGGGGGCACGCCCCCAGGCTAGCCGCGCGCCGCTGCCCCGGGCTGCTGCCCTCAGCGGCGCCGCAGCCGCCGGGTCGCCGTCGCGGCAGCCGCCCCCGCGGCGGCCAGGCCGGCCACGGCCGAGCGGCGGTGCATGGAGAGCCAGAGCGACGCGCTGCGGTCGTGCGCGCGGTCGTCGAAGTCGCCGTGGGCGCCCTGGTCGCCGCCCGTCGGCCGCCACACGTTGGTCGGCAGCATCGGGCGGCGCTCGCTCGGGTCCTGCTGCGACTTGTAGCCGGTACGGCCGAGGTAGCGGTCGAGCAGCCCTGGCGCGATCCGGTTGCCGAGGATCGTGCCGACCGTCGGCGCGCCGACCCACATCTCCCGCCGCGGGTGGTCGGCCATGTGCAGCACGGCCCTGGCCGCGACCTCCGGCTGGTAGATCGGCGGCACCGGCTGCGGGTGGTCGGGCAGGTGCGAGTCGACCCAGTCGAACTGCGGGGTGTTGACCGCCGGCATGTGCACCATGGCGATCCGGATCTTCGACCCCTCGTGCAGCAGCTCGGTGATCACCGACTCGGTGAAGCCCACCATCGCATGCTTGGACCCGCAGTACGCCGACTGCAGCGGGATGCCGCGGTAGGCCAGTGCCGAGCCGACCTGCACGATCGTCCCCCGCCCGCGCGGGCCCATGACCCGCAGCGCCGACCTGGTGCCCCACACGTACCCCAGGTAGGTCACCTCGGTGACCCGGCGGAACTCGGCGGGCTCGATCTCGTGGAACGGCGCGAAGGCACCGGTCATGGCGTCGTTGACCCAGACGTCGATCTCGCCGAGCTCGGCCTCGACCCGGTCGGCGGCCGCATCGACGGCCGCCGCGTCGGCCACGTCGACCGGCACGGCGAGGGCCCGCCCGCCGGCCTCCTCGACGTCCTTGACCGCGCCCTCGAGGCCCTCCTCGCCGCGAGCCAGCACGGCCACCGCGTCGCCCCTGGCGCCGAGCGCGCGGACCACCGCCCGGCCGATGCCCGCGGTGCCGCCGGTGACCACCACCACCCTGCGCCCGTCCGGTGTCGCCATCGCCGTCCTCCTCGCCGTCGCGGGCGCTCGCAGGTCCTCGCCTGCCGTCGCCCGTCCGGTAGGAGCCTCACCGCCCGCCGCCACGGCGAAACGCGGCCGGTCAGCCGGTGAGCGCTCGGGCGAGGGCCGGCAGCGCCGTGCCGATCGGCTCCCGCACGACCGCGTCGGCGATGCCGTCGTACGGCGTGGGCTGGGCGTTGACGACGACGAGCCGGGCCCCGTTGCCGGTGGCCAGCTCGCACAGCCCGGCGGCCGGATGCACCGTGAGCGACGAGCCGATCGCGAGGAACAGGTCGCACTCGCTCGCGGCCCGCACCGCGGCGGCGACGACCTGCCGGTCGAGCGGCTGGCCGAACGAGATCGTGGCCGATTTCAGGATGCCGCCGCAGGCGCGGCACGCCGGGTCGGGGTCGCCCTCGTCGACCCGCGCCAGCTCATCGGCCATCGGCGTGCGGGCGGCGCAGGAGAGGCACTCGACCTCCCACACCGTGCCGTGCAGCTCGACCACGATCCCGGGGCTCGAGCCGGCCAGCTGGTGCAGCCCGTCGACGTTCTGGGTGAGCAGGGCGCGCAGCTTGCCGGCCCGCTCGAGCTCGACCAGCGCCAGGTGACCGGCGTTGGGCGCGGCCGTCCAGGCGGCGTGGTCGCGCCGGCCGCGCCAGGCGCGCCTGCGCACCTCCGGGTCCGCGACGTAGTGCCCGATCGTCGCGGTCCGCATGGCGGCCGGGTCCTTCGTCCACGTGCCCTGCGGCCCCCGGTAGTCGGGGATGCCGGAGTCGGTGCTGATCCCGGCGCCGGTCATGGCCGTCACCGCCGCGGCGTCGCGCAGCCAGCCGGCGACCGTCGCGAGGCCCGGCTCAGGAGCATCGGACCCGGGCGCGTGTGAAAGGCTCACCCGTACGACGCTAGGCGCCGACGCGCCGGCCCGCCAACCGTCGGGGAGGGGTGCGCCACGTGGTCAGGGCAGCCGTGCTGCGGGAGATCGGGACGCCGATGCGGGTCGAGGAGGTCGGGCTGCCGGAGCCCGGGCCCGGCCGGGTGCGGGTGCGGCTGGCGGCGGCCGGCGTCTGCCACTCCGACCTGTCGCTCGCCCGCGGCATCCTGCGCCAGCCGGTACCGGCCGTGCTCGGCCACGAAGGGGCCGGCGTCGTGCTGGCGACCGGTCCCGGCGTCGAGTCGGTCGGCGCGGGCGATCACGTCCTGCTGGTGTGGGCGCCGCCGTGCCGGGAGTGCTGGCACTGCCGGCACGGCGAGCCCTTCCTGTGCGAGCGCGCGCTCGACCCGTCGGCCCCGCCGTACGCCACCCTCGCCGACGGCGCCCCCGTGCACGCCGGCCTCGGGACGGCGGCCTTCGCCGAGGAGACGGTGGTCGGCGAGTCGGCGGTCGTGCCGCTGCCCCGCGACGTGCCGCTCGAGGAGGCGGCGCTGCTCGGCTGCGCCGTGCTCACCGGCGTCGGGGCCGTGACCCGCACGGCTGGCGTCGTCGCCGGCGAGTCGGTGGTGGTGCTGGGCCTCGGCGGCGTCGGGCTCTCGGCCGTGCAGGGCGCCCGCATCGCCGGCGCCGACCCGATCATCGCCGTCGACCCCGCGCAGGCCAAGGAGCCGCTCGCGAGGTCGCTCGGCGCCACCCACGTCCTCACCCCCGACGGCGAGATCCTCCGCACCATCCGCGCCCTGACCGGCGGGCGGGGCGCCGACCACGCCATCGAGTGCGTCGGCCGGGCCGACACGATCCGGCTCGCCTGGTCGTGCACCCGGCGGGGCGGCACCGCCACCGTCGTCGGCATCGGCGCGCGGGACGACCTCGTCACGTTCAACGCGCTCGAGCTCTTCCACTACGGCCGAGCGCTGCGCGGCTGCGTCTTCGGCTCGGCCGACCCGGCGCGCGACGTGCCGCTGCTGCTCGACCACGTGGCCACCGGCCGCCTCGACCTGCGCGGCATGGTCACCGACCGGATCGGGCTGGACGACATCGAGGGCGCCTTCGCCAGGATGGGCGCCGGCCAGGGGGCGCGCAGCCTCGTCGTGCTCGGCTGAGCCTCCCGAGCCTCCCGAGCCTCCCGAGCCCCCCGAGCCCCCCGGTGACCCAGCAACCCGAGGCACCGCCTTGCCGCCTGGCCCCACCGGCCCGAACCGGACGTTCAGGAATCGGTCACCACGGCCGATCCATTCCGGTAGGGACCGGTCCGGCGGCAGGAGCAGGAGAGGCGCATGGCAGAGGCCACCATGCAGCCGGTGCGCTCCCGGCGCCTGCTGGGAGTGACACCCGCGACGGCGTTCGACGCCGTCGTCGTGATCACCGGCTGCCTGCTCGCCGCCCACAACCTCGCGCGGTGGGTGTCCTCCGGCGCCGAGCTGCGCTCCCCCGTCCTGCTGCTCGCCCCCGCCCTCGTCGTCCTGCTGTCGTGGTCGCCGCTCATGCTGCCGAGGCGGGCCGGCGACATCGTGATCGGCTTCGACTCCTGCGCGCTGGTCTACCTGACGCTCGTCCTGCCAGCTCAGCAGACTCTCGTGATCTGGGCGGCCGGCGTCGCCATCGCGCACGGGATCGGCCGCAAGAGCGTCCAGACCAAGCTGTTCAACATCGGGCTGACCAACCTCACCGGCACGCTGGCCGTCGTCGTCATCGGGATGCTCCGGCCGGCGCAGCGCACCACCGTCGGCGAGCTGCTGGCCGTGGCCGCCGGCTGCTGCGCGTACTTCCTCGCCGACGTGGTGATCACCGCGTTCTCGCTGTGGCTGATGGGCGAGGAGTCGCTCGGGGCCGCGCTGAGCGGCGCCGGGCTGCTGCTACCGCTCGTCAGCTTCGTCGGCGTCGACAGCCTCGGCTACCTCGCCGCCCTCGTCACCCGCGCCCTGCCCGCGTGGACCTTGCTGCTGCTCGGCGTGCCGATCGGGACGATCCTCGTGGCCAGCCGGGCCGTCACCCGGCTGCGGGTCAACGAGCGGCGGCTCTCCGGGCTGTTCCAGGCGGCGGCCGGCGCCCAGAAGCACACCTCGCACGAGGAGCTCGAGCGCTCGCTGCTCGTGCAGGCGGGGGCGATCCTGGCGCACAGCGAGATCACGCTCCGCACCCAGCCGCCCGGTGCCGGCGAGATCGGCGCACCGGTCAACGCCGACCGGGAGAGCCCCCGCTGGGTGGTCGCCCGCCGCAACGGCACCAGGGCCCCGTACGACGAGGACGACCAGCGGGCGCTCGACACGCTCACCGGGCTCGCCGTCGAGTCGATGGCCCGCATGCGGCTCGTCAACGAGATGGCGCACCTGGCGCGGTACGACACCCTCACCGGCCTGCCCAACCGGGCGCTGCTGCACGACCGCATCGCGCACGCCATGAACCGCCGGCTCCGCACCAGCACCGAGGTGGCGCTGCTCTACTGCGACCTCGACGGCTTCAAGGCGGTCAACGACCGGGTCGGGCACCACGTCGGCGACCTGCTGCTCAGCGCGGTGGCCGAGCGGATGCGCGGCTGCGTGCGCCCGTCGGACACCGCGGCGCGACTGGGCGGCGACGAGTTCGCCGTCCTGCTCGAGGACGTCGTGCACCGCCAGGACACCCTGGACGTCGCGCAGCGGATCGTCGAGGTGATGCGCACGCCGTACGTCGTCGCCGACGAGACCTTCCACGTCGGCGTCAGCGTCGGGATCGCGTACGCGAGCGACGCGGCGGACGGCGACGAGCTGCTGCGCAACGCCGACATGGCGATGTACCGGGCGAAGGCGCTCGGCAAGAACCGGGTGGAGGCCTTCGAGCACGAGATGCGGATCCGCAGCCTCCAGCGGATCGAGCTCGAGGACGACCTGCGCGCCGCCGTCCACGACGGGCAGATCGCGGTGCACTACCAACCGGTCGTCGACCTCGTCACCGGCGAGGTGGTCGCCCTGGAGGCGCTCGCCCGCTGGCGGCACCCGCGGCTCGGGGTCATCTCGCCAGAGACGTTCGTGCAGATGTCGGAGCAGATGGGACTGATCCGCGAGCTCGGCGCGCACGTCCTCGACCGCGCGCACCGCGAGGTCGCCGGCCTGTGCGCGCGGCTCGGCCGGCCGCTGCGGCTGTCGGTCAACGTCTCCGCCCGCCAGCTCGCCGACGAAGGGCTGGTGCCGCACGTCCGGAGGCTGCGCGCCTCGTGCCCGCAGCTCCCGCTCGTCGTCGAGCTGACCGAGAGCGTGCTCATCGACGACGACGACTCGACGCTCGCGGCGCTGCGCCAGCTCAAGGAGGCCGGCGTGGCGCTGGCGATCGACGACTTCGGCGTCGGCTACTCGTCCGTGGGCTACCTGCGCCGGCTGCCGGCCGACATCCTCAAGATCGACCGGTCGTTCACCGAGGCCACCGCCTCCGACCCGCGCACCCGCTCGCTCACCGCGGCTATCCTCGCGATGGCCGGCGCGCTGCAGCTGACGGTGATCGCCGAGGGGATCGAGCAGCCGCTGCACGCCGCCGTGCTGCGCAGCCTCGGCTGCCCGTACGGCCAGGGCTTCCTCTTCGCCCAGCCGATGCCGCTCGACGCCGTCGCCGAGTTCCTCGCGCGCGGCCCGGTGCCGGTGCCCGACCTGCCGGTGGTGCCGCTGCTGCGGGCCGGCGCCTGAGCCGGGCACGGCGAGGGGCCGCCACCGCGGACGCGATGACGACCCCTGGCCGTGTCGTGCTTGCCGTGTCGTGCTTGCCGTGTGGTGCTGGCCGTCAGCGCCGGTCGCTGCGCTGCCCGGTGCGCCGGCCGGTGCCCACCTCGTCGTCGGGGTAGACGCCGTCGGCCTCGATCTGCTCCTTGCGGACCTGCTCGCTGACCGACTGCTCCTCGACCTGCTCGTCCTTGGCGAGGCGCACCCGCTCGACGGGCACGGTCTCCTTGGCGACCACGGGGCGCTCCTCGGTGAGGACGACCTCGTGCTCCTCCTCGGAGATGTCCGGCCCGTCCATCGCGGCGCCGACGTTGGCGTCGGTGATGGGCTCGGTCTCCAGGCGCACCCGCTCCTTGCGGACGGGGACGGTCTGGGTGACGTTCTCGGTCGTCACGTACTTGCGCAGCCGGGCCCGGCCGGCCTCGACCTGCTCCGTGCCGACGTGCAGCCGCTCCTCGGAGCGGGTCATCGCGTCGTCGGTCGTCGGGCCCGACGTGTCGTGGCCCACCGTGCCCGCCCGGTCACCGGAGAACGCGGCGTCGGTGCCCGCCGTGACCTCGTCGGTGCCGTACGTACCGGTCGTGCCGGTGCCGTACGAGACGCCGTAGTACTCGAACAGCTGCTCCTCCTCGGCTGGTGAGAGGTGCTGGTCGACGTCCTGGTGGGGCGCGTCCTTGACCTGGTCCTTGCTGTAAGGGACGACGATGTCCTCGCCACGCTGCTCAGCGGTCGCCAACGGGATCAGCGACACGTGCGAGCCGAACAGGCCGGTGCTCACCGCCACCCACTCGGGCGCGCTGGTCTGGTCGTCGAGGTAGACCTCGTCGACCTTGCCGATCTTGCCGCCGTCGCTCGAGACGACGGTCCGGCCGCGCAGGGAATCGGGGTGCGAAACGTCGAGCACTGATTGCCTCCTGGGGGATTCTGGAACTTTCGCTCGGTCCCTCTTTGTCCTGCCCGCTCCGCGCCTTGCCGGTCAGGCAGGGTTGGGTTGCGCTCCGGCAGTCGCAAGTCCCCGGTGCGCGCGCGGTCGTGCTGTCGCGGCGCTACACGGTGCTACGTGGTGCAATGGAGGCGACCGGTACGCCACGGACGCGAAGCGAGGGCACCACGTGCACGTTCTCTGGGCGATCATCGCGGGTCTCGTCATCGGCTTGCTCGCCAAGCTGCTGCTGGTGCGCGGCCGGCGCATCCCGCTGTGGATGACGGTCCTGCTCGGCATCTGCGGCGGCCTCGTGGGCAATGCGATCGCGTCCGGCCTCGACGTGCGCGACACCAGCGGCATCGACTGGATCCGGCACATCCTCCAGGTGGCGTCGGCCGCCGTCCTGATCGGCATCGTCGCGCCGCTCTGGAACCTCGGCAGCCGCCGCCACCGGATCCGCTGACCGTACCGAGCTGACGGACGATCCGCGTCCCAGTCCCGGGTCGAACGGCTCGCCCCTCTTGCAAGACGGACGTACGGTTTACTAACCTGGTCGCGTGCCACGCGTCAGTGCCGAGCGCCTCGAAGCGACCCGCCGCCAGATCCTCGACGGCGCGCGCCGCGCGTTCGCCCGCCACGGGTACGAAGGGGCGACCGTACGGCTCCTCGAGCGCGAGACCGGCCTGTCGCGGGGGGCGATCTTCCATCACTTCCGCGACAAGGAGGCGCTCTTCCTCGCCCTGGCCGCCGAGGACGCGGAGGAGATGGCGGCGACGGTCGCCGAAGCGGGCCTGGTCGAGGTGATGCGCGGCCTGCCAGCCCGCGACGCGGGCTGGCTCGGCGTCCAGCTCGAGGTGTCCAGCCGCCTGCGCACCGACCAGGGGTTCCGCGACCGGTGGAGCGAGCACCTGCGGACGGTGCGCCGGGCGACCGAGCGGCGGCTGGCCCGCGGGCGGGCCGCCGGCACCGTCCGGGACGACGTGCCGGTGGCCGCGCTTGCGGCCTTCCTCACGCTCGTGCACGACGGCCTGGTGCTGCACCTGGCGACCGGGATGCGGCTCGACCATGCCGGAGCCGTGCTCGACCTGGCGGAGGAGGCGGTGCGCCGACCCGCGCGCCCGCCCGCGCGCCGACCCGCGGGCAAAACCGCCGTGGCCATGAACGAGGATGCCGGAAGGGCAAGGGACAGGAGAGCTCGCAGATGACAGCCAACAGCTTCGACGCCCGCGCGACCTTCGAGGTGGCCGGCCGGTCGTACGAGATCTACCGGCTCGACGCCGTCGAGGGCGCCGACCGCCTGCCCTTCGGCCTCAAGGTGCTGCTGGAGAACCTGCTCAGGTGCGAGGACGGCGAGAGCGTCACCGCCGACCAGGCACGGGCCCTGGCCGGCTGGGACCCGGCCGCCGAGCCGGGCACCGAGATCCAGTTCACCCCGGCCCGCGTGCTGATGCAGGACTTCACCGGCGTGCCGTGCGTCGTCGACCTCGCCGCGATGCGCGAGGCGATGCGCGACCTCGGCGGCGACCCGGCGCGGATCAACCCGCTCGCGCCCGCCGAGCTCGTCATCGACCACTCGGTGATCGTCGACCGCTTCGGCGCGTCCGACTCCTTCCGCCGCAACGCCGAGATCGAGTTCGAGCGAAACGAGGAGCGCTACCAGTTCCTGCGCTGGGGCCAGCGCGCGTTCGACGACTTCACCGTCGTCCCGCCCGACACGGGCATCGTCCACCAGGTCAACCTCGAGCACCTGGCGCGGGTGGTCTTCACGAAGCAGGAGGCTGGCGACGGCGCCGGCGCCGGCGCGGCGACGCTGGCCTACCCCGACACGCTCGTCGGCACCGACTCGCACACCACAATGATCAACGGTCTGGGCGTGCTCGGCTGGGGCGTCGGCGGCATCGAGGCGGAGGCCGCGATGCTCGGCCAGCCGGTGTCGATGCTGATCCCGCGGGTGGTGGGCTTCAAGCTGGCCAGCGAGCTCCCCGGCGGCACCACGGCCACCGACCTCGTGCTGACGATCACCGAGATGCTGCGCCGGCACGGCGTGGTGGGCAAGTTCGTCGAGTTCTACGGGCCCGGCGTCGCCGCTGTCCCGCTCGCCAACCGGGCCACCATCGGCAACATGAGCCCGGAGTACGGCTCCACCTGCGCCCTGTTCCCCATCGACGACGAGACGCTCCGCTACCTGCGGCTCACCGGCCGTTCCGCCGAGCTGGTCGCCCTCGTCGAGGCCTATGCCAAGGAGCAGGGCCTCTGGCACGACCCTTCGGCCGAGCCGGCGTTCTCCGAGACCCTCGAGCTCGACCTGTCCACCGTCGAGCCGTCCCTCGCCGGCCCCAAGAGGCCGCAGGACCGGGTGGCGCTGGCGAGGGCCAAGGACGGCTTCCGCGCCGCCCTGCGCGACTTCGTCAGCCACGAGCCGTCCGACGGCAGCATCGACAAGGCCTCCGCCGACTCCTTCCCGGCCAGCGACCCGGCGACGGGCGGCTCGCAGCGGCCGGAGGATCGCCCGCGCGCCCCGGTGACCGCCGGCGGTCACCGGCCGTCGGCCCAGGTCGACGTGACCCTCGAGGACGGCTCGTCGTTCCCGCTCGACCACGGCGCGGTCGTCATCGCGGCCATCACCTCGTGCACCAACACCTCCAACCCCTCGGTGATGGTGGGCGCGGCGCTGCTCGCGAAGCGGGCGGTCGAGCTCGGCCTCACCCGCAAGCCGTGGGTGAAGACCTCGCTCGCCCCCGGCTCCAAGGTCGTCATGGAGTACTACGACAAGGCCGGGCTGACGCCGTACCTCGACAAGCTCGGCTTCAATCTCGTCGGCTACGGCTGCACGACCTGCATCGGAAACTCTGGCCCGCTGATCCCCGAGGTCTCGGAGGCGGTGCAGGAGCACGACCTCGCCGTCGTGTCCGTCCTGTCCGGCAACCGCAACTTCGAGGGCCGGATCAACCCCGACGTGAAGATGAACTACCTCGCGTCGCCGCCGCTGGTGGTCGCCTACGCGCTCGCCGGGACGATGGACATCGACCTGCTGACCGACCCGCTCGGTGAGGGCACCGACGGCCCGGTCCACCTCGCCGACGTCTGGCCGACGCCGCAGGAGATCGAGGCGGTCGTCGGCGAGGCCATCGCGGCCGAGCAGTTCACCACCGGCTACGCCGACGTGCTGAGCGGTGACGAGCGCTGGCGCGGGCTCGACGTGCCGGAGGGCGAGCTGTTCGCCTGGGGCGACGCGTCCACCTACGTGCGCCGGCCTCCGTACTTCGAGGGGATGCAGCGCGAGCCGGGCGCGGTGAGCGACGTCGCCGGCGCCCGCGTGCTGGCGATGCTCGGCGACAGCGTCACCACCGACCACATCTCCCCTGCCGGCTCCATCAAGAGGGACTCCCCCGCCGGCCGCTACCTCGTCGAGCACGGCGTCGACCCGAAGGACTTCAACTCCTACGGGTCGCGCCGCGGCAACCACGAGGTGATGATCCGCGGCACGTTCGCCAACATCCGGCTGCGCAACCAGCTCGCCCCCGGCACCGAGGGCGGCGTGACCCGTCATCTGCCGGACGGCGAGCAGCTGCCCATCTACGACGCGTCGGTGCGCTACGCCGCCGATGGCGTCCCGCTCGTCGTGCTGGCTGGCAAGGAGTACGGCTCGGGCTCGTCCAGGGACTGGGCCGCGAAGGGCACCGCCCTCTTGGGGGTGCGCGCGGTCATCGCCGAGTCCTACGAGCGCATCCACCGCTCCAACCTCGTCGGCATGGGCGTGCTGCCGCTGCAGTTCCCGGCCGGCGAGAGCCGGGAGTCGCTCGGCCTGACCGGCGAGGAGGTCATCGACATCACCGGGCTGGCCGGGTCCGAGCGCGCACCGCACGAGGTGACCGTGCGGGCCGGCGACAAGGAGTTCGCGGCCCGGGTCCGCATCGACACTCCCGGCGAGTGGCAGTACTACCGCCACGGTGGAATCCTGCCCTACGTCCTGCGCTCGCTGATGGCATCCTGACCTGACGGACGTGATCAGCGGGGCACTGGAGGGGGACCGGATGGATCTGGGATTGCACGAGCGCGTCTACGCCATCACCGGCGGGAGCCGGGGCCTGGGGCGGGCGACCGCCGAGGCGCTCGTCGCCGAGGGCGCGCGGGTGGTGATCTCCTCGCGCGACGAGGCGGCTGTCGATGCCACCGTGGCCGCGCTCGGCGGTGACGCCTGCGCGATCGCGGTGGCCGGCGACATCGCCGACCCCGGCACGCCCGGCCGGCTGGTGGGTGCGGCGCAGTACGCGTGGGGGCGGCTCGACGGCGCCCTCATCTCGGTCGGCGGCCCGCCCGCCGGCGCGGCGACGACCGCGAGCGACGAGCAGTGGCGCGCCGCGTTCGAGTCGATCTTCCTCGGTGCCGTGCGGCTGACCAGGCACCTCGCCGGCGAGCTCCACGAGGGCGGCGCGCTCGCCTTCGTCCTGTCGACCTCGGTGCGCCAGCCGATCGGCGGCCTGGCGATCTCCAACGGCCTGCGGCCCGGCCTCGCGATGCTGGCGAAGACGTTCGCCGACGAGCTCGGCCCGCGCGGCATCCGGGTCAACGGGCTGCTCCCCGGTCGGGTCGCCACCGACCGGGTGCGCGAGCTGGACGAGGCCTCCGGCGACGGGGACGGCGCCCGGCAGTCCAACGAGGCCGGCATCCCGCTGCGCCGCTACGGCACGCCGGAGGAGTTCGGGCGGGTGGCGGCATTCGTGCTCTCCCCAGCCGCGTCCTACCTCACCGGCGCGTTCATCCCGGTCGACGGGGGCGTCACCCGGGCCCTGTAACGGGTAGACCGGTGCCATGGCTGACGAACCGCACGTGGAGCAGCAGGGGGCACCCGGACTGGCGCCGGGCACCGACGCCGAGCTCGGCGACGAGACGCGGGAGCTGCTGATCCGCGGCGAGATCGACGAGGCGCTTCGCCGTCACGACGGCTCGTCGCGGCCCCGTCCGGCCGAGGACGCGGAGCGCACCTCCGGCGAGCTCGGCGGCGCCGGCGGCGACCAGGAGGGCGGCGCCGGCTGAGGTCGGCCCACGCGCGGCTCGGCCGGCCAGTCGCCCGAGCCGGCGATGCCGCGCGGCCAGAGGTCGATCTGACCGCTTTGGTAGGAGGTAGCAGGAACCAGGCCTTTTCAGCATACCTATCCCGTGATATGCCTTGTGCCCTCGGGGCGGCCAGCGCCCGAAACCCTAAGGAGGCGCAGGTGCGCAGACGTCGAATCATGGGATTGGCCGCGGTGCCGTTGGCGCTGTCAGTGGCAGCCATCGGCGGCGCCAGCTCGGCGTCCGCCGACTCGAGCGCCGGTGCCTCGACGCTCTACAGCGTCGCGTTCAACAGCCCCAACGCGCTGCCGGCGAACGCCGACGCGATGGTTGCCGCGGCAGGCGGGACGGTCACCGACCGGCTGCCTGAGATCGGTGGCATCGGCGCCACCTCGAGCGACCCCAACTTCGCAGCCTCGTTGGCGAGCAACCCGGCTGTCAAAGCGGTGGCGCCAGCCGTGCAGACCGGACTGATCGACCCGGTGGACAGCTCGGCGACGTCGAGCTCGGGCAACAACGGCGGCACGTTCAGCCCTCCCGGCCCCGACCCGCAGCCCATGCCGGATTCCCTGGGCAGGGAGCAGTGGGACAAGATGCGCATGAACGCCACGCTGACCGGCTCGTACGCGGTCCAGCAGGGCCGCAAGGACGTGCGGGTGTTCGTCATCGACACCGGTGCTGACCAGAACCACATCGACGTGGCGCCGAACCTCGACGTCGCGGACAGCCGGTCGTTCGTGCCGACCGAGCCCACGATCCAGGACTTCAACGGCCACGGCACATGGACGATCAGCGCCGTCGGCGCTCCCATCAACGGTGTCGGCATCTCCGGCGTCGCCCCCAACGTGACGCTCGTCGAGGGCAAGGTCCTGAGCGGTACCGGCCAGGGCCAGTTCCTCTGGACGGACGAGGCGCTGATCTACGCCGGGCTGCAGCACTTCGACATCGTCTCTGCCAGCCTCGGCGGCTACATCCCCAAGTGCGGATCGCAGACGAACCCCAACGGCTGCGATCACCCGGACTACATCCTGCTCAACCGGGCCACCCAGTTCGCGCGCTCGAACGGCGTGCTGCCCGTCGCGGCGCTCGGCAACGACGGCTTCGACCTGAGCGACGGCTCGTTCATGCAGGACTACGTCGAAGCGCCCGGCGAGGTGGCCGGTTGGGTGGGCGTCGCCGCCACCGGCTACTACAACCAGAAGGCGTTCTACTCCAACTACGGGACGGGCAAGACCGACGTCTCGGCGCCCGGCGGGTCGACCCGCGACTACAGCGGCGTTCCGGGCAGCGGCGCAGCGCCGGGCTACGGCGGCCTGGGCCGGCTGATCGGCGCATGGTCGTCGACGGGCTCGAGCCTCCCCTCGGAGCCACGCGAGGAGTGCACCGGCCCCGGCGGCACGCCGCCCTGCTACCTGTACGGCTACGTGCAGGGCACGTCGATGGCGACACCGAACGCGGCTGGCGTCGCGGCGCTGATCATC
Source organism: Frankiaceae bacterium (assembly GCA_045807125.1). Classification (GTDB taxonomy): domain Bacteria; phylum Actinomycetota; class Actinomycetes; order JAWWOL01; family JAWWOL01; genus JBJMHZ01. The sequence continues at coordinate 87,523 of JBJMHZ010000047.1, forward strand.
AGCCAGTACGGCGACTTCTCGGCGAGCAACCCGAACCACGCGCACATGTCGCCGACCACCGTCGAGCAGTACCTGCAGGTGTCGGCGAACAACCAGCCGTGCCCCACGCCGCGGACAGTGGTGCAAGGCGCCGACTTCGTCGTCCCGACGGCGACGTGCCAGGGCGACACCGGCTACAACAACTTCTTCGGGAAGGGCATTGTCGACGCCCTGAGGGCGGTGACCCTGAAGACGACGCCGTGATCCCGCGCGGCAGATGACGCAACGAGCAGCAGTGGGCGGCCGTCGTGATGAACGGCCGCCCACTGCCATGAGCAGCCCAGGCGGACCCTTCCAGGCAGATAGCTGATCCGGTAGCTCGACTTCCGTCCCGAGCAGGAACGGGGCGTGCACGTTGGTGCGCTCGACCAGCTTGCCGGCGGCGCACGGCGCGAGCCCGCCGCCGATGAAGCGCACGAGATGCTCATGACCACCGGGCCGCCCCGCGGGCCGGGTCCCGCGACCGGTGCCTCGCCACGCGCGCTTGCGGATCTCGCAACCGGTTGCGGATCCGGCAAGCGCTCTCGACGAGCGGGTCGCTCGCGGCCGGCGCGCAGGAGCAGACAGGGGGCAGCCGGCTACCAGTCGTCGCCGCTGCGCTCGGTGCAGGCGATCGGCTCGGTCAGCTCGATCGGCGGGGAGGAGGCATGCCGCAGCACCATGATCCCGTCGTCCTCGTCGGCGGTGCGCACCAGCTCGGTGCCGCGCCGCACGTACGTCGGCCCTCGCCAGCGCAGCCAGCCGAGCCGCGCGTAGAAGCCGTGCCGGCTGGTCGACAGCGCGCCGAGCTCGAAGCTCGCCGTCACCAGCTCCCCCGCGGCCCGCATCACCGACGTGCCGAGCCCGTGGCCCTGCCGCCCGGGCAGCGTCGCGACGCCCTCGACGTAGCCGGCGTCGACCGGCCGGGCGCCGATCTCCAGCACGCGCGGGACGACGGCCGCGTGGGCGACCACCACGTCACCGGCGCAGCGCAGGACGTGCCAGCCGCCGAGGCAGTGCTCCCAGTCCTCGGCCGAGAACCCGTCGCCGAACGCCGCGTCGAGCAGCGCCCGCACCTGCGCCAGCCGGCGAGCCGGTACCTCAGCCGACCGCAGCACCTTCACCCCGGGCACCGGCCCATCATGCCGGGCCCGGCGACGGAGCAGGGGCTCGGCTCAGACGACGGCTGCGGCCTCGTCGTGCAGCCCGTCGTCGGACTCCGGGGGCATCGTCGCGACTCCCGCCTTGGCGATCTCGGCGGCCTCGGTGACGGCCTGGCGCTCGAACTGGGTGCGGTAGAGCTCGGCGTAGAGGCCGCCGCGCCGCAGCAGCTCCTCGTGCCGGCCACGCTCGACGACGCGACCGCCGTCGATGACCAGGATCTGGTCGGCGTGGCGGACCGTCGACAACCGGTGCGCGATGACGATGGAGGTGCGGTCGGTCAGCGCGGTGGCGAGGGCGCGCTGCACCGCGACCTCCGACTCGCTGTCGAGGTGCGCGGTCGCCTCGTCGAGAACGACGATCGCCGGCGCCTTGAGCAGCAGCCGCGCGATGGCGATGCGCTGCTTCTCACCGCCGGAGAGCCGGTAGCCGCGATCCCCCACCACCGTGTCGACGCCGTCGGGCAGCGAGGAGACGAGCGACCAGATCTGGGCCGCCCGCAGCGCCTCGACCAGCTCGGCGTCGGTGGCCTCCGGCTTGGCGTAGAGCAGGTTGTTGCGGATCGTGTCGTGGAACAGGTGCGCATCCTGCGTCACCACGCCGATGACCCGGCGCAGCGACTCGAGCGTGACGTCGCGGACGTCGTGCCCGCCGACCCGGACGCTGCCGCCCTGGACGTCGTACATCCGCGTGGGCAGCTGGGTGATGGTGGTCTTGCCGGCACCGGACGGCCCGACGAGCGCGACCAGCTGGCCAGGCTCGACCCGGAAGCTGACGTCGTGCAGCACCTGCTGGCTCGGCGCGGAGTCGAGGACGGCTACGTCCTCCAGCGAGGCGAGGGAGACCTCGGCCGCGGTCGGGTAGCTGAACTCGACGTGGTCGAGCTCGACGGTGCGGGCGTCGGCCGGCAGGACGACCGCGTCGGAGCGCTCGGCGATCATCGGCGGCAGGTCGAGCACCTCGAACACCCGCTCGAAGCTCACCAGCGCGGTCATCACGTCGACCCGGACGTTGGACAGCGCGGTGAGCGGCCCGTAGAGCCGGGTGAGCAGCGCCGACAGCGCGACGATGGTGCCGATGGACAGCCCGCGCTGGATCGAGAGCCAGCCGCCCATGCCGTACACGACGGCGGTGGCGAGCGAGGCGACGAGCGTCAGCGCGACGAAGAACGCGCGGCTGTACATCGCGCTCACGATGCCGATGTCGCGCACCCGCCCGGCCCGGTCGGAGAAGGACTTGGCCTCGGCGTCGGGGCGGCCGAAGAGCTTGACCAGCAGCGCGCCTGAGACGTTGAACCGCTCGGTCATCGTGGTGTTCATCGACGCGTTGAGCTGGTAGCCCTCGCGGGTGATCTCGCGAAGGCGGTAGCCGAACCGGCGGGCCGGCAGGATGAAGACCGGCAGCAGCACCAGCGCGATGACGGTGATCTGCCACGACAGCCGCAGCATGACGGCGACCGTGGCGATGAGGGCGATGACGTTGCTCAGCACCCCGGACAGCGTCGAGGTGAAGGCCTGCTGGGCCCCGATCACGTCGTTGTTGAGCCGGCTGACCAGGGCGCCGGTCTGGGTGCGGGTGAAGAACGCGATCGGCATGCGCTGCACGTGGTCGTAGACCCGCGAGCGCAGGTCGAAGATGAGCCCCTCGCCGATGCGCGAGGAGAACCAGCGCTGGACGATCGCGAGCAGGGAGTCGAAGAACGCCAGGCCGGCGACGATGCCGGCGATGCCCCACACCAGGCCGAGACGGCGCTGCGGGATCGCGGTGTCGATCAGCGACCGGAACAGCAGCGGGGTGGCCACGGTCACGAGCGCGTCGAGGACGACGGTCACGAGGAAGATCGCGAGATCGCGCCGGTAGGGGGCGGCGAAGCCCCAGACCCGCCCGACGGTGCCGGGCGCGAGCCGCTGGCTGGCGACCGAGGAGTCTCGGGAGAACGACCGCATCGTGCGCCAGCCCATCATCGAGCCCGGATCCACGGCGCCTCCTCGTCCGGTCGCACGGCGGACGGAACCGCCGTGCGACCGTGATAACACGACCCACCGACAACCGCTTCCCCCCGCGTCCGATATGCACCGGTGTCCGCCTAGGGCGAACGGGGCAGGTGGCCGGGCATGACCGACCAGCCCCCCGACCAGCCGCCGGCCGTGCGCCCTCCGGCGAGCATCACCTTCGTCGGGACGGCGACGACGCTCCTGCGCCTCGGCGGCGTCACGGTGCTCACCGACCCGAACTTCATCCGCAAGGGCGAGCGCGCCTACCTCGGCAAGGGGCTGTGGAGCCGGCGCCTCACCGATCCGGCGCTCGCGCCGGCCGAGCTGCCCCGGCTGGACGCCGTCGTCCTCTCGCACCTGCACGGCGACCACTGGGACCGGGTCGCGCGGGCCGAGCTCGACCGGGAGCTGCCGGTGCTCACCACGCCGCCAGCCGCGCGGACCCTCTCGCGCCGGCAAGGCTTCCGGCGCGCGGTGGGCATGGCGACCTGGCAGGCCGAGACCCTGACGCGCGACGGCACGAGCGTACGGATCACCGCGATGCCCGGCCGGCACGCGCGCGGCGCCATGCGCGCCCTGCTGCCGCCGGTGATGGGCAGCCTGCTCGAGGTCGAGCGCGCGGGGGCGCCCGGCCGGCCGGCCGACCGGCCGTTCCGGCTGTACGTGACCGGCGACACGCTGTGCGTCGACGAGCTGCGCACCATCCGCGAGCTCTACCCGGAGCTCGACGCGATGGTCATCCACCTCGGCGGCACGCGCGTGCTGGGCGCACTGGTGACCATGGACGGCAGGCAGGGCTGCGACCTGCTCGACCTGCTTCGCCCCGACCGCGTGCTGCCGGTGCACTACGACGACTACGGCGCGTTCAAGAGCGGGCTCGACGACTTCGCCGCCGAGGCCCGCCGGCGCGGCTGGTCCGACCGGGTGACCTACCTGGCGAGGGGCGAGACCATCGCTCTGCCGGGTTAGGCCGGGTTAGGCCGGGTTAGGCCGGGTTAGTCGGAGGGCATCTCCCGGCTGGATGTGACGAACCCGTCCTTGCCCGTAGCGGTGAAGTAGAACGTCTTGCTGACGGTCGATAGGGGGGACGACACCTGCAGCACGGCGCTCAGCGAGACCGATGGGTTGATGGGATCAGCTGACGTCGTCCCGCCCAAGTTCGAAACGAGCGAGATCTCGGCCTGACCGTTGACCGAGAATCCCCAGGAGACTCGCACCTCCTCGAAGTGGAAGTGGAGGTCGGGGATGTAGTAGCCGGGCGTCACTTCGGCGGAAGCGGCCGCAGCGTGGTACGTACCGGCCAGCCGCATCCGGACCGTGGCGATCACCGCATTGAACCCGTTCAACCACTTCACCGTGACCACCGGCGAGCTGCCCGGCGTCGCGTGCACGTACTGCGTCCAATCCGACGCGCTGGGATTGAGGATGCTCGACTGCGCCGCGCGGCCGGTGCTCCAGGTCGGACGGCCCTCCTTGAGGATCTCCCACACGAACTTGGCGACCTCGAGAACCTCACCAGAGGTCACATCGACCACTGAGCCCCGGAACGCCGGGACCTCGGCCCGCGCTGATCGAGCAACGCGCTGGTCCTCCTCCACAGCGGTGTCATGCCAGCGCTGCTCAGCCAGGCGGAGCTGGGTGCGGACCCCCCGCGGCCTCGGAGCGCCCGGCGCGATCGCGTCCTCCACGGGAGGCACGACGTAGTTCTCCTCCAGCACGACGACATCGCCCAGGGACAGCGCAAGGGTCACGTTGGGGAAGGACGTGACGGACACCGCTCCCTGTGGGTCGAGCCGCCAGACGCTGTTGGCGTCGCTGGCGGAGACCCAGGCGGCGTCGCCCTCGACCTGCTCGAAGCCGCTGCCCTCGACGTAGACCCACAGGGCCGAGCCGTTCACGCCCCAGACGGTGTTGTCTGCGCCGACCGCGATCTGCGCGAGGTACGTCTGACTTCCGGTCTCGATGGGCTCCCACGCAGCGCCGAGCGCTCCGGTGTATCGAAAGACGTCGTAAGGGGCCGGCAGGTTGGTGTTGACCCCCCAGACCACGCCGTCGGACCCGACCGCAATATCGGTGAGGTAACCAGGGATCGGGAGCCAATCGGGGCTGCCTCCCACGTACCGGTAGATGTTGCTCGCATCAGTCGTCGGCTGCTCCGCATTGACGCCCCACATCTCTCCGTCCAAGCCAACGGCGATGCTCGTCAGATAACCGTCGACCGGCTGCACCCACTGTCCGTCGGAGTACAGCCAGATGTTGGGCGGTTCAGGGCTCAACCCGTTCGCTCCCCATACGGTCCCGTCGGCCACGGCCGCGATTGAGGTGAGATGAGCGCCGGGAGCCCGCTGCCACGTATTGCTGGAGGGCACGTAGTAGTAGACGTTGTCCCCTGTCTCGCCGGTGAGCGCCCAGATCGCGGTGAGTCCCGGAGATACGGAGATCCGCATCAGCGGCGGGGTGCTCGTGAGCGAGATCCACGTCGGTTGGAACATGCGCTTTCCCCCGTCCAGAAGGCTTCAGCAGGGAGTACCTGTCAGGGTCCACCTACCGTTGTTGCCGCAGATAGCGATGACTCTCCCGGCGCCCACGGTCATGCAGACCTGTGCGCCCAAGGGGTAGAGGTTCCCCTGGTAGAGGCATCCTTGCGCCGGTGCAGCCGCTACCTCGGCACCGGTGGTCTCCGACTGCTCGGTGTGGCCAGCGTCGTCCTCCGCGTTGCGCTCCGGACGGTCGGCGCTGCTCTCCGCCGGCCTCGCCAAGCCGTCGTCATCACGCTCGTCCATGCCTTCACCTGACCCCTCATGCCGCGCCGTCAGTAAGCGTCCTTTCGTTCGAGCGCCGCCCGACCGGAAACCGTTCGCGCCGACGTTGACGTCGAGCGTGAAATTGCTCCGTGCCATACCGGAGCAGCCGTGACCGGCTATTGCCCGACCCATGCCGCAGGCCATTTCCCGAGTAGCCGGGCAATGACGCTCGCAAGGAGGGGTGGGGCAGCAGAGCAGCAAGGACTGCTGCCCGCACGTGCGCATCCTGGCTCGCCCCCTGAGAGACGCCGCACGTGATACGGGGAAGACTACGTTGGGAGACGATACAAGTCAATCCGCGGCCGTTTCGGCGAGAAGTGCCGGACCGGTTCTCGTGCGCGAGCGCGAACCGCAGTCGCGTGATCGCGCTGCGCTAAAGCCGGCTAGAAGGCCGACACCCCCGTGACCGCCCGCGCGATGAGCAGCTTCTGGATCTGCGACGTGCCCTCGTACAGCGTGGTGACCCGCGCGTCGCGGAGGTACTTGCCCACCGGGAACTCGTCGATGTAGCCGTAGCCGCCGTGCACCTGCACCGCCGCGTTGGCCGCGCGCACCGACATCTCCGACGCGTAGTACTTGGCCATCGAGGCCGCCGTCGTGTAGCGCTCGCCCCGCGCCTTGAGGTCGGCGGCCCGCCAGGTGAGCAGCCGGGCCGCGTCGACCTCGACGGCGACGTCGGCGATCAGCTCGGCCACCAGCTGGTGGCCGGCGATCGGCTTGCCGAACTGCTCGCGGCTGGTGGCGTACGCGGTCATCGCGTCGAGGCATGCCTGACCGAGGCCGGTGCACGAGGCGGCCAGCGAGATGCGCCCCGAGTCGAGCGCGGACAGCGCCACCTTGAGCCCGGCGCCCTCCGCGCCGAGCAGCGCGTCGTCGCCCACCTCGACGCCGTCGAGGGTCACCTCGGCGGTGTCGCTCGCCCGCAGGCCGAGCTTGCCCTTGATCGGGCGGGTCTGGAAGCCGACCGTGCCGGTCGGCACGAGGTACGCCGACACGCCGCGGGCGCCCTCGCCGCCGCTGCGGGCGAGGACGAGGGCGACGCCGGCCACCGTGCCGTTGGTGATGAACACCTTGCGGCCCGACAGCCGCCAGCCGCCGCCCGGCAGCCGCTCCGCCCTCGTCTCGAGCGAGGCCGGGTCGGAGCCGTGGTCGGGCTCGGTGAGGCAGAAGCAGCCGAGGACCTCGCCGGTCGCCATGACCGGCAGCCACCGCTCGCGCTGCTCGGCGGTGCCCCACGACGCGATCGCGCCGGCGACCAGCCCGAGCGAGACCGACACGATCGAGCGCACGTTGGCGTCGCCGCGCCCCAGCTCCTCGATGGCGAGGGCGTAGGCGAGCGGATCGGCCCCGCCGCCCCCGTGCTCCTCCGGGATCGTGAGGCCGAGCAGCCCCAGCTGCTTCAGCCCCTCGAGCGCCTCGTGCGGGAACTCCTCGACCCGGTCGAGCTCCATCGCCCGCGGCACGACGACCTGGTCGACCCAGCGGCGCACGGTGTCGCGCAGCGCGCGCTGCTCCTCGTCGATGACGAAGGAGACCATCGGCTACTCCCCCAGCCCGGCGAGGTCGCGCAGCCGGCGCACCTGGGCGTCGCGCTCGGCGCCGCACTGCTCGGCGTACGTCCGCATGGCCGCGCCGAGCAGCAGCGCCTTGGTCTCGCGCACCGCGTCGGCCGGGGCGGCCAGCAGGGCGGCGGCCAGGTCGGCGACCGCGGCGTCGAGCTCGTCGCGGCGCACCACGAGCTGCGCGATGCCGAGCTCGGCCGCCTCGGCGGCCGCCACCCGCCGGCCGGTCGCGCAGATCTCCAGCGCGCGGGCGTAGCCGACCGCCTGGACGAGCGGCTTCGTGCCGCCGAGGTCCGGCACGATGCCGTGCCCGGTCTCGGCCATCGTCAGCTGCGCGTCGTCGGCCAGCACCCGCAGGTCGCATCCGAGCGCGAGCTGGAAGCCCGCCCCGACGGCGTGGCCCTGCACAGCGGCGACGGAGACGTACGCCGGGTCGTGCGACCAGTCGAAGCCGGCCTGGTAGGCGGCGATGAGGGCGTCGGCCTCGTCGTCCGGCATGCGGGCCATCTCAGGGAACGACGGGGCGCCCGCGATCCCCTCGGGGGCGAGGCCCTGCAGATCGAGCCCCGGCGAGAACCAGGCGCCCTCGGCGCGGATGACCACGACCCGCACGCTGCCGGGCAGCGAGCGCCGGATGTCGGCGAGCGCCAGCCACATGTGGGGGGTCTGCGCGTTGCGGCGCTCCTGGCGGTCGATGGTGATGGTGGCGAGGGCGGGCCCGCCACCACCCTGCGCCTGGCCGGCGGCCGGCCAGGCGGCGAGATCCAGCCGCAGGCCGGCGCCGCGCAGCCGCTCCGGGCTGACGTCGGGCGCGGGCGCATCGACCACCACGGCAGCGCACCTCCTCGTCGGGCGACGGCGACCAGGAGCCACGTGCGGCACCGTCCGTCCGACGAGCCTAGCGAGCCGGACGGGGCGGGCGCGCCGGGGCGCGTCCGTCCTGGCGGCTCCGGGCGCCCGCCCGAGGGCTCAGGTGCCCTGCTGCTGCTCGCGCGCGCGGCCTCGCGTGGCGCCGCCACGACCGCGCAGGTTGACGCCCGACTCGCTGAGGATGCGGTGCACGAACCCGTAGCTGCGCCCCGTGCTCTCCGCGAGCGCCCTGATGCTGGCGCCCTGGTCGTACTGCTTCCTGAGATCGGCGGCGAGCTTCTCGCGCTCGGCGCCGGTCACCCGGCTGCCCTTCTTGAGGTCGGCCACCGTGGGGCCTCCGTCCTAACCGCGTTCGACTGCACTCGTGCCGCTGACGACCACTGGGGGTCCGAGCCGGCCCCGAAGGGCGCGGCACCCGGCGTCCCCCAATGATCACCCGTTCGGCCCCATCCCGAAACCCGGCGATCGAAATGCAACAGCTAAGTGACGGTTTGCTGCCGTCGGTGCCCCGTTCGGCAAGACCCGGCGGGCACCTCAGGCGTCGATGCGCAGCACGTACGTCACAGTCGTGTACGCGGTCGCGAAGCCGAGATGGTGCCAGAGCGCCTCGGGCGCGCCGCCGGCCTCCACCACGGCGTGCACGACGGTGGCCCCGCGGCGCAGGCAGTCGGCGGCGGCCGCGCTGACCAGCGCCCGCCCGGCGCCGCGGCCGCGCCGGTCGGCCCGCACGGCGACATCGGTCACCATGCCGATGCCCACGTCGACGAAGCCGAGGGCCACGCCGGCCAGCTCGCCGTCCTCGACCGTCCCCCATGCGGAGACGCGCGGGTCGTCGAGCCGCTGCCCGAAGACGTCGCACAGGGCGAGCTCGACCTCGCCGGAGTAGCCCATCGCGTCCGCGACGAGCCCCGCGACCGCATGCTCCTCGTCCTCGGTGAGCGGGCGGACCGTGCGGCCCGGCTCGCCCTCGACGAGCGCAGCCGGCTCGGTCAGGACGAGGACGGCGCCCTCCTCCTCGCTCTCGTAGCCGCACTCCTCGGCGATCACGCCGAGCTCCGGCACGCACGACGGCGAGTCGAGCAGGACGACCGTGCCGCGCCCAGCCTCGCGCCAGAGCGACGGCAGCAGCCGCAGCGTCGCCGCCGCCCGGCCCGGCGAGCCACGGACGGTGCCGGCGAAGTTCGACGACGCCAGCGGCGAGTCCGGGTTGAGCACGACGCGGGCCGACCCGACCTCGAGCACCGAGCCGTACCTGATCCGGCCGAGCGAGCGCGCGGTCTCCTCGACGAGCTCGGCGAGCAGCGCCTGCCGGCGGACGTCGAGATCGAGTTCGGCCACGTGGGCCAGTGTTCCCCCGATACGGTGAGGGCGTGCCACCCGCCCTGCGCAATCCCCCGGTGCCCCGCCTGCGGCACCGGTCCCCGCGCGGGCCGGGCACGCCGGACGGGACGGGCAGGACGGGCCGGGCCTTCGGCGCCCGGCCGGCCGCGTCGCCCGGATGGGCCGCGAGGGACGCGGCCACCTGGATCGCCGCGGTGGCGGTCGGGGCGGCGCTGTCCGCTGCCGCGGTGCTGACGCGGGCGCCGCTCGGCACGGCGGCCGCGCCGTTCAGCGGGCGCTACCGGCTGGTTCTGGACAGCGGCTCGATGCTCGCGCCCGCCCTCGCCGCGGTCGTGATCGCCGCCGTCGTCGCGCGGGTGCACGAGCGGCTCGGCTGGCGGGCCCTGCTGGCCGCCGGCTTCGCGGTCGCCGCGGGGTGGACGTACGCACTGGCGCTCGTCGACGGCGGCAGCGGCATCGCGGCCCCGCTCGCCGGGCCGACGGGATACCTCTCCGACGTGGCCACCATCGGGTCGCACCCCGGTGCGTTCCTGCGCGACTACGTCGCGTCCGCGCCGTCCCACGCGCTGGCGACCCGCCAGCACCCGCCCGGCCCGTCGCTGCTGCTGTGGGGCCTGCGCGCGGCTGGCGCGAGCCGGCCCGGCCTGCTCGGCCTCGTGGTGGTGCTCGCGGGGGCGCTGACCGTGCCCCTCGTCGCCATCGCCGTCCGCTCGCTCTGCCAGGAGACGGCCGCGCGGCGCCTCGTGCCGGTGCTCGCGCTCGCGCCGTACGCGCTGTGGGCCGGCGTGAGCATGGAGGCGGTCACCGCGACCCTCGCGGCGGCCGGCATCGCCTGCGGCGCCGTCGGGTCCGAGCGGGGCCGCTCGCCGTGGTGGGCGGTGGCGGCCGGGGTGCTGCTCGGCACGGCCTGCCTGTTCTCGTACGCCGCGCCGTGGCTGGCGGTGTCGGTCATCGCGGTGTACTTCGTGCGGCGCCGGCCGCTGCTCAACGTCCTGTCGGGCGCAGGGGCGCTGCTGCCGCTCCTCGTGGCGCTGCTCGCCGGCTTCTCGTGGGAGGCCGGCCTGCGCGCGGCGAGCGGGGACTTCGCCCTCCGGGTGGAACCGCACCGGTCGTGGGCGGTGTGGGTGCTGCTCGACCTGGCGGTGCTCGCCGTCGCCGCCGGTCCGGCGCTCGTGACCTCGCTGCGCAAGGCACGGCGCACGCCGGGCTGGCCCTTCCTCGTCGGCGCCGGGCTCGCGGTCGCGCTCGCGACGGCCACCGGCCTGGCGAGGGGCGAGGTCGAGCGCTCGTGGCTCCCGTTCTTCCCGTGGCTGCTGGTCGCCGCAGTCGCGCCCGAGCTCAGGGCGCGGTCCTCCGGCGGGGACGGGGGCACGGACGGGAGCCCGGACGGGGACCCGGCCGGCGAGGCGCAGAGCCAGGCGGCCCAGGCGGCCCCGGTGCCGGTCGGGCTCGTGGCGCTCGGCGCGCTGACCGCGGTGGCGCTCGCCGCGGTGCTGCGCTCGCCCTGGTGACGGCCGGTCGCCCCCGTACCTACGCGAGCGCCACCAGGTCGGCGAGGTCGTCGCTCCAGAGATCCTCGACGCCGTCGGGCAGCAGGATCACCTTCTCCGGCGCGAGCGCCTCGACGGCGCCCTCGTCGTGGGTGACGAGCACGATGGCGCCCCGGTAGGCGCGCAGCGCGCCGAGGATCTCCTCGCGGCTCGCCGGGTCGAGGTTGTTGGTCGGCTCGTCGAGCAGCAGCACGTTGGCGCTCGACACGACGAGCGTCGCGAGCGCGAGCCGGGTCTTCTCGCCGCCGGACAGCGTGCCGGCCGGCTGGTGCACGACGTCGCCGCTGAACAGGAAGGCGCCCAGGATGCGGCGCAGCTCGACCTCCGGCGCGTCGGGCGCCGCCGACTGCATGTTCTCCAGCACCGAGCGGCTCGTGTCGAGCCTCTCGTGCTCCTGCGCGTAGTAGCCGAGCCGCAGGCCGTGACCGTGCTCGACGACGCCGGTGTCGGGCTCCTCGATGCCGCTGAGCAACCGCAGCAGGGTGGTCTTGCCGGCACCGTTCAGCCCGAGCACGACGACCCGCGCCCCCCTGTCGACGGCGAGGTCGACGTCGGTGAAGACCTCGAGCGAGCCGTACGACTTCGACAGCGCGGTGGCGGTCAGCGGCGTGCGCCCGCACGGGGACGGCTCGGGGAAGCGCAGCTTCGCGACCCGGTCGGCCCGGCGCTCCTCGGCCAGGCCGGCGAGCAGCCGCTCGGCGCGCCGGTCCATGTTGTGCGCGGCCTGCGCCTTGGTCGCCTTGGCCCGCATGCGGTCGGCCTGCGCCTGCAGGACGGCGGCCTTCTTCTCGGCGTTGGTCCGCTCGCGCCGGCGGCGCCGCTCGTCGACCTCGCGCTGCTCCAGGTAGGCCTTCCACCCCACGTTGTACTGGTCGAGCGCCGTCCGGTTGGCGTCGAGGTGGAAGACCTTGTTGACGGTGTGGCCGAGCAGCCCGACGTCGTGGCTGATGACGACCAGGCCGCCCTTGTGGGCGCGGAGGAAGTCGCGCAGCCAGACGATCGAGTCCGCGTCGAGGTGGTTGGTCGGCTCGTCCAGCAGCAGGGTGTCCGCGCCGCTGAACAGGATGCGGGCCAGCTCGACCCGGCGCCGCTGACCGCCCGACAGCGTGCCGATCGGCTGGCCGAGGACGCGCTCGGGCAGGCCGAGGCTGCTCGCGATCGAGGCCGCCTCCGCCTCGGCGGCGTAGCCGCCGGCCGCGTGGAACGCGTCCTCCAGCCGGCCGTACCGCCGCAGCGCAGCTTCGCTGCGACCGGCGTCGGCGCTCGCCATCGCGCCCCTCGCCTCGTGCATGTCGCGAAGGATCACGTCGAGCCCGCGGGCGGAGAGGATGCGGTCGCGGGCCAGCACGTCGAGGTCGCCGGTGCGCGGGTCCTGCGGCAGGTAGCCGACCGGCCCGCTGCGGGTCACCGAGCCGGACGCCGGCAGCCCCTGCCCGGCCAGCACCTTGGTGAGCGTGGTCTTGCCGGCCCCGTTGCGGCCGACGAGGCCGATGCGGTCGCCGGCGGCGACGCGGAAGGAGACCGGTTCGAGCAGGAGGCGGGCGCCGGCGCGCAGCTCGACGTCGGTGGCAACGATCATGATCGCCTACCAGTGTACGGGGACGGCCTCCCGGATGCTTCGGTCGACCGACCGCTATCTGGGCCCAGGGGATCGTCGGCTCCTGCCGCACCTTCACGAGCAGGTCGACATCGCCGCTCGCGGTGTCCTCGCCCCTGGCCACGCTCCCGACGATGCGCGGGTCGGCCGCGCCGTGCTCGGCTATCAACGGCGGAAGACGAGCGCCGGACGGGCGGGCGAGCGGGTCAGGCCTTGCGCACCAGGTCGGCGGGGTCGGTGTTGCCGCCGCAGATCACGACCGCGACCACCTCGCCGGCGGCCGGGCGGTAGGCGCCGCAGGTCAGCGCGGCGAGGGCGGCAGCGCCACCGGCCTCGGCGGCGATCCGCAGGCCGTCCCAGAGCCGCTGGCGGGCCTCGACGATGGCGGCGTCCGGCACCAGCACCGACCGCGCGCCGGCCGCCCGCGCCGCGGCCAGGCCGATCGCCCCCGCCCGGCGGGCGCCGAGGGAGTCGGCGGCCACCCCGCCCACCTCGACGTCGACCGGGTGGCCGGCGTCGAGGGCGGCGGCCATGCTCGGGATGCGCTCCGGCTCCACCGCGACGACCCTGGCCCGCCCGGCGAACCAGGTCGCGATGCCGCCGAGGAGGCCGCCGCCGCCGACCGCGACCAGCACCGTGTCGACCCCCGGCAGCTGGTGGTCGAGCTCGCGGCCGACGGTCCCCTGCCCGGCGACCACCTCGGGCTGGTCGTACGCATGCACCTCCAGCGCGCCGGTGGCGGCCGCCCGCTCGCGGCTGGCCAGGTAGGCGTCGGCATAGTGGTCGCCGGTCACCACGACGTGCGCCCCGTACGTGCGCAGCCGCGCCACCTTCACCGGCGAGGACGAGGTCGGGACGAAGATCTCGGCCCGCTCGCCGAGCCGGCTCGCCACGTGGGCGACCGCGAGCCCGTGGTTGCCGCCGGACGCGGCCACCAGCCCGGCCGCCGGGACGCCGGCCGACAGCACCCGGTTGAACGCGCCCCGCGGCTTGAACGACCCGGTCACCTGGAGCAGCTCCAGCTTCAGCGCGAGCGGGACGGCGACGCCCAGCCCGCCCGGCTCGACGTGGACGACGGGGGTCATCCGCACCCGCGAGCCCAGCCGCGCGGCAGCCGCCTCGATCTCGTCCCTGCCCACCGGCGCCTACAGGTAGCGCAGCGGGTCGAAGGCGTCGATCGGGATGATCCGCACCCGCGGCAGGACGGTGGTGAAGCACCGCACGTCGTCCTCCAGGTCGTGGATCTCCAACCCGGCACCGGTGAGGTCGGTGAAGCCCGAGTTGACGAACTCCCGGAAGCAGAGCACCCCCACCCGCCGCTGCGCCTCCAGCAACCGGCCGACCTGCGGCAGGAAGTCGCCGTCGTGGCTCGCGAGCAGCACGTCGCCCGGCCGCGACTCGAGCGCCTCGAGGGTGCGCTGGATGCCGATGTCGACGACCTTCTCCCCCGCCGCGCCGGCCAGCGGGATCGGCCGGTAGTCGAGCGCGAGCAGCGCCTGGACGAACGACAGCGGCAGCTGCCCCGAGCTGGCGTTGAGGAAGAACAGGCTCTTGACCGGCTGGTCCCAGAGGTCGCGCGCGTAGTCGCGCACCCGCTCCCACCTGGGTCGCTCCTCGGGGTTGGGGCGCCGCCCCAGCACGCTCACGCCGAGCGTGGCGTCGATGTTCTCGCCGTCGATCAGCAGGTACGTCGCCGTCTCGCCGGCCGGCGCGGCAGTGGTCCGGTCACCGTCCATGCCGCCACCTTAGGCCGTGCGCGCGATCACGGGTCCCCGCGCAAGCGGTGACCGCCGTTGCGCATCGGGGTCGGCACCGCCGGGAACGTAACGGGCATCCGTCATCGCGCGAGGAGGTTCCAGGCATGGCTGTTGGACGACTGATGGCCCGTGCGGTCATCGGCGGCCTGTTCGTCGGGCACGGCACCCAGAAGCTCTTCGGGTGGTTCGGCGGCCCTGGCGTCGAGGGCAGCGAGCAGATGATGCGCAAGCTGGGGATGCACCCCCCGCGCCACCATGCCCTCGCCGCCGGCGTGACGGAGACCGCTGGCGGCGCCCTGCTCGCGGCCGGGCTCGCCACGCCCCTCGCGGCGGCCGGCCTGACCGGCGCGATGACCACCGCCATCCGCAAGGTCCACCTGCGCAACGGCCCCTGGGCCACCAACGGCGGGTACGAGTACAACCTCGTGCTCATCGCCGCGCTGGCCGCCCTCGTCGACGGCGGGCCGGGCCGGTGGTCGCTCGACGCCGCGCTCGGCATCGACGAGACCGGGCCGATGTGGGCGCTGGCCGCCGTCGCGACCGGCGTCGCCACCTCCGCGCTCGTGATGGAGATCGGGCGCCGCATGGCACCGCCCGAGCTCGACTACGCGACCACCGAGGACCAGGACGCCCGCGCCCGCGACACCGCCGACGCGCTGGACGCCTGAGCCGCCCTCAGACGTTGAAGCCGAGGGCGCGAAGCTGCTCGCGGCCCTCGTCGGTGATCTTGTCGGGACCCCACGGCGGCATCCACACCCAGTTGATGCGGACGTCGGTCACCATGCCCTCGAGCGCGGTGACGGTCTGGTCCTCGATGACGTCGGTGAGCGGGCAGGCCGCCGAGGTCAGGGTCATGTCCAGCGTCACGCTGGCGTCGTCGGCGACGTGGACGTCGTAGAGCAGGCCGAGGTCGACCACGTTGACGCCCAGCTCGGGGTCGACCACGTCGCGCATGGCCTCCTCGACGTCCTCGACGCGCGGCCGCTCGAGCGGCGCGCCGGCGCCGGCCTCCGCGGCGGGAGCGGTAGTAGCAGTGGTGGGGTCGGTCATGAGCCGGTCTCCTCCGTCGTCGCGGCCGCGCGCACGGTCGCGTCCTTCCACGCCATCCACGACAGCAGGGCGCACTTGACCCTGGCCGGGTAGCGGGACACGCCGGCGAACGCCACCGCGTCCTCGAGCACGTCCTCGTCCGGCTCCTGCTGGCCGCGCGACTGCATCAGCTCGCGGAAGGCCTCGGCCACCTGCGCCGCGTCGTCCACCGACTTGCCGATGACGAGATCGCTCATCACCGAGGCGCTCGCCTGGCTGATCGAGCAGCCCTCCGAGTCGTACGACACGTCGGCGACCGTCGCGCCGTCGAGCCGTACCCGCAGGGTGATCTCGTCCCCGCAGGTCGGGTTGACGTGGTGCACCTCGACGTCGTACGGCTCCCGCAGCCCCTTGTGCTGCGGGTTGCGGTAGTGGTCGAGGATGATCTCCTGATACATCGACTCGAGCTGGGGCTGCGGCTGGCTCGCGGGCACGCTCATGCTCCGAAGAACGCCTTCACCCGCTCCAGGCCTTCCACCAGCGCGTCGATCTCCGAGCGCGTCGTGTAGACGTAGAACGAGACCCGCGTGGTGGCCGGCACGCCGAACCGCTGGCAGGTCGGGCGGGCGCAGTGGTGGCCCACCCGGACGGCGATCCCCGACTCGTCGAGCACCTGGCCGATGTCGTGCGGGTGCAGGTCGGCGAGGGCGAACGAGACGGCGGCGCCGCGGTCGACGGTCGAGGCCGGCCCGATGATGCGCAGGCCGTCCACGGCGGCGAGCCGGCCGAGCGCGTAGCCGGTGATCTCGTGGTCGTGCGCGGCGACCGCCGGCATCCCGAGCTCGCTCAGGTAGTCGACCGCTGCGCCGAGCGCCACCGCCTGGGCGATCGGTGGCGTGCCGGCCTCGAACTTGTGCGGCGGCTCGGCGTAGGTCGAGCCGGTCATGGCGACCTCGGCGATCATCTCGCCGCCGCCGAGGAACGGCGGGAGGCGCTCCAGCAGCTCGAGGCGCGCCCACAGCACGCCGATGCCGGTCGGCCCGCACATCTTGTGCCCGGTGAACGCGAGGAAGTCAGCGCCGAGCGCCTGAACGTCGACGCCCATGTGCGGCACGGACTGCGAGGCGTCGAGCATCACCAGCGCGCCCACCTCGCGGGCCCGGCGGACGATGACGTCGACCGGGTTGACGGTGCCGAGGATGTTGGACATGTGGACGAACGACACGATCCTCGTGCGCTCGTTGAGCAGCTCGTCGAGGTCGTCGAGGTCGAGCCGGCCGTCGTCGGTGATGCGCAGCCAGCGCAGCGTCGCGCCCGTGCGCTGGCACAGCAGCTGCCACGGCACGATGTTGGAGTGGTGCTCCATCTCGGTGATGAGCACCTCGTCGCCGGGACCGACCCGCAGCCGGCCCTCGCCGTGCGCCAGCACGTTGGCGACCAGGTTGATGGCCTCCGACGAGTTCTTGGTGAAGACCACCTCGCGCTCGTCGGCGGCGCCGATGAAGCGGGCCACCTTGACCCTGGAGCTCTCGTACGCCTTGGTCGCCTCGGCGCCGAGCGTATGGATCGCCCTTGCCACGTTGGCGTTGTGGACCTCGTAGAACTCGCGCTCGGCGTCGATGACCTGCTGCGGCTTCTGCGAGGTGTTGGAGCTGTCGAGATAGACGAGCTGCCGCCCGCCGGGCAGCACCCGGCCGAGGATCGGGAAGTCCTTGCGGACCCGCTCGACGTCGTAGCCGTCCATCAGTGACCGCCCCCTCCGGCACCTGGGATCACCGAGACCGGCGCAGCCTCGTCGCTGGCCGCCGGCTCGCCGGCGCCCACGAACCGCTCGTAGCCCTCGCTCTCCAGCACGTCGGCCAGCTCGGCGCCGCCCTCGGTGACGATGCGGCCGCCCACGAGCACGTGGACGAACTGCGGCCGGATGTAGCGCAGGATGCGGGTGTAGTGGGTGATGAGCAGGATGCCCATGTCGCTCTGCTCGTGGGCGCGGTTGACGCCCTGCGAGACGACCCGCAGCGCGTCGACGTCGAGCCCGGAGTCGGTCTCGTCGAGGATCGCGATGCGCGGCCTCAGCAGCTCCAGCTGGAGCACCTCGTGGCGCTTCTTCTCGCCGCCGGAGAAGCCCTCGTTGACCGACCGCTCCTTGAAGCCGGGGTCGATCCGCAGGTCGGACATCGCCGCGTTGACCTCCTTGACGAAGGAGCGCAGCTTGGGCGCCTCGCCGCGCACGGCGGTGACCGCGGTGCGCAGGAAGTTGGTCACCGACACCCCGGGCACCTCGACGGGGTACTGCATCGCCAGGAACAGGCCGGCGCGGGCCCGCTCGTCGACGGTCATCGACAGCACGTCCTGGCCGTCCAGCGTCACCGAGCCCTGCGACACGGCGTACTTCGGGTGGCCGGCGACGGCGTAGGCCAGCGTCGACTTGCCGGAGCCGTTGGGGCCCATGATGGCGTGAATCTCGCCCGACCGGACGGTGAGGTCGACCCCGCGCAGGATCTCGGTGCGGTCGGTGCGGTCGGTCCCGCCGATGCCGCCGGCGTCGACGGTGACGTGCAGGTCGCGGATCTCGAGCGTGGTCATCGGTGGTCTTCAGCTCCTGAGGGCGACGAGGACGTCGTCGCCGTCGATCTTGACGGGGTAGACGGGCACCGGCTTGGTGGCCGGCAACTGGCACGGGCGCCCGCTGCGCAGGTCGAACTGGGAGCCGTGCAGCCAGCACTCGACGCGGCCGCTCTCGACGTCGCCCTCCGACAGCGGGACCTCGGCGTGCGAGCACACGTCGTGGATGGCGAACCACTCCCCTTCGCTCTTGACGATCGCGACCGGCCGGCCGTCGATCATCACGCGCACGGCCCCCTCGTCGGCGACGTCGGCCACCGCGCAGGCCCGGACGAAATCGGTCACCCCGCGGCTCCGGCGCTCTCGCTCTCGTCGCCGGCCGTGCGAATGCTGCGCCGCAGCTCCTCGTCGACCCGCGCGAGCAGCCGCTCGGACAGCTCGGGGAGCCCGATCGTAGCGATGACGTCGGCGAAGAAGCCGCGCACCACGAGCCGGCGGGCGACGTCGGCCGGGATGCCGCGCGCCATCAGGTAGAACAGCTGCTCGTCGTCGAAGCGACCGGTCGCGCTGGCATGGCCGGCGCCGGCGACCTCGCCGGTCTCGATCTCGAGGTTGGGCACCGAGTCGGCACGGGCGCCGTTGGTGAGCAGCAGGTTGCGGTTGAGCTCGTACGTGTCGGTGCCGATCGCCGTGGCCCGGATCAGCACGTCACCGGTCCACACCGTGCGGGCATCCTCGCCCTGGAGCGCGCTCTTGTAGGTGACCCGGCTGCGGCAGTGCGGCTGCTCGTGGTCGACGAGCAGCCGGGCGTCGATGTGCTGACCGGCGTCGGCGAAGGCCAGCCCCAGCAGCTCGGCGTCGCCGCCTGGCCCGGCGAAGCGGACGACGGGGGCCAGCCGCACCACCGAGCCGCCGAACGACACCGCCACGTGCCGCAGCCGCGCGTCGCGACCGACGAGCGCCGTGTGCGACTCGACGTGGATCGCGTCGTCGTCCCAGTCCTGCACGGACACGAAGGCGAGTCGCGCGCCGTCGCCGACCCGCAGCTCGACGTTGGCCGCGTAGCTGCCGGTGCCCGCGTGGTCGACCACGACCACGGCCGACGCGTGGGGCTCGACCTCGACGACGAGGTGGCCGTACGCGACGCCGCCGGTGCCCTTGCCGGTCAGCACGACCGGCTCGGCGAGCTCGTCACGGACGGTGACGACGAGGGCCGAGTCGGCCAGCGTCATCGCGACCGCGCCGAGCCGGTCGAACGGGACGTGCACGCGGCCGACCCGCTCGTCGGTCATCGCGACCCGCTCCACGGGCGCGCCTGGCGACCACTCGAAGCGCACCTCGCCGTCGGCCGGCGGGCCGGCGAGGAGCGGGCGCAGCCGCGGCAGGGCGGCGAAGCGCCACAGCTCCTGGCGGCTGTCCGGCTCGGGGAAGGCGCCAGGGTCGCGCGAGTAGGTCCGCGCGAGGTGGTGCCCGCCCACCGGGCCGTGCGCCGGTCGGGTCGTCGCCAGCTCCGTCATCCGACAGCGCCCTCCATCTGCAGCTCGATCAGCCGGTTGAGCTCGAGCGCGTACTCCATCGGCAGCTCGCGCGCGATGGGCTCGACGAAGCCGCGGACGATCATCGCCATGGCCTCGTCCTCGGACAGCCCCCGGCTCATCAGGTAGAACAGCTGGTCCTCGCTGACCTTGGAGACGGTGGCCTCGTGGCCCATCGAGACGTCGTCCTCGCGCACGTCGACGTAGGGATAGGTGTCGGACCGGCTCACCGCGTCGACCAGCAGCGCGTCGCACTTCACCGTCGAGCGGGAGCCGTGGGCCCCCTCTTGGATCTGCACCAAGCCGCGGTACGAGGTGCGGCCGCCGCCCCGCGCGACCGACTTCGACACGATCGTGGACGAGGTGTTGGGCGCCGCGTGCACCATCTTCGAGCCGGCGTCCTGGTGCTGGCCCTCGCCGGCGAACGCGATCGACAGCGTCTCGCCCTTGGCGTGCTCGCCGAGCAACCAGACGGCCGGGTACTTCATCGTCACCTTCGAGCCGATGTTGCCGTCGATCCACTCCATCGTGGCGGCCTCGTGGCAGACGGCGCGCTTGGTCACGAGGTTGTAGACGTTGTTGGACCAGTTCTGGATCGTCGTGTAGCGGCAGCG
>JBJMHZ010000048.1:0-10536 GCA_045807125.1 Frankiaceae bacterium
CCCTGGCCGGCCGGCCCGCCGGCACCGGCAGCCGCGTCTGGTCGCTCCCGGTCTGGCCGCTCCCGGTCTGCGCGCGGGCGGCCCTGCGCCGGGCCGGCGCCGGCGCCTCGGGCTCGGCGGGGCGGCCGCGGCCCCCCATGCTCAGCTCGCCGGGCGCGAAGGGCAGGTCGTCGCTGCCGATGCGCACCACGATGTGCTCGGGGCCGGCCTCGGCCGGGTCGCGGACCTCGATGACCGGCCCTCTGCTGCCGGCCGGCTGGCCGCCGGTCGAGCGGACCGTGACCCGCGGCGAGCCGCCGCGGCGGAGCTCGTCGCGCAGCCGGCTGACGTCGTCGTCGGACAGGGGCGGCGGATCGGTCGTACGGCGACGCGGCGGCATGAGCGGGCTCCCCGGCGTGACGACTGCTGACGCGCACACGGTCTCACGTCCGGCCCTCGTGGTGGCGAAGCGGCGGCGGCGACGGCCGTACGGCGGCGGAGGAGGCATGAGCGATTGGCTCACCTGTCTTCGGGGCAATCCCCTTCCCGTTTCACTGACCCGCACGCCGCGCGTGCGCAGGTAGTGAGGGAGGCGCACCATGGCGCAGTCGGCGGGAACGGCGACCCGGTCCGCGGCCCCGAGCAACCATCTCCGGCGCGAGGTCGGCTTCTGGGGACTGACGTTCGTCTCGCTGGGGTCGATCATCGGCTCGGGCTGGCTGCTCGGGGCGCTCACGGCGGCGAAGGCGGCCGGCCCGGCGTCGATCATCTCGTGGGTGATGGCGGCCGTGTTCCTCGCGCTGCTCGCCCTCGTGCACGCCGAGCTGGGCACCGCCTACCCGGTGTCGGGCGGCACCGCGCGGTTCCCGCACTTCGCGTTCGGGGCCATCGCCGGCTTCACCGCGGCCTGGATGTCGTGGCTGCAGGCGGTCACCATCGCGCCGATCGAGGTCGAGGCCGCGCTCACCTACCTGAACAACAAGTGGCCGGGGCTCATCAACCACAACGCGACGCTGACCACCCGCGGCCTGCTCATCGCCACGGCCCTCATGCTGGTCTTCACCGTCGTCAACGTGCTCGGCGTGCGACTGCTGTCGGACAGCAACTCGGTCACGGTGATCTGGAAGACGGCGGTGCCGATCCTCACCATCGTCGTCCTGATCGTGCTGTCGTTCCACGCCTCGAACTTCACCAGCGGGCAGGGCTTCGCGCCGTTCGGGGCCAAGGGGGTGATGGCCGCCCTCCCGCTCGGCGTCGTCTTCGCGCTGCAGGGCTTCGAGCAGGCGATCCAGATGGGCGGCGAGGCGCGCAACCCGCAGCGCGACATGGCCCGCGCCATCCTCACCGCGATGGCGATCGGCGCGGTCATCTACATCGCCCTCGAGGTCGCCTTCATCGGCGCCCTGCACCCGAGCCGGCTGCTGCACGGCTGGGCCAACCCGATCGGGGAGGGCGAGTTCGGCCCGTACGCCACGCTGGCGACCGAGCTGGGCGCCGGCTGGCTCGCGACGATCCTCTACATCGACGCGTTCATCTCGCCGGCCGGCACCGGCCTGGTCTACCTCGGCACGTCCTCGCGGCTGTCGTACGCGATGGGCCGCAACCGCTACCTGCCGCCGCTCGTCTCGCAGGTCAGCCGGCGCGGGGTGCCGCTCGTCTCCATCATCATCGCCTTCGTCGTCGGCGAGATCGCGTTCCTGCCGTTCCCGAGCTGGCAGTCGCTGGTGGGGCTGGTGACGTCGGCTACCGCCATCATGTACGGCTTCGCGCCGATCTCCCTGATGGCGCTGCGCCGCGAGGATCCGGACCGCCGCCGGCCGTTCCGGTTGCCGGCCGCCGGCATCATCGCGCCGCTGTCGTTCATCGCGGCCAACTACATCGTCTACTGGTCCGGGTGGAAGGCCGACCAGAAGCTGTTCCTCGCCATCGTGGTCGGCTTCGTCCTCTTCGCGCTGTACTTCCTGTACCTGCCGCAGGAGCGCCGGCCTCCGCTCGACCCGCACTCGCTGCTGTGGGTCGGCCCCTGGCTCGGCGGCCTCGCCGTCATCAGCTGGCTGGGGCAGTTCGACGGCCGCGAGGCCATCCCGTTCTGGGTCGACCTCGTGGTGGTCGCCGTCTTCTCCCTCGTCATCTACGCCGTCGGGATCCGGATGGGCCTCGCCGTCGAGAAGGTGCGCGAGCTGGTGGCCGACGAGGAGCGGGAGGCCGAGGAGGCCGACGTCACGGTGGCCTGACGAGCGCACGAGTGGCAGCGCGAGGGGCAGCAGCGTGACGGGCGGCGGGGAGATGCGCACCCTCGGCACGCGGATCCGCTACCGGAGCGCCTGGATGACCGTCCGCGAGGACGCCGTGGCGCGGGCGGACGGCTCGGTCGGCAGCTACGGCGTCGTCGACAAGCCGGACTTCGCGGTGGTCGTGCCGGTCGAGCGCGGCGGCTACTGGCTCGTCGAGCAGTACCGCTACCCGGTGCGCCGCCGGGCGTGGGAGTTCCCGCAGGGCTCCTGGGGCGCGGCCGGCTCCGGCTCGCCGGAGGAGCTGGCGATGGCCGAGCTCGCCGAGGAGACCGGGCTGCGGGCCACCGAGCTTCGCCACCTCGGCCACCTGTTCCCGGCGTACGGCTTCTGCAGCCAGGGGTTCGACGCGTACGTCGCGACGGGCCTCGTGCCCGGCGAGCCGGCGCGCGAGGCGAGCGAGCAGGACATGCGCCATCGCTGGGCGAGCGACGCGGAGCTGCGGGAGACGATCGCGCGCGGCGACGTGGTCGACGCGGTCAGCCTCGCCGCCTACGCCCTGCTGGGGCTGGACCACCCTCCGCGCAGCTAGCGCAGCCACCAGGCGAGCAGGTCGGCGGCGGCGTGCGCCCCGGCCGGCGCCAGCCAGCTGCCGGCGGCCAGCCGCAGCCAGCCCAGCCACCCGCCGACCGCGAGGTCGAGCGGCACGGCGGCCCAGCCGTACAGCGGCACGTGCAGCGCGGCGAAGCAGGCGGCGGTCACGGCCACGGCGACCGTCGGCCCGGCCAGCGCGTCGAGCCGGTGCAGCAGCGCGCCGCGCAGGAAGGCCTCCTCGGCGACGGCGACCGCGCTCACCACGAGGGCCCACGCGAGGAACGCGCCCTGGGGCCGGTGGCCGCCGGTCGCCCCCAGCAGGCGGCTCGCGGCGACGGGCAGCACGAGGACGGCCGCTCCGAGGAGCGCGACGGCGAGCTGCCGCAGGCTGGGGCGAGGGGTCGCGGTGCGGTCGGCGACGGCGAGGGCGGCCAGCGCGGCGGCGACGGCCAGCCCCGCGGGCGCCGACCGCGCGGCGCCGACCGGCGCGGTGGCGCCCGACACCGCGAGGCGCAGCAGGACGGCGATCGCGAAGCCGGCCAGCAGCGCGGCCGCCCGGACGCCGTCGCGCCGCGCGCCGCTCGGTGCCGCCACGCACGGGGTGGTCACGACGGTCTCTCGGCCGGCTCGGCGGCCGGCTCGGGCGGCGGCTCCCGGCCGGCCCGGCCGCGGCTGATCCGGACCGCGACGACGAGGGCCACCAGCGCGACGGCGAGCGCAGCGACGAGCAGCCAGGCGAGCGGGAGCCCGCCGCCCGATCCGCCCGACCCGCCCGCGCCCGGCTGCGGCAATCCGAAGGCGAGCGCGTAGTCGCCGAGCCCGGCGAAGGAGGTGCGGTAGACGTCGTTGCCGACCCGCTCGGTCGGCCGCGGCTGCCAGCGCGCGCCGGGCGCTGGCCGGTAGACCATCACCGGCCCCGGCTCGCGGAACGCGGTGGCCCGCATGGTGATGCCGGACGACGCCGATCCCGTCGCGCCGGCCGACGGCTGGAACGTGACCGTCCCGGCCACGTCGGTGCCCGCGGACACCCGGTAGAGGTTGCCGTCGATGTCGCCGCCGGCCGGCTGGACGTCGGGCCCGACCGGCCGCGCGCGAAGGGTCACCTTGGTGGCTCCGGCCGGGACGTGCAGGTCGCCCGGGACGATCGCGACCACCACCTGCGGCCCCTGCTCGGCGCTCTGCGCGACGACCGACTGCAGGTTGATGCCGTTGCTGACCGCGCTGCTGCCGGTGCCCGTCGTCGGCGCAGCGCTCGCCTGGTAGCCGGGCGGCGGGTCGACGAAGCGGTAGGGCTCGTCGGGGAAGCCGACGCCGTCGTAGAGCGGGACCGTCGCCGGCCACGCCGACCAGGCAAGCGCCAGCCCGGCGAGCACGGCGAGGAGGAGGCCCAGCCGCCGGGCCGCCGGCCGCCTGCTCGTCATGGAGCGCCAGCCGGCGGGCCGGCCTCCCAGGTGGCCACCGGGCGGGGCAGCGCCTCCTGCGGCTGGTTGCCGCTCTCCTTGACCAGCGGCTGCGCGAGCAGCCACAGCGAGAGCATGGTGTAGCCGACCATTGCGACGAGCCACGGGCGCTCGCTCGCCCGCGCGGTGGCCCGGTCGGCGCTGCTCGTCGCGAGATGGCGGTGGGCGACGAGCACGGCGACGACGTGCGCCGCCACGATGACGACGACGGCGAAGTACCAGTAGAACCCGCTCGGCAGGAAGTGCAGGTGCGGCTCGTAGTCGTCGTTGAACGGGTACGGCAGGTGGATCGGCCACGACTCCTTGCCCACCGGGTTGCCGATGAGCGGCGCGAGCAGCTGCCCGTTGAGCAGGACGTACTGGAAGTAGTGCGCCAGCAGGTAGCCGAAGGCGATCGGGAGGATCGACGGGAGCAGGCCGGCGAGCGCGGCCCGCGCGCTCGTGCCGTGCCGGCCGGCCCGCGCGGCGGCGACGGCGAACGCCGAGAGGACCGCGGCGAGCGCCAGCGCGAGCACCAGGAACGTGAGAGTGCGGAACGCCTCCAGGCGGTCGGCATGCGCCGCGTCGATGCCGCCGGGCAACGACTGCTCGAAGCGCTGCCAGCGCGGCGTCGCGAGGAGGCCGTCGAAGTTCACGTTGACGAGCAGCAGGAGGACGAAGGCGATCCGTGACGCGCTCGCCTCGAACGGCACGTCGAAGCCGCCGGCGAACCCCCTGCGCCCCGGTGCGCCGAACCGGAAGAAGCCCAGCCGTCCCCAGGTCGAGAGCAGCACGGAGAGCATCTCGCCGCGCTCCAGCCAGGCGCGGCCGAAGAGCGCGCCGGCGACCAGGCAGAGGACGGCGTAGCCGAGCAGCGCGAGAGCGAGGTTGCGCGGCAGCGTCATCGAGCGGTTGAAGACGAGCTCGGCGCACGCGGTGGCGAAGAGCAGGACGGCCGCCGGCCACCAGCCGAGCCGGTCGGGCCAGCGCAGCGGCGCCTCGGTCGTGAGCAGCGCCCTGCGCAGCCCTGGCCGGTCGGCGACGGTCGAGAGCCAGCCGTACGGGTTGACCGGCCGGGTCCAGTTGCCGAGGACCCCGCAGGTCAGCGGGGCGACGACCCAGACGACGATCCAGAACCAGGTCGGGAGGATGTTCTCCGGGATGTCCTGCGCGCCGGTGAGGCCGGCCCAGATCAGGAGCGCCAGGACGAGGACCGCGAGCGCGCCGGCGAGGCGAGCCGCACCGGTCGCGGGCGGTGGCAGCGCCCGGTCGCGCGGCTCGACGGGCCCGGCCGCCCGCACCGCACGGCCCTCGACGAGCAGGAACGACACGATGACGACCACCGCGCCGCCGAGGACGAACAACCACAGCGGCAGCGGCAGGTCGTAGCGCACGCCGAACGCGTGCGCCAGCAACGGAGACGGGATCACTCGCGGGCTCCTTGGCGCGGCCGTGGTCTCGGCTTGGAACATATCCCGCGCTGCCCGCCTCGATGCGGGCGGTGATCGGCGCCGGTGGGCCCGGTTAGCATGTCCGGACATCGCCGATCCGGACCGATGCTCGCGGAGGGCGAGATGACGATTGCCCAGCCGGCCCAGCCGGTCGCTCCCAGCGCCACCGCCTTCACCGGCGTACGGGCGCTGACCGAGCGGCTCGCCGCCCCACTGTCGCCAGAGGACCAGACGGCGCAGTCCATGCCGGACGCCAGCCCGACGAAGTGGCACCGGGCGCACACCTCGTGGTTCTTCGAGGAGTTCCTGCTCGCGCCGGCCGGCGGCTACGTCCCCTACGACGAGACGTTCCGCTACCTGTTCAACTCCTACTACGAGGCGGTCGGGCCCCGGCACCCGCGCCCGCGGCGCGGGCTGGTCACCCGGCCGGGCGCGCAGGAGGTCGGGGCCTACCGCCGGCACGTCGAGGAGGCCGTGCTCGGGCTGCTCGACCGCGGCCTCGACGGGGGCCAGCAGGCGATCCTCACGCTCGGGCTGCACCACGAGCAGCAGCACCAGGAGCTGCTGGTGATGGACGCCAAGCACCTGCTGGGCGGGCACCCGTTCGGGCCAGCGTACGTGGAGCGGCCGCTCGAGCCCGACCTCGGCCCGGCCCCGCTGACCTGGCGCGCGGTCGAGGGCGGCGTCGCCGAGGTGGGGCACGACGCCGCGACCGGGAGCGGGTCGTTCGCGTTCGACAACGAGGGCCCGCGGCACCGCGCCTACCTCGAGCCGTTCGAGATCGCCGAGCGGGCGGTCACCGTCGAGGACTGGCTCGACTTCATGGCCGACGGCGGCTACCGCCGGCCCGAGCTGTGGCTGTCCGACGGCTGGCGGACCGTGCAGGAGCAGGGCATCGAGGCGCCGCTGTACTGGCGCCGGATCGACGGCGCGTGGGCCACCTTCACGATGTCCGGCGTCCGCGCGGTGCGCCGCGCCGAGCCGGTTTGCCACGTGTCCTTCTACGAGGCCGATGCCTACGCCCGCTGGGCCGGCGCCCGCCTGCCCACCGAGCAGGAGTGGGAGGTGGCGGCCCGACCGGTCGCCGACCGGCGCGGCGGCCTGCTCGACCAGCAGCGGCTGCATCCCGGCCCGGCCGGCGGCGCGATGATCGGCGACGTGTGGGAGTGGACGGCGAGCGCCTACCTGCCGTACCCCGGGTTCCGCCCGGCGCCCGGCGCGGTGGGCGAGTACAACGGCAAGTTCATGTGCGACCAGCACGTGCTGCGGGGCGCGTCGTGCGCGACGCCGCCGGGGCACGAGCGGCTGACCTACCGCAACTTCTTCCCGGCGAGCGCGCGGTGGGCCTTCTCCGGCCTGCGGCTGGCCCGCTCGTGAGCGGCCGCTGGAGCGTCACCGACAGCACGCACCACGTACCGGTGGCCGAGCGGCTGGGCGCCGACGTGCGCGCCGGCCTCACGCTCGACCCGCCGTGGCTGCCGCCGAAGTGGTTCTACGACGAGAAGGGCAGCTTGCTCTTCGAGGAGATCACCAGGCTGCCGGAGTACTACCCGACAAGGGCCGAGGAGTCGATCCTCGCCGCGCGCTCGGCCGAGATCGCCGCCCGCACCGGCGCCGGCGCGCTCGTCGAGATCGGTGCCGGCGCGTCGCGCAAGACCCGCCTGCTGCTCGACGCGCTCACCGCGGGCGACCGGCCGGTGCTGTTCGTCCCGCTCGACGTGAGCGCCGAGATGCTGCGTACGGCCGCCGCGCGGATCGCCGAGGACTACCCGACCGTCGAGGTCGCCGGCATCGTGGCGGACTTCGACGACCCGCTGCCGCCGCTGCCGGGCGAGCCGGGCAAGCGGCTGGTGGCGTTCCTCGGCAGCACGATCGGCAACCTGACCACCGAGCTGCGGCGGGACTTCCTGCGCCGCATCCGCGACGCGATGCAGCCGGGCGACGGCTTCCTGCTCGGGGCCGACCTGGTGAAGGACCCGGCCCGGCTCGTCGCCGCGTACGACGACGCCCAGGGCGTGACGGCGGCCTTCAACCGCAACCTCATCGAGGTGCTCGGCCGCCTGCTCGACGCCGGCCTCGACCCGGCCGACTTCGAGCACGTCGCGCGGTGGAACGCCGACGAGGAGCGCATCGAGATGTGGCTGCGGGCCCGGCGCCCCGTCCATGCGCGCTTCCCGTCCATCGACCTCGACTGGTCGCTGCCCGAAGGTGGCGAGCTGCTGACCGAGACGAGCCAGAAGTTCCGGCTGCCGGCGCTGCGCGAGGAGCTCGCCGCCGCCGGGCTGGCGCCGGCGCGGTCGTGGACCGACGCGGCCGGCGACTTCTCGCTCACGCTGGCGCTCGCCGGCTGACCGGGCCGCCCCCGGTCAGCCGAAGTGGCCGGTCTGGAGCGCTAGCAACAGCAGTAGGACCACGCCACCGACGCAGATCGTCACGCCGGCGGCGAGGCCGGCGAGCCCCCCGAGCAGAGCGACGCTGCGGTGCCGCCCTGAGACGACCAGCGCCGGAAGCACCACGGCGCCGCCGGCCACGGACAGCCCGAGGACCGGCGCTCGCCCCTCGGTGGCGAGGAGCAGCGCGACCGGCGAGCTGATCGCTCCGATGACGAACGACGCCCACGAGGTGGCCCGCCGGCGCGAGCCGGTGGCGCCCGGCTGCGGCGGAAGGGGATGAGGGGTGCGAAGCGGCGCGTCAGGGGTGGGTGGCGGCATGAGCTCCTCCTCGGATCAGGACCAGGCCCGGACGACCTGCGCGAGGGCGGCCGGGAACAGCGTGGCGACGGTCGCCACGAGCACGGGGTAGTAGCGGCGGGCCCGGCCGGCCAGCGCGGCGGCGAGCGCGGCCGCGCCGGTGACCGCCGCGAAGCGCGCGCCGCGGGCGAGCGCCGAGCCCAGCAGGAACGGCTCGAGGCTGACGTGGGCCCGGCCGGCCGCGGCGACGTACGCCTTGAACGGCACGCCGGACATCGGCTGCGCGAGGACGCCGGCCGGGCCGTCGGCGGCGAGCTGGTGGGCGGCCCACGCCGCCATCCGGGGAGTCACCAGCGGGTGCGGCAGGACCAGCCCGCGCGCCGCCGCGACGTAGCCGAGCAGCCCGCCGGCGACGCTGCCGGCTGCCGCGGCGACCACCAGCCGGGGCGCGCGGCGCGGCGCTGCGGCGGCGAGCAGGGCGAGGGCGACCTCGGGCAGGACCGGCCAGCACAGCGCCTCGGCGAGCGCCCAGCCGAGGACGACGGCGACGCCGAGGGGCGACGCGGCGAGCGCGGCGACCCGGCGGCGCAGGGTGGAGTCCGGCCGCGGCGCCGGTGCGGCGAGCAGCCCCTCGACCGCAGCGCGCAGCGCGGGCGCGTCCGGCGCGGCCGCCGGCGGGCCGAACCGCACGGCCACGGCGGCCCGGCCCAGTCCGCCGTCGACCGGCAGCAGCCGCCCGGTGCCGGTGACGGCGGCCGGCACGACGGGGACGCCGGCGGCCGCGGCGAGCCGTACCGCTCCGGAGTGGAACCGGCCGAGCTCGCCGGTGCGCGACCGGGTGCCCTCCGGGAAGACGACGACGCTGCGGCCGGCGGCGAGCAGCCCGGCGGCCGCCGCCAGGTCGGCCGACCCGCCGCCGGTGCGGCGGACCGGGAAGCCGCCGACGAGGGTCCGGCAGAGCCGGCGCCGCCACCCGCTCGCGAACCAGTGGTCGGCGGCGGCGGCGACCACCGGCCGCTGGGCGGCCGGCAGGGCGGCGAGCAGCGCAGGGGCGTCGGCGTGGGAGCAGTGGTTGGCCACCACGACGCACGGGCCGGTGGGCAGCGGCCCGTCGACGGCCAGGCCGCCGGTGAGCCAGAGGGCGCCGCGCCAGCCGAGCCGGCGGGTGGTCGCCGCCAGCCGGGCGAGGGCGGTCACGAGGGTGGGCGGGGCGGCGGTCACGACAGCGCCCCGGCGACGGCGAGGGCGACGAGCAGCGAGTCGATCCGGTCGAGCAGGCCGCCGAAGCCGGGGAGCCAGCGACCGGCGTCCTTCACGCCGGCGTGCCGCTTCAGCAGCGACTCCAGCAGGTCGCCGGCCGGGCCGCCGACCACGACGGCGATCACGAGGACGGGGCGCAGCGCGCCGAGCGCGGCCAGCGCGCCGACGCCCGCCGCGGCACCGGTGACGAGCCCGGCGACCGTCTTGCCGGGGGAGACGCGCGTCAGTCGCGGGCCGCCGCACAGCCGGCCACCGGCCCAGGCCGCCACGTCGGCGACCGAGACGGCGACGACCAGCGGCCAGGCGACGGCGTGCAGTGGGACGAGCCAGCCCAGCGCGCCCAGCCACACCGCGCCGAACGCGAGCCAGGCCGCGCGGCGGGCGCCGTCCGCGGCGTCGCCGCGGAGCAGCGCTGGAGTGGCGGCCGCGACCGGCACGAGCAGCCACAGGTGGCCGGCGGCCGCAGGGGCGAGGAGGAGCAGCACCGGCCAGGCCGCGAGCCACGCCGCGAGCAGCAGCCGGTCGGGCACCGGCAGCCGGGTCAGCCGGCCGTGCTCGACGGCCGCGACCACGCCGAGCGCGCCGGCCAGTGCCGCGGCTCCCGGCCGGCCGGCGGCGAGCGCGCCGGCGACGAGCGGCGCCGACACCGCCCAGGTGAGCCACCGCGCCCACACCTCCGGGTGCCGGCGCCGCCCCGCGGCGCGCGCCGCGGCGCCGGTGACCGCCAGCGCCCCGCCGAGCGCCGGCAGGGTCTCCACCACGCTCATCGGGCGCTTCCCGCCGCGAGCAGCCGGTGCGCCCGCACGGTGCGCGCCGCCGCGGTCAGCACCGAGCCGCCCACGAGCGCGGCGGCGGCCGGTACGGCCGCACCGGCAGCCGCGACGACCGCGAG
>JBJMHZ010000049.1:0-254625 GCA_045807125.1 Frankiaceae bacterium
GTGCACGGCGTAGTCGGTCATCGCGGCCTGGTCGGCGAAGCTGCCGTCCTGGTCGGTGTCGACCCACACGCTGTTGCTCGCGGTGCTCCACAGCACGGCGAACAGGCCGCTGCTGCCGGCCGGGTTGCCGTCGCGGTTGAGGTCGTTGCCGAGCTCGCCGCCGAGGCGCGGGTCGCGCTCGTTCAGCACCGCGAACCGGTACGTGCCGCTCGCGGGCGCCACGTACGTCGTGCCGTCGACCGCGAACGTGCCGCCGCTGGGCGTCACCTGCCGGCTCATGTCGAGCCACGTCGGGTCGTTGTCGTCGACCGGGTCGGTGTAGGTGATCCAGTCGGCCACCTTCGGCACGGTGTTGCCAGCCAGGTCCTTCGCGGTCCGCAGCTCGGGCGTCAGGAGGTCGACGCCGGTGTCGAGGATGCCGATGCGCACCCCGCGGCCGTCGTACGTCGGGTGGCTCGCCACGAACTGCGGCGCGCCGATGTCCTGCGTCGGCAGGTACGGGTTCTGCGCCGGGGTCGCCGCGCCGGGAGCCGCAACGGCGGCTGATCCGGCGGCGAGCCTCGCGGTCGAGCCGCTGACCGCGACGGTCTCGTCGACGCCGGCGGCCTGGACTCCGGCGAGCTTCGAGACCGCATCCGCCGTGCCGACCGGCACGCGGGCCCGCAGGTAGCCGACGTCGTCGTCGCGGTAACCGACGGTGGCGCCGAGCGAGGCCAGCCCGCTCGCGACGGTGCTGCCCTGCCCCGGCTGGGCGGCGATCAGCATGGTGACGGCCGAGGAGCCGTCCCCGCGAGCGGCCGCCAGCAGCTCGTGGTCGTGCTTGCTGAGCTTGCTCGCGGCCTGGCTGGTAGCCGCCGCCGTGGTCGCGGTGGCGAGGGTGGTGGTGGCCAGGGTGGTCGCCGATGACGCCAGCAATCCCCCGAGCGCGACGAGGACGAGCGCCCTGCGCGAGCGCCGCCCTGCGGTGTGGTCGTGCACGAAATTCCCCCTGAGGTGAGAAGACTCGCTGGGGACGCTCGGGCCTGCGCCGGCCGCCGTCAATCAGGAAGCGCGCAAAATAGTCATTTCGTACGGCGTTCCCTGGTCATTCCCGTGCCGCATCGCCAGGAGGGCCCGGCCGGACGAGCGATGCCGGCCCCCGTCCGCCCGGGGACGCACCCGGTTCGATGGGCGCTGCCGGGCTCGCTAGACTGGCGGCTTCACCGGTACCCGGCCTGGTCGGGGAACGGGCGAGCGGCGCTGCCGGCGCAGCGCTGGTCCGACCGGGCGCCTGACCGGGCGCACCGGGCCGATCCCCGTCGGCCCTGATCGATCACGAGCATGAGCGAGGAGCAACCGACCGTGTCCGAGGTCCGCATCGCCGCAGAGTCGCGCACCGAGTTCGGCAAGGGCGCCGCCCGCCGCGTGCGCCGCGCCGACAAGGTGCCGGCCGTCCTGTACGGGCACGGCACCGACACGCGCCACATCTCGCTGCCCGGGCACGAGCTCATGCTGGCGCTCAAGGGCGGGGCCAACACCCTGCTCCGCCTCACCGGCCTCGAGGGCGGTGACGCGCTCGCCCTGCCGCGCGCCGTGCAGCGCGACCCGGTGAAGGGCTTCCTCGAGCACATCGACCTGCTGCTCGTCCGGCGGGGCGAGAAGGTCACCGTCGACGTGCGGGTCGTCCCGCTCGGCGAGGTCGTCTCCGGGGGCCTGCTCGACGTCCAGTCCACGACGCTCTCCGTCGAGGCCGAGGCGACGCACATTCCCGCCCAGTTCGAGGTCGCCATCGACGGGCTCGAGATCGGCGGTGCCGTTCACGCCAAGGAGATCGAGCTTCCCTCGGGCGTCAACCTGCTGACCGATCCCGACGCCGTGATCCTCCACGTCCTGCCCTCCCCGACGGCGGAGCAGATGGAGGCCGAGATCTCCACGGCGGAGGCCGAGCTCGGCGCCGGGGCCGCGAGCGGTGCCGCCCAGCGGGCCGCCGAGGGCGAGGTCGCCGGTGGCACCACCGGCATGGGCGACGCCGCCCCCGCGGAGCATGGCGCCGGCACGCCGGCGCAGGAGCAGACGCCGCGCGGCGAGTGATCCCGCGCGGCCCGATCGGGAGCCGCCATGGCTGACGCCGCCGACAGCGCGTGGCTGGTCGTGGGCCTCGGCAACCCGGGCCCCGGCTTCGCCGGCAACCGGCACAACGCCGGCCACCTCGTCGTCGACCTGCTCGCCGAGCGCCGGCGCGCGAGGTTCAAGGCGCACAAGGGCCGGGCCGAGGTCGTCGAGGACCGCATCGACGGCGTGCGGGTCGTCCTCGCGAAGCCCCGGTCGTACATGAACGAGTCGGGCGGCCCGGTGACCGCGCTGCGGGACTTCTTCAAGGTGCCGGTCGAGCGCATCGCCGTCGTGCACGACGAGCTCGACATCCCGTTCGGCACGCTGCGGCTCAAGGCCGGTGGCGGCGACAACGGGCACAACGGGCTGCGCTCGCTGCGGCGCTCGCTCGGCTCGGGGGAGTTCGTCCGGGTGCGGTTCGGGATCGGCCGCCCGCCGGGGCGCCAGGATCCGGCGGAGTTCGTCCTGCGGGACTTCTCCGCGGCCGAGCGCAAGGAGCTCGGGCTGCACGTCGAGCGCGCGGCGGACGCGGTGGAGTGCCTCGTCGTCGAGGGTCTCGAGCGGGCGCAGAACCTCTACAACGCCGACCCGGTGCGGCCCTGTTGACGGTACGGTCGCGAGGCGACCGGCCGTCTGCCGGCGCGGACCCGCGAGGAGGAAGAGTCTCGTGCTCATCGTCACGACGAACGACCTGCCCGGCTACCGCATCGAGGAGGTGCTCGGTGAGGTGTGGGGGCTGACCGTGCGCTCGCGCAACGCGTTCTCGCAGCTGGGCGCCGGCCTCAAGTCCATGATGGGCGGCGAGCTGAAGGGCATGACCAAGGCCCTCTACGACAGTCGCAACGAGTGCATGAACCGGATGATCGAGGAGGCGCAGAAGCGCGGCGGCAACGCGATCCTCGCGATGCGCTTCGACACCTCCCAGATGGGCGACACCTGGACGGAGATCTGCGCGTACGGCACAGCGGTCCGCGCCACGCTGGTCTCCTGACGCCGCTGCCGCCCCCGGCAACGGTGGATCGCTGCCGGGTCGCGGAACGGAATGGGCTGTGCGACGGTTGTCCGAACGGCGAGAATCGGTGACAACGGGTGATCGCGTAGTCCATTCGGCCCGTCCTGATAGCCCGATTGGGGGTTCTCAAGGACGGGTGCGTCACCTACAGTGATCGCTATTCGCTTGACGGCGGGGGCCCCGCCTGTGGTGCGGGCTGACCAGGAATGGGCGGGATAGATGTCTGTCAGCGTGGCCGGGACGCGGGTTCGCCGATCGTCCCGACCGGTGCGCATCCAGGCATCCAGCCTGCGTTGGCAGCGCCGCTACGTCGTGGCGGCCGTTGCGGTCGATTTCACCATCGCCGTCCTGGTGGCGGTCATCGCGTTCCTCATGCGGTTCCACTGGCCCACCGGCGGCAATGACGCCTACGTCATCGGCAGCGCCGCGTTCCCGCTGCTGTGGCTGCTGACGCTCTACCTGTCCAAGGCCTACGAGCCGCGCTACCTCTTCGTCGGCTCCGACGAGTACCACCGGGTGATGCTGGCCGGCGTGTCGCTCACGGCCGTGGTGTCGTTCGGTGCCTACGCCACCAAGGTGGAGATTGCGCGCGGCTACGTCCTCGTGCTGCTGCCGCTGGCCACCATCACCGACGAGCTCGCCAGGCACCTGCTGCGCAGGCACCTGCACGGGATGCGCGAGCAGGGGCGCTGCATGCGTCGGGTGGTGGTCGTCGGCTACGAGCGCGCGGTGGCCAACATGTGCCGGCGGCTGCGCCGCGAGCGCTACCACGGCATGGACGTCGTCGGCGCGTGCCTGCCCCCGCACCGCCCGAGCCGTGAGATGATCGAGGACGTGCAGGTCACCGTGGTCGGCACGTTCGACACGGTGGCCGAGGCGGTCGAGCTGGCGGCGGCCGACATGGTGGTCGTGCTGTCGAGCCCGGAGATGGACGCCGAGACGCTGCGCCGGCTCGCATGGCGGCTCGAGGTGACCGACACCGACCTGCTCGTCGCGCCTGCCCTGCTCGACATCGCCGGCCCGCGCACGACGATCCGGCCGGTCGACGGGCTGCCGCTGCTGCACGTCGACCATCCGCAGTTCACCGGCTGGCGCCGGGCGCTGAAGCGGTTCTTCGACGTCGCGGGCTCGATCGCCCTGCTCGTCGCGCTCGCCCCGGTGATGCTCGTCATCGCCGTGATGGTGCGCCTCGGCGACGGCGGCCCTGCGCTGTTCCGCCAGGCCCGCGTCGGCCGCGAGGGCCAGCACTTCACGATGTACAAGTTCCGAACGATGCGGCCCGACGCCGAGGAGCGCCTCGCCGAGCTGCTCGCGATGAACGAGCACGACGGCGTCCTGTTCAAGATCAAGAACGACCCGCGCATCACGCCGTTCGGCCGCTGGCTGCGCCGGTTCTCCCTCGACGAGCTGCCGCAGTTGCTCAACGTGGTGGCCGGCACGATGTCCCTCGTCGGCCCGCGGCCGCCGCTGCCGCGCGAGGTCGAGCTCTACGAGGAGGACGTGCGGCGCCGCTTCGTGGTCAAGCCCGGCATCACCGGGCTCTGGCAGGTGAGCGGCCGCGCCGACCTCCCGTGGGAGGAGTCGGTGCGCCTCGACCTGCGCTACGTCGAGAACTGGTCGCTCGCCTTCGATCTCGCGATCCTCTGGCGCACGGTGCGCGCCGTCGTGAAGTCGCCCGGCGCCTACTGATCGGTCGCGATCCACCTCTCCGGCACGAGCGCGCGGCGGGCCCGCCTCCCCCGAGGAGGCGGGCCCGCCGGCTCGTGCATGAGGCCGGTGCGTCATGGCCGTCAGCCGCTCGCGCTCAGCTGCTCGGCACCACCGGGTTCGTCGCGGCGAGGTGCGCGAGCGCCTTGTACGCGCTGAGCGACGCGCTGCTGGAGTCGACCCGGGTCGTACCGACCGGTGCGTGGTAGTTGGAGTTCCAGTAGACGAACGCCTTCACCCGCGGCATGTCGGCCAGGTGCGCGGCGATGTTCTTGAACTTGCCGGCCTTCCACGTGGTGTCCGACAGCTCGCCCACGCCCCATTCGGCGATCATGATCGGCTTGCCGGGGGCGATGTTGCCGGCCCACGTGTAGAAGCCGGGGTAGGAGTAGCCGGGGAACGTCCGGTTGACGAAGCTGTCGTAGTCGTTGTCGTACCAGCTGCCCTTGGGGCCGATGATGTACGGGTCCTCGGCCAGCCAGTCGACGACGTCGTTGCCCGGGTAGAGCGCGCTGAACCACGACTTGGTGCCCCACGTCGGCAGCCCGATGTAGTCCATGACCGTGATGATGTTGCGCGCGCCGTCCGCCCGCAGCCGCAGCACCACGTGCCGGAACATGTTCCGGTAGTCGGCCGCCGTGCGCCCGGACCCGGCCGTCGTGCTGATGTTGTTCTCCGGCTCGGCCTCGAGCGAGAGGAAGAACCGCTCGGTGAAGTGCGACTTCACGTAGGCGGCCTCCTTGTCGATCTGCGCGTCGACGGCGCCGTTCGCCACCTGCGCCCAGGTGTGGCTGCCCGCGGGTCGCCAGTTGATGAGCAGCAGCCGCCGGTGGCCGGTCTGCCGGGCCCTGGCGATCTCGGAGCTGCTGGGGAAGAGCGACGACGCGCTGTGGTAGTAGTGCACGATCGCCGCGGTGCGGCCGGTGAGCGACTCGAAGTTGGTGAGCGCTTGGTCGTACGACTCGCCGTGCAGCGGATTGACGCCGACGCCGAACCACGCGCCGCACGACGGCACGAGGATCGCGCTCACCGAGCAGGTCGTCGAGGAGGTCGTGGCCGTCGCCGAGAGGTTCGGCGACGGGGTCGTCGTGGTCGTGGCCGTGGTGGGCATCAGCGAGACGTCGTCCACCTGCAGCTGCTTCGAGGTCGTCAGGCCGAGGGCGTAGACGTTGAGGTCGAGCGACGAGCCCGCCCGCACCGGCGCGTAGGTCAGCGTCACGAGGTGCCAGGCGGTGTCGGAGAGCGAGAACGCGGTGTAGCCGCGGCCGACCATGGTGCCGCCGCTGACCTCGCGCAGCCGCAGGCGACCGTTCACGCCCGGCGTGGCCGTCCGGACGTAGGCCTGCGCGCGATAGCTGGAGCCGGCGGCCGTCGAGGCGACCGAGTTGGTGGCGTCGTTCAGGACGGCGTCGGACTGCGCCGTCACGGTGAGCTTCGCCGCGTAGCTGCCCGACCGGCCGGGAGAGACGGTGGTGAGGCGCTGCGCGGAGCCGTTGGTGTGCCATGCCGTGGTGCCCGACTCGAAGCCGGGGTTCTTGACGAGGTTCGAGGTCGTGGACGCCGTGCTGCTCGTCACCGCGAGCGCGATGCCGGGGCTCGCGGCCACGGCCGCGACGACGGTTATGCCGACCCACTTGCGGGTGCGGCGGCGACCGGGGGTGGACAGAGGTGGGCGTTGCGCGCGGTGCCTGCCCGCGGCACGCAGGGAGATCATGTCGAGGTACTCCGAAGGTATGAGAGACCGCCGCGCGGCCATGGCGCATGGGCCGCGCGCGGCAAGGGGTGGGACGACCGCCGGCGAGAAGCGGTCAGGAATGGGCCTGCCGGGTCGTCAGGCAGGGGCGGGCATCAGGCTGCGCCCGGGGGATCGCTGGAGCGGCGGCGATAGGCGCGCACGTGCTTCCGTCCTTCCTGCACGCCTGCGAAGTTAGCTGTCGGGTTCGGGAGGGAAGGTGCCCCGGCCGCTGGTTGGCGGCTTCACCCCAAGTCGGCCCGAGGGCGCGACGAACGTGGGTTCTCCGCTCCTGCCTGCTTTGCGTGAGTGCGGACGACCAAGATCGGTGGCAGGACTAGGCGTTGCCGATCGGCCGCTGGTTCGGCTGTCAGGAGCCTGCTTATCGCAGCTCCGGCGGCGAGTCTAGCTGATGCAGCATGGTTGAAACCCCTTTGCGGACAGCAATTTTCGCTGACTCGGACGCTATGCCCGAGATGTCGGAGTTATCGGCGCCCGGCTCGCGCGTGCGCCGCTCGGAGCAGTCGGCCAGGACGCCGCGCACCGCCGAATGGGTGCATGGAATCTCGCCATTCGGTGGGTTGATCGACTCAAGCAGGCCATCGGCGGGGCCGATCCAAGGGGGCACGACGCAGCAGCCAGCCGGAAGCTGCTGCCCCGGTCCAAGCTCCGGAGCCCTGATGAGCAAGCACTCCTCGAGCCGCGCTCGCTCGAGTCGTCCGTCCTCCACCCGCCGCCTCCTTCGCTGGTACGCGGCGATCGCCTCGGTCGTCAGCCTGGTGATCTTCGCGACGCCCTCGTTCGCGTCGCTGACCGCGCACTGGAGCTCCGGCCCGGTGAACCTGGTCCAGAACCCCGACTTCGAGACGGGGACGACGGCGGGCTGGCGGACCAACAGCGCGGCAGAGCGGCTCTCGATCGTCGCGTCGAGCCACTCCGGGAGCCACGCCGTCCGGCTGACCACGACGAAGCTGACGACGGCGGTGCTGAACGACAAGACCAACACGGTGGCGTCCACCGTGGCCGGCACCACCTACCAGTCGGTCGCCTGGGTGCGCACCGCGACGCCCAACGTGTCGGGCACGCTGCGGCTGCGGGAGGTCAGGAACGGCGCGCAGGTCGGCAAGGGCCACACCGACTTCACGCTCCGTGACACGGCGTGGCACGAGGTGCAGCTGAGCTACCAGACGCGCAGCACCGGCGCCGCGCTCGACCTCAACGTCGTCGGCTGGAACCTCGCGACGAGCGACGACCTGCGGGTCGACGACGTCCAGCTCGTCGCCGCGTCGAGCGCCTCTCCCGCCGGCAAGGGCAGCGGCAAGCCGGGGCCCTCGCCGACCACCACGTCGCCCGCACCGGCACCGACCACCACGTCGCCGGCTCCCGAGCCCACCACGACGACCCCGGCTCCCGAGCCCACCACGACGACGCCGGCTCCCGAGCCCACCACGACGACGCCGGCTCCCGCGCCGAGCACCACGTCCAGCGCACCGTCCTCGGGCAGCTGCACGGTGAGCGCGATCCTCGTCCCGTCCTGCGGCGCCTGGTGGGGCGTCGCGCCCAACCCGCTGTCCGGCGAGACGTGGGACCAGGCGCTCGTCAACTTCGAGTCGACCATGGGCCGCACCGTCGGCATCGCGCACTACTACCACCGCGGCACCCAGCTCTTCCCGAGCGCCAAGGAGATCGCCAGGGCTCGCGAGCCGGGCAAGCGGCGCCTGCTGCTGGAGAACTGGCGGCCGGAGAACGGCTACAGCTGGGCTCAGGTCGCGAACGGTGCGGTCGACGGCCTGATCGACCAGGAGGCGGCGTACGTCAAGGCCAACTTCTCCGAGCGGTTCTTCCTCGCCATCCACGGCGAGCCGGAGGACGAGGTCATCGCGACCAGCGGCTCCGGCTACACGGCAGGGGACTTCCGGGCGATGTTCCGCCACGTCGTCCTGCGGCTGCGCGCCGACGGGGTCACCAACGCGGTCTCGGTGGTCGACTACACCGGCAACCCGAAGTGGGGCAGCGCCTCGTGGTTCGACGCGATGTACCCAGGCAACGACGTGGTCGACTGGCTCGCCGAGGACCCGTACATCATCGGCCCCGAGGGCGGCTGGTACGACAACGACTACGGCCACTTCGTCAACCGGACGTTCCCGAACTACTCCTTCCCCGGCTTCTACGCCTGGGCCGGCAACATCGCCCCCGGCAAGCCGATCATGATCAGCGAGTGGGGCGTCGACGACCTGTCCACCGACCCGTCGTGGAAGCCGGGCAAGTTCAAGGACATCGCGACGCACGCCGTCACCGACTACCCGCTCGTCAAGGCGCTCGTCTACTGGAACTCCAACGCGTTCAACCCGGTCGGTACGACGAGGATCGACAGCTCCTCGGCGTCGCTCGACGCCTACCGGCAGCTCAGCCACGTCGCGGTGCTGAACCCGCCGGTGCCGACCAGCTGAGCAGGTCAGCCCGCCCGCTGCCCGCCCTCCCTGCCGGCCACCCGGCCGCGGGGAGGGCGGCGGCGCGTCACGGGGTGGCGAGCACCACGACGACGTGCCTCATGCCGGTGCCGACCGACACGACGGCACCGGTCCTCGGCAGCGGCACGGGCCCCGGCCGGGTGCGGGTGACGAGCGGTCCGGCGGCGAGCTGGCCCTTGCTGCCGGCGCCCCAGCTGAGCAGCGCGCCGGCGCTCGTCACCGCGTAGCCGTAGGCCTCGCCGCAGTAGATCGCGCGCAGCCCGCGCAGCGGCTCGTGCCGCTCCCCGGGCAGCACGAAGGTCGGCGCCGGCTGGTAGGAGGTGCGGACGCCGTTGCCGAGCTGGCCCGCCGTGTCGTCCCCCCAGCCGACCGCCGTGCCGTCGCCGAGCAGCGCCATCGACGACAGCTCCGCAGCGCAGACGCTGGTGACGCCGTCGAGCACGCCGTCGCCATCGACGCCGGTCACCACGTCGGGGAACGGCCGCTGGCCCCGGCTCGAGTCGCCGAGCTGGCCGCGGCTGTTCGACCCCCACGACAGCACCCGGCCGTCGACGAGCACCGCCAGGGCGTGCTGGCCCCCCATCGCGATGTCGCGGACGCCGGTGAGCCGAGGCGCGCCGTACAGGCCGTGCACGAAGACCGGGCGGTTGCGGAGCTGGTAGGTGCCGTCGCCGAGCTGGCCGAAGGAGTTGTCGCCCCAGCCGACCACCGTGCCGTCGGCGAGCAGCGCGAGCTCGCTGCGCCCGTCCGCCCTGATGGCCCGCGCGCCGCGCAGCGGTCCGTTGCCGCGCGGGGCGCGCACGGTCGACGGCGCCAGCGGCGGCGGCGTCGCGCCGATGCCGCGCTGACCCGCGTCGGCGCTGCCCCACGTGACGACGGTGCCGCCGCGCAGCAGCGCCATCGAGAAGTCCGAGTCGGCCGCGACGGCGATGGCGCCGGTGAGCCAGCCCGGGCGGCCGTCAGGGGCGCGCACCCGCACGGGCAGCGGCGACGGCCGCCGCGTGCCGTCACCGAGCTGGCCGTCGTTGTTGGCGCCCCAGGCCACGACCGAGCCGTCGGCGCGCACGGCGATGGTGTGCCGCAGCCCGGCCGCCACGCTCACGATGCCGTCGAGCCGCGAGGCTCCGAAGGGGCCGCTCACCGGCCGCAGGCTGCGCTGCGGCTCATGGTCACCGGTGCCGAGCTGGCCGTACCCGTTGTCGCCGCTGGCGAAGGCGACGCCGTCGATCGGTACCGGTGACGGCGACGTCGTCGCGGGACGGCCCACGTCGGCGTGCCGCACCGCACCGCCGCCGGTGCAGGCCGCGAGCGCCGCCGGTGCGCAGGCGACGGCGAGCGCGACCGCGCAGAGCCGGAGGTTGCCGGGGCGCTGGGGCACCGGGCCACCTCCCTCTCGGCCGCAACGGGGACGGCGAGTCCACCGACCGCATCCACCGACGACATCCACCGACGACGTCACCACTCTGCCACCGCGACTGGCCAGGTGCCGACGCGCCCGGCGGGTCCGGTGCATCGGGCGCGCCGGATCGCCGGGGCGCGGTCGTTCGCGTGGCATGCTCGATGCATGGCGCGGGCGCATGGTCGGACGGGCGCCCGCGGGCCGGTCGGGAGCGGACGGGCCGCGGCCGCCGCGCGCCCGCGAGCGGGGCGCGTCGCGGTGCGCTGCGCCGCCACCGCGCTGGCGACCGCGCTGGCCGCCGCGGCGCTCGGCGCCTGCACGTCCGCTCCCGACCGGGCCACCGGCCCGGCCCGCACGACAGCGCATCGCACCTCGTTGCCGGCGAGCTGCCCGGTCTCGTCCCTGCTCGTGCCTGCGTGCGGGGCCTGGTGGGGCGCCGCCGTCGAGCCGGCCGGCCGGCAGTCGCAGGTCGACGCCGTCAAGGCGTTCGAGCGGCGGATCGGCCGGCCGGTGCCGATCGTCCACCTCTACCACCGCGGCGGCGACCTGTTCCCGACCCAGGCGGAGCGCGCGCTGGTCGACGACCCCTCGACGCCACGCGTGCTGTTCTTCAACTGGCGGCCGGAGGGCGCGCTGACGTGGTCGGAGGTCGCGGCCGGCGGCGCCGACGACAGGATCGACCGGCTCGCGAGGCGCCTGCGGGCCACGCTGCACGAGCCGTTCTTCCTCTCCATCGACGCCGAGCCGGAGGACGAGGTCGTGCCGAGCGCCGGCTCCGGCCGCACGGCCGCCGACTACCGGCAGATGTTCCGGCACGTCGTCCAGCGGCTGCGGAACGACGGCGTGCGGGGCGCGGTGACGGTGATGGACTACATCGCCACCGCCAACTGGGTCGCGAAGCCGTGGTTCGCCGCCCTGTACCCCGGCAACGACGTCGTCGACTGGCTGGCCGTCGACACCTACCTGCGGCAGTCCGAGGGCGTCACCGCCGACTTCGCCGCGCTCGTGCACGGCTCGCGGCACAGCGTCCCCGGCTGGCCCGGCTTCCTCGCCTGGGCGGCGGCCGTCGCGCCCGGCAAGCCGGTGATGCTCGGGGAGTGGGGCGCCATCACCGACCGGGCGCACGAGCAGCTCAAGGTGGACCTGCTGCGCGAGTTCGCGGCCACGGCGCCGGAGCTGCCGCAGATCAAGGCGTACGTCTACTGGAGCTCGGCGCGGCAGCT
The DNA here is from genome assembly GCA_045807125.1 of Frankiaceae bacterium. GTDB lineage: Bacteria > Actinomycetota > Actinomycetes > JAWWOL01 > JAWWOL01 > JBJMHZ01. The sequence goes on from JBJMHZ010000049.1 coordinate 11,636, forward strand.
GCCGGTCAACGGCGGGTCGGGCACCGGCGACACCCGCATCGACGCCAGCGAGCGGACGATCGAGGCGTTCGTCGACGCGGTGCGCGAGCCGTGGTTCAGCCGGGTGAGGCTGCCTCGCTGAGCGCCGACCCGGCCGCCGGGCGCCGGCGCAGCGCCTGGCCGAGGATCACGAGGTCGGTCGCGTCGCGCCGGCGCCACAGCAGCCAGCAGTAGGCCGCGATCGGCACGGGCACCAGCACGACGGCGAGCGTCTCGCCCACCGTCAGGTGCAGCAGGAGGGGCAGGACGCCGAAGCAGGCGGCCGCGCTGGCCGCGGCCCACCACAGCCCTGGGCTGGCGGCGGTGAGCCCCACCCGGCGGTGGACCTGCACCAGCGGCAGCACGTTGCGCAGCACGATCGCGACCGCCCACCCGATCGCCGCGCCCTTGATGCCGAGCCGCGGGATCAGCAGCACGTCGAGCCCGAGGTCGGCCGCCAGCGCGACGACGCTGTTGCCCAGGCTCAGGCTGCTGTGCCCGGCCATCGTCAGCACCACGTCGACCGGGCCGGCCGCGGTGGACAGCAGCATGGTGAGCGCGAGCAGCACGAGGACGGCCTCGCCGGCCGAGTAGCCGGAGCCGAAGACCTTCAGCGCGAGATGCGAGTAGCCCACCATCAGCAGGTACGGCGGCCAGGTGGCCGCGACGATCCAGACCGTCGACACCCGGAACAGCCGGCCGGCCCCGGCCCGGTCGCCGCGGGCCAGCGCACGGGACAGGTGCGGCTGCATGACCTGCTGGATGGCCTGCACCGCGAGCTGCCCCAGCACCAGGAACCGGGTCGCCGCCGTGTAGATCGCCGCCTCGCGCGGCGAGCGCATGATCGCGACGAGGACGATGTCGGCCCGCTGGAGCGCGACCTGGCAGATGCGGGCGCCGGCCCGCGGCAGCGTGTAGGACCAGAAGCCGCGGGCGATCGCGCGCAGTGACAGCTCGCCGGGCGGTACCGGCTCGCCGGCCGTCATCGCCTTCGCGGCCCCCTGCGTGGCACTGGCGTCCACTGCGCCGAGGACGTGCTGCGCGTGCCGCGCATGCAGCCGGCGGGCCCACCAGATCGAGGCGAGGAGCGCTGGCAGGTACGGCGCGACCCAGGCCAGGGCGAGGGTGCGGTCGGAGGCGCCGGCCGCGTAGGCGACCACGACGGCGGCCACTTGCAGGAGGCTGCGGGCGATCCGCTCGACGAGCACGGTCGGGCGCATCGTGCGGTAGGCCCGCGTCGTCGCGAGCACGAGGTCGTGCATCGCGGCCACGGGCACGAACACCGCCATCACCCGCAGCATCGCGGCGGTCGTCCCTGAGGAGTTGCCGCTCGCGGTCAGCGAGGTGAGGACGTCGCCCACCAGCACGAGGAGCAGTCCGCCGAGGGCGCTCACGACGGCGGTGGGGATGAGGGCCACCCGCAGGCAGGCGTTGACGGCGTCCCACCGGCGGGCCACCTCGTACCGCGGCAGCCAGTGCAGCAGGCCGGTGTCGACCCCGAGCTCCACGATCGCGACCACGATGAGGAAGACCGACGACGCGGCGAACAGCGAGCCGGCCGTCTCGGCGGGGAACCCGCGGGTCACCGCGATGACGACGACGAAGCTGAGCAGCCCGCTCACCATCGCGCCGACGCCGCCGAGGATGCCACCCCGCGCGACCCGCGACAGGGCGCGGTCGACGTCGCCAGGGGTCGTCGGCACGCTCAGATGGTCGTGCTGGTCGGTCCTCACCTCGTCACGTCCACCGCGTGGTCGGTCCCAGGGCACCGGGAGGCGCCTCGGCCGGACGCTAGCGCCCGGCCGGCGGCTCGTCCTCGATCGGGCGGACCGAGCGGACGTGGCCGCGCGGCTCAGCGGTGACCGCGGCGGCCGGCTCGTCGCCAGGCCCACCGTCCTGCCCGTCCGCCGGTGCCTCCACGGCCCCGTCGGGGGGTGCGGCGGCACTGCGGCCGGAGGTGATCGCTGCGATGCGCTCGAGCCGCTCGGAGACCTGGCCGGAGCTGGCCTGGCCCTGGGCGCCCGCGCTCCGGCGGAGGCTGGGCAGCGACCGGCGGGGCCGCCGCACGACCACGGCGCCCATGAGCTGGCCGCCCACCCGGCGCAGCTCCCGCACGCTCGCGGCCAGCTCGCCCCTGGTCGACACGTGCAGCTCGCAGACCACCACCATCTCGTCGCCGGCGGCCGCGAGGGCGAGCGCGTCGGACCCGCCGGCCCCCGGCGCGGCCACGACGACGTAGTCGCCGCTGCCGGCGAGGGCGTGCAGGGCCGCCTCCATGTCCTCGGTGATGAAGCGCTCGGAGGCCCGCTCGATCTTCTGGCCGGCCTTCACGAGGTAGAGCCCCGGCGCGACGGACGCCCGCACCTCGAGCGGGTCCGACCCGCCGAGCAGGACGTCGGAGAGCCCGGGGGCGAGATCGCCCCCGGCCAGCCAGTCATGGCGCGGGCTGGGCGCGGTCAGGACGACGGTGACCTCGTGGCCGGTGCGCGACAGGGCCTCGCCGAGGCGCATCGACAGCTCGTCGGTCTGCACGGTGCCGGACAGCGCCGAGACGACGATGACCCGCGGGGCAGGCGCCCGCGCCGCCACGGCGGTGCGCAGCACGCGGTACTGCTCGGCGTCGCCGTCCAGGCGGCCGCCGGTGGCGGTGCCGGCCCGCTCGGAGACCCGCAGCTCGGCGAGCACCGGCACGCCGGCCTCCTCGACGGCGTCGGCGTCGTGCAGCCGCCGGTCGCCCCACTCGCGGGCGATCGCGATCGCGAGCCCCAGGAGCAGGCCGCCGATGGCGCCGAGCGCGCCGTAGGTGAGCGGCGTGAGGCCGTTGACGACCGGGTCGCCGGCCGGCGTCAGCACCTGGCCGGGGTTGCGGCTCGCGCTCGACAGCCGGGCCGACTCGGCCGCGATCGCGGCGAGCTGCTGGGTGTAGGTGGCGACCTGCTGGTTGAGGTAGGCCCGGTCGGACCGGCTGGACGACGAGTCGAGCGTCTTGGCGGCCGCGGTCAGGCTCTTCTGCACCTGCTGGCTGCGCTCGTCGAGGGCGGCGAGCTGGCTCGCCACGCTGGCCTGCGAGCGCCTGGCCCGGTAGCTCAGGTAGGACTCGCCGAAGGCCTCCGCGATGCCCTTGGCCTTCGCGCCGTCGGCCGAGCGGTACGCCACGGTGATGACCTGGCTGTTCGGCACGACGCTGACGCTCAGCCGGGAGCGCCAGGCCAGCGAGCCGGGGGCGAGGTTGAGCGCGTGCTCGACGAGCCCGGCGACGGCCGGCGTGGCCGCGAGCCGGGCGTCGGTCTGCACGTCGGTGTTGGCCTCGTTGCGCTGGTCGAGGCTCTCCGGCGCGTACGGGTTGCCCTCGAGCGGCGCGATGATGATCGTCATCGTGGACTTGTAGATCTCGGGTCGCGCGGCACCGGCCGCAGCCCCGAGCAGCAGTCCCGCGAGCACGGCCGCCACGATCGTGGTCCAGCGCCTCCGGAAGGCACCGGCGACCAGCCGCCGGTCGGTACCGGCTGCCGTCTCATAGCTCATGGCTGACCAATCCTTCGTCACCGCGCGGCCCTGCGGCCGTCCACTTAGCGTAACTGCAACGACAGGTCCCCGAGTGCGCTGCCAGCAATCGCCCGGCATCGAACGACGACCGATGCATCCTGAATTGCCGGTATTTCCTGCCAGCTGCGCGCACGGTGCGTGACTTGCCCCGCGCGTGCAGCCTTGTGCCCTCCGCTCGCCCTGACGCTACGGTGAGCGGGTTGTCCCGCTCGGGCTACCCATCGGCCGGCTCAGCCACTCGGTTGAGTGGTCGAAGCCCTAGCATCGGTGCGGCGCGTCCCGCGCGATAGCCCCTAGCAGCCCCCTGGCCGCCCTCTCGCGGCACCGGGCAGCACCGGGCAGCACCGGGCAGCACCCGGCAGCGTCATCCCCGAGGAGGTTCGTGGTGCCCGACCGGCCGACCGTCGTGCTGCTCGGAGGCTTCGGCCGCAGCGGCTCCACGCTGCTCGAGCGGGTCATCAGCCGCGCCTCGGGGGCCACCGCGCTCGGCGAGGTCATCCACTGCTGGGAGCGCGGTCTGCTCGGCGGCGAGCTGTGCGGCTGCGGGCTGGCGTTCCCGGAGTGCCCGTTCTGGACGGCGGTCGGCGAGACCGCGCTCGGCGGCTGGGACGCGGTCGACGCCGAGGAGATGCTCGCCCTGCGCCGGGAGCTCTGCACCAACCGCAACATCCCGTTGCTGCTGATGCCCTGGCTCTCGCCGGCGTTCCGGCGGCGGCTGGACCGCTACGTCGACGTGCTCGACCGGCTCTACGCTGCGGCCGCCGAGGTGTCCGGCTCGCCGCTGCTCGTCGACTCGAGCAAGCACCCCAGCCACGCGTTCCTGCTGCGCCACGGCCGGGTGCGGCTGCGCGTCGTGCTGGTCGTGCGCGACAGCCGGGGCGTCGCGTACTCGTGGAGCAAGCGGGTGCTGCGGCCGGAGGTCGCCGATCGCGAGGACTACATGCCGACCTACTCGCCGCTCGGCGCGGCCAACCGGTGGTCGGCCTACAACCTGCTGTTCCAGCTGCTGGCGCTCGCCCTCACCAGGGTGCGGGTCGTGCGGTACGAGGACTTCGTGCTGCGGCCGGCCGCGACGATCGACCGGGTCCTCCGCTTCGCCGGCACCACCCCGGAGCCGGACGCGCGCGCCCAGCTGGTCGGCGGCTCCGTCGACCTGCGCACCGACCACACGGTCGCCGGCAACCCGATGCGCTTTCGCACCGGGCCGGTCTCGCTGCGCCTGGACCAGGAGTGGCGCGCCGCGATGCCGGCCCGCTCCAGGCGGCTGGTCTCGCTCGTCACCTGGCCGCTGCGGCTGCGCTTCGGCTACGTCGACGGCTTGCACCGCGGGCTCGCGCCCGACCGCGACGGCAGCACCGGGAGCGCGGGCAGCGCGGGCAGCGCGGGCAGCGCGCCGGAGTGACTCAGATGCCGCGCCCCCGCTGGTGCGCCAGGTGCAGGACCAGCCGGGGCGTGAGCACCCGCCCCGCGACCAGGATGGCGAGGTAGGCCCGGCGCTCGCGCCAGTTGAGCCGCAGCGTGCGGCCGGCCCACCGGCAGGCCGTGCGCGACTGGCCGAGCGCTGCGTACGCGAACGCCTTCTGCCCCTGGATGCGGGCCAGGCCGCGCGCGCTGGTGCGGAACTCGGGGTGCTTCTCGACGAGGTAGTCGAGCGCGTCGATGATCGTCTGCCACCGCTCGGCGAAGTACGAGCCCGGGTGCCACAGCACCACGACCAGTGGCTGCTCGACGGCGACGACCGGGCCGGCCTTGACCGCGCGCAGCAGCCAGTCGTAGTCCTCGCCGTAGGCGCCGGGGATGGCCTCGTCGACCAGGCCGACCCGGTCGAGCAGGGCCAGCCGGTCGACGAGGACGGTCGACGGGTGCGCGGCCGAGACGCGGTCGCGGGTGAGGGCCTCGACCGTCAGGTCGCCGGCGCGTGGGATGCGGTCGACCGCCTTGTCGCCGTAGCGGATCGTGATGCCGCAGACGGCCGCGACGGCGGCCTCGCCGCGCTCCGCCGCCCGCCGCATCGCCTCGACCTGGAGCCGCACCTTCGCCGGCCGCCAGGTGTCGTCGTCGTCGCAGAAGGCGACGTGGTCGGCGGCAGCGGCGAGGATGCCGGTGTTGCGCGCGCCGGGCAGGCCGGGCGTGCGCTCGTTGCGCACCACCCGTACCGGCCGGGTCGGCGAGTCGTCGGCGAGCGAGTGGTCGGGGGCCGTCTGGTCGAAGACGACGATGCACTCGACGGCGCCCTCGTAGTCCTGGGCCGCGACGGCGCGCAGCGCCTCGCGCAGCAGTTGCGGGCGGTCGCGCGTCGCGATCACCACCGACACGGTGGGCAGGGCGGGGGCGGCTGGTGCCGCCGCCGGCTCGCCGGTCGGCTCCTGGGCTGGGTCGGTCGTCATCTGCCTGATCTACCTGTCCGGGCTGGTCGTCTGGGCATGGGGAGCCGGGGCTTCGGGAACGGCGACGGGCGCTGCGGGGGCGCCCGGCCGGCGGCGCGGGACCGCGACGCGCAGCCGGTGCCGGCGCGCCCGCCGGACGGCGACGAGCGCGACGGGGGCGCGGGGGTCGTAGCGCCAGGCGTAGGCCCTTCGCAGTTGCCTGCGGGTGGTGCGCCCGAGCAGGACGGGGAGGACGACGAGGTCGACCCGGTGGCGGGTCAGGAAGCTCTCGCTCGTGGTGCTGTCGACGTCGTCGGCGACGACCAGCCATGACTGCGGCGACGCCACGCCGGCCGGCGAGCCGGCGGCCGAGGCGCCGATGGGCGTCGCCGGCGCGCCCGACGGGGCCGCGGGGCGCCGCGCCACGCCGTCGTGGACGAGCCACGCCCGGTCGGTGACGGCGGCCAGCTCCTCGGCGAGCCCTTGCGCGACGGCCGGGCCCACCCGGCGGCCGGCGCCGGTGACCGTCACCCGGGCGCCGTCGGACCAGCCGAGCAGGACGACGTTGCGCAGCCGCCGGTCGCGGACGGGGCGGTCGAGCCGCTCGACCGCCACCCGGGTCACCAGCTGGGCAGGGCAGATCGCGAGCGCGTCCTCGACGGTGTGGATCCGCTGCCGCCGCGCATCGCCGGCGAGGGCGAGCAGGACGGCGGCGAGCATGCCGAGCAGGGCACCGCTGGTGAGCGGGACGGAGGCGTTGGGCAGCGTCGACACCACCGTCGGCGCACCGTGGGTGACGAGCTCGCCGGGGTCGACCGGCGCAGCCCGCAGGTCCTGGAGCTCGCGGACGACCCGCCGCTCCGCTGCGCGGACCGACCCGGCCGCGACGCCGTTCTGGCCGCGGCCGGCCGACTCGTTGCGCTGGAGGGCGTCGAGGTAGGTGGCGAGGCTCGCGATCTGCCGGTCGCGCTGGGTCACGATCAGCCGGGTGCGCAGCGCGAGGTACTGCTGCGACATCTGGGCGGCGCCGTGCCGTGCCGTCGGCTCGTCGCCGCTGCGGTACTGCACGATGATCGAGCGGGTGCCCTGCGGCACGGTGACCTGGAGCGCCTTGCGCACGTCGCCGGCGGTGCGGCCGTGCCCCAGCGCCTTCGCAGTCGCCTGCAGGACAGGGCCGCTCTGCAGCAGTTGCGCCTCGGTGTCGACGGTCGAGGGCTGCACCCGCTGGGCGCCCGACAGCTCGTTGCTGCCGAGTGGCGCCTTCGACGCGATGACCTCGACGGTGGCGGTGTAGACCTTGCCGCGGTGCACGACGAGCGCCGTGCCGGCGAGCAGCCCGGCGAGGACGGCGATGGTGAGCAGCCAGCGGTGCCGGCGGACGAAGGCGAGGTACCAACCGATCGGCACGTCGTCGCCCTGCCGCCGCCGAGGCGGTTGCACGGCGGACGGGGGGGCGGGGCGGGTCATGGTGGCCACGCCGTCACCGCCGCCAGCTCGGCACCTCGCCGAGCAGCGCGGCCAGCTGCTCGTCGTGGGGCCGGAAGTAGTCGTCGAGGCGGGTGCGCAGGCGATCGGGCAGCGGGCTGCTGGGGCGGGCGTTGTGCTGCTCGAACGCGGCCGGCCGCCACGGCGGCAGCCCGAGGAACGCGAGCACGCGCTCCCAGACGACCTCGGGCGTGCCGAAGAACGCGGCGCTGTCGAGCACGAGCACCCGCTCGCTGCCGACCAGGTCGAGGAGCGCGACGAGCTGCTCGGCGTAGTGACCGCGGGCGAGGTAGGCGTGGTGCTGGTGGCTGAAGCTGACGTACGACGGGTCGCTGCGCATCCGCTGCGCCTCGCCGGCGAGGCGCAGCGGCTCGAGGTCGAGCGCCCGCTCGAACGGCTCGGTCTCGAAGCCGCGCGCCGTCTCCTGCCGGTGGGCCGAGAAGGCCCGCTCGACCGGGTCGCGCAGCAGCACGATGAGCTTCACGTGCGGCAGGTCCTTCGCGATGCGCTCCGGCGCGAGCGGGTGGAAGACGTAGTACGGGCTCGCCTCGCCGGTGATGGGGCGGCTGCCGGTCGCCGCCGCCCGCCTGGCCGCCACCGACCGGACCGGGAAGTGCCCGAGGTACCACGGCAGGCCGCGCCCGTAGTGCATGTCGAAGAAGTGGATGCCCTTCTGGAACAGCGGCGGCACGACGGCCGGGTGCGCCGCGAGATCGCGGAAGAGCGACGTCGTACCGCACCGCTGCGCGCCGACGATGAGGAAGTCCGGCGTCATGCGCAGCCCGACCGTCGCCCGGCCCACCGCGGCGGTCGCCGCCCGCACCGCCTGCTTGGCGAGCGTCCGGCCGCCCGAGCCGGCTGCGGCGGTCATGGCCGTCCTCCCGGCCGGCCCTGGGCCGCACCGGCAGGGCGGCCGGCGACGTGCCCGTCATGGACCGTCCGGCCCGCACCCGCGTCGTCGACGAGGGCGGCGAGCAGGTCGAGCAAGCTCGCGACCCGCGCGCGCAGCTGGCCGCCGTGCTCGGTGCGCGAGTCGGGCAGGAAGCGCGCGCAGAGCGCGGCGACGTAGAGAGCGAGGACCAGCGGCGCGTCGGCGGCGGCGCTCGTGCCGAGGGGTGCGAGCGCGGCCGTCGCCAGCTGGCGCAGCCGCGGCGCGCCGGTCGTGCCGGCCGGCAGCTGCGGCAGCGAGTAGTGCAGGGCGTCGAAGCCGTGCGGGACGCCGCTGGCGAACCGCTCCCAGTCCCAGAGCCGTACCCGGTCGCCGGCCCAGACCATGTTCCACGGGCCCCAGTCGCCGTGCCAGCTGCCGAAGCGCACCGGCCGCTCGCCGTGCCGGTCCCGGATCCGGTCGAGCAGCTCGGCGAAGCGCTCCGCGCTGCGGTCCTCCGGGGTCGCGGCGGGCTCGCGGAGGGCGGCGAGCCACGCGCTCTCGCCGAGCGGGAGGATCGGCGTGCCCCCGACCGCGGCCAGCTCGGTCATCGCCTCGACCGGCAGCCGGGACGCCGGGTGGTAGCGGCGCAGCGGGGTCGCCAGCGCCGTCATGACGAGCAGCGGATGCCCCGACCAGGTGCCGGCGTGGATCACCTCGGGCAGCTCGAGGTGGCGGAACCCGTGGCCCGCCAGCGCGCGCAGGTTGGCGGCCTCGGCGTGGACCAGCCGGCCGGCGAGCGGCGAGAGCGCGAGCTTCGCGAAGCCGAGCGTCCGGCCGCCGGGGGCGAGCACATGCAGGACCGGCTTGCGGTTGGCGCGCACCGCGCCCACCGGCATCGACACGACGACGTCGGTGCCGAAGACCTCCCCGAGCTGGGCGATGAGCGAGTCGGAGCCGTCGAGGGCGACGTGCCCACCGCGGCGGGTGACGACCCGTAGCCGGTCGCGCAGCAGCGGGTCGGCCACGCCGGTGCGGATCGCGGCCGCGACGGCGAGCCGCGCCGCGCGCCCGGCCGGGCCGGTGCTGTGGCTGAACCGGGCGACCGCGGCCGCGCGCGCGGCACGCGAGCCGGCCGAGGCGACGAGCCGGGGACGGGCCGCGCTCGGGAGCAGGACTAGCTCGTGCAGCACGGCTGCGCCGGCGTCGCCGGTCGTGCCCCGCGGGGCGACGGTGACCTCGACGGGCTCCGTCCACATCGCGCCCACGTCGCGCTGCACCTGCGCGACGGTGTCGAGCACCCGCCTGCCGGTCATGCGGTGGCCCCTGCCGTCGCGGGTGCCGCAGCCGTCGCGGGCACCGTGGTGCGACCGCCGGGCGAGAGGGCAGGTGGCTGCCCGGACGGGTCGCCGCGCGAGAGCCGCCAGAGCAGCGCGAGACCGATCATGACGATGAACATCGGTGCGTCGAGCAGGTCGTACACCCACATGACGACGAGGAAGAACACCATCGACGCGCACACCGCTGCGGCCAGCGGCCGGCGGTCGCGCAGGTACGGCACGAACCGGCGCAGGATGAACCAGAAGAACAGCGCCGCGCCGACGAGCCCCTGCCCGAAGACGACCAGCCAGACGTGCCCCTGCGTCCCCATGGCGGGCGGGGCGCAGCGCGGGCAGTCCTCGGTGGCACCGCCACCGATGGTGGTGAAGTTGCCCTCCACGTTGCGGGTGGAGCCGTAGCCCGCGATCGGCGAGCCGTGGATGACGGCGTCGACCGTGCGCGACGACAGCGTGGCCCGCGCGTTGTTGCTGTGCGGCGTCGCGAGGCGATCCTGGAGCAGGCCGCCGAGCGGCGTGAGCGCGATGGCGGCCGCGAGGACGGCACCGGCCGAGAGCAGCCCGCCGAGCGCGAGGAACCGGCCCCCGGCCGCCGCCCTGACCGCGGCGTAGACGGCCATCACCGACAGGCCGAGCCACAGGCCGCGGTTCAGCGAGTAGACGACGGGGACGGCGGCGGCGGCGAGGATCGCCAGGCCGGCCGGCCGGCGCCAGCCGCCGTCCTTGCGCAGCCATTCCAGGACGAAGAACGGCAGCAGCAGCCCGAAGTTCGCGCCCCAGTCGTTGGTGTGGCCGAACGGCGCGGCCGGGCGGGCCTCCGCGAAGCCGAGGAAGGTCTGCACCTGCGCGGCGACCGGGTGGGTGAGCGACTTGAAGAAGGCGTTGTTGGCGATGCCGGTCGGCGCCAGGCGCTCGATCGGTGACGTGAAGGCGAGGTGCGGCGCGAGCATCCCGAGGTAGCCGCCGGCCACCGTGACGATGAACAGCACCGACAGCCATCGGCAGATCCGCCTGGCCGGCAGCTCGCGCTCGGAGAGGTTGCCGACGTAGAGCAGGACGACGGCGAGCGCGACGTACCAGCTCAGCCGGTAGCCGGCGGAGAACAGCCGGGTGGCGACGTGCCCGTCCTTGGCACCGGGAGCGTGCGCGCCGAGCACCGCGAGCCCAGCCGCGACCCAGGCGAGGAAGAGCAGCCAGGCTCCGAAGCCGCGCGGCGCGAGGACGCGCGGCCGGCGGGCCAGGGCGAGCGCCATCGGCGGAACCGCCAAGAGGAACACGAAGCTGCGCAGCCCGAGCAACCACCAGAGCGGATAGCCGAGGAAGACGGCTGCCAGCGGCCAGCCGGGCGGCAGGGACCGCCGGCGACGGCGCGCGGGCGTCGCCGCCCGGTCGCCGCGCTCGTCGCCGACCGCGAGACCGGACAGGGGTGCGGCAGCGGGCACGGTCGTGGGTGCCGCCATGGTCGCCTGCCTCCCAGCCACGTGTCGCCGGACCAGCGTATCCGTCCGTGACCGACGCCGCCCGCGGTCGCCGCGGGTCCGGCCGGGCCGGTCCGGACCATCATCGGCAGCGCCCGGCGCGGGTTGAGCACCGCGTGACCACCGGCCGGGAAAATGCCCGAGGCACGAGCCTTTTGATCACGCACCGTAATTGCATTATCACGTGGCGTGCATTTGTGGGCCGATCGGTCAGGACGACTCCACCATTCTGCCTATTGCGCAGCGTCACCGTGCTAAGCACGCTTTGGAGACGACGTTCTGCCTGTTCCTGCATGTCCGCCCCGCGTGGGTCCGGCGGGCATGCGCCCATGAGATGAGGGAAGCCGACGTGCCCTGGCGCCGACTGCTCGCCGCAGTGACTGCGGTCGTTCCACTGATCCTCTTCGGCGCGCCGATGCAGGGCGCCGGTGCGCTGCAACCGGTGAGCCAGGACCGCATCGTCAGCGACGACCCGGCCGGCTTCACGCCCAACGTGCTCGACGGCGAGGTCGACGCGGTGGTCCAGATCGGCAACCGCATCCTCCTGGGCGGCACGTTCACCCAGGTGCAGAACGCGAACGACACGGCCACGACCTACACGCGCAACGACATCCTCGCCTTCGACGCGACGACCGGGCTGCTCGACCAGAGCTTCCTGCCGGCGCTCGACGGCCAGGTGACGTCGCTGGCGCCGGCGGCCGACGGGACGAGCGTCTACGTGGGCGGCGCGTTCAACAACGTCAACGGCCTCTACAGCCCGAGCCTCACCCGGCTCAACGTGGCCGACGGCACGACCGTCAAGGCCTTCAAGGCGCCGCAGTTCGACGCGATCGTCCAGGACGTCAAGCTCTCCGGCAACACGCTGTACGTCGGCGGGTTCTTCACCCAGGCCAAGCGGATCGGCGTCACCGTCCCGCGCACCGCGCTCGCCGCGGTCGACGCGACGACCGGTGAGGTCCTGACGTCGCTCAACTCCGCCTTCGCCGGCGCGTCCAACGGCGGCGTGACGCAGGTCTACAAGATCGACATCAATCCGGCGGCCACGCGGATGATGGTCATCGGCAACTTCTCCACGATCGACGGCCAGGACCGGAACCAGATCGCGATGTTCGACCTCACGACGTCGCCGGTCGCGCTGGCCAACTGGCAGACCAACGCGATGAAGCCGCTGTGCTACACGTCGTTCCAGTTCTACGTGCGCGACGTCGAGTTCTCGCCGGACGGCTCGTACTTCGTCCTCGGCAACACCGGCGGCTACGGCAGCGGCCCGCCCAGCCTGTGCGACAGCGCGTCGCGCTGGGAGACCGCGGCCACCGGCACCGCCCTGCAACCGACCTGGATCGACTACACCGGCGGCGACACGACCTACTCGGTCGGCGTGACCGGCACCGCCGTCTACGTCGGTGGCCACCAGCGCTGGTGGAACAACCCGACCAAGGCGGACGCCGCCGGCCAGGGTGCGGTCTCGCGCACCGGCATCGGCGCCCTCGACCCGGTCAACGGCCTGCCGCTGTCGTGGAACCCGACCCGCGAGCGTGGCAAGGGCGTCCTCGACTTCCTCGCCACGAGCACGGGCCTGTGGGTCGCGAGCGACACCGACCGGATCGGCCAGAACTACGAGTACCACGGCCGCATCGCGTTCTTCCCGCTGGCCGGCGGCAAGGTGATCCCGTCGTCGTCGACCGGCTCGCTGCCGAGCAACGTCTACCTGCTGGGCAAGCCGGGTGGCGCCACGCAGAGCCCGGTGCTCTACCGGGTCAACGCCGGCGGGCCGCGACTGCTGTCCCGCGACGAGGGCCCCGACTGGGCGACAGACACCGCGTCGCAGCCGTCGTCGTTCCACAACACCGGCAGCACGGCCGAGACCTGGACCGCGGTCGGCTCGGTCGACGCATCGGTGCCGGCAACGACGCCGAGCCAGGTCTTCAGCAGCGACCGCGTCGACCCGTCGAGCCAGCCCGAGATGCAGTGGTCGTTCCCCGTCGCGACCGGCACGCCGCTGCAGGTGCGGCTCTACTTCGCTAACCGCAGCAGCAGCACCGCCCAGGCGGGCAAGCGGGTGTTCAACGTCGCGATCGACAGCACCACGGTGCTGAGCAACTACGACATCGTGGCGAGCAGCGGCAACAACAAGGGCGTGATGCGGTCGTTCAACATCACGAGCGACGGCACGGTGAACATCAATTTCACCCACACCGTGAAGAGCGACCCGCTGATCGACGCGATCGAGATCCTGCGCACCGACCTGCCGGCGCCGAGCGGCCAGCTCTCCACCGACACGGTGACCGCCCGGTCGTACAACGGCATCACCGCCGGCGCCGCGAAGTCGCCGTCGACCGGTGGCGCGTCGTGGCACGGTACCCGTGGCGCGGTGATGATCGGCAGCACGCTGTACACCGGCTGGCAGGACGGCAACCTCTACGCCCGGTCGTACGACGGCTCCACCTTCGGGCCGGCGACGCCGGTCGACACCGCTGACCAGATCGTCCCGATGACGACCTGGCACTCCGAGGTGCCCAACATCACCAGCATGTTCTTCATCAACGGCCGGCTGTACTACACGCTGGCCGGCACGGCGTCGCTGCTCTACCGCTACTTCACGCCGGAGAGCGGCGTGGTGGGGACGACGGAGTTCACCGCCGTGTCGGGCAACCTGTCCGACCTCGACTGGACCAACGTGCAGGGCGCCTTCCTCGACGGCAGCAACTTCTACTACGTCACCAACAGCGACGGGGTGCTGCACAGGGCGTCGTTCGCGGGCGGCGTCCCGGTGGCGGGCACCTCGGCCTCGGTGAGCGGCCCGTCCATCGACGGCGTCGACTGGCGCGCCCGCGGGCTGTTCCTCGGCAACTTCGGCGTCCTGAACAACCCGCCGACGGCGTCGTTCACCAGCAGCTGCACCGGCGGCCAGTGCTCGTTCGACGCGAGCGCCTCCACCGACGACGGCACGATCACGTCGTACGCGTGGAGCTTCGGCGACGGCACCACCGGCACCGGCAAGACGACCTCGCACACCTACACCAAGGGCAAGACCTACACGGTCACGTTGACGCTCACCGACGACGACGGCGTCACCGGCTCCACGACCGGCCAGGTCACCCCCGTGGTGCCCAACGTGCTGCCCAGCGCGTCGTTCGCGCTGAGTTGCTCGACGCTGACGTGCTCGTTCGACGGCACCGGCTCCACCGACCCCGACGGCACGATCCAGTCGTACGCCTGGGACTTCGGTGACGGCACCGGCGGCACCGGCGCCACCCCGTCGCACGGCTACGCGGCGCCCGGCACCTACCACGTGACGCTGACCGTCACCGACGATTCCGGTGGCACTGCCAGCGTGACGCACGACGCGACGGCGACGGCGCCGTCCACATCGATCGCGTTCGTCGGCCGCTCCGGCTTCAACGGCAACGTGTCCACCGCCTCGGTCACGGTGCCGGCCGGGGTCGCCGCGGGCAACGCGCTGCTGCTCTACGAGACCGACAACAACAGCGCGGCCACGGTCACCGGCCCGACCGGCAGCGGATGGACGCTCGTGTCCAGCGTGCCGAACGGAACGGCCGTCACGCGGATGTGGAGCAAGGTGGCCGTCGCCGGCGACGGCGGCAGCACGGTGAGCCTGACGCTCAGCGCCATCTCGAAGATCGATCTCGAGCTGGTCGCCTACAGCGGCACGTCGGCGAGCAACCCGGTCGCTGCCGTGGCCAGCACCTCCGAGTCCACGACGGCGACCGGGCACCCGTCGGCGACCGCCACGGTCACCGCCGGCGGCAGCTGGGTGGTCAGCTACTGGGGCAACAAGTCGTCGCTGACGACCGCGTGGACCGCGCCCGGCGGCCAGCATGTGCGGGGGACGGCCGTCGGCTCGGGCACGGCGCACATCTCGTCGCTGGTGACCGACGCGGACGCCCCCGTGCCGACGGGCAGCTACGGCGGCCTGGTGGCGACGACCGACGACGCGTCCAAGGCGACGACGCTCACGGTGGTGCTCAAGCCGGCGAGCTGATCCGAACCGCGGCCCGCCCGCCCGATCCTGGCACCGACCAGGCGGGCGGGCGGTGCCACGTCCGGGCCCGGCCCCGATCGGTGCGCCGGACCCCTGGCGCGGCCGGCCACGGATGCGCACCATGGAGGCATCGACGTCCCTCCGGGACGCTCGTATCGACGTCCCTCCGGGACGCTCCGGGGAAGGAGGCCGCGATGGAGGCCAAGGCCGGAGATCGACTCGTCGTCCGTGGTCCGCACGTGGACGATCCCAACCGGGCCGCCGAGATCCTCGAGGTGCGCGGGCCAGGCGGCCGGCCACCGTTCCTGGTGAAGTGGTCCGGCGGCGCCGTCGGCCTGTGCTTCCCGGGACCGGACGCCTACGTCGAGCACCGGGAGGGCTGAGCCGAGCCGCTCTCAGGCGGCGGCGCCGCCGCTTCGGCCCTCGAACGCGAGGGCGCCGGCGATGGCTGCCCTGCTGAGCCGCGGATAGGCAGCGAGGACGCGCTCGACGGTCCTCCCGTCGTGCGCACCGCCGTCCGCGAGCCTCGCGATGGCGGCCGTCTCGATGCTCGTTCCGATCACGGTCGGCGCGCCGCGGTGAATGCGCGGGTCGGACACGACGTGCTCGCTGAGGCGCAGCGCACGATCGCGCCAAGCCCTGCGCAGCGCCTCGACGTCGGTGTTGAGCCGGTGGACGGACGGCAGGGCACCCTGGCCACCGGGGATCTCCACGGCGCCGTCATCGGTCTCGGCGATGAGCCGGCCGCCCTGTCCCTTGGCGAACCGCACGGGCTCGTCGCTCTCGAGCGCGCGCGAGAGGATCCAGGCGAACGCCGCGCGCACCGCCGGCAGCGGGATACCGAGCTCGTCGCGCAGCTGCTGCACCGCCCGGATCTCCAGCAGTTGCCGGAAGGTGAGCAGCACCGGCCGTCCCCGGCCCGGCTGGTCGAGCGGCCCGCGCGAGATCAGGCCGGTGCCGAGCCAGTAGCGGATCTTGCGCCGGGTCATCGTCGGGCGCAGGATGCGGCACACCGAGGCGACGGTGTAGATCCCGTCGGACAGCGGATCCGCCTGCCGGGCCGGCATCGATCAAGGATAGGGGGTCAGCGCCTGGCGATCGCCGGAATGTCCGCCACGGTGGGGTCGGCGGCGTGCCCGAGATGCGGCAGCCCGTATGCCGACTCGATCGAGCGCAGCAGCGAGTAGTGGGTGTAGGTCCGCGCGTCCGAGCCATGGCTCACGTCGGGCCCCACGACCACGGTGGCGATGTGCCCGCCCTGCGCCAGCCCACCGCAGCATGACTCGGTCTGGTCGCCCTCTCTGCGCAGCCCCTCGTCCCACGTCACGACGAGCCTGGTGTCCTCGTCCCACGCCGACGAGGAGGAGAGGCGGTCGTACAGGGAGCCGAGGAGCGCGTCGGCCCGCTGCACCAGGTTGCGGTCGGCCGGGCTGTTCGGCACGACCTGCTCGCCGCCGTGCATGTCGTTGACGAGATCGGGAGTGATCCAGGCGAACTGCGGCAGGTGCCCGGTGGCCAGGTCGCTGTAGAACTGGCTGAGCGGCACGACGTTGCGGCACGCGCCGGGGTCGTCGCGGATCGACCGGAAGTACATGAACGGGTCGTGACGGCGGACGTAGGAGTCGGTCGAGACCGAGGTCGAGCACGGCGCCGGCAGCCCCTGCATGTAGGCGCGCCACGTGATGCCGGCCCGGCCGAGCTGGTCCACCAGCGTCGGAGCGTCCAGCGTCGTGCATGTCGTGCAGTCCGAGGTGATGCCCTGCGTGCCGCCGGAGAGCAGCGCGATGTAGTTGGGCAGCGAGGGGTGCGCGATCGCGAAGTACGACGTGAGCAGCGTGCCGCTCGACGCCATGCGGTCGATGTTCGGCGCCGCGCCCGGTCGCTGGATCTGGTCGAACGAGTGGTTCTCCTCGATCACGACGACGAAGTGCGGCCCGGCGGCTGAGCCGCCCGGGCCGCCCGGGCCGCCCGGGGAGGTCGCCGCGACCCGTCCGGTCGATCCGCTGCACCCGGCGCTCGCCAGTGCGGCCACCAGCGCGCTCGCCACCGCGGTCAGGCCGACCCCTCTCCGGCGCGAGCAACGACTCATGCGTCCACCTTGGCATGCCGGGCGCCGCGGCGCCCACCGCCAGGGACTGCTCCCCAGCCGGTGGGCGCCACCGTGCCCGGCCGGTATCAGGGCGCGAGCACCAGGCTCCACATGGTGGCCCGCCCGGCGACGTCGGCCGTCGCCGTGAGGCCACCGGCGCTGCCGGCGCCGACGACGGCATCGGTCGCCAGCGCGTCGATATGGGCGGTGCCCGCACCGATCGACGAGGTCCGGACGGTCTGGCCCGCCGGCGGCGCCCAGGTCGTCGTCGTGCCCTTGTCTGCCCAGTACGACAGCAGGAGCGCACCGTCCGGTGCGGTGACCGTCGGCGTGACGTGGTTGGTCACCGCCGCCGACTCGCTCCTCGAGTCGAAGGCCGTGACGGGCGTCGCCGCCGTGCCGTGGTAGGCGAGCAGCAGCATGTCGGCCTTGGCGAACGTCGTGCCGAGGCTGATGGCGACCGTCTTGCCTGCGTCGGTGCCGGCGGCCGCCTTCTGCCACACCTTCGTCACCACGGTGCCCGACGTCGCCGTCCCGACCAGCGACCAGCCGGTGACCCCGGTCGGGTCGCCGATCGTGACCGTGCTGGTGTTGACCGTGTAGGCGAGGATCAGGCCGTCACCGGCCTGCGTGCCCGCCGGCACGGTCACCTGGTGCGACGTGGCGTTGGCGTTGGTCTCGCTCTTGCCGAGGAACGAGATCGCCGCCGCGCCGGGGGTGACCACCTTGGTCGCCGTTCCCGTCGCACCCTGGTTGTCGGTCACCGTCAGCGTCACCGTGCGACTGCCGGCCGACCCGTACGGGTGGGTGGTGGTCTTGCCGGTGCCGGTGGCGCCGTCACCGAAGTCCCACGCGTACGAGACGATCGTGCCGTCGGAGTCGAACGACCCGCCGGCGTCGAACGAGCACGTGAGCGTGCCACCGCAGGAAGCGGTGAACGACGCGGTCGGTGCCTGGTTGGGTGCGGTGACCGTCACCTGCTGGCTCGTCGCACCCGGCGCACCCTGGTTGTCGGTCACCGTCAGCGTCACCGTGAACGTGCCGCCGCCGGCGTAGGGGTGCGTGGGAGTCTTGCCGGTCGCGGTGCCGCCGTCGCCGAAGGTCCACGCGTAGGACGCGATGCTGCCGTCGTTGTCGACCGATGCGCTCGCGTCGAACGAGCACGAGAGACCCGTGCAGGTCGAGGTGAACGACGCCACCGGCGCCTGGTTGCCACCGGTGACGGTCACCTGCGTGGTGTCGGTCGCGGTGGCTCCCGAGTTGTCGGTGACGGTGAGCGTGACGTTGTACGTGCCACCGGCCGCGTACGCGTGCGTGCTGCGCGGACCGGTCGCGGTCGTCCCGTCGCCCCAGTTCCACGACCAGTTGGTCAGCCAGCCGTCGGGGTCGCGATCGGCGGAGCCGAGCTCGTACGCGGTGCAGGCCGCGCCGGTGCAGGCCACGTTGGCCTTCGCCACCGGCGCCTGGTTCGGCGCGGTGCCGCCGGAGGGCACGTAGAGGAACAGCGCGCGGGACCGCCAGTCGCTGGACGAGTCGATCACGGTGTCGGTGCCGGCCACGAGGGTGCCGGACTGCCAGCCGATGCGGTGCAGCGCGCCGTCGTCGCGGTTGACCCAGTAGAGCTGGTTGCCGGACAGGAGCGCGCCCTGCACCTTGCCGAGGTCGATGCCCGTCACGTTGCCGCTCGCGGTGAACCGCGTTGCCCCGACGGTCCCGCTGTCGCGGGTGAAGTACCGGTAGTACAGGTGCGCGTCGCTCTTGAGCGTGTAGTAGATGCGGCCCTGCCAGTACCACATCGACGTGGCCTGCTGCACGTCCGCGTGCCAGGCGGCGAGCGGAGTGACCTGATCGGAGCCGTTGACGAGGGTCTCCGCGCCGAACGTGCTGCCGTTGAACGTGCGCGAGTGCAGATTGCCGTTGATGTCGCCGTAGTACAGCGTGCCGTCGAGCATGAACGCGCCGCGCACCACGCTCCAGGAGATGCCGGTCGACGACATCGTGGTGCTCGGCCCAGCGGTGGTGCCGTCGAAGCTGCGGTGCGTTGCGAGGTCGGTGTCGACCGGCGGCGGCGGGGGCGGTGCGCCGTCGAGGTCGATGATCTCGATGGCGTTGACGAGCGGGTTCTCGGTCTCGTGGGCGAAGTCGATGTTGACGGTGCCGTCGCTGGTGACGTCGAAGGACTTCATCGTCCCGGTCTGGTAGCCGGCGTCGGCCACGATGTCGTAGTGGTCGAGCACCTTCGTGCCGTCGATCGAGACGTCGAAGACGCGGCTGCCGACCGTGCTCGTGCAGCTGCACTGGGCGGCGAAGTAGAGCCGCACCCGCAGGTGCGTGCCCGACGAGACCGGGAAGGCCCACTGCAGCTCAGGCGCTGTGGCCGGGTCCCACCGCTCGGTGCCGAACACGGCCGACGGCGTGCTCGCCGGCACGGTGGCCGCCACGTTGGCGATGCCGCCCCAGGTCGAGGCGCTGCTGCCGGAGTTGCGGTACGGGTTCGGGTCGGAGCTGTCGGCCGCCCACGCCGGGCCGTTGTCGAGCGCGGCCAGGCTGGGGCCGCCGGCGTTGACGCGGTAGAGCACATCGCTCGGCGGCGGGGGCGGTCCGAGCCGCACGATCTCGATGGCGTCGACGAGCGGGTTCTCGGTGACGTGGGAGAAGTTGATGTCGACCGAGCCGTCGCTCGTGATGTCCCACTTCTTCATCGTCCCGACCTGGTTGCCGACGTCGGCGACGATGTCGTAGTTGGTCAGCGCCGGCTGGCCGTCGAGGGAGACGTTGAAGACCCGCTGGCCGGCCTGGCTGGTGCAGCTGCACTGGTTGGCGAGGAACAGCCGCACCTCGATCGACTGCCCGGTGGTGACGGGGAAGTGCCACTGCAAGTCGTTGCCGCCGGACGGGTCCCAGCGCTCGGTGGAGAACACGCCGATGGGCGTGCCGGCCGGCACGCTCGAGTCGAGCGTCGCCCCGCTGTTGTACGACGCGGCGTTGCTGCCGGTGTTGCGGTACGGGCTCGTGCTGGTCTGGTCGCCCTGCCAGTCCGGCCCGTCGTCGAGCGTCGGGATGGTGGGGCCGCCGGCGTTGACGCGGTAGAGGACGTTGGACTGCCCGGGCGGCGCGAGCCGGCCCATCTGGTAGACCTCGCCGGGCAGCGTCCCCGGGTTGGGCCGCGGCACGAGCTTGCCGCCCGCCAGCGGGAAGTACGCGATGCGCGCGTGGTACTCGTAGTTCTGCCCGATGCGGTCGGTGTCGCTGCCGACCCACAGGCCGGTGCTGGTGGCGAGGAAGTCGAAGACGCCGGAGCCGCGGGTGCGCGTCGGGTTCCAGGCGAGCGGCAGCCCGTTCACTGGGTCGAGGGCGCCGATGCCGGTGCGCGCCACGGCTCCTGGGCCTGGCGAGTCGGCGGCGGAGGGGTTGTTCCACCAGCGCTGGTGGCCGCCGACGTAGACGGCCGTGGCGGTGACGCCCACCGCGTACGTCGTGTCGCCGCCGGTGTAGTCGACCCAGGTCGGCTGGAGCGCCGAACCGGCCGCGGCGGTCTCCCAGCGGCTGGCCGTGTCGCACAGGCTCGGCGGACCGCTGCCGTACCCGCCGGTCACGCCGACGACGAAGTACGAGCCGTCCGGCGAGAACTCCACGTCGCGCACGTAGAACTCGAAGACCGCGTAGCACAGCGGCTTGTAGGCGCCCGTCTGCCAGTTGGCGAGGCTCGCCGGCGACGTGGTGAGGTCGATCATCGCGATCTGGTTGCGGTCGGCGCCGTCGATCGTCGCGAAGTTGCCGATGACGACCATGCGCGATCCGTCGGGCGTGATGTCGATCTTGTACGCCTGGGTGACGCCGCCGTTGCTGGTGCCGCCGAAGGCGAAGCTGACCGACGGCAGAACGGCTCCCGTCGCGGCGTTGAGCGCGGCGAGGCAGCTGCGCGCCTGCGTGCCGGCCTTGCTGAAATAGCCGGCGACGTAGAGCGTGCCGCCCGACAGCTTGAGGTCCTGGATGACCGCGTCGAAGGCCGGCACCTTGAAGCCGCTCACCGCGAGCCCGGTGCTGATGCTGAGCCTGGCCAGGCTCTTCGACGCGACGCCGTTCACCGTGTTGAACGCACCGCCGAGGTAGACCGACTGGCCGTCGGCGCTCACCGCGAGGGCGTTGACGTCGCCGTCGACGTTGGGCGCGAACGACGTGTCGATCACGCCCGTCGTGGCGTTGAACGCCAGGACGCGATTGCGGGTGAGCGTGGTCGTGCTGCCCGCGTTCTGCGCCTGCGTGAACGAGCCGCCGAGGATGATGCGGTTGCCAGCCTGCACCACCGCGTAGACCCGGCCGTCGAGGACGTTGGGCGTGAAGCCGGCGGGATCGTCGCTCACCACCCGGTCCTGCGCCACGGCTTGCAGGGCGTTGGCCGTCGCTGCAGGGACCGTGAGGCCGACCGCCATGACCAGGAACGCGATGACCGTCCAAGCGCAACGTCGCACCGGACACCTCTTCTCTGCGTGCATCTTCGGGCGGGGGCTCGCGGCCGTCACTGCTGGACCGCATCGGTGGGGGAGGCCGGCTCGCCGTCCGCCTGCTCGGGGCGGGAGCCGTGATCGGTGCGCGGCCGCCGCAGCGGCGCGAGCAACCGGTCGAGGACCGGGCGGCGCGCCGGGCCCTCGCTGCCGCGGTCGGTGTCGGTCAGCCGGTCGACCAGCCGCCCGATCGTGTCGACGGTGCGGGCGACCTCGCGCCGGCGCTCGCCAGGATCGGCGAAGCGCAGCGCGGAGGGGTCGGCGACCGCCTTGTCGAGCGCGTCGCGCAGCGCCGCCTCGTCCTCGGCCAGGACGGCGAAGCCGCGCTCGGCCATCCGCCGGCAGAAGTCGCGCTGGTGGTCGTCGACCGCCTCGCCGAGGCTCGACAGGCGCGGGACGACGATCGGCCGGGTGCCGGCGTTCAGGCACTCGGAGAGCGTCGACGGGCCGCCGCTGGAGACGACGGCGCGCGCCTGCCCGATGAGGCGCTGCAGCTCGTCGTGCGGCAGGTAGGGGCTGCCGGTCGAGCCGGCCGGCGGCGTCGCCGTGCCGTGCTGGGCGACGCACCGCACGTCAGCCCCTGCCGCTCCGGCACCTGCTCCGGCAGCGGCCAGCCAGGCACCCATCCAGTCCATCAGCCGGCCGAACGGGTGGTGGTCGCCGCCGACCGTGACCACGATCAACGGGGACAGCGGGGAGATGGGGGGCGAAGAGGGCTCGGCGCTCACAGCAGCGGCCCCACGACCTCGGCGCCGGGGTAGAAGCGCGCCTGCTCGGGCCACTGCACGCAGATCAGCGACGAGAACGGGCGGCAGAGCCGGCCGGTCAGCGTCGGCGAGTCCATCCGGTCGAACACCTCGATATATATCGTGCGAATGCCGAGCAGGCGCCCGACGAGGAAGAACGGAAAGGCGACCCCGGCGCCGGTGGAAATGATGGCCCGCGGTCTCTCGGTGCGCAGCACGCGAATGGCCAGAAAGGCATTGCGCACGAGGTTGGGGACGTTGCGCGTGGTCGGCCAGTAGGCCCAGTGGACCCGCTCGCCCGCCAGGTGCGAGATCGCGTCCTCCTTGCGGAACGTGACCCACGCCCGCTCACGACCGGACAACCATGCCTTCAAGGGGACGAGCTGAGCGAGGTGACCGCCGTTGCTGCCTACGAGGAGCACCGGCCGCTCGGCACCGTCCAGCCGCGGGCGGCCGGCCCTCCGAGGGGTGCCCGATCCGTCCGCCGATGACTTCGCCGGTCCCTCGACCGACCCTTCGCCCATTTCGCTCCGACCCTTTTCCGGTGAGGTCGCACAACGGTATACCAGGGCACCCGATGGTGGGTCCGGCATTCGAGTGGTCGCTTTTCGTGCTGTAACGATCACGATGCGTAATCGCCTGGGTCGGCGATCATCACCTCGCGCGGTCCTTGGGTGCCGATCGGGCGCGACGATCCGCGGCGATCATCGCGCGCCCGGCAGGGCCCGTACCGGCGCGCGGTAGCCTGGAGGGAGCCCCCCGGAACCGGCCGTGCGGGGTCGCTCGGCGTGCCCGTGCCGGCCGATCCGCACCCACCTCCGCGCCCGGGCCAGCGCAGCTCATCAGCCTCGCAGGAGCCTCATGACACTCGCCGGACTGCTGGACGTCGTCGCCGACGACCCGGCGCTTCGCCATGCGGTGGCCATGGCGGCCGCCGGGGCCGGCCCTTCGCAGCTGGACCTCACCGGGCCGTCGGCCCTGCGCCCGTTCGTCGTCGCCGCGCTGGCCGCCAAGGCCGGCCGGCCCGTGCTGGCTGTGACAGCGACCGGCCGCGAGGCCGACGACCTCGCCGCCGCGCTCGAGTGCCTGCTCCCGCCGCACGCGGTGGCCGACTACCCGGCGTGGGAGACCCTGCCGCACGAGCGGCTCTCGCCGCGCGCCGACACGGTCGGCCGGCGGCTCGCCGTGCTGCGCCGGCTGCGCCACCCGCGCACCGAGGAGGGTGCCGACCCGGCCACCGGCCCGCTCCAGGTGGTCGTGGCGCCGATCAGGGCGGTGCTGCAGCCGCAGGTCGCCGGTCTCGGCGACCTCGAGCCGGTGCAGCTCGCGGCCGGCGACACCGCCGAGCTCGACGTCGTCGTCCGGCGGCTGGCCGCGGCCGCGTACGCGCGCGTCGAGCTGGTCGAGCGACGCGGTGAGTTCGCCGTCCGCGGCGGCATCCTCGACGTCTTCCCGCCCACCGACGAGCACCCGCTGCGCGTCGAGTTCTGGGGCGACGAGGTGGAGGAGATCCGTTACTTCAAGGTCGCCGACCAGCGCAGCCTCGAGGTCGCCGATGGCGGGCTGTGGGCGCCACCCTGCCGGGAGCTGCTGCTGACCGACGAGGTGCGCGCCAGGGCGAAGGATCTCGCAGCCGCCCACCCAGGGCTCGTCGACATCCTCGACAAGATCGCCGAGGGCATCGCGGTCGAGGGAATGGAGGCCCTGGCGCCCGTCCTCGTCGACCGGATGACGCTGCTGCTCGACGAGCTGCCGGCCGGCGCGCACGTCGTGGTGTGCGATCCGGAGCGGGTGCGGACCCGCTCCGTGGAGCTGGTGCGCACGAGCCAGGAGTTCCTCGAGGCGTCCTGGTCCAGCGCCAGCCTCGGCGGGGCCGCGCCGATCGACCTCGGCGGTGCGGCCTACAAGAGCATCGCCGAGATCCGGTCCGACGCGGGCAACCTCGGCATCCCGTGGTGGAGCGTCTCGCCGTTCTCCATGGCCGACGGCGCCGACGACCACGCCGAGGGCCGCCGGCGCGCCCTGGACGAGGACGACCGCTACGACGACGAGCGGTTCGCCGAGGAGCGGTTCGGCGCCGACGCGTTCCGCGACGACAGCCGGGTGCTGACCGCCCGCGAGCCGGAGCGCTACCGCGGCGACACCGACCGGGCGCTGGCCGACGTGCGCAGGTGGGCGGCCGACGGCTGGCGGGTCGCGCTCGTGACCGAGGGGCACGGCCCCGCCGAGCGGCTCGTCGAGGTGCTCCGCTCGGCCGACATCGGCGCGCGGCTGGAGGTCTCGCTCGACGCCGCCCCCGAGCCCCGCGTCGTGCACGTGACGACGGGCCGGCTCGACCACGGCTTCGTCAGCGAGCACCTGCGGCTCGCGGTGCTGACCGAGACCGACCTCGTCGGGCAGCGCAGCACCACCAAGGAGATGCGCCGCATGCCGAGCCGGCGGCGCAACGCGATCGACCCGCTCCAGCTGCGGCCGGGCGACTACGTCGTGCACGAGCAGCACGGCGTCGGCCGCTACGTCGAGATGCTGCAGCGCACCGTGCAGGGCGCCACCCGCGAGTACCTCCTCCTCGAGTACGCGCGGGGCGACCGGCTGTACGTCCCGACCGACCAGCTCGATCAGGTGACCCGCTACGTCGGTGGGGAGTCGCCGTCGCTGCACCGCATCGGCGGCGCGGAGTGGCAGAAGGCGAAGGGCAGGGCCAAGAAGGCCGTGCGCGAGATCGCGGCCGAGCTGATCCGGCTCTACGCCGCCCGTACCGCGACGAAGGGGCATGCCTTCGGCCCCGACTCCCCGTGGCAGAGCGAGCTCGAGGACGCCTTCCCGTACCAGGAGACGCCCGACCAGCTGCGCGTCATCGATGAGGTCAAGGCCGACATGGAGGCCGTCGTCCCGATGGACCGGCTGATCTGCGGCGACGTCGGCTACGGCAAGACCGAGATCGCCGTGCGCGCCGCGTTCAAGGCGGTCACCGACGGCAAGCAGGTGGCGGCCCTGGTGCCGACGACCCTGCTCGCCCACCAGCACCTGACGACGTTCTCCGAGCGGTTCGCCAACTTCCCCGTCACCGTCCGGCAGCTGTCCCGGTTCCAGACCGCGAAGGAGGCGCAGGCGGTCATCGACGGCATCGCCGACGGCACCGTCGATCTGGTCATCGGCACGCACCGGCTGCTCTCGCCCGGCGTGCGCTTCAAGGATCTCGGCCTCGTCATCGTCGACGAGGAGCAGCGCTTCGGCGTCGAGCACAAGGAGCAGCTGAAGCAGCTGCGGACCGCCGTCGACGTCCTCACGATGTCGGCGACGCCCATCCCGCGGACGCTCGAGATGGCCATCACCGGCATCCGCGAGCTGTCGACCATCGACACGCCGCCCGAGGAGAGGCACCCGGTCCTGACGTTCGTCGGCGCGTACGACGAGCGCCAGATCGCCGCCGCCGTCCGTCGCGAGCTGCTGCGGGAGGGGCAGGTCTTCTACGTCCACAACCGGGTGGAGTCGATCGAGCGGGTCGCGCGCCACCTCCGCGAGCTGGTGCCGGAGGCGCGCGTCGGCGTCGCGCACGGCCAGATGAACGAGGACGCCCTCGAGCGGGCGATGCTCGCGTTCTGGGAGCGCGACTACGACGTGCTGGTGTGCACGACGATCGTCGAGAGCGGGCTCGACATCCCCAACGCCAACACGCTGATCGTGGACCGGTCCGACTTGTTCGGGCTGTCGCAGCTGCACCAGATCCGCGGTCGCGTCGGCCGGGGCCGCGAGCGGGCGTACGCGTACTTCCTCTATCCGCCGGAGAAGCCGCTCACCGAGACGGCGCACGACCGGCTGGCCACGATCGCCCAGCACACCGAGCTCGGTGCCGGCATGGCGGTCGCGATGAAGGACCTCGAGATCCGGGGAGCTGGCAACCTGCTCGGCGGCGAGCAGTCCGGGCACATCGCAGCGGTCGGCTTCGACCTCTACGTCCGGCTGGTCGGCGAGGCGGTGGCCGACTTCAAGGGCGAGCGCGACCAGGACATGACGGACGTGAAGGTCGAGCTCCCCATCGACGCGCACATCCCGCACGACTACGTGACCGGTGAGCGGCTGCGGCTCGAGGCCTACCGGCGCATCGCCACGGCGTCGGACGACGAGGCGGTCGCGGCGGTCCGCGACGAGCTGCGCGACCGGTACGGCCAGCCGCCCCCGCCGGTCGACAACCTGCTCGCGGTCGCCGCGTTCCGGGCGCGGGCGAGGAGGCTCGGGGTGACCGAGGTGAGCGTGCAGGGCAACCACGTGCGGTTCGCCCCGGTGCAGCTGCGGGAGTCGCAGGAGCTGCGGCTCCAGCGGCTCTACCCGCGCTCCATCGTCAAGTCGCAGGTGCGGACGATGCTGGTGCCCCGCCCCACCACCGGTCGCATCGGCGGGCAGCCGCTGCGCGACCTGGTGCTGCTCGAGTGGTGCAGGGAGGCGCTCGACGCGGTCCTCGGCGAGCCCGCCGCTCCCGCGGAGGGCGGTGCCCCCGGTGGCCCGGGCGACGCGGTGCCGAGGCAGACTCTTGGCTCGTAGGCCTGATTCAGCACTGATTCAGCACTGATGGAAGCACTGACCGGAAGGACCCAGGTGAAGCGCACCATCCGGCGCGTCGGCGCTGCCGCGTCCGTCGCCGTCAGCGGCGTCCTGCTGCTCTCCGCGTGCAACGCCCACCCGGGCCGCGCCGCCTACGTCGGCGACAGCTCGATCTCCACCAGCACGCTCGAGGGCGTCGTGTCGCGCTCGCTCGGCAGCGACTGCGGCAAGGCCTACGCCAAGCAGCCGCTGGTGCTGGAGCGCGCCAAGCTCTCCGACCTGATCACGGTCCGGCTGCTCCAGCAGGCTGCCGACCGGCTCGGCGTCCGGGTGACCGACGCCGACGTCCAGGACGCTCTCCGGCAGGAGTCCGACGTCTACGGCGGCCAGCGGGTGATCGAGCTGCAGGCCTCGCAGGGCGGTGCCGTCGCGGCGCCCGACCTCCTCACCAGCGTGCGCTCGCGGGTGCTCCAGCAGCGCATCGAGGACGCGCTCACCGCATCGGTCGCCACGTCCGACGCCCAGCTGCGGCAGTACTACGACCAGCACGCCGACCAGTACCTCGCCGGGCACGCCAGGGCGATGGTGGTGGCCGACAAGGCCACGGCCGACGCGGTGGTGCAGCAGCTCAAGAGCCAGCCGGACGCCTTCGGCCGGATCATCGCCGAGCAGTCGCGCAAGCAGCAGGCCGCCGGCCTGCGCCCCAGCCCGCAGGCGGTGCAGCAGCTCGGCCCGCACATCGGGCTCAACCCGAAGGTGATCATCGACGCGGGCGGCTACATCGGACTCGTCCCGCTCTCCCAGCTCGGAGCCGCCGGCTACCCGACCGACCCCGGCGCGGTCTTCCCGATCCAGCTCTCCAACGGCTGGAACGTCGTGCAGATCATCGACCGGCAGGGCTTCGACGACGTCAAGCAGCAGGTCCGGCGCGACCTGCTGGCCGGCCAGCGCCAGCAGGCGCTCCAGCGGGCGCTGGCCGACCAGGCCAGGCGCACCCCCGTGGAGGTCAACCCGCGCTACGGGCAGTGGGACGCCAAGCAGCGGCTCGTCGTGCCCGCGGTGCAGCAGGCGGTCGCGACGCGGAGCCAGCAGCAGCCGGCGAAGCTGCAGTGCGGCCAGGGCCAGGGCTAGCTCCGTGACCGATCCCGAGCCCGGCGTCGAGCCCGCCGGGCCCCCGGAGCCCCTGGGCGCGCGGCTGCTCGACGCCGTCGCGGTGATGGACCGGCTGCGCTCGCCGGGCGGCTGCCCGTGGGACGCGGAGCAGACCCACGCGTCGCTCGCGCGCTACCTGCTCGAGGAGGCCTACGAGGCGTACGAGGCCATCGAGGACGGCGACGCC
This sequence comes from Frankiaceae bacterium, assembly GCA_045807125.1. Classification (GTDB taxonomy): domain Bacteria; phylum Actinomycetota; class Actinomycetes; order JAWWOL01; family JAWWOL01; genus JBJMHZ01. The sequence goes on from JBJMHZ010000049.1 coordinate 39,958, forward strand.
CCCGCCCTGCGCGACGAGCTGGGCGACGTGCTGCTCCAGGTGCTGTTCCACGCCCGGGTGGCGCAGGAGCGCGACCCGGCCGAGGGCGGCTTCACGATCGACGACGTCGCCGGCGGCCTGGTCGACAAGCTGGTGCGCCGCCACCCCCACGTGTTCGGCGACGTCTCCGTCGCCGGCGCCGACGACGTGCAGCGCAACTGGGACGAGCTCAAGGCGGCCGAGAAGGCCGCCGGCGCGTCGGTCACGTCCGGCGTGGCGCTCGGGCAGCCGGCGCTCGCGCTCGCCGGGAAGCTCCAGCGCCGCGCGGTGCAGGCCGGCCTGCCGCCCGACCTGCTGTCGCCGTTGCTCGGCGCGCTGCCCTCGCCAGAGGCGGCGGTGGCGGCCGCTGCCGGCGCGGTGGAGGAGCACGCGGCCGAGCACGGCGGCGACGTGGTGGCCGCGGTCGGCGAGCTGCTCTTCACGGCCGTCGCGCTGGCGCGGGCGCACGACGTCGATCCGGAGGCGGCGCTGCGCGGCTACGCGCGCGCCTTCCGCGACCGCCTCGTCGCGGTCGAGGCCGCCGCGCACGCCGACGGCGCAGCGCCCGGCGCCCTCGACGCGCCGGACTGGCGCGACCGCTGGGACGCCACGGCCGGCTGAGCCGGCTGAGCCGGGCCTCCGCGCTCAGCGGCCGCCGTCGAGCTCGTCGCCCGGGCGGTGGTTGCCGATCCGGCGGCGGCGCCGCCCGAGCCGGGCATGGACCTCCCGCTCGTCGAGCTCGACGTCGGCCAGCGCGCCGCGCAGCAGTTGCAGCGCGCTGCGGGACAGCGCCTCCGCGTCGTCCGGTGACAGGCCGAGCTCGTCGGCCACCCCGCTGGACCCCTCGGCCAGCCCGAAGGCGACCATCGCGGCGGCCCGCTCGGCCAGCGGCAACCTGGCGAGCGCCTCGTCCAGCCGTTCGAGCAGCTCGGCGTCGCAGATTCCCGGCTCGACGTGCGGCGCGTTGGCGAGCGCGTCGGCGCTGATCGGGCGCGGGCGATGCGGGCGGTCGGTGGCCATCCGTCCATGCTAAGCACGGCGGCGGGGCGGAGCGGCCCGGCGCGGCCCACCGGTTAGGCTCGGGAAAGGCCCAGCAGCTTCCCCGCAGCTTCCCCGCAGCAAGGAGATCATCCCGTGGCGACCATCGAGGCTGTCGGCGCCCGCGAGATCCTCGACTCGCGCGGCAACCCCACCGTCGAGGTCGAGGTGGCCCTCGACGACGGCACGATGGCACGGGCCGCGGTGCCGAGCGGCGCGTCGACCGGCAGGTTCGAGGCCGTCGAGCTGCGCGACGGCGGCAGCCGGTACGGCGGCAAGGGCGTCGAGAAGGCGGTCACCGCGGTGCTCGACGACATCGGCCCCGAGCTGGTGGGCTACGAGGCCATCGAGCAGCGCCTGATCGACCAGGCGCTGATCGACCTCGACGGCACCCCGGACAAGTCGCGGCTCGGCGCCAACGCGCTGCTCGGCGTCTCGCTCGCCGTCGCCAAGGCGGCCGCCGAGGCCTCCGAGCTGCCGCTGTTCCGCTACCTCGGCGGCCCGGCGGCGCACCTGCTGCCGGTGCCGATGATGAACATCCTGAACGGCGGCGCGCATGCCGACAGCAACGTCGACATCCAGGAGTTCATGATCGCGCCTATCGGCGCGGCGACGTTCAGCGAAGCGCTGCGCTGGGGCGCGGAGGTCTACCACGCGCTGAAGGCCGTCCTCAAGGGCAGGGGCCTCGCGACCGGGCTGGGCGACGAGGGCGGCTTCGCCCCCGACCTCGGCTCCAACCGCGAGGCGCTCGACCTCATCCTCGAGGCGGTCGACAAGGCCGGCTTCCGGGCAGGGGAGCAGATCGCGCTCGCCCTCGACGTCGCCGCCACCGAGCTCCACGACGGCGGCTCCTACCGCTTCGAGGGCACGGAGCGCTCCAGCGAGCAGCTCGCGGCGTACTACGCGGAGCTGGTCGCGAGCTACCCGCTGGTCTCGATCGAGGACCCGATGAGCGAGGAGGACTGGGCGGGCTGGCAGGCGCTCACCGCGCAGCTCGGCGACCGCGTCCAGATCGTGGGCGACGACCTGTTCGTCACCAACCCGGCCCGGCTGCGCCGCGGCATCGAGGAGCGGGCGGCCAACGCGCTGCTCGTCAAGCTCAACCAGATCGGCACGCTCACCGAGACGTTCGACGCGGTCGAGCTCGCGCACCGCAGCGGCTTCCGCTGCATGGTGAGCCACCGCTCCGGCGAGACGGAGGACACGACGATCGCCGACGTCGCGGTGGCGGTCAACGCGGGCCAGATCAAGACGGGGGCGCCGGCCCGCTCGGAGCGGGTCGCGAAGTACAACCAGCTGCTGCGCATCGAGGAGGAGCTGGACGACGCGGCGCGCTACGCGGGGGCGCTCGCCTTCCCGCGCTTCGTGGCCGGCGGCTGACCGGCGTGACCGTCAGGGGACCCGCGCGCCCTGCCGGGCCGGGGCGATCGGCTCGGTCAGCCCGGCCGGCTCGGCCGGGCGGCAAGGCGGCCAAGGGTCACGCGCACGGGCGCACCGGCCTGACGAGCCGGGCCGCCGTGCTGGCTCTCGTGCTCTGCGCCCTCGTCGTCATGCTCGCCGATCCGCTGCAGGCCTATCTCGGGCAGCGGTCGCGGATCGCGCAGGCGCGCGCGGCCAACAGCGCCCTGCAGCGGCACGTCGACGCGCTCGAGGCGCAGCAGCGGCTGTGGTCGGACCCCAACTTCGTGCGCCAGCAGGCCAGGGAGCGGCTCTACTACGTGATGCCTGGCGAGACGCCGTACGTCGTCGTCGGCGGCCCGGCCGCATCGCACCCGCAGCCGGCCCGGCCGCCCGGCAGCACCGCGGCGACCGGCACGTCCGGCGCGAGCGGCTCGTGGTACGGGCGGCTGTGGGACTCGGTGCGGACGGCCGGCGCGGGCCGATGACCGGCCCGTCGAACGACCCGCCGCCCGCGGGTCCTGACCCGCGCGACGCCGAGGCGGTGGGCCGCCAGCTCGGCCGGCCGCCGCGCGGGCTGCGCCGGGTCGCGCACCGCTGCCCCTGCGGCCTGCCGGACGTCGTCGAGACCGCGCCCCGGCTGCCGGACGGCTCGCCCTTCCCGACCCTGTACTACCTGACCTGCCCGCGCGCGGCGAGCGCCATCGGCCGGCTGGAGGCAGGCGGCGTCATGCGCGAGATGGCGGGTCGGCTTCGCAGCGACGACGAGCTGGCCGCCCGCTACCGGGTGGCGCACGAGGACTACCTGGCCCGCCGCGACGCGATCGAGGCGCTGCCGATGCGGGTGAGCGCCGGCGGGATGCCCGACCGGGTGAAGTGCCTGCACGTGCTCGCCGCGCACGCGCTCGCCGCCGGCCCGGGCGTCAACCCGCTGGGCGACGAGGTGCTCGAGGCGCTCGGTGCCTGGTGGTCGGCCGGGCCGTGCGTCGAGGCGGAGACCGGCTGATGCGGGTCGCCGCGGTCGACTGCGGGACCAACTCGGTGCGGCTGCTGGTCGCGGAGCTGCCGGCGACGCCGGGCGGTGAGCTGCGCGAGCTCGCCAGGGACATGCGGATCACCCGGCTCGGCGAGGGCGTCGACCGCACCGGGCGCTTCGACCCGCGCGCGATCGAGCGCACCCTCGCCGTCCTGCGCGCGTACGCCGAGCGCATCGCCGCGCTGGGCGCTGGGCGGGTGCGCATGGTGGCCACGTCGGCCACCCGCGACGTCGCCAACCGCGAGGCGTTCGTGACCGGCGTGCGCGAGGTGCTGGGCGCCGAGCCGGAGGTCATCTCCGGCGACGAGGAGGCCCGGCTGTCCTACCTCGGCGCGACCGCCGGGCTGGGGGAGGCGGCCGGGGCGGCCGGTGGGTCGGCCGGTGACGCGCCGCCGGCCCCGTACCTCGTCGTCGACATCGGCGGTGGGTCGACCGAGCTGGTGCTCGGGTCGGCGGGCGTCGAGGCGGCTCGATCGGTCGACATCGGCTGCGTCCGGATGACCGAGCGGCACCTCCACGACGACCCGCCGACCCCCGCGCAGATCGAGGCCGCCGTCCGCGACATCGACGCCGCTCTCGCGCTCGCGGCGCGAAGCGTGCCGCTCGACAGGGCGAGGACGCTGATCGGGCTGGCCGGGTCGGTGACGACGGTCGCCGCGATCGCGCTGGGGCTGCCGGCGTACGACCCGATGGCCATCCACCGCTCCCGCATCCCGCGCGAGCTGGTGGGGGAGGTGACCGTCCGGCTGCTCGCCATGACCAGGACGGAGCGGGCCGCCCTGCCGGTCATGCACCCCGGCCGGGTCGACGTCATCGGCGCCGGCGCGCTCATCCTCGACCGGGTGATGGCCCGCGTCGGCGCGGGCGAGGTGCTGGTGAGCGAGCACGACATCCTCGACGGGATCGCCCGCAGCCTCGCCGACGGGTTTCTGTCCTCCTAGCTCGTCGGCGCGGGAACTGCGCCCCATAGGCGGCTGCGGGTGCCGGTCGACGAGGCCGCCGATGTGGTGTGGGCGACCAACGCGCCCGAGCTCTACCTGCTGCTGGTGGGCCAGCGCGGGTGGGAGCCGGAGCGGTACGAGCGGTGGCTCGCCGAGAGCTGGGCGCGGTTGCTGCTTGACATGTGACCGAACGGTCACCTATTTTCCTCGGCATGGACGAGGTGTTCAGGGCGCTGGCCGACCCCACCAGGCGGGCGCTGCTCGACGAGCTGTTCCGCGCGGACGGCCAGACGCTGGGCGCGCTCGAGGCGCGCTTCCCGATCAGCCGCTTCGGGGTGATGAAGCACCTGAAGCAGCTGGAGGAGGCCGGCCTCGTCGTCACCAGGCGGCGCGGGCGCGAGAAGCTGCACTTCCTGAACCCGGTCCCGATCCGGCTCGTCCACGACCGTTGGGTGAGCAAGTACGCCGAGCCCTGGGCCGCCGCGCTCAGCGAGCTCAAGGACAGACTGGAGCGTCCCATGGAGAAGGTCTACGAGATCTATATCCGCACCACCCCCGAGCGGCTGTGGGAGGCCATCACCGACCGGGACATCAGGAGCAAGTACAACTTCGGCGTGCACATCGATTCGGACTGGAAGCCCGGCGCCCGCATCGAGACCACCCACCCGGGGGCGCCGGTCCCCCTGGGCGAGGGCGAGGTCCTCGAGGTCGATCCGCCGCGCCGGCTCGTCCACACGATGGTGGCGCTCTGGGACGACGACGTGAAGGCGGAGGGCGAGTCGCGGGTCACCTGGGAGATCGAGCCGGTCGGCGACTCCTGCCGGCTCACCCTCACCCACGACCGGCTGCGCGAGGGCGCCAACTCCCAGCTCTACGGCGGCTGGCCGATGATCCTGTCCGGCCTGAAGACCTGGCTGGAGAGCGGCGAGCTGCTCACCACGCCGGGCTCGCTGATGTACGGGTCGGCCTGAGCGTGAGCAGGGTGGGTCGAGGGTGAGCGTGGTGGGTCTTCCATGAGCGTGGTGGGTCTTCCATGAGCGTGGTGGCGCCGGGCTCCGGCTGGCCGACCGACCTGGCCGGGCCCGGCACGCCGGTGGCTCATGACGCCGCCGACGTCGCCAGGCTCGCCGCCACCGCCCGCGACCTCGATGAGAACGACGCGCGGATGTCGGTCTGCCGCGCCTGCCCCCGGCTCGTCGCCTGGCGGGAGGAGGTCGCCGAGGTCAAGCGGGCGGCGTTCCGGCACGAGCCGTACTGGGGGCGGCCGATCACCGGCTGGGGGCCGGCCGACGCGCGCATCGCGATCGTCGGCCTGGCCCCCGCCGCGCACGGCGGCAACCGCACCGGGCGCATCTTCACCGGCGACCGCAGCGGCGACTGGCTCTTCGCGGCGCTGTGGCGGGCGGGGCTGGCCGCGGCGCCGACGTCGGTGCACGCGGCCGACGGCCAGGCGCTCCTCGGCACCCGCATGATGGCCGCCGTGCGGTGCGCGCCGCCGGCGAACAAGCCGACCCCCGAGGAGCGCGACGCCTGCCGGCCATGGCTGGTGCGCGAGCTCGCCGCGCTGCGCCCGACGCTGCGCGCGGTGGTCGTGCTCGGCGGGTTCGGCTGGCAGGCGCTGTGGCCGGCGCTCACCGCGGCCGGGTACGCCGTACCGGTGCGGCGACCGGCGTTCGGCCACCTGGTGGAGGCCGAGCTGCCCGGCGAGCGGGTGACGGTGATCGGCTGCTACCACCCCAGCCAGCAGAACACGTTCACCGGGCGGCTCACCGAATCGATGCTGGACGCCGTCCTCGCGCGGGCCAGGGAGCAGGCGGGGCCGGCCGGCGCAGCCGGGTAGGCTGCCGTCATGACGGGAGGCCAGCGACCGCACATCCTCGTCGTCGGCGGTGGCTACGTCGGCATGTACGCCGCGCTGCGGCTGCAGAACCGGCTGCGGCCGGGCGAGGCGTCGGTCACGGTGGTCGACCCGCAGTCGTACATGACCTATCAGCCGTTCCTGCCGGAGGCGGCGGCCGGCAGCCTCGAGCCCAGGCACGTCGTCGTCCCGCTGCGCCGGGTGCTGCGCAAGTGCCAGGTGCTCTCCGGCCACATCGTCGAGGTCGACCACGGCCGCCGCGTCGCGCGCTTCCAGCCGCTCGAGGGCGAGGGCTGCGAGCTGTCGTACGACATCCTCGTGATCGCGCCCGGCTCGATCGCGCGCACCCTGCCGATCCCCGGCCTCGCCGAGACCGCGATCGGGTTCAAGAGCGTGGCCGAGGCGATCTACCTGCGCAACCACGTGCTCGGGAAGCTCGACGTCGCCGCGTCGACCGGCGACCTGACGCTGCGCCGCCGCGCGCTCACCTTCGTCGTGGTGGGCGGCGGCTACGCGGGCATCGAGTGCCTCGCCGAGCTCGAGGACATGGCGCGCGACGCGATGGCGTTCTACCGCGGGCTGCGCCCGGCCGACATGCGGTGGGTGCTGGTGGAGGCGACGACCCGCATCCTGCCCGAGGTGAGCCTGCAGATGGCCGGCTACACCCTCGATGTGCTGGCCGAGCGGAGCATCGACGTCCGCCTCAAGACGCGGGTGCAGTCGCTGGTGGGCGGCCACGTCGTGCTCGACGACGGCACCGAGTTCGACGCCGAGACGGTCATCTGGACCGCGGGGGTCAAGGCGCACCCGGTGCTCTCCCGTACCGACCTGCCGCTGGACGAGAAGGGCCGGCTCAGGGCCACCGCCGAGCTGACCGTCGAGGGGGTCGACGCGGCCTGGACGGCCGGCGACTGCGCCGCCGTGCCCGACCTCACCAAGGACGCGCCCGGCGCCACCACCGGCCCGTCGGCGCAGCACGCGGTCCGCCAGGCCAAGCACCTGGCCGACAACCTCATCCGGTCGCTGCGCGGGGAGCCGCTCGCGCCGTACAAGCACGCCTACGTCGGGTCGGTCGCGAGCCTGGGCCTGCACAAGGGCGTTGCCGAGGTCTACGGCGTGAAGGTGCGCGGCTTCGCGGCGTGGTTCATGCACCGCACCTATCACCTCAGCCGGGTGCCGACGCTGAACCGCAAGGCCCGCGTGGTGGCCGACTGGACGCTCGCGCTGTTCTTCCGCCGCGAGATCGTCTCGCTCGGCGCGCTGCACGACCCGCGGGCCGCGTTCGAGGCGGCGACGGAGACGACAGAGGGCGCGGCGAGCCGCTGAGCGCATCGCGCCCGCCCTCGCTCCTCCGAGCTGGCAGAGTGGGAGCGCCCCCGTAGTCCAACGGCAGAGACAGGCCCCTTAAAAGGGTCCCAGTGAGGGTTCGAGTCCCTCCGGGGGCACGTCGGCCGCCGACGTCCTCATCCCTCGAGGACTGCCCAGGCGATGAGCTGGTCGACCCGCGACCCCGTGGCCGGCTTCGGATCGGCGACGGCTGTCCCGACCTGGCGAGCGGGGCGCCGGGGGAACGAGGCACGGGAGCCGCGCGAAGCCGGTTGCGGATCCTGCAACTGCTAACCGATCCGGCAAGCGGCTCCTGGAAGCTCCCAAGGCGGATAGCTCTCACCGCGTCCGAGCGAGCCCTCTGGTCCCGAAGCTCATCGACGGATGTCCCCAGTACTGATACCGGTGCGCGGCCGCGCCCAGTGCGCCACCAGCCGCGCGCAGCGAGCGCAGTGCCTCCGCCCCGGGCAGGCCCCGGTCGAGAATTCCTGCGTAGAAAGCCAGCGCAACCTGGCGAGCCATCAGGTCCGTGACACCGGTCATCGGGGTGACGACGGCTGACGCTCGGGCCGTCGCCATGGCATCGGCCATGCCAACGCTGCCGTCCGTGCTGAGGAAGATCAGCGACGCAGAGGACGAGGCCATTCTCAGCAGCTCCGCCGCGGGGAGGAAGCCGTCGTCGAGCACCAAGCCCGGCTGGTCATCTGTCGAAGGGCCGCCGTGCCCGGAGAAGTGCAGGATGTCGAAGGCCCCTTCGGCGAGGAGCTCTCGGACGCTGGCGAGATTCCCGTCCACTCGGCGGCCCCGGTACCGCTGGACGAGCTCGGCGGCTTCCTCTTCCGCTCCGGGGAGCGACGGCAAGCCCCGTTCTCCGTAGCGCGGCGCGATGACGGCCATCTGGGCGTCCGCTGGAGCCTCCCTCACCTCGACTGGGCGAGACGAGGCAGCGGGCCACCTGCCGATGGCGGTCTGGCAACCGAGGAACGGCGGGTCTCTTGAGTCGATGGCCGAGTCCAGGTACGCCAGCTCCCACGGCAAGGGCGGCCACTCGTCGATGAGGAGCATCGTCGGAGGCCGACCTGCGGCCTCCCCGATCTCATGGATCAGCGGGGCGAGGGCGCGGGGCATCGCCTGCGAGATCAGCTGCCCTGACGCTGACTTCGTGAGGTCGAAGATACGGTCGCTCGAGAGCCGCTCCCGATCGAACGACTGGCGAATCTCGGCACGGTCGAAGGCGGGACCGGTGATGGACAAGTCCCGCGAGGCCTCTATCAAAGGTGACTGGCACGACCACGTCGGGGAGCGGTCGCCGCGCCCGGACGTGATGGTCACCGTGAGATCGGGGTCGCCTCCCGCTGATCGTCCGGCCGGTCGGTGCCGCGCCCGCGATTCGCGAGCCGCGCTCTCGGCCTCCAGCGCCGCGGTCACCGGGGCGGCGAGGCCGGCGATGAGGCGCGGCAGCCCGGCGCGCTCGACCGCGTACACCATCCGGTCCTCCGATGCGGAGGAGGCAATGACTCGATCGTGCCCGAGCGGAAGGGCGGCGACCCCCAGCGCGAGGCGGGCGGCCTCCAAGGCGTCGGTCGGCACGGCGTACCCGTTCTCGCGCAGACCGGGCCCCAGCCGGTCGCGCGCGAGCCGGGCGAAGCGCTGCAGCTCCTGGAGGAACCAGGTCAGGTAAGCCGCGAAGGATGGCCACGGCGTGCCGCTAGCGGACCACCCGAGGTCGTGCGCGGTGCGCCCCATGGCGTCCCGCAGGCCCTCGTGATAGCTCGTCTCGGCGTCGGTGGACGTCCTCGTCGGGTCCTCGCCGCCGGCGAGATAGTCGCGGACCGGTCCCGCGAAGATCCATTCGCAGTGGTGCTTCACGTGCACGTACGTCGCCGATGCCGCGTCGTCGGCCTCGATCCAGTCTCCGCTCGGCTCCGGCAGGTCGAAGAGCCGGGCCACCTCCCGGTCGCTCGGCGCCTCGTCCCGGTAGAAGCTGCCGACGTGGAAGGCCAGGGCGACGGATTGCAGCATCGTGAGCGCCGTTTCGACGTTCAGTCGGTACAGGCGCTCGGGATGCCCGACCACCGTTCGCACGGCGGCCAAGAGGACGTCGTCGAGGTCGATCGGGCCCCAGCTGCTGAGGATCGGCAGTCCTCGCTGCTCGACCAGGTCGCGCAGGCGGTCGGGGAGCGCGTATCGGCCAACGTCGAGCTGCAGGACGAGCGCGCCGGGAGGAGCCGGGCTGAGGCCTGGGTCGTGGGCCCGGCCAGCAGCGCGGACGAACGCGGGCACGAGCTCGTCGAGCGCCTTGCGCACGCTCCTGTCGAGACGGGCGCCGACGACTAGCACCTCCGGCTGCCCGTAGAGATCGCTCGGATTGCTGACGACGCGGACCAGGGTGTCGTGACCCAGCGTCGTCTCGATGCGCCGGAAGAGCTCGGCAGGGATCTCCTTCCCGACGACGCCGACGACCACCAGCCGGGCGGTGGCGGAGGTGACGCGATACCGGTTGCCGGCGACCGTTCGCAGCGCGACCTCGCCCGCGAGACCGTCGAGCGCAGCGGCGGAGTGGGGCTCGGCCCGGATCACCGCTGTCCGTTCCTCGCCCTCCGGCCCCGCCCACGTCGCCTCCAGCACGAGGGGACGGGTGTCGGGCAGCTGCAGCGCTGCGGCTGACGGTTCGTCCGGAGGGACGAAGCGGACGCCGCCGCTGACGAGGGTCACGCCGACGGTCGTGGCGGGGAGGCGGGAGGGAGCCATGTCGGCGACCGCATCCGGGAACCGGTTGGCCGCCAGCAGCTCGGGCGGGATGACGCGGTCGAGGTGCATCGCCACCGCCGCGAGGAGGCGACGTCCCACCGGGTGCTCGAGGACCGACGGCGGGAGCCGCCGGCGGGCTTGCCCGAACCAGCGGATGGCGTCGGCGGCCTCGTCCGGCCCGAGCCGTACGGTCGCGATGACCCGCTGCAGCGCGAGACCCACGTCGTCGATGTCGTCGATGATGGTGGACCAGATGATCCGCTCCTCCAGCCGCACCATCTCGGAGTGGGATCGGTGGGCGTCGACGACGATGGCCCGCGCGGCCTCAGCCATCGTGCGGTAGCGCTCGGTCGCGAGCTCGCGGCGCATCTCCAGCAGCACTTCGGGCCGCAGCGTCAACTGGCTGGAGGTCGCGACATGCGCTGAGTCGCTGAACCACAGATCGGCCTCGACGCCGGCCGGCAGCACGGTGCCGCGCGCTGAGACGAGGCCGGGCACCCCGCGCCGCAGGCGCCGCAGCAGTGGCGGCTCGATCACCGCGGCGACGCTCGCGACCCGGGCCAGCGCGCGCATGTCCTCTTGTCGCACGTGCGACCAGAACGTCATCGCGTCGGGCTCAGCCATGGCCGCGTCCGATGTCCGCAAGGTCGTCCCAGGGCACGAGGCGAACCACCTCGCCGAGGCCCGCTGGAAAGGCCGACCGCGCATGCGGCACGAGCGCAACGACGTCCGCTCCGAGTCGCTCGGCGTTGCGCAGCAAGTCCATCCAGGCGTCGCGCGCGTCCAGGGGAGCGTCGGGCGCCTGCACCGCCCCGAGCGCGGACACGATGAGCACCGGCTGCTCTCCCTGCAGGCTCCCTTCGACGTCCGCCAGGAACGATGACGGCTTGCGGTCGTCGGCCCACACGATGCGCACCTGCGGGAGCCCGACCACTTCCGTTACCTGCGCGACGAGCCGCAGCACGTCCTCCAGGTAAGGCAGCATGCTCGACCCGACGTCGGCGACGACCACTGCACCTCGGTCCGTGCTCGGCTCGGCGAGCCGGGGCAGCGCGACGAGCGGGCGCTGGTCGGCGATCAGCTCGACGGCCCGGTCGAGGTCGACCACGTCGGACGTACGTGCACGGCGAACCAGCATCGCGATGGCGGCGCGCAGGAGCGACGCGGGGATCGGGGGCTCGTACGGCACGGGGCTCGGTCCAGGCGCCGAGCGATCGAGCGCAAGCTCTGCCTCGCCGGGGATTCGGAAGGGCTCGGGCGGCAGCTCCTCCACGATGGTCCGGCGGTCGTCGAGGGCCGGCAGGTCGTCGTACTCCGTGTGCGTGCCCTCCCAGTCGGGGGAGGCCGCCTCGGGAGCGAGGTCCGGAGCCGCGCCGGTCACGTCCGTCGCCGGGACGGGGGGCAGCAGCTCCGGAGGCGCAACGGACAGCCCGAGCAGGTCGACGAGGAGCCCGAGCTGCCGAGGGATCTCGAGCGACAGCACGGCGGCCGCTTCTATCGCGTCTCCCCAGCCGATGGGCCCGCGAGCGTACGGTGTCGAATCGGTCACCCGCGCTCAGTCCTTCGATCGAGGGCTCTTGCGCAGGGCAGCTTCCTCGATCGCCTCCCACAGGGCGGTGCCGGAGCGGGACGCCGTCGGTGGACGCTGCTCGAAGGTCAGGGAGGCCTTGACGGCGTCCAGGTACTCCGCGGTGGACGGAGGCCGGCGGCGCTGCTGACCGGCGAGCCCGGAGAGCTGCAACGTGCGCGTGGCGATGTCGGAGTACAGCGCGTCCCGGCGCTTCCCGAAGTGGGACGAGGCGACGCTCGCGAGGAAGGCTGCGTCCGGCGACGCCAGCTGGAGCAGGATGCAGCGGCGCAGGAACGCGGGCGGCATCGTTCGCTCGCCGTTGCTCGTGATCACGACGAGGGCGTTGCTCGCCGCTCGCCTTTCTCCCCCTGGCAGGGTGATCGCCAACTGGTCCAGCGGCTCCAGCAGGTCGTTCGGCAGGTCCGGCTCCGCCTTGTCGATCTCGTCCAGCAGTACGACGGTGCCCCGGTCGGAGAGGTGCGCGTCGATCCGGGTGTCCCTCGCTGCGCCGGCGACATCTCTCGCCGAGACCGGGTCGAAGGACCACCAGAGGACCCCGGGCAAGAGATAGGCGTCGTCGTCCTTCAAGGCGTTGACCTGCGCGTCGGCGAGCCGGCGGACGGCATCGAACGAAGCGATGAGATCCGCGAGCCGGGTACGGGAGGTGATCGTCGTCCAGGCGTAGGCCCACCCGAGCCGCTGCGCCACGTCGCGAGCGAGGGTCGACTTGCCCGAGCCGGGCTCGCCGGTGATGAGCAGCGGCCGGCGCGTGGCCAGCGCCACGTTGACGGCCAGCACGATCCGCTCGTCGTGGTAGACGTAGGTGCCGGTGCCCGGCGACGCCTGGGACGCGGGATCGAACAGGGCCCCGGGGAACGTCATGGCGATCCTCCCACGCTCAATGCGCTCATCGCATAGCGGTGATCCTTGTAGATGGCGTCCTCCTCAGCGCGGAGGAGCATCGGCGTGATGGGCACGACGCCGTTCGGCACGTCAACGGGCGGCTCGTCGTGATGAACGATGAAGGAGACCTTGGGATAGGCCGCGTCCAGGAGGGCGAGGACGTCGCCGTCCACGGGCCCGGGAACCCAGACGTACACGTTGCTGGTGCCCAGCCACTCGTCCACGTCCTCGTCCGTGATGTCGGGCTCGTTGAGGAGGTATCGCCTTCGGCACTCGTGCCGAAGGCTCGCGCGCAAGCTCTCGAAGCTGCCGAGGGTGTTCTCGATGGCGAAGTAGGTAGGTGGTTGCACCGCGAGGTGCGCCCGGCGCACGTAGAGCGGCACGGTGAACGACGGTCTGGTGGCGCAGACGGACGCATGGACGTACCCGCCGCTGGTCCGGCGCGCGGTGAGCACCGCTGCCCCTTCCATCGCCTCGCACAGGGGCGAGAGCTCGTGAAGGATCTGCCGGCGCCGAGCGTCGGGGAACGGCGTTCCGAGGATCTTCATGAGCTCGAGGGTCGAGGTCAGGCACCCGGTGCTGAGCATGTGCCTGACGATCGCCATGGCCGCTCGCGCCCGAGCGTCCGTCGTGAGGTATGCACCTGCGTCGTCCAGCGTGCCGGCGAGGTTCTGCAGCGCTTGCGGCCCGGCCTCGGCGAGCCAGGGCACGAGCTGATCGGCGAGCAGGTCCGCCGCTGAACCGCCCGCCTGCAAGGGTCCTCGGTCGCGCAGAGCGGTCACGATGGCGGATGCCACGTGCCCCACGGATCGTCCGCGGACGTACTGCACGGAGGCGAGATCCACGATGTCCCACGCCGTCTCGCTGTGCGAGCGGTGATCCCCGGCTTGGCCCTGCACTGCCTTCTTCAGGGCGGCGTCGTCCAGGAACGACACCGGTATGAACGTGAACGCGCCGTTCGCCTTCTGCCGAAGCGACAGGAACGCAGACTCGACGAAGACCCACTTCGAGGCCACCGCCTGCTCGTCGAGCAGCACCGCGCCGCCGTCGCAGACGTGGAGCATGAAGGCGATGCGCCGGCGCCACTCGTCGCCAGCGGTGATCTGCTCCAGGTCGTACAGGACCTGAACAGGCGCATGGGGCTGGGCCTTGTGCTCGATCGCTCGACCGAGCTCGCTGAGACGATGCTTGGCCGCATCCGTCGGCGAGCTATGGCTCAGGAAGAAGCGGAAGGTCACTGATCACCGCCGGTGCCGTACGGCCATGCAGAGGGCATCGTTGGCCGGACCTCCCACCGATCTCGCGCTTCCGCTATGCCGGATTCGACCTAGTTGAGGCAGCTTGGATGCACGGGCTTGCCTCAGCGTGGCCGCGAGCCATTATCGATCTCGCAACCGTGCACCAGTCAGTTTTTGCCTGATTGCTCGTCGAGGCGCGGCGGCCGCTGGTGGGCGTCGTCACCGCTTCCTCGACCGGCGTCTCCTCTGCTCTGGCAGCGACGGGTGCAAGCTCGCGGTGCGGCAGGGCGCGGTCACCGGGATGCTTCTCCCGGTGGCCGCGCCCGTGCGCATGATTGGTCGACCGGTCAGCTCACGTTCAGCGCCGTGTCGTCGACGACGAACGACGTCTGGTAGCTGCTGTCCTCGCTGCCGGTGAACGTCAGCGTGACGGTCTGCCCGGCGTACGAGCCGACGTTGAACGACTTCTGCGAGTAGCCGGTGCCGTGGTTGAGGTTGGAGTACGTCGCGAGCGTCGTCGACCCGATCGTGACGGTCAGCGTGTCGTACTTCGTCGTGGTCGTGGTCTCGGCGGTGTCGATGTGCAGCCAGAAGGAGAGCGTGTAGGTGGTGCACCCGCTCGGGATGGTCACCGGCTGGCTCAGCGTGTCGGTCGTCGTTGTGCCGTAGCCGTCGAGCCAGGCGAAGTAGGTGCCCGAGTGGGCCGACTCGCGGGAGCCGTTGGCCGCGATCACGCCGCTGGACGCCGACCACGGAGCCGCGCTGCCGGTCTCGAAGCCCGGGTTGCCCAGCTTCTGGCCCGCGCCGGTGCAACCGCCGCCGCTGGAGACCGTCCAGGTGAAGGCCGTCGAGCCGCTCGCCCCGGTCGAGTCCCGCGCGGTGACGGTGACGCTGTAGGTGCCGGCGGCCGACGTCGTACCGGAGATCAGGCCGGTCGAGGAGCCGATCGAGGTGCCGGTCGGCAGACCGCTCGCCGAGTACGTCAGCGCGGCGCCGCCCGAGTCGCTCGCGTGGACCTGCACGCTCACCGACTGCCCGACCGCCGACGACTGGTTGCCCGGATTGGTCACGGTGACGGTGTTGCCGCCACCACCACCGCCGAACTGCACGTCGAGCACGGCGTGCAGCTCGATCGCGTTGGGTGCTACGCCGGTCTGACCGTGGTTGAAGTCGAAGAACCCGACGCCCTTGACGGTCACCGGCACGTTCGCGGTCTTGAACGACCCGGTCGCCGTGTACTTCGCGTCGAACGTGGAGCGCGCGGTCCTGATGGACGGCAGGAGCGGACTCGAGGAGCCGACGCAGGCCGGATCGGGAATCTCGGCGATCATCGTGTGGCCGCCGCCGTCGCTCAGCACGAGGTGGTAGTCGGAGTCGGTCTCCAGCTTGTACTGGGTGAGCGTCGCGTTGACGACGTAGACCGTCGTCTCGGTCGGTCGCACCCGGTTGTTCGACGGCAGGCTGCTGGGCGCCGGTATCGCGTCCAGGTTGGCGATCGTCGTCGACTGCGGGCTCGACAGGTTGATGAGGCCCGCATCGGCGTCGGTGCCCGTCTTCACCGACCACCGCTCGACGCCACAGCTGCCCGTGGTCGAGAGTGGCGCCGACCTGATCGCTTCGTGCGCGTCGTCGTCCTCAGGCTGGACGTGCCGGTGGGTCACGTACGCCGCGACACCGACGCCGGCGCTGCCGGCGACGAGGGAGAGCGCCGTCGCCGATATGACGATCGTGCGCCGCCCGAACCGTCTGCTCATCTGTGCCCCCGAGGTGTAGGTAGGCAGAACGGCCGGACCGTACGCCCGATACGTGCGTGCTGTCCGCAACGGTGGCGTGAAGAGTTGGCAAAGCTCCCGCGGCTACCACGACATGTCGGCCTCGCGGCTGGCGAGCTAGTGCGCGGGGATGTGGACGGCGACGTGCTTGCCGTCGTCGTCGAGCTCGAACTTGTCGAAGTAGACGTCGAAGTCGAACCGGCCGCCGGTCTGGTGCACCCGGTTGATCACCGGGGCGTACCACCATCTGTCATTGGCGTCGACGCTGCGCATCAGGCTCCAGGACAGGCGCGGGAACTGGTCCAGGACGGCGGGGCGCACCTGGTCGGCGATCGCGTGCAGCCAGTCGGGCTCCGCCGTCGCGTACTGGCGCTGCCACGAGCCCTCCAGCGCATCCATCAGCAGGCCCGGACGGACCGCCGCGACGCCGAACAGCCGCCTGGCCTCGGAGTCCATGTCCGCGACCTTCGCCGATCGCACGGTCCGCAGGGCCACCTCCGCCTGCTCGGCGCCCTCGGCGTCGCGGATCAGCTCCGCGTCGGCCACGCTGATCTCGAGGCGCAGGTACGGGTACGGCGGCCACTGGTAGGCGTCGTCGCCGCTCTCCTCGACCGGTCGCACCTTGAGCAGCTCGTCGAAGAAGTAGATGCCGGCCTCCTGGACGTTGGGGCTGTCCTTGTTGAACCGGGTCAGCGGCTGCTGGAGCCCCGGCATGAAGGTCGGGTCGGTCAGCAGCTCGGTGACGAACCGCTGCACGTCGCGCGCGATGCGCACGTCGACGCGGACCTGGTCCTCGAACACCTTCGGCGGGCGCTTCCCGCACTGGAAGACGATGACCCGCGTCTCCGGGCTGTCCGGGCGCGTGGCGACGCCGCACTCCCACATGCAGTAGTCCCAGTTCTCGTCGGGGGACGTGTAGATCAGGATCAGCAGGCCGGCCTGCCACAGGCGGCTGCACAGCTCCTGGTTGAGGTTGCGCCCGAGGCGCGGGCCCTCGACGAGGTTCGACGAGGACTGGAAGACCTCGATCCGGCCACCGCTCCGGTCCTCGACGAAGCGCCTGACGACGTCGGCGATGGGCGCGTCCGAGTGCTTGTGGCTGATGAAGAGGATGGGTTGATTGGCCATCTCGACCACTTCCCGTAGCGGTGCGCGAACGGTGCGCGAGCAATGCGCGAGCAGTGCGCCAGCCCGGCACGACCGACGCTACGCGGCCCCACCACCCGGGTCCAGCCCGTCAGGCAGTACGGAGGGCCAGCACCGCCGCCCGCTGCTCCTCGGTCTCCACCGCATGCACGCAGTGCCGGTCGCGGAGCGCCGCGACCGGATCGGCGGTGCCCGGCTCGGCGAGCGCGATCAGCGAGGCGAGGAACGTCCCCGTCCGGCCGTGGCCGCCGAGGCAGAGGACCAGCACCCGCCTGCCCTGCCGCAGCGCGGCCATGACGACCCCGGCCTGCGCGCGCAGCCAGGCGGGCTCGGGAGCGGTGAAGTCGGGGATCGAGGCCCAGTGGACGTTGCCGCGCCCCTCGAGGAGGCCGCGGTGGTCCTCGTGCGGCTGCACCAGCGCGATCACGAGATCGACGCCGTCGAGATCCTCGGCGCGCAGGTGCAGCAAGCCGGCGGCCAGCACCTCGTGGTCGCCGATCCGTACGGCGGCGCCCCGGTGGCTGTACCGCGCCACGGGCGCGCTCACCGGGCCCGCTCGCGCAGCAGGAGCAGCAGCCGCTCGCGCTCCGCTCTCGGCAGGCTCGCGACCACCCGCTCGTACGAGTGGTCGAGCACGTCGAGCACGTCCTCGTGCGCGACGCTGCCGTCCATGGTCACCGTGTTCCAGTGCCGCTTGTTGACGTGATAGCCCGGCCGTACGGCGGCGTGCTCGGCGCGCAGCTCGATCGCCCAGTCGGGGTCGCACTTGAGCGTCACCTCGGGCGCCCCGTCGGCAGGGTCCTCCGGCATGATGCCGAAGACCTTGCCGGCCACCTTGTAGACCAGCACGCCCGGCCCGAACGGCTGCTCCTCGACCGCTTCCGGAAAGGCAAGGAGCACCGCGCGCAGCTCGTCGACCGTCATCGCTCCAGTATCCGCTGCGATTCACCGCAACTGGTTGATCCGCCCCGTGCGCTTCTGGTAGGACGGTCGTACGCCCCGCGAGGGGGCCAGCCCGGCCCCCTCCCCGACGCGACCAGGGAGGGGCGCATGCATCCATATCCCGCCCCGAGCGCTCTCTCGCGGCGACGGTAGCCATGGCCGCCGACGCGGGACCCGTGACCGACGCATCGGTGGCCTACCGACTGACCGGTCGGTTCTTCGAGCTGTGCGACTGCTACACGATCTGCCCGTGCTGGCTCGGTCAGCCGCCCGCCGAGGGCCGTTGCACCGGCGCGTTCGGCTGGGCCATCGACGAGGGCTCGGTGGACGGTCAGGACGTCGCCGGGCGGCGCGTGGTCAGCGTCTCGTTCCACACCGGCCACCGGGAGAGCGGTGGGCAGCAGGTCTACCTGTTCGTCGACGACGGTGCCTCCGACGAGCAGTACGCATTGCTCACCAGGCTCTTCACCGGCCAGCTCGGTGGTCCGCTCGGCGAGCTCGGCCGGCTCATGGGCATCCTGCTCGGCACCGACCGCACCCCGGTCGAGCTGACGACCAAGGGCGACTTCGTCACGATGACCGTCGGCCGGGCGGTGGCCGGGGCTGCGCAGGTGCTGAAGGGCCCCGACGACGAGATCACCGAGCTCGCCCACGGCCGGCTCGCCGTCGTGCTCGGCACGCCCGCGCAGGTCGGCCAGAGCTCGCGCCTGCGCATCTCGGTGGGTGGCCAGGGGCTCGACATCGAGGTGACCGGGCGGGCCGCGATGCGCGGCACGTTCAGCTACCAGGCCGAGAGTCCGACCGGATGACCGCGCCGGCCATCGGTCGGGCCGGCCACGCACGCAGCGGCTGGCGGGACGCCACCGTCACGGTCGTCGTCGCCATCGTCGCCGCAGGCGCCCTCGTCGCATGGGGGCTCTCGCCCGCGGCGCACTACCTGCGCCACTCCCCGGACGCCGGGCATCCACCGGGGCCCGCGCTGGTGGCCGCGTTCACGCTGGCCTGGCTGCTCATGTCGGCCGCCACCATGCTGCCGACCGCGACCCCGCTCGTGGCCGCCGTGCGCCGCGTGAGCGCGGCCCGGCCGCGGCGCGGCGCGCTCACCGCAGCGACCATCGCCGGCTTCCTCAGCGTCTGGACGCTGTCGGGGCTCGTGCTCGCGACGCTCGACCTCGGCCTGCACGAGGCGTCCGAGCGACCGGCCGTCGAGCCGCACGTCTGGCTGATCCTGCCCGCCACTCTCGCGCTCGCCGGCACGTACCAGCTGTCGGCGCTCGCCGCCAGGTGCCTGCGCGCGTGCCGGTCGTCCTTCGGCTTCCTCGCGCGGCACTGGACCGGCGGCCGTGACGTCGCCCGCCAGGCGCTGACGATCGGCGCCGACTACGGGCGCTCCTGCCTGGGATGCTGCGCGCCGCTCATGGTGGTCATGTTCGCCCTCGGCATGGGCAACCCGGTGTGGATGGTGCTGGCCACCGCGCTGTCCTGGCTGCAGAAGCGCCTGCCGCGCGGGACCGCGCTGTCCCGGCCGATCGGCTACGCCCTGCTCGCATGGGCGGCCGTCGTGGCCGCCCCGCACGCGCTGGGCCTCGCATGACCGCCGGAGGGAGGCGCCGTGCCTCCCGACCATGACGGCCAGTGGGGCCCGCTCACGCGCATCCCGGCCGATCCAGGCACCCTTCTCGACCCGTTCGACTCGACGGTCACCATCACCGATACCAGGGGCGTCTTCGTCGTCCACGCCGTGCTGCTGCACACCGGCAAGCTGCTGTGGTTCTGCGGGCACGTCGAGGGGCTCTTCTACCCGGCCCTCATCTACCTGTTCGACCCGACCGCACCGCCGACCACGAAGCTCGTGGCCAAGCCGATGCCGGCCGACCTGTTCTGTTGCCACTACGTGCAGTTGATGGACGGCCGCATCCTGGTTCTGGGCGGGTCGCAGCAGGACGACGCCCCGCCCGTCGGCGGGCTCGTCTACCACGGCAGCAGCGGCGCCAAGACCGTCGCCATCTTCGACCCGGTCAGCGAGAGCTGGAGCATCCCGTCGTTCTCGCTCACGCAGGGTCGCTGGTACCCCACGGCGGTGATGCTCGGCGACGGACGGCCCATCGTCGTGTCGGGCCGGCGCGAGGACGGGGCGGTCGTGACCAACAACCCGGCGGGGATCGCCGACCGCGTGGAGGTCTTCTCGCCTCGCGTCGACAGCCGCCACGACGTCGGCGGAACGACGCTGCAGCTGCCCATCTACCCGGGCCTGCACCTCGCCCCGGACGGGCAGGTCTACACGACCCACACCACCTGGGGGCAGGAGATCCCCGAGCCCGCGGGTCAGCGGCTCGACGTGCACGGCAACAACACCGGAGCCTGGACGCCGGTGCCGTCGCCCGCGCAGAACCAGCGCGAGGAGGGCATGAGCGTCCTGCTCCCGGTCACGCTGCCGCGCACCGGCTCGCGAGGGCGCATCCTCCTCGTCGGCGGCGGGCAGGCGCTGGGCCATCAGCGCCAGAACCCCGCCGTCGCCGGCCTGATGGCCCAGATCGGCGGCAACGCCCTCGCGGCCTTCACCGGCCACGCGTCCGGCGTCAGCACCAAGTCGGCCGAGATCCTGGACACCACCGCGACGCCTCCGGCGTGGTCGGCGGCGCCGGGCACGCTCGCCAAGTCGCGGGTCAACGGTCACCTCGTGCTGCTGCCCGACGCCACCGTCCTCGTGCTCGGCGGCCACGACGGCTACAAGTGGGACGCGAGCGCCAACCAGTCCGGGGTGACCCGACCGGTCACGATGCCGTCGCTCCAGGTCGAGATCTTCACGCCGGGGGTCGGCTTCACCGTCGGCGCCGCCATGGCCAAGCCGCGCATGTACCACTCGTGCGCGCTGCTCCTGCCGGACGGCCGGGTCATCGTCGTCGGCGGTGCCGACCCCAACGAGACCGAGCCGGCGCTCGCCTACCCCAGCAACTGGCGGGGCCGCACGTACAGGGGCGACCCCACCGGCCCCAAGCCACGCAAGAACGGCTCGCCCCTCACGCAGCTCAACCGCAAGGACTACCAGATCTACTCGCCGCCGTACCTGTTCAAGGGGCCGCGGCCGGTCATCACGTCCGTCACGCCGGCGAACCAGGTGCAGTACGGGTCGACCTTCAAGGTCTCCACCCCGCAGGCCGCCTCGATCAAGCACGTGGCCATCATGCGGCCCGGAGCCGTCACCCATCACACCGACAGCGAGCAGCGGTACGTCGAGCTCGAGTTCACGGCGTCGGGCACCGACCTCACGGTCACGATGCTCCCCGCGGCCGAGTGCACGACCGCGCCGCCCGGCTACTACATGGTGTGGATCGTCGACGCCCAGGGCCGCCCGTGCGCGCGGGCGCCGTTCGTGCAGCTGGCGTTCCCGCCGCCGCCACCGCCGCGGGACGACTCGATCGAGTCGTGGCCGTGCCTCGTCGTGACCGTGACCATGGGGTCTCCCGATGCCGCCGAGGTCCGCCACCTGCAAGCGCTGCGCGCCGAGCTGGCGGCGGGCACCCCACTCGGTCGCCGGTTCGTCGCCGCCGTCAACCGTTGCTACTACGCGGTGAGCCCGTCCGTCGCGGCGTGGTTGCGGCACCGTCCGCTCGCCAGGGCCGCTGTGCGCGACGTCGCTGTGCGACCGGCGGCGACGGCCGTGCGGTGCGTCGATCGCCTGACGCGGGGCCTCAGCACCGGCCGGTCCCGCGCGGTCGTGCTCATCGTCCTGCTCGTGCTGCTGGCCGCCGCCGCCGCCGTCCTCTCGCCGGTCGTCGCGCTCGCACTGCTCGCGCACGTCGCCGTGCAGCGGGCTCGCCGAAGGGGGCCGGGCGATGGCTGAGCCGGGCACTCTCGAGCGGATCGGCCTGCTGCTGGCCGACGTGCTGTCGCCGCTTGCCGACGGGCTGCAGCCGGAGCAGGCGCTCGGCTTCCTCGGCCGCCTCGGCCTGCGGCTGCCCGCGACCGTCATGACCGCGCAGGTGCAGGCAGCGCTGGGCGCGGCGGCGACGGCAGCCGGGCAGCTGCCCGCGCTCGCCACCGACCTGTCGGCGTCCATCTCGGCCGATGCGGGGGGCATCGAGATCGGGTTGAAGTCCGCGCCGCTCGTCGCCAACGTCGTCACGCTGATCCGTTCGTTCGAGACGATCGGGAACCAGCTGCGGACGGCCACCGCCACCGGCGTCACCGCGGAGGCGCTCGAGGACTTCGCCACCCACCTGCCGGAGCGCCTGCTCGACCTGCTCCTCGTCGACTACCTGGAGCGCCGCCAGCCGACGTTCGCCGCATTGCTGTCGCTGATGGGCGTCATCGAGAAGGCGACCGTCAACCCGGGCTCCATCGACCCACGGGCCCCCGAGATGATCCGGCCGTCGGTGCGCCTGGGCCGCATCGGCGACTTCTTCTCCTCGCCAGAGGGCGTCGCCGCCGAGCTGTACGGCTGGGGCGGCACGGGGTTCGACGCCCGGCTGCTGCTGGAGCGGTTGTACGGCCTGCTCACCGGCTTCGGCCTGCCCGTCGCCTGGGGCGAGGTCGGCGACCCGCCGCGCCGGGCGATCGAGTTCTTCCTGGCCGCGCTCAGCGGGACGCCCACCGGCGTCGCGCCGCCCGGCCTCGAGCTGCTGATCTACGTCGGGATCGGCGACGGGTTCGCGCTGAGCTTCCCGATCGCTCCCGGGCTCGAGCTCGACATCTCCGCGCAGGGCGCGGTCAGCGGATCCGCCGGCGTACGGGTGCAGCCGCCGGCCATGATCGAGGTCGTCCCGCCGGCCGCATCGGTGCAGGGCCAGGTGCGGGCCGGCATCGCGCGGGTCCCCGCCGAGGGGCAGGCGCTCTCCATCTTCGGCGTCGCGGGCGGCACCCGCCTGGAGGCCGGCCGCATCGAGCTCGCGGTCAAGACGGCGTTCGCCTGGGACACCGCGTCGAGCAAGGTCACGGGCGACTTCGGCATCGACGGCCGGATCGAGCGCGGGAAGCTCGTCATCTCCCTCGCCGGCGCCGACGGCTTCATCGGCTCCATCATGAGCGGGTTCGGGCTGGAGGCCGACTTCGACCTCGGCTTCGGCTGGACCGCCGGTGGCGGCATCTACTTCACCGGCAGCGCGAGCCTCGACGTCCAGGTGCCGACGCACATCACGCTCGGTCCGGTCGAGATCGAGGCCGTCACCCTGCGCGTCGGCGTCGCCGGCGCCGGGTTCCCCATCTCGCTGATGGCCAACGTCAAGGGCGCGCTCGGGCCGTTGACCGCCGTGGTCCAGGACATCGGTGCGACCGCGACGGTCGCGTTCCCGAGCGACCGGCACGGCAACCTGGGCCCGGTCGACATCGCCCTCGCGTTCAAGCCGCCGGCTGGCGTCGGCCTGTCGCTCGACGCCGGAGTGGTCAAGGGCGGCGGCTACCTGTTCATCGACGCCGCCCACGGCGAGTACGCCGGCGCGCTCCAGCTCATGCTCGCGGACGTCATCTCGCTCGGGGCCATCGGCATCATCACCACGCACAACCCGGACGGCAGTCCCGGCTTCTCGCTGCTCGTCGTCATCACCGCCGAGTTCCCCGGCGGCATCCAGCTCGGCCTCGGCTTCACCCTGCTCGCCGTCGGCGGCATCATCGGCATCAACCGCACGATGAACCTGCCCGCGCTGATGGACGGCGTGCGCAGCAACGCCATCTCGTCGGTGATGTTCCCGACCGACATCGTCGCCAACGCACCGCGCATCATCAGCGACCTGAGGACGTTCTTCCCGCCCAAGCCGGGGACGTTCCTCATCGGCCCGATGCTGAAGCTCGGCTGGGGCACGCCGACGTTCGTCAGCGTCTCGGTCGGGGTCATCATCGAGATCCCCGGCAACATCGCGCTCGTCGGCATCCTCAAAGTCGCGCTGCCCGCCGAGGACGCGCCGCTCATCGTCCTCCAGGTCAACTTCGCGGGCGCTCTCGAGTTCGACAAGAGCAGGATGTACTTCTTCGCCTCGCTCTACGACTCGCGGGTGCTCTTCATCACGCTCTCCGGCGAGATGGGCCTGCTCATGGCGTGGGGCGACGACGCCAACTTCGTGCTGAGCGTCGGCGGCTTCCACCCGCAGTTCACGCCGCCGCCCCTGCCGTTCCCGAGTCCCCGCCGCATCCAGCTCGACATCATCAACACGCCCTTCGCGCGCATCACCGTCAACGGCTACTTCGCGGTGACGAGCAACACGGCTCAGTTCGGCGCGCACGCCTCGCTGTACTTCGGCTTCAGCGCCATCAGCGTCGAGGGCGAGATCGGCTTCGACGCGCTGTTCCAGTTCTCGCCGTTCCACTTCGTCATCGAGATCTCGGCGTCGGTGTCGCTGCACGTCTTCGGGATGGGAGTGTTCAGCATCCACCTGCACATGTCGCTCGAGGGCCCGACGCCGTGGCGGGCGAGGGGCACCGGCTCGATCTCGTTCTTCTTCTTCGACGTCTCCGCGGACTTCGACATCACGTGGGGCGATGCCGCCGACACCCAGCTCGACCCGGTGGCCGTGCTCGGCATCCTCACCGCCGAGGTGACCAATCCGGCTGCCTGGGAGGCGCGGCGGCCGGCCGGCGCCAACCTGCTCGTGACCCTGCGCCCGATCGACTCCGGCGAGGGGCTCGTGCTGCATCCGCTCGGCACGCTCGTCGTCCGGCAGCGCGCCGTGCCGCTCGATGTGACGATCAGCAAGGTCGGCAGCCGCAAGCCGTCCGACGGCGACCGCTTCGGCCTCGCCGCGCCCGGCTTCGCCGCGTCGCCCGTCGACGAGCGGTTCGCGATGGCGCAGTTCCTCGACCTCGACGACGCGGCCAAGCTGTCCCGGCCCTCCTTCGAGCGCCAGCACGGCGGCGTCGCGCTCGCGCCCGCGACGGGCGGCGCGGGCACCGGCCGCATGGTGCGCCGGGTGGTGCGGTACGAGGAGGTCGTCGTCGACACGCCGTTCCGCACCCGGCGCTCCCGCTTCGTCGTCATGGCGGCCGGCCTCTTCGACCACTTCCTCGCCGGCGCGAGCGTCGCCCGCTCGCCGCTCTCGGCCGCCCGTGCGCGCCAGCTCGACCCGCACGCCGACCGGGTCGTCGCCGGCGGCGTCGGGTACGTGGTCGCGTCCACCGTCGACAACCGTCCGGTCGCCGCCGAGGCCTTCACCAGTCACACCGCAGCGAGCGAGCAGCTCTCGACCATGCTCGCGGCCGATCCCGGCGCTGCCGCGTCGCTGCACGTCATCCCGGTCTGCGAGGCGGTGTCGTGATGGACCCGATCGCTACCTACTCGTTCCTGCCCTGGTTGCGCCGCGGCATCGCCACCCTCGTCGGCAGCGCGCCGGCGGGCACCGTCCGGGCCACGGCCACGGTCGACATGACCATCGACTGGAACAAGCTCGGCGACGGCCCGCAGAGCACCCCGCTGCCCTCCCGGGAGGTCGCGCTGTACGGCCCGGGCGACGTCATCGGGCTCGACGCGCGCGCGATCGTCCGCATGGAGCCGCGCCCCGGCATCACCAACTTCGAGGCCAACTACCTCGCCTTCGTCGAGCTCTACGACGAGGACCTCCCGTGGCGCTACACGCCCGCGCCTCCCGACCCGGCCGAGCCCACCGCCGCCAAGCGCCGGCTGCTCCCGTGGCTCGCGCTCGTCGTCCTCGCCGAGGGCGAGTTCGACGATCCCGGCGGCGTGCCGCCCGGCAAGCCGTTGCCGCTCGTCTCCGTCGCCGACCTCGACCTGTTCCCGCCGGCCGCCGACCAGTGGGCGTTCGCGCACGTGCACGTCAATCGCGGCCTCGCCGACGTGGGCATCGAGTCCGACGATGCCGGCGCGGTGCTGTCCCGGCTCGACGGCGTCCTCGCGGAGAACCCCGACCTCGCGTCGTCGCGCCTGCTCTCGCCGCGGCATCTCGCCTCCGACACCGCGTACCACGCCTTCCTGATGCCCGCGTTCGAGGCCGGCCGGCTCGCCGGGCTCGGGCTCGACCCGCGGCACGCGCCCGGCGCGGCCGCGTCGGCGTGGGAGCCGTACGCGGGCAGGGAGGAGCCGTCGAGCTTCTGCTACTACCACCGCTGGAGCTACCGCACCGGCATCGTTGGCGACTTCGAGCAGCTCGTGCGCCTGCTGCGGCCGAGGGTGGCCGACGCGCGGGTCGGCCAGCGCGACATGGACGTGCGGCAC
Organism: Frankiaceae bacterium; assembly: GCA_045807125.1. Lineage (GTDB taxonomy): Bacteria > Actinomycetota > Actinomycetes > JAWWOL01 > JAWWOL01 > JBJMHZ01. The sequence goes on from JBJMHZ010000049.1 coordinate 66,053, forward strand.
CCTGGTCCGACGATCCCCGGCGTCACCGACCCCGCGCTGCACGGCGTCCTGCGGCTGGGCGGAGCGCTGAAGGTGCCCGAGGAGGACCTCGACGCGGACGAGAAGGCCGACGCGCAGCGGTACGAGGACTGGGACCAGCCACCGCCGCACCCGTTCCAGACCGCGCTCGCCGCGCTCGTCAACCTCGCCGACGACTACCGGACGGGGGCCGCCGCCAACCCCGACCCCGTCATCACGCCTCCGCTGTACGGCCAGTGGCACGCCTTGACCAGCCGACTGCTCGACGCCACCGTGCCAGGGGCCGCCGGCAACTGGGTGCACGAGCTGAACCTCGACCCGCGCTTCCGCGTGGCGGCGGGCCTCGGCACCGGCGTGGTGCAGCAGAACCAGGAGGCCTACGTGGCCGCCGCCTGGGACCAGGTCGGCGACGTGCTGGAGGCCAACCGGCGGATCCGCATGGGGCACCTCGCGAGGGAGGTGGCCGGCAGCTGGCACCGGCGGCACCTCGCCGCCCAGGTGGCGGCCGACCCCGGCCGCGTGCTGACGCTCACCGCTCCCGTGCACCGCCGGGTCACGACCGGCGGCGCCACCGTGTGGCACACGACGAGGACGAGCTCGGTCGGGCCGGCGCCGGTGTCGGCGGCGATGCGCCGCATCGCCCGGCCCGCGGCGCGGCTGGCGCGCGCGGCGTCGACCGACGGCGCAGCCGGGAGCGCCGACGCTGGCTCGCTGCTCGTCCGCATGGCGCGGGACGAGATCACGGCCGCGCCGCCCAAGCAGGCGCCGAGCGGCGTGCCGACCATGCCCGTGCTGCTCGCCAGCCTCGCCAAGGCCGCCCGCGACGTGCCCGGCGCCGACCTGCACGCCCTCGAGCTCCTCGACGACCGGCGCCTGCGGCCCGACCTGCTCGCCAACCTCTGGCACCTGCCCGGCTTCACGATCGCCCCGGTCGGCCGCGACCACCAGGTGCCGAAGCGCGGCGAGGAGGACAGTCCCACGGCGGCGCGGTTCAAGGCCGCCGCCCTCGACAACGCGGAGCTGGTCAGGGCGTCGGCGGTCGCCGGCCGGGAGGAGCCGCGCGCGCCGTTCGACGTCAACGGGACGGCGGCCGCCGTCCTCGCCGCGCTGCACCCCGACGTGACGATCCCGCGGCGGGTGCTCGCCGGCCTCTCCGTGCCCGGGCGGCTGCGCGACCTCGTGGCCGTGCAGTTCCGGGAGGTGATGGCCTATCCCGAGATCGACGTACCGATGTACAAGCCGCTGGTCGACCTCGGGACCGAGCTCTTCGTGCCCAACCTCAACCTCATCGCCGACAACAGCATCACGCTGCTCGAGACCAACCGCCGGTTCATCGAGTCGTACCTGGTCGGCCTCAACCACGAATTCGCCCGCGAGCTGCTCTGGCGCGAGTACCCGACCGACCAGCAGGGCAGCTACTTCCGCCAGTTCTGGGACCCGGCGAGCCAGCTCTCCCTCCCGGGCGAGGCGCCGGAGCAGCGTCGTGAGCGGTTGCGCGACGTACCGCCGCTGCACCAGTGGACGCTGGCGTCGGCGCTCGGTGGTCACGACAACCGCCGGCCGACGGCGCAACCGGGCGAGGAGGACCTCATCCTGGTCATCCGCGGCGAGCTGCTGAAGCGCTACCCCACCGCGGTCATCTACGCCCAGCGGGCGGAGTGGGTGCGCGACGCCGGCGGCCACATCGACGACACGTCCGAGCGCCGGCTCGCCGAGCTGACGCCGGACGAGGAGGCGAGCCCGCCGGCCATGAAGGTGCGAACCCCGCTCTACGAGGCGAAGGTCGACCCGGACGTGTACTTCTTCGGCTTCGACCTCACGGCGGCGCAAGCCAGGGGCGGCACCGGGGAGCACGACACCGACGACCCGGGCTGGTTCTTCGTCATCAGGGAGCGCCCTGGCGAGCCGCGCTTCGGCCTGGACATCGAGCGCGACGGGCCGCTCGAGGCGTGGAACGACCTCGCGTGGCCGGACGCGCTCCCCGCCGGCGCCGCGTTCCTGCCGGTGGGCGCCGGCGCGATCGCGCACGCGCTGCCGGCAGCAATGAGCGCCGGGAACGAGAAGCACGAGCAGTGGCAGGACGACCGGGCCCTGCACTGGGGCGCCGACCTCACCGCGTCCGAGGTCGCCTACATCCTCTACCAGGCTCCGGTGCTCGTCGCCGTGCACGCCCACGAGATGCTCGGTCATGGCTGACGCCCGCGACCCCAGGGGCACCTACGCCGAGCTGCGGCGCCGGGCCGACGAGCTCGCCGCGGCCAGGGCTGCGGTCGCGAGGGCCGACGCCGCCACGGCCCGGCTCGATGCGCTGCGGGCCGCGGCCACCCGGACGACCGACCCGCGCGAGGCTGCGGCGAGCGCCGCGCTCACCGATCTCGCGGCCGAGTCGGAGCGGGCCGCCGCGGACGCGACCGACGTCAGGGGCAAGCTGCGCGAGACCGCGGACGCGCTGCGCCGGGCGATGGACGAGCACGAGCGGCTCTCCGACCCCACCGTCGCGGTCACGAGCCTCGACGGGCAGGTGCCGCTGCTGCTCATGCCGCTGCGCATCGAGACCCGGTTCAAGGGCACGGAGCTGTGGGTCCGCGCCTACCCGGACGAGTGGGCGCTCGACACGTTCGAGCCGGAGCTCACGGCCGACGAGGTCGAGAGCGCGCGCCGGTTCTGGGCCTCCTGGTGGCGAGCGGGCGGCGACGAAGGGATGCGGCGGGCCGCCTGGCGAGCCGTCGTCGCGAGCCACGGCAGCGGCCGGGCCGGCTGGGTCGTCGGCAACCACCAGCCGCTGAACCCGGTCGGCGAACCGGCCCGCACGTCGGCCGACGACGTGGTCCTCGTCGTCCGCGTGGTGGGCGACGACGAGCCCACCGAGGCCCACGCCGCGGCGGCGGCCGCGTACTGGACGAGCGTCTGGCGCGAGCAGGGCGATACGGGCGGGTCGGCGCTCGCCGCGCTCGCCGCCGCCGTCGGCGGGCAGGCGGCAGCCGACGCCGTCGCCGCTCGGCCGCCGTTCGACCTCGGCGACGGTTCCGGCGCGGTGCCGCGCGCCGACGCGACCGTCGCCGTGGCGCTCTGCCGCTTCGCCGAGGTGGGCGACGGCGACATCCGCGCCTCGTCGTGGACCGCGGCCCCCAGGGCGCGCGTCCTGCCCGACCGGCTCGTGCTCGTCGGCCTGCAGGGCGGCGCCGAGGCGCTGCGCCAGGTCGGTGCCGCGATACCGCCCGACCTTGCCCTCGGACCGGACCCCTCGGCCGGCCCCGACGAGCAGTTCCGCCTCGTCGACGGCGAGCTCGTCGTGCCGGACGACCTGCGGTGGATGGTCGACTTCGACGAGGCCGTGCGCGTCGGCATGGGCTTCCGGGTGCTGCTCGACGCCGCGACCGCCGGCGGGTTCGACCGGCTCCTCGCGATGGGCGTGCGGGTGGGCGCGGCTCCCGAGCACGACCAGGCCGCCCTCGAGGACCTGCTCACCCACCACCTGCACAGCCGGCGCGGGCTGGCCCTCGTCCGCCAGGGGACGCCGACGAACAACACCGAGGCCGCGGCGGCCGGCCTCAGCCGCCTCGACGACCCCGACGAGACGTACCCGCTCTGGTTCGGGACGGGCGGCGGGGGAGCCGGCCAGCCCGGTCAGGCGGACTGGGCCGTCAAGCAGGACGGCCAGTGGCTGGCCGAGGGCCTCGGCATCGATCCGGCGACGCTCGCGCACGTGGCCGGCGCGGCCGGCACCGACCATGCGGAGGCGATCGCGATGGGCACGGCCCTGTGGCCGGCCACGTGGGGCTACTACCTCGACACGATGATGCATCCGCTGCTCGACGACGGCACGATCGAGCGCGCGCGCTCGTTCTTCCTCGACTACGTCAGCGGCCGCGGCCTGCTGCCCGCGCTGCGCATCGGGCGCCAGCCGTACGGCATCCTCCCCACCACTGCGCTCTCGCGGTTGCAGCTCCCGGCGGGGGACGACGGCGATGCCCGCTTCCTGACCGGCCTGCAGGGCCTGCTGATGCGGATGTCGGACGCGTGGCAGCCGCTGGCCGACGGGGTCGCGCACCTGCATGCGACCGGCGACCCGCCGCAGGCGCTGCTCGACATCGTCGGCCTGCACCCCACGTCGGTCGAGCTCCACCAGCGCTACGCGGAGAGCGTCGAGGACATCGTCAACCGCCTCGACTTCGGCGGTCTCGGCGGCGCGCTCGCTCGGATGTGGGAGACGTTCGGCATCACCGCCGGTGGCCGGCAGCTGCTTCGCGAGCTCGGGTACTCCGGCGGTGCCGATCCGGACATCCTCGGGAAGGTCTTCCACGGCGCGCAGCACGCGCTGCTCGGCCCGCTCGTCGACGACCGCCCGCTCTCGGAGAGCGCGGTGGTGCGCGCGTACTGCGACGACGGGCGCGACTATCTCGCGTGGCTCGTCGACGCCGCGTCGTCCTCCCTCGACGAGCTGCGCCGCCAGCTCGGCTTCTCCGGCGACCAGCCGCCGACCGCGCTGCTCTACCTGCTCATCCGCCAGTCCCTGCTGCTGTCGTGGTGGGACGCCGGCCTGCGGTTCCGGCTCCGCGCCGGCGAGCTCGACGAGGCCCGCCTGCAGGCGATCCGGCGGGCGCCCGCGTTCCTCCACGTCGGTCCGATCGGGGCGAGCGAGAGCCGGTGGGCGACGCTGTACGGCGCCGCCCCCGCGGTGACCGGCTCCGCCGATGCGTCGCTCGCCGACGCCATCCCGGCGCTGCTGGGCGAGTCACCGGCCCGTCATCTCGGCGACGTCATCGCGGCCGTCAAGGCGCTGACCGGCCTGCCGACGGCCCGGCTGGAGCGGCTGCTCGCCGAGCACCTCGACTGCGCCTCGTACCGGCTCGACGCCTGGCTGCTCGGGCTCGTCCATCACCGGCTGCTCGACATGCGGATCGGCTCGCGCGCCAAGCCGCAGCAGCCACGGCGCGGCATCCACCTCGGCGCCTTCGGCTGGCTCGTCGACGTGCGCCCGGAGAGCCGTGCGCTCGACCCGGTCGAGCTGCCGGAGGAGCTGGCCGGCGCCTTCCCGGCCGTCCCGTCCGGCGAGCCGCTGCTGACCGATTCGGCCAACGGTGGTTTCGTCCACGCCCCGTCGCTCAACCACGCGACCACGGCCGCGATCCTGCGCAGCGGCTACCTCGCCAACGCGTCGCCCGCCCATCCGGACGCCATGGCGGTCAACATCAGCTCGGAGCGGATGCGCCTCGCGACGTCGATCCTGCAGGGCCTGCGCAACGGGCAGAGCCTCGGCGCCCTGCTCGGCTACCGCTTCGAGCGCGGCCTGCACGACCGGCATGCACTGGCGGAGGTCGACGCGCTGATCCATCCGCTGCGCATCGCGCTCCCGTCCGCGGGCGACCGCGACGGGCGACTCCCGCTCGACGGGCTCGCCCTCGTCCGCCAGATGCGCGACACCGGGGTGGTCACCTACCCGTTCGGCCATCCCGAGCTCCCGGCCGTGACGAGCGCGCAGGCGACGGCCGTCGACGCCGAGGCCGCGCGGCTGCTCGACATCCACGACGCGGTGGCCGACCTCGTCCTCGCGGAGTCGGTGCACCAGGCCGTCCTCGGCAACTACGACCGGGTGGCGGGGACGCTGGACGCGATCGGCCAGAGCGGATTCCCGACCGACCCCGCCGTGCTGCTGACGCCGCACCCGGGCGCGGTCGTCACCCATCGCGTCGGCGTGCACCTGCGCGCGGGGCTCGACCACGCGGTCTCGCCGGTCGCCGGTCTCGCGATGACCCCGCGGGCGATGGCCGAGCCGGCCGTCAACGAGCTGCTCGCCGCCCTGCTCCCGCCGCCGGCCGAGGTGGTGGCCCAGGTCTCCTGGCCGGGGCCGGACGGCCAGCCGGGGGGCAGCCGCGTGGTCAGCCAGGCCGACCTCGGCCTGCAGCCGATCGACCTGCTCCACGTCCTGCGGCTGGAGAGCGAGTCGGCGCTGGGCGAGCTCGACGAGCGCATCCTGTGGCTCGTGCGCCACGACGCCGGGCTCGGCGCGGGGGTGACGCCGGTCGCCGCGCTCACCGAGCGCGTCGCCGGCAAGACGTCGTTCTTCGAGCTGGCGCCGCTCGTGGGCCACCTGCGGGCGGTGCTGACCCGTTCCCGGCCGCTGCGCCCCACCGACGTCGCGGTGCCGAGCGAGGCGGCGAGCGACGTCGACGCCGCCGCGATGTCCGCCGACCGGGCCAGGGTCGACGCCGTGCGCGCCGCCGTCGGGGCCCAGCGCGGCGCGGCCGACGCGCTCGTGCTGGCGCTCGACGCCCTCCTGGCCGACGCCGGCGCCCACCACGACGATCTGGTCACCGGGGCGGACGGCTTCGTGGCGGGCACCGTGCAGGTGCTGATGGACGCCGACCGGCTGGGCTTCCCCGGCAGCGGCTCCGGCGAGATCGCCGTCCGCGTCGACGCCCTCGCCGGCGACCTGCGCGCCGCGCTCGGCGACGTCGCCACCCGCTGGCGCGCCAAGCTCGCGGACGCCGACGCCCACCTCGCCGCCGACGACGCCGTACCGTCGGGCGCGCCGGACACCGACCGCATCCGCCTGCTCCTGCTGGCCGAGCGCGCGGTGAGCACGGCGCTCACCGATCCGGTGCCGACCGATGCCACGGCCTTCCGCACCACCGTGGAGGGCGAGCGGGGCGCGTTCGCCGCCAAGCTCGGCGCGATCGAGGCGGCTCGCGCCAGCGGGACGACGCTGTCCCAGCTCCTGCACGCGGTCGACGCGCTGCTCCCGCTCGACGCGCTCGACCCGCAGCCCTTCGACGTCTCGCCGTTCGCCGCCCGCCTCGTCGACCTGTGCGGCTTCCTCCGCAGCCGGGCGGCGTCGTCGCGGGACGAGGCGGCGAGCCGCGGGGCGGCGGCCGACGCCCAGCTGACCGCGAGCGACGCCGCCGCTCCGGGAGCACCCCGGGTCGATCTCCTGACCGCCGCGGTACGGACGATGCTCGGTGACGACGCGCTGTTCGTCCCCGAGCTCTCGCTGCCGGCCGCGCAGGCGGCGGAGTGGTCGGCGGCGATGGCGTGGAGCCGTACCGGTGGGCTGACGGCCCACCTCGCCCCGGCGCGGTCGTTCCCGGTGGACGACTGGATGCACGGGATCGCCCGCGTTCGCGAGAAGATCTGGCACTGGGAGCAGGCGACGCTCCTCGCCGGCGCGCTGGGCCGCGGCGAGCCGGACCTGTGGCCGGTGCAGCTCCCCCACCTCTCCGAGCCGTGGGCCGCCCTCGAGCTGCCCCCTGCCGCGACCGTGGCCGGCGAGCGGCTGCTCTACACCGCCCACTACGCCTCCGCGTTCGACCCCTCGGCCCGGCAGTGCGGCCTGCTGATCGACGAGTGGACGGAGAGCATCCCCGGTGACACCGCGACCACGGGCATCTCGTTCCAGTACGACCGGCCCGACTCCGAGCCCCCGCAGGCGATGCTCCTCGTCGTCCCGCCCGTGCCAGGGAAGGGATGGCAGTGGGACGACATCGTGGCGGCGCTCCACGAGACGCTCGACCTCGCGCGGCTGCGGGCGGTGGAGCCGGACCAGCTCGCGACCACGCCCTTCGCCGGGTTCCTCCCCGCGACCGTCGCCTCCGCGACGGTCCGCGGGCTCGACATCTCCGTCAACTACGCCGTGAACAACGACGTGCTGAGACTGCTGCGGGTCGACGATGCCTGAGCGCTTCGACATCGGGAACATGCGCGCGACGCTCGCCGAGCGCCTGTTGCCCACCATCACGATCTGGAACCGGCTCGAGGGCAGGCCGCGCACGGTCGACTTCAGCCGCGCGCTGCGCGCCGAGGTCCGCGACTCGCTCTGGATGCTGAGCCGCCAGTGGCAGATGGGCGAGTTCAACGGGGACGACGCGGGCTCGCCGGCGCTCGCGCGCTACGTGCTGTCGACCGCGCCGGTGTCGACGCTCGCGCCCGGCGACGGCGCGGCCGTCACGATCGACCAGGCGCGCCCGCTGGAGGCGCTCGTCGAGCGGCGTCCGCTCGACATGCTCACCAACGGCGGCGTCGCCTCCCTCGACCTGCGGGCCGCGATGGGGCGGCGGTTCCTGAAGCTCGTGCCGGTGCCGTACCGGCCGGCGTTCGTCGCGCGCTACCCGTTCGTGCTGCCGGACCCGTCGCGCGCCGCCGACGCGGAGCGGGTCGCGCACCTCGACGTGTGGGCTACCCTGCAGGCGTTGGCTGGCCGCGCGATGGACGGGTACGCGCTCTACGCGTACCTGACGACGACGGCCGGCAGCCGCGCGTGGGACGGCGTCACGGTGACTACCGCCGACCGGGCTGCGGTCACGGCGGCCGGCGAGCAGCTCGTCAGCTGGTTCGACGCCATGTTCGAGGTGCCGCTGGCCGGGGTGGCGTGGGATCCGCAGCGCCTCGAGCACCGCTTCGCCGTCACGGCGTCGGTGCGCGACGGCGAGAAGCGGCTGGTCGCCGACGAGTACCCGGGCGGGCGGCTGGACTGGACCGCCTTCTCGGTCGACCCGGCTGGCGGCCGCGGGGGAGGCGCTCTCGGGGACCCGGTCACGGTGCTGCCGACGGGCACCCGCTTCAACGGCATGCCCGACCCGCGGTGGTGGGCGTTCGAGGACGGGCGCACCAACCTAGGCGACGTCCGGCCCGACACCACCGACCTCGCCAAGCTGCTGCTCATCGAGTTCGCCCTCGTCTACGGCAACGACTGGTTCACCATCCCGTGCAGCCTGCCGCTCGGCACGATCGCGAAGGTCGAGGGGCTCAGCGTCACCAACGTCTTCGGCGAGCGCACCTGGATCGAGCCGGCCGGCCGGGGAGTGGACGACGACTGGACCCGCTGGTCGATGTTCTCCCTCGACGTCGCGGGCGTGGACCGCCAGCCGGCCGACACCTCGCTGTTCCTGCCGTCGACGGTCACCGCGTCGCTGGAGAGCGAGCCGCTGGAGGACGTCCTCCTGCTGCGCGACGAGATCGCCAACATGGTGTGGGGCGTCGAGCGCGCCGTCCCGCTCGCCGTCGGCATCGGCCGCCGCGGCTCGGAGGCCGCCGCCGAGACACTGGCCTACCGGACCCGGCTGGTGGCCGGCGCGGCGACCTCGACGGGGCCAGCCACGCCCGCGGCGCCCATCACCTATTCGGTCATGAGCTCGGTGCCGGAGAACTGGATCCCGTTCGTCGCGGTCCACGTCCCCGGCGACGTGCGGGAGACCCAGCTGCAGCGGGCCGCCATGCCGCGGCTCATCGAGGGCGACCCGTCGCCGCCCGCGCTCGTCCGCCCGCGCACGTCGCTGCTGCGCGTCGGTCTCGACGCACTGTCACCGGCGCCGTACGTCGTGCACGAGGAGGAGGTGCCGCGGGCGGGCACGCAGGTGACCCTCACCTACCAGCGGACCCGCTGGCGCGACGGGCGCGTGGTGCTCTGGCTCGCCGCGCAGCGCCAGACCGGCCGGGGGGAGGGGTCGAGCGGCCTCGCCTTCGACCAGATCATCCCGACGCCGCCCCCGGTCCCGCCTGGCCTGCCGGCCTAGCGCTGAACGATCACCGCCCGCGCGGCGCTGCGCCCGGAGACGCCCTCAACCGTACGAGTAACCGACATTGAGGACGTCATTCACATCCGCTGCCGTGGACGGCTCCCACGGCTCCAGGACGGCGTCCATCCCCGACAATGCCGGCACACCGGTGTGGTTGAGCTGCCACTTGTCCCAGATACGGTCGACGTTGGCATGCAGCAACCAGAAGATGGGATCCTGAGCGGCGGTCGCTGGTGAGGTGATCGTGCCGTTGCACCAGTTGTGCACTTGGTTGTGCGCCCTCGACTCCAGGTTCGAGGTGAGCTCCGTGTAGAAGGCGCTCGTGAGCATCGAGTCGATCGTCGCCTGCGTGGGGAGCAGCCCGTCCGGGCCTGGGGCATTCCGCACCACGGCTTGCGGCTGCCACACCCAGTCCGGCCGCTCATGGTCGTTCGCATAGTCCCAGTACGGCACCAGCACGCTCGGCTGCTTCTGCCGCAGGACGTTCTCGAGCCTGAACAGGTACAGGCGGTGCCACGGCAGGAATCGTTGAGTTCCTAGCGGGCCCATCATCGAGTGCATCATGTGATTCTGCGAGTGGACGACCGACAGGGCCTGGTAGGAGCCGTCCGCGTGCGCTGCCTCGAGAGCCAGGTTGAAGCGCTCCCGGGCGGCACCGTCGAGGGCCCGGTGGTTCACCCGGGTACGCAGGAGCGCCCGGAGCAACTTCCAGATCCATGGCTCCAGCAGGAGCTTTATCTCTGACGCAGGGAAGAGCAGGTCCCGGCCCCGCAGCACGTCGGTCGTCACCTGCGTGACATGCCGGTCGAGCCGTGCCGCCATCGCGGTGGGATCGAGTCCTCGCTCGATGCCCCAGCGCTCGTCCATCTCGCGCAGGTCGTCGACGGTCGGGAACCGCTGCATCTCCATGTGATGCCGGCTGAAGTCTGCGACCGCGTGATCGCGGTGACTTGTCTCTCGGTGATCGTGCTCGTGATCCATGACGCCTCGTCTCCGGGCTGACTGCTCAGCCCTGTCCTTGGTGCGTCGTCGTCGTCGCGACGCGATACCGGACTGCGGGCAGATCGGTCGCAGTCCTCGAACCCACGAGCGCCGCGAACTGCCTTGTCCCTCCCTCCGTCGCGGAGCACGACAGCTCGAGACGCGCTCGTCGGGCGCGGACGAGGAGCGAGTCCCTGAACAGGGCGAGAACGACCGCCAGAGCAGTGCCCACGGCACTGGCCCAATTCGCTGCTTCGCTCCAAGGCATCAGCCCTGCCCTGTCGATAAGGCGAGCGCTGGTTGGGACTCTTACGGTGCTACTGCCGCGGTGGTCATGCAAGCACGACAAATCGCGCCAACTGGCCCGTGAACGCCCGGGGCATGAGCGTGATCGCCATTCCCGTCAGCCTGAGAGCCAGCCGATCGATCACTCGTAGTAGAGCTTCTGGGGGCCGGGGTAGACCCAGGACAGCGCGTCGCGGAGGCGGTCGCGCCAGTTCTCCCACGAGTGCCCGTCGCGGGACTCGGTGTAGCGGACCTGCATCCCGGTGCGCTCGAAGACGTGCACCATCGAGCGGTTGGGCACGATGAGCGGCTCGTACACGCCGCAGGTCATGAAGATGCGGTCGGCGAGGCGCCGGGGCTTGGCGCGGTAGGCGTTGACGAACTTCACCACCGGGTCGAAGACGGGCCCGCCGCCGTGCTCCATCCCGATGTCGGTGAAGACGAACGAGCCGGACAGCAGGACCAGCGAGCCGTACGTCGTCGGTGCCCGGTGCGCGGCGGCCAGCGATGCGACCCCGCCGAACGACGAGCCGAGCAGGCAGCGCCCGGCCGGCCCGCTCGTCAGGGGCAGCGACATCTCCAGGTCGGGCAGCAGCTCGTGGGTGAGGAATCGCGAGTGGGCGGCGGAGTTCGCGTACTCGGTCAGCCGGTCCCCGGGGTAGGTGAACGCGACGATCGTCTCGGCCACGTCGAGCCGGTGGATCAGGTTGTCGAGCACCGTCCTCATGGATGCGTACTGCAGGAAGTCGCCACCGTCGTGCACGACCAGCAGCGGGTACCTCGTCGTGCTCCGGAACCGCGCCGGCAGGTAGAGCGTCACGCGCGCGTCGCGGCCGAGGGCTCGGCTGCGCACGACGATGTCGCGCAGCTCGCCCGGCCGCGCGTCGGGGTCGGGCAGCACCCAGTCGGGCGTGTCGTAGCCGGCGCCGAAGCACACCGACGACGAGCCCATCGGGCTGTGCGAGAGGCGTGGGTTGAGCGGGTCGTTGAAGCGGTCCCAGTGCTCGCCGCGGCGGATCTCGATCTGGTACTCGATGCGCGAGCCCTCGGGCAGCTCGAGGACGACGTACCACAGGTCGGTGCCGCGCATGCGCCGCATCGGGATCCGGTCGGGCAGGCCGACGATGCGCTGGCAGACCCAGGACTCGTCAGCCTCGCCGCGCCACAGGAACGTGCAGCGCGACCCCTCGACGATCGGCGTCTCGCGCCCGTCCAGGAACCGGTCGACGGCGGCGGAGTCGAGCGGCTTCGCCGACTTGAGCCGGTTGACGGCGAGCCGCCGCGCGCTGACCTCGGCCGGGGCCATCGTCGTCATGCCGCACGCACCTCGACGATCCGCCCGTCGACGTCGACCACGCGCGCGCCGGCCGGGAGCCGGCCCTCGGGAGCGAGGTCGACCCGGGCACCGTCGTCCAGCACGACGCACGTAGCCGGCGCGAACCGCCGCGCCAGCACGGACATCCGGACGAGATCGTCGGTGCGCAACCGCCGCCGGGCGTGCGGGAGCAGCACCGAGTCGGCCACGACGCCGAGGCCCTCGTCGTAGACCTCGGTCTGGGCCGGCCCCTGCGCCGCCGCGTCGTGGAACAGCACGACGCGCGACGTCAGCGCCATCGCTCCCGCCGACCAGGCCACGATCCGCGGCGGCAGGTTGGGCGCGACGTGGAACAGGTGCATCACGCGAAGCAGCTCTCCGACGTGCCCGCCCGTGACCACGAGGCACTCCGACGCCGAGAGGACGGCGCGCACCTCCTCGCGGTGCCCCGCGACGATCGGCCGCTCCTCCAAGCGCCAGGCGTCGTAGAACGCGGCGTGCAGCTCGCGCACCCTGGCGAGGTGCGCCTCGTCGATCAGGCGCACCACGGCGACCGCGTCCTGCAGCGCCATCTCCTGCACGCGCGGGTGGCCGCCCGTGCGCCTGGCGATCGCGTCCGTCGCCCGCAGCGCATGGTCGAGCCGGAGCAGGTACAGCTGCTGAAGCTCGGCCAGAACCGCGCGGTGCTCGAGCTCGGCCCTGGCGTACTCGCGGTCGCGCTCCAGCACGTCCATCCACCGGCCGTGCAGCCCGAGGTTCACGCCGCGGCCGCCGACGAGCGCAGCCAGCTCGGCGTCGTCCGACTCGCGCTCCTGCCAGCCGGCCGTGACGGTGGCGATCGGCCTGCCGACGAGGTCGAACGACGAGAGGACGCGATCGAGCGTGGGTCGCCGCTGTGGCCCGAGCAGGGTGACGGCGGGCGTCACGAGGACCTCAACTCGCGTGCACCTGGATCGTGCGTCCCACGTCGTCGAGCATGCCGCGCAGCACGTCGTAGTCGGGGTGACGCATCCGCACGTACGCGTTGGCCATGTAGCCGGCGGCCACCGGCTGCGTCGGAGTGCCCGGCGAGGGAAGCTGCGCGTCGATCACCCACTGGCCGTGCCTGGCCTGCATCTCGTCCACGCCCGAGTAGCCGGAGATCGTGCCGTCCCGCTCAGGGCGCAGCGCGATGATGCCGGCCGCGTACTGCCGCGACGGCTTGCCCCAGATCTGCCCGTGGACGATCGAGTCGGCCCACTGCCGGTAGATGTCGAGGTCGTTGCCGGCCGAGTAGAGGTCCCACGCCCCGACGCCGGGCGGGCGGCAGCCGATCTCGCTGAACCGCAGTCCCTTCGGCCCGAAGAACCACTCCATGTGCGTCGCGCTGGTGCCGATGCCGAGCGCCTCGTTGACGCGGACGCCGAGCTCGCGCAGCTGCTGGTAGTCCTCCACCGAGTCGACCCGGTTGGTCGCGATGAACTGGGGCGAGATCCAGCGGGTGCGCATCGCCTCGAGCACGTTCGGGAAGTAGTGCGAGACGAAGTCGAGCGCCGGGTGCCCGTCGACGGACAGCGTGTCGTAGAAGCCCTCGTGCCCCTCGACGAACTCCTCCACCGCGATGGAGTCGACCTGCTGCGCCCCGAACATCGCGAGCGCCGCGTCGAGCTCGGCGTCGCTGCTCGCCTTGGTGGTGTCGAGCGCACCGGCCCCCGAGCGCGGCTTGAGGATCAGCGGGTAGCCGACGGCCCGCGCGAAGTCGCGGACCTGGTCGGCGGTGGACGCTCCCGTCGACGCCGCCGTCGGGACGCCGACCGCGCGCAGCGCCTCCTTCATCGACGGCTTGTCACGGCACAGCCACGCCGTGCGCACCGACGTGCCTGGGATCGTGCACGCCTCCCGGACCTGCGCGGCCGCCATGGTGTGCGCCTCGATCGTCGCCTCGAGCCGGTCGACCCACATCTTGTCCTGGATCCACCTGACCGCGTCGATCATGACGCCGACGTCGATGACGCTCGGTACGACGTGGTAGTGCGCCAGCCAGGACCTCAGCTCGTCGTCCAGCCAGTCGGCTGGGCGCTCCCCGATGCCGATGACGGTGGCGCCGACCTCGGCGAGGGCTCGCACGAAGTGGCGCTGCATCGGCGGGAAGAACGGCTCGACGAGGACGACGTTCATGCGGCGATGCTATTCCCCGCTGTTCCCCGGCCACCTGCCGCGGGTAACGTCCGTCACATGGTCGTGGCTGCCTTCGTTGCGCCGTACCTGCTCGAGGCCACCGCGCGGTTCGTCTCGTCCGCCGCGGAGCTGCCCGGCGTCCGGCTCGGGCTCGTCACCTGCGAGCCGGTGGACAAGATCCACCCGGACGTGCGGAGCCGGCTGGCCGGGCACTGGCAGGTGGACGACGCGCTCGACCCGCGCCAGATCGCCTCGGCGGTCGCGGGCCTGTCGAACCAGCTGGGCCGGATCGACCGCCTCGTCGGCGCCCTGGAGCAGCTCCAGGTGCCGCTCGCGCAGGTCAGGGAGGTCCTCGGCATCGAGGGCATGGACCTCCGTACGGCCACGAACGTCCGCGACAAGTCCCGGATGAAGGAGACGCTGCAGGCGGCCGGCGTGCCGTGCGCGCGGCACGCGCTGGTCCGCGGCGCCGGCGAGGCGATCGCGTTCGCCGAGCAGGTCGGCTTCCCGCTGGTGGCCAAGCCCCCGGCAGGGGCAGGGGCCCAGTCGACGTTCCGCCTCGACGACGGCGACATGCTGAAGGGCTGGCTGGCCGCCGTCCCGCTGTCCGGCAACGCACCTGCCCTGCTGGAGGAGTTCCTGACCGGCGAGGAGCACACGTTCGACAGCGTCACCATCGGGGGCACGACCGTCTGGTCCTCCATCTCCGACTACTTCCCGCCGCCGCTGGAAGTGCTGCGCAACCCCTGGATCCAGTGGGTCGTGCTGCTGCCCCGCGACATCACGACCCATGAGTACGCCGGCATCCACGAATGGGGGCCGGTGGCGCTGAAAGCGCTGGGCGTCAAGGACGCGCTCACCCACATGGAGTGGTTCCGGCGCCCCGACGGCTCGGTCGCCGTCTCGGAGGTCGCGGCCCGGCCGCCGGGCGCGCAGCTCACCTCGATGCACGGGTACGCCCACGACATCGACCTCTACCAGGCGTGGGCCGAGCTGGTCGTCCTCGGCCGGTTCGACCCGCCGGAGCGCCGGTACGCGGCCGGCACTGCCTACCTGCGCGGCATGGGGCGCGGACGGGTCCGCGCGGTGCACGGCATCGAGGCGGTGCAGCAGCAGATCGGGCACCTCGTCGTCGAGGCGCGGCTGCCGCAGCAGGGCCAGCCCGCGGGCGGCGACTACCTCGGCGAGGGCTACGTCATGGTGCGCGACCCCGACACCGCGGTGGTGCGCGACGCGCTGCACCGGATCGTCGACGGGATCCGCATCGAGATGGCCGAGGCGTGACGGGAGGAGGACGAGAGGCACCGTGAACGTCGTCATGATCTCGCCCGGCTACCCGGCCGAGATGGCGTACTTCACCAGGGCGCTCGCCGCGGTGGGCGCGCAGGTCATCGGGGTCGGCGACCAGTCGCCGCACGCGCTGCCGGAGACGGCCCGCCACGTGCTCGCCCACTACGAGCACGTCAACCTCGCAGACGAGGCCAGCGTGCTACGGGCGCTGCGCGGGCTCGCGCGGCACGCGTCGATCGACCAGGTCGAGTGCCTCTGGGAGCCGTACATGATCCTGGCGGCGCGCATCCGCGAGGAGCTCGGCCTGCCCGGCATGACGGTCGAGGAGACGCTGCCCTTCCGGGACAAGGAGCGCATGAAGCGGGTGCTCGACGCGGCCGGCATCCGGACGCCGTGGCACGTCAGCGCCCGCACCGTCGCCGAGGCGTGGGAGGCGGCCGAGCGGATCGGCTACCCGCTCATCGTCAAGCCGATCGCGGGAGCCGGCTCGGCCGACACCTACCGGGTCGACTCGGTCGAGGAGCTCGCCGACGTCATGCCCATGCTGCGGCACGTGCCGGAGGTGAGCGTCGAGGAGTTCGTCGACGGCGAGGAGCTCACCTTCGACACCATCTGCGCGGACGGGCAGATCCTCTTCGAGCACGTGCTCTGGTACCGGCCGCGCCCGCTCCAGATGCGCCTGCACGAATGGGTGAGCCCGGTGGCGATCTCGCTGCGCGACCTCTCCGTTCCGTACGTGACGGGCGGCCGGGAGATGGGCGCCGCGGTGCTGAAGGCGCTCGGCTTCCGCTCCGGCTTCACGCACATGGAGTGGTATCGCAAGCACGACGGCGAGGTGGTCTTCGGCGAGATCGGCGCGCGGCCGCCCGGCGCCCGCGTCGTCGACCTGATGAACTTCGCGACCGACGGCGACACGTACGCCGGCTGGGCGGAGGCGGTCGTCCACGGCCGCATGGCGCCGCTCGAGCTGGCCTACAACGCCGGCAGCATCGCCAAGCGGGCCCGCGGCGCCGGCCGCATCACCCATGCCGAGGGGCTCGACGCGCTCCTGTCGAGGTACGGCGAGCACGTCGTTCTCGTCGACCTGCTGCCGATCGGGGCGCCTCGCAAGGACTGGCGCTCGACGGTGACCGGCGACGGCATCGTCTTCGTCCGCCACCCCGAGCTCGAGCCGGTCATCGAGATGACCGAGGCGTTCGCCAGCGACTTCCAGCTGCACGCCGGCTGACCGGCCGGTGCGGCTTCCCGGCAGGCAGCGGTCAGCAGGGCCCGTCGAGGCTCAGCAGAGCTCGTCGAGGTACTGCGGGAGCATCCGGCGCCAGGTCGGCCAGTCGTGCTCCCACTCCGGGCCCCATGGGTCGACCCGGTTGGGGATGCCCTTGCGCCCGAGCGCGTCGCCCGCGGCCCAGGACTCCCCGATGTCCTCCCAGGCGCCCTGACCGGCCGCGAGGACGGCGAAGCGCTGCCGCAGCAGGTCGAGCTGGTCGCCGTCCAGCCCGGGCAGGAAGTCGAGCGGGGAGGAGAAGTAGAGGTCGAGGGAGAACGCGTTGTCGTAGAAGCGCCTGATCCGGTACGAGCCGCTCATGCCGACGGCCGCGCGGAACGCGCCGGGGTAACGGCAGAGCACGGCGAGGGCGTTGAAGGCGCCGATGGAGGCGCCGGCGGCGATGATCGGCTCCTCGTGGCCGCCGAGGTCGGCACGCACCGCAGGGACCACCTCCTCGGCCACGCACTCGTGGAACCGGTTGAGCAGCCACATCCGGTACTCGGCCGGCCCGGCCTTCGCCACCATCGCGCGGCCGGCGACGCTGTCGCACGAGTAGAGCTTGACCCGGCCGGCCTCGATGAGCGGCCAGCAGGCGCTGACGAGGCCGTTGCGCTCGACCTCCTCCGCGTCGCCGCCGGCCGTCGGGAAGACGAGGACGGGGGTGCCGTAGTGCCCCCACCTGGCCAGGCCGATGTCCTGCTGCATGCGCTGGGAGTACCAGCGCTCGGTCGCCTTCACGTCCGTCCCTTGCCCTCCCTTCGCCTCTCGCCCGCCGGCGGGCCGCCGCTCCCGGTCCCGAGCGGAGCGTACCCGTACCGCCTGGCGGGCGCCGCCCTTGATCCCGCTCCTGACGGGTACCCCGTTCTGTGGAACCCTGGCAGTGAGCTGGCCCCAAGGAAGGAGCCATCGTGGGCGAGAAAGTCGCGGCGCGTGCCTTCTCGCGCGAGGACCGCCAGCGCTACCGCGAGAAGCTCCGGCGCTGCCTCGACGTCTTCGGCCGCATGCTGAGCGAGTCGCGGTTCGACTTCGAGCGGCCCATGACGGGGATCGAGATCGAGTTCAACCTGATCGACGCCGAGCACGATCCGGCCATGCGCAACGAGGAAGTGCTGACCGCGATCGCCAACGAGGACTTCCAGACCGAGCTCGGGCAGTTCAACATCGAGATCAACGTGCCGCCCACCTCGCTCGGCGGCCGGGCGGCGGAGGATCTCGAGGCCCACCTGCGGGCGAGCCTGAACGACGCCGACGAGCGCGCGCGGGCGATCGGGGCGCACATCGTGATGATCGGCGTGCTGCCGACGCTCATGCCCGAGCACCTGACCGAGGCGTCGATCAGCGCCAACCCGCGCTACGCGCTCATCAACGAGCAGATCTTCGCCGCCCGCGGCGAGGACCTGCACATCGCGATCGACGGCCCGGAGCGGCTGGCGATGTACGCCGACACGATCGCGCCTGAGGCGGCGTGCACGAGCGTGCAGTTCCACCTCCAGGTGAGCCCGCAGGACTTCGCTTTCAACTGGAACGCCGCGCAGTGCATCGCCGGCGTGCAGGTGGCGCTCGGCGCCAACTCGCCGTTCCTGTTCGGCAAGGAGCTCTGGCGCGAGACCCGCATCGCCCTGTTCGAGCAGGCGACCGACACCCGTCCCCAGGAGCTCAAGGCGCAGGGCGTCCGGCCGCGGGTGTGGTTCGGCGAGCGCTGGATCACCTCGGTTTTCGACCACTTCGAGGAGAACGTCAAGTACTTCCCCGCGCTGCTCCCGGTGTGCGAGGACGAGGATCCCGTCGCGGTGCTCGCGCGCGGCGACACGCCTCGGCTGGCCGAGCTGCGGATGCACAACGGGACCATCTACCGCTGGAACCGGCCCGTGTACGACACCCACAGGGGCAAGCCGCACCTACGGGTCGAGAACCGCGTGCTGCCCGCCGGGCCCACGATGGTCGACGTCATGGCCAACGGCGCCTTCTACTACGGGCTGCTGCGCGTGCTCGCGGCGCAGGACCGGCCGGTCTGGTCGCAGATGTCCTTCCAGGCCGCGGAGGACAACTTCAACGAGGGCGCCCGGCACGGCATTCACGCCCAGCTGTACTGGCCGGGCCTCGGCACCGTCCCGGCCACCGAGCTCGTCCTGCGCCGCCTCCTGCCGCTCGCGCACCAGGGCCTCGACGAGCTGGGCGTCGACGCCGCCATCAAGGACCGGCTGCTCGGCATCATCGAGCGGCGCTGCATCACCCACCGCAACGGCGCGGAGTGGCAGGCAGAGGCCTTTCACCGCATCGACGACGAGAAGCAGCCGCTCGACCGCAGGGACTCGCTGCGCGAGATGCTTCGCCGCTACGTCGAGCTCATGCACAGCAACGAGCCGGTCGACAGCTGGCCGGCGCCCTGACCGCTAGGCGCTCGTCAGCCGCGCCTCCTCGTCGGTGGCCCATGCGCCGAGCAGCCCTCGGTAGTGGGCGATGAAGTGATCGTGCTCGTGCGACGGGAAGGTCGACCGCACGGTGCCGACGAGCAGCCGGTCGAAGTCGGGGCCGCGCACCCAGTCGAGCACCAGCTCGTCGAGATCGCCGAGCCGGCTCGCGCAGAAGTCGGCGTAGCGCTCCACCTCGAAGTAGTCGTCGGCGAGCGCGCGATAGGCGCTGAGCTTCTCGTCGTAGCCGAGATCCGTGCGGTCGGCGATGTCGAAGAAGCGGCGGGTCTCCAGGTCGTAGCGCGGCCGGCGCCCCGTCACCGTGCAGTAGACCGCCCACTTGACGAGGGCCTTCATCGCCCACGGGAAGTAGTAGTGCAGGCTGGTGAGCGCGACGTCGGGGCAGGCGTTGGCGTAGTCGATCGGATAGAGCGTGCCGTCCTTGACGAGCGTCTCGCAGGAGTTGAACTCCCACCTGAAGAAGGCGTTGACCAGCCGGCCGATGGTGACCGCCTCGTCGCCGGTCGAGGCGTCGAGGAAGTGGTGGGCGACCGAGTACCGCGCGTGCATCGGCTGGTCGGGGTCGAACTTCATCACCATCGTCTCCGCGCCGATGGACAGGCTGCGCGCGAAGACGTCGTACCCGGCGACCGCTTTCTGCAGGTGCATGAGGCGCTGCCCCGACTCGTCGTACGCGCGGTGCAGCTCCTCGCGGTTGCGGATCTGGCTGACGCCGACCCAGGCGCCGCCGTCGTACGGCTTCATGAAGAGCGGGTAGCCCATCGACTCGGCGATGGCGTCGAGGTCGAACGGCTGGTTGTACTTCGACGCGGTGTAGGCGTACTTGGCGTGGTCGGGCGGGTTCTTGTACGGGATCAGCACGGTGTCGGGCACGTTGAGGCCGAGGCGCATCATCGCGCAGTACGCGGCGTGCTTCTCCATGCTCTGGAAGGTGAAGGGGCTGTTGAACAGGTAGGCGTCGTGCGTCAGCGCGACCTTCTTCAGCCACTCGCGCGGGTGGTAGTACCAGTAGGCGAGGCGGTCGATGACCAGCTCGTGGCGCGGCTTGCTGCGCAGGTCGAACGGCTCGATGGTGACGCGCTCGACGTCGTAGTGGTGGGCGTCGCCCTGCCCGTCGACCACGCTGCCGAGCCGCCGGACGATCGACTCGAAGGCGGTGGGCCAGTCCTCCTCGGTCCCGAGGAGCAGCCCGATGAGGTGACGGTGGTCTGCCACGGGCGCTCCCTCAGCGAGGTCGTGGAACGTCGCGGTCGGATCGTAGTTCGCCCGGCGAGCCGGGGGCCAGCCGGGTGCCGGCGGGGTGTCAGCGACCCGGCCCGGGTGCCTGGCCGTCGCCGCGCTCGGCCTGCTCGGCGAGGAAGCGCTCCAGCTCCGCGCCGAGCTCCTCCGCGCTCGGCAGCGGGCCGGTGCCGCCGGCCAGCAGCCCGCCGCCCTCGCGGCCGCGCACGTAGGCGTCGTACTGCTGCTCCAGCGCGCGGACGACCGCGCCCACCTCCTCCGAGCCGGCCACCTGCTCGTCGACCTCCTGCCGCATCCGCTCGGCGGCGGCCCGCAGCGCGTCGGCCGGGAGCAGCAGACCGGTGGCGCGGGACACCGCGCCGAGGACGGTCTCGACCGCGGCCGGGTAGTCGTTGTCGGCGAGGTAGTGCGGGACGTGGACGGCGAAGCCGAGCGCGTCGTGCCCGGCCCGGCCCAGGTCGTGCTCGAGGAGGTTGGCGGCGCTGCCAGGCACCTGCACCCGCTGCAGCCACGGCTCGTGGCCGGCGATCAGCTCGCGGTCGGTGGCGTGAGCGGTGACGCCGACCGGCCGGGTGTGGGGGACCGCCATCGGGATCGAGCCCAGCCCGACGGTGAGCCGGACGCCGAGCCGCTCGACCAGGCCGCGCACGGCGGCGACGAACCGGTGCCACTGCAGGTCCGGCTCCAGGCCGGAGAGCAGCAGGAACTCGGTGCCGCCACCGTCGGTGAGCGCGTCGACCGACAGGCGTGGCTCCTGGTAGTGCTCCCAGTGGTCCTCGGCGAAGAGCATCGCCGGGCGGCGCGAGCGGTAGTCCAGCAGCTGATCGACGTCGAAGGTCGCCACCCGGCGGGCCGGCAGGGCGTCGAGCAGGTGCCGCGCCGCCAGCCGGGTCACGCTCCCGGCGTCGACGAAGCCGGAGAGCGAGACGACGAGCGCCGGTCCGGAGCCGGCGGCCGGCTCGCCCACCGGCTCGTCCACCAGCTCGTAGAGCCCCCGCGGATCGAGCACCCTCGCCTCCTCCGTTGCCTCGTCTGCCGCCTGCCTGCTTGCTCGGCCGCCAGCTTGGCCGCCTGCCTGCTCGCTGCCGGATGGAACGCCGCCCGCACCGGCTCCATGCCCCAGCTTCCGCCCGTCGACGAAAAGCGGCGTCAGCGCACCAGGCCCGAGTAGCCGTACCGGCTGCGCAGCTCCTGCCAGGCCCGGTCGGTGAGCAGCCACAGCTCCTCGGAGGACAACTCGGACATCCGGTCGAACAGGTCGTGGAACGGACCCCACAGGGGCGAGCGCTCGGCGTCCTCCAGGTAGCCGGCGAGCCGGTGCAGCGCGGCCGCGTCGAGCGCGAGCGCATCGGCGAGGGCCACCACCCTGGCCGGCCGGGGGACCGCCTCGCCGCGCTCCCAGCGGGAGACGGCCTGCTGGCCGACGCCGATCCGCGCGGCGAGCTGCGCCTGGCTGAGCCCGACCTCCTCCCGGCGCAGGCGAAGAGTCTCGGCGAGGGCGGACACGCGACAGTTATGCCACGCGGGACGATCTTCGTGCTGGCGTTCGCACCGACACGCCGCCCGCGACGCGCCGCGACGAGCCGATGACGCTGAAAAGCGTACTGATACTCCGCAAACGCGTTAGAGTCAGCGCCGCTCCGTCCACCGCGGAGCCGGATCGTCGGCACGCCGAGCCCTGCCGCCGCCACGACCGCCGAACCCCCCGAGGCAGGGACGGACCACCGCAGCCCCGGGCCGCCGTCTCCGGCCCTTGGGGTGAAGCCACCTCTCGACCCGGTGGCCGGGCGCCTCCTGCCCGAACCCGACAGCGGACCGGCCCGCAGGCGTGGTGGAGGACTTCCGGAATGAAGCTGTCTTCGCTGCTGCGCGCACCCGTCCGGCGCGTCCGCGGCTCCGCGCGCAGAGCCCTCGTCGCCGTCGCGGTCGCGGCCTCCGGCGCCGGCTCGATCGTCGGCGTCGCCTCGATCGCCGCGCCGGTCGCCTCGGCGCACGCCGCGACCGCCAACAAGGCCGCGGCCGTCATCCGCTTCGAGCTCGCCCAGCTCGGCAAGCCCTACCAGTGGGGCGCGGAGGGCCCGTCGTCGTACGACTGCTCCGGGCTCACCTCGGCCGCCTACCGCTACGCCGGCATCAGCATCCCACGGGTCTCCCGCGACCAGTACCGCTACCTCACGCACGTCCGGGTCAGGTACGCCCAGCCGGGCGACCTCATCTTCTACGGCACCGACCCGACGCGCGCATCGAGCGTCTATCACGTGACGACGTACCTCGGCAACGGCATGATGCTCGCCGCGCCGCACACCGGGACGGTGGTGCAGATCCAGCCCATGCGCACGAAGAACCTGATGCCGTACGCGGCGCGCCCGGCCGGGCGCTACAGCCCGCCGCCGATCCCGGTCGAGGTCGGCGAGACCAGCAACGCGGTGCGGGTGGTGCAGAGCCGGCTGCGGGCCAACGGCTTCGACGTGCCGATCGACGGCGCCTACGGCCAGCAGACCTGGAACGCCGTGCACGCGCTGCAGCTGCGGCTCGGCACGCCGGGCAGCGGCCTGGTCGGCCCCAACACGTGGGGCTTCCTGGTCAGCCACGGCACGTTCGCGCGCACGCCCTGAGCCGGGGGAGCCGGCGCCGGCCGGGCGACTTCCCGTCAGCCGTCAGCCGGTGCCGGCTCCCTCTACCACCAGTGCGGCGGCCGTCGCGCGGATGCGCTCCCACGCCAGCTCCACGTGCCGGTGCTCGGTGGCGACCGAGCCGACCGCCATCCGCAGCGCATACCGGCCGCCCACCCTGGTGTGGGTGAGGAACATCGTGCCCGAGCGGTTGAGCTCGCCGAGCAGCCGCTCGGTCAGCTCGTCGCCGCCGACGTGGCGGAAGCAGACCAGGTTGACGGTGGTGGTCGCGACCCGCTCGAACGACGGGTCCGCATCCACCCAGTCGCTCAGCTCCCTGGCGAGCCCGACGTGCCGGCGGACGTGGTGGCGCAGGCCCTCGGCGCCGTACCAGCGCAGCACGAGCCAGAGCTTCAGCGCGCGAAAGCGCCGTCCGAGCGGCACCATCCAGTCGCGGTAGTCGATGACCGCGCCGGACTCGCTGGCCGCGTTGCGCAGGTACTCGGGCAGGATCGACAGCGCGGTGATGAGCGCGCGCCGGTCGGCGACGAAGAACGCCGAGCAGTCGAAGTTGGTGAGCAGCCACTTGTGCGCGTCGACGACGTAGCTGTCGGCGAGCTCGACGCCGTCGTTCACCCACCGCAGCTCGGGGCAGACGGCCGCGGCGCCGGCATGGGCGGCGTCGACGTGCAGCCAGGCGCCGTGGCGGCGGCAGATCTCGCCGATCGCGCGCACCGGGTCGATCGCCGTGGTGCTGGTCGTCCCGACGGTCGCGGCGACGAAGAACGGCGTGGCGCCGGCCGCGGCGTCGGCGGCCATCAGCCGCTCGAGCTCGTCCGGCCGCAATTGCTGCGTCGCCTCGTCGACGTCGACCAGCCGCAGGCCGGCCGACCCGATGCCGGCGATGCGGGCCGCCTTCTCGATGGAGCTGTGCGCCTGCGTCGACGCGTACGCGACGAGGCGCCGCCCCGCACCGGTGAGGCCGTCGGCGTTGCTGCGCCCGCCCGTCGCGCGCTCCCGCGCGGCGAGCATCGCGACCAGCGACGAGCTCGACGCGCTGTCCTGGATCACTCCGCCGCCGGTGGAGTCCGACCGGAACGCCGGTGGCAGGCCGAGCAGCTCGACGAGCCAGTCCATGACGTGGGTCTCGACCTCGGTCGCCGCCGGGCTCGTCGCCCAGAGCATCCCCTGCACGCCGAGCCCGGCGGACAGCAGCTCCCCGAGGATCGACGGCCCTGAGCTGCTCGCCGGGAAGTACGCGAAGAAGCTGGGCGACTGCCAGTGCGTGATGCCGGGGAGCACGAGCCGGTCGAGGTCGGCCAGCACGGCGTCGAAAGGCTCCGGCCGCTCCGGCGGCCGCTCGGGCAGGGCGGCCCTGATCTCGCCCGGCTGGACGGGGGAGAGGACGGGACGGCTCTCGAGGGTCGCGAGGTAGTCGGCGACCCAGTCGACGACCGCGTGCCCGTACGTCCTCAGCTCGTCGGGCGTCATGTGGTAGCTGCGGTCGTCCGGCACCCGTCGAGTCTGCCAGGCCCCGGCGCGCGCCTACCGGGAGGCTGAGGGGCCGGCCCGCTCGATGGTGAGCCGCACCAGCACCCGCTGGTCGCGCCGCATCGCGGCCCGGTAGTCGTCCCAGTCCGGGTGCTCGCCGGAGACCCGGCGGTAGTAGTCGACCAGCAGCTCCATCGCCTCGGGCTGGTCGACGATCTCGACCGGGCCGTCGAGCTGGACCCAGTCGCCGAAGAAGGCGTTGGTGAACACGCACACCGATGCGCGCGGCTCCCGGCGCAGGTTGCGGACCTTCACGGTCCGCTCGGTGCTGCTGATGATCACCCGGCCGGCGTCGTCCACCGCCACGGTGACCGGGGACAGGTGCGGGCTGCCGTCGGTGCGGCGGGTCGCGATGACCGCGTGGTGGTTGCTCTGCAGGAAGGTGCGGGCGTCGTCGGCGTCCACCTGCGGCTACTCGGCGCCGATGCGCCGCCGCCGCTCGTGCTCGTGCACGATCGCGCGCGCGTAGCCGTGGCTGATGTTGTGCTCGTCGGCGAGCCAGTTGACCCGCTCGTCGAAGCGGAGCAGGCCGGGGCCCTGCTCGAGGGCCTCGAACCACTGAGGTAGCTGTCGTCCCGTCACTTCGGGGATCCGCGCCAGCAGGCTCTGGTGGGTCTCCTCGGAGTGAATTTGCGACATGGCCCCTCCAGTGGTCGGGTGTCTTCAAGGGAGCGTGCCTCACCCCTGGCCCCTCCGACAAGTGCCGGGGCCGCATTTCGCCGCACCGGTCGATCCTCGTGGCGGCCCGGGGGTCCGGAGAGGCCCGGCGGGGCCCGCCGGGCCTCGCCGGAGGGGTTCGCGGAGGGTTACCGTGCCGGGGTGCCCGCTGCCGTCCACGACGTGCTGGCCCGCGAGGTGCGGGCGCTGGTCGCCCGGCTGCGGGGCTTCTCGGTCACCCGGTTCGGCGCGGCCGCGCCGCCGTTCGCCACCAGGGGCGACGCGGCGCACCACCTGGTGAGCGCCGTCGCGGCGGCGGCGGCCGCCGCCGAGGGCGTCCCCGCCCACCCGGTGCCGAGGCTCGGCGACTTCGCGCTCGCCGACCAGCTCGCCGTCGTCGGCGCCGACCTCGTCGCCGCGCTGTCCGCCGGTCCCGACCCGCGGCTCGCCGCCGGCGCGCTCGGCGAGCTCGTCCTGCACCGGCGGGACATCGACGGCTTCCCGCCCGGCCGGGAGGCCGTCGAGCTGCTCGCCAGGGCCTGGGACTGCCGGCCGGCGGCCGGCGAGGTGCTGCTCGCGGCGACCGGCCGGTGCAGCTTCTACGGCTCCGAGCGGCTCAGCTGAGCCGCTCAGGCATTGGAGCGGCTCAGCTGAGCCGCTCGAGCACCATCGCCATCCCCTGCCCCCCGCCCACGCACATCGTCTCCAGCCCGATCGCCTTGTCGTGCCACTGCAGCGAGTTGATCAGCGTGGTGGTGATGCGGGCGCCGGTCATGCCGAACGGGTGCCCGACGGCGATCGCGCCGCCGTTGACGTTGAGCTTCTCCAGCGGGATGCCGAGCTCCGAGTAGGAGGGCACGACCTGCGCCGCGAACGCCTCGTTGATCTCCACCAGGTCGATGTCGTCGATCGACATCCCGGCGCGGGCGAGCGCCCGCCGGCTGGACTCCACCGGCCCGAGCCCCATGATCTCCGGCTCGAGCGCCGACACGGCGGTCGACACGATCCGGGCCAGCGGGGTGATGCCGAGCTCGCGGGCCTTGACGTCGGACATCACGACGACGGCCGCCGCGCCGTCGTTGAGCGGGCAGCAGTTGCCGGCGGTGACCGTCCCGTCGGGGCGAAAGACCGGCGCGAGCCCCCGTACGCCCTCCATCGTGACGCCGGGGCGCGGGCCGTCGTCCTTGGCCACGATCGTCCCGTCCGGCAGCTTCACCGGCGTAATCTCGCGCTCCCAGAAGCCGGCCTCGATGGCCTTCTCGGCGAGGTTCTGCGAGCGCACGCCGAACTCGTCCTGCATCTCGCGGGTGACGCCCATCAGCTGGGCGACGTTCTCGGCGGTCTGCCCCATGGCGATGTAGGCGTCCGGCAGCTCGCCGTCGGCGCGCGGGTCGTGCCAGGTCTCGGCGCCGCCCTCGGCGCGGGCCGCGGTGCGCGCCGTGGCGCCGGCGAGGACCGGGTTGCGGGTGTCCGGCCAGGTGTCGCTGTTGCCCTTGGTGTAGCGGCTCACCATCTCGACGCCGGCCGAGACGAAGACGTCGCCCTCGCCGGCCTTGATCGCGTGGAACGCCATCCTGGTGGTCTGCAGCGATGACGCGCAGTACCTGGTGAGCGTGGCGCCCGGCAGGTGGTCGTAGCCGAGGAGGACGGCCACGATGCGGGCCATGTTGAAGCCCTGCTCGCCGCCTGGCAGCCCGCACCCGAGCAGGAGGTCGTCGATGTCGCGCGGGTCGAGCGCGGGCACCTTGTCGAGGGCGGTCGCCACGATGGTGGCCACCAGGTCGTCCGGTCGCAGGTCCTTGAGCGAGCCCTTCACCGCCCGCCCGATGGGCGAGCGCCCGGTGGCGACGATGACGGCCTCTGGCATGGCGACCTCCGAGGGCGGGCTGCGGCACTTCGCGGAAGAACGCTATCTCGGCCGCGGCGCTCCGCCGCGGGCATAGTGATCGTTCGAGCGGCGCAGCTGCGGCACACTAGGCGCATGCGCATCTCGGCCAAGGCTGACTACGCCGTGCGGGCGCTCGCCCAGCTGGCGCAGGACGGCACCGATGGCCCGGTGAAGGCCGAGCGCGTCGCGACCGAGCAGGACATCCCGCTGAAGTTCCTGCTCGGCATCCTGCGCGAGCTGAAGCACGCCCGGCTGGTGCGCAGCACCCGCGGGCCGGAGGGCGGGTACGAGCTGCACCGGCCGGCCGGCGAGATCACCCTCGCCGACGTCATCAGGGCCGTCGACGGGCCGCTCGCCAGCGTGCGCGACCTGAGCCTGACCGACCTCACCTACCCCGGCCCCGCCGAGCCGCTCGCCGAGGTGTGGATGGCGGTGCGGTCCAGCCTGCGGTCGGTGCTCGAGTCGATCACGCTGGCCGACCTGGTAGCCGACCAGCTGCCGCCCCACGTCCGCAAGCTGGCGGCGGACTACCGCTCCGACACCCGGTACGTCCGCTGAGGACGCTGCCGGTCAGCGGCTCGTGCGCTGCCCGGCGGCCCGGCGGACGGCGGGCGCGAGCGCCTCGGCCCAGTGCCGGTAGCCCTCGGCCGAGGGGTGGAAGGCGTCGGCCGACAGCGTCAGCGGGTCCGAGCGGAAGAGCGGGCCGCACAGCTCGCCGATCGCCACCACGCTGCCGTCGCTCTCGTGCACGGCGACCGCCGACGCGTGCGCCAGGCGCCGGCCCTGCCAGGCGGCGAGCTGCCGCAACGGCGGCAGGAAGGCCCGCGCGCCCATGTAGGGGCAGGTCCCGACGACGACGGCAACGCCTGCCTCGCGCAGCCGGGTGACCGCCGTGGACAGCTGGCCGGCCATCTCGCGCAGCGGGGTGGCGTGGGTGACGTCGTTGGCGCCGATGAGGACGACCGCGACGTCGGGGCGCAGCAGCAGCGCGCGCGAGACCTGCGGCCCGAGGTCGCTGGCCCGCGAGCCGGACACGGCGACGCTCGACAGCGTCACCCGCCACTCGCCGGCGAGGTCGCTGGCCAGCCGGGCACCGACGGTCTCGGCCGGGTCGGTGACCCCGACGCCGGCGGCCGTCGAGTCACCGGCCATGACCAGGTGCAGCGGGGGCGACGCCTGGTCGCCGAACGCGCCCTCGACCGGCGGCGCCGACTCGGCCGGCAGGTAGGTGCGGTAGGTCGCGACGAGGCCCTCGGCCACCAGCAGCGCGGCGAGCCCGGCCACCGTCCCGATGGCGCCGCTGGCCAGCTTGCGCACGGTCTCGCCGCCCGTACCGCTCATCTGCCCGCCCCTCGTGCGCCGGCTGCCCCGCTGCCGGGCCACGCTACCCGAGCCGCCGACGGCACCGCCCGCGCGTCAGGCGGTCAGCGCGTCGCCCGCGCCGTCCGCGGCCAGCCGGCTCGGCATCTCGACCGCGATGTCGCCGGCCGGCGGGGTGGCCGGCTCGCCGAGCGCCTCGTGCGGTGCGGGCGGCGGCTCGTCGACGGCGGCCAGCACGGCGTGCAGCAGCACCCGCGTCAGCTCCCGGTAGCCGGCGGCGGAGGGGTGGAAGCGGTCGTGGCAGAACATCTCGGCGGCCCGCTCGGCGAACAGCGTGCCGATGAGGTCGCCGGTGTCGAGCGGCATCGCGCCCTCTGCCAGCGTGGCCCGCACCTGCGCGCGCGCCATCCGGCGCGACCAGTGCCGGCCGAGGGCCCGCAACGGCTGCGGGACGGGGCGGATCACGCCGAGGTCGGGGCAGGTGGCGACGACGACCACCACCCCGGCGGCCTGGAGCCGGCGGACGGCGTCGATGAGGTGAGGCACGGCGTCGCGCGGCTTGATGAACCCGATGACGTCGTTGGCGCCGACCGAGACGACCGCGATGTCGGGCGGGTCGAGCAGGCAGCGCGAGACCTGCGGCTCGAGGTCGCACGAGCGCGAGCCCGAGACCGCGAGGACGTCGAGCTCGACGTGGTGGCCGCGCTCGACCAGGGCGGCGGCGAGCTGGGCGCCCGGCGTCTCCGACGGCAGCTCGCAGCCGACGCCGGCGGCCGAGGAGTCGCCGATCATCGCGAGCCGCAGCGGGTGCCCGTCGCGCTCGCTGCCGTACCGCCCGTCGGCCGACGGCGCGGACCCGAACGAGGGGATGGCTCGCCGGGCGAGATGGACCTCGCCGTAGAGCAGCCCGAGGCCGGCCGCGCCCAGCAGCCCGAAGCCGCCACCGCCGAACAGCGCGTGGCGCCGCAACCTCAACGGGAACCTCGACCGGCTCATCCATCCACCTCCCCCGACGGCGGTCCGTCCGAGAAAAGTAGCCGAGCCCGGTGCGCTGCGCACTCGACTACCCTGACGGTACGGCGCCGCCGGTGGGGACGGTGCCACGTTGAGGAGGACGCCCGGTGCAGATCCACGACTCGCTGGTCGATCTCGTCGGTGGCACGCCGCTGGTGCGGCTCGGCCGGCTCGGCCGGGGCCTGCGGCCGACCGTCGCCGCCAAGGTCGAGTACTTCAACCCCGGCGGGTCGGTCAAGGACCGCATCGCCCTCGCCATGGTGGAGGCCGCCGAGCGCAGCGGGGAGCTGCGCCCCGGCGGGACGATCGTGGAGCCGACGAGCGGCAACACCGGCGTCGGGCTCGCCATCGTGTCCGCGCAGCGCGGCTACAAGTGCGTCTTCGTCATGCCGGACAAGATGAGCCAGGAGAAGATCTCGGTGCTCAGGGCGTTCGGGGCAGAGGTGGTCGTCTGCCCGACCGCTGTTGCGCCTGAGCATCCCGACTCCTATTACTCGGTCGCGAAGCGACTGGCTGGGGAGATGCCCGGAGCGTGGAGCCCTAACCAATACGCTAACCCGAACAATCCCCTGGCGCACTACTCATCTACCGGTCCGGAGATATGGGAGCAGACTGACGGCCGGGTCACCCACTTCGTGACCGGCGTCGGCACCGGCGGGACCATCAGCGGCACCGCCCGCTACCTGAAGGAGCGCAACCCCGGCATCGTGGTCGTGGGAGCCGACCCGGAGGGCTCGGTCTACTCCGGCGGCAGCGGCCGGCCGTACCTGGTCGAGGGCGTGGGCGAGGACTTCTGGCCGCAGACGTACGACCCGTCGCTGGTCGACCGGATCGTGGCGGTGAGCGACCGCGACTCGTTCGTCATGACGCGGCGGCTGGCCCGCGAGGAGGGCCTGCTGGTCGGCGGGTCGTGCGGGCTCGCGGTCGCCGCTGCGCTGCGGGTGGCGGCCGAGCTCGACGATGACGCCCTCGTCGTGGTCCTGCTGCCCGACTCGGGCCGCGGCTACATCTCGAAGATCTTCAACGACGACTGGATGGCCGACTACGGGTTCCTCACGCCGGACGAGACCCAGCCGACGGTCGCCGACGTGCTGGCCCGCAAGGGCGCCCAGATGCCCGAGCTGGTGCACGTGCACCCGGACGAGACGGTCGCGACGGCGATCTCGATCCTGCGCGAGTACGGCGTCTCGCAGATGCCGGTCGTCAAGGAGGAGCCGCCGGTCATGGCCGCCGAGGTGGTGGGGTCGGTGATGGAGCGCGAGCTGCTCGACGCCGTCTTCCGCGACCCGACTGCGCTGGACGCCCCTCTCGACAAGCACATGTCCCGCCCGCTGCCGATGATCGGCTCCGGCGAGCCGGTCGCCGCGGCGATGGGGGCGCTGGAGAAGGCGGACGCCGCCGTCGTCCTCGTCGACGGCAAGCCGGCCGGCATCCTGACCCGCCAGGACCTGCTCGGCTTCCTCGCCGGGCGGCAGTGAGGCTGCGGCCTTCGTCCATCGGTGCTCGAGACGGCGGCTGATAGCCTTCCTGGCATGACCGACCGCGACCTCCCGAGCGACCCGACCGGCCGGGCGAGCGACGCCGGGCACGGCTTCGAGACCCTCGCGATCCACGCCGGCCAGGACCCCGACCCGGCGACGGGCGCGGTCATCACGCCGATCTACCAGACGTCGACCTACGTCCAGGACGGCGTCGCCCGCCACCGCGGCTACGAGTACTCGCGCTCCGCCAACCCGACCCGGACGGCGCTCGAGACCTGCCTCGCCGCGCTCGAGGTGGGCGACCGCGGCCTCGCGTTCGCGTCCGGCCTGGCCGCTGAGGACTGCGTCCTGCGGGCGCTGTGCCGTCCCGGCTCCCACGTGCTGATCCCGCACGACGCCTACGGCGGCACCTACCGCCTCTTCGCCCGCGTGCTGGAGCGGTGGGGGCTGTCGTACGAACCAGTCGCGCTGCACGAGCCCGACGCCGTACGGGCGGCGATGCGCCCGGAGACCGCGCTGATCTGGTGCGAGACGCCGACCAACCCGGTGCTGGGCATCGCCGACATCGCCGCGCTGGCCGAGGTCGCGCACGAGCGGGGCGCCCGACTGCTGGTCGACAACACGTTCGCGTCCAGCTACCTGCAGCAGCCGCTGACCCTCGGCGCCGACATCGTCGTGCACAGCACGACGAAGTACATGGGCGGGCACTCCGACGTCGTCGGTGGCGCGCTCGTCGTGCGCGACGCCGACCTCGGCGAGGAGCTCGCGTTCCACCAGAACGCGATGGGCGCGGTCGCCGGCCCCTTCGACTCGTGGCTCGTCCTGCGCGGGGTGAAGACGCTCGGCGTGCGGATGGAGCGGCACTGCGCCAACGCCCACCGGATCGCCGAGATGCTCACCCGCCACCCTCGGGTGACCAAGGTCTTCTACCCCGGCCTGCCCGACCACCCTGGCCACGAGCTCGCCGCCAAGCAGATGCGCGACTTCGGGGGCATCGTGTCGTTCCTCGTCGCCGACGTCGAGGAGGCGAAGCGGGTGTGCGAGCGCACCGAGCTGTTCGCCCTCGGCGAGTCGCTCGGCGGCGTCGAGTCGCTCATCGAGCATCCGGGCCTCATGACGCACGCGAGCGCGGCCGGCTCGCCGCTGGAGGTGCCGGACAACCTGGTCCGGCTCTCGGTCGGCATCGAGACCGCCGACGACCTCATCGCCGACCTGCAGCAGGCGCTCGACCGACCGGCATGAGCGACCCGCGCCGCATCACGGTGACCGGCATGGGGCGCGCCGCCGTCCCGGCCGATGCGGTCGTCGTCCGGCTGGGCGTCGAGGTGACCGCCACGACACCGGGCGAGGCGCTCGCCGCCTGCGCCGATGCGGAGCGGCAGATGGTGGCCGCGGCGACCGAGGCGGGCGTCGCCAGGGCAGGCGTGACGACCCGCTGGGCGACCGTCGAGCCGCGGTGGGAGCAGTACGGCAACCGCCCGCAGCTGCGGGGCTACGTCGCTCGCCTCGACGTCGAAGCGATCGTGGAGGAGCTGAGCTCCGCCGGCGCGGTGGCCGCGGCGGCGCTGAGCGCGGGCGGCGACGTGGCGCGGCTGCATGCGCTGGCCCCGGTCGTCCGCGACCGGGCGCCGGGGGAGGCGACCGCCCGCGAGCTGGCCTACGCGGACGCGAGGGCAAGGGCCGAGCACTATGCGTCGCTGGCCGGGCAGCGCCTCGATCGCCTGCTCGTGCTCGACGAGGCCGGCCACGAGATGGGTCACCACCCGCGGTTCGGCCTCATGGCGGCGGCCGGGGCCCGCGCCGAGTCGCTGGAGGTGCACGCCGGCGAGCACGAGATAGCGGTGGCCGTCAGCGCGACGTGGGAGCTCGCCGACTGACGGCCGGCCGAGCGCGGCAGGTCGCCGGCCGGCGCTCTCAGGCGGTGTCCTCGCGCCCCATGTCGTAGTCCTCGGTGCGGTTCATGATGCCGGTGGCGAAGGCGTAGATCGCGCCCGCCACGAGCAGCGCCCCGCCGGCGATGCCGAGCCAGGGGATCGCGAGGATGATCGCCACCGCCATCGCCGACGCGCCGACCACCATGGCGAGGACGGCGATCCAGTCGCTCAGCGGCGTCTCGGCCGACCCACCCGGCTGGCTACCCATCCGCGTACCTCCTCGCGCGCGCCGTCCGGCCTCGCAGCACCTGCACGGACGATCGTCGCACGGGCGGCGACGGGCAGTGCGGGCGGCTCACGGCGGGGCGGGCCAACGCGGGCCGGTGCAGGGGCTGGTGCGGGCCGGTGCGGGCCGGCTCAGGACGGCGAGCCGCCGGGCTGGAACACCATGAGCGCCAGCACGGCGAGCCAGAGCAGGGCGACGATGCCGGACAGCGCCGCGAGCCGGCCGGCCCGTACCGACGCGTCCTCGCCGGCCTCGACCTGGCGCACCGCCCTGCGCTGGTCGGCGATGATGCCGAGCACCATCAGCCAGCCCACGAGGAACATCCCCATCGAGGCGGACAGCCAGCCGTCATCGAAGCTCACGTGGTCGGCCAGCGGGACCAGCGCGAGCCCCAGCAGGAAGACCGCGATGGAGCCGGCCCCGTAGATGCGCGTCGTCCGGTGCAGCCAGCGCAGCAGCGGCAGCCCCTCGGCGCCCGCCCGGATCGCCCGCGGCGTCGCCATCGTCGCCACCGTCAGGGGCCCGAGCAGCATGATCGCGAGGGCGACGTGCAACCACAGGACGAAGCTCATGGCAGGACTGTACCGGCGGACCGCCCCGCGGCGATCATCGCCGATACTCGGGCGACGCGACGCCGACGATCGCGGCCAGCCCGAGCACGGCCGCGGTGACGAGGAAGGCGGCCCGGAACGAGATGGCGTCGGCCAGCAGCCCGGCCACGACGGGCCCCAGGATCACGCCCGTGTCGCCGGCCATCTGGTAGGCGGCCACCAGCCGGCCGCCGCGTCCGCCGGCCACGTCGCCGACGATGGCCGCCGGCGCGACGTCGAGCAGCCCCGACCCGACGCCGGCGACGGCCATCGCCAGCAGGTAGCCGCCGAGGTCGGGGACCATCGCCAGCACCGCCACCGCGATCGCCGACACCGTGCAGCCGGCGACCAGCACCGGCCGCCGGCCGTGGTCGTCGGCGAAGCGGCCGGCCGGCAGCAGCACCAGCGCGTTGACGGCGGCGACGACCACGAAGCCGGCCCCGATCCACAGCGGCTGGCGGTGCAGCACCTCGGTGACGAACAGGGGCACGAGCGCGCTGCGCACGCCCAGCACCGCCCAGGTGTCGGCGAGGGCGGCCAGCAGCGCGGCGCGGTACGCGGGCTGGCGGAAGGCGGTCGCCAGCGGGACGGGCTGGGGCTTGGGCGCCGCGTCCGCCTCGTCGTCCCCGGTCGGCCGCTCGCGCCGGCTGAGCGCGAGCAGCCCGATCAGTCCGGCGACGGTGAGGGTCACGGCGTACAGGAAGAACGGAGCACGGATGTTGATGCCGGTCACGAAGCCGCCGAGCGCCGGCCCGGCGATGGCGCCCAGCAGGAAGGCGCCCTGGAACAGCCCGCTGGCCCGTCCGCGCTGCTCGGGCCCGGCGCTGCCGAGCAGCAGGCTGTACGCGCTCACCGAGAACATCGCCGACCCGACGCCGCCGATGCCGCGCAGCAGCAGCAGCTCGACGTAGTTCTGCGCCAGGCCGA
Source organism: Frankiaceae bacterium (assembly GCA_045807125.1). Taxonomy (GTDB): domain Bacteria; phylum Actinomycetota; class Actinomycetes; order JAWWOL01; family JAWWOL01; genus JBJMHZ01. The sequence continues at coordinate 100,749 of JBJMHZ010000049.1, forward strand.
CGAACAGGCTGCTCACCGCGACCACGGCGATGCCACTGGCCAGCACGGTCCGCTCGCCGTACGTGTCGACCAGCCGGCCGCTGGTCAGCGCGAACAGCAGCCGGGCGATCGCGAAGGCGCTGATCACCGCCCCCGCCGCGGTGCGTCCGACCCCGAAGTCGCGGGCGAAGACCGGGAGGGCGGGCGCGACCACGCCGAAGCCGACCGCGACCGCGAAGGCCACGGCGGACAGGACGATGACGTCGCGGGGCATCCCGCGCAGGGCCCCCGCGCGCATGCGGCAATCCTGTCATGGGCCGGGTGGGGCACCATCGACGCGATGGACGTCTCTGAGATAACCGAGCCGGGCGATCCGCGCGTCGACGAGTTCGCCAGGATGCGCGACTCGCTGCTGCGCGACCGGCTGGCCGGCGAGCACGGCGCATTCCTCGCCGAGGGGCTCGTCGTGGTGGAGCGCGCGCTGCGGGCCGGGCACCGGCTGCGCCGGGTGCTGACCGAGCCGCGCTACGTCGCCGAGCTGGCGTCGGTGCTGGACGGGCGCGCCCCCGGCGTGCCTGTGCACGTCGCGGAGCGGCCGGTGCTGCGGGCGATCACCGGCTACCCCGAGCACCCCGGCCCGCTCGGCACGTTCGACCGGCCGGCGCCCGCGGCCGTCGGCGACGTCCTCGCGGCAGCGCGGCGGGTCGTCGTCCTCGAGGACACCGTCAACCCGACCAACATGGGCGTCCTCTTCCGCTGCGCTGCCGGCCTCGGCATGGACGCCGTCCTGCTGACGCCGGGCTGCACCGACCCGCTCTACCGCCGCTCGGTACGGGCCTCGATGGGCGAGATCTTCGCGATCCCGTGGGCGCGGCTGGACTCGTGGCCGGACGGGCTCGCGGTGCTGCGGTCGACCGGGTTCGCGCTCGTCGCGATGACGCCGGGGGAGGGGTCGGTGGCGCTCGACGCGTACGACCCGTCGGGCGTCGACCGGCTCGCGGTGCTGCTGGGAACGGAGGGGCCGGGCCTGTCCGCGGCGGCGCTCGCGGCGGCCGACGTACGGCTGTCGATCCCGATGGCGCGCGGCGTCGACTCGCTCAACGTCGGCGCGGCGGCAGCCGTCGCCTTCTGGCACCTGGGGAGGCGCCGCACGAGCTGAGCTAGCGCCGACCCTTTCGGGCGCGGAGGTAGTCGCTCACCACGTAGTCGCCCAGCCGGTCCGGGGACGGCGAGAACACCCGGCCGCCGTTGCGCCGCGCCATTGCGTCGACGAAGCGCACCAGCCGCGGCTCGTCGTCGAGCATGAAGACGTTGATGGTCGCGCCGTACCGCGTGAGCTTCTCCACCTCGGTCATCGTCAGCTCGAGCGTCTCGGCCATCGGCGGCCACGAGAACGAAGCGTGCCCGTCGCGCTCCAGGTGCGCGGTGGGCTCGCCATCGGTGACGACCATGACGACCGGCTCGGCGTCGGGGTGCTTCGCCAGGTGGCGCGCGGCCAGCATCAGCGCGTGCTGAAGATTGGTGCCCTGCACCATGTCCCAGGACAGGCCGGCGAGCTCCTCCGGCCGCAGCCGCCGCGCGTAGTCGCTGAAGCCGATGATCTCGATCGAGTCCTGCGGGTACTGCGTCGTCACCAGAGCGTTCAGCGCGAGCGCCGTCGACTTCGCCGTGCCCCACGTGCCGCGAAGCGCCATCGAGTACGAGAGGTCGACGAGCAGCGCGACCGCCGCCGAGGTGCGCCGCTCGGTCTCGACGATCTCGAAGTCGTCGACCGTGAGCTTCACCCGGCCGCCCGTCGGGCCGGCGCGCAGGACGGCGTTGCGCACGGTCCGTACGACGTCGATCGGCTGCTCGTCGCCGAACCGCCACTGCCGCGAGGCGCCGGTCAGCTCGCCGGCCGAGCCCGCGTCGGCGATGTCGTGGTCGCCCCGGCTCGCCGACTCCAGCGACGAGAACACCCGCCGCAGCGCCGTCGCGCCGAGCCGCCGGACGGCGCGCGGGGTGAGCTCGAGCCGGCCGTTCTCGCGCTGGAGGTAGCCCTGGCGCTCCAGCTCGCGCTCGATGCGGCGCAGCGCCTCGAGGTCGTCGACGGCGGCCCGGCCGAGCGCGCGCTCGACGGCCTCCTCGTCGACGTCGTCCAGCGACGCGCCGGGGTAGCTCTGGCCGAGCGTCGACTCGAGCTCGTCGAGGTCGGCCAGCTCCTCCAGCGCGGTCACCGCGTCGCCGAGCTGCATCGAGCCGCGGCCCTGCATCCGCTCGCGGCCGCTCCAGTCGAGGTCGGGCCGCCGCTCGCGCAGCGCGCGGCCGAGCCGGTCCATCTCGGCGGCGAGCCCCATGTCGTTCATCGCGGCGGCCATGAGGTCGGCGAGCTCCTGGCGCTGCTCCGGCGAGAGCGACTGGAGCAGCCGCTGGGCCGCGGCCGCACGGCGGGCCAGGCTGTCGATCAGCTCCTCCAGGTTGGCCGGCGAGTCGGGGAAGAAGTCGCCGTACTTCTCCATGAACTCGTCGAACTGCGCCTGCGTGTGATCGCCGCGAGAGTCGGCCTCCAGCATCGCGTTGAGGTCGGCCAGCATGTCCTTGACCCGCTGCATGTCCGGGCTGCCCGGGTCGCCGGCTGCGCCCTCCAGCGCCTGCTTCATGCCGCGGAACTGCGCGTCGAGCACCTCGCGGCGCAGCAGGTCGCGGATCTGCTCGTACGTCTCCCGCGCCTGCTCCGACCGCCAGTCGTAGTCGGCGAGGCGGCGCACCGCGCGCGCCGTGTCGTTCGGCAGGGTGTCGAGCTCGGCCTCGCGCATCCGCGCGTCGTCGCCCGGGTCGGGGAAGAGCGCGGACCGCTCCTGGCCGATGGCCCGGTCGAGCAGCGCGCGCACTTCTTCCAGCGTGCCGTCGAGCTGCCCGCGCCGGCGGGCCTCGCGCTGCCGCTTGCGCACCTGCCGGAGCAGGTCCTCCAGGCCGCGCAGGCCGTTCGGCCCCTGGCGCAGCAGGTCGGTCAGCGCCTCCCGCGGGCTCGACCCGTCGAGCACGGCGTCGCCGAGCTCGTCGAGCGCTTCGCGGACGTCGTACGGGGGCGCGAGCGGGTCCGGCCCGCCGTGCCACGCGCCGTAGCGGTAGTCGTGCGCCCCCGTGCTCATCGGCCCATCACCGCCCGGTCACCGGCCGTAGACGGTACGGCCGGGCAGCTCCTCCTTGGACAGCCGCCTCGTGAGGTAGAGGCCCTCCATGGCGAACTCGACACCCGACGCCGCCAGGCCGGGCGAGTCGGCGCCCTCGATCCCGAGCCGCTGGAGGATCTTGGCGAGCCCGGGCACCGGGCCGAGCCGGTGCAGCAGCTCGCCGGCCGGCACCAGGTCGCCGGTCTCGACGGTGGCCTCCTCGGCGAAGCGCTCCAGCAGGCCGCTGAGGTCGGCGCCGGCCAGGCGGGCGCGGAACGTCTCGGCCACCGAGCGGCGCAGCAGGTGGACGAGCACCTCGAGCTCGCGCCCCTCCTCGTTGGCCTCGAACTCGACCTTGCCCCTCGCCACGGGGACCACGGCCGGCAGGTCGCAGACCCGCGCGACCGCCGTCTCCTCGCCGGTGAGCGCGGCGCGGCGCACGGCCGACGCAGCCACCGTCTCGGCTGCCGACACGGCGAAGCGCGCAGAGACGCCGGAGCGGGTGTCGACCGCCGGTGACTCGCGCACCAGCCTGGTGAAGCGGGCCAGCGCCTCCAGGAGGTGATCGGGGACGACCGCCGACACGGCGGTCTCGCCCCAGTGCAGCACCGCCTCCTGGCGGATCAGGGCCAGCTCGTCCTCGAGCCGCAGCGGGTAGTGGGTGCGGACCTCCGCGCCGAAGCGGTCCTTCAGCGGGGTGATGATCCGCCCGCGGTTGGTGTAGTCCTCCGGGTTGGCCGAGGCGACCAGCAGCAGGTCGAGCGGGAGCCGCAGCGCGTAGCCGCGCACCTGGATGTCGCGCTCCTCCAGCACGTTGAGCAGCGACACCTGGATGCGTTCGGCGAGGTCGGGCAGCTCGTTGATGCTGAAGATGCCGCGGTTGGTGCGCGGCACCAGCCCGTAGTGCACGGTCTCCGGGTCGCCGAGCTGCCGCCCCTCCGCCACCTTGATGGGGTCGATGTCACCGATGAGGTCACCGACGCTCGTGTCGGGCGTGGCGAGCTTCTCGCCGTACCGGTCGCCCCTGTGCTTCCACGCGACCGCGGTCGACTCGCCGTGCTCGGCGACGAGCCGCTGGCAGCGGGTGCACACCGGCGCGTACGGGTGATCGTTGATCTCGCAGCCGGCGACGACAGGGGTCCACTCGTCGAGGAGGCTGATGAGGGTGCGGATCAGCCGGGTCTTGCCCTGCCCGCGCTCGCCCAGCAGCACCAGGTCGTGACCGGCGAGCAGCGCGCGCTCCAGCTGGGGCAGCACCGTCTCGCCGAAGCCGACGATGCCGGGGAAGCGGTCGTCACCGGCCGTCAGCGCGTGGAGCAGGTTGTCGCGCAGCTCCGCCTTCACCGGCTTGTGCCGGTGGCCGGACGCGCGGAGCTCTCCGAGCGTGCTCGCGGCGGGGGCTGGGCCGGTCTCGACGGTCATCGGACGCTCACCGAAGTAGTCACCAGCCAACGCTACGCCCGGATTGCGCCTCCTGCGAGGCAAGGCCCGGTCGCGCGAACGCGCACCCCAACAGCGGTTGGGCGACCGTTCCCGGCGTGCCGATGCAACCGTCGTATCCCGTCGGTTGGGTAGCCCCCACAATGCTCCGACAGGGCCCGGACAGGGCTCCGGCAGGGCTTCGGCAGGGCTCGGACGAGGCAAGCTCGAGGTGCGGAGGAGGTGAAGCAGTGACCCGCTTCGGCGACGGCCTCGCCGTGGACGCCGACCTCGACCGGGCGGCCGAGCGGGCGGTCGAGCAGGCGCTCGCCCCGCTGGACGGGGCGCCCGACCTGGTGTGCGTCTTCGCCTCGCCGGGGCCGGCCGGCGGCGCCGACGCCTCGGACCTCGAGCGCGCCGGTCGCCGGGCTGCCCTGCTCTGCTCGGGCGCGACGCTGATCGGCTGCAGCGCTCCCGGCGTGATAGGGGCCGGCCGCGGCGTCGAGGGGGCGACGGCGGTGAGCGCCTGGGCCGCCGTGCTGCCGGGCGCCCAGCTGCGCAGCTACCACCTCGAGGTGATCCGGCTGCCGGAGGGCATGGCGGTCATCGGCATGCCGGAGCGGGCCGCGGCCGACGAGGTGTCCCTGTTGCTCGCCGACCCGTACTCCTTCCCGGCCGACGGCTTCGTCCAGCAGGCCAACGAGGCGCTGCAGGGGCTGCCGCTCGTCGGCGGCCTCGCGACCGGCGCGCAGGGCCCGGGGTCGACGAGGCTGTTCATCGACGACCGGGTCGTCGACCGGGGAGCGGTCGGCGTGGTCATCGGCGGCGGGTCCGGCGCGTTCCCGATGGTGAGCCAGGGCTGCCGGCCGATCGGGCCGACGATGGTCGTGACGAGATCGGACGGCAACGCCGTGCTCGAGCTCGCCGGGGTGCCGGCCCTCGCCAAGCTCCAGGAGATCGTCGACGGCCTCGACCCGCTCGACCAGGCACTGGTGAGCCAGGGCGTGCACTTCGGCATCGTGATGGACGAGTACGCCGAGGAGCACGAGCGCGGCGACTTCGTCGTACGGGGCGTCGTCGGCGCCGACCGCGACCGCGCCGCGCTGGTCATCTCCGACGTCGTGGACGTCGGGCGCACCGTCCGCTTCCAGGTGCGCGACGCGGGAGCGGCCGAGGACGACCTGCGCGACACCATCGCCAGGTCGCGCGCGCAGGGGCTCGGCCGGGTCGAGGGCGCGCTGCTGTTCGCCTGCGAGGGGCGCGGCTCGCAGCTGTTCGGCGACCCCGACCACGACGTGGTGGCCGTGCGCCGCTGGCTCGACACGGCGAGCGTCGCCGGGTTCCTCGCCGCCGGCGAGCTCGGGCCGGTGGCGGGGCGCAACCACGTGCACAGCCTCACCGCGTCGATGCTCGCCTTCCACCGGTCGCCGGCCGCGGGATGAGCGAGCCGCGGCCGGCGACCGGCGCGCCGGCGCACGCCCTCGCTCTCGACATCGGCGGCACCAAGCTCGCCGCGGCGCTCGTCGACAGCGAGGGACGGGTGACCGCCGCGTCGCGGATCGCCACCCCCGCGACCGGCTCGGAAGCCGACGCCGAGTCCCTCTGGCGCACCGTCGAGGCGCTCGCCGCCGGCGCTCTCGCGGCCGCGGGCGACCCGCCGCTCGCGGGCGTCGGCGTCGGCTGCGGCGGCCCGATGAGCTGGCCGGCCGGTCTGGTGTCGCCGCTGCGCATCCCGGCGTGGCGGGACTTCCCGCTTCGCGAGCGGGTCGCAGCCGCCTATCCGGGGCTCCCGGTGCGGTTGCACAACGACGCGTCGTGCCTCACCGCCGGCGAGCACTGGCGCGGTGCAGGGCGCGGTCGCGACCACGTGCTCGGCATGGTGGTCTCGACCGGCGTCGGCGGGGGACTGGTCCTCGGCGGCCGGCTCGCCGACGGCGCGACCGGCAACGCGGGCCACATCGGGCACGTCGTGGTCGACCCGGACGGGCCGCCGTGCGCCTGTGGGGGCACCGGCTGCCTGGAGGCCGTCGCCCGCGGCCCGGCCGCGCTCGCCTGGGCACGGGACAACGGGTGGGCCGCCGCGCCCGGTGCGGGCGGCGCCGAGCTGGTCGCCGATGCCGACCGTGGCCACCCGGTCGCGGCGGCGGCCCTCGCCAGGGCCGGCCGCGCGCTCGGCATCGCGATCGCCTCGGCCGTGGCGCTGCTCGACGTCGAGGTCGTGGCGATCGGCGGCGGGCTGGTGCAGGCTGGGCGATGGCTCCTCGACCCCCTCGAGGAGGCCTACCGCTCGTACGCGCGGCTCGACTTCGCCAGGGAGGTGCCCGTGGTCGCGGCCGCGCTGGGGCAGCAGGCCGGCCTGGTGGGCGCGGCCGCGCTCGTCCACCGGGGCGAGCGGTACTGGTCGGCCGGCTGAGGAGCCGCTGAGGAGCCGCTGAGGAGCCGCTGAGGAGGCCGTCATGCCGACGTTCCAGAAGTCCCCGCCGCAGCTCGTCGCGCGCTTCGACCGGCTCGCCGGGCTCGTGCCGGAGGCGACGCGGCGGCCGATGTTCGGCTACCCGTCCTGCGTCATCGGCGGGCACATGTTCATGTCGTTGTTCCGGGACTCGCTGGTCCTGCGGCTGGGCGAGGCCGATCGCCAGCGCTTCCAGGAGCAGTTCGGCGCGACGCCGTTCGAGCCCATGCCGGGGCGGCCGATGACGGGGTACGTCGTGGTGCCGCCGTCCCTCGTCGACAGCGACGGCGTGCAGGAGTGGGTCGAGCGCGCCTGCGCGAGCGCCCGCGCGCTGCCGCCCAAGCAGCCGAAGAAGAAGAGGGCCTGAGCACGACCGCGGCGGTGATCGTTGCCGGCGAGCGAGGATTCACGGCGACGATATGTCCTTGCTACCCGAATGATCCCCCCGGCTTTGCCGTCCCGTGACCGCTTTGGGCCGATGCCTTTTCCTCCCGCCCGTTGTGGCTGCCCGGCACGTCCGAAAGGCTGACCAATTGCACGAACGCTGCGACGGCCGGTCGTCGTGGCGCACCGGGGACGGGCGGGTCACTCCGCCCAGGGAGGTCCTATCGTGAAACTCAGACCACGCCTTTCCGCCGCGCTCGCGCTCGTGACGAGCGCGGCGGCCGCGTCGGTGTTCGCGCTGGCCCCATCGGCAGCTGCCTCGTCGACGACGACGACCGCCGGCAACCCGCACCAGAGCTCTGACTCCGGCCCAGCCGTCTACCAGGACATCTCCAAGCCGCTGCGCGACATGCCGCCGAAGGCGGGCGCCCAGTCCAAGAAGCCGGTCGAGGACATGGACCGGATGCCGCAGGCGCAGTCGGCCACGGTGACCGACCCCGTCGTGCAGTCGAGCGCGAGCCCGCTGACCCCGACCCCCTCGACGAGCTTCGAGGGCCTCGGCGCCGGCATCTCGGGCTTCAGCGTCACGGGCGTGCCGCCGGACCCGAACTCGGCGGTCGGCGCCACCCAGGTCGTCGAGATCGTCAACACCAGCTTCGCGGTGTTCAACAAGACCGGCGGGATCCTGTACGGCCCCGCCGCGACCAACACGCTGTGGAGCGGCTTCGGCGGCTTCTGCCAGTCGACCAACGACGGTGACGGCGTGGTGCGCTACGACCGCGCGGCGGCTCGCTGGGTCATCACCCAGTTCGCCAACGTGCGCTCGACGAGCGGGCCCTACAACGAGTGCGTCGCGGTCTCGCAGACGAGCGACGCGACGGGCGCGTACTACCGCTACGCCTTCCAGTACACGAACTTCCCGGACTACCCCAAGCTGTCGGTGTGGCCGGACGCGTACTACGTCACCTACAACCTGTTCAACAGCGCCGGCACGACGTTCCTCGGCTCCGAGGACTGCGCGATGAACCGATCGGCCATGCTGACCGGTGCGACCGCGAGCCAGCAGTGCTTCACGACCAGCACGTCGTTCGGTGGCCTGCTGCCGGCGGACGTCGACAGCGCGACCGCGCCCCCGGCCGGTGAGCCCAACCTCGTCGTGGCCATCGGAACGACGAGCACGACGCTGGCGTACTGGAAGCTCCACGTCGACTGGACGACGCCGGCCAACTCCACGTTCACCGGTCCGACCAACCTCACGGTCGCGTCGTACGCGCAAGCCTGCGGTGGCGGCACCTGCATCCCGCAAGCGGGGACTACCCAGCAGCTGGACTCGCTGGCCGATCGGTTGATGTTCCGTCTCGCCTACCGCAACTTCGGCAACCACGAATCGTTCGTCGTCACCCACTCGGTCACCGCCGGCACGTCGACCGGCGTTCGGTGGTACGAGCTGCGGCTGTCCGGCGGCAACCCGACCGTCTTCCAGCAGGGCACGTTCGCGCCCGACTCCAACTACCGCTGGATGCCCAGCGCGGCCATGGACCAGTCCGGCGACATCGCGGTCGGTTACTCGGTGTCGAGCTCGTCGCTCAACCCCGGCATCCGCTACGCCGGCCGGCTCTCGACCGACGCGGCGGGGACCCTCGCCCAGGGCGAGGCGACGCTGACCAACGGCACCGGCTCGCAGACGACGTACTCGCGCTGGGGCGACTACACCAGCATGAGCATCGACCCGAGCGACGACTGCACGTTCTGGTACACCGACGAGTACCTGACGGCGACCGGCAACTTCAACTGGCACACCCGGATCGGGGCGTTCAAGTTCTCGCAGTGCGGCGGAACGACCGCGAACGACTTCTCGATCTCGGCGAGCCCGGCGTCCGGCACCGTGACGGCGGGTGGGTCGACGACGTCGACCATCTCGACCGCGACGACCTCGGGCACGGCGCAGACCGTGTCGCTGTCGGCGAGCGGGCTGCCGAGCGGCGCCAGCGCGTCGTTCTCGCCGGCATCGGTGACCTCGGGCGGCTCGTCCACGATGACGATCTCGACCTCGTCGACCACCCCTGCCGGGACGTACTCGATCACCGTCACGGGCACCGGCACGTCGGCGACGCACTCGACGTCGTACAGCCTGACGGTCAACGGGACGGGCGGCTGCGCCAGCCCCGGCCAGAAGCTGGGCAATCCCGGCTTCGAGACCGGTACCGCGTCGCCGTGGACGGCCTCGGCCGGCGTGATCGACAACTCGACGGCCGAGCCGGCGCACTCCGGGTCCTGGAAGGCGTGGCTGGACGGGTACGGGACCACGCACACCGACACCTTGAGCCAGTCGGTGACCATCCCGGCCGGGTGCACCAGCTACACGCTGTCGTTCTGGTTGCACATCGACACCGCCGAGACGACCACCACCACGCAGTTCGACAAGCTGACGGTGCAGATCGGCACGACGACGCTGGCGACGTACTCGAACCTGAACCACAACACCGGGTACGCGCAGAAGTCGTTCAACGTGGCCTCGTTCGCGGGCCAGACGGTGACGGTGAAGTTCACCGGCACCGAGGACTCCTCGCTGCAGACGTCGTTCGTCATCGACGACACGGCGCTCAATGTCAGCTGAGAGAGCGAGCATGGTGAACTGAGCGATCGCACCACGCCAGTGGCCGGCCGGGGATCTCCTCGGCCGGCCACTGGCCGTTCCGGAAGGAGCTTCATCATGACGATCGGATCGCGCCGCGCGGCCGCCGTCGCCCTCGCCATGGTTGCGGCGACCGCCTCGTTGTCAGTGCCGGCCGCGGAGCCGGCCGCCGCGACGACGGCGAGCTGCACGGGTCAGCAGCTGCTCGGGAACCCCGGCTTCGAGACCGGCTACCCGGCGCCGTGGACCACGACCGGGCAGGTCGTGGGCGGGACGGCCCACTCCGGCAGCTACTCCGTCGTGCTCGGCGGCACGGTCAGCTCGACCCAGGCCTTGAGCCTGTCGGTGACCATTCCGGCCGGGTGCACGAGCGCCGTGCTGTCGTTCTGGCTGCACGTCGTGACGGACGAGACGACCACGACGACGGCGTACGACACGCTGACGCTGAAGATCGGCACGACGACGGTGGCGAGCTACTCCAACCTCAACCACAACGCCGGATGGGTGCAGCGCTCGGCGAGCCTCACCGGGTTCGCGGGCCGGACGGTGCGTATCACGTTCACCGCCACGAACGACCCGTCGCTGCCGACGTGGTTCTACCTCGACGACATCACGCTGACCGTCAGCTGAGCCCGCGGTCGTGGCTCAGCGCACGGCGGCCGGCGCGCTCTGCACCTCGGCGACGAACCCGTCGATCTCCTCGGCCACCCGCTCCGGCCGCTCCTGCGGCAGCAGCCGGCCGCCGCCGACCGGCACCCACGCGGCACCGGCCAGCTCGGTGGCGAGCCGCCGGCCGTACGCGGTCGAGTGCACGTGGTCGTCCTCGCCCCACAGCACCAGCGCGGGGGGCGGCTCCGCGACCACCAGCCGCCAGGCCGCCTCGACGGCCGTCATGTCGACGGCCTTGGTGAAGGCGATCAGCCCGCGCGGGCCCTCCCCGTGCAGCAGCGGCGCGAGATGGCGGTCGATCGCGCTCGGCGGGACGTCGGCCCGCAGCGCCCGGCCGATCGCCCGCCGGGCGAGCCCGGGCGAGAGCCCGAGCGCGGCGAGGTAGGCCGTCCGCACGCCGGGCAGCGTCAGCGGAAGCACCGAGGGGGTCGGCCAGCCGCTGGCATGCACCGGCGAGCTCATGAGGACCAGCCCGGCCACCCGCTCCCGCCGGACGGCGCACATGTGGGCCGCGATCGCGCCGCCGAGGTCGTGCCCCACCAGCACCACCTGGTCGAGGCCGAGGTCGTCGGCGAGCAGCCACAGGCGCCTGGCCTGGGTCGCCAGGTCGTACCCGGTGCGCGCCGGCCGCTCCGAGCGGCCGAGGCCGAGCAGGTCTGGCGCGAGCAGCCGGTGGTCGTGCCCGAGGTCGCGCATCACGTCGTGCCAGAGGTAGGACGACGTCGGCAGCCCGTGCAGCATCAGCAGCGCGGGGCGGGGGCGTCCAGGGTCGTCGCGCCCGTGCCGCACGAAGTGCAGCCGAACGCCGTCGACGATGCGGTCCTCGCCCGGTAGTGGGTGCCGGTCATGCATGCGGTGACCCTACGTCCGACGGGGCGGGGACTGCCAACCGGTCCAGCGGGGCGGCCGGTCACCTGCCACACTACGGCCATGCCGACGTCGCTCCGCTCCGGCGGATCACTCGTCCAGGTGGCCGACATCGAGGCAGCCCGCGAGCTGCTCGTCGACGTGGCGCGCTACACGCCCGTCGAGGGCTCGCGGTGGCTGGGCGAGCAGGTTGGCGGGTCGGTCTACCTCAAGTGCGAGAACCTGCAGCGCACCGGCTCGTTCAAGATCCGGGGCGCGTACGTCCGCATCTCCCGGCTCTCGCCCGAGGAGCGGGCGAAGGGCGTGGTCGCGGCGAGCGCAGGCAACCACGCGCAGGGCCTCGCCCTCGCGGCATCGCTGCTCGACACCAAGTCCACGGTCTTCATGCCGGAGGGCGCGCCGATCCCCAAGATCGAGGCGACCAGGGCGTACGGGGCCGAGGTGATCCTCGGTGGCGCGTCGCTCGACGAGGCGCTGATCACCGCCAAGGAGTGGGCCGACGAGCGCGGCGCGACGTTCGTCCACCCGTTCGACCACCCCGACCTGCTCGCCGGGCAGGGCACCGCGGGGCTGGAGATCGCCGAGCAGGTGCCGGATGCCCGCACCGTCGTGGTGCCCGCCGGCGGCGGCGGCCTGCTCTCCGGCATCGCGGCCGCGCTCAAGGCGCGCCTGCCGCACGTGCGGGTCGTCGGCGCGCAGGCCGAGGGCGCGGCCGCCTTCCCGCCCTCGCTCGCGGCCGGTCACCCGGTGGCGCTCGGCGCGATGGCGACGATCGCGGACGGCATCGCCGTCGGCTGCCCGAGCGCCATGACGTTCATCCACGTGACCAAGCTGGTCGACGACATCGTGACGGTCAGCGACGAGGACATGTCGCGGGCGCTCGTGCTCTGCCTCGAGCGCGCGAAGCTCGTCGTCGAGCCGGCCGGCGCGGCGGCCGTCGCCGCCGTCATGCAGCAGCCCGCCGCGTACGAGCCGCCGGTCGTCGTCGTGCTCTCCGGCGGCAACATCGACCCGCTGCTGCTGCTGCGGGTGATGCGGCACGGCCTCATCTCGGCCGGGCGCTTCCTGTCGTTCCGGGTGCGCATCTCCGACCGGCCGGGCGGGCTCGTCGGCCTGCTCTCCGAGCTCGCCGCGTCGGGCGCCAACGTGCTCGAGGTCGCCCACGCCCGTACCGGTCCGAAGCTGCACCTCGACGAGGTCGAGGTGGCCGTGCAGATCGAGACGCGCGGTCCCGAGCACTGCGACGAGGTGCTGTCGCGGCTGCGCCGGGCCGGCTACCCGCTCAACTTCACCTGAGCTGGCACCAGCTGCTCTCGGCGTTGTCGTTCGCCGCGAAGGTTCATCCCGGCACGGATGAATGGGGCGAATTCGATGTGAACACGAGAAGAGCGGTCAGCGTCTGAGCAAATCTTTCTTGGCACTTCCGTGGTCCGCTCGACAGCACGCAGCGCGACCGACAGTGTTACCCGCCATTCGGGGCTGATCTCGCTGCGTCACGGGGACCGGTCGAGCGGACGCTGGCCGAGGGGACGTCATGCGCAGTGCGAACGCAAGCCGGGCGAGACTGGTCTCGGCGCTGACCGCGATCCTGCTGATAGCGGGATTCGTGGTCGACTCGCCGACCGGCAGGCCCACTGCCGCCCAGGCGGCCAATCCCGCCGGTGACATCAGCTACTCGTACGACGCCGCGGGTCGGCTGGCCGGCGTCATCGACAAGACAGGCACGTCGGCGCGCTACGGCTACGACGCGGGCGGCAACGTCACCAGCGTCACCAACCTCGGCGCGCCCGCCCTGGTCGTGATGTCGTTCGCACCGGCACAGGGTGCGCCCGGCAGCACGGTCACCATCTCGGGCGGCCCGTTCGCGACCACGCCGTCGGCCAACACGGTGAAGTTCGGCACCACGGCCGCGACCGTGCAGTCGGCGTCGGTGCACCGGCTGGTGGTCACCGTGCCGACCGGGGCGACGTCGGGCACCATCAGCGTCACGACGTCGGCGGGCAGTGCGACGAGCGCGAGCAGCTTCACCGTCTCGACCAGCAAGGCGCCCACCATCAGCTCGTTCAACCCGACCGTCGTCGCTCCCGGTGACACGGTGACCGTCACCGGCACCAACTTCGACACCACCACCGCGAACGACGTCGCAAGGCTCGGCACCACCTACGCCAGCGTGACGACCGCCACCGCGACCTCGCTCGGCTTCACCGTCCCTGCCGGTGCGACATCAGGGCCCGTCTCGTTGCGCACGACGTACGGATCAGCGACCTCGACGTCCGACCTGTTCGTGGTACCGCCGCCGTACCTGACGAGCGACATCGCATCGACGGGCCGCGCGACCGTCGACACGACGACGACGGTGAGCATCGGCACCGGCAACAAGGTGGCCCTGTTGCTCTTCGACCTGTCGAGCGGGCAACGGGCGAATGTGAGCTTGTCCAACGGGACGTTCGGCGGGTGCGGGCTCAACGCGACGGTGCTCGACGCGCATGGTGCGACGCTCGCCTCGGCCTCGTGCGTCGGCTCTAGTGGCTTCATCGAGCCGTTCGGCGGCTCCAACGGCGGCACGTACGAGCTCTTGCTGGCGTCGCAGTACGCGGCGACCGGCTCGGTGTCGGTCAAGGTGGGCAGTGCGCTGCCGGACGTCACCGGAACCCTGACCATCGACGGGGCCGCCCAGACCGTGACCACGACGGCGCCAGGGCAGAACATCGCGTTGACCTTCGACGGGACGGCCGGGCAGCGGGTGCAGGTCCAGTTCTCGAACGGGACCTACCAGGGCTACCCGTACGACTACGTCTACCGGCCCGACGGCACTCAGCTGTGGGTGTCGAACCCGGCCTACGGCAACGGGCTGATGGACTCCACGGTGCTGCCGGCGACCGGCACGTACCGGGTAACGGTAGATCCCCCGGGGGGACTGACGGGTTCGATCACGGTGCAGGCGTGGTCGGTGCCGGATGACGCGACGGCGACGCTGTCCATCGACGGGGCGGCGCAGACCCTGTCGACGGTGCGCGGGCAGAGCGCCGTGTTCACCTTCGACGGGACGGCCGGGCAGCGGGTGCAGGTCCAGTTCTCGAACGGGACCTACCAGGACTACCCGTACGACTACGTCTACCGGCCCGACGGCACTCAGCTGTGGGTGTCGAACCCGGCCTACGGCAACGGGCTGATGGACTCCACGGTGCTGCCGGCGACCGGCACCTACAAGGTGGTCGTCAACCCGAGCGCCGTGGTGACCGGGTCGATCACGGTGCAGGCGTGGTCGGTGCCGGATGACGCCACCGGCACGCTCACCGTCGGCGGATCAGCCCAGACGGTATCGACCGTGAAGGGGCAGAGCGCCGCGCTGACCTTCGCCGGCACGGCGAACCAGAAGGTGACCGTCAATTTCTCCGGCCTGACCTACACGGCCTACCTCGACATGGCGGTGCGCAAGCCGGACGGGACCAACCTCGCGGCGGCCGCCATGTTCGCCAGCGGCTCGTTCGCCAACCTGGTACTGCCGGTCACCGGCACGTACACCATCTATGCCAATCCGCGGGGCACCGATACCGGCATGCTCACGGTCGGCGTGCAATCGGTGAGCGGTGGGCAGCCGGCGGCGAGCGCCTGGAGCGGCTCGCTGCTAACCACGCAGTACCAGCCCGCCCCGCTGTCCATCGGCTCGCGCGGCGAAGACCTGCGTGAAGGCTCCGCCACCGTCCGCCACTCTCCACGGGCGACCACGCGCTCAGCGGCCAAGTTCACCACGACGTCGCCGGCCGAGTCGGCCGAGACGTGGACGCCGGACCGGTTCAATCTTGCCGGCTTCGACTGGAAGGCGCACCGGGCGCCGGTCACCGCGCACGACGAGCCGCTGCCGGCGCCGGCCGGCGCGACGGCGGTGCGCGGCCAGGTGCTGACGCTCGCCGGCAAGCCGCTGCCGGGCGTGACCATGAAGGTCGACGACGCGTCGGGCGTCACTGACAGCCGGGGTCGGTTCCTCATCACCGGGATGGGCGCCGGGCACCACGAGATGCTCATCGACGGCCGCACCGCAAGCACGCCGGGTCGGGGCTGGGGTGTCTTCGAGGTCGGCGTCGACCTCAAGGCGCACCAGGTCCTCGACCTGCCGTACACGGTGTGGATGACGCGCCTGGACACCAAGGACGCGGTCAGCTTCCCGTCGCCGACGACGAAGGAGACGGTGCTCACCACCCCGAAGATTCCGGGCTTCGAGGTGCGGCTGCCCAAGGGCACGGTGGTCAAGGACACCGACGACAAGGTCGTCACCAAGCTGTCCATCACCGCGATCCCGGTCGACCGGCCGCCGTTCCCGCTGCCACCCGGCGTCGTCACCCCGGTGTACTTCACCGTGCAGCCGGGCGGATCGTACGTCTTCCCCGACGGCGCGCAGATCGTCTACCCGAACCTCCAGCACATGGCTCCCGGCACGCGCGTCGACTTCTGGGACTACGACCCGGAGGACAAGGGCTGGTTCGTCTACGGCCACGGGACGGTGACCAAGGACGGCTCGCAGGTCGTGCCCGACCCGGGCACGCGGGTCTGGGAGTTCACCGGAGCGATGCTCAACCAGGGCGGCCGGCACGCGCCTCCCAAGGGCCCGAACGGCGACCCGCAGGGCCACGACGGTGACCCGGTCGACCTCGGCACCGGTCTGCTCGACATGACGAAGACCGACCTGGTGCTCTCCGACGTGCTGCCGCTCGACATCACCCGCACCTACCGCCAGGGCGACCTGGCCATGCGCGAGTTCGGCGTCGGCACCAACTGGACGTACGGGATCTTCCTGCAGTCCAACAACCAGTACCAGGAAGCCGACCTGGTGAAGGCCGACGGCGCGACGATCCACTACGTCCGCACCTCCGGGGGGACGGGCTGGACCGACGCGGTGTTCCAGACGACCTCGACCCCGGGGGAGTTCTACCGGTCGACGATCATCTGGAACGGCAACGGCTGGGACCTGACGACGATCGCCGGCCTGACGTACGTGTTCGGCGAGAACGCGCCGCTGCAGGCGATCCGTGACCGCTACGGCAACCAGATCTCGCTGACTCGCGCCGGCGGCCCGCTGGGCAACATCACGCAAGTCACCTCGCCGAACGGCCGCTGGATCAAGCTGACGTACGACTCGAGCAACCGCATCACCTCGGCGACCGACAACATCGGCCGCGTGGTGCGGTACGCGTACGACGCCTCTGGGCGGCTCTCCACGGTGACCGACGTCAAGGGCGGCGTCACCACCTACGCCTACGACACGAGCAGCCAGCTGCTCACCGCGAAGGACCCGCGCGGCATCACCTTCCTGACCAACACCTACGACGCTGCCGGCCGGGTGGCCACCCAGGTGATCGGCGACGGCGCCACCTACCGCTTCGCCTACACCACCGACGCCTCGGGCAACATCACCACGACCGATGTGACCGACCCGAACGGCCACATCCACCGGGTGATGTTCGACGCGAACCACTTCGAGACGTCCGAGACGTCCGCCCTCGGCCTGGCCGAGCAACGCACCTCGACGGTTCAGCGCGATCCGGCGACGCACTTCGTGACCAGTACGACTGACCCGCTGGGAAGGGTCACGAGCTTCACCTACGACAGCAATGGGCTTGTCACGAGTGAGACCGATCTCGCCGGGACCTCGCAGGCGCGCACGTCCACGTATGCGTACGGCGGGCCGTACGGTCAACTCACCGCGGCGACCGATCCGCTCGGCCACATCTCGACCATCGGGTACGACCAGAAGGGCAACGTCACTTCGACGACCGACGCCGAAGGGCGGAAGACCACTTACGTTCGCACGCCCGATGGGCAACTCGGTTCCGTGACTGATGCGCTCGGCAAGACCACGTCCTACGGCTACGTGGCCGGTGATCTCGTCAGCGTCACTGACCCGCTGGGCAACGTGCGGCGCTTGAGCAACGACGGGGCCGGACGGGTGACAGCCACGGCAGACGGGCTCGGTGTCGCGACATACGTTCATTACGACGCCAGCAACGCGGTGCTCGACATGACCGATCCGATCGGCAACGTGACCGCATTCACCTACGATCCCAACGGGAACCGACTCACGGTCAAGGACCCGAGGGGGAGCACGACCACCTCCACCTACGACAATGCCGACCGCGTGACGTCGGTGAAGGATCCGCTGCTCGCGACGACGACTTACAAGTACGACGGCATGGGCAACGTCACGTCGGACACCGACCGGCGCGGCAAGGTGACCACCTACCGCTACGACGGCCTGGACGAGCTGACCTTCGTCGGCTATGGCACCACCACGTCGTCCACCTACGAGAGCACGCTCACCGACACCTATGACGCCGGCGGCCGTCTGGTGAAGAGGGTCGATTCCACGGGTGGGACCGTGCAGCAGGCGTACGACGGGTTCGACCAGGTGACCAGCGCAACTACCCCATCCGGGCAGGTGGCGTACACCTACGATGCGGCTGGTCGACGGGCCTCGATGACTGCCGGCACGCAGGCAGCGATCACCTATGCCTACGACAAGTCCGACCGGTTGCTGTCGATGGTCCAGGCCGCGAGGACGGCGTCATGGCACTACGACGCCGCGGGCCGCGTCGCAGGGATCGACTTGCCGGGGCTCTCCGAGAACTACGCCTATGACGGCGCTGGCCGGGTGACTGGCATCGACTACGTGAGTGGCACGTCATCGCTTGGCAGCCTCAGCTACCAGTACGACCCGAACGGTCGCACGCTGTCGGTTGGTGGTTCGCTGGCAAGCGTCACGGTGCCGGCCACGATGGCGACGCCGACGTTCAACGCTGACAACGAGATCACCAAGCTCGGCACCACGAAGTACGCCTACGACGCCGAGGGCGATCTCACCAGTGACGGCGCGAAGAGCTACGCCTGGAACGCCCGCGGTGAGCTGACCGGTGTCACCGGTACGGGCCTCACCTCCAGCTTCGGCTACGACCCGTTCGGTCGCCGTTCCAGCAGAACCGTCAACGGCGTGACGACGAAGTACCTCTACGACGGCCTCGCCGTCGCCCAGGAGCAGAACTCGGCGGGCGCTGCCACGGCCGACTACCTCTTCGGCCAGAGCATCGACCAGCCGCTCATCCGCACCGATTCCACCGCCTCGACCACGTACGCCAGTGACCCGCTCGGCAGCACCGTGGGACTGGTCACGTCGGCTGGTGCAATGGCGACGCACTACACCTACGCCCCGTTCGGGGCGGTCACGTCGAGTGGTGCGACCTCGAGCAATTCCTTCCAGTACAGCGGCCGAGAGAGCGACGGGGCGACCGGACTGACGTTCCTCCGCAACCGGTACTACAGCCCCACGGCTCAGCGCTTCGTCAGCCAGGACCCGATCGGCTTCGGAAGCGGCTCGGCCAACCTCTACGGATACGTGGGCAACGACCCGACGGATGTCATTGACCCCATGGGCACGGTGGGGCTCATCGTCGCCTGCGCGGCGGGATCCTTCGGCGGCATGGTCGGCGGCGCCATCCGGAATGCCGTAACCGGCCGGAAGTTCACCTTCGGCGGCCTGGCGAACGATGCATCCAACGGGTGTCAGCTCGACATGTCGATCGTGGGCACCGCCCAGGTGTTCGCCGGCGTGGGCATGCGCGCCATGTTCACCAGAGGCTGGAGAGGCACTAGCAAGTCGACGCTCGACAGCTTCTGGAGTCACTTCGCGAAGCATGCGCCCAAGGACGTGTCACCGTGGCAGTACGCGAGGGACGCTCGTAGCTTCGCGCAGAATCCGTCGGGGGCGAAGCAGGTGGCGAAGACGCTTGCGGATGGCACGTCAGGCACCGGCTATCGCACCCCCGGACAACCGGGAGGGATCATCGATACGGTCGGCAACATCATCACCTTCTGGTACAAGTGATGACGCGACTCGGATGCACGAGCGATCCTGCCCGCCGGGTGACAACACCCACGAGCTGGCGTAGGAGAATGACGCGGCGCGGACCGCGAGTAGCGCGCCCGGCTACAGGTTGCCGCGCCTGGCCTGCTCGCGCTCGATGGCCTCGAACAGGGCCTTGAAGTTGCCCTTGCCGAAGCCGAGCGAGCCGTGCCGCTCGATGAGCTCGAAGAACACCGTCGGGCGGTCCTGCACCGGCTTGGTGAAGATCTGCAGCAGGTAGCCGTCCTCGTCGCGGTCGACGAGGACCGCGTGGGCCTGCAGCTCCTCGATCGGCGCGCGCACGTCGCCGATGCGCGAGCGCAGCTCCGGGTCGTTGTAGTACGAGTCGGGCGCGGCGAGGAACTCCACGCCGACGGCGCTCATCGCCTCGACGGCCCGGATGATGTCGTTCGTCGCGAGCGCGATGTGCTGCACGCCCGGCCCGCCGTAGAACTCGAGGTACTCGTCGATCTGGGACTTGCGCTTTCCGACCGCCGGCTCGTTCAGCGGGAACTTCACCTTGCGCGAGCCGTCGGCCACCACCTTCGACATGAGCGCGGAGTACTCGGTGGCAATGTCGTCGCCGACGAACTCCTTCATGTTCGTGAAGCCCATGACCCGGTGGTAGTAGTCGACCCACTCGTCCATCTTGCCGAGCTCGACGTTGCCGACGATGTGGTCGATCGACTGGAAGTACCGCTTCTCCGGCGGCGCCACGAGCGGCGCGCGCTCGACGTAGCCGGGCAGGAACGGACCCGAGTAGGCCGACCGCTCGACGAACGTGTGCAGCGTCTCGCCGTAGGTCCGGATGGAGGACAGGACCACCTTGCCCTGCTCATCCTCGACCATGCGCGGCTCCGTGACGCCGGCGGCGCCGCGCTCGACCGCGAGCTCGTACGCCCTCGTCGCGTCGGGCACCCGCAGCGCCACGTCGACGACTCCGTCGCCGTGGCGGGCGACGTGCTCGCCCACCCACGTGCCGGCCCGTACCTCGCCGGTCACGACGAACCGCGCGCTGCCGGACTCCAGCACGTACGACGCCGTGTCGTGGTTGCCGGTCTCGGGCCCGGAGTAGGCGACGCACCGAAGGCCGAGCGCGGTCGAGTAGAAGTGCGCGGCCTGGCGCGCGTTGCCGACGGCGAAGTGCACGTGGTCGAACCCCTCCACCGGGAAGGGGTCGTCGCTGATGCGCGGTACGGCCGCGCCGCTCGCCTCGGTCATCGCTGCCTCGCGCTCCTTCTCTGCGTCGCTCGTCCGTCGCTCACCGGTCGCTCGTGCTGCCTGCGCTCACCCTGCGTACGGCCGGACCGTCACGACCTCGACGGTCATCTCCTTGCCCGTCGGGGTGGTGTAGGTCGCGGTCTCGCCCGGCTTCTTCCCCGTGACGGCCTTGCCGAGCGGGGAGGCGGCCGAATAGATCTCGACTCCCTCGATGCCGTGCTCGCGGGCGCCGATGAGCACCCGCTCGGTGTCGTCGTCGCCGGGCCAGCGCAGCTCGACCACCATGCCGGGCCCGGCCACGCCCGCGGCCGCCGTCGGCGGCTCGCCGACCCGCGCGCCGCGCAGCATCGCGGTGAGCTGCCGGATCCGCGCCTCGCGCTTGCCCTGCTCCTCCTTGGCGGCGTGGTAGCCGCCGTTCTCCCGCAGGTCGCCCTCGGCCCGGGCGGCCTCGATCTTCTTGGAGATCTCGCTGCGGCCAGGGCCGGTGAGGTAGTCGAGCTCGGCCAGGAGCGTGTCGTGCTGCTCCTGCGTCAACCAGACGACGTTGACGTCGGTGGTCTCGGTCACGGGCGCTCTCCTCGGCTCCAGCGGGGTCAGGGGGCGGATTGGCGCGACGGTGCGCCGGCCCTGCTCAACAGGCTAACAGCGGGGTGCCAGGCGCTCCGACCCCCGCGGCGGAGCCGATCATGGCTCGCGGCCCTGCCGGTCATCCCCGCCCGGACAGCGAGCAACCGGCCACCTCGCCGGTGACCGCGCGGTCCTTGGTCGCCAACCGGTGGGTGACCGTCACCACCGACCGGTGCGCGGGGCCGACCCGTACCTGCTCGTAGCCGGTCTGCGCGCCGCTCGCGTCGCGGGCCCTGACCACGCACACGGCGGTCGCGCCGGCCGGCTTGCGGACCTCGAACGTCACGTCGACGTGGTGCTCGGCCCCGAACCTGATCGCCGTGACGGTCGCCTCGGCGCCGGGCCGGGAGGCGGCCCAGGCCAGCCCGGCCACGACCACCGCGAGCGCGACGCCGGCCACGGCCAGCCATCGCCGCACGGCCGGGCGCATCGAGCGGCGCGGCGTACCGTAGCGGTCCGGGCGCACCGCCGCCGGCCCTTCGTGGGCCACCGGCCCCTCCTCGCGAGATCGTCGCTGCCGTGCCGTTCAACGATGGCACGGGAATGGTCGATGACCTCGGCGGTTGAGTGATCGGCAAGGGGGGCGCGCCCCGCACACGGCTGCCGCCGTGGTGCGGGATCAGGGACAATGGATGCCGGACCAGGACGGATCCGGCGACCCGGCGAGGAGGCCCGGTGACCGAGCTTCGGCTGATGGCCGTGCACGCGCACCCCGACGACGAGTCCAGCAAGGGCGCGGCCACGATGGCGAGCTACGTCGCGGACGGGGTCGACGTGCTGGTCGTCACGTGCACCGGCGGGGAGCGCGGCTCGATCCTGAACCCGGCCATGGACCGGCCCGAGGTGCTCGCCGACATGCCCGAGGTCCGCCGGCGCGAGATGGACCGGGCCAGGGAGATCCTCGGCGTGCGCCAGGAGTGGCTCGGCTTCGTCGACTCCGGCCTGCCGGAGGGCTGGGAGCCCGGCAAGCCGCTGCCGGAGGGCTGCTTCGGCCTGCTCGACCCGGAGGAGGCGGCCCGGCCGCTGGTGGAGCTGATCCGGCGCGAGCGACCGCAGGTGATCGTCACCTACGACGAGAACGGTGGCTACCCGCACCCGGACCACCTCCAGGTGCACGCGATCTCGGTGATCGCCTTCGAGGCGGCCGGCGACCCGACCAGCTACCCCGGCACCGGCGAGCCGTGGCAGCCGCTGAAGCTCTACTACCACGAGACCTTCCACCGGGCCCGCTACGTGGCGCTGCACGAGGCGATGCTCGCCGCCGGCCTCGAGTCGCCGTACGGCGAGCGGCTCGCCGAGTGGGTCGAGCGGCCCGGCGACGACCAGCGGATCACCACGAGCGTCCGCTGCGACGACTACTTCGAGGTGCGCGACCGGGCCCTCCTCGCGCACGAGACCCAGATCGATCCGCAGGGCTTCTGGTTCCGCTGCCCGCTCTGGGTGCAGCGGGCCGCCTGGCCGACCGAGGACTACCGGCTGGTCCGCTCGCTCGTCACCACGTCCATCCCGGAGGACGACCTGTTCGCCGGCGTGCGCGAGGAGCTGTGCGAGGCGGTGACCGGCGCGCGTAGGCTGGGCGGGTGACCGTCGCCGGTGCTGCCCAGCTGGCAGCCGATGCGTCGAGCAGCAGCTCCGGGCTCGGCCTCGTCGTCATCCTCGCGCTCGTCGCTGCGACGATCTTCCTCTTCCGCTCGCTCAACAAGCAGCTGAAGCGGCTCCCGCCGACGTTCGACGACGGGGAGCCGGTGCACCTTCCGGAGCCGGCCGACCCGGCCGACGACGCGCTCGCCGCCGCCCGTGGCGAGGTGCCCCGCGCCGACCAGGTGGGCGAGCGCCCGGCCGACCGCCCGCGCGGCGACAACCCCTGACCACTGCGGAGCGCAGCCTTCGCTACTCGTCCGGGCGGCGCAACCGCTTGATCTCGCCGCGCCGCTTCTTCGCGGCGATCCGGCGCTCGGTGGCCGCCTTGGTCGGCCTCGTCGGGCGCCGCGCGCGGGGCGGGGGAGCGATCGCCGCCTCGATCACGGCGGCCAGCCGGGCCTGCGCCGCGACCCGGTTGCGCCACTGGGACCGGTGCTCGGAGGCGGTGACGGTGAGGACGCCGTCGACTAGCCGCCCGGCGAGCCGCTCGATCGCGCGCTCGCGCAGCGGCGCCGGGAGGACCAGCGAGCCGGCCACGTCCCACGACAGCTCCACCCGCGAGTCCGCGGTGTTGACCGACTGGCCGCCCGGGCCGCTCGACCGGGAGAACCGCCAGGTCAGCTCGTCGGCGGGGACGACGAGGCGCCTGCCGATCACCAGGTCGCCGAGCGGGTGCTGAGGGCTCACGCCTGCCATGCTCCCCCACCGCCGCCCGGGCGCAGCCCCGCCGGCACCAGCCGTGCGCCGCCCGACCGGCGCACGGCTGGTGACTGCGATCCGTCGCGCTACAGCGTGCCGGTGCCGTTGATGTCGAACGGCGTCGCGGCGTCGGCCTGCTGCGAGAACCCGATCGGCACCCGCAGCCCTGGCGCCCGCTGCTCGGTGCCGAAGTAGTAGACCGACAGCCCGGTGATCGAGTACAGCCCCGTACCAGACTTGATGCCGAGCGTCGAGAGGTCGGTCGTGAGGGTGATCGTGCACGGCGTGGTCAAGGTCGGCGTGCCGGCGGCGGTGAAGCAGGTGCCCCCGAGCGTCCCGGCCTGCGTGCGGTGGAACTCCTCGCTGGTGAGCGTCGGCGACAGGCTGTTCATCCGGCCGGCCTCCACTCCGGGCGTCGGTTGCTCGGTGTCGGCCGGGTTATCCCGGTAGGCGAGGTAGAAGTTGTCGTTCTGATCGCCGCCGGTCGTCGCATCGGGCGTGCTCGACGCCCAGAGCTCGGCGCCCCACAGGCCGCCGGTGTTGCCGGTGCCACAGGCCACCGCCGCCGCGGCCGTCGGTGCGCCGTTGAGGGTGAGCGACACCGTGAGCAGGTTGCCGTTGCGGTTGGCGCTCGTGCCGAGGATGTCCATGCCCGCGCAGGAGCCCTTGGGGTTGCCCGCGGTGTCGAACACGTCGCCCGCGCGGTCGGACACCGCGTGGTCGGTGATCGGCCAGCTCGAACGCAGGTTGATCGTCGTGTTGGCGAGCACGCTGCTCCCGGACAGCTGTCGGCTGAACTTGTCCCTGGTGTCGTGGCGGCTGTTGTTGTCGTCCGCCCAGGTGACGTTGGCGGCACCGAGATGGTCGATGTCGACCGTGAAGAAGTCGAGCAGGTTGCGGTCGCCGCTGCAGTTCAGGCCGTTGGTGCAGATCTGACCCAGGTGGTTGGGGTGGTCGGAGATCTGGACGGACTTGAAGTTGGCTCCGGGGTTGAGCGCGTTCTGCGACTGGGCGAAGTAGACGTTCCAGACGGCACGGTTGGCGGTGCAGCCCGTGGTGCCCTCGGTGCACTGGTTGCCGTTGACGTCCGCGAAGTCGAGGTTGGAGTTGAGCCCGTTGTTCGCCTTGTAATAGACGAGGTCGACCTGGCCGGGGCTGCCCGCCACCAGCCACGGGAAGATGGCCGAGTCGTTCTGCTCACCGGTGAGGTCGATCGGGGCCGCCCACGTGCCGGTCGTGCCGC
Source organism: Frankiaceae bacterium (assembly GCA_045807125.1). Classification (GTDB taxonomy): domain Bacteria; phylum Actinomycetota; class Actinomycetes; order JAWWOL01; family JAWWOL01; genus JBJMHZ01. The sequence continues at coordinate 125,628 of JBJMHZ010000049.1, forward strand.
CGCCGGTCGACCAGGCGTAGTAGACGTCCTGCTCGCCGCCGAGGTCGGCCGCGTCGTCGGGATCGCGGTTCTGCGACCACGTGTAGTAGAGGTTGCCGCCGGTGTCGACGGTCAGGTCCGGGAAGATGTTGGCCGGGTCGTGCGGGCCGAGGTCCGCGACGTGGTGCCGCGTCCAGGTCGTGCCCTCGTCACGTGAGATGGCCACCCACAGCGAGTAGTTCGCGCCGTCCGTGCGCGCGAACGGGATGTAGATCGAGTGCTGGAAGCGAGACGTGGGCGACTTGTCGACCACGACGGCGCCGCTGATCCAGAGCTGCGGGTCGGAGGGGTCAGGGCACGCGGTCGGCGTGGCGTCATCGGCAGGGGCGAAGCTCTGCGAGAACGCGTTGCACGGCGAGTCGGTGGCGAACGTGCCGGGCGTCCCGTCGTGCTGGCTGCGGACGAGGACGAGGCTGGCTCCTCGCGGGTCGCTGTCGTTGTTGAAGCTGACGTAGACGTTCGGCGTGCCGGCCGTCTCGTCGGTGTCGACCCACTGGCGGTCGTCGATGGCGCCCGGGCTCGCGCCGCAGCCGAGCCGGTCCGAGACGAACGTCTCACCCAGGTCGCGCGACACGTTCATCGTCACGCAGGCACCGGACAGGTCGATGAAGAACACGCTGTGGGTCACCGAGCCGACCGCCTGGTGCGAGTCGCCGCCCCCGCCGCCGCTCGTGCCGTCGGGCATCGCGAACACCGGGTCGTGCGGCGGCACCCGGAAGGTCTGGCCGAGGTCGGCCGACTTGAAGAACTCGCTGTAGCCGGGGAACCCGATGCCGAGCGGGTTGGACACGTAGACGAGGTCGCGGTACTCGCGCGTCGTCGCCCCGAACCCGTTCGGTCCCGGCACGAACGGATACCGATCCACTACGGTCGTCGGCTCGCCGCCGGTGCGCTTGTAGTCGACGTAGGACGCCGGCGAGAAGGTGTTGGTGGCCGAGCTGGTCGAGCTGGTGTTGCCGCCATTGCCGCCCCCGCCGCTCTGCGCCAGCAGGACGGCGGTGTCGGGCACCAGGGTGAAGCCGTCGCTCTCCGCGAACGACGTCGCCGCCGGGGCGAGCGCCAAGGCCGCTGCCGCGACCAGCGTCACCCCGCCCCTGCTCAGGACCTTCATGGTCATGACTTCCTCCGGAGGACCGCGTGATGCGAAGGGGAGCCGGTGCGGGGCGGCTGCCCGATCCGCGCCCCGGCGACCATGACTATGCATCGCCTAGTCATTTATGACTAGATATCGAGAAGGCCAGCCTCTGCGGCCCGGCGGGCGCGCCCGGATGAGAACGCCATTCGGTATGCACATGACCGCTGACTGACCGAGCCATGGGAGCCCCGGCGGCGCTCCACTGCCGCCCTGCCGCGCCCGCACTGCCGCGACAGCACCGCCGCGCCGGCACTGCCGCGGCCGGCTGCCCGGCCGTTCGGGTGATCAGGCTTGACGGTCCGCGATGCGGGGGAGTAGACGAGTAAATCTACTAACTCACTAGATGAACTAGGAGCGTGATGGCGGAGACGAGGACGATCGGCGTCGTAGGGGCCGGTGCCGCGGGAACGCTGGTGGCCGCCCAGCTGGCCAGGGTCGCGGCCAGGACCCGCACGCCCCTCGAGATCCTGCTCATCGATCCCGGGCGGGCGACCGGCAACGGTGTCGCGTACGGCACCACCGACGCCAGGCACGTGCTCAACGTGCGGGCGGCCGGCATGAGCGCCTACCCCGACGATCCCGGCCATTTCGTGCGATGGCTGGCCACGGAAGCCGGCACCGGCGGCACCGGGGGCACCGGGGGCACCGGGGGCACCGGGGGCACCGTCGATCCCGACTGCTACCCGCCCCGCGAGGCGTACGGCCGCTACCTGCGCGACGTCCTCGGCGAGGCGCTGCGCCGCGCCGGCCGGCTCGTCCGGGTGCGCCGGCTGCACGACCGGGTGACCGGCGTCGTCCCCCTGGGCGGCCGGGCTGGCCTGCGCCTCGCCTCCGGGGTCGAGGTCCGCGCCGATGCGGTGGTGCTCGCGCTCGGCACGTTCCCGCCGGACGTCGGGTGGGCGCCGGAGGCGCTGCGGCGCTCGGGCCGCTTCGTGGCCGACCCGTGGGCCCCCGGTGCCCTCGAGCAACTGCGCGGCGACGGTGATATGGGCGACGAGAGCCGAAGCGGTATGGTCGCGTCCTCCCTGCTTCTGGTGGGTACGGGCCTCACGATGGTGGACATGATCATCTCCTTGGGCGCGCAGGGGCGGGTCATCCATGCCGTCTCGCGCAGCGGGCTGCTGCCGCGGGCGCATGCCGACCGCCCGCTGCCGCCGGTGCCGCTCGCCGAGCCGGCGCCGGACGTGCTCGCGGCCGGCGGCATCGCCGCGCTGCGCGCCGCCGTCCGCCGCCACGTCCGGGACTGCCTGCGCGCGTGCGGGGACTGGCGCCCGGCGATCGACGGGCTGCGGTCGGTCACCAACGCGCTCTGGCAGGGGCTCTCCGCCGAGGACCAGCGTGCGTTCCTCGCCGTCGACGGGCCGCTCTGGCGCTCGGTGCGCCACCGGACCGCCCCGCACGTGGGCCGCCTGATCGCCGAGCGCCTCGAGCGGGGCGAGCTGGTGGTGCACAAGGACGAGGTGGTCGGCGCCGTCGCGCGCCCTGACCACGTCGAGGTCGTGCTGAGCGACGGCCGGGCGCTGGTGGTCGACCGGGTGGTCAACTGCACCGGGCCGGTGCCCCACCTGCGGCAGGTCGGCGACCCGCTCGTCCGCTCGCTCCTCGCCGACGGCCTTGCCACGCCCGGTCCGCACGGGCACGGGCTCCAGACCGACCCCGACGGCCGGGTGGTCGCTGCCGACGGCGCGGCGCTGCCGTGGCTCTGGACGCTCGGCTGCATGCGGCGCGGCCAGCTGGCGGAGACCACCGCGATGCCCGAGATCAGGGCGCAGGCCGCGCGGATCGCGACCGCGGTCAGCAGTGCGGACAACGCAGGCAGCACCGGCAGCGCCACCAGGACCGGCAGCGCCACCAGCACCGGCAGCCCCGGCGGTGACGGCAGCGGCGGCGGCGGCGAGGGTGGCGGTGGCCGGGGCCGGCGCCCGGTCGACCAGTACGGGCTGCCGCTCACCACGACCCCGGAGGCAGCCGCCCGCTACGTCGACGCCCTCGACCGCATCCTGCGGGTGCAGTCCGGCGCCGAGGAGGCCCTTGCCGAGTCGGTCGCGGCCGACCCCGGCTTCGCCCTGGGGCACGCCGTGCTCGCCCTGCTCGGCCACGAGTGGGAGGCACCGGTCGACGTGGTGTCCGAGCTGGCCGCGGCGGAGCGCGCCGTCATGGCCGCCGGCGACGAGCGCGAGCGCAGCTTCGTGGCCGTCGTCGCCGACCTCGTGCGGCCGGAGCGCCGGCGCGCGGCCGGCGACCTGCTGCTCCGGCACATCGACGCGCACCGCCGCGACGCGCTGGCGCTCAGCGTCGCCGTGCCGACGATCGCCTTCTCCGGCTTTACCGAGCTGCCGGAGCGCACGTGGGAGCTGGTCGAGGGCCTGGCGCCGGACTACGGCGACGACTGGTGGTACGTGGGGCTGCTGGCCTTCATCCGCCAGGAGCAGGATCGCTTCGACGAGGCCGCCCGGCTCGCCGAGCGGGCGCTCGCCGAGGTGCCGTCGTCCGGGCATGCCGTGCACGCGCGGGCGCACGCCCACTACGAGACCGGCGACCACGTGGCCGGGCTCGCCTGGCTCGACCCGTGGGTCGCCTCCTGCGGCCGGTCGGCCAGCCACCGCGCCCACTTCTCCTGGCATGCCGCGCTGCACGAGCTGTCGATGGGCGACCTCACCGCCGTGCAGCGGCGCTACCGGGAGCAGCTGGCACCGCCGGCGGTCACCGGCCTGCGGGCCCTGGTCGACTCGGCGTCGCTGCTGTGGCGCTGCTCGCTGCGCACGCCGGTGCTCGCCGACCCGGAGGCGGACTGGCCGGACACCGCGTCGATCGACGAGGTGCTGGCGACCGTCCCGCGCGAGGCGCTGCAGCGCCCGCCCACGGCGTTCACCGCCTTCCACGCGGTCATGGGGCTGGCCGCGGCCGGCGACGCCGAGGGGCTGCGCCGGCTGGGCCATCACGCCCGCTGTCACGACGACGCAGCGGCGCGCGACGTCGTCGCGCCGCTCGCCGATGCCCACGCCGCTCTGCTCGACGGCCGGGCCGGCGTCGCAGCCGACGGCCTGGTGGCCCTGCGCGGCCGGCTGGCCGTGGTCGGCGGCAGCGCGGCGCAGCGGGACGTCGTCGAGGACACCCTGCTGCACGCGCTCGCGCTCGCCGGCCGGTGCACCGAGGCCTGCCGGCTGCTCCAGGAGCGCCTCGCGCGGCGCCCGTCGCCCCGCGACGACCAGCACCTGGCCCGGCTCTCGGCCGTCGCCGCCCCGGTCTCCTGACCTCGCGGGTTCCCTCCGCTCCTTCCGCTCGTGCCGGCCGTCTCCGGCCGTCCCGCCGTGGTCGCAGCGGTCCTGGCCAGCAGGGCCGAGGTAGGCCGGTCGGGTGAAACCTCGCCACGCCTGTCGCAGAAGTGAACCTATTACTTCCATCAACACGAGCGATTTGATATACAACTCTCCTACCCGTTGACAGGAGACGCTCGTGGGACACCGACCGATCGGCCGCCGGCACCTGGCTGGCGCCGTGCTGGCCACCTCTGCCCTGGCCCTCGCGACTGGCTGCGGCGCGTCCGCGACCGCCAGCAACGGCTCGAAGAGCATTCAGCTCGTCGCCTACTCCACCCCGCAGAAGGTCTACTCCAAGCTGATCCCCGCCTTCACCGCCACCGCGGCGGGCAAGGGCGCGAAGTTCACCCAGTCCTACGGCGCCTCCGGCGCGCAGAGCCGCGCGGTGCTGGCCGGCCAGCCGGCCGACATCGTCGAGTTCTCCCTGGAGCCCGACATGTCCAAGCTGGTGAAGGCCGGGCTCGTGGGCTCAAGCTGGAACGCCGGCAGCTACAAGGGCATGGTCACCGACTCGCTCGTCGTCTTCGTGGTCCGCAAGGGCAACCCGAAGGGCATCCACGGCTGGGACGACATCGTCAAGCCCGGCGTGAAGGTGGTCACGCCCAACGTGCTCACCTCGGGCAGCGCCAAGTGGAACCTGATGGCCGCGTACGGCGCGCAGATCAAGCAGGGGAAGTCGCCGGCCGAGGCGCTCGACTTCGTCAAGAGCGTCCTCAAGAGCACGGTCGCCCAGCCGGACAGCGGATCCAAGGCGCTCGCCGCGTTCACCAGCGGCACCGGCGACGTCCTGCTCAGCTACGAGAACGAGGCCATCGAGGCCCAGCAGGCCGGGCAGGCCGTCGACTTCATCCGGCCCGACCAGACGATCCTCATCGAGAACCCGATCGCCGTGACCACCAAGGCGAAGAACGCCGCGCTGGCCAAGGACTTCGTGACGTTCCTCCACACCGACCAGGCGCAGAGGATCTTCGCCGACCAGGGCTACCGCCCGGTGGTGAAGGCCGACCTCGACACCAACCGCTTCCCCACCCCGTCGCAGCTGTTCACGATCGACGACCTCGGCGGCTGGAGCAGCGTCAACACCCAGTTCTTCGACCCGGACAACGGCTCCATCACCAAGATCGAGTCAGACCTCGGAGTGTCCAGTGGCTCTTAGCGCCACCGCGGGCGCCCGCAGCGCGCCCCGGCTCCGGTCGCTGCCACGACCGGGGCTGGGGGCCGGCGTCGCGCTGCTCTACCTCTGCCTGCTCGTCGCGCTGCCCGTCGCCGCCCTTGCCAGCAAGGCGACGTACGGCGGGTTCTGGTCGGCCATCACCGCCCCGGCCTCCCGATCGGCGCTCGTCCTCACGTTCTGGATCTCGCTGGTCGCCGCGGCGATCGACGCCGTGACCGGACTGCTGATCGCGTGGGTGCTGGTGCGCGACGAGTTCCCGGGCAAGCGCATCGTCAACGCGCTGATCGACCTGCCGTTCGCGCTGCCGACGATCGTCGCCGGCCTGGTGCTGCTCGCGCTCTACGGTCCCGGCAGCCCGGTGGGCGTCAACGTCGCGCAGACCCGGATCGCCATCCTGCTGGCGCTGCTGTTCATCACGTTGCCGTTCGTCGTGCGCAGCGTGCAACCGGTGCTGATGTCGCTCGAGCGGGAGGTCGAGGAGGCCGCGCAGTCGCTCGGCGCGCGGGGTGGCACCACGTTCCGGCGGATCATCCTGCCGGCGCTGCTGCCGGCCGTGATCTCCGGCGCCGGCCTCGCGTTCGCCCGCTCGCTCGGCGAGTTCGGCTCGATCGTGCTGATCTCCGGCAACCTGCCGTTCCACACGCAGGTGGCGTCGGTGCTCATCGCCGGTCACGTCGAGTCGGGCGACGCCCGCGGCGCGGCAGCCGTCAGCGTGACGCTCATCGTGGCCGCCCTCGTCGTCCTCGGCGCGCTCCGGCTCGCTACGCGCAGGCTGCAGCGCGGCCGTGGGTAGCCGGGCCACGCGGTACGCCACGCGATTCGTCGCGCTCGGCTACCTCGCCATGCTGCTGGCCGTCCCGGTCGGGATGATCGTCTACCGCACGTTCCAGCACGGCCTGCGGCCGGTCATCGACGCCCTCACCCAGCCGGCCGCCGTGCACGCCCTCCAGATGTCGGTGCTCATCACCGCCATCGTGGTGCCGATCAACGTCGTCTTCGGCGTGGTGATGGCCCTGCTGCTGGCCCGCAAGCGCTTCCCTGGGCGCGGCGTGGTCAACCTGCTCATCGATCTGCCGTTCGCGATGTCGCCGGTCGTCATCGGGCTGGCGATGTTCATCCTGTACGGGACCGGCGGCTGGCTGGGCGACTGGCTCGCCGCCAGGGGCATCCAGGTGCTGTTCTCGCTGCCCGGCATGGTGATCGCCACCGCGTTCGTCTGCCTGCCCTTCGTGGTGCGCGAGGTGGTGCCGGTGCTCGAGGAGCTCGGCACCGACCAGGAGCAGGCGGCCGCGACGCTCGGTGCTGGGCCGAGGCAGACGTTCCTCCGCATCACGCTGCCGGCGATCCGGTGGGCCGTGGTGTACGGCGTCGTGCTGACCGCTGCGCGGGCGCTCGGCGAGTTCGGCGCGGTCAGCATCGTCTCCGGCAACATCGTCGGTCAGACCCAGACCCTCCCGCTGTACGTCGAGGAGCGCTTCCGCAACTTCGACTCGGCCGGCGCATACAGCGCAGGCTGCCTTCTCGCCCTGGTGTCGCTGCTGATCCTCGTAGCGATGACAGTGCTGAGCCGCCACCGCAAGGAGAGTGCATGAGCATCGAGGTGCGCAACGTCAGCAAGAGCTTCGGCTCGTTCCAGGCGCTGCGCGATGTCACGGTCACCGTCGAGGACGGCGAGCTCACCGCCCTTCTCGGCCCGAGCGGCGGCGGCAAGTCCACGCTGCTGCGCATCATCGCCGGTCTCGAGACGCCCGACCGGGGACGGGTCTTCATCGACGGCAAGGACATGACCGGCGTGCCGGCCAGGCGGCGCGGCGTCGGCTTCGTCTTCCAGCACTACGCCGCCTTCTCGCACATGACGGTGTGGGACAACGTCGCCTTCGGCCTCAAGGTCGCCAAGGCGTCCAAGCCCGAGATCAAGCGCCGCGTCGAGGAGCTGCTGCGGCTGGTCCACCTCGACGGGCTCGCGCAGCGCTACCCCGGCCAGCTCTCCGGCGGCCAGCGCCAGCGGATGGCGCTCGCCCGCGCGCTCGCCGTCGAGCCCAAGCTGCTGCTGCTCGACGAGCCGTTCGGCGCGCTGGACATGAAGGTCCGGCAGGAGCTGCGGGCCTGGCTGCGCCGGCTGCACGAGCAGGTGAGCGCGACGACCATCTTCGTCACGCACGACCAGGAGGAGGCGCTCGAGCTCGCCGACCAGATCGTCATCGTCAACGAGGGCCGCATCGAGCAGGAGGGCCGCCCGGCCGAGCTGTACGACGCGCCGGCGACGCCGTTCGTCATGGGCTTCCTCGGCCCGATGACCGAGCTCGGCGGCCGGCTCGTCCGCCCGCACGACCTCGAGGTGACGCGCGAGAGCGTGCCTGGCTCGTACCGGGCCGTCGTCCAGCGCGTGGTCGAGCTCGGCTTCCAGACCCGGCTCGAGCTGCTGCTGCCGGACATGCGTCCGCTCACCGTGCAGCTGACCCGGGCGCACGCCCAGCACCTGGCGCTCGAGCCGACCGACGAGGCGTACGTCCGGCCGCTGCCGCCGGGCCCGGCGCGGCGGGCCATGCTCGAGGTGCCCGTGGTCTCCGAGCGGGTGCCGCGCGACGTGTCGGAGCTGAGCACCGGCTGACCGCTCAAGCGCAACCGGCGGCGCGCTGCTGCGCCATGACGGCACCGACCAGCGCCAGATGGCTGAGCCCCTGCGGGAAGTTGCCGAGCAGCTCGCCGGTGGCCGGGTCGACCATCTCGGCGAGCAGCCCCACGTCGTTGGCCGCACCGAGCGCGCCGTCGATCGCCTCGGCGGCCTCCTTTGGGCGGCCGAGCACGGCGAGCGCGTTCGCCAGCCAGAACGAGCAGGCGACGAACGCGCCCTCCTCCTCCGCCATGCCGGTGTAGCGGTAGAGGTACGGGCCGGCGCCGAGCTCGGCCCGCACCGCGGCGACCGTGCCGGCGAGCCGCTCGCCCGTGTCGAAGCCGCTGCGACCGGCGAGCAGCGTCGCCGCGTCGAGCTCGTCGGTGCCGGCATAGAACGTGTACGAGCGCTTGGCTGCCGACCAGCAGTGCTCGTCGACGAAGCGGCGGATGGCTGCCCGCTCGCCGATCCAGCGGTGCCGGTGGCCGGTGGGCACCATCCCGGCGTCGTGCAGGCGCAGCGCGCGGTCGAGCGCCGCCCAGCACCCCATCTTGCTCACCGTGTAGTGCCGGTGCTGCTGCAGCTCCCAGATGCCGGAGTCCTCGGTGCGCCACACGTCGCAGCAGTGGTCGGCGAGGTCGGCGAGCAGCTGGCCGGTGCGCGGATCGAGCACGTGGCCGTGCCCGACGTACCGCCAGATCGTGTCGAACAGGTCGCCGAGCGTGCCGAGCTGCGTTTGCCCGGCCGCGTCGTTGCCCGACCGCACCGGCCGGCTTCCCCGGTAGCCAGGGAGGTCGAGCAGCTCCTGCGCACCGGGCACCGTGCCGTCGAGCTTGTAGAACACCTGGAGGCGGGGGGCGGTCCGGTGCAGCGACCCGATCAGCCACGAGACGGCAGCCTGCACCTCCTCGTGCAGGCCGAGGGAGATGAAGGCGTCGAGCGTGAACGACGCGTCGCGCACCCACATGTAGCGGTAGTCCCAGTTCTTGTCGCCGCCGATGCGCTCCGGCAGCGACGTCGTCGGGGCGGCCGCGATCGCGCCGGTGGGGGAGTGCAGCAGCAGCTTCAGCGCCAGCGCCGAGCGCACCACCTCGGTGCGCCACGGTCCCTGGTACGCGATCTGCCGCGCCCAGTCGTCCCAGCTCGCCACCGTGCGGTCGATCCGGTCGTCGACTGCGGCCGGCGCGGCGAGGAACAGCGGCCCGTCGTCGGCGCCGGCGAGCGCGAGCAGGCCGCGCTCCCCCGAGCGCGCCACGAAGCGGCCGCTGACCCGGCCGTCCCGCACGACGGGCGAGCCGACGTGGCGGCAGCGCACCGCGAGGTGCTGGTCGCCGACGTGCACGAGGACCGAGCCCTGGCGCGTCTCGAACCACGGCGCGGCCGAGCCGAATCGGGTGCCCGGCACCACCGCCCACCGCATCGGCACCGCGTCGCCGCCGACGGCCTCGACGCGCCTGGCGAGCTCGCCCCATGGCAGCCGTCCGGCCCGGCCGACGGTGAGCGCGTCGGTGACCCGCACGTCGCCCGATCGGGCGTGGTACGTCGTCTCGAGGACGTTGCTGTCGCCCACGTAGCGCCGGGAGACCTCGTACGGCTCGTCCGGCGCCAGCTCGACGTAGCCGCCGTGCGCCGGGTCGAGGATCGCGGCGAAGGCCGGCGGCGAGTCGATCGTCGGCAGCGGCCACCAGTCGATGCACCCGTCGAGGGCGACGAGCGCGACGGTGCGCCCGTCGCCGATGCCGGCGTAGCCGCCGATGGGCGCGAAGCCGTCGACTCGCTCCGGTGCAGCGCGTCTCACCACGGAAGCATTCTCGCCGGGTCAGAATGAGCCGACCTCGGCTGGGGGTGGGCATGGAGTTCCTGGGCAACAAGACCGCCCTGCTGCCTGCCCTGCGCGCGGTGATCGCGGCTCGCGCTGCGCCCGGTGCTGTCGTCGCGGACGCCTTCGCCGGCACCGCGTCGGTATCGGCCGCGCTGCGCGCCGACGGCTACGCGGTACGGGCCAACGACCTGCTACCGCTGTGCGCCACCTGGGCGCGGGCGCGACTGCTCGCGCCGGAGCGCCCGGCGTTCGCCGGGCTGCGGCCCGTTCTCGGCGAGCTCGGCCCCGACCCGTACGCGCGCGTGGTCTCGCACCTGTCGGGGCTGGCTCCCGTCGACGGCTGGGTCGCCCGTCACTACGCGCCGGAATCGCGCGAGCGGGAGAGCGTCGAGCGGCGCTATCTCACGGTGGCCAACGCGCGGGTCGTCGACGCGATCCGTGGCGCGGTGCGCGAGTGGCGGCCGCTGCTCACCGAGGCCGAGCGCGCGCTGCTGCTCTCGACGCTCGTCGCGGCGGTCGTACGGGTCAGCAACGTCGCGGGCACGTACGGCTGCTACCTGAAGGAGTGGAAGCCGCGCGCCCTGCGGCCGCTCGCGCTCGTTCCCGTGCGCCCGGGGCCGGGCCCCGCCGACGGGCACCGGGTCACCTGCCTCGACGCCGAGCGAGCGGTCGCCGAGACCGACGCGGAGCTCGTCTACGCCGACCCGCCGTACACCAAGCGCCAGTACGCCGCGTACTACCACCTGCTCAACACGCTGGTCGGCGACGAGGATCCGCCGCTCACCGGTACGACGGGGCTGCCGCCGTGGCAGCGCTGGGCGTCCGACTGGTGCCATGCCAGGCGCGCACCGGCAGCGCTCGACCGGCTCGTCGCGAAGAGCGCCGCGCCGGTGCTGGTGCTGAGCTACAGCTCCGACGGGCACATCGCGCACGAGACGGTCCTCGACGTGCTGACCGCGCACGGCGGGGTCGACGTCATGGAGATCGAGCGCCGGCGCTACAAGAGCTCGCGGCTCGCGCACCGCGCACCGACCGTCGTCGAGCGCGTGTACGTCCTGCGCCGATGAGCGCGGGCACGCGCGACGCTGCCCTCGACGCCGTTCTCGACGCGGTTGCCGGGCGGCTCGGCCGGCGGGGCGCCGATCCCGCCGAGGCCGACCGCGCGCTGTGGTGCTCGGTCGCCGCGTCCCTGCTCGACGGTGGGCCGGTGGTGGCGCGGCTCCCGTCGTGGTTCGGCACCGCGGCCGAGGGGCTGGACGGGTCGGTCGCGCTGCTGCGGCCGGCGCGGGCGTCGGGCGCGCTCACCGTGCGCAGCGCCGGTGCGGCCTTCGAGCGGCGGGCCGGCCTCGGCCGCGCGCTGGACCGCCGCGACAACGGCGTCTACTTCACGCCGCCCGAGCTCGCCGGCTTCGTCGTGCGGCAGGCGCTCGCCCCGCTGCTGGCAGCGGCCCGCACGCCGGACGACGTGCTCGCGCTGCGCGCGTGCGACCCCGCCGCGGGTGCCGGCGCGTTCGCGCTGCCGTCTCTCGACCTGCTCGCGGCGCGGACGGCCGAGCTCTCGCGCGGCGCGCTGCCGCTGTCGGCGGCGTGGCGGCTGGTGCTCGCCCGGTGCCTGTACCTCGTCGACGCCGATTCCCTCGCCGTCGCGCTGCTGCGCAGCCTGCTGTGCGCGCACGCCGGTGCGACGCCGGCCGAGCTGGACGCCGTGGAGTCGCACGTGGTGGCCGGCGACTCGGTGGTCGGGCCGCCTCATGGGCTGGACTGGCGCGCCGCGTTCCCCGACGTGCTCGACCGCGGTGGGTTCGACGTCGTGCTCGGCAACCCGCCGTGGGGCACGGTGAAGCCGGCCGTCCGCGAGTACGTCCGTGCCCACGCCGGTGCCCACGCGGGCGCGCTCACGGACTGGGACGGGCACCGGGCGGCCAAGCGGTCGTACGCGGCGGCCTTGCGCGCTGCCGGCTACCGCCACCAGGGTCCTGGCGACACCGAGCTGTACCGCTACTTCCTCGAGCGGGCCCACCAGTTGCTGCGGCCGGGCGGTCGTCTCGGCGTGGTCGTCCCGAGCGCGTTGCAGCGGGCCGAGGGTGCCGCGCCGCTGCGCCGGCTGCTGTTGCGCGACGGCACCGCCGAGCTGATGGCCGACTTCGTCAACTCGCGGCGCATCTTCGCCATCCACGGGATGTTCCGGTTCCTCGTGCTGGTCTGGCAGCAGGGGCACGCCGGCGGCGTGCGGCGCGCGCTGTTCGGCTGCCGATCGATCGCCGAGGCCGAGGCGGCGCTGGGGGATCAGCGGCCGGTGGCCTTCGACGTCCCGTACCTGCTCGCGGTGAGCGGTGCCCGGCTGACGGTGCCCGACGTCCGGTCGGCGACGGAGGCGAGCCTGCTCCGCGCGCTGGCGGCGAGGCACCCGGCGCTGGGCGCGCGCGATGCCGGCGGCTGGAACGTGCGGTTCGTCCGCGAGCTGGACATGACGATGGACGCCGGGCTGTTCACCGAGGCGCCGCCCAGTCCGGACCGTGCCTGGTGCGATCCACGGCTGGGGGAGCTGCTGCCGCTGTACGAGGGCCGGATGGTGCACCAGTTCGACGCGGCCGCCAAGCGCTACCTGGGCGGTCAGGCGAGGGCAGCCCGGTGGCAGCCGCTCATCCCTGCTGCCAAGGGGGTTCACCCGCACTACCTGGTGCCGGCCGACTCGCTGCCGGGACGGCGGGTGCCACGGGTGGCCCGTGCCGCGTTCTGCGACGTGACCGGGCATGCCAACGAGCGCACGGTGCTGGCCGCCCTCGTACCGGCTGCGAGCGCGTGCGGCAACAAGGTGCCCACGTGCCGGTTCGACGTCGAGGACGAGCGGCTGCCGCTGCTGTGGCTGGCGCTCGCCAACAGCTTCGTCGTGGACTGGGTGGTGCGCCGGCGGGTGTCGACCACGCTGAACTTCTTCCTGTGGGAGCAGGTGCCGCTGCCTCGCCTCGATCCGGGCAGCCGGACCGGTGCCGAGCTGGTCGCGCTGGCTCGCCGGCTGTGCGCGCCCGTCCACCGGCCATGGCCGCCGGATGCGCTCGTTGACCGCGCGCGGTGGCGGGCCCGGATCGATGCGCTCGTCGCCGAGGCGTACGGCGTCGACCTTCACGACATGGCGGTGATCCTCGCCGACTTCCCGCTGCTCGACCGCGGCCAGGGCAGCGGCGGCAGCACCATCACCCGCGACACGGTGCTGGCCGCGCTCGCGGCGCATCGCGGCGAGACCGGCGTCCGGCTAGGGGATCTGGGGCTTCCCGCCGACGGCGGCCCGGCCGACGTCGCGGAGCGCGTCGCCGCGGCGACCGCGCGCGGTGAGGTGGCGTACGTGCCTGGCGAGCTCGCCGCCGAGCTGCGTCGGGCGCAGGACTAGCCCGTTGTGCTGGTTCCGGGCGGCCGTCGCGGCGAGGAGGGTGGGGCGATCGGGTGCGACCCTCGCGGCAGCCGGTGCGAGCTGAGGCACCCGGGACGGAGCAGTCCGATGCATCTGCGGGCCAACATGTTCTCGATCGAGCCAGGCCGCCTCGACGAGCTTATCCGCCACATCGAGGAGCAAGTGCTCCCCGTGGTCAAGGAGCAGCGCGGCAACCGCGGTCTCGCGATGGACGTCGACCGCACGTCGGGCCAGTGCGCGATCGTGACGTTCTGGGACGGCGCGGACGCGATGCGGTCGACCGACGCCCGCCTCAGCGCGCTGCACGACCGCATCCACGAGAACTACGGCGCTCCGTCAGAGGTCATCGAGGCAGAGGTCCTCGGGATGCACGTGCGCCAGCAGCCGATGCCGGGCTGCTGGAACCGCGTCAGCATGATCGAGCTCGCCTCGGACGACATCGACGTTGCCGTCGAGACGTTCAACACCAGCACGCTGCCGGGCCTGGACGCGATGGACGGCTTCTGCGCAGCCCTGCTGTGCGGCGTCCGGGAGCACGGGCGCGCGGTCGCGGTGACGACCTGGCGCGACCGTGAGGCGCTGCAGGCGAGCACCGAGCGAGCCAACGCGCTGCGCGAGGAGGCGCGCGACAAGACGCATGGCAAGATCGCGTCGGTCATGGAGCTGGAGGTCGTCATCGCCACGATGACCTCCTGAGCGGCCGCTGCGGAGGCGCCGGCGCAGTGCTTTCCTCTTGACGGGGCGAGCGTCGGCCGGGCGAGGAACCGCTCGGACTGCAGGTGCGTGCTAGTCCTCGTCCTCTCCGTCCGTTGCGCGGAGGAGCCTTCTCGACATCGAAGAACCGCACTGATCCGCGCTCCGGGCCGCTCTGCTCGTGCAGCCCGATGAGCGCGCGCTCGAAGAAGTCGTAGCGGGTGTCGTCGGCACCCAGGTCGACCCAGCCACCGCCCCCGCCGTAGATGGCGCGCTTGCCCCGGCCCGTTCGCTTGGCGAGGGTGGACACGTGGTGGGCGAAGCTGGATTTGTGCACGTCGCTGGCCCGGGAAGGGTTGCCGTCGTCGCACGTCGTCCACGGCTCGAACATGAGGGCGACGAGCACCGAGTAGGGCTGGCGCTGGTGCAGCACCCTCGCCTCGCCGCGCAGCTCATGGTCGTTGCGGACGATGTTCTTGGTCCATCGCCCGAGCCGGTCGCGCCTGTTGTCGTGGTCCTGGAAGCTGTACGTCTTGATCGACACGCCAGGATCAGACCGAGGGTGGGGTCGGTCACCTTGACGTCGAGACGCTTCCGTCCGCCCTTGTCGACGCCGACCTGCGATTCTTGGCCGACGCCCGTTGCCGTCGGTGTGACCTGCGGAAACTCGGTGCGCAAGGAGTCGGCGACAACGATGGCGAGCTGGTTCGACAGCCGTTGCGCGTAGTTCTTCTTGTCGCTGCGGTCGGCCTTCGCGTCGGGCTTGGGGTCCGCGGCATCGAGCAGATGACGATAGCGCTCGTGGCGCGGGAACTCGGACACGTCCACCGTGATCACCTTGCCGCCTTCGCCGTGCGCGGCGGTGGGCCATGCTCCGCGTGGCTCCCAGACCGCACCCTCCCCCGCCCAATCGCCAGGATGATCGATGCGGCCGGCGATCCACTCCGACACGCCGACGGTGACGGCGTTGCCGACGAGCTTCCACCGTGGGCCGTTGCGCCGCTCCTGTCCCTCGTCGGCGGCAGCAGTCCACCCGCGCGGGAATCCCTGGAGCTCCTCGGCATCGCCGATCCCTCGGGTGACCAGGCAACGACCGCGTGGGCCGTCCATGTGCCAGATCGCCGGCGGCGACGGGATGCCGATCGTCGACCCTGCTTTCAGCGTGGGGGACGGCGTCCATCGCCCAGCCGAGCCCGCGGAGGCCCTCGGTCCAGTAGAACCCGAACGCGTTGGTGGCGTAGTCGCTGTCGGGTCGAGGCCCTGCGTCGTCCGCGTACAGGACCGGCCGAGGGTCCTCGGTGCGCGAGGCGAGCATGATCACCCGGCGACGTCGCTGCGGAACGCCGGTGAAGCGCGAGTCCACGACGCGGTACGCCCACCGGTAGCCGAGCGCGTCCAGCTCGCTCACGAGTCGGTGCATCGCTTCCCCGCGGCCGAGGGCGAGCATGTTCGGCACGTTCTCGATCAACAGCCATCGCGGGCCTGCCGACGTCGGACGGCGGCTTCGACGAGGGTCAGGAGCGTGAAGACCAAGCCCGACTGGGATCCGGCGATGCCCGCGGTCCGACCCGCCTGGGACAGGTCGGTGCAAGGGAACCCGGCGGCTACCACGTCCAGCTTGGGAGGGATCCGCGGCAGCGTGTCGATGTCATCGTGCCACCGCTCGGCCTCGAACCGGGAGCGCAGCACACGAGCGGCAGGTGCCCAGTTCTCGCAGAGGAGCGCCGTCTCGATCGCCTCCGTGCCGAGCGCTGCTCGGAAGCCTTGCTCGATGCCGCCGATACCGGCGAACAACCCTGCGATGCGGACGTGTCCTCCTTGACTGGCAGTCATGTAATCAGAAGCGCGCCCGGCTGGGGCGCAGCCGTGACCGTGCCACGCCGCACCGACATTTCTGGGCATCGGCGGCAGCGACGCCGCGATGGTCAGGACGGGGCTGTGCCACCGACCGCAGGTGGCCGGCGCCCGTGCCACCCTGCCGAAGTCATGATCATGAAATCTGGCCGTCGCTCGCCTTCCCACTTGTTCCTTGCCGAGGCAGGTGAGGGACAGTGGGCTCATGCCCAATCGTCTCGCCGGTGCGACGAGCCCGTACCTGCTGCAGCACAAGGACAATCCGGTCGACTGGTGGCCGTGGTGCGACGAGGCGTTCGCCGAGGCGCGCCGCCGAGGGGTGCCGGTGCTGCTGTCGATCGGCTACAGCGCGTGCCACTGGTGCCACGTGATGGCGCACGAGTCGTTCGAGGACGAGCGGACGGCCGCGTACCTCAACGAGCGCTTCGTGTGCATCAAGGTCGACCGCGAGGAGCGGCCAGACGTCGACGCCGTCTACATGGAGGCCACGACCGCGATGAGCGGTCACGGCGGCTGGCCGATGACGTGCTTCCTCACGCCGGCCGGCGAGCCGTTCTTCTGCGGCACGTACTTCCCGCCGCAACCGCGCCACGGCATGCCGGCGTTCACCCAGGTGCTGCAGGCGATCGCGCAGGCCTGGGCCGAGAAGCGGGCGGAGGTCGAGGCCGCGGGTGCGGAGGTCGTGCGCCAGCTCTCGGGTCGCGACCTCGCCGACGTCGGTGCCGGCGCGCTCGACGCCGAGGCGCTCGACGAGGCGGTCGCGGAGCTCGGCCGGTCGTACGACGCGCAGCGGGGCGGCTTCGGCGGCGCGCCGAAGTTCCCGCCGTCGATGTGCCTCGAGATGCTGCTCCGGCACGCCGCGCGCACCGGCGACGCGGCGGCCCTCTCGATGGCCGAGCGCACCTGCGATGCCATGGCGCGCGGTGGCATCTACGACCAGCTCGGCGGCGGCTTCGCGCGCTACTCGGTCGACGCGGAGTGGGTCGTACCGCATTTCGAGAAGATGCTGTACGACAACGCGCTGCTGCTCCGCGTCTACGTGCACCTGTGGCGGCAGACCGGATCGGATCTCGCGCGCCGGGTGGCGATCGAGACCGCTGATTTCATGGTGCGCGAGCTGCGCACCGCCGAGGGAGGGCTCGCATCGGCGCTCGACGCCGACAGCGAGGGCGAGGAGGGCCGCTTCTACGTCTGGACGGGGGACGAGCTGCGCGCCGCGCTCGGCGCGGACGATGCCGCGCACGCGGCCGAGGTGCTGGCGGTCACCGGCGCGGGCACGTTCGAGCGCGGCAGCTCGGTGCTGCAACGGTTGCGCGAGCCGGCGGACCCGGAGCGGTTCGCGTCGATCCGCGAGCGCTTGCTGGCCGCGCGCGAGGAGCGGGTGCGGCCCGGCCGCGACGACAAGGTGGTCGCGGCGTGGAACGGCCTGGCGATCGCGGCGCTCGCCGAGGCAGGGACGCTGCTCGACCGGCCGGATCTCGTCGATGCCGCCGTCGCTGCCGCGGAGCTGATCGAGCGGGTGCATGTCGTCGGCGACCGGTTGCTGCGCACGTCGCGCGACGGCGTCGCCGGGCGCAACGCCGGCGTGCTGGAGGACTACGGCGACGTGGCGGAGGGGCTGCTCGCGCTGGGCTCGGTCACCGGCGACGGCCGCTGGTTCGGGCTCGCCGGCCGGTTGCTGGAGACGGTGCTCGCGCACTTCGGCGACGGGCACGGCGGCTTCTACGACACCGCGGACGACGCCGAGGCGCTCGTGCGCCGCCCGCAGGACCCGACCGACAACGCGACGCCCTCCGGGGCGGCAGCGGTGGCAGGCGCGCTGCTGTCGTACGCCGCGCTGACCGAGTCCCTCCGGCACCGCGAGGCGGCCGAGGCGGCGATCGCCCGCATGGTGCCGGTCATCCGCCGGCATCCGCGCTTCGCCGGGTGGTCGGGCGCGGTGGCCGAGGCGCTGCTCGCGGGCCCCGCCGAGGTGGCGGTGGTCGGCCCGCCGGCCGACCCGCGCACCGCCGGGCTCGCCGCCGCCGCCCGGCGCTCGCCCTCGCCGGGCGCGGTCGTCGCGGTGGGCGTCCCCGACGGCGCCGGTGCCGCCGGCCAGGTCCCGCTGCTCGCGGGCAAGCCGATGGTGGGGGGCCGGCCGACCGCGTACGTCTGCCGGCACTTCGTCTGCGGGGCGCCCATCGGCGAGCCGGCGGACCTGGCGGCCGCGCTCGGCGCCGGGTAGCGCTCGGCGCCCCGGCGCTCGCCCTCGGCGAACGCCCTTCCCTGATCTCCGCTGCGGTGTAACGCTGTAATCATCGCAATATCGGAGGTGGGAGACGATGCATCCACGTCGAGGGACGGGCTTCCCTGGCGGGGCCGCCCGCGAGGATCTGCCGCCGGTCGACGACCTGGCCGGCTGGCTGGCCGGCCGGTTGCCGGACGACTGGTTCGAGGCCGCGCCCGAGGTGACGGTGGACCGCGACGAGATCCTCGTCGTCGGCCGGGTCGCCGCGCCGGCCGTCGAGGGCGACGACGCGGCCGCGCGGCCGGCGGCCGAGTCCGGTCGCATCCGCCGGTTCCGGGAGGAGACCCGGGAGCAGCGCATGGGGATCGCCCGCGAGGCCCAGCACCGCTACGGCCGCACCGTGTCGTGGGGAGCGACCTGCGGCGACTCGCAGGAGATGTTCACCACGCTGTCGGTGCCGGTGATGACCCGGCTGCGACTGCCGGAGCGCCGGGTGCTCGACACGCTGGTCGACGCCGGGGTCGCGCGCAGCCGGTCGGACGCGCTCGCCTGGTGCGTACGGCTGGTGGCCCAGCACCAGGGCGACTGGATCCAGCAGCTGCGCGACGCGCTGGTCGCCGTCGAGGAGGCGCGCAGGGCCGGACCGCAAGGCTGACGCGCGCGACCTTCCGGTCGGCGAGGGACAATCGACGGCCTTGCCCTCGCCGACCAGGAGGCCCTCCGCATGACCACCACGTCAGCCGCAGCCGGCCCGACCGCCGCACGGGGCAGCGCGCCCGGGACGGCGGTGGTCACCGGAGCGACGGCGGGCATCGGCGCCGCGTTCGCCCGCGCGCTGGCCGCCCGGGGGCACGATCTCGTGCTCGTGGCGCGCGACGGTGCGCGCCTGGAGTCGCTCGCCGCCGAGCTGCGGAGCGCCCACGGGGTGGCCGTCGAGTCGCTCGCCGCCGACCTGACCGACCCGGCCGGGCGCGGGACGGTCGAGGCGCGGCTCGCCGACGCCGAGCGTCCCGTGGAGCTGCTGGTCAACAACGCCGGCTTCGGGACGGCCGGGCAGTTCTGGGTGGCGCCGGTCGAGGGAGAGGAGGCGCAGGTCATGCTCCACGTGCTCGCCACCCTGCGGCTCACCCACGCCGCGCTGCCCGGCATGGTCGCCCGCCGTCGCGGCGCCGTCCTCAACGTGTCGAGCACCGCGGGACTGCTGCCCGGCGCGGCCGGGCCGACGTACGGCGCGACCAAGGCGTTCCAGGCGTTCTTCAGCGAGTCGCTCGCGATGCAGCTCGGGCGCCACGGCGTACGGGTCATGGCGCTGTGCCCGGGCTTCACCCGCACCGAGTTCCACCAGCGTGGCCGCATGGACGTCTCCAGCCTGCCGTCGTTCGCCTGGCTCAGCGCGGAGCGGGTCGTGGCCGAGGCGCTGCGCGACCTCGACCGGGGCCGGGTGATGAGCATCCCGAGCCGCCGGTACCGCTGGGCGGTCGCCTCCGCGGCGCTGCTGCCGAGATCGCTGGTGCGCCGCGTGGCGGCCTTCGTGGCCAGCGGTCGCCGCCCCGACGACCGGCCGCTCGCGCCCACCACCTGACCGGGTGACCGTCGGCGGAATGGACGGGTCGGCTCGGGCGCTGCTGGCGGGCATGACGTGGGTTCCCGACGCTTGCACCCTGCCGACCGGGAAGCGACCGCTGCGGGCCGCTGAGCTCGACGACCTGTTCCGGCGGACCGTGCGCGTCCAGCGCGTCAGCGAGACGCGCGCGGTGGTGGTGCTGGCGGACGGGCCCTCACCGGCGGGAACGGCGACGGCGGGGAAGGCGGCGGCGGTAGCCGTGGCGACGGGGCGGGCGGCGCGCGGCTGGGCTGGGCCGACCGGCTCGACCAGGCCGCGCTGCGGCGGCTGTGCTGCGACGCCGAGCTCGCCCGCCTCGTCCTCGGCCCCGCCGGGCAGGTCCTCGACCTCGGCCGCACCACCCGCCTCCCCACCACCGCGCAGCGCCGCGCCCTCGCGATCCGTGACGGCGGCTGCGCGTTCCCCGGCTGCCAGCGCCCACCGCCGTGGTGCCAAGCCCATCACCGGCGGCACTGGATCGACGGCGGACCCACCGACCTGGCCAACCTCGTCCTCTTGTGCGCCTACCACCACCACCACCACCTGATCCACGAGCAGCACTGGCAGCTCGCCCCCGACCCCGACGGCGGCTGGACCGCCACCGCCCCCGACGGCCGCACCCACCACCGCCACCGACGACGAACCACCGCCTGACCCCAGCACCCGCGGGTCAGGCTCGGGGAGGTGCCAGCCAGTCAGGCGCGGACGTACGCCACTATCGAGATCGCGATGTAGTGCACGACGAACGCGGCGACGGTCAGCGCGTGGAAGACCTCGTGGAAGCCGAACCAGCGCGGCCACGGATCGGGGCGGCGCAGCGCGTACACCAGCGCGCCCGCGGTGTAGAGGCCGCCGCCCACGGCGACGAGGACGAGGACGGCCGTGCCGCCGCCGCGGTGCAGTTGCGGGGTGACGAACACCGCTACCCAGCCAAGGCCGAGGTAGACCGGCACGTGCACCCAGCGCGGCGCGGCGGGCCAGGCGGTGCGCAGCACGATGCCGGCCAGCGCTCCCGCCCAGACGACCGCGAGGACGGTGATGGCCGCCCGCCCGTGCAGCAGGAGGACGGCGAACGGCGTGTAGCTGCCGGCGATGATGAGGAAGATGTTCGCGTGGTCCAGCCGGCGCAGGATCCGGCGCCAGCGGTCGCCGCGCCGCCACCGGTGGTAGAGCGCGCTGACGCCGAACAGCAGCGCCGCGCTCGTCGCGTACACCGCGCACGCCACCCTGGCCCTGTCGGTGCGGGCCAGCGCGACGAGCACGGCGCCGGCCACCACCACGGCGGGGAACGCCGCGCCGTGCAGGAGGCCGCGCAGCCGGGGCGGGGAGGGCAACGACGGGCCGGACGTCATGCCACCACCTCCTCCACGAGCGCCGCGCGCATGTAGAAGCACCGAACGCCTGACGCTAACGCAGCGTAGCGAAACTGCCGAGACCGGTCGCCCTCCGCGCACTGACGGTCCACTGACCGCGACGGTTTTGCGCACGGGGCCCCATGCCCGCCGGACGAACCGGCGCCGTATCATTGTTGACCACCACATCTTCACGCCGACCCTGCCAAGGGTGGGCTGGCTCTGGGTATGAGCCGGAGGACGTGAGGCGACCTCGAGGAGCACGCATGACGACGGAGTCAGCCATCCCCGGGCTCGAAAGCGCGCCCACCAACCACAAGGGCCTGATCTCGTGGGTTCACGAGATCGCCGAGCTCACCAAGCCCGACCGGGTGGAGTGGTGCGACGGCTCCGAGGCGGAGTGGGAGCGGCTCACGACGCTGCTCGTCGATGGCGGGACGCTGCGCCGGCTCAACCCGGCCAAGCGCCCCAACAGCTTCTACGCGGCCTCCGACCCGAAGGACGTCGCCCGGGTCGAGAGCCGCACGTTCATCTGCTCCGAGCGCGAGGAGGACGCCGGCCCCACCAACAACTGGGTGGCGCCGGCCGAGATGCGCGAGACGCTGCGCGGCCTGTTCGACGGCTGCATGCGCGGGCGCACCATGTACGTCGTCCCGTTCTGCATGGGGCCGCTCGGCTCGAAGATCTCCGCCCTCGGCGTCGAGATCACCGACTCGGCCTACGTCGCCGTCTCGATGCGCACCATGACCCGCATGGGCAAGGCCGCCCTCGACGAGCTCGGCGAGAACGGCTTCTTCGTCCCCGCCGTGCACTCGGTCGGCAAGCCGCTCGAGCCCGGCGACGCCGACGTGCCGTGGCCGTGCAACGAGACGAAGTACATCGTCCACTACCCGGAGACGCGCGAGATCTGGTCGTACGGCTCCGGCTACGGCGGCAACGCGCTGCTCGGCAAGAAGTGCTACGCGCTGCGCATCGCATCGGTCATGGCCCGCGACGAGGGCTGGTTGGCCGAGCACATGCTGATCCTCAAGCTCACCTCGCCGGAGGGCGACGTCCGCTACGTCACGGCGGCGTTCCCGTCGGCGTGCGGCAAGACCAACCTCGCCATGCTGCAGCCGGCCATCCCCGGCTGGCGGGCCGAGACGGTGGGCGACGACATCGCCTGGATGCGCTTCGGCGACGACGGCCGGTTGTACGCGATCAACCCCGAGGCCGGCTTCTTCGGCGTCGCCCCCGGCACCGGCGAGTCGACCAACCAGAACGCCATCGACACCCTGTACGCCAACTGCATCTTCACCAACGTCGCGCTCACCGACGACGGTGACGTGTGGTGGGAGGGCCTCACCGATGCCCCGCCGGCGCACCTCACCGACTGGAAGGGCCGCGACTGGACCCCCGGCTCGCCAGAGCCGGCGGCCCACCCCAACTCGCGGTTCACCGCACCCGCCGGCCAGTGCCCGACCATCGCGCCGGAGTGGGAGGACCCGAAGGGCGTGCCCATCTCGGCCATCCTGTTCGGCGGGCGGCGGGCATCCGCCGTGCCGCTGGTGACCGAGTCGTTCGACTGGCAGCACGGGGTGTTCCTCGCCTCCAACGTCGCGTCGGAGGGCACCGCCGCCGCCGAGAACAAGGTCGGCGAGCTGCGCCGCGACCCGATGGCGATGCTGCCGTTCTGCGGTTACAACATGGGCGACTACTTCGCCCACTGGCTCCGCGTCGGGGCGAGCGCCGACGCCGCCAAGCTGCCGCGCATCTACTACGTCAACTGGTTCCGCAAGGACGCGGCCGGGAGGTTCGTCTGGCCCGGCTTCGGCGAGAACAGCCGCGTCCTCAAGTGGATCGTCGAGCGGCTGGAGGGGCGCGCCGACGCGGTCGACACGGCCATCGGCCGGCTGCCCACCAAGGACTCGCTCGACACCGACGGCCTCGACCTCACCGACGAGCAGCTCGACCTCCTGCTCACCGTCGACCCCGAGGTGTGGCGCGAGGAGGCGGCGCTCATCCCGGCCAACTACGAGCGCTTCGGCGACCACGCCCCTGCCGCCCTGTGGGACGAGCTGCACCGGCTCCAGGAGCGCCTCGGCTGACCCGTCGGCGCGCCGACCCTGTGCGCCACGTGCCCGCGCGGCTACGCTCTGCCGCATGCCTGAGATCATCTGCGTGGACGGTTCGCGACTCGGGGTCCATCCCGTCGCCGTCCTCGACCGGCAGGGCCTGCCGTACGAGGTGACCCTGCGGATGACCAGGGACGGCACGGAGTTCGGCGTCGTCGGCCAGCGCTGCGGCTACTTCCTCGACGGCGTGCGGTCCCGGCTCGCGGCGGCGCGCGCGGACGGCTCGGCCGAGGCGAGCAGGTGGCCGCTGTCCGACCGCTTCCCTGGCGGCTCGCTCGAGAGCGGCGTACGGGCGTGGGCGCGCGACGGCGGCCGCGATCCCGCCGACGCCTGGAGCGAGCTCGCCCGCTACGTCCCCCGCGACCGGGAGCTGTTCGCCTTCCGCCACCGCGACCCGGACGACCTCGACTGCGCCGGCGAGCTGCGCTGCACCGTCCGTACCGAGAAGTCCTGGGAGGCCACCGGCGGCCGGACGCGGACCCACGGCGCGCCGGTCCCGCCGCACGGGCAGCCGCTCGGGCAGTGGCGGCTGGTGCGCCGCGCCGTCGTCGAGGCGTGGGGCGAGCTCGGGGTCGGGGTGCGGGCCGTCCTCGACTCGACCGGCCTCGCCGGCTTCCTCGCCGGCCTGCTCGGCGAGACGGCGCAGGTGGGCGCCGCGTTCGACGGCGGCGCCGTCGCGGCCGGCGCCCGCACGTCGTAGCCCCGGCACCCGTTCGGGTGCACGGTCGCCGCACCGCGCGCGGGTACGCTCTAGGGGCGATCGCGTGGATGAGGAGGTGCGGCGTGCGCGTGTCCGACCTCGTCTACGCCCTGTACGAGAAGCGGCTCGCAGCCTCGCTCGCCGGTCGGTCGAGGCCCCGGCACGTCGGCGTCATCCTGGACGGCAACCGGCGGTGGGCGCGCGCCGTCGGCACCCGCGACATCTACCGCAAGGGTGCCGACAAGATCGACGAGCTCCTGCACTGGTGCGCGGAGGCCGATGTCGAGGTGGTCACCTTGTGGCTGCTGTCGACCGACAACCTCACCCGCCCGGAGGCTGAGCTGGCCCCGCTGCTGCGGGCCATCGAGCAGACCGTCGACGGCCTGGCCGGCCCCGCCAACCCTTGGCGGGTCCACCCGGTCGGCTCCCTCGACCTGCTGCCCGACCGCACCGCGCGGGTGCTGAAGGACGCGGCGGAGCTGACCGCCGACCGGCCTGGCCTGCTCGTCAACGTGGCCGTCGGCTACGGCGGCCGTCGCGAGATCACCGACGCGGTGCGCTCCATGCTGCGCGTCGCGTCGGAGCGCGGCGCCTCCATCGAGGACGTCGTCGAGGAGCTCGACGTCGAGGGCATCGCCGATCACCTCTACACCCGCGGCCAGCCCGACCCCGACCTCGTCATCCGCACCTCGGGGGAGCAGCGCCTGTCCGGCTTCCTGCTCTGGCAGAGCGCGCACTCGGAGTTCTACTTCTGCGAGGCGTACTGGCCGGAGTTCCGCCACGTCGACTTCCTGCGCGCGCTGCGCTCGTACGCCCAGCGGCAGCGACGATTCGGCTCCTAGGGCCGGGTACCGTCAGCGCATGACCGACCGTCCACGCTTCCATCTCGCGGTGCCTGTCGACGACCTCGGCGGGGCGCGCTCCTTCTACGGCGAGGTGCTCGGCGCCCGGCCGGGCCGCTCGTCGTCCGACTGGGTCGACTGGGACCTCTCCGGGCACCAGATCGTCACCCATCTCGTGCCGGCCGCCGTCGCGGCCGCGGCGACCAATCCCGTCGACGGGCACGGCGTGCCGGTGCCGCACTTCGGGCTGATCCTCGAGGTCGATGCGTTCCACCGGCTGGCCGAGCGGCTGCGCGCCGCCGGCGTGCCGTTCGTGATCGAGCCGTACGTGCGCTTCGCCGGCGAGCCGGGGGAGCAGTGGACGATGTTCGTGCGCGACCCGGCCGGCAACGCGCTGGAGTTCAAGGCGTTCGCCGACGACGACCAGGTCTTCGCCACGGGGAACGGGCATTGAGCGGTCCGCTGATCGGCGTGGCCGAGCTCGCCGCCGCGCTGGCCGGCGACGCTCCCCCGGCGGTGCTCGACGTCCGCTGGTCGCTCACCGGGCCGCCCGGTCGCGACGCGTACGACGGGGGCCACGTGCCGGGGGCCTGCTTCGTCGACCTCGACCGCGACCTCGCCGACCCGCCGGGCCCGCGCGGCCGGCACCCGCTGCCCGGCGAGCGGCGGTTCGAGGCCGTCATGCGCGCCGCCGGCGTACGGGACGACGGGACGGTGGTCGTGCACGACGCGGCGGACGGCACGAGCGCCGCGCGCGCCTGGTGGCTGCTGCGCTACCACGGGCACCCCGACGTCCGGCTGCTCGACGGCGGCTTCGCGGCGTGGCGCGCGGCCGGGCAGCCGGTGAGCCAGGAGCCGTGCGCGCCCAGGGCCGGCGACTTCACCGCCCGGCCCGGGCAGCTGCCGGTCCTGGACGCGGCCGCCGCCGCCAGGCTCGCCGCGGAGGGCGTGCTGCTCGACGCGCGCGCGGCGGAGCGCTACCGCGGCGAGGTGGAGCCGGTCGACCCGGTGGCAGGGCACGTCCCCGGCGCGGTCAGCGCACCGACCACCGCCAACGTGGCGGCCGACGGCCGCCTGCTGCCCGCCGGCGAGCTGCTGGCCAGGTTCGCGGCGCTCGGCGCGCGGCCCGGCGTGCCGGTGGGCGCCTACTGCGGCAGCGGGGTCACGGCGGCGCACGAGGTGCTCGCCCTCGAGGTGGCCGGCATCCCGGCCGCGCTCTACCCGGGCTCGTGGTCGGAGTGGATCGCCGACAGCTCGCGCCCGGTCGCCACCGGAGCGACGCCGTGAGCCGGGCGGCCGGCCGGTTCGAGGTGGACCTGCCCGACGGGTGGTTCCGGATCGACCTCGACCCGGCGACGAGGGAGCGCTCGGCCGGCCGCCTGGTCGACGCGTGGGTGGCGCGCCGTCCGGAGCTGGCCAAGCAGCGCGACGGGCTCGTCGCGACGATCGTCTCGACCGCCGAGCGCGCGCTGGGCACGCACTGCATCTATGCGGCCGCCGCGCTCGGGCACCAGGCCGACGTGGGGCCGACGTACGCCGGGCTCGCCGTCCGCGTGCTGCCCTGGCCGGGCAGCATCGACGTCGACGCGTTCGTCGCCGGGATGGTGGCCGCGGCCAGGGCTGACGAGGGCGTCACGGCGGTCGAGCCGATCCAGGTCGGCGGTCGACGGATGGTGCTGGTGCGGCACGCCGCGCCGGCCGACGACGGCCAGCAGGGCACGGTGACGAGCTTCGTGGTGCCAGCCCCTGGCAGCGGCGCCTTCGCCAACCTGGAGTTCACCACTCCGGTCGCGCCGGCGCCCGAGCACTCCTTCGCGCACATCGCGGCGACCATCCGCCTGTCCTGACCGACCGGTGTCGCCGCTGCCCGCGGCCGCCATCGATTCCGGACGACGCGTCCTGAAAGGGCAGCTTTCGTCCGGACCAGTACGGCAAAGCCATCGCAAAGTCTCGGTATGTGATGCTGTCACCCGCCGCTCTGCCGGTAGCTTCCGCAACTCGGCGATCTTTGGGGGAGCGACCATGCCAGCTGGCGGCCAAGACGGGCACGGACGACGGTGGCACCGGCCCGTCCCACGCTGGCTGGGAGCGGTCACCGTGGCCGCGCTTGTGACGGCCGGCACGGTGGCACTGCAAGCCGCTCCGGCGGCCGCGTCGACCTGCGGGGTGACGACCGACGACTGGGTCGGCGGCGTCTCGACCGCCTGGGACGACGCCGGCAACTGGAGCGCCGGTCACGTACCGACCGCGACGGACGATGTCTGCATCGCCGCACCCGGCACGACGGTCGTCATCGGCGGCCAGGACAGCGCAGGGAGCGTCATCTCGCTCACCCCGGTGGCCATCACGGGGACGCTGACCCTGCCCGCCGCTGACCGGTCGTCGTCGCTCACCGGCCTGACCCTCACCGGAACGCTCACCGGGCCGGGTTCGGTGAGCCTCCTTGGGTCGAGCACGTGGTCGCGCGGGAAGATGACCGGGACCGGCACGACGACCGTGTCGAGCGGCGCCACGCTCACGGTGGCCGGCCAGTACCTCTCGATGACCGATCGGTCGCTGCGCAACGACGGGACGCTGACCCTCCAAGGCACGCTCCCCACCGGAGGATCGGGCGGCATCCGGATCTTCGACTCGACGCAGCCGCCGACGGGTGGCTCCCCTCGGCTCGTCAACAACGGCCTCCTCCAGATGGGGACCGGGTCGACGCTCGACAACTGGTACCCCGCCGCTGGGACGCTGTTGAACGCGGGGACGATCCTCGGCGTCGGGACGGGGACGGCGTACGTCGACCTGCCGCTGAGCAACGAGGGAATGGTCGCGGGCTCGTCGGGGGTGCGCCTCTCGCTCCGCGGCGGCAGCGCCGGTACCGGCCCGACGGGCGGGACCTTCTCGTACGTGGTCTTCGCGGGTGGCAGATGGACCTTGGGCCCGGATGTCGTCATGGCGGACATCGCCGACACGTACGGCTACCTGTTCCCGGTGGGCGACGCGACCTGGGCCGGCCCGGTCAGCATGACGGACGACGCCCTTCTGCAGTTCGACGGGACGCTGACGATCACTGGCGACCTCACCATGCGGGACTACTCGGAGCTCGATGCGTACGGGACGCTGATCGTGGGAGGCACCCTGGACTGGTACGGCGGGTGGCTCGACGGCTACGGCGGGATCAGCATCGCCCGCACCGGCCGGTTCATCGCCGAGCCATGGTCGGGATCCGGCCTGCGAGAGTTCGAGGGCTCCCTCAGCAACTCCGGCACCGCGGTCGTCTACGGCACGAAGGTCGAGCTGTGGAACGACAGCGCGATCCGCAATCTCGGCACCTTCGAGCTGCGGGGCGACGTGATGTTCACGTGCATCGGCAACCCGCCGTGCCCGGCGACGCTGGTGAACACCGGCCTGCTGGAGAAGTCAGCGGGGACTGGCACGGCGCAGCTACCGGTGCTCGACAACTCGGGCGAGGTCCGAGTCGACAGCGGGACGCTGGAAGCCCAGCAGCTCGTCGGCTACTCGCCGTCTCAGCAGGAGCTGAGCCAGGGCACCTACACGCTCACCGGCCGGCTGCAGGTGCCCGGCATGGCGATCACCACGCTGTCGACGAAGGTCACTCTCAACGGCCCGGCGGCCGGCCTCGTCGATGACAGCGGCGCGGACAGCCTGGCGTCGCTCTCCCGGCTCAACCACAGCGGCACGCTGTCGTTGCAGAGCGGCGCATCGGCCACGACCGCGGCATCAGTGAGCTCGGCGGGCATCGTCGACATCGAGGACGGGAGCCGGTTGACGACGCCGGCGCTGACCCTCACCACCGGGGCGAAGCTCAGCGGCATCGGCGTGATCTACGGTGACGTGCACAACCTGACCGGTGAGGTGTCGCCGGGCAGCACCACGGCGCCCGACGCCCTCAGCATCGCCGGCAACTTCGACCAGGGTGCGACCGGAAAGCTCACCATCGACGAGTCCGCCTCGGGCAGTGACCTGCTCGACGTCTGGGGCACGGCGGCTCTCGGCGGCACGCTGGCGCTGCGCACCGATGCGACCAGCCGGCCGGCGGTGGGATCGTCCGCGTCGCTGCTCGACTTTGCCGACGTGAGCGGTGCCTTCGCGCAGCTCACCGGGGTCGACATGCCGAGCAGCGGCGGCTACTACTGGCTCAGCCGCTCGAGCAGCGAGCTCACGGCCACGGTGCACCCGGTGTCGGACCGACCCGCGGGCACGGTCGCCATCAACGCAGGAGCGACGTACGCGAAGTCGACCGGCGTGACGCTCACCATCGGCATGCCGGCCGGCATGACGGTGACCGGGATGCGCGTCGCCAACGACGCGGCGCCGGCGGGCACCTGGCAGGCGGCCGCGACGAGCCTCGCCTGGACGCTGCCGACGAAGAACGGCGCGCACACCGTGCAGGTGCAGTTCCGCGACGCCGAGGGCAACACGAGCGCGGTGGCGGTGGCGACGATCACGCTCGACACCGTCGCGCCGATCGCGACCATCACCGCACCCGCCACGCCGACGTCGGCGGCGGTGGTGGCGCTCTCGGAGGCGGTCAGCGGCGTCACCGCTGACGACGTTGCGATCCGCGACTCCACCGGCGCCACCGTGGCCGCCACCCGGACGTGCGCCGACGGCACCGGTGCGACGGTCGCCTGCACCGCGACGACC
Organism: Frankiaceae bacterium; assembly: GCA_045807125.1. Classification (GTDB taxonomy): domain Bacteria; phylum Actinomycetota; class Actinomycetes; order JAWWOL01; family JAWWOL01; genus JBJMHZ01. The sequence continues at coordinate 155,182 of JBJMHZ010000049.1, forward strand.
GTCCGCACCGTGCGGGTACTGCCCAGCACCGCACTGGCCCGCGGGGTCAGCTACACGGTCGTGGTCAACCCGTCGACCGCCACCGGCCGCATCGTCGACAAGGCAGGAAACGCAGCCGCGACGACCTCGACCACGTTCACCCTCTGACGCCCTTCGATCTCTGCGTTCGAGTCCCGACCGCCCTCCGTATCCGGGAAAGGCCCCCGCCGTGCGCGTTCGCCCTGCCCTCGTTCGCCGTCGCATCGCCGGCGTCAGCTTCGTCGCGGTCCTGGCGCTGCTGCTGCCGGTCGCCCCGGTCGCCCTGCATGCCGCGGCGAGCACGCCGGCCGCGGTGACGGCGCTCACCATCAGCGGCCCTACCACGGTGGACGAGCCGGACGTTGCCACCGACTGGACCGGCAAGCTCACGGTCTCCAACGGCGCCCAACCGCAGAAAGAGGTCGACCTGATGGTCGACGGCGCGCGCTACGCCACGGTGACGACGGGCAAGGGCGGCATCTATCTGGCTGAGATCGCCTTCCACGCCGGCTCGCACGACGTGCAAGCGATCGCACGCCCCGGCAACCCGCTGCAGGTGAAGAGCAGCGTCGTCCACGTGGTGGTGGCCGAGCCGACCCCGACCCCGACTCCTACGACGACGTCGCCGACGCCGGGGCCGACGTCCACCTCGCCGATGCCGGAACCGACCACCACGACGCCCACACCGGAGCCGACGTCCACCTCGCCGACGCCGGAACCGACCACCCCGACACCGACGCCAGAGCCGACCACGACGTCGCCGACGCCAGAGCCCACCACCACGACGCCCGAGCCACCCTCCCCGCTGCCCACGATCGACGCGCCGCCCGCGACGCCGGGCGCCATGAGCGACGCGTTCGCCGACTCGGCGTTCATCTACACCGGTGCCGACGCTCCCCAGCAGGGGATGGCCGCGGGCACCATCACGCCGGTGCGCGTCGCGATGCTGCACGGCTCGGTGACCGCGCGAGGCGGGGCGCCCCTCGGGGGAGTCACCGTCACGGTCGACGGCCATCCGGAGTACGGTCGGACCACGTCGACCGCGAAGGGCGAGCTCGCCCTCGTCGTCAATGGCGGCGGCGGCCTGCTGCTGCACTTCGAGCGCGACGGCTACCTGCCGGTCGACCGGACGGTCCTGCCGGTGCAGCGGGACTACACAGCGCTGCCCGACGTGACGATGGTGCCACTCGACAGGGCGGTGAGCACCGTCTTCGCCGGCAGCGACGACGTGCAGGTGGCGAGGGGATCAGCGGTCACCGACGCCGACGGCACCCGGCAGGCGACGCTCATCCTGCTGCCCGGCACCGGCGCTACCATGACCTTGCCCGACGGCAGCGAGCAACCCCTGTCGACGTTGCACGTTCGGGCGACCGAGTACACCGTCGGCGACACGGGCCCGCAGTCGATGCCGGGCGAGCTGCCGCCGATGAGCGGCTACACGTACGCAGCGGACTACACGGTCGACGAGGCGATGGCGGCCGGGGCCACGCGCGTCAACTTCGACCAGCCGATCGCCGCCTACACCGACAACTTCCTCGGCTTCCCGGTCGGCACGCCGGTGCCGGTCGGTTACTACGACGAGACCCGGCACGCCTGGGTCGCGAGCCAGGACGGCCGCGTCGTGAAGGTCGTCGGCGTGGCCGACGGCATGGTGAACGTCGACGTCGACGGCGACGGGACGGCCGACGGCGCCGACCAGCTCGATGCCCTCGGCATCACCGATGTCGAGCGGTTCCAGCTGGCGGCGCTCTACGGACCGGGCGACTCGTTGTGGCGAGTGCAGATCAGCCACTTCACGCCGTGGGACTGCAACTGGCCGTACGGTCCGCCTCCGGGAGCGCAACCACCGAGCGTTCCGACCCCGCCGGCGCAGCCCAAGAGCGACTGCCACCAGAGCGGGTCGATCATCGGTTGCGAGGGTCAGACGCTGGGCGAGGAGATCGGCGTTCCTGGTACCCAGATCTCCCTGCGCTACGACACCAGTCGCGAGCCGGGCTACCGCAATGTGCTGAGGGTGCCGCTGACGGAGGCCTCGTTGCCGGACAACCTCGCGCGCGTCGACCTGCGCATCGACGTGGCCGGTCGCACGTTCACTCGCAGCTTCGCACCGGCGGCGAACCTCTCCTACGCCTACACGTGGAACGGGACCGATGCCTTCGGACGCCAACTGCCCGGCGTGCAGACCGCACAGGTCGATGTCGGCTACACCTACCACGCCACCTACTACGCGCCGGCGGCGAAGGCATCGGACTCGCACGACTCCATAGGGACCTTCGGCCTTCCCGGGTCGGTGCCGATAACGGCCGACCGCAGTGCGCTCGAGGTCACCTTGCATCAGGTGTGGCAGACCCCGGTCGGCCAAGTGACCGGGGACGTCCGGCAGAGCTTGGGCGGCTGGACGCTGAGCGACCTCCACAGCTACGACAGCGACCAGCACGTGCTCGCCATGGGCGATGGGACGTGGCGATCCGCGGGCGATCTCCTGACCGCGATCAGGACCGTGGCCGGCAACGGATCCGACGCGTACGCGGGTGACGGTGGCGCGGCGACGGCAGCTGCGCTCGGCCGGGCGAGCGACGTCGCCGCGGGCTCCGACGGCAGCATCTACCTGGTCGACTCGGAGTTCGCGGTGGTCCGTCGCGTCGACCCCGACGGTGCGATCGAGACGGTCGCTGGTGGCGGTACGCCGGTCGACGGCGTCGGTGACGGCGGCCCGGCGACGGATGCCGCGCTCGACGAGCCGGTGAGCGTCGCCGTCACGCGCGACGGCAGCCTGCTCATCGCCGACGTCGGCAGCGACACCGTCCGCGAGGTGGCGCTGGACGGCACGATCAGCACCGTCGCCGGTGGCGGCGCCCCGGACGACGGGCTCGGTGACGATGGGCCGGCCACGGACGCCGCGCTCGCGGATCCCCACGGCGTCGCCGTCGATGCCGCGGGCGAGATCTACGTCGCCGACAGTGGGCACGACCGCGTCCGGCGCATCTCGCCGGACGGCATCATCACCACCGTCGCCGGCGGCGGCAGCCCCGCCGACGGGGTGGGCGATGGCGGCCCGGCGACCAACGCCGCGCTGAGCTTCCCGCTCGACGTCGCCGTCGACTCCCAGGGTCAGCTCTACATCGCCGACACCGACCACGATCGGGTGCGGCTGGTGACCACCGACGGACGCATTCGCACGGTGGCCGGCGACGGCGTCTTCGGGGACGGCGGCGACGGCAAGGCTGCGACAGCGGCGCACGTCGGCGACCCGGCCGGTCTCGCGTTCGACCCACGTGACGGATCCCTCGTCGTCGCCGAGCGCCTCTTCGATCGGGTGCGGCGCATCGCCGACGGCAGCGTCACCACGGTCGCCGGGACCGGGTGGACCGGCTACTCCCCCGACAACACCGCGGCGGTCCGGGCTGACCTGGGCAACCCGAGCAGCGTCGTCGTCGAGCCGAACGGGGCGCTGCTCGTCGCCGATACCGGCAACCACCGCATCCGCCAGGTGAGCCCGGCCATGCCGGGCTTCGGCTTCGCCGACGTCTCGGTGCCGTCCGCCGACGGCCAGCAGGTCTACGTCTTCGACCACGACGGACGCCATCTCCGCACCGTCGACGCGCTGACCGGTGCGCTCGTCGGCCAGTTCCTGTACGACGACACCGGCCTGCTGGCGGCGATCGACGACGGTTACCACAACGAGACGGTGATCGAGCGGGCCACCGACGGCACGCCCACCGCGGTGATCGGGCCGTTCGGCCAGCGCACCCAGCTCACCGTCACCGGCGGCCTGCTGACGCAGGTCACCGACCCGGCGCAGGAGACCATCGGCCTCACGTACGGCTCCGGTGGGCTGCTCGCCTCGTTCACCGACCCGCTGGGCCGCTCGTCCACCTTCAGCTACGACGCCGACGGTCGTCTCGTCCACGACCAAGGACCGGACGGCCGCTCCACCACGCTGGCGGGCCTGGCTGACAGCACCGGCGCGCAGGTGACGACCACGACGGGCGAGGGCCGCACCAGCATCTACCGGACCGACGGGTTGCCCGGCGGGTCGGTACGGACCACGACCATCGGTCAGAACGGCGCCCGAGCCGTTCGCGTTGCCAGCCTCGACGGGACGGTCACGGCGACCGACCCTGACGGCACGGTCACCACGGCGTCGATGACCGGCGATCCGAGGTGGGGCCCTGCGGTGGAGGCGCCGAGCTCGGTCGTCGTCACCACGCCCTCCGGCAGCAAGAACGAGGCGGACGACTTCCGGTCCGTATCGCTCTCCGGCGGGGCGGTGCAGAGCCAGACGGAGACGGTCCGCGTGAACTTCCGCAACGTTACGGCCACGTACGCGAGCGCCGGCCGGACGCTCACGATGACGTCGGCGACCGGGCACCGGATCGTGGCCGTCCTCGACGCGCACGGACGCGCCGTTAGCTGGCAGGATGGCACGCTCGCACCGGTGACCTTCACGTACGACGACCGCGGCCGGCTGGTCTCGGCGACGCAGGGCAGCGGCGCCTCGGCCCGCGTGACCACGTACAGCTATGGCCTCGACGGCTATATCAGCAAGGTCACCGGACCGTTGACGTCGGTGAGCTTCCAGCGCGACCCGGTGGGCCGGCCGGTCCAGGAGCTGCTGCCCGACGGCAACGTGGTCGGCTACTCCTACGACGCGGGCGACGGGCTCACCGCCGTCAACCCGCCGGGGCGCAGCGGGCACTCGTACACCTACACCGACGGCCAGCGGTTGGCGCAGTACTCGCCGCCCTCCACCGGCCTCGGCGCCGACCCGTCCACCAGCTGGGGGTACGACCACGACGGCGACCTGACCTCCATCACGCTCCCCGGCGGCCAGGCCGTCAACCTCGGCTACGACGCGAGCGGTCAGCTGTCCACCGTGACCGGCGGGACGGACCAGGTCGGCTTCGGCAGGGACGGCGCGACCGGTCGGCTGCAGTCGGTGTCGACAGCCACTGGGCAGAAGCAGAACCTGACCTACGACGGCTATCTGCTGACCAGCGTCGCGACGACGGGGGCCAGCGCGGGAACGGTGCGCTACGTCTACGACGGCAACCAGCACGTGCAGAGCCGGAGCGTCAACGGTGGCCAACCGGTGTCATACGGCTGGGACGGCGCCGGCACGCTGACGCAGGTCGGCAGCGAGTCGCTCACCTGGAGCGCCGGGCTGGGGCGGCTCACCGGCACGGCGGCCGGGGCCGTGGGCACCAGCTACGGGTACGACGCGTTCGGCGACGTGGTGTCCGCCACCGCGTCGATCAGCGGCACGCCCCAGCTCGCGGACAGCGACACCGTGGACGCGCTGGGGCGGGTCGTCTCGCGGACGGAGACAGCCGGCGGCGCATCGAGCACGACCAGCTACGCCTACGACGTTCGGGGGCGCCTCACCGACGTCACTCGCGACGGCGCCGCCGTCGAGCACTACGACTACGACGCCAACGGCAACCGAACAGCCGCCACCACCCCGGGCGGCACGGTGGCGGCCACCTACGACGACCAGGACCGGCTGCTGGCCTACGGCGGCACGACGTACCGCTACTCCGCCGATGGCAAGCTGATCGCGAGCACCACGGCGGATGGGGTGACGACGACCTACGGCTACGACGGACTCAATCGCCTCGTCTCGGTGGACCGCGCTGGGAGCGCGCGGATCGACTACGTGCTCGACGCGGTAGGCCGACGGGTGGCCAAGAAGCGCGACGGCGTGGTAGTGGAGCGATGGCTCTACGGGACGACGGGCGCTCCGGTCGCCGCGCTCGACGCCGCCGGGAACGTCACCGCGACTTACGTCTACGGCAGTCGCAGCCAGGTCCCTGACCTCATCCTGTCCGGTGGACGCACCTACCGGGTCGTGAGCGACCAACTGGGCAGCCCGCGGCTCGTCGTCGACACCGCCAACGGGACGGTGGCGCAGCGGCTCGACTACGACACGTTCGGCAACGTCACCCGCGACACCAACCCGGGCTTCCAGCCGTTCGGCTTCGCGGGCGGGCTGTACGACCGGGACACCGGGCTGGTGCGCTTCGGCGAGCGCGACTACGACCCTGCCACCGGGCGCTTCACCACCAAGGACCGGCTGCTCCTCGAGGGCGGGCTCAACGCCTACGCCTACGCCGACGGCGACCCGGTCAACCGGATCGACCCGGACGGCGCCGATTGGTGGCCGACGATCAGCGCCGCGGGCGACTACATCGTCAACGGCGCGCGGAAGGTCGGCGACATCATCGACGCGGGCCGGCAGAATCTGAACGACTGGACCGACCGTGCTCGGAACGCGCTCGGCATCGACGACTCCGAGGCGGCGAAGCGGATGAACGACACGAAGCCGAGCCCCAACCAGTGCTCCAACTGGTACGCCCCCAGCCAGGAGGACAAGGACAAGTGCCACAAGAGCGCGAACGGGCCGGGCTACCTGTCGATCGGCGGTGACGTCTGCCTCGGCGTCTGTCTCGTGGGCGGGGTGAACATCGCCGTCGGTGGCGCGCTTCACCCTTACCTCGGTGCCGGCGTCGGCGGGGGTGCCGAGGACGGGCTCGGCTGGCACGGCGACGTCACGGGCCATAGCGGTGAGGTGAGCTCCGGCTGGGGAGTCGGCCTCGGCTGCTCCGCCGGTCACCTCGACCTCGGTATCGACAGCGACTGCTCCGCGTCGGGCTCGGTGCACCGCGCCTCCGTGGGCGACCCGGAGTGCTCGGCGGAGGCGACCTACACCTACTGACGGGGTCATGACGCTGCTGCCGGGCGGTGCGGGCGTGTCGGTGCCCGGCACCGCCCGGCAGCAGCCGTACCGTCCGGAGTGGCGGCCACGTTCGGACGGCCGCCCGGGAGGGGGCGCCAGGTGAGCGCTCAGCCAGCCGCGCAGCGCCGCACGTACGTCCTCGACACGAGCGTCCTGCTCGCCGATCCGGGCGCGCTCGCCCGCTTCGCCGAGCACGAGGTGGTGCTGCCGCTCGTCGTCGTGAACGAGCTCGAGGCCAAGCGCAAGGACCCCGAGCTCGGCTACTTCGCCCGGCAGGCGCTGCGCCTGCTCGACGACATGCGCGAGCGGCACGGCCGGCTCGATCAGCCGCTGCCGGTGGGCGAGCAGGGCGGCACGGTGCGCGTCGAGCTCAACCACTCCGACCCGAGCGTCCTGCCGCCGGGGTTGCGGCTGCCCGACAGCGACACCCGCATCCTCGCCGTCGCGCGCAACCTCGCGGCCGACGGTGCCGACGTCACGCTGGTCTCCAAGGACCTGCCGCTGCGGGTGAAGGCCGGCGCGGTCGGCGTCACCGCGGAGGAGTACCGCTACGAGCTCGCGACCGACGTGTCGTACACCGGCATGGCCGAGGTCGAGGTCGGCGCTGACGACCTCGACCAGCTGTACGCCGAGGAACGGCTCGAGCTCGAGGCGTGCGACCTCCCGGTGCACTGCGGCCTCGTGCTGCTGTCCCCGAGGGGCAGCGCGCTCGGACGGGTCATGCCGGACAAGTCGGTGCGGCTGGTGCGCGGCGACCGCGACGCGTTCGGGCTGCACGGGCGCAGCGCCGAGCAGCGCGTCGCGCTGGACCTGCTGCTCGACCCCGACGTCGGCATCGTGTCGCTCGGCGGGCGGGCCGGCACGGGGAAGTCGGCGCTCGCGCTGTGCGCCGGGCTGGAGGCGGTGATGGAGCGCCGCCAGCACAAGCGGGTCGTCGTCTTCCGCCCGCTGTACGCGGTCGGTGGCCAGGAGCTCGGCTACCTGCCGGGCACGGAGGCCGAGAAGATGACGCCGTGGGGCCAGGCGGTGTTCGACACGCTGTCCGCGCTCGTCTCGCAGGACGTCATCGACGAGGTGATGGATCGCGGGATGCTCGAGGTCCTGCCGCTCACCCACATCCGCGGCCGCAGCCTGCACGACTCGTTCGTCATCGTCGACGAGGCGCAGTCGCTGGAGCGCAACGTGCTGCTGACCGTGCTGTCGCGCGTGGGCAGCGGCTCCCGGGTGGTGCTGACGCACGACGTCGCCCAGCGCGACAACCTCCGGGTCGGTCGCTACGACGGCGTGGCCGCCGTCATCGAGGCGCTGAAGGGCCATCCGCTGTTCGCGCATGTCACGCTGACGCGCTCGGAGCGCTCGCCGATCGCCGCTCTGGTCACCGATCTGCTCGGTGAGCTCACCGGCTGAGCGAACGTCGGCCGGACCGGCCGTGCGTTCGTGCCCCGAAGGGGTAACACTGCGGCCATGGTGATCCCGATCCACGACGACAACCCGGTGCGCCGAACGCCGGTGGTGACGTACGCGCTCATCATCGTCAACGTCGTCGTCTTCGTCCTCCTCGAGCCGATCAACCACGTGCCGTCGGCCGGAGGCTCGCAGCAGACCACGTTGCGCGCGTACTGCCAGCAGGTCGCGTTCTTCGACGAGTACGCCGCGATCCCCAAGGAACTGCTGACCAACGAGGCGGTCCGGCACCACGAGGTCGTCCAGACGTCAACGGGCCAGCAGGTCTCGTGCTCGCAGGTGACGCAGGACTACTTCCCGCACAAGCAGCCGGCGCTGTCGGCCCTGTACTCGATGTTCCTGCACGGCGGCTGGCTGCACCTGCTCGGCAACATGCTCTTCCTGTACATCTTCGGCAACAACATCGAGGATCGCCTCGGCCGGGTGCGCTACCTGCTCTTCTACCTCGCGGCCGGCTACGCGGCGGCGTACGGCTTCGCGCTCGCCAACGCCGACTCCACGACCACGCTCGTCGGTGCGTCCGGCGCGATCGCCGGCGTGCTCGGCGCGTACCTCGTGCTCTATCCGCGGGCCCGCGTGCGCACGCTGATACCGATCGGGTTCATCTTCATCTGGCCTCGCCTGCCGGCCTGGGTGGTCCTCGGCTTCTGGTTCCTCCTCCAGTACTGGTACAGCGTCGGTGGCGGGGTCACCAGCGGTGCGGGAGTGGCCTACCTGGCCCACGTCGTCGGGTTCCTGTTCGGCGCCCTGCTCGCCCTGCCGCTGCGCGCAGGGACGCGGCCGCCGGGGTACGGGCCGCCGGGGCACGGGTACGGGCCGCGCCGCACGTACGCGGGGCGCTGACGACGCTCGCCGTCGCGGTGGGTCACCGGCGGGCGGGGCGCCGAGCGCCGGCGCGAGGCGCCCGGTGAAACGGGCACGGCGGGCATCCGTATCACGGGTCACATCTTTCACCGATCTGCGTGGATTGGCGCAGGAAATGTGACTGTCGTCACGTTAGGCGCGCGTTCTTGCGGGCATCGGACGCGAGTTCGCCCGACCACCCTCACGGTCGGTAGGCGCCGGCGCCGCCCGTCTCCCCCTACGAGCGGCGTGTCGCCGGCTGTCCGTGGGCTGCGCCGAGACCGGCGTACGACAGGAAGGATCTGAGCGTTGCCCAGCACGCCCTCGCGCGGCCTGCCCTCGCGCAGCACGGCCGCCGGCGTCGTCATCGGATCGGTGAGCCTCGCCGTCGGAGTCGTCGGCCCGCCGCCGATGCACGGCCTGCACGGTGCGCCGACCGCGCGCGCCGACGCCGCCATGGCGCCAGCCGTACCAGCCCGGCCGGCCGGGTGGGGGACCGGCCGCCTCGCGCCCGAGGACCAGCGCCGGCCCGGGGCCGGCCTTGCCCTCACCCGGCCGACCGCCATCGAGCTGCGCCGTGCGCGCGCCCGGCGCCCGGCCCGGCGGTCCACCCACGCGCGGCGGCATCCGTCGCGCCCGTCGCGCCCGCCGGCCCGTGCCGCCCGCTCGGCCACCCGGCGGCCGCTGCCGAGCGATCCGCGGACCCTCGGCCGGCTGATGGTCGCCGACCACGGCTGGAGCGAGACGCAGTGGCGCTGCCTCGACCTGCTCTGGACGCGGGAGAGCAACTGGCAGGTGCACGAGACCAATGCGAGTTCGGGCGCGTACGGCATCCCGCAGGCGCTGCCGGCCGGCAAGATGGCCTCGGCCGGGCCGGACTGGCACGACGACGCGGCGACGCAGATCCGCTGGGGGCTCGGCTACATCGACGACCGCTACGGCACGCCGTGCGCGGCGTGGGAGCACTCCCAGGAGTACGACTTCTACTGAGCCGGGGAGCGGCCGGCTCAGCCTCGCTCAGGCCGGCTCGGGACCGATCTTCTCGAGGAAGCCGATGAGGTCGTCGGCGTGCTCCTCCTCGACCTCGAGGATCGACTCCATGAGCCGCCGGGTGGTCGGATCCTTGTCGCCGAGCCAGCCGATGATCTCGGTGTAGGAGGCGATCGCGATCCGCTCGGCGACCAGGTCCTCCTTGATCATGTCGATCAGCGCGGGGGCGGTCCGGTACTCGGCGTGCGAGCGGGCGGTCAGCGTGTCCGGGTCGAAGTCGGGCTCGCCGCCGAGCTGCGCGATGCGCGCCGCGATGCGGTCGGCATGCTCCTGCTCCTCCCTCGCGTGCTGGGCGAACTCGGCCGCCACCGGCTCCGCGTGCAGGCCGGTCGCCGCGTAGTAGTGCTGCTTGTACCGCAAGGTGCAGACGAGCTCGGTCGCGAGCGCCTCGTTCAGCACCGCGACGACGCGGTTGACGTCGGCGCCGTACGCGGACGTGATGGGACCCTTCTCGATCTCCTCCCTTGCCTTGGCCCGCAAGGTCTGCACGTCGGTGAGGAAGTCGCCCACGTCGTCCGCCCTCCAGCCGTTCTCGGCTCCTGCTCTGCCCTTGCTCGCTACCCTTTCGCAGCGCGCGCAAGACCGCCACCCCGCGCCCGCGTGGACGGCGCTGGCAGACTGCCGCTGTGACCGAGGGCGGGACGGACCGGTACGGCGATGACCTGTCGGGACTGCCGCCCCTCGTGGCCGCGGCGGTGCGGCTGGCCAGGCGCACGCGGTTCGGGCAGTCGTGCCTGCCCGAGCAGGGCCGGCTGCTGGCCGCGCTCGCGGCCGGCCGGGCCGGCGGACGCATCGGCGAGACCGGCACCGGATGCGGGGTGGGTCTCGCCTGGCTGGCGAGCGCCGTGCCACCGGGCACCAGGCTGGTCAGCGTCGAGCGCGACGCCGAGCGCGCGGCGGCGGCCCGCGACCTCTTCGTCACGGTGCCGGACGTCACGGTGCTGACCGGCGACTGGACGATGCTGGCGTCGTACGGGCCGTTCGACCTGCTGGTCCTCGACGGCGGCGGCAAGCGCCCGGCCGACGGGCCGATGGCCGATCCAGCCCGGTTGCTCGTACCTGGCGGCACGCTGGTGCTCGACGACTTCGCGCCGGCGACGGCGTGGCCGCCGATGCACGACGGCCGGCCCGACGAGACCCGCCTGCACTGGCTCGCGCATCCGCAGCTGCTCGCGACGGAGGTGCGCGTCACCGCCGGCATGGCCACGATCGTGGCGACCCGCACGCACGCGACCGACCCCTGACGGCACGGGTGCCGCAGGGGTCGGTGTCAGCGTCGGTGGTTCAGGACGTGGAGCGCAACTGGCCCGTCAGGCCCACTGCACGCCACGGTCGCCCTGGCCCTGGGCCTGCGTGCTCGCCTTGGCCGTCGAGTGCGCCGAGGCAGACGCGGCGAGCGCGCCCACGAGCGCGAGACCAGGCAGCACGATCGCAGCGGCCCGCAGCAGGCGCGCGGTGCGAGTCCTCATGAGGTGTCCTTTCGGCCGGGGACGGCCCGCCCCGGCAGGCGGACCTGCTCACCCCATCGGCCGTTCCGGCTGGGGCTGATTGCTCCATTGGCGTGGAATCTGCCGCCGCGGCTCACTCCTCGGGCGCGCGCGTCATCGACAGCACGTCGAGCGCGTCGTTCAGCTGCTCCTCGGTGAGCTTGCCGGCCTCGACGTAGCCGCGCTCGATGACCACCTGCCGGATCGTCTTGCGCTCGGCGAGGGACTGCTTGACCACCTTCGCCGCCTCCTCGTAGCCGATGTGCTTGTTGAGGGGAGTGACGATCGACGGCGAGGACTCGGCGTACTCCCTGCAGCGCTCGACGTTGGCCTCGATGCCGTCGATGCAGCGATCGGCCATCAGTCGCGAGATGTTAGCCAGCAGCCGGATCGACTCGAGCATGTTGCGGGCCATCACCGGCAGCATCACGTTGAGCTCGAAGTTGCCAGCACCGCCGGCGAAAGCGACCGTCGCGTCGTTGCCGACCACCTGCGCGCACACCATGCACAGCGCCTCGGGGATCACCGGGTTGACCTTGCCCGGCATGATCGACGATCCCGGCTGGAGGTCGGGCAGGAAGATCTCGGTGAGTCCCGTGCGCGGCCCGGAGCCCATCCACCTGATGTCGTTGGAGACCTTGTAGAGCGACATCGCGATCGTGCGCAGCTGGCCGCTGGTCTCGACGAGGCCGTCGCGCGCGCCCTGGGCCTCGAAGTGGTTGCGAGCCTCGGTGAGCGGCAGGCCGGTCGCCGACGCCATCTCCGCGATGACGCGGGCGGAGAAGCCGGCCGGCGTGTTGATGCCGGTGCCGACCGCGGTCCCGCCGAGCGGCAGCTCGGCCAGCCGGGGCAGGGACGCCCGCAGCCGCTCGACGCCGAGCCGCACCTGCGCGGCGTAGCCGCCGAACTCCTGCCCGAGCGTCACCGGCGTCGCGTCCATGAGGTGCGTACGGCCCGACTTCACCACGGTGTCGAGCTCCTTGGCCTTGCGCTCCAGGGCGGCCGCGAGATGCTCGAGAGCGGGGATGAGGTCGTTGACCACCGCCGACGTCGCCGCCACGTGGATGGACGACGGGAAGACGTCGTTGGACGACTGCGATGCGTTGACGTGGTCGTTGGGGTGCACGGGGCGGCCGAGCCGCTCGGTCGCGAGGCTCGCGACGACCTCGTTGGCGTTCATGTTGCTCGACGTGCCGGAGCCGGTCTGGAAGACGTCGATCGGGAAGTGGTCGTCCCAGCGCCCGTCGGCGACCTCGGCGGCGGCCTGCTGGATCGCCTCGGCCATGTCGCCGTCGATGACGCCGAGCTCCGCGTTGACCTTGGCGGCTGCCGCCTTGATGCGGGCGAGGGCCTCGATGTGCGCGCGCTCCAGCCGCTGCCCGGACACGGGGAAGTTCTCGACCGCGCGCTGCGTCTGCGCGCGCCACCTCGCGCTCGCCGGGACCCGTACGTCGCCCATCGAGTCGTGCTCCACGCGGTGCCCGCCGTCCTTTTCGCCGTCGAGCTCGCCGTCGTGCCGGCTGTCGGTCATGTGCGGTCGGTCCCTGTCGTCTCGGCCGGGCTCAGCCGGCGTGCTCGAAGTCGATGGCGCTGTAGGCCCGCAGCTTGCTGAGCCGGTGCTCGCTGATGATCTGGCGGATCGTCCCGCTCTTGGAGCGCATGACGAGCGACTCGGTGCGCGCGCCGCCGGCCCGGTAGCGGACGCCCCTGAGCAGCTCGCCGTCGGTGATGCCGGTGGCGACGAAGAACACGTTGTCGCTGCGCACGAGGTCGTCGGTCAGCAGCACCCGGTCGAGGTCGTGGCCGGCGTCGAGCGCCCGGCGACGCTCCTCGTCGTCCTTCGGCCACAGCCGGCCCTGGATGATGCCGCCCATGCACTTCACGGCGCAGGCGGCGATGATGCCCTCCGGCGTACCGCCGATGCCCAGCAGCATGTCGATGCCGGTGCCCTCGCGGCAGGCCATGATGGCGCCCGCGACGTCGCCGTCGGAGATGAACTTGATGCGCGCGCCGGCGTCCCGCACCTGGCGGACGAGGCCCTCGTGCCGGGGACGGTCGAGGACGACGACGGTGACGTCCTCGTTGGAGCAGCCCTTCGCCTTCGCCACCGCGACGATGTTGTCCTCGACCGGTGCGCTGATGTCGACGACCTCGGCGGCCTCCGGCCCGGTGACGAGCTTCTCCATGTAGAAGACGGCGGACGGGTCGTACATGGTGTGCCGCTCGGCGACCGCCATCACCGCGACGGCGCTGTTCATCCCCTTCGCGGTCAGTGTGGTGCCGTCGATGGGATCGACCGCGACGTCGCACTCCGGTCCGGTGCCGTCGCCGACCTCCTCGCCGTTGAAGAGCATCGGCGCCTCGTCCTTCTCGCCCTCGCCGATGACGACGACCCCGCGCATCGACACCGTGCTGACGAGCTCGCGCATCGCGTTGACCGCCGCCTGGTCGGCGCCGTTCTTGTCGCCGCGGCCCACCCAGCGACCGGCAGCCATCGCGGCCGCCTCGGTCACCCGGACGAGCTCGAGGGCGAGGTTGCGGTCGGGGGCCTCGTGCTTGACGGAGAGCTCGTCCGGCACGGCGGCGTCGGTGGGGCGGCTCTCGGGCATCGGTGCTCACGTCCTCTCGCTCTCGCGGTCGCGCAGGCGCGACGAAGCCTATCGAGCGGTGGTGCGACCCTCAGTATCCCATCGCGGCCATCAGGTCAGAGCGGCCACGGCGCAGCACGACGGTAGATCGCCCGGTGCGGCCGCACCGGGCGCGGGTACAGTCGGCGACACGGGCCGACCGCGGCCCCGTCCGGTGCAGGAGGGCGGATGTCCGACGACCTGGCCGTGCGGACCACCCGGCCGAGCGCGGCAGAGCGCTCCTCCGAGCGGGCCGCCACCACCAGGCGGGCGCTGCTCGCCGCGGCCCGCGAGGTCTTCACCGCGGCCGGGTTCGCCGAGGCCAACATCGCCGACGTGGTCGCCAGGGCCGGCGCCAGCGTCGGGAGCCTCTACCACCACTTCGGCGGCAAGGCCGATCTCTACCTGGCGCTGTTCGAGGACTACCAAGCCCGCCAGGAGGAGCGCGCGGTCGAGGCCGTGCGCACCGCCCGCGACGCCGGGGAGCACGACCCGGTCCGGCTGTTCGTCGCCGGCGCCCGCGCCTACCTCGCCGGCTGCTGGCAGGAGCGCGACGTGGCCAGGCTCTTCCTCGCCGGCGGCGGCCCGCCGGGCTTCGAGCTGGTGGCCCGCAAGCGCTACCGGGAGTGGACGCGGCGCAACGAGAAGCTGCTGCGGGCCGAGGAGGAGCCGTTCGGCGAGGCCCTCGTGCTCGTGCTGACGACGGTCGCGGCCGAGGCGGGGCACGAGGTGGCCGTGTGCGAGGACGAGGCGCGGGCCGCCATGCTCGCCGAGGAGGTGCTGGCGCTCATCGTCCGGATCAGCCGGGCCGACTGAGCGCATGGGCCTGCTGACGAGGGACCGGCCGCGCGGCAACGAGGTCGCCACCGACATGCTGCGATCGCTCGCCGTCGTGCTGCTCTTCGTCCTCGTGGCCGGGGTCTGGTTCATCTTCGCCCGATCGCGCTCGGACCCCGTGCGCACCATCGACTACCGGCCGGAGCTGCGCGCGGCGCGCGCGGCCGCCGCGTACCACGTGCTGGCGCCGGCCGGCCTCCCGGCGTCGTGGCGGCCGACGAGCGCGCGCCACGCGGTCACGGGCCGGGCGCTCGCCTTCCACCTCGGGCTCGTGACCCCGAAGGGCCGGTACGCCGATGTCGACGAGAGCGACGGACCGGCCGCCGCGTTCGTCCAGGCGCAGCTGGGGCCGCGCCCGAGGCCGCTGTCGACGGTGCCGGTCGGCGGCGGCCGCTGGCAGGAGCTCTCCGGCGCCAGGGGCGAGCTGGCCCTCGCGCGGCTGTCGGGCGACGTGACCGTGGTGGTCCACGGCAGCGCGGGGCTCGACGAGCTGGTGCGCCTGGCGGCCGCGCTGCGCTGAGCGCTCGCGGCGCGGCGGTCTACCCGGCCGGCTCGGCCGGTTCGCCCGCGGCGGCCGCGGCGGCCGGCGCCACGGCGGCGTCCAGCCTGGCCCGTGCCCCGTCGAGCCACTCCTGGCAGATCCGGGCGAGCTCCTCGCCGCGCTCCCAGAGCGCGAGGGACTCCTCCAGCCC
Organism: Frankiaceae bacterium; assembly: GCA_045807125.1. Lineage (GTDB taxonomy): Bacteria > Actinomycetota > Actinomycetes > JAWWOL01 > JAWWOL01 > JBJMHZ01. The sequence continues at coordinate 170,936 of JBJMHZ010000049.1, forward strand.
GCTGCCACCGGCCTCCAGCCGGCGCACTACGTCGATGAGCTCCTCGCGGGCCTGCTCGTACGACGGGCGGGCCGGCTCGGGGCGGCTGGGGGAGGCGGGCACGGCGGCAGCCTACGACGTGGCCGTGCTGGCCGTGCTGGCCGTGCCGGCCGTGCCGGTGGCGCGCGCGGCGTCGACGGTCGCGGCGAGCCGACCGGCGGCGAGCCTGATGTCGACCCGCTCGCCGGACCGGACCTCGGCCGGGTCGCGGACGACGGCGCCGTCCGCGCGGCGGACCACGGCGTACCCGCGCTCCAAGGTCGCCGCCGGCGAGAGCGCCAGCACTCGCGCCCTGGTGTGCTCGAGGTCGGAGGCCGCATGGTCGAGGGCGGCCAGCAGGCAGCGCCGCGCGCGATCGCGCCAGCCCGCCACGTCGGCCCGGTGCCGGTCGAGCAGCGCGTGCGGGTCGGCGAGCGCCGGCCGGGACCGCAGTGCGGCCAGTCCGCGCTGCTCGCTCTCCACCCGGGCCACGAGGCAGCGCCTGGCCCGCTGGACCAGCGCGTCGATGCGGGTGGCCTCCTCGGCGACGTCGGGCACGATCCGCTTCGCCGCGTCGGTGGGCGTCGACGCGCGCACGTCGGCGACGTGGTCGAGCAGCGGCGCGTCCGGCTCGTGGCCGATGGCGCTGACCACCGGCGTGAGCGCAGCGGCGACCGCCCGGCACAGCGACTCGTCCGAGAAGGGCAGCAGGTCCTCCACGCTGCCGCCGCCGCGGGCGATCACGACGACATCGACCTCCCGGTCGCGATCCAGCCGGCGCAGCGCGTCGATGATCTCGGTGACCGCGTACGGCCCCTGCACCGCCGTGCTCTCCACCCGGAAGCGCACGGCGGGCCAGCGGCGCCGGGCGTTCTCCAGAACGTCTCGCTCGGCAGCGCTGCCCCGGCCGCAGATCAACCCGACCGTGCGGGGGAGGAACGGCAGCGGCCGCTTGCGCTCGGGCGTGAACAGCCCCTCGGCGGCCAGGACGCCCTTCACCCGCTCGATGCGCGCGAGCAGCTCGCCGACGCCGACGGGCCGGATGTCGTACGCGGTCAGGGCGAGCTGGCCGCGCGGCACGTACAGCTCCGGCTTGGCGTTGACCACCACCCGGGCGCCCTCGGCGAGCGGGGGCACCAGGCGGTCGCACAGCGCCTTGGCGCAGGTGACCCGCAGCGAGACGTCGGCCACCGGGTCGCGCAGGTTGATGAAGACCGTCCCGATGCCCGGCCGCCGGGACACCTCGGTGACCTGGCCCTCGATCCATACCCGGCCGAGGCGGTTGACCCAGTCGGCGATCGCCCTGGCGATGGTGCGGACGGGCAGCGGGGCCTCCGCGCTCGACTCCAACGGCATGGCGTCGAGCGTACGGCGACGCGCAGCCCGCCGGCGCGGGTCACGGATGCGGCGAGTTGCTCCCCAGCTCCTCGGCGGCGCGCTGCGCCGCCTCGCCGTCGGGAGCGCTGACCATCTCGTCCATGCCTGGGGCCGAGCCGGCGGTGGACTTGCGGGTCGTGCCCTTGCGGGCCGTTGCCTTGCTGGCGGCGGCCTTGCGGGGCGCGGCCCCCTTGGCCGGCGCCTTGCGGGCCGTGCCCTTGCGGGCGGCCGCCCGGCCGGTGCCGCTCTCGACCTTCGCGATGCGGTTCTCCAGCATCGTCACGACCTGCAGGCGGTCGGCGTGGGCCCGCTCGTACGAGAGCAGCTGCACGAGCTGGTCGCGGTCGAGCCGCGGCAGCCGGCTGCGCAGGGCGCCGATCGACAGCTGGTCGAGCTCTGGCAGTGGCAGCTGGCGCGCCGACAGCTCGCTGCCCGGCACGACGTGGTCGCGGGCCGCCTCGCGCTCGGCCCGCTCCACCGCGTCGCTGGCGGTGCCGGGCGCCCCGGCCGCGACCGCCTCGGGCGCCGGGCCGCGGCGCCCGGTGGCCGGGCTCGGTCCGTGCTGCCCGTCCTGCGCGGCGACGAGATCGGCTACCCGCTCGGCGCGCTCGGCCGCCCGCTCGGCGAGGTCGGTGACGACCGCGTCGCGGTCGGCGTCCGCCGCGCGGGCGAAGACCTCGTCCACCTCGGCGTCGTCGCCAGCCCCCGCGCCACGCAGCGCATCGATCAGGTCGCGCAGCTGCTCGGCGTGCCGCTGCAGCTGGGCCGCCTCGTGCTGGACCCGCTCGCTGACGGCGAACGCGGCGGCGAGCCCCCGTACCGGCAGCCGGACGGCGGTCGCCGGCAGGCCGCGGACGAACCGGGTGCCGCCGGCGATCGCATCGACGAGCAGCGCCAGCGGGGAGGGGTGGCCGGCCCCGGCCGGCTCCGCCGCGGACTGGTCGTCGTGCCTGGCCTGGTCTGCAGCCATGGGGAGGAGCCTTTCCTGCGGTTGGGCGGACGGTCCATCGCCAGCCTGCCCGGGTTGGCGGCCGGACATTCCCGCGCGGGCGATCGACGTAGCATGAGCGCATGCCCACACCCAGCGGCGCCGCGGAGGCCGCCATCCCCCAGCGTCGCGTCCTGCTGGCCAAGCCGAGAGGCTACTGCGCCGGCGTCGACCGCGCGGTGGAGACCGTCGAGCAGGCGCTGGCGGCGTTCGGCGCGCCGGTCTACGTGCGCAAGCAGATCGTCCACAACATCCACGTGGTGCGCGCGCTCGAGGCCAAGGGGGCCGTCTTCGTCGACGATACCGACGAGGTGCCCGACGGCGCCCGCGTGGTGTTCTCGGCCCACGGCGTCGCGCCGGCCGTCCACCAGGCGGCCGAGCAGCGCGGGCTGCGCACCATCGACGCGACCTGCCCGCTCGTCACCAAGGTGCACGCGGAGGCGCGGCGCTTCGCTGGTGCCGACTACGACATCCTGCTGATCGGCCACGCGGGCCACGAGGAGGTCGTCGGGACGACGGGCGAGGCGCCCGAGCGGATCCACCTGGTCGACGGGCCCGACGACGTGGCCAACGTCACCGTCCGCGACCCGGACCGCGTGGTCTGGCTCTCGCAGACCACGCTGTCGGTCGACGAGACCGTGGCGACCGTGCGCGCGCTGCGGGAGCGCTTCCCCGGCCTGCAGGATCCGCCGAGCGACGACATCTGCTACGCGACGCAGAACCGGCAGGTCGCGGTCAAGGACATCGCGCCGCAGTGCGATCTCGTCATCGTCGTCGGCTCGCAGAACTCGTCCAACTCGGTACGGCTCGTCGAGGTCGCGCTCGAGGCCGGTGCGCCGGCCGCGCACCTCGTCGACGACGCGTCCGAGCTCGAGGAGCCGTGGTTCGACGGCGTCCGCACCGTCGGGCTGACCAGTGGGGCCTCGGTCCCGGAGATCCTCGTCCGCGAGGTGCTCGACTGGCTCTCCGGGCGCGGGTTCACCGACGTCGCCGAGGTCGAGTCGGCGCACGAGTCCCTGCTGTTCGCCCTGCCGCCCGAGCTGCGCCGAGAGCTGCGCGTCGTCGGCAGCTGACCGCGTCGCCGGCCGCTCCGGCCCGGCGCGGGCTCAGCGCTGGCCGTACTGGTCGAGCCTGGCCCTGGCCGCCGCCCGCCTGCGGTTGGCGGCCGCCCGTCCCGCGAGGAAGCGGAAGACGGCGACGACCAGTGCGGCGGCGACCCCGACGAGCAGCCCCGGTGCGCTGGTGAGGACGTGGACGACCGCCTCCTCGGCGATCGTGTGGACGAACGAGCCGGTGCCGGAGCCGGCCGTGATGCCGGCCGCGACGAGCACGATGCAGGCGTACGCCAGCGGCGGCACGATCACGCTCGCCGCGAGATCCTCCCGGTGGGCGACCATGGCGGCGACGACGGCGGCGGTCGCGAACGCGAGCGCGGTGACCGTGCCGAGGATGTGGCTGCCGGTGTTGAGGTCGTGCGCCAGGCCGACGAAGCCGCCGGCCAGGTCGAGCAGGACGATGCCGACGGCCGTGAGCCCGCGGCGGTCGGCGACCAGGGCCAGCGGCGAGCGCCGGCCCGCGACCACCGCGCCGGCCGGCTCGCTGGCGGTGCCGACCGCGCCACCCGCCTGGTCGGCCCCGGAGCTGCGCATCGCCGCCTGGAGCCGGGCTCGTCGCTCCGAGTCCTTGCTCACGGGCGTCCCTTCGGTCGTCGGCACCCGTTCACGCTAGCGCCCCCGGCTGGACGGCGGCCCCGGGCGCCGTCCTCCCGCCACGCGTGTCGGCGCGTCGGGCAGGAATTGTCGGTGACCCTTCGTACGGTCGGTCCATGCGGTTGCTGCACACGTCCGACTGGCACCTGGGCCGGTCGTTCCACGGGGTCGACCTCCTCGCGGCCCAGGCCTCGGTGGTCGACGCCCTCGTCGACGTCGTGCGCAGCGAGCGGGTCGACGCCGTCCTCGTCGCCGGCGACCTCTACGACCGCGCGCTCCCGCCGGTCGAGGCGGTCGAGCTGTGGGGCCAGGCGCTCGAGCGGCTCGCCGACGCCGGGGCGGCCGTCATCGCCATCAGCGGCAACCACGACAGCGCGCGGCGCCTCGGCGGCGGCGGCGTCCGGCTGCTCGAGCGGGCCGCGGTCCACCTGCGCACCGACGTGCGGGCGGCCGGCTCGCCGGTGCTGCTCGCCGACGAGCACGGCGAGGTCGCCGTCTACCCGGTGCCCTACCTCGACCCCGACACCGCCCGCTGGCTGCTCGACGCCGACGGCGAGGCAGCGCCGGCCCCGCGGTCGCACGCGGCTGTGCTGCGGGCGGCGCTCGACCGGTGCCGCGCCGACCTGCGCGGCCGCCGGGGCGTGCGGTCGGTGGCGATGGCGCACGCGTTCGTCGCGGGGGGCACGGCCTGCGACAGCGAGCGGGCGCTCTCCGTCGGCGGCGCGGGCGAGGTGCCGCCGGGCGCGCTCGCCGGCTTCGACTACGTGGCGCTCGGCCACCTGCACGGGCGGCAGGTGGTGGGCGACGGGGCGGTCCGCTACGCGGGCTCGCCGCTGCCGTACTCGTTCTCCGAGGCCGGTCACGTCAAGGGCGCGTGGCTGGTCGAGCTCGGTGCCGGCGGCCTCGGCGCGGTCGAGGCGGTGCCGATGCCGGTGCCCCGCCGGTTGGTGCGGCTGCGCGGGCGGCTCGACGACCTGCTCGCCTCATCGGCGCACGGCGAGGCTGAGGCCGCGTTCGTCTCCGTCACGCTCACCGATCCCGCCTGCCCGGCCGGCGCGATGCGGGCCCTGCAGCGGCGGTTCCCGCACGCCGTCGAGCTCAGCTGGGCTCCCGAGGGCGGCCTCGTCCACCTGGGCGACTCGTACGCCGCGCGGGTCCGCCAGCCCGACGACCTCGCCGTGGTCACGGCGTTCGTGAGCCACGTCCGCAACGCCCCGCCGACTGAGGTCGAGCGGGCCCTGCTCGGCGAGATCGTGGCGAGCGCCGGGCGGCAACCGGTCGGCGTCTGATGCGGCCGCACCTGCTCGAGCTGTCCGCGTTCGGGCCGTTCGCGGAGGAGGAGCGGGTCGACTTCGACGAGATCGGTGCCGCCGGGCTGGTGCTGCTGCACGGCGAGACGGGCGCCGGCAAGACGTCCGTGCTCGACGCCGTGGGCTATGCGCTGTACGGCGAGGTGCCGGGGGAGCGCGGCGTGCGCGGCTTGCGCAGCGAGCACGCCGCCGGGCATGCCGAGACGTGGGTGCGGCTCGACTTCACCGCCGGCGGCCGGCGGCTGCGGGTGCGCAGGAGCCCCAAGCAGCAGGTGGCCAAGCAGCGTGGCTCGGGGTGCACGGTGCGCCAGCCGGGCGCCCTTCTCGAGGAGCTCACCGCTGGCGGGGAGTGGCGCCCGCTGGCCACCCGGCTCGACGAGGTGGGCCAGTGCGTCCGTGATGCCGTCGGCTTGTCCGCCGCGCAGTTCTTCCAGGTCGTCCTGCTGCCGCAGGGCCGGTTCGCCGCGTTCCTGCATGCGGCGGCGGACGAGCGGCAGGCCCTGCTCCGGCAGCTGTTCGGCACCCAGCGGTTCAGCGACGTCGAGCGGCTGCTGAAGGAGCGCCGCGGCGCGCTCGCCGAGTCGACGGCGCGGCGGCGCAGCGAGATGGCGGCGCAGGTCGTCGCGCTGACCGCGGCCGCTGGCCCGCCAGGCGACCAGCCGCCGGACGACGCGGGTGCCGACTGGGCCCGCGGCGTCCTGGTGGCCCTCACCGCCCGGCTGGAGGCCGCCGAGGGCACGGCCGATGCGGCAGCCGAGCGCGAGGCCGAGGCTGGCGACCGGCTGCTCGATGCCGAGGCGCTCGCCGCCCGCCAGCAGCGCCGCCGCGAGGCGCTGGGGAGGCGGCAGCTGCTGCTCGCCGGTGCCGATGCGGTGGGCGAGCAGCGGGCTGCGCTCGCGCTCGCCAGGGCCGCCGAGCCGCTCGCCGCGACGCTCGTGCGCCTCGACGCGAGGGCGGCGGAGCTGGCCGGCGCGAGGGCCGCCGTGGCTCGCCTCGACGCCAGGGCCGGTGCGGCGGCGCGGGAGCTGCCGGACGATCCCGACGCCGTCGCGGCGAGGGAGCGCGCGGTGCGCGACGCGGCGGCCGCTGCCGGTGCCGCGCTCGGCGCGGAGCGCGACCTGCGGGCCGCGACGGAGCTGATCGCCCGGCTCGCCGCCGCGGTCCGGCGGGCCGGTGACGAGGTCGCCACCCGCCGGCGGGCGGTCGAGGCCGCGGAGGCCGATGCCGTCGACCGGCTCGCCGGGCTCTCGGGCGCCGAGGCGCTGGCGGCCGGCGCGGAGGCGACGGCGACGGTCGCCGGAGCGGCGGCGCGCCGCGCCGACGCGGCTGAGCGGTTGCCGGCCGCGCGGGCAGCCGCTGCGGCGGCGCGGACCGCGTACGCCGATGCCCGCGACACCGCGCTCGTGGTCCGTACCGCGTGGCTCGAGCTGGCCCGCCGCCGCCTCGCCGGGATGGCAGCCGAGCTGGCCGGCGGCCTGGCCGACGGGGAGCCGTGCCTCGTCTGCGGCTCCCGCGATCACCCGGCGCCGGCCACCCCGTCCGCGGACGCGGTCAGCGCCGATGACGAGTCGACCGCCCTCGCCAGGGCCGAGCAGGCCGAGTCCGAGATCGAACCGACCCGGCAGGCCGCCGAGGCGGCGGCCGACCGGCTCGCCGCCCTGCTCGCCGTCGTGCACGCCGTCGCTCACGAGGGCGGCCAGGGCGCCGACGGGGCCGCCGACGTCGACGTCGCCGAGCTGCGCGCCGAGCGCGACCGGGCGGGGCGAGCCGCGCGGGAGGCCGGCGAGGCGGCGCAGGCGCTGCCCCGGCTGCAGGCGGCCGTCGAGGCGGCCGACCGGGCGCGCGACGACGCCCGCCGCGCGCTCGGCGAGGCAGAGGCAGCGCTGACCGGGGCGCGTGAGGAGCTTGCGGGCGCGGAGGCGGCGGCCGACGGGCTCCTCGCGGCCGTCGACGCCGCGCGCGACGCCGACGCGACCGTCGCCGAGCGGGTCGAGCGGCTCACCGGCGAGGCCGACGCGCTGGCCGAGGCCGGGGCGCTGCTGCGGCAGGCCGCCGGGCTGGCGGCCGAGGTCGACGGGCTGACGGACGAGCTGGGGGCGGCCGCGACGGCGGCCGGCTTCGCCGACCTGGCTGCGCTGCGGGCCGCCGTCCGGCCGGGCGCCGAGATCGCGGAGCTGGAGGCGGCCCTGCGCCGCCACGACGACGAGCTCGCCGCCGTGACCGCCCGGCTGGCCGACGACGACCTCCAGGTCGAGCTCGACCCGGCCGCCGATCCGGCCGCGGCCAGGGCCGAGACGGCCGCCGCCAAGGCCGCCGCCGCTGCGGCGGTCGCGGCCAGGGCGGCGCTGGAGCAGCAGTGCCGGCAGGCCACCGCGGCGGTCGACCGGCTGGCGGAGCTCGAGCGCGAGCTCGAGCCGCAGCTCACCGAGCTGGCCCGGCTGACCGAGCTGGCCGAGCTGGCCTCGGGCGGCACCGGCAACCGGCTGCGGATGTCGCTGACCGCCTTCGTGCTCGCCGCCCGCCTGGAGGCGGTGGCCGCGCGGGCGAGCGTCCGCCTGGCGCAGATGACCTCCGGCCGCTACACCCTCGAGCACACCGACGAGGTGGTCGACGGGCGGCGGCGCGGCGGCCTCGGGCTGGCGGTGCGCGACGTCTGGACGGGCACCGCCAGGCCGACGTCCTCGCTGTCCGGCGGCGAGACGTTCATGACGGCGCTCGCGCTCGCCCTCGGCCTCGCCGACGTGGTCGCCGAGGAGGCGGGTGGCCGGCGGATCGACACGCTGTTCGTCGACGAGGGGTTCGGCAGCCTCGACGAGCACGCGCTCGACCGGGTGATGGACGTCCTCGATGCGCTGCGCGACGGCGGCCGGCTGGTCGGCATCGTGAGCCACGTCGCCGAGCTCCAGCGCCGGGTGCCGGCCAGGCTCGAGGTCGTCCGGACCTCGTCCGGCTCCTGGCTGCGGCCCTGCCCCGCACCGGTGCTGGACTGAGCAGCCAACCAGAGGAGGAGGCACCGCCATGCCGACGAAGCTCGAATCGGTGGTCATCGACGCCGCTGACCCGCCCGCGCTCGCTGCGTTCTGGGCCGCGGCGCTCGGCTGGGAGATCGCGTCGCAGAGCCAGGAGGAGACCGTGGTCGAGCCACCGGGCTCGACGCCGGGCATCTCGCTCGTACTGGTGTCGGTGACCGACCGCAAGGAGGCGAAGAACCGGCTGCATCTCGACCTCGCCAGCACGAGCGCCGCCGACCAGGCCGCGATCGTCGACCGGCTGCGCGGGCTCGGGGCCACGCCGGTCGACGTCGGGCAGCGCGACGTGCCCTGGGTCGTCCTCGCCGACCCGGAGGGCAACGAGCTGTGCGTGCTCGACCCGCGGCCGGAGTACGAGCGCTGCGGCGCGGTCGCCGCCGTCGTGCTCGACGTCGACGACCCCCATCGGCTGGCGCCGTTCTGGTCGGCGGCGACCGGGTGGCCGGTCGCCCGTACGGGGGAGGGGTTCGCGTCGCTGCGCCCGCCCGACCGCGACGGGCCGTGGCTGGAGCTGATCCACGTGGACGACCCCAAGCGCGGCAAGAACCGCCTGCACCTCGACGTCGCTCCCCCGCCGGAGGACGACCAGGCCGCGGAGGTGGAGCGGCTGCTCGCCCTCGGGGCGACGAGGGCCGACGTCGGGCAGGGCGACGTCCGGTGGGTGGTGCTGGCCGACCCGGAGGGCAACGAGCTCTGCGTGCTGACGCCGCGCTGAGCGACGGCTCGGCGGCGCGCGGACGGTAGGATCGAGTCCCGTGTCCCTCTCCATCGGCATCGTCGGGCTTCCCAACGTCGGCAAGTCGACGTTGTTCAACGCGCTGACCAAGAACGACGTGCTCGCCGCCAACTACCCGTTCGCGACGATCGAGCCCAACGTCGGCGTGGTCGGCGTCCCCGATCCGCGGCTCGCCGTGCTCGGGGAGATGCACAGCTCCGCGCGCGTCGTGCCGGCGACGGTGAGCTTCGTCGACATCGCCGGGCTGGTGCGCGGCGCGAGCGAGGGTCAGGGCCTCGGCAACAAGTTCCTCGCCAACATCCGCGAGACCGACGCGGTGTGCCAGGTGGTACGGGCCTTCCATGACCCCGACGTCACGCACGTCGAGGGCCGCATCGACCCGGCCGACGACATCGCCACGGTCAACACCGAGCTGATCCTCGCCGACCTGCAGACCGTCGAGAACCGCCTGCCGCGCCTGGAGAAGGAGGCTCGGCTCAAGAAGGAGCTCGCCGCCAAGCTGGCCGCCGTCCAGGCCGCCGCGGCCGTGCTGAACGAGAGCACCACGATCTCGGCGGCGGTGGCCTCCGGCGCCCCGATCGACATGGCTGAGCTGCGCGACCTGCAGCTGCTGACAGCCAAGCCGTTCATCTACGTCTTCAACATCGACGAGGACGAGCTGGGCGACGTCGATCTCCACGCCAAGCTGCGCGCGCTCGTCGCGCCGGCCGACTGCGTCTTCCTCTGCGCCAAGATCGAGGCCGAGCTGGTCGAGCTCGCCGACGACGAGGCCGCCGAGCTGCTCCGCGAGCTCGGTCAGGACGAGCCGGGCCTCGCGCAGCTCGCCCACGTCGGCTTCCACAGCCTCGGGCTGCAGACGTTCCTCACGGCGGGGCCCAAGGAGTCGCGGGCCTGGACGATCCGCAAGGGCGCCACCGCGCCGGAGGCCGCCGGCGTCATCCACACCGACTTCCAGCGGGGCTTCATCAAGGCGGAGGTGGTCTCCTACGACGACCTCGTTGCCGCCGGCAGCATCGTCGAGGCCCGCTCGGCCGGCAAGGCGCGCATCGAGGGCAAGGACTACGTCATGCGCGACGGCGACGTCGTGGAGTTCCGCTTCAACGTGTAGAGAGCGTCGTAGATGCGCTCCTCGTCCGGATCGAGGTCGGTGACGGCGCCGCCGTCGGCGACTAGCGTGGGGTGGGTGGTCCCGGCGAGCCGGTCGAGCCCGGTCGGGATGCCCCACGACGAGGAGCGCACATGCCCACGCTCCACTTCAGCCAGACGACCACCGTGACGCCCGAGCAGTTCGTCGCCGGGCTCACCGACTTCGGGCCCGGCCGCTCGGAGCTCTTCGGCAACAGCACCGACAAGTACCTCAAGGTGCACAGCCAGGGCCCCGGCGAGGCCGACGTCACGGAGGGCTCCGCCGGCATCTGGGAGCGCCTGCACTACGACTGGTCCGATCCCCGCCGCGTCGTTCTCACGACCACCGATTCGAACCTGTGGGGCGGCCGCTCGGGACACGCCTACACCCTCACGCCCCAGCCCGACGGGACGACCGTCGTGGACGCCGTCGTTGTGCGCGAGGGCAAGAACCTGAAGGGCCGGCTGCTCGGGATCGTGATCGAGTCCATCGGCAAGCGCTATCTGGGAAGGGCGTTCGAGAGGACCGTCAAGGCCATCGAAGCCCGGAACGACGGGGCGAGAGCGGCGGAAAGCACCTAGCCGAACCGAGGTGGTTCAGCGCATGCGTACCGACATGATTCCCGGCGCGGTCCTCCCGGACTACGCCCTTCCCGACCACACCGGCACCGTCCGCAAGCTCAGCGAGATCCAGGGCAGCGATCCACTGGTCGTCACGCTCGCGCGCGGCCACTACTGCCCGAAGGAGCATCAGCAGCACCTCGAGCTTGCCGGGCACCAGGCCAAGTTCGCCGTGGCTTACACGCAGCTGGTCACGATCGCGACCGACGAGCATCACGCGCTTCAGGAGCTCCGGCTGTCGGTCGGCGCCCAGTGGCCCTTCCTCTCCGACCCCGGCCGGATCGTCCAGAAGGACCTCGACATCAAGGAGTACACGGACCCGGTCAACGACCCGATGATCCCGCACACGCTCGTGCTCAAGCCGGGGCTCGTCATCCACCGCATCTACAACGGCTACTGGTTCTGGGGCCGGCCCTCGTTCTATGACCTGTGGCGCGACCTGCGCGAGGTGATGAGCGACCGTCCCGACTGGGACCTCGCCAAGCCGGGGCTTCGGGAGGCCTGGGAGGCCGGGGACTACGCCTCGTTCCACGGATGGGACGGGCGGTCGCCGGACGAGATCGCGGCCGCGCGGGCGGCCGCTCGAGCCTCGACGTGACTGGTCCTCCACTAGCGCCGTGCGAGACGCCAACCAGCGAACGGAGAGCGGCATGAGCAGCGACACAAGCACTGTCCACGTGAGCGGCCAGCGCGCACCGGAGGCCTCGGCGCGGCCGGTGGTCGGCCTGAAGCTGGAAGTGGTCGTCATCCCTGTCACGGACGTCGATCGCGCCAAGGCGTTCTACGCGAGCCTCGGATGGCGCCTCGATGCGGACTTCGCGTTCGACAACGGGTTCCGCGTGGTCCAGTTCACGCCGCCGGGCTCCGGATGCTCCGTGCAGTTCGGTACGAGCATCACCTCCGCTGCGCCGGGGTCCGCGCAGGGTCTCTACCTCATCGTGTCCGACATCGTCGCGGCCCGCGACGAGCTGGTCGCCCGAGGTGCTGACGCCAGTGAGGTCTTCCACGCGGGCTCGCCGGGCGCCCAGTTCCCGCCGGCAGGCACGAGCGACCGCGTCAGCGGGCGCGCGCCCGGTGGTGCCAGCTACAGCTCCTTCGTCACGTTCACCGACCTGACGGCAACGGTTGGTTGCTGCAGGAGATCACGACACGGTTGCCGGACCGGGTGGACGAGGATGTGACGGCGTTCCGCTCCACGGCGGACCTGGCGGCGGCTCTTCGTCGTGCAGAGGCGGCCCACGGCGAGCACGAGCAGCGCACCGGGCAGCGCGACGACGACTGGCCGAGCTGGTACGCCGCCTACCTGGCGGCGGAGCAGTCCGGTGGGGAGCTGCCGAGCTGATCGGCCGGGTCGCTCGGGCGGCCTACATGGCTGGCGTGCGAGGCACCCACGACGAGGACGGCTCGGCGAGCAGGCGCGGTCGGATGCGGCCCATGGCCCATCCATGGCTGCTGACGAGCTGGAAGGACGGGTGAGCCCGCAGCATGACCGACAGCTGGCGGCGCTCGGAGGACGTGAGAGCCAATGCCCTGGCGATCTCGCGCATGGTCGCATCGGGGTGGCGGACCAGGTAGGAAGCGGTGCGGACCTCGAGGCGGGTGGAGTACGCGGCCGTGATGAGTCGTCCTGCGCCCAGTTGGCGGCGTGCGATCTCGCTCAGTTCGAGGAGCGCGCCCAGGCGCTCGATCTCAGCTTCGAGACGAGCCGATACGCGTCGGCGTCGTTCGGGCGGTGCCAGCACCAGGTAGCCGGTGGCGGCGAGAGCAAGGACGACAGCGGACCACACGATCGCTGGCTTGACATCGAGGCGAACGGATGTCCACGACACTGCCCCGGCGGTACCGGCAGTGGCGTAGCGGATCACCAGGTCCACGCCGCGTTCGGTCTCGTGGCGAGTGGACAGCACCGACAAGTGCACGATGCGCTGGTCGTAGTCGAGGCGGGTGGCTGGGGCAAAGCCGGGCCGGCGCAGGTCTCGGTCATGCGAATAGATGGCGCGGGCAGAGACGAGGCGGGCCAGCTGCACATGGGCGACATCGTCGGGATCGGTCACGTCACTGGCATCGGGCATCCAGCAGTCATCGCCCGGGACTGCGGTGCTCGCCACCGGGATGCGGCTGAGGTAGTCCTCGGTGAGGAGGACGCGCAGGGCATCGTGGTCGACGCCTCGGCCGCGGGCAGCCTTGGCTGACATCCGGCCTATCTCCAGGAAGGCCTGCTCGGACATGAGCGCGATGGCGGTGCCCGCGTCGAGGGCGCGGAGCAGCTCCGAGCGTCGCCCGGTCACGAGCGCATCGGCTGCGTCGCCGAGCAGAACGTCGGCGTCGGCGACGAAGACCTCGGGGTCACCTGCCCGGTGGGCGGCGACCGGGAAGCCCGGACCGGTGGACATGGCTACAGGCTACAAGCGTCCGCGACACCATTCAGGGCGCTCATGACGACCGAGACCGGCGAGCGCCGGTGGACGGGACCGCCGAGCGAGCCGGAGCGAGCGGCGACCGAGATACGCAAGGGGATGCATCTGCTGGCCGGCGGCGGGGGCAGCTTCGCAAGACCCTCGACGTCGCCGGTGCGTCGGCCTAGCGTGCGGGTCGAGGCGATCCGCAGTGAGGTGAGCGCGATGGCGTACGACGACGAGCGCGTCAAGATCGTTCTCGACGAGTCGGAGCTGCCGGGGCAGTGGTACAACATCGTGCCCGACCTGCCGGCGCCACCGCCTCCGGTGCTGCACCCCGGCACCATGCAGCCGGTCGGGCCGGACGATCTCGCACCCCTGTTCCCGATGGACCTGATCCTCCAGGAGGTGTCGCAGGAGCGGCACATCGACATCCCGGGCGAGGTGCTCGCCGCCTACCGGCAGTGGCGCCCGTCGCCGCTCTACCGCGCCCGGCGGCTCGAGCGGGCGCTCGGCACGCCGGCGCGCATCTACTACAAGTACGAGGGCGTCTCGCCGGCCGGCTCGCACAAGCCCAACACCGCGGTGCCGCAGGCGTACTACAACGCCAAGGCCGGCGCACGGCGGCTGACGACCGAGACCGGCGCCGGCCAGTGGGGCAGCGCGCTCGCATTCGCGTGCTCGATGTTCGGCCTGGAGTGCGAGGTGTGGCAGGTCCGGGCGAGCTACGACCAGAAGCCCTACCGCCGCTTGATGATGGAGACGTGGGGCGCGACGGTGCATCCCAGCCCGTCGGACCTCACGAGCTCCGGTCGGAAGATCCTCGGCGACGATCCGGACTCACCGGGGTCGCTCGGCATCGCGATCAGCGAGGCCGTCGAGGTCGCGGCCGGCGACCCGGAGTCGCACTACGCGCTCGGCAGCGTGCTGAACCACGTGCTGCTGCACCAGACCGTCATCGGCGAGGAGGCGCTGCTCCAGCTCGCGAAGGCCGGCGAGCAGCCCGACCTCATCGTCGGCTGCACCGGCGGCGGGTCGAACTTCGGCGGCCTCGCGTTCCCGTTCCTGCGCGAGAAGCTCGCCGGCCGGATGAGCCCGGTGATCCGCGCCGTCGAGCCGGCGGCCTGCCCGTCGCTCACCCGCGGCACGTACGCGTACGACTACGGCGACACCGCGGGGTTCACGCCGCTGCTGAAGATGCACACCCTCGGCCACGACTTCGTCCCCGACCCCATCCACGCCGGTGGCCTGCGCTACCACGGCATGAGCCCGCTGCTGTCGCACATCTACGAGCTCGGGCTCATCGAGGCGGTCGCCAAGCCGCAGTCGGAGTGCTTCGCGGCCGGCGTGCAGTTCGCCAGGGCCGAGGGCATCATCCCGGCACCCGAGCCGACGCACGCGGTCGCGGCCTGCATCGAGGAAGCGCTGCGCGCGAAGGACACCGGCGAGCCGACGGTCATCCTCACCGCGCTCTGCGGGCACGGGCACTTCGACCTCGCGGCGTACGACGCCTTCCTGCGCGGCCGCATCACCGACCTCGACCTGACGCCCGACCGGTTCGCCGGCGCGATCGCCGCGCTGCCGGCCGTCCCCGCCTGACCGTAGGACCTGACCGCACGGGCTGACCAGCCAGCCGGGCCATGACGGGCTGAAGGGCCACCGAGCTGAACCGGCTGCTGCGCTTCGCAACCAGAGCAGGCCGCTGTCCGCGGCAACCTCCCGAGACGGCGGCCGTCGGACGAGCTAGCGTGCGTGCCATCGGATTTGCCCGTCGTTGATTTCTGCGGACCGACCGGGCCACATCGTCTCGGAGGGATGCATGAACGACGAACGTGGCGATGCGTGGGGGAGCCGCTTCACCGCCGACCGCCTGATCGACCTGCGCGTCGCGAAGGCCGACCGCGGACGGGGCGTCGTGGCCGTGCTGAGCGCGCAGGCCGTCAGCCTCGGGCTGTGGCAGGTGGGCGAGGGCGGATGGCGCCACACCGACATCCCCGTCGAGGATCTCCAGCATGCTGGCTGGCTGTCGGCCGACGGCCGGGCGCTGTACCGGCTCGCCGACGAGGGCGGCAACGAGCTCGGCCACGTCGAGCTGGCGCCGCTGGACGGCGAGGGCCCCGCGGTCGACCTGACGCCGGGCTGGGAGCCGTACGCTCTCCGCGGCGGCGACAGCAGCAAGGACGGCCGGCTCGTCGCGTTCACCCCCATCGACGCCGGCGGGTTCCGGCTGGTCGTGGCGCCGGCCGACGGCAGCGGCCCGGCACGGGTGCTCTACCGGAACGACGCCGAGGCCTGGGAGGCGCGGCTCTCCGCGGACGGCCGGCAGGCGTCGGTCAACACCACCGACCACAATCCCGGCGTGCGCCGCTGGGGCGTCAGCGTCTTCGACGCGCGGACCGGCGAGCTGGTCGGTCGGCTGACCGACCCCGACGGCGGCAGCATCACCGCGACCTGCTTCTCGCCGATCCCCGGCGACCCGCGTGTCCTCGTGGCCGCGGGGCGCGGCGCCGCCGGCTTCATCCGGCCGGAGATCTGGAACCCGCTCACCGGCGAGCTGCGCGCCCTCGACGTGCCGGCCGCGGATCCGGGCGCCGGCCCGGGAGCCCCGGTCGAGGTCGTCCCGCTCGACTGGTCCGACGACGGCCGGCTGATCCTCCTCGGCGTCCAGCGCTACGCCGAGCAGGAGCTGGCCGTCCACGACCTCGAGACGGGGACGACCACGCCGGTCGACGTGCCGCGCGGTGCCCTCTGGTCTCCGGTGCACCACCCGTCGTTCGGACCGGAGGGGACCGTGCTGGTGACCCGCGAGTCGGCCGGCACCCCGATGGCGGTGTGGCGGTGGAGCCCCCAGCGGCCGGCCGAGCGCGTGCTGTCGAGCGCCGCCGTGCCCGCGGGTCACCCGGCGACGTCGGTCACCTTCCCGTCCTCCGACGGCACGACGATCCAGGCGTGGCTGATCGCGCCGGGCACCGAGGGTCCGCGCCCGACGATCATCAGCGTGCACGGCGGCCCGCACTGGTACGTCGCCGACTCCTTCAACCCGGAGGCGCAGGCCTGGGCCGACGAGGGGTTCGCCTTCCTCGACGTCAACTTCCGCGGCTCGGTGGGCCGCGGCCGGGCCTTCGCCGAGCAGATCTGGGGCGACATCGGGCACCTCGAGCTCGAAGACATCGTGGCGGCGCACGGCTGGCTGGTCGAGCAGGGCATCGCCAGCCCGGACGCCGTCTTCATCGCCGGTGCGTCGTACGGCGGCTACCTCACGCTGTACGCGCTCGGCCGCCGGCCGGACCTCTGGGCGGGCGGCTTCGCCTGCGTGGCCGGGCCCGACTGGGCGCACGAGTACCACGAGGCGTCGGCGGCGCTCCAGGGCGCCATCCGCGGCTGGTTCGGCGGCACGCCGGACGAGCTGCCCGACCTCTACCGCGAGCGCTCGCCGGTCACGTACGCGGCCGACGTCAGCGCGCCGCTCGTCATCGTCCAGGCGGTGAACGACACCCGCGTGCCGCCGGAGCCCATGCGCAGGTACCTGCGGCTGCTGGAGTCGCTCGGCAAGGACGTGACGGTGCGCTGGATCGACGGCGGCCACTCCCTGCCGCCCGGCGAGGAGTGGCGCGCCGAGATGGAGCTGTACGTCGCGACCGCCAGGCGGGCGCTCGCGGGCGCGCCGGCCTAGCGCATCGGGGGGCCTCCTACCGCACCTCGCGGAGCCGGGCGGCGCCGTCCCCGGCCCGCGAGCGATGCGTGCCCTGCATCGCGGGCCGCCCGGCGAGAGCGCATATCCCACGAATGTCGGACGGCGAGCCGATCATTTTGCGGTTGTCGCTGCCTCTAGCGCACCGCTTGTTCGGACAAAAGGTCCGTTGCCCCAGCATGTCCGCAGGTGCACACGTATTGCGCGCTGCGTCCCTCCTATCGAAGATGGACAGCGGGATCAATCAACGGCGGCAGCAGGGCCAACGCATTTCGGGGTGGGCGCAGATGAACCTTCTCGTGCTGGGCACCATGGAGATCCGTACTCCGGGCGAGACGGTTCGCTTGCGCGGCACCATGAAGCAGACGTTGCTCGCCACGTTCCTCGCCGCCGCCAACAAGCTCGTCACCGTCGACGCGCTGGCCGAGGAGCTGTGGGGCACCACGCCGCCGCCGAAGATGGAGAATGCGCTCCAGGCGCAGATCAGCCGCCTGCGCCGGGTGCTCGCCCGGCTCGAGCCGGAGCGCGCCGAGCCGCGGCTGGTGACCAGCGTCTCCGGCTACCGGTTCACGGTGGCCTGCGAGGAGCTGGACGCGGCGCTGTTCCTCCACACGGTCGACACGATCAGGGTCCGCGCCGGGTCCGACCCGCACCGCGACGTCGCCGACCTCCGCGAGGCGCTCTCGCTGTGGCGGGGGCCGGTCTTCGGCGGCCTGACCGGAGGGCCGCTCTGCCAGACGGCCGCCGCCAAGTACCAGGAGTCGCGGATCGCCGCCCTGGAGCTGCTGTACGAGCTGGAGCTGCGCACCGGCGGCTACGCGCGGATCATCCCCGAGCTGACCGAGCTGGTGCGGCAGAACCCGCTGCAGGAGCAGTTCTGCAGCCTGCTGATGATCTCGCTGTACCGGTCGGGCCGGCAGATCGACGCCCTCTCCGTCTACCGGCAGCTGCGGCACCGGCTGGCCGACGACTTCGGCATCGAGCCGTCGCCCGTGCTGCGCAAGTGCGAGAAGGCGATCCTCAACCACGACGCGATGCTGCTCGGCAGCGAGGTGCACCGGCTCGCGGCCACCCCGTGACGCCGGGCGGCCGGCGGGTCAGCTCGAGCCGCCGGCCGGCACCGGACGCCGGGCCAGCAGAGCGGTCGTCGTTGCCGCGTCGCCCGGCAGGAACGTCTTCAGCGCCAGCTCGGAGACCGTCACGTCGCGCGGCGTGCCGAACACCGTCACGATCGAGAGCAGGGTGAGCACGCGATCGCCGTCGCGCAGCTGCAGCGGAACGAACAGGTCGGGCCCGCTCGGCTCCTCGTCGTGAGTCACCGCGCCGCCCGGGTAGGACGACAGCTCCTCGTACAGGTCGACGAGGTAGGGGTCGGCGACCATCGTGATCCGCCGGCGCAGGCGGCGCATCACGTCCGAGCCCCACTCCGTGAGGTTGACGATCCGCGGCGCCATGCCCTGCGGGTGCAGGGCCAGGCGCAGGACGTTCATCGGCGGCTCGAGCAGGAACGGCGCCGCGCCGTCGGTGAACAGCTCGACGCCGGCGTTGAGCTCGACGAGGTTCCAGTACCGGTCGACGGCGAGCGCCGGGAACGGCTCGTGCCCGACGAGCACCTGGCGGATCGCCGCCCGCACCGACGCCATCTCGGGCGAGTCCGGCGAGATGCGCGACTCGATCGGCGCGTAGCCGGCGGCCACCAGCAGCTCGTTGCAGTCGCGCGCCGGCATCCGCAGCGCGTCGGCCAGCCGCAGCAGCACCTCGCGCCCCGGCGTCGACCGCCCCGTCTCCACGAAGCTGAGATGGCGGGCCGAGATGCCCACCTCGGTCGCGAGCGCCAGCTGGCTCTGCCCGCGCCGCTCGCGCCAGAGCCGCAAGCTCTCGCCCACCGGTTGCCGGACGATCGTTGCCATGGGCCTACCTGACCATTTGCCCGGCCGGGCAGTCAAGCACCGAGTCAACTGCTGGTCGAGCATCGGGTCATGCCCACGGGCCAGGTGCCGCCGGCTCGCACCGGCGGCCCCGCCCCTGCTGCCCGCTGCTGCCCGCTGCCGTCCCCCGGTGCGCCGGTCAGACGGACGGGCGCTTGAAGTTGAACTGGTAGTCGAGCCGGATCTTGCCCTCGTCGTTCAGCATGACGAAGTCGTACCCCCACGTGTCGACCTCGCCGGTGGCGGTGCTGATCATGACCCAGTTGAACTGCATGCCGCCGTGGTGGCCGTACGCGTTGCTCTGCGACCGGAACGAGAAGCCCTTGGCGTAGTACTCCTCGTGCGCGCGCCCGATGACGAAGTCCATCAGCTCGCGACCCTGCGCGACGAACAGCCGGTTGTAGTAGGTGCAGTCGTCGGCCCAGACCTCCTCGACCAGCTTGCTCCTGATCTCGGGGTCCCGCTCGTTCCAGCATGCGATGTAGCGGTCCACCAGCTGGTTGTAGTTGTCGTTCGCAGCCACTGTGAGAATCCCCCCTGGTGATCGACGGCCGAGCGCGTCAGATCTGCGGCAGCCGAAGGCCGAACTGGTAATCGATGGAGATCTGGCCGTCGTCATTGAGGATGATGAACTCCTCGCCGAAAGTGTCGACCTCGCCGGTCGTGCCCGTCGCCAGCACCCAGCTGAACTTGAAGCCGTTGTGGTGCCCGTAGGCGTCGTTCGAGGACTTGAACGTGAAGCCCTTCGAGACGTACTCGTCGTGCGCGGTCGCGATGGCGGCCTCAACCATGTCGCGGCCCTGGCAGATGAACAGCCGGTTGTAGTACGCGCCGTCCTCCGCCCACAGCTCGTCGATGAGCTTGCGCCGAATGGTGGGGTCCTTCTCGTTCCAGCTCGCGACCCAGCGGTCGACGATCTGGTTGTAGTGACTGTTCATGCCCACTGCTCTCGTACCTCTCTTCCCCTGAAGAACTGCTCTTCCCCGAAAGAAGCTGCCGGCCCTGGTCGTCAGGCCAGGCGGGACTCGTCCGGTTCCAGGCACCGGAGCAGGTGCCTAGTGAAATCGGTCGCGATGGCGAGCGTCGCGTCGTAGATGAAGAAGTGGCCCCCGGGGAACTCGCAGTTGCCCAGGTAGGTCGTGCAGTGGTCGGCCCACGTGGCGGCCGACTCGCGGGTCATGAGCGGGTCGTCCTTGCCGGTGTAGGTGACGACGGCGGTGTCGACCTTCGCGCCGTCCTCCACGTACCGGGCGCAGATCAGCAGGTCGTCGCGCGTCGGCGGGATCGTGATCCGCAGCATCTCGGGGTCCTCGTAGATCGCCGGCGGGAGCGAGCCGAGGCTGACGATCCAGCTGACCAGCTCGTCCTGGGGGAGCGCGATCTGCTCCTCCGTCGGCATGTAGAAGCCCTCCGGCGACCAGCCGGCCGCGCCGATGAGCGCGGGCGGCGTGCCGAGCTCGCGCTCGAGGGCGACCGCGAGGCGGTAGGCGACGAGCCCGCCCATCGAGTGCCCGAAGAACGCGTACGGGCGGTCGTCCAGCTCGGCGACGAAGGCCTCGACCATCACCTCCATGAGCGGCTCCATCTCGGTGAACCGGCCCTCCTCCCTGCGGTTCAGCCGGCCGGGGAGCTGCACGCCCTGGACCGAGATGCTGGCCGGGAACAGGTCCATCCACTCGCGGTACATCCCGGCGTTGCCCCCGGCGTAGGGGAAGAGGAAGAGCCGCGCTTCGGCGTCCGGGTTGGAGTCGACGGGGACGAACCAGCGCTCGGCTTCCGCTGGGTCATGGACGGTCATGGAGCCTCCTCCTCGTTGGCGGCTCGGCGACTAGGCGCGACTCGGGGACGACTGGTGGACGGCTGGGCGATGGACGGGCCCGGCCCGCCCGTCAGGGGCCACGTCCGGCGGACGTGACCCCCGACGGGCACCGGCGATGCTCACCATGCTCAGGACGCCGGCTCGGGCACGAGCTGCTGGTCGAGGAACTCGCTGAGCGCCTCGGCCGAGGGGTAGTCGAGCGCCACCGATGCGGGCAGCGGCACCCGGAACGCGGCCTCGAGCGCGTTCTTGAGCTCGACCGCGACGAGCGAGTCGAGGCCCAGCCGGATGAACTCGGTGGTGCTGTCGACCGCCTCCGGGTCGTCGAAGTGCAGGACGTCGGCGACCTTGCCGCGGACGAACTCGTCGATCGCAGCCTTGCGCTCCCGCCGCGGTGCCGCGATGAGCGCCCCGAGGTCGATCGTGCTGGCCGCGTCGGCGCTGCCGCTGGAGACCAGCTTCTGGTAGAGCGCATTGACCACCGGCTTGTTGGCGACGAACCGGTCCCACTCGCACGCGCCCACCACGGCCTGCGGATACGGCTTGCCGAGCAGGGAGGTCAGCGCCCGCATGCCCACCGCAGGCGTGGTCAGCGTGATGCCCTCGTCAGCCCACCGCTTGAGCAGCGGCTCGCTGAGCCGGGCCGACATGCCGACCTCGCCCCACGGGCCCCAGTTGATCGAGAGACCCGGCCTGCCCTGGGCGGCCCGCCAGAGGAGCAGGTTGTCCATGAAGGCGTTGGCCGCCGCGTAGTTCGCCTGCGCCAGCGTGCCGACCACGGGGGCGGCCGACGAGTACCCGACGAAGAGCTCGAGCTCCGGCGCCGACGCGGCCGCCTCGTGCAGCAGCCAGGTGCCGAGCACCTTCGGCGCGAAGACGCTCTCCATCGTCTCCCACGTGTGCGCCGAGATCGGCGCGTCGGCGATGAGACCGGCGGAGTGGATGATGCCGCCGAGCGGGTACGGGCTCTCCTTGATGGCCGCCATGATGCGGTCGACGTCGGCCTTGCTCGCGATGTCGCCCTGGTAGTGGGTGACCTCGGCCTTCTGCCGCAGCCGCTCCGCGATGTGCGCGGCGTCCGGGGCCGGCGTCGTGCCGCGGCTCACGAGCGCGATGTGCTTGGCGCCGAGGTCGGCCAGCTTCTCGGCCGTGACGAGGCCGAGGGCACCGAGGCCACCGGTCACCAGGTACGTGCGGTCTGGGCTGATCGTCACCGGCGGCGCGGGCTTGCGCTCGTCGGCGAAGTCCAGCACCAGCTTGCCGATGTTGGCGCCGCGGCTCAGGATGCCGAACGCCTCCTCGATCTCGTCCAGCGAGTACACCGTGGTCCTGACCGGCGGGAGCGTGCCGTCGGCCACCTGGTCCGCGATGATCCGCATGATCTGGCTGGTGACGCGGACCGCGTCGTCCCACGGCAGCTCGGACAGGTCGAAGTTGTGGTACGTGACGTCGGGGCGCACCTCGCGCACCTGCTCCGGCGTCCACGCACCGACCTTGCCCATCTCGATGAACCGGCCGTTCTCGGCCAGCGACTGCATGCCGGCCGGGATGTAGTCCTTGTTCAGGCTGTTGAGGACGATGTCGACCCCGCGGCCGCCGGTCATCTCCTGGATCTGGTCGGCGAACTCGAGGGTTCGCGAGCTCATCACGTGCTCGACGCCCTGCGCGCGCAGCAGCGGCCACTTGTGCGGGCTCGCCGTCGCGTACACCTCCGCGCCGGCCGCCTTCGCGAGCTGCACCGCCGCCTGGCCGACGCCGCCGGCAGCGGCGTGGATCAGCACCTTGTCCCCGGCCTTCATGCCGGCGAGGGTGTGCAGCGCGTAGTACGCGGTGACGTAGACCGCCATGAGCCCGGCAGCCTCGGTGACGCTGACGTTGGCTGGCTTCTCGACCGCGACCGCCGACGGCACGTTGACCCGCCGCTTCATGCAGCCCAGGTAGTTGACGATGACCTCGTCGCCGACCTGGTGCGTCGCGTCGGGGCCGACGGCGACCACGGTGCCCGCCGCCTCGAAGCCGAGCGGCTGGTCGCCGAAGTCCTTCAGCATGCCCAGCGCGTTCAGCACGTCCTTGAAGTTGAGGCCGGCCGCGTCGACCTGCACCTGGATCTCGTCGCCCTGCGGCGCGACGTCGTCCATCGGGACCACGCGGAGGCCGGAGAACTGACCGAACTCCTTGATGGCGAGCCCGAAGTTGCCCCTGTCCTTCTTGGCCCTCGGGTTGATCGGGAGCAGCCGGCGGACGTGCCGCAACCCGTCGCGGTAGGCGACCTGGAAGTCACCGGAGCTGCTCGCCTGGCACTCGTCCAGCAGCCGGCGGTAGTCGCCGTCGTCGCCGGAGAGGTCGACCATCGTGGCCCGGTACGACGGGTGCTCGTTCAGCAGCACGTGCCCGAAG
The DNA here is from genome assembly GCA_045807125.1 of Frankiaceae bacterium. Taxonomy (GTDB): domain Bacteria; phylum Actinomycetota; class Actinomycetes; order JAWWOL01; family JAWWOL01; genus JBJMHZ01. The sequence goes on from JBJMHZ010000049.1 coordinate 194,080, forward strand.
CCCCAGAGGCTCGCACCCGTCGGCGGCCGCTCCGGAGCCTGCTCCCTCGGCAGCAGCTGGGTGCGCTCGGTGACGAGCCACAGCCGCTGGTTGCGGCCGAACTGCTCGCGGTCGAGCACCGGCAGCAGCTCGAGCAGTTCGCGGTAGTTGCGCTCCGACTCGGCGTGCAGGCTCTCGGCGGTCACCTGGCCCTCGCCCGGCTGCCAGAACCACACGACGTCGGTGATCGCCTCGTCGCGCAGCATGGCCGCCGCCTCGTCGACGCTGCCCGCGAGCCGCACCTCGTGCGGCGTCACCGCAGCCTGCTCGACGAGCCTCGCGCCCTGGGCCTCGCTGTGGTGCAGGGCGAGGATCCGGTGCGCGTCGTCGGAGACCTGGCCGACGAGGGCCCGCTTCACCCAGCGCAGCTCGTGCACCAGGCTGCGGCGGCCGGAGTCGTCGGCGACCCGCTTGCAGCCGAGGCCGATCATCTCGAGCACCGGCCGGTCGCCCTCGAGCACCACGTAGTCGACCGAGAGGTCGATGCCCGGCTCCTGGACCCGCTGGAAGGTCAGCAGGACGCGGAGCCGGTCGGCCTTCGGCTTCTTGAAGACGCGGTAGGACTTGTAGCCGACCGGCAGGTAGCTGTCGCCGTCCTCGCCGATGGCCGCGAACGCGTGCCCGGCGGCGTCGACGATGAACGGCGGGACCTGCTCGAGCGCACCGGCCGGCACGCTGCGCAGCTCGCCGACGGCGAGGCGCTCGCCCCAGCGCTGGACCGAGCCCATGCGGTGGAACTCCGGCCCGTACTGGAGACCGGCCTGCGAGTAGGCGGCGTAGACGTCGTCCTCGCTGACCGAGCCGTCGGGGTCGCCGGCCGACGCGGCCATCTCGAGCAGCGCCTTGCCCTCGGGCCGCAGCTCGCCGCCGGCCGGGTCGCCAAGCTCGGCCGTGAGGTGCGTGCGCTCGATGACGCCGGTCGGGCCCTCGATCCGGCTCACCAGCTCGACCGTGGGGCGGCCGCCGTCACCGGTGCGCAGCCTGGTGCGCAGGTCGGTGGCCTCCTCCTCGGCGAGGAAGAGCGGCTCGCGGATCGTCACCGCCTCGACCGGCCGCCGCGTGTCGCCGTGAACGGCGTCCTGGAGAGCCATGATGGCCTCCAGGTATCCGGTGCCCGGGAAGACCACGCGGCCCATGACCACGTGGTCGGCGAGGTAGGCCGGGTTGGTGGCGCTGATCTGCGCGCTGAACTCGCGCACGCCGGCCGCCCGCTGCTCGTCGGTGGTGACCTCCCGCCCCAGCAGCGGGTGGTGGACGTCGCCCTGCACGACGGCCTGGCCGAGGCCGTGCCGCTTGCCCTTGACCGGCATCCAGTAGCGCTTGCGGTCGAACGCGTACAGCGGCAGGTCGACCTTGCGGCGCTCGCGACCGGCGTGGAACCCGGTCCACGACAGCGGGATGCCGGCGACGTAGAGCTGCGCGACGGCGTCGAGCAGCACCATGCCGTCGGTGTCCTTCTTGTGCAGGCTGCTCACCCAGCGGTGCTCGTCAGCCTCGACGCACTGCTTGGCCAGCCCGGTGAGGGCGGCGGACGGCCCCACCTCGACGAAGGCGTGCTTGCCGCGGCGGTCGACCGTGCGCATGCCGGCCTCGAAGTTGACCGGCTCGCCGATGTGGCGGACCCAGTAGTCCGGGTTGGAGATCTCGGACGGCCTCGCCACCTTGCCGGTGACGTTGGAGACGATGGTCAGCGACGGCTCGTGGTACTGCACGCCGGCGATGGCCTCGCGGAACTCGTCGAAGACCTCGGTCATCAGCGGCGAGTGGAAGGCGTGCGACACCACGAGCGGCTTCGGCTCGAAGCCGCGCTCCTTGAGCGCCTCGGTGATCGCGGCCAGCGAGTCCTTGCCACCGGAGACCACGCACTGCTTCGGGGAGTTGATGCCGGCGATCGCCGTGTCGTCGTAGCCCTTGATGAGCGGGGCGACCTCGTCGGCCGACGCGTTCACCGCCAGCATCCCGCCTGGTGCGGTGACCGACTGCATGAGCCGGGCCCGCGCCGCCACGAGGGTGACGGCGTCCTCGAGCGTGAAGAGGCCGGCGACCGCGGCCGCGACCACCTCGCCGATGCTGTGCCCGATGAGCACGTTGGGCCGCACGCCCCACGACATCCAGAGCTTGGCGAGCGCGTACTCGAGGGTGAACAGCGCCGGCTGGGTGAAGCGGGTCTGGTTGATCTCCTCCTGGTCGTCGAGCTCGCCGAGGAGCATCGCCTTGACCGACCGGTCGAGCAGCGGCTGGAAGAGCCGGTCGCACTCGTCGACCAGCTCGCGGAAGAGCGGATACCGGTGGTAGAGCGGGGCGCCCATGCCGGCGTACTGCGAGCCCTGGCCGGTGAACAGGAAGGCCACCTTGCGCAGGTCGGCCGCCCGGCGGCCGCCCTTGTCGAGCTGGGCGAGCTGCTTGTCCAGCGCGGTCGAGAGCTGCTCGCGGTCGCTCACCGGCACGGCGATGCGCAGCGCGAAGTGCGAGCGGCCGACGTTGGCGGTGTAGCAGAGGTCGGCGATGCTCACGTCCGGATGAGCGGCGAGATGCTCCTGGTAGCGCTCGATCAGCATCTGCAGCGAGCGCTTGGTCTTCGCCGACAGGGTGAAGACGTGCGCGCCGTCGTCCGGCAGCGCGGGCCGCTCGGCCTGCGGCGGCGCCTGCTCGATGACCGCGCATGCGATGCCGCCAGCGAAGCCGAAGCTGTTGACGAGCGCGCGCTTGACCGGCGCGTCCCAGGGCCGGCGCTCGAGCGGCACGCTGACCGGGATGGTGTCCCACGGGATGCGGCCGGACGGGTTCTTCATGTTGAGGTGCGGGAAGATCGTGCTGGTGCGCATCTGCAGCAGGATCTTGATGATGCTGCCGATGCCGGCGACCGGCTCCATGTGGCCGATGTTGGTCTTCAGCGAGGCGACCGTGACCGGCCGCTCCTTCGTGTGCGACTTGGCGAACACGTCGCTGATGGCGCCCATCTCGATCGGGTCGCCGAGCGCGGTGCCGGTGCCGTGGGCCTCGACGTACTGGATCTCTTCGGGCCGCACGTTCGCGTTCTCCATGGCCTGGCGCATGATCATGGTCTGCGCCGTGCCGTTGGGCACGGTGAGGCCGGCGCTCTCGCCGTCCTGCCCGATCGCGGTGCCGGTGACGATGCCGAGGATGTGGTCGTCGTCGCGCTGCGCGTCCGACAGGCGCTTCAGCACGAGCATGCCGCAGCCCTCGGCGCGCACGTAGCCGTCGGCCGACTCGTCGAAGGTCTTGCACTGCCCGTCCGGCGCCATCATGTTGCCGTGCGAGAACATCACGAGGATGCGCGGATGGTGGATGGCGTTGACGCCGCCCGCGAGCGCGATGTCGCACTCGCCGCGACGCAGGCCCTGCACGGCGAGGTGCAGCGCGGTCAGCCCCGATGCGCATGCGGTGTCGGTGGTGAAGCTGGGCCCGTGCCAGCCGAGCACGTACGACAACCGGCCCGACATCGGGAAGAAGCTGACGCCTGCTGCGAGGTGACCGTCGAGGTCCTCGTAGCGGATGGCCTCCATCTCCAGGGCGTAGTCGATGGAGCTGGCGCCGATGTAGACGCCGCCGTTGCCGTGCCGCAGCGTCGCGGGGTTGATGCTGGCGCTCTCGAGGGCCTCCCAGGCGCACTCGAGCAGGAGCCGCTGCTGCGGGTCGGTGTACTGGGCCTCGAGCGGCGACATGCTGAAGAACGGGGCGTCGGCCTCGTCGATATTGTCGAGGAAGCCGCAGCCGGCGGAGACGACCACGCCGCGCTCGTCGGGCTCGCCGGTCGGGCGGAAGCGCTCGACGTCCCACCGGTCGGGCGGGACGGGGCGGATGCCGTTGCGGCCCTCGCGGAGGAACTCCTCGAACTCGTCCAGGGTGGTGTTGCTCCCCGGGAAGCGCAGACCGACACCGACGATCGCAATGGGCTCGTGGAGCAGCTGGTCGATGACCTCGCTCTGCTGCTCGGCGGATCCGGACGCAGCGGCGTCGACTCCGCCTGGCTGCTCCGGCGCGGGCACGACGGACATCGCCGTGTCTCCTTTCGTTGTTCGATGCGGCGCCGTGGCGCCGGAAAGTCTGCGTCTCGCGAGGTCAGCCCGCGACGCTGCCCACCCGTTCCGAGGACGGCGAGGGCGCGGGCGCGAACAGCTCCTCGAGCGGGTCCTCGCTCAGGTAGGCGAGCAGTCGCTCGACGGTGGGGCTGTTGAAGAGGACGTTGGCACTGATGGTGCAGCCGAGGAGCGCTTCGAGCCGCTCCTTGATGTCGGTGATGAGCAACGACGTGAAGCCGAGGTCGAAGAAGCTCTCGGTGATGTCGAGATCCTCGTCCTCGGCCATCATCAGCGTCGCTTTGAACTCCGTCACCACGATCTCCTCGAGCGCCTCCATGCGCTCCGAGCGCGGGAGGTCGCGCAGCTGCTCGACCGTGGGAGTGGGCTCCGGCGCCGTCACCTGGGTGTCCTCCGTGTCAGCGGCAAGGGGACTCCATCCACGAAGCAGGCTCGGGCGGGCCCGGGCCTGCTACGATTCGTCACTCAGTGAATTGGGTCTAAACGGGAGTTAAGCACGCCGACCTGACCGGCAACTGACGCGCGACTGATGCTCGTGCGGGCGCTCCCGGAACGGCCGAGAGCCGGTGGGCGAAGGCGCCGCAGCGCCCGCCCACCGGCTCCCCGACCGGTCCGGATCAGCCCAGGAACTCGTCCACCAGCGTCGCGGTCTGCTGACCCTTCTCGAGGTGCGGCAGGTGGCCGGCGCCCTCGACCACGGCCACCTTGCTGTCCGGGATCAGGCCGGCGAACTCGTCGGCGTGCTCGACGGGCACCACGCGGTCCTCCCGTCCCCACAGCAGCAGCGTGCTCGCCGCGATCCGGTGCAGGCGCCCGCGCAGCCCGCGGTCGGGAATCGGCCAGAGGTACTTGCCGCTGCTCGCCATCGCCCACACCCGCGCGACCATGGCGGCGCGCGCCTGGTCCGGGTCGTCCGGCGGCTTGAGGACCGCCTGCGCCACCGGCCCTGACGGGTCGGCGAAGAGCATCGCGGGCACCTGCTCCGGCGGGGTGGTCGCGAGGTTGACCACCGGGATGTCGTCGCGCCACAGGCCGAGCGAGTCCATCAGGATCAGCCGCTCGGGCAGCGACGGGAAGTGCGCGGCCAGCTCGGCCGCCAGCATGCCGCCGAAGGAGTGGCCGACGAGCACCGGCCGGGTCAACCCGAGGCGCCGCGTCATCTCCTCGTACGCGAGCACCAGGTCCGGCAGCTCGTCGATGACGTGGACGGCGTACGGATCGCCCGCGCTCGTCCCCGGCAGCTCGGGCAGGTGGACGGTGAACCGCTCGGCCAGGTGCGAGAGCAGCGGCACCCAGGCCGGTCCGCTCGTCGGGTGCAGGAAGACGAGGTCCGGCCCGGAGCCGGCGACCTTCACCTTCATCGTCAGCCGGCCGTTCCAGAGTTCGACCGACTCCTCGCGCAGGGCAGCTCCTGTGGTGGTGCTCATGCGACGGTCGCCTTTCGCTCGGTGCCCGCGGCGGCGGGCGCGCCGCCGAGCCGCTCGGGCCACCAGTGGTGCTGGTGCCCGGTGTCGGTCCAGAGATCGCGAAGGTGCGGGGCGACCTCCTCGGCGAAGAGCTGGATGTTCTTCATCACCAGCTCCCGCGGCATCGACCCGAAGCCCAGCATCGCGTGCAGGTTGCCGATGCCGTAGTCGCGGCAGTACTGGAGCAGCTGGTCGCGCACCGTCGCCGGGCTGCCGGCGATGACGGCGCCGGCCTCGAGCAGCTCGCTCACCGTCGCGGTCTTCATGCGGAACGCGAAGCCGAGGTCGCCCGGGTCCTTCATCAGGGCCTCCACGCCCCGGATGTCGACGGCGCCCGGCGAGCTGCGGCGCTCGGCGGGAACGGCGCCGTTGCCCTTGCGGAACGCGTACTCCATGTGCTTGCCGTACTCGCGCTCGGCCCGCTCGTCGGTCTCGGCGACGGCGATGGTCTGCAGGAAGCCCAGCCGGTACGGGTTCCGCGGGACGCCCATCTCGTCGGCGATGCTCCAGAACCGGTCGAAGATCCGCTTGCCCGTGAGCTTGGCGCCGTTGAAGCTGAAGTAGTTGAAGCCGAAGCCGCGCTCCAGGCTCATCGCCATCGTGCGCGGGTTGCCCACGCCGGTCACGTAGATCGGCGGCCGCGGCTCCTGCAGCGGGCGGGGCCAGATGTTGACCTCCGCGTACTGGTTGTGCTTCCCGTTCCACGCGAAGGGCTCGCGGTCCTCCCATGCGCGCAGCAGCAGCTCGAGGTTCTCCTCGAACCGCGAGCGGAGCTGGATCGGCACGATGCCGTTGTTGATGGTGGCGTCGAAGCTGAGCCCCACCGTCACGCCGGCGACCAGGCGGCCACCGCTCATGACGTCGATCAGCGCGTACTCCTCGGCGACCTTCAGCGGCTCGCGCGACTTCCCGAGCGACCGGCCCATCGGGAAGATGGCGACGTCGAGGCCCTCGCTCTCGGTGACGTACGCGAGGGTGCTCGCGACGAGGTCCGGGTTCGGCATCATGTCGAACGTCGTCTGCGAGTGCTCGGTCAGCGCGACGCCGTCGAAGCCGCTGCGGGCGCCGAGCATGAGCTCGTCGATGAAGTCGCGGATCGAGGAGTAGACGCCCTCGCGCGTCGCGAACGAGTACGGCGTGTTGTTCACGGCGCTGTGGTGCTGCTCGAAGTCATCCGGCAGGTACCGGTACGGCGCTTGCTCGAACAACGTGATCTTCATGCAACCTCCATCTGCGGGCTCGTCGGGGCGGAACCGGAGCAGACGGGAACGAGCACGGGCGCGGGTCGTCTCCAGCCGATTCCCGCCACCCGTGACCGATCTGCCGGCCGCACCGCGGCCTTCGTCCGAGGACGGCTCGTCACGGCACCAACAGTTCGGAATGGTCGCATGCCATGGCTGACAGGGCGCTGACCGGCAAATCGGGCGCAATCCGCCCACCGGGCGGTCAGCGCGCGGTCAGCGGGTGGTCAAGCGTGCGTTGCTTGAATCGTCCGCGAGGGTGGCGCCTGCTCGGGCTCCCACCTGCGCCGGTGTCGCACGAGAAACGGATGAGAGGTCATGACCGATCCCAACGCGCGCACCATCCAGGCCAGGTCGGCGCTGCACGCGCGCAACCGCCCCGACCACGTCGCCATCGTCTGCGAGGACCGCGAGGTGACGTACGCGACGCTGCACCGGGAGAGCAACCGGACGGCGCATGCGCTGCTGGCGGCGGGGCTCGAGCGCGGTGCGCGGGTCGCCTACCTCGGACGGGAGTCCGAGCACTACTACGACCTCGCGGTGGCATGCGCGAAGAGCGGCACCGTGCTCGTGCCGATCAACTGGCGGCTCACTCCCGTCGAGGTCGACCACATCCTCCGCGACTCGCAGGCCGAGCTGCTGCTCGTCGAGCACGAGTTCCGGCGCAGCGCCGAGCGGGTCCGTGCCGACCTGCCGCGGCTGCGCGACGTCGTCCAGATGGACACCGGCGGCGACGACCGGGCGTCCGGCTTCCTCGCGTGGAAGGACGGCCATCCCGACACCGACCTCGAGCCGGGCACCGGCACCGACGACCCGGTCGCGCAGATGTACACGAGCGGGACCACGGGGCTGCCCAAGGGCGTCGTGCTGGCCCACCGCACGTTCTTCGCGTTCATCGACAGCATGCAGCGGGCGGGCGTCGACTGGATCGACTGGCTGCCGGAGGACCGCAGCCTGTCCGGCTTCCCGGGGCTGCACGCCGGTGGCTACGCGTGGTTCTTCCACTGCTTCAACGTCGGTGCCACCAGCGTGATCATGCGGATGTGGATCGCCGAGGAGGCGGTGGCCCTCGTCGAGCGCCTCGGCATCACCACCATCTGGGCGGCCCCCGCCATGCTGCAGATGATGCTGGCCGAGCCGATCGCCACGCCCGAGCGGTTCCGCTCGCTCCGCAAGGTGGTGTACGGCGGCTCGCCGATCTCGCGCGAGCTGATGCTGGAGTGCATCGAGCGGCTCGGCCACGTCATGACCCAGGCGTACGCCTGCGCCGAGAGCGGCAGCTTCGTCACCGCGCTCACGGCCGCCGAGCACGTGCCCGGCAGCCCCGTGCTGGCCTCAGCCGGCCGGGTCTGCCCCGGGTGCCAGGTGCGGATCGTGGGGGACGACGGCGAGGAGCTGCCCCAGGGCGAGATCGGCCGGATCGCCATCTGGAGCCCCGCGCACTTCGTCGAGTACTGGCGCCTGCCGGAGGCCACCGAGGCGATGCTGCGCGACGGCTGGCTCTTCACGAGCGACGCCGGCTACCTCGACGAGCGCGGCTACCTGTTCCTCAGGGACCGGGTCAACGACACGATCATCGTGGCCGCGCAGAACATCTACCCCGTGGAGGTCGAGGAGGCGCTGCGGGCGCACCCGGCGGTCGCCGACGTCGCCGTCTTCGGCGTGCCGCACCCGCGCTGGGGCGAGGCCGTCCGGGCCGCCGTCGTCCTGCGGGAGGGGGAGCGGGCGACGCCGCGCGACCTGATGCGGTTCCTGCGCGGCCGGATCGCGGACTTCAAGATCCCGACCGGCTACTCGTTCGTCGACTCCCTGCCCCGCAACCCGACCGGCAAGGTGCTGCGGCGGGTGCTGAAGGAGCAGCTCGCGGACGGGCAGCCGGCCACGCGGGGGGCGCCCCAGCCGGCCGCCCCGGCCGGGGCGCCCGCCCGTTGAGCCCGGTTCGCGACTCTTGCGCCGTGCCTTCCTGGTATGCGCTTTACCTCCCAGGTAATGGACTGCACGACCGGTTGATGACTAGGGTGCCCGTGGTTTCCAGGTCCCTCAGCAGGGCTCCCAGCCCCCCGGCAGGCCGCTCCCCGACAGGTGCGGCTCTCGACCTCAGGAGGACGCGAGGATGACGACCAGCAAGGGCGCCGACGCCGCCGCGACGACCACCCGGCCCCCCGGCGCGACCGGTGCGCCCGGCGGGGCTGCCGCCGGCGCTGCCGTCGCCCCGTCGCCCCCCGCGGCCAGGCCAGGGACGCTGGCGGTCATCCTGGTCCCGGTCTTCATGGCCACCCTCGACTTCTTCATCATCAACGTCGCCATCCCGTCGATCCAGGACGACATCGCCGCGACGGCCGCGCAGATCGAGTGGGTCGTCGCCGGCTTCGGCCTCGCGTACGGCGTCGGCCTCATCACCGGCGGCCGGCTGGGCGACCTCTACGGCCGGCGGCGGATGTTCGCCCTCGGGCTGCTGCTGTTCACCGCGACGTCGGCGATGTGCGGCGTGGCGCCGAACGGCGGCTTCCTGGTGACCGCGCGGGTGCTTCAGGGCGTGTCGGCCGCGGTCCTCTCGCCGCAGGTGCTGGCGATCCTCGGCACCACCTACACCGGCCCGGCGCGGGCCAGGGCGTTCAACGCGTACGGCATGACGATGGGCCTCGCGGCCGTCCTCGGCCAGCTGGTCGGCGGCCTGCTCATCCACGCCGACCTGTGGAACCTCGACTGGCGGCTGTGCTTCCTCATCAACGTCCCGATCGGGCTCGCCGCGCTCGCGCTGACCCCGGCGTTCGTCCCGCAGTCGAGCGCGCCCGGCCGGCCGCAGCTCGACTTCCTCGGCATGGGCATCATCGGGCTCGCGCTCATCGCGCTCGTCCTGCCGCTCATCGAGGGCCGCGAGAAGGGCTGGCCGGCCTGGGTGTGGGTGTCGCTCGCCCTCTCGGTGCCGCTCTTCGCGTGGTTCGCGGTCAACCAGGCGCGCCGGGCCGCCGCCGGGCGGACGCCGCTCGTGGACATGTCGCTGTTCTCCGAGCGCGCGTTCACCGTCGGGCTCCTCGCCCAGAACGTGTTCTGGATGGGGCAGGCGTCGTACTACCTCGTCTTCGCGCTCTACGTGCAGTACGGCATGGGCCTCACGGCGCTCCAGGCCGGCCTCATCTTCATCCCGATCGGCGTCGGCTACATGGCGACCTCGACGACGGCCGTCCACGTGGCCAAGCGGCTCGGGCGACAGACCATCGCGCTCGGCGGGCTGCTGCGCGTCGTCGGGCTCGTCCTGCTGCTGCTGGCCGTCCACCACATCGGCGTGACCGGCAGCGTGGCCTGGCTGATCCCCGGGCTGATCGTGGACGGCGCCGGTCAGGGACTCGCCCTCGCTCCGCTGGCCTCGACCGTGCTGATGCGGGTGAAGCCTCAGCACGCCGGCGCCGCGTCCGGCGTGCTGAGCACGATCCTCCAGGTGGGCAACGCCATCGGCGTCGCCGTCATCGGCATCGTGTTCTACCGGGCGCTCGGGAGCCCCGCCCCGGCGCACTACTCGCACGCGTTCAACATGAGCCTCGTCTACCTGATGGTGGTCGGGCTCGCGCTGGCCTCGCTCGTGCAGCTGCTGCCGAAGGTGACGGGGGAGAAGTAGGCGCCAGCTCGCCCAGGGCTCACGCCTCGGCGTAGACGATGCGGTCGCCGGCGACGAGGCCGGCGACCGAGGGATCGTTGTAGCGCAGCGTGCGGCCGTCCCGGATGACCGCGAGCACCGGCTGGTCGAGCTGGGCCGGCGAGCGGCCGAGCTCCTCCTCGCGCACCGGCCGGTCCACGAGGTCGATCCCGTGGCCGAAGGAGACGAGGTCCTCGATGACCGCCACCGTCTCGGGGCTGTCGGTGGCCAGGCCGAGCAGCCGGCCGGCCGTCTCCGACGAGACGATGACCGACGTGGCGCCGCTCTGCCGGAGCAGCTCGGCGTTGTCGGCCTCGCGGACCGTGGCGACGACCGTGACCAGCGGCGCGAGCCGCCGCACGGCCAGCGTCGCCAGCACGGCGGTGTCGTCGCGGCCGACCGCCACGATGACGGCCCGTGCCCGGTCCACCAGTGCCTGCTGGAGGATCTCCCGGCTGGTGGCCCGGCCCTGCACCGCCACGAGCCCGGCCGCGGTGGCCGCGGCGACGGCGGGGTCCTCGGCATCGACGACGAGGACGGCCTCGCGCGGGTGGCCCTTCAGCAGCAGGGCACGCACCGCGTTGCGGCCCTTGGTGCCGTAGCCGATCACGACGACATGGTCCCTCACGCGCGACCTCCATCGGGCGAGGCGGAACTGCTCCCGCGAGCGCTCGGTGAGCGCGTGGATGGTCGTGCCGACGAGCAGGATGACGAACAGCAGCCGCATCGGCGTGACGAGGAGCGCGTTGACGAGCCGCGCTCCCGTCGTGACCGGGGTGATGTCGCCGTAGCCCGTCGTCGTCAGCGTGACCGTGGTGTAGTACAGCGCGTCGACGACCGAGACGACGCCGTCGTGGGAGTCGGTGTAGCTGTGCCGCTCCACGACGACCAGCACCCAGTTGACGAGCACGAGGGCGACCGCGACGGCGAAGCGCAGCGCGATGGCCAACGCCGGGCTCCCCGGCGCCCTCGTGGGCAGGTGGACTCGGACGCCACGTCTCGGCACGAGCGCGTTCCTACCCAGCGCCGGCGGCGTTGATCGCCGCCGGACGGGCCCGGATCGTCCCTAGCGGCCGGTCACCGCCGTCACCGCGGCGCGGATCTCCTCGACCGTGCGGTCGACGTCGTCCGGCCCGGTCCGCCAGGACGAGACCGAGATGCGCATGGCCGTCCGGCCGCCCCACGACGTGCCGCCGAACCAGCAGGCGCCGCCGGCCTGCAGGCGGGCGATGACCTCCTTGGTGACCGCATCGTCGCCGCCGAAGCGCACCAGCACCTGGTTCAGCACGACCTCGTTCAGCACCTCGGCGCCCGGTACGTCGGCCAGCTGGTCGGCGAAGCGGCGGGCCATGGCGCAGCACCGCTCGATCAGCTCGGCGAGGCCGGAGCGGCCGAGGGTCCGGAGCGCGGCCCACACCGGCAGGCTGCGGGCCCGGCGGGACAGCTCGGGCACCCACTCGATGGGGTCGCGCTCGCCGGGCGTGGGGTCGGGCAGGTAACCGGCCCTGGTGTTGAGCATGGCCGCGCGGTGCACCTCTGGCTCGGCGACGAGAACGAGGCCGCAGTCGTACGGGACGTTGAGCCACTTGTGCGCGTCGCACGCCCACGAGTCGGCCGCCTCGACGCCGGCGACGAGCGGGCGCAGCGCCGGGCTCGCGGCCGCCCACAGTCCGAACGCGCCGTCGACGTGGACCCAGGCGCCGTGGCGGTGAGCGATGTCGATGATCTGCGCGACCGGGTCGATCGCGCCGCTGTTGACGTCGCCGACCTGCGTGCACACGATCGTCGGCCCCTGGCAGCCGGCGATGATCTCGGCGAGCGCGCCGGGCAGCATGCGTCCCTGGTCGTCGGACGGGACCACCTTGGTGCGCTCGGTCCCGAAGCCCACGTAGCGCAGGGCGAGATCGAGGGTGAGGTGGCGCTGCGATCCGGCGATGACGTGCACCTCCGGCGCTCCGTGCAGGCCGTCGCGCTCGACGTCCCAGCCGACCTTGGCGAGCACCTGGTGGCGGGCCGCGGCGAGGGCGGTCACGTGCGCCATCGTGCACCCGGTCGGGAAGCCGACGGAGGTGCCGGCCGGCAGGCCGAGCACGTCGACCAGCCACTCGCTCGCGACGTGCTCGGCGACGGCGACCGCCGGCCCGAGGTCGAAGACGCCGCTGTTCTGGTCCCACGCGCTCACCAGCCAGTCGGCCGCGATGGCCGCCGGTAGCGTCCCGCCGACGACGAAGCCGAAGTAGCGCGGACCCGAGCTGGCGACGACGCCGCCCTGCTCGGCCGCGCGGCTCAGCAGCTCGATCGTCCCCGTCGCGTCGGTGGGCTCGTCCGGCAACGGGCCACCGAGCAGCCCGAGCAGCTCCTTCGCGCCGGCGGTCGCGCCGACATGCCGGTCCGGCAGGCCGGTCAGGTAGTCGATGGCGTGCCGCGCCGCGAGCTCGAGCGGCGCCGCATCACTGGTTCGATTCGCATCGCGCACGGCAAAACCCTAGTCGGGCAAGGCTGATCACGCACTGACGGAGGTCGGGTCAGTTCGTCGTCAGTGTCGGGTCAGGCGCTTTCGCCCATGATGGTCCCGAAAGCGACCGAGGAGAGGTACCCAAAGTGGCCCAATGGGGTCCGGTACTTCCGGGCGGGCCCTGCTCCGGCAGGCCCACGCAGGTTCGAATCCTGCCCTCTCCGCTGCGCGGCTGACGGGACGGCATCGATGCACCGGTGCGTCTCGTCCTGCCGCGTGCCGGGACGAGTCCCGGAAAGGTGCAGTCCTCCGGTCGGTCCTGCGTCGGTCACGCTCCCGCTTCGTCGCGGAGCCCGCCGCTGCCGGCGGCCGGAGGCCGGCGGAAGCAGCCGATCCTTTCGAGGAGGACCCAGCACATGCGCTCGCTCATGATTGCGCGGGAAGCCTGCGAGGCCTTCCATCCCGGACTGGTGAGCGCGCTGGAGAAGCTCGCGCTCGAGGAGCGGGAGGCGCCGGACAGCCCGGTGGTCGAGATCTACCGCAAGCACGACGGCGCGGGGCTGCTGGTCCCGAAGGAGTACGGGGGAGGCGCGGCCGGTCCGCTCGAGGCGGTGCGCGTGCAGCGCGCCGTCGCGTCGCTGTCGCCCTCGCTGGGCGTGGCCACCGTGATGCACCACTTCACCGTCGCGATGCTCTTCGCGCTCGCGGAGAGCGCCGACCGGCTCACGCCGGCCCAGGTGAAGCTGATGTCCGGCGTCGCGAGCGACGGCCTGTTCATGGCCTCCGGCTGGGCCGAGGGGCGCACCGACCAGAACATCCTGATCCCGTCGGTCGTGGCGGAGCCCAGCGACGACGGCTACGTGGTGAACGGCTCCAAGAAGCCGTGCAGCCTCTCGTACTCGATGGACCTGCTGACCGCGAGCGTCGCCGTGCCCGATGCCGACGGCCGGTCCAGTCTCGCGCTGCTGCTGATACCTGCCGACTCGCCGGGCATCAGCGTCGAGCCGTTCTGGGTGTCGCCGATCCTCGCGGCCGCGCAGAGCCACCAGGTGCTGCTGAAGGACGTGCAGGTGCCGGAGGAGCTCGTCATCCGCAGCACCCCGGAGGACCAGCAGCGACTGGACGACCTGCAGACGGCCGGCTTCACGTGGTTCGAGCTGCTGACCACCTCCGCGTACACCGGAGCCGCGTCCGCGCTCGTGAAGCAGCTGCTGGACAGCGGGCGCGGCAGCGTCACCGACCGGGCCACGCTCGCCACGCGGATGGAAGCGGCCGTGCAGCTCGTCGAGGGCACCGCTCGCGCGATCGAGGACGGCCTGACCGGTGACGAGGCGGTCGCGTCGGTGCTCGTCACCCGCTACGCCGTGCAGGACATGCTCTACGCCACCGTCGACCAGGCGGCCGAGATGCTCGGGGGGCTCGCGTTCATGCGCTCGTTCGACGTGGCCTACCTCGCCTCGTCGGTCCGTCTCCTGGCCTTCCATCCACCGTCGCGCGCCAGCGTCGCCACCGAGCTGGGCGAGTACTTCGAGGGCAAGCCGCTGCGGTTGACCTGAGCATCACCCGGACCCGTTGAGGAGGGGTCGTGGACCAGAAGAACCCGTACGAGTCGCCCAACACCTTCCGGCTGCACCGCGCCGAGTACCTGGTGCCGTTCATCGGGTCGATCGTGCTCATCATCATCCACTTCAGGGAGATCCGCTGGATCCCGTTCGTGGCGCTGTTCGCGTGGATCGACCTCGTCGGCTACATCCCGGGCGCCATCGCGTTCCGGCGCAGCCCCGACCACCAGATCTCGAAGGCGTACTACGTCGCCTACAACTTCTGCCACAGCTTCCTCACGCAGGGCGCGGTGGTGGGCCTGTGGCTCTGGCTGGTCCGTCCCGAGTGGGCGCTGCTCGCCATTCCGTTCCACGTGCTCGGCGACCGCGGCCTGTTCGGCAACTTCCTCAAGCCGTTCGGGCGGCCGTTCGAGCCGATCCCCAACCGGGCGTACGACGAGGTGCTGGCTTCGATGGGCCTGCCGCCGCAACCGGTCGACAAGCACCACGCCGGCGATGTCGACGTGGCCGTCCCCGCCTTGCACGTCACGCAGTGACCGGCCGAGCTGGCCGATCGGGCTGACCGACCGCACCGCCATCTCTCAACAGGAGCGAACTCGTCATGACCGACCTCGTCGTCCCGGCGGAAGCCGACTGGGAAGCGGCGCCGCGGCTGCTCGAGGGTGCCGGCAGCCTGGCCCTCTCCGTCGAGCAGTGCAACATGGCCTACTGGATGAGCGCGGTGGCGCAGGGCACGCTGCTCGGCCGCCCGCTGGGCTACCAGCCCGGGGCCGTCACCCCCGACTACATGCGCCGGCCCGGCCCGCTCCGCGAGGCGCTCGTGCTCGAGATGACGTACCGCTCGCTGGACGAGGAGGCGGCGGTGCGGGTGCTCACGCACTACGTGGCCGTCGCTCCCGACGTCCCCGAGATGGAGTTCTTCTCGACGCAGCTCATCGACGAGGTGCGCCACCACATGATCTTCCGCGACCACCTGCTGGAGCTGGGTGAGCCGCAGGAAGGCCTGATGGACCGCATCCGGCAGCGGGGCGCGACGTACCTGACGGAGGTCCTGCACCCGATCCGCGACTTCGCCATCCGGATCGCGCGGGACGAGCAGGACTACATCGGCGCGGTGGTCGCCTTCGCCATCATCATCGAGGGCATCCTCGCCGCGTCGACCGAGCTCAGCGAGATCAAGTGGGCGCCGTTCAGCCCGGTCACCACCGAGATCGAGCGTGGGGCGTCGATCGACGAGATCAGGCACCTCGCCGTCGGCAGCACGATCGTCCGCGACCACCTCATCAAGCATCCCGAGGGTCGCGACCACCTGCTCGACATCATCCAGCGCGGCAAGGACATGTGGGGCACGATCTCCGACCGCGAGTACGTCATGACGCGCGAGCGGCTCTACCAGGAGGGCATGACCGCGCCCGAGCACGCCGAGCGGCTCGAGGGCTACGAGATCTACCCCGGCCGGCTGCTGCGCGACACCACGCCCGAGGAGCGCTGGGACCTCGCCGCCACCTGGAACGACGAGCTGACCGAGAAGCGCCTCGAGTACATGGGCCTTCCCGAGGCGATGGACCTGCTGCGCTCGAAGGCCCCGCGCATCCTCTAGCACCCCCCGCCACGTCACCGTCAGGTTCGGAGCCATCGGAGGAGTCCGTGAGTCAGGCAGTGCGTGAGGCAACCACGACGGCGAGCGGGACAGGGCTGCATCGCTCGCTCAGCACGGGTCGGATCGTCTACCTGGTCGTCGCCGCGGCGGCGCCACTTGCCGGCGTGGTGGGAACCGTGCCGCTGGCCTTCGCCATCGGCAACGGCGCCGGCGTGCCCGGTGCGTTCGCCCTCGCCGGGCTCATCCTGCTGTGCTTCTCCGTCGGCTACGCGGCGATGAGCCGGCGGATCGTCAGCACGGGCGGCTTCTACACGTACATGTCGTACGGCCTCGGCCGCCCGCCCGCGGTCGCCGGCGGCCTGGTCGCCGTCGTCGCGTACAACACCGCCACGATCGGGCTCGCCGGGGCGCTCGGCTACTTCGCGCAGATCGTCGCCAAGGCGCACGGCATCGACCTGCCGTGGGAAGCCTGGGGCGCGATCGGGATCGCGCTCGTGGGCTTCATGGGCTACCACCAGATCGACATGAGCGCCCGCCTGCTGTCGGTCGTCATGATCTGCGAGGTCGCGATCCTGACCGCGCTCAGCGTGTCGATCGTCGTGCACGACGGTGGCTCGGCGCTGCCGGCCACGTCGTTCTCCCCGCACACCGTGCTCGGGTCGCAGCTCGGCGTCACACTGATGTTCGCCTTCGTGTCGTTCATCGGCGTCGAATCAGCGGCGAACTACGGCGAGGAGACGCCCAACCCGCGCCGCAGCGTGCCGATCGCGACGTACCTGTCGGTCGCGCTCATCGCGGTCTTCTACACCGTCATGAGCTGGACGGCCGTGGGCGCCCTCGGTGCCGACAAGCTGCGAGCCGTCGCCAACAAGGAGCTCGGCGACCTCTTCTTCGGCCTGAGCGACAACTACCTCAACGGCACGGCGACGACCATCATGCAGGTGCTGATGTGCACGAGCCTTTTCGGTGCGACGCTCGGCCTGCACAACGCGGCCAACCGCTACATGTACGCGCTCGGCCGCGAGTCGGTGCTGCCCGGCTGGGTCGGCGGCGTGCACAGCAGGCACGGTGCCCCGCACGCGGCCGCGCTGCTGCAGACCGGCATCACCGCGGTGGTCGTCGCCGCGTTCGCGCTGGCCGGCCTGCACCCGTACGTCAACCTGGCCACCAGCATGCTGGGGATCGGCACGCTCGGCATCGTCATCCTCCAGGCATCGGCCGTGCTGTCGGCGCTCGGCTACTTCCGCAACGACCCCGAGCGGCACTGGTGGCGCACGATGCTGGCACCACTGCTCGGGCTGGCCGGCCTCGTCGCCGCCGTCGTCCTCATCGTCACCAACTTCCCCCTCGTCACCGGGAGCAAGTCGGTGGTCGTGAACTCCCTGCCCTGGCTGTACGTCGTCGCTGCCGTCGGCGGCCTCGCGTACGCCTGGTGGATGCGCTCGGCGCGGCCGGAGCGGTACGCGGGGCTTGCGACGCCCGCGGCGCCCACCGAGCCGGAGGCCGCGATGCGGGCCGAGTCGCTCCCGCTGCAGGCTGGCTAGCGGCGATGCACGACGCGAGGACGCTGCTCGAGCCGTCCGCCGTGGCGGGGCTCGCCCGCAGGGGCTACGCCCTGGGCACCGCGACGCTCGACGAGCTGGTCCGGCGGCGGGTGGAGCTCGTCAAGGAGCGCGACGCGCTCCGGGCCGAGCTGAACGCCGCCCGCCGCGCGCGCCCGCGCGGGGAGGCCGTCGATCCGGCGGCCATGCGGGAGCAGGCCAGGGCCGACAAGGAGCGCCTTCAGAAGCTGGAGGAGCAGTCGCGGCTCTGCGAGGCCGATCTCCGGGAGCTGCTGCTCGCGATCCCGAACCTGCCGTCGGACGACGCGCCCGACGGCAAGCAGGGCGACCCGGGCGTCGAGATCCGTCGCTGGGGCGAGCAGCCGGCGCTCGGCTTCGAGCCGCGCGACCACGTCGACCTCGGCACCGCCCTCGGGATCCTCGACCTCACGAGGGCGGCGAAGCTGTCCGGCTCGCGCTTCGCGGTCACGCGCGGCGCGGGCGCCCGGCTGGAGCGGGCACTGGTGTCGTTCCTGCTCGACATCCATACCGGTGAGCATGGATACGTCGAGCACGGCCTGCCCCACCTGGTCGGCCCGGAGGCGATGACCGGCACCGGGCAGCTGCCCAAGTTCGCCGACGACCTCTTCGCCACCGGGGTGTCCGGTCGCGACCTGCTGCTCGTGCCGACCGCCGAGGTGCCGCTCGTCAACCTGTACCGGGAGGAGACAATCGACGAGGCGGCGCTCCCGCTCGCGCTCGCCTCGCACACGCCCTGCTACCGCGCGGAGGCCGGCTCGTACGGCAGGGACACCCGTGGTCTGATCCGCCTGCACCAGTTCGACAAGGTGGAGCTCGTCCGCATCTGCCATCCGGACCAGGCGGCCGAGCAGCTCGAGCTCCTGGTGGCGCATGCCGAGACGTGCCTGCAGCGCCTCGGCCTGCACTACCGGGTGGTCGACCTGGTGGCCGGCGACCTGGGCTTCGCGGCCAGGCGCACGTTCGACATCGAGGTGTGGCTGCCGGGCCAGGGCGCCTACCGCGAGATCTCGTCCTGCTCGGAGTGCGGGACCTTCCAGGGGCGCCGGGCCGGCATCAAGGTGGCCAGGCGCGGCGGGCAGAAGTCGTTCGCCGCGACGCTGAACGGCTCCGCGCTTCCGGTGGGCCGGACGCTCGTCGCCATCCTCGAGCAGTACCAGCGCGGCGACGGCTCCGTCGCGGTGCCACCGGCGCTCGTGCCGTACGCCGGGTTCTCGGCGATCGAGCCGGACGGCAGCGTCCGGCCGGAAGCAGGGTGAGCAGGAAGACCAGGAAGGATCGAGCGTGAGCATCCGTATCGGCAACATCGGCATCGACACCAACGACCTCCAGCGGGCGACCGCCTTCTGGAGGTCGGCCACCGGCTACGAGACGTCCAGCGAGGACAGCACGGTCGTCTACCTCGCCGACCCGCAGCGGCAGGGTCCCGGCCTGTCCCTGCAGGTGGTCCCCGAGCCGCGGGGCGGCAAGAACCGCCTGCACATCGACCTGTTCACCGACGACCTCGAGGGCGAGATGACCCGGCTGCAGCAGCTCGGCGCCAGCGAGGTGGAGCGCTTCGACGGCTGGACCATCATGGCCGACCCGGACGGCAACCAGTTCTGCGTCTGCAAGGCCTAGCCGACCGGGCAAGGCGCGACGGCGCGGCGGCGGTTCCCTGCCGGTCGGGGAGCCGCCGCCGACGCGTGCCCGGGTAGGCTGTCGGCCATCGGCTCGGGACGCGTCACGGGTGGTGAGGGGCATGGCGCAGCAGCACGGGTTCGTCCTGTTCGACACGGCGATCGGACGGTGCGGCCTGGTGTGGGGCGAGCGCGGGATCACCGCCGTGCACCTCCCCGAGCCGGACGAGCGGGCGACGCGGGCCCGCATCCGCCGGCTGTTCCCCGGCGCTCGCGAGGGCAGCCCACCCGCCGAGGTCGAGCGGGCGCGCGGCGCGATCGTGGCGCTGCTGGCCGGCCGGCGCAGCGACCTGTCCGCCATCGAGCTGGACATGGAGCGGGTGCCGGCGTTCCACCGCAAGGTCTACGAGGCGGCCCGTACCATCCCGCCCGGCCAGACGCTCACGTACGGCGCCATCGCCGAGCGCATCGGGTCGCCTGGCTCGGCGCGCGCGGTGGGGCAGGCGCTCGGGCGCAACCCGTTCGCCATCGTGGTGCCGTGCCATCGCGTGGTGGCCGCGGGCGGCCGCACGGGTGGCTTCTCGGCCAGCGGCGGCGTGGCCACCAAGCTCAGGATGCTCGACATCGAACGCACGCAGGGAGACGGCACGTTGAGCCTCTTCGACGATCACGACGGACTCTGCATCGACCCCGACGTCGCGCTCGACCACGTGCGCGCCGCCGATCCGCAGCTGGCGCAGGTCATCGACTCGGTCGGGCCGTTCGAGATCGAGCTGAAGCGCACGTCGAGCGTCTTCGGCGCGCTCGCCGAGGCGATCGTCTACCAGCAGCTCAACGGCAAGGCGGCGGCCACCATCTACGGCCGGGTCCAGGCGCTCTTCCCGGCCTCGGACGGCGGCCTGGAGCCGGAGCGCATCCTCGCGGCCAGCGACGAGCAGCTGCGCGGCGCCGGCCTGTCGAGGGCGAAGGCGCTGTCGATGCGCGACCTTGCGCAGAAGGCGGTCGACGGCGAGCTTCCCGAGCTGGCCGAGGTGCTCGAGATGGACGACGACGCCATCGTCGAGCGGCTCGTCACGGTGCGCGGCATCGGCCGGTGGACGGCCGAGATGTTCCTCATCTTCCGGCTCGGCCGCCCCGACGTGCTGCCGGTCGACGACTACGGCATCCGCAACGGCTTCGCGATGGCGTTCGACCGTGCCGACCTGCCGGCGCCGAAGGAGGTCGTCGAGCGCGGCGAGCTGTGGCGGCCGTACCGCACCGTCGCCTCGTGGTACCTGTGGCGGGTCGTCGAGCGGGCACGGGAGCCTCGCCCGTCCGGTCGGACCGCCGCGTCCGGCACGGGGTGAGCCGCCGCCCACCCCGCGCCGCGCGTGCGGTCAGCGGGTGGCCGGCTCGGCGCCCTCGTCCGAGGTGAGCAGGGCCTCGAGCTTCCAGAGCGCCTCGTCGGCGGCCTGACCGGCCGCCTCGTCGTCCGGCGCGCCGGCGCACGCCACGAAGCGCTCGAACAGCTGCTCGACGGTCGCGTCGATCTGCTCGCTCATCTGTCGTTCCCCCCTGTGCGATCCGACCGGTGCAGTCCCGCTGACAGCCGCTAGACGGCGTTGCAGGCGCGGAAGATGTGGATGAGGGCCGGGATGCTCGCCTTGCCCTGGAAGGCGATGTACTCGCCGAGCGCCAGGTCGGGCGCCCACTTCTCCTTGTACGCGAGCTGGGTCTGCGCCGGGTAGACGCCAGAGCCGTTCTCCCACATGTAGTGCATGAAGTAGTGGAAGGCCTTGCTGTAGCCGGGCAGCTTGGGCTGCGACTCCAGCTCGGTGAAGGGCGTGAAGCCGAAGTGCTCCCACTCGACGCCCTCGGCGATGAACGTCTCGATGGCGTGCTTGTTGATGGCCTCCATCACGCCGGGCGGCGAGTCGGGCTGCCGCCGGCTGAGGTCGTGCATCCAGCCGGGCCGCGAGCCGTAGACCGGCGAGTACGAGATGTAGCCGATGAGCCGGCCGTCGTTCTCGGCGACGAAGAGCCGGCGCAGGTGCTGGTACGTACCGCCGTACTGACCGACGAGGAACTCCAGCTGCTTGGCACCGCCCTTGAGCGTCAACCATGCCGCGTCGAGCTCCTTCATCCTGTCGTACCACGGCTCGATCGGCACCTCCTTGACCACCAGGCCGGTGCGCAGCGCGCGCGAGATCTTGTTGCGCAGCTGCATGAAGTAGGTGCCCGCGAGGGAGAAGCCCTCGAGCTTGACCGCGAAGGACGCGCCCATCTGGTTGACCATGAAGCCGCGCTCGATGTACGGCGGGGCGTCCGAGGCCTGGAGCTGCACGCCGACGACGCGGTACTGCTGCTGCTCGGCCATGTCGAGGAAGCCCTGGAGCAGCTCGCCGCGCGTCTCCAGCGGAGCGAACGGGCCGCCGAACTGGACCAGATACCTGCCGGCTGGTCGGTAGGCGATGACGCCCTCGAGATCCGGCATCGTGAAGTAGCTGTTGCCCTCGTTGACCGCGAGGAACGAGCTGGGGTTGTCGGCGTGCGCGAACCGCTGGATCGCGTCGAGCACGGTATCGGTTCTCGCGAGCGTCTCGGTCATCTCGACTTCCATTCGTCCGGGCACCACGAACGCGGCTCGACCGGGTCGGCCGCAGGCATGGTCATGCGCATGCCGACCCCACTGCCTACGGGTCAGTTATCACATGACGGGACAACCGTCGCAAGCCCGGTGCGACAGGAGAAATCGGGTCAGCGCAGGGTCAGCGCAGGGTCAGCAGCGGGTCAGCAGTGGTGTGCATGATGGTGACTTGCACGAAGGGCACCGCAGCAGCGGCCGACGTGCGAACCACCTTGGAGAGGTACCCAAAGCGGCCCAATGGGGTCCGGTACTTCCGGGCGGGCCACGCTTCGGCGAGGCCCACGCAGGTTCGAATCCTGCCCTCTCCGCGAGTCCGGCGGGGCGCCGTGCGCGCACGGCGAGCGCCGCCGGATGGCACCACCTTGGAGAGGTACCCAAAGCGGCCCAATGGGGTCCGGTACTTCCGGGCGGGCCACGCTTCGGCGAGGCCCACGCAGGTTCGAATCCTGCCCTCTCCGCCAGTCCCGTCAGTCGCACCAGTCGCGCACCAGTCGCAGCAAGAGCGCCGCCGAGACCCGCGCGGCGCTCTTTGCGCATGCTGAGCCCATTCGCCTGCTGCGCAAGGGAAATGCCCACCGCCGCACGCTCCCGGCGGCATTCGCCGGCCTCGCATCGTGGTCAGATCGAGGTCAGCACCGGGTCAGGGCGTACTGGGACACTTGGGGCGGTACCGGGCCCGGTCTCACCTTCGTTCGGCGTTCGCACGTCGGTGCGCCGGGCCATGACGAGCCCAGGCAGCACGTGGCAGGAGCAGTCGACGAGCGCGGCCCGCGGCGGCCGGCGCCGGTGGCGGAGGGAATCCCAGGTGAGCCTCGCGGTCGGAGCATCCACCGAGGACCTGGCGACGCTCGATCCGGAGGCGATCGCCGCGGCGGCGCGGCGCTTCGCGGGAGCCGGTCCCGACGCGCCGCTGCACTACCTCGACGGGCTCGAGGCGCTGGCCACCGACATCGACGCGAGCGCCCGGCTGACGGCAGCCGGCCGCCGCACGGTGCGCGCCGCGCTCGTCAAGGCGCTCGCGACGCAGCTGCATGTCCGGCGGATGACAGAGGCCGACCCGGACATCGAGCGCACGCCCGTCCGGCCGGTGCTCATCACCGGTCTCCTGCGCAGCGGGACCACGTTCCTCTCGCACCTGGTGGCCCAGCACCCGGGGCTGCGGGCACCGGCGCTGTGGGAGCTGATGAGCCCGGCCGACCCGGCCGGCGACGAGGCGCTCGTCGCCCGCTGCGAGTCCTACATCGAGGAGTACTACCGGGCAGCTCCGGACTTCCGGCACATCCACCTGCTCGAGGCCCGGTTGCCGGAGGAGTGCCACCGGCTCACCGCCAACTCGTTCCGCCACCCGATCTACGCCTTGCGCTACCGGGTCCCCGGTTACGTGGACTGGCTCGCCGGTCGGTCGATGGTGCCGGCGTACGAGCTGCACCGCGCGCAGCTGCGCTGCATCCTTCGGCGCCGCCCGGGCAACCCCGTCGTGCTCAAGTGCCCGTCGCACCTGTGGCACCTCGATGCGCTCGGGCAGGTCTATCCGGATGCGAAGGTGATCCGGCTGCACCGCTCGCCGTCGGTGGCGGTGCCCAGCGCGTGCAGCCTCACCGCTGCGGTCCGCTCCGCTCGCTCCGACCGGGTCGACCGCGAGGAGATCGGGCGGTACTGGCTGGAGCAGGCAGCGAGCGCGCTCACCGGCATGCGCAAGGGCGAGGCACCGTTGCCGACGCCTCCGCTCGACCTGCGGTTCGCCGATCTCGTCGCCGACCCGCTGGGCGTCGCTGCCCAGGTCTGCGACTACGTCGGCGTGCCGCTGACGGACGAGGCTCGCAGGCGGATGGCCGCGTTCGTGGCCACGCCGACGGAGGCGGCGCCCGGCCGGCACCGCTACGCCGCGGAGGACTTCGGGCTGACCGGGCGCGAGCTCGACGAGCGGTTCGCCGGCTACGTGGCCGAGTTCGAGTTGCGGGAAGAGCGGGGGGCGAAGCGGTGACAGCTGTGCCGGAGACGCCGGAGGACCGGGCCAGGGCCAACGTCGAAGAGGTGAACAAGCACGCCGGTGACGACCCGGTGCGCATCGGCATCATCACGCCGTTGAGCGCGCCCGGTGACCCGACCGCGGGCGAGCTGGTCGTCCGCGGCGCCTGCCTCGGCGCCGAGCATGTCCGCGAGCACGGCGGAGTGGGTGGCCGGCGGCAGATCGAGCTCGTCCTCTACGACGACCAGGCGACATCCGCGACGGAGGGCATGGCGCGCTCCTCGGCCGCGCAGATGGTGAAGCTCGCTCTCGTCGAGGACGTCGTGGCGACGATCGGCCAGTGGCACCTGCGCACGACGCCATGGGTCGTCGAGGTGGCGACCCGCTTCGACATGCCCATCTTCATCGAGAACGGGCACCGCCTCGTCACCTCCCAGAAGCGGCGCAACGTCTTCCGCACGTACTTCAGCATCGGTGACCGGGTGCCGGTGATGCTGGACTTCGCCGCCGAGCAGGGGATGCGGCGGATCGGCCTCGTCGCCTCGGACACCGTCTTTGGCCAGCAGACCGCCGATGCGCTCGTCGACTACGGCACGACCCGGCACGGCATGGAGTTCCTGCGGTTCGACTTCCCGCAGGACGAGGTCGAGGATCTCACCGAGGAGCTGCGGGCGGTCAAGGACTTCGGTCCCGACCTGTTCATCAACGACGGCGTGGTCAACACCAACTACCTCGTCATCCGGCAGGCGACGGAGGTCGGGCTGCTGCCCGGCACGCCGATGATGGTGACCTTCGGCTACCCCTTGCGCTCCGAGGACTTCTGGCGGCTCGCGGGCGAGTCGGGCGTCGGCACCATGTGGGCGGCCATGCGCTACCGGCCGTCCTGGGAGGGCATCACCGACGCCGGCCGCTGGTTCATCGACCGCTACGTGCAGCGGTACGGCAGCTTCCCGCCCGACACGGCGCTGTCGCACTTCACGGACGTGACCATCATCGCCGCCGCCGTCGAGGCAGCTCGCTCGGACGGGCACGAGGACGTGATGGACGCGCTCGAGGCGATGGAGTTCCAGACGTGGCGCGGACCGGTGCGGTTCGACCGGGGTCCTGCGCACTGGCACCACGCCGCGCCCGACCTCGTGCTGCTCCAGTACCAGAAGCTCCACCAGGGCTTCGACGACTCGGCGATCATCTACCCGCCGTCGGCGCGCACCGCGCCGTACCTGCCGCCGTCCGGGTGAGCGACGAGCGCACGCACGCAGAGCAGGAGGGCCCAGTGCCGACGACAGCGACCGACGAGAGCGGTGGTGCCATGCCCACCGCGGCGCGGACGCTGGTGGCCAGCCTGCGCGGGCACGACGTCGACCGGGTGTTCTGCGTCGCGGGCGAGAGCTATCTGCCGGTGCTCGACGCGCTGCACGATGCGCCAGAGGTCGACGTGGTGACCTGCCGCCACGAGGGATCGGCGGCGTTCATGGCGGTCACCGATGCGAAGCTGACCGGACGGGCCGGCGTGTGCCTCGTGAGCCGGGGACCGGGTGCGACCAACGCCGCGATCGGCGTGCATGCGGCCGCGGAGGACGGCTCGCCGCTGGTCCTCTTCGTGGGCGGCGTGCCGTCCGGCGAGATCGGCCGCGAGGCGTTCCAGGACGCCGACTACGCGCAGCTCCTCGGTGGCATGGCGAAAGCGGTCTGGACGCTGCACGACCCCGGAGCGGCCGGCGAGCTGGTCGCCCGCGCGTTCCGCACCGCCGAGTCGGGGACGCCCGGCCCGGTCGTCGTCGTACTGCCGGAGGACGTGCTCGACCGGCCCGACCCGGTCGGCGTCGCGTCGCAGCGGATCGCTGTCGTCGGGGCGGTGGCCACCGGCGACGGGCTGGACCGCGTGCACGAGCTGCTGCGCGCGGCCCACCGCCCGCTGCTGCTCGCCGGCGCCCGGCTCGACCACCCCGAGGGCCGGGAGCTGGTCAGGGCCGTCGCCGAGCGTCACGGCCTGCCGGTCGTGACGAGCAACAAGCACCAGCACCTGCTGCCCAACCGGCATCCCTGCTACGCGGGGCACCTGCACAACGCCACCCAGCCGAGCCAGCTGGCCGCGCTCGACCGGGCCGACCTCGTGCTCGCTGTCGGCACCCGGCTCGACGTCGTGACGACCAAGCGGCGCAGCTTCCCCGCATCGCCCGAGCCGCACCAGCCGCTCGTGCACGTCTACCCCGACGCGGCGCGCATCGGCGCCTATCACCGTCCGGAGGTCGGCGTCGACGCCGACCCGGCCGGGTTCCTGCGCGCGCTCGCGACGTGGGAGCCGACCGACCGCGACGGGGCGCGCGCCGACTGGATCGCGTCGCTGCACCGGATCGAGCTCGACAAGGCGGTCTGGCATCCGGTGGAGGCGGCCGACGGCGTCGTCTTCGGCGCGGCCGTGGCGATGCTCGACGAGCTCACGGGGGGCGACCTGACCGTCGTCGTCGACGCCGGCACGTTCACCAGCTGGCTCTACCGCTACCTGCGCTTCGGCGAGCGTGGCCGGCTGATCGGCATCAGCTCGAGCGCCATGGGGTTCGGCGTCGGGGCCGGGGTCAGCGCGGCGCTGCGCTCCGACGGCCAGCCCACCGTGGTCGTCACCGGCGACGGCTGCTTCATGATGAACCTCGGCGAGCTCATGACCGCGTGCAGCCTGCAGGCGCCGGTCGTCTACCTCGTCGCCAACAACGGCAGCTACGGGACGATCCGGCTGCATCAGGAGCGCACCTACCCCGGCCGGACGATCGCGACCGACCTGGCCAACCCCGACTTCGCCTTGCTCGCCGAGGCGTTCGGCGCGCTGGGGCTCACCGTCACCTCGCCCGACCAGCTGCGGCCGTGCCTCTCGAAGGCGCTCGACCACGGCGGCCCTGCCGTGGTCGAGGTGCGCACCAGCCTCGAGCGCATCACCGCGTACGGCCGGCTGACGGCGGGCGCCAGCGAGTACCGGAAGGGAACGACGTGAGCTGGCACGACTCGGTGATCGAGCTGATCGGCAACACGCCGCTCGTCCGCCTGCACCGGCTGACGGACGGGCTCGCGCCGACGGTCCTCGCCAAGCTCGAGTCGTTCAACCCCGGTGGCTCGGCGAAGGACCGCATCGCGCTGCGGATGGTGACGGCTGCCGAGGCCGCCGGCCTGCTGCGGCCGGGCGGGACGATCGTCGAGCCGACGTCGGGCAACACCGGGGTGGGGCTCGCGCTCGTCGCCCAGCAGCGTGGCTACCGATGCGTGTTCACCTGCCCCGACAAGGTGTCGCCCGACAAGATCGCGGTGCTGCGGGCGTACGGCGCCGAGGTCGTCGTGTGCCCCGCGACCGCACCGCCCGACCACCCCGACTTCTACCGCAACACCGCCGAGCGGCTCGCCGCCGAGATCCCCGGCGCGTTCCGGCCCGACCAGTACGCCAACCAGGCCAATCCCGAGTCGCACTACCTCTCGACCGGCCCGGAGGTGTGGCGGCAGACGGACGGTGCGGTGACCCACTTCGTGGCCGGCGTCGGCACCGGGGGCACGATCTCTGGCACCGGCCGCTACCTGAAGGAGGTCTCCGGCGGCCGGGTGCGGGTGATCGGCGCCGACCCGGACGGCTCGATCTACACCGGGAGCAGCGTGCGGCCGTACTTCGTCGAGGGCGTCGGCCAGCCGTCGCTGCCCGCGTCGTTCGACCCGGCGGTGCCGGACGAGATCCTGCCGGTGACCGACCGGGAGTCGATGCTGCTGACCCGTCGGCTGGCCCGCGAGGAGGGCATCCTCACCGGTGGGTCCGGCGGCATGGCGGTCGCCGCCGCGCTGGCCGTCGCCCGGCGGTGCGGCCCGGACGACGTCGTCGTCGTGCTCGTGCCGGACAACGGTCGCGGCTACCTGTCGAAGACGTTCAACGACGAGTGGCTGCAGCGCTTCGGCTTCGAGGCGGCGCCCGGCTCCGGGCTGCGGGTCGGCGACCTGCTGACCGCGGGTGGCGAGGAGCGCGGGCTGTCCGTCGTCGATCCGGCGGAGAGCATCGCCGGCGCGGTCAAGGCGATGCGCGCGGCCGGGCAGAGCCATCTCCCCGTGTGCGCCGCGACCGCACCGGTGCGGCTGGCCGAGATCGTCGGCACCATCGCCGAGCGCGACATCGCGCACCGGCTGGTGCGCGGCCGCATCCGCCCGACCGATCCGGTGCGCGACCACATGTCCGCGCCGCTGCCTCCCGTCGGCTGCGGCCAGTTGCTCGCCGACGTGGTCGGCACCATCACCGACGCCGGCGCCGCGCTCGCGGTGGACGGCGGCCTGCCGCGCGCCGTGGTCACGCCGCACGACGTCGTGTCGCTGCTCGACGGCCAGGCCGAGTCCCGCTTCGGAGGAGGACCCAGCTGATGAACGTTCTCTACTACCTCGACCCGGCGGACGGGCTGCGCGGGTGGCTCGCGTACGACGGCAGGGACAGCCGGCTCGCCGCGGGCGGCTGCCGGGTGCAGCGCGGCCTCACCGTCGCCGAGCTCGGCGTGCTCGCCGGTCGCATGACCATCAAGCAGCGGGTGCTGGGCATCAACGTCGACGGCGCCAAGTGCGGCATCGACTACGACCCCAGGTCGGCCGGCAAGGCCGACGCGCTCGCGCGGTTCCTGTCCTTCCTCCGGGACGAGCTCTGCACCCGCTTCAGCATGGGCTCGGACATGGGCACCGAGTGGAACGAGCTCCAGGGCATCGCGGCCGGCGTCGGCATCCCGTCGGTGAAGTACGCCATCAAGACCGCGCAGGGCCTCACCGACGACGAGTTCTTCACCCGCATGGCGCGCCTCGACGACCGGGTGGGCCTGCTGACGCTGAGCCAGCGCCGGGCCGGGCACGCGCTCGGCCACGCCGCCATCGGCGCAGCGCGGGCCGCCGACGTGGCGGGTGACGTCACCTGCGCGCTGCAGGGCTTCGGCACGCTCGGCCGGGCCGCCGCGTGCAGCCTGCTCGAGGAGGGCGTGCGGCTGACCGCGATCGCCGACGAGCACGGCTGCATCGCCGACCCGGCAGGGCTGGACGTCGCGCGCATGCTGGCCAGCCCGTTGCGCATGCCCGTGCCGCAGATCGACGTGCCCGGTCAGCGGCTGTCGTCGTCCGCGCTGCTCGACCTGCCGGCCGACGTGCTCGTGCTGGCCGCCGGTGCCGACGCGATGAGCGAGGCGGCGGCCGCCGATCCGCAGTTCGCCGCGGTCGTGGTGGGCGCGAACTGCGGCCTGTCCGAGGCCGTCGAGGACGTCCTGCACCGGCGCGGCGTCCTCGTCGTCCCCGACTTCATCGGCGGCATCGGCGGGTCCGCGTCGATGGAGGCGCTCTTCGGCCCGTCGCGCCCGCCGAGCGCCCAGCAGGTGCTGGACAACCTGGCGCACCTGATGCGCGAGCTGGTCGACGACATCGCCGCGACGTCGAAGCGCACCGGTACGACGCCTCGCGAGGTGGGCCTGCACCTCGCCTCCACGGCCACGGTGGACGTCGAGGCGCCGCCGTACGGCCAGTGTCGCTATCTCGCCACGAGCGTGGACTAGCCGGCCTCGGGTCGTGCTGAAGGGGGAACCATGAGCGCCAACGTGAACGAGGACAGTCCCGCCGACGAGTGCCGGCACGAGCGCGGGCACATCACCGACTCGCGGTTCTTCGGCAACCGCTACGCGACGCCGGCGAGCCGGCGCATCTTCTGCGACACCTGCCGCAAGCAGCGGTGGCTCGACGTCGAGACGGCGCTGGCGCTGGCGCAGGCCGAGCTCGGCATCATCCCGCAGGAGACGGCCGACTGCATCGCCGCCTCCGCGCATCTCGAGCTCATCGACCTCGACGCCGTGCAGGCCGAGATCGACCGGTCGGGTCACTCGCTGGTCGGGCTGCTGCGCGTCCTGGAGCGCGCCTGCGGGCACGACGGAGCGGGGCAGTTCATCCACTACGGCGCGACCACGCAGGACATCCAGGACACCGCGCAGTCGCTGGAGATGCGCGACGTGCTCGACGAGCTGCAGCCGCTGCTCGAGGACATCACGGTGCGGCTCACCGACCTCGCCGAGCAGCACGGCGAGACGGTCGCCCTCGGCCGTACGCATGCTCAGCCGGCGCTGCCGATCGGCTTCGGCCTGAAGCTGGCGAGCTGGGTCGACGAGCTGCTGCGCCACGGCGAGCGGATCGACCAGGTGCGCGAGCGCGTGCTGGTGGCCCAGCTGTTCGGCGGCTCGGGGACGATGGCCGGCTTCGGCGACCAGGGGCCGGAGCTGCTGGAGCGCTTCGCTGCCCGGCTGGGCCTGTCCGTACCGACCGTCGGCTGGCACGTGGCCCGCGACCGGGTGGTGGAGTTCGTCAGCCTGCTCGCAATGGTCACCGGGACGCTGGCGCGGATCGCCGACGAGATCCGCATCCTGAGCCGGCCGGAGTTCGGCGAGGTCGAGGAGGCCTGGCGGCCGGGCAAGGTCGGCAGCAGCACGATGCCGCACAAGCGCAACCCGGAGCGCTGCGAGCAGGTCGTCGTCATGGCGCGGCTGACCGCCGCGCAGGTCGGCGCCGCGCTGGCCGCCATGATCGGCGACCACGAGCGCGACTCGCGGTCGCTGCGCATCGAGTGGGCCTGCGTCCCCGACACCGCGCACTACTGCCTCGCGGCGTGCGAGATGGTGCTGGAGAGCGTCACCGGGCTCACCGTGCACACCGAGCGGCTGCGGCGCAACGTCGAGGTCGTGACCGACCAGGTGATGTCCGAGCGGCTCATGATGGTGCTCGGCGAGCAGCTCGGGAAGCAGCGCGCGCACGAGATCGTGTACGAGCTGACGCAGGAGGCGTACCAGCGCGGCGTGCCGGTGCGGCAGCTGCTCGCCCAGCGCGCCGAGCTCGACGGGTCGCTCTCGCCGGCCGCGCTCGAGGCCGTGTTCGACCCGACGAGCTACCTGGGCTCGTCGGCCGTGCTCACGGCGCGGGTGGTGAGCGAGTCGCGCAAGCGGCTCGGCACCGAGACGCACCAGCCGGCCTGACGGCCAGCCCCTGGACTCCCGCGGCCGACCGGACCGGGTCCCCGGTCGGCCGCGGGTCCCATCCGCAACCCGAGGGGAGCAGCGTGGATCGGCTCACCGTCGTGTCCGGCGGCGGCACCGGGATCGGGCGGGCGGTGGCCGCGGTCCTCGCCGCCGAGGGCGCCGACGTGGTCATCATCGGCCGGCGGCCCGACCGGCTGGCGGCGACCGCCGTCGAGCTCAACGAGACGGTCGGCGCCGATCGCGTCCGGCCGGTGCGCGCCGACCTCGCCGAGCCGGCCGAGGTCGAGCGGGCCGTCCGCGACATAACCGGCGGCGGCCGTCAGGTCGACGCGCTCGTCAACAACGCCGGGGGAAACGTCTGCCCGTTTCCCGCGGTCGACCTCGCCGGCGTCCGCCGCGACTGGCTGGCCAACGTCACCGGCAACGTGCTGCCCACCGTGCTGCTCACCGCCGCGCTGCTGCCGGCCCTGCGCCGCCCTGGGGGGCGGATCGTCACCGTGACCTCGATCGCGGCGTTCCGCGGGCCGGCGAGCTACGGCGGGGCCAAGGCTGCCCTGCACCCCTGGTCGGCCGAGCTGGCCCTGCGGCTGGCCCCCGAGGGCATCACGGTCAACGTGGTGGCGCCCGGCTACGTGCCGGAGACCGAGTTCTACGGCGAGCGGATGTCGCCGGAGTTCCACGCCGGCCGGGTCGCGGCGGTGCCGATGGGCCGGGCCGGCCTCGCGGACGAGATCGCCGCGACCGTGGCCCATCTCGCCGGGCCGGCCGCCGGCTTCCTCACCGGCCAGATCGTCCAGATCAACGGCGGCGCGCTGCTCGGCAGGGGCTGAGCGGCGCCGCCTCGGCTCGCCGGCTCAGCCGGTGCTCCGTGCACGTCGCCGTTGGCCGGGGAGCTCCACCGCTGGGCGCCGGTCGTGGGGTCGAACGCCCGCAGGAAGCCACCGCCGCCGCGCCCCCGCGCGCGGCGCCGTCGATGGTGGTGAACGTGCCGCCGAGGTAGACCGTGGTGGCGGTGACGTCGATCGCCGTGACGTTGGTGAAGTCCACCGGCTGGTCATCCGCCACCACGGCGGCAGCCGTCGATGGGAGGATCGCCGCCGGGACGGGGATGGCGGCCGGGCGAGCCGGCTCCCGCGGTCACCCCGCTGCCCGTGGGGAGGTCCCATGCCCGTCACCGACGTGAGCCGCACCCGGGATGAGCTGCGCCGGGTGGCCCAGCGGCTCGTCGCCGCCCACGGACCGGACGTGCCGGCCGGTCGCGTGCTGCGGTGCGTCGCGCGGTGCGCCGACGAGCTCGTGACGGCGCTGGGCCTCACCCCGGCCTTGCCGGCCGCGGTGGAGCGCCTCGCCGCGGGGCGGCTGCGCCAGCCGGGCTGACCGGCCGGGACGCGAAGGGCCGGGCGCCCACGCATGGCCCCCGGCCCCCGCCCGGCTGCGGCGTCAGCCGATGATCTGCCTGGCCTTGGCGCCCTCCGCGCCGCTCTCGATGCCGGTTTCCGCGCCGGTCTCCGTGCCGGCTCGGCCCCGCTGCAGCTCGATGCGGCGCGGCTTGGCGTGCTCGGCCATCGGGACGCGCAGGCTCAGCACCCCGTCGTCGAAGCGGGCCTCGATGCGGTCGACGTCGAGCACGTCGGGCAGGGTGAGCTGCCGCCGCATCGTGCCGTAGAGGCGGCTGCGCACGAAGACGACGTCGCCCTCCTGCTCGTCGGGCTCGCGGGTCGCCTCGATGGTCAGCGTGCGGCCGTCGACCGTCACGTCGACCTTGTCGCCGGGCACCCCCGGCAGGTCCAGCCGGACCACCAGGTGGTCGCCACGGCGCAGCACCTCCATCGGCATCGCCGCGCCGGCGCCGCGCACCGCCTCGACGCTGCCGAGCAGCCGCTGACTGAGCCGGTCGAAGTCGGCGAGGAACGGGTCAAGGCCGAGCACCGAGTCCATCAGCGCCATCATGCACCTCCGAGAAGCGTGTCGTTCCGGACCGGACGGCGCTCCGGTCCGCACGTTCGTTATAGCAAAGCTGCAAGTGAAGTTGCAAGTCGTAAGTGTCGCCAAACCCGTGCAGGAACGATGATCGACGCAGTGCCGGCGGTCAGGCGCTTGCGCGGGGGGGCAGGGAACCTCACAATGGGGATGGAGCTATTCAGGCTGTTCCGATGCATTCAGGCTGTTCCGATGTATTCAGGCTGTTCCGATGCCCTGTCGGGAGGTGACCGCGATGCGCCGGCTGCCCTTCGACGACCCGGCCGCACCGCTGTTCACGGTGGGGCAGGTCGCCGGCATGCTGGCCGTGCAGCCCGCGTTCCTGCGCCGGCTCGACCAGCACGAGATCGTCCGGCCCAGCCGCTCGGGCGGTGGCCAGCGGCGCTACAGCCGCGAGCAGATCGACCAGGTGGCCGAGGTCTGCTCGCTCGTCGGCGAGGGGCTCACCCTCGCCGGGATCCGCCGGGTCTTCGCGCTGCAGGCGCGGGTCGCCGAGCTCGAGGCCGAGCTCGACCGCCAGCGGGCCAGGCAGCGGCCGGGCCGCTGAGCCGGCCGAGCCCGGGGGGAGGGGTCAGCCCCCTGCGCCCGACTCCGCGATGACCGCCTCGACCGCCCTCGCGAGCCGTACGTCCAGCTCGGTCACGGCATCGCCGGCGGAGTGCGTCGAGCAGGCGAGCCGCACGGTGCGCCATCGGATGTCGATGTCGGGGTGATGGTCGAGCTCCTCGGCCACGTCGGCGATCCGCCGCACCAGCTCGATGGCGGCGGGGAACGACGGCGCGGTCACCTCCCGGTGCAGCCCGGTGCGGTCACCGGTCCAGCTGCCGAGCTCGTGCAGGGTGGCGTCGAGCGCCCGGTCGTCCAAGGGTTCCGGCATGCCGTCATGATGCCTGCGTGAGCGAGGAAGGGGCAGCCCCGGCGGCCGATCGGGGTGCCGGGCCGGTGCTGGTGGTCGGCGCGGCGATCGTGCGGGGCGGCCGGGTGCTCGCCGCGCAGCGCGACGCTCCGCCGCGCCTGGCCGGCTTCTGGGAGCTGCCCGGCGGCAAGGTCGAGCCGGGGGAGGGCGACCGCGCCGCGCTGGTCCGCGAGTGCAGGGAGGAGCTCGACGTCGACGTACGGGTCGGCGACCGGCTCGCTGCCGACGTGCCGATCGGCGCGACGGCGACGCTTCGGGTCTTCACCGCGAGCATCGCGCGGGGCGCCCCCGTCGCGCTCGAGCACCGCGACCTGCGCTGGCTGGCCGCCGAGGAGATCGATTCGGTGCGCTGGCTGCCGACCAACGCGCCGCTGCTGCCGGCCCTGCGGGCCCTGCTCGCCGGCGGTTGACCGGCCGGCCGCGGCCTCGAGCCGGTCAGCGCTGGCGGCCGCCGGCGACGTCGCGCATCCGGTCGAGCACGGCGACGCCCTTCGCGAGCAGCTTGCCGACGCCGGTCGTGGCCGGCGGCGCGTGCGGGTGCGGCCTGGTCGGCACCGTGCGCATGGCCCGCTCCAGCTGGGCGCCGAGCTCGAGCAGCTGCTCGCGGCTCAGGGCGGCCTCGATGGCGGGGAAGATCTCGGTCTCCTCCATGAGCACGTGCTGGCGCACGTCGGCGATCAGCTCGCGCAGCCCGGCGTCGAAATCGACGTTGTCCGGCGACATCCGGTCGATCCGGTTGGTGACCGCCTCGGCCTCCTTGTGCTGGCGCACGGCGGTGCCGACGAGCGCCCCGCCACGCGCGGCATGCTCGGCCACGGCCGGGTAGAAGCACGCCTCCTCGATGTTCGAGTGCCGCATCAGCCGGTTGACGACCTGGTCGACGAGCTCGCGCCGCTCGGTGAGGTAGGACTGCGCCGAGCCCTGCGCGGCCGGCTGGAGCCGCTCCAGGCGGCCGAAGAGCTCCTCGACCTCCCGGTGCTGGGCGCGCAGCAGGGCGATGGCGTCGACGGGACCGGTCGAGCCTTGGCTGTCGGGCATCGGTGCCTCCGCGGAGCTCGGGACGGGTCGCTCACCGTGTACCCGTCGCGTGGCAGAGGCACCCCCCGGCAGCCCCGTACGATGGAGGGGCCGCGGCGCCGACCATCCGCGCGCGCCCCCCCAGCCGCCCCCGCCGTCCCCAGCCGTCTCCGCACCTCGCCGCCACGTCCGAGAGGCCCTGCGTGCCCGCCACCGTCCGCAAGACCCGCGACGACCTGCGCAACGTCGCGATCATCGCCCACGTCGACCACGGCAAGACCACGCTGGTCGACGCGATGCTCTGGCAGTCGGGCGCGTTCTCGGCGCACCAGGCGGAGAACGACTCGGTCCGCGAGCGGGTCATGGACTCGATGGACCTCGAGCGCGAGAAGGGCATCACGATCCTCGCGAAGAACACCGCGGTCCGGCACGGCGGCGTGACGATCAACATCATCGACACTCCCGGCCACGCCGACTTCGGCGGCGAGGTGGAGCGCGGCCTGGAGATGGTCGACGGCGTGCTGCTGCTGGTCGACGCGAGCGAGGGGCCGCTGCCGCAGACGCGGTTCGTGCTGCGCAAGGCGCTCGCGAAGCGGCTGCCCGTCGTGCTCGTGGTCAACAAGGTCGACCGATCCGACGCCCGCATCGCGGAGGTCGTGGACGAGACGTACGAGCTGTTCCTCGACCTCATGGACAACGGAGTCGACGAGTCCGCGCTGGACTTCCCCATCGTCTACTGCTCGGCGAGGGCCGGGCGGGCCAGCCGCACCGCGCCGGCCGGCGGCGAGATGCCGGACAGCCGCGACCTGGAGCCGCTCTTCGAGACGCTCCTCAGCACCGTGCCGCCGCCGTCGTACGACATCGAGATGCCGCTGCAGGCGCTCGTCACCAACCTCGACGCGTCGCCGTACCTCGGCCGCCTCGCCCTCTGCCGCGTGCACAGCGGGCAGCTCAAGAAGGGCCAGCAGGTCACGTGGTGCCGCCTCGACGGCACGCAGGTGCGGGTGAAGGTCACCGAGCTGCTCATGACCGAGGCGCTCGACCGGGTCTCGGCCGACGCGGCCGGCCCCGGCGACATCATCGCGATCGCCGGCATCCCCGACATCACGATCGGCGAGACGCTCGCCGACCCCGACGACCCGCGGCCGCTGCCGGCCATCACCGTCGACGAGCCGTCGATCTCGATGACGATCGGCATCAATGCGGCGCCGCTGTCCGGGCAGTCCGGGACCAAGCTGACCGCCCGGCTCGTGCGCAACCGGCTCGACGCCGAGCTCGTCGGCAACGTGTCGATCCGCGTGCTGCCCACCGAGCGCCCGGACACCTGGGAGGTGCAGGGCAGGGGCGAGCTGCAGCTCGCGATCCTCGTCGAGATCATGCGGCGGGAGGGCTTCGAGCTGACGGTCGGCAAGCCCCAGGTCGTGACGCGCATCGTCGACGGCAAGCTGAGCGAGCCGGTCGAGCGGCTCACCATCGACGTGCCCGAGGACTACGTCGGCGTCGTCACGCAGCTGCTCGGGCTGCGCAAGGGCCGGCTCGAGCAGATGGTCAACCACGGCACGGGCTGGGTGCGGATGGAGTACCTCGTGCCGGCCCGCGGGCTGATCGGGTTCCGCACCGAGTTCCTCACCGAGACCCGCGGCACCGGCCTGCTGCACCACGTCTTCGAGCGGTACGAGCCGTGGCACGGCGAGCTGCGCACCCGGCCGACCGGCTCGCTGGTGGCCGACCGCAGGGGCATCGTCACGTCGTACGCGCTGTTCAACCTCCAGGAGCGCGGGACGCTGTTCGTGGGGCCGGGCACCGAGGTGTACGAGGGCATGATCGTCGGCGAGAACGCCAGGCCCGACGACATGGACGTCAACCCCACCAAGGAGAAGAAGCTCACCAACGTCCGGTCCTCGACCGGCGAGGAGCTCGAGCGGCTCATCCCGGCGCGGCTGCTCTCGCTGGAGCAGGCGCTGGAGTTCTGCCGCGAGGACGAGTGCGTCGAGGTGACGCCGGCCACGATCCGGCTGCGCAAGGTCGTGCTGTCCGCGAGCGAGCGGGGCAGCCGCCGGGCCCGCAACGCGGCCAGGGCGAGGCTGGAGCAGCGCTAGCCCCGGGCGCTGACCGGGCTGCCGGTGCGCTGACCAGCGACCGCGGGGACCGGCGCGCGCACCCGTTAGATTGGCGGCATGACGACCATCCCGCCGGTCGGGCCGGCCGAGGAGCGCGCCGGGCACCTGCTCGGCACCGGCGCGGAGAGCCCGGCCGAGGCTGCCGAGGCGGTGCTGGCCGATGCCGCGAGCGCGGTGGAGCCGCTGGAGCAGAGCGTCGACATGACCCCGCTCGACTTCCCGAGGCGGATGCTGCTCGTCCACGCGCACCCGGACGACGAGACCATCAACAACGGCGCGACGATGGCCAGGTACGCGGCGCAGGGCGCGCTGGTCACGCTCGTCACCTGCACGCTCGGCGAGGAGGGCGAGGTGCTCGTCCCCCAGCTGGCCCATCTCGCGGCCGACCGCGAGGACGGGCTCGGCCAGCACCGCATCGGCGAGCTGGCGACCGCGATGGAGGCGCTGGGCGTGCGCGACCACCGCTTCCTCGGCGGCCCCGGCCGCTGGCGCGACTCCGGGATGATGGGGACGCCGGCCAACGACCGGCCGGACTGCTTCTGGCGCGCCGACCTCGACGAGGCGGTGCGCGAGCTGGTCGCCGTCATGCGCGAGGTGCGCCCGCAGGTGGTCGTCACGTACGACGAGAACGGCGGGTACGGCCACCCCGACCACATCCAGGCGCACCGGGTCGCGGTCGCCGCGTTCCGGGCGAGCGGCGACCCGGGCGCATGGCCAGCGGCCGGCGAGCCCTGGCAGCCGGCGAAGCTCTACTACACCGCGCTGCCGAAGTCGGTCCTGCAGGCGGGCATCGACTACTTCCGCGAGCGGGGCGACACCAGCTTCTGGGGGCCCGACGTCGTGAGCGCCGACGACCTGGGCATCGGCGTGCCCGACGAGCTGGTGACGACGACGATCGACGGGCACGACCAGCTGGCGGCGAAGCTGTCCGCCATGCGGGCCCACGCCACCCAGATCGCGGTGGACGGACCGTTCTTCGCGCTCGCCGACGGGATCGGCCGGCCGGCGTTCGGCGTCGAGCATTACGTGCTGGCGCAGGGGGAGCGGGGCGACGCCGACGGGCCGGACGGCCGGGAGTCGGACCTGTTCAGCGGTCTCTCAGCGTGACGGTGCCACCCGTACTGGTCGCAATGCGTGACCGTTCACCCGGACGGCCGTAGGCCACCCGGGTGATTCGGTGACGCAGGGTAGCCATCGCGGTTAACCGGCTGCCAGAATCGGGCAGCACCGAGCCGCTGGGACCGATGGCCCCGGCTGCTACCACATCGGCACCGGATCCGCCGGGCTTGAGCGCTTCTCGCGATGTCCTCGCGGCGGCGGCGAGCCGGTGGCGCCGCCTCGACTGGGGGCCGTCATGGACGTCAGCACTCCCGCCATAGCGGACTCAGCCGACTCGGTCGACTCAGCGGACTTCCGCGCGGCCGCCGGTGCGCTCGGCAGCGGGACCGACGTCCTGTCGATGCGCTCGGCCGACGTCGGGGTCATGCGCGAGCAGCGCCGCCGGCGGCGGCTGTGGCGGCTCTCGGGGTGGTTCGGCGCGCTGGCCGGCTACCTGTGGTGGGCGGCGCTCACCGGCCACTGGCCATCGATGCCGCACCTCGACCTGCTCACGCTCGGGCCGATCCTGTTCTTCGCCATGCTCATCGGCGTGCTGGTCGCCCAGTGGGTGGTCACCGGCCGCTCGCCGCACGTCGTCTTCCGGCCCGAGCAGATCGACGTCCGCCTGCGCGACGTCGTCGGCATCGACCCGGTGAAGGACGAGGTGATCCGCTCGCTCAACCTCTTCCTCGCGCACAAGACCTTCGCCCGCGACATGGGCGGCCGGCCGCGCCGCGGCCTGCTCTTCGAGGGCGGCCCCGGCACCGGCAAGACGCACACGGCCAAGGCGATGGCGGCCGAGGCCGGCGTGCCGTTCCTCTACGCGTCAGCCTCGTCGTTCCAGTCCTCGTTCCAGGGCGCGACGAGCCGCAAGGTGCGCAACTTCTTCCGAGAGCTGCGCAGGCTCGGCGAGCGCGAGGGCGGCGCGATCGGCTTCATCGACGAGTTCGACGCGATGGCGAGCTCGCGCCAGGGCATGGCGATGACCGCGGCGCCGGCGACCGCGGCGGCGAGCCTGGCCGCGTCCGCCGTCGCCCAGTGTGGCGGCCTGGTGGGGCTGCCCGCGCAGTACGGCGCGTCCGCCGCGCTCGCGCCCGTCCCGGCCAGGTCCACGACGGTGACCGGCTTCGTCGGCGGCAACGACCTCAGCCTCGCGGTCAACGAGCTGCTCGTGCAGCTGCAGTCCTTCGACGAGCCGACCGGCGCGCAGAAGCTCCTCGGGCGGCTGATCGACAAGGTCAACCTGCTGCTGCCGGACGAGCGGCGCATCAAGAAGCCCCCCGTGCGGCCGGCCAACATCATGCTCGTCGCGTCGACCAACCGGGCCGACATGCTAGACCCGGCGCTGATGCGCCCGGGCCGCTTCGACCGCCGGCTCACCTTCGAGGTGCCCGACCGGGCCGGCCGGCGCGCGCTCGTCGACCACTTCCTCGCGCGGAAGGGGCACGTCGCGGCCCTCGACGACCCGGCGCAGCGCGACGCGATCGCCATGGTGACCACCGGCTACACCCCGGCCATGCTCGAGGGCGTCTTCGACGAGGCGCTCATCAACGCGGTCCGCAGGGGCTCGCGCGAGATGACCAGGGCCGACATCGAGACCGCCCGGCTCACCCTCGAGATCGGCATGGGGCAGCCGAAGGCGTACACCGCCTACGAGGAGCGGTTGATCGCCACCCACGAGGCCGGCCACGCCACGGTCGCCTACCTCGTGGCGCCCGAGCGGCGGCTGGAGGTGCTGTCCATCGTCAAGCGCCGGGACGCACTCGGCATGCTCGCGCACGGCGACGCCGACGACGTCTACACCCGCTCCCGCGACGAGATGACCCGCCTCATCCGCATCGCGATGGGCGGCCAGGTCGCCGAGGAGCTGTTCTTCGACGACGTGTCGACCGGACCGGGCGGTGACCTGCTCTACGCCACCAACGTCGCGGCGCAGATGGTGGGCGCGTGCGGCATGACCGACACGCTGGTCTCCTACGTCGCGATCGAGAACGCGCCGTTCACCGACACCAACATCGTCGGCCGGGTGCTCGCCGACGGCGACGGCCGGGCGCGGGTCGAGCGGCTGCTGCAGGAGCAGAAGGCCGCCGTGCGCGCGCTGCTCGCGCAGCACCGGCACCTGGTCGCCGCGCTGCGCGACGCGCTGCTCGCCAAGCGCGAGCTGATCGGGCGCGAGATCACCGACGTGCTGCACGCCGCTGAGGCGGCCGTCGGGCAGCCGGCGCCGTCCCCGACCGTCATCGACCTGCGCGACGCGGCGGCGCCTCGCCTGCTCTAGACCGGCAGAACGATCATCCGCGCACGGTGATGATCGACTGCGGTCGCTACACCCGCCGGGCGCGCGCGCCGATGAGGTCGTGCGGGCGCGAGCCGGCAGGAGACCGCGGAGGCGAGATGGCGACCGAGGGGCCGAAGGGCCGCCGGAGGGCTGCCGTCCCCGCGGCGGCTGCTCCCGAGGCGGACGTCCCAGCGGCGGCCGCTCCCGAGGCGGAGCCGCCGGCCCGGTCGGTCTTCAGCCGCCCCGCGCCGCGGCGGCGCCGTCCGGCTCAGTCACCAGCTCAGTCACCAGCTCAGCCACCGGCTCAGTCACCAGCTCAGTCACCGGCCGAGCCGGTGAGCGAGCCCGCGGCCGAGCCGGTGAGCGAACCCGCCGCCGAGTCCGTCGCCGAGCCGGCGCCGCGACCAGAGCCGGCCGGGCCCACCGAGGCACCCGCCGAGCTGGCCGGGCCCACCGGGCTGGCCCAGCCCGCCCAGCCTGCCGAGCTGCCCCAGCCCGCCCAGCCCGCCGAGGTGCCGACCGTGGTGATCCGGCTCGCCGGCAGCCGGTACGCGCTGGAGATGGACGCCATCGCCGAGGTCGGCCGCCCGCCGCGGATCACCCGCGTGCCCGGCGTGCCGTCGTGGGTCGCCGGGGTGGCGAACTGGCGGGGCCGGGTCCTCGCCGTGCTCGACCTGCGGCCGCTGCTGTCGGCGCCGGCGACGCCGCTGTCCCTCACCGGGCGGGTCGTGGTCCTGCACCGCGACGGCGTCACGGTGGGCCTGCTGACCGAGCGGGTCGAGGGCGTCGTGCCGCTCGACCCCGAGCGGCTGGAGCCGGTGCTGCCGACCCTCACCGCCTCGGCGGCCGCGCTGATCGCCGGGCAGGTCACCGACCCGGCCGGCCCGATCGCGCTCGTCGACCTCGACACCGTCCTGCGGCTGCGCCACCAGCTGCCCCGCGTGCGCCGGGCCGGTTGAGCGTGCGCCGGGCCGGCGCTACAGCCACCCGGCCCTCGTCCCGATGCTCACCTCGGACCGAGGGAGGTCGGGTGGACTACGCGAAGCGCCTGGCGCGGGTGGTCGCGGCCGCGACGTGGAGCAGCCTGGTGCTGGCCGTCGTGGGCGCGGTGCTGCTGCGCGCCTTCGATCACCGGGTGTCGGTGCACCTGGTCGCCTTCGGGCTGTGGTGCGGCGTCGGCACGGTCAACGCGGCGGCGCTCAGCCTGCTGCCGCTGCTGCAGCGGCTCAACCCGCAGGTGGAGGCCCAGGCGTGGATCTACCGCCTGGTGCTGCTCTGCACCGACGTGGTGTTCGTCTCCGGCGTCGTGACCGTCACCGGCGGGCTGACCGGCCCGATGTGGGTGCTGTACGTGCCGCTCGTGCTCTTCGCCTCGGTGGCCACCCGGCAGTGGCAGGGCCTGGTGGTGGGCTTCGCCTCCAGCCTCGGCCTGATCGCGGCGGCCGCGCTCTCGCACACGCTCACCGTCCAGAGCTCGGCGATCGTCATCGTCATGGCCACCCTCATGCCGGTGGTGGCCTGGTTCAACGGCACGCTCGCCGCCGCGGTGTGGCAGCTGCGGCAGACCGCGCGCGACGACCACGACCGGCTGCAGCGCCGGGTGGTCGAGCTCACCGAGGAGCTGGCCATCGCGGCGAGCGGCAACCTGGCCGTCTCGATGAGCATCAAGTCCGGCGACGGCGAGGCGCTCGCAGACCTCGCCATGGCGTTCGGCCAGACGCTCGGCGACCTGCGCCAGCTGGTCAACAAGATCCGCAGCGGCGGCGAGCAGATCGCGGCCGCCGCCGGCGAGCTGCTCGCCACCGCCGAGGAGCACGCGGCCAGCGCGACCGAGCAGTCCTCCGCGGTCTCCGAGACCACGTCGACCATCGAGGAGCTGGCCGCCACGGCCGCGCAGATCGCGGAGACCGCCGAGGCGGTCGCGCGGTACGCGGCCGAGACGCTGCGCCACGCCGAGGAGGGCCGCACGGCCGTGCAGGCCTCGGTCGGCGCCATGGACACGATCGCGAGCCGGGTCGACCAGATCGCCACCAGGGCGCTGTCGCTCGGCGAGAAGGGCCAGGAGATCGGCCGCATCCTCGAGGTGATCAACGACCTCGCCGACCAGACCAACCTGCTCGCCCTGAACGCCGCCATCGAGGCAGCGCGGGCTGGCGAGCACGGCCGTGGGTTCGCGGTGGTCGCCGCCGAGGTCCGCAAGCTCGCCGAGCGGGCGCAGGAGTCGACCGGTCAGATCTCGGCGCTGGTCGGCGAGATCCAGGCCGAGACCAACGCGACGATCATCGCGAGCGAGGAGGGCTCCAAGGAGGTTCGCAACGGCGCCGAGCTCTCGCGCGGCGTCGTCGCCGCCCTCGAGCGCATCTCCGGCATGGTCGACGAGACGACCACGGCGGCCAAGGAGATCTCCATCGCGACCCAGCAGCAGCGCTCGGCGTCCGAGCAGGTGGTCGCCGCCATGACGTCGGTCTCCGACGTCTCGCGCCAGTACGCCGTGGGCTCCCGGCAGGCGGCGGCGGCGGCGGCCGAGCTCAACCAGCTCGCCGCGGAGCTGCGGGCGTCCATCTCGACCTTCCGCACCTGACCGGCCCGGTCCAGGTCAAGTCAGCGCCCCACCCGGTCGACATCGCTCCCATGGCAAGCTGGACCGTCGACGACCCGGAGCTGATCGCGACGTTCCGCGCCGAGGTCGAGGAGCGGCTCGCGTCGCTGCAGGCCGGCCTGCTCCAGCTCGAGGGCACCCGCTCCCCGCGGCAGGCCATCACCGGGCTGTTCCGCGACGCGCACACGGTGAAGGGCTCGGCCCGGATGCTGGGCCTGCACGGCGTGCTCGAGCTCGCGCACACCTGCGAGGACCTGCTCGGCGCGCTGCGCGACGGCCGCTTCGCCGTCCGCCGCGACCTGGTCGACCTGCTGCTCGCCGCGTGCGACGCGATCGGCCGGGCCATCCCCGGCGTGGAGCCGCAGCTCGACGACGCCGCTCTCGCGCCGCTGACCGGCGTGCTGCGCGAGGCGCTCGACGGCCGGGAGGGGCTGGTGCCCCCGGCGCTCGCGCCGCCAGAGGCAGCCGCCGGCGACGAGGACGACCACCCCGCCGGTGCCGAGGAGGCCAGGAGCGCCGGCGAGGCGCGGGCCCCCGACCGGGTCGCCGACTCCGTGCGGGTCAGCGCCGACAAGGTGTACGAGCTGCTGGACGTCGTCGGCGAGGCCGAGCTCGGCGCCCGGCGGGTCGAGCAGACCGCGCTCGGCGTGCTCGCCGCCGTGACCGAGCAGGGCCGCTGGCTCAAGTCGCTGCGCGGCCTGGCGACCGGCCGGACCCTGCCGGAGGAGCTCGCCGTCGCGGTGCACCGGTTCGTCTCCGCGCAGGACGCGCTCCAGGAGAGCGTCCGGTCGATGCGCGAGCTGGTCGAGGCCGAGCGCTCGCTGGTCGCGAGGGTGCGCGACGACGCGATGGGGCTCGCGATGGTGCCGGTTCGCCGGGTGCTCGCCGGCCTGCCGCGGATCGCCCGCGACGTCGCGGCGGCCACCGGCAAGGACGTCCGGCTCGAGCTGCTCGGCGCCGGCGTGGAGCTGGACAAGCAGGTGCTCGACGGCATCGCCGACGCGCTGAAGCACCTCGTCATCAACGCGGTCGACCACGGCTGCGAGCCGGTCGAGGCCCGCCGCGCCGCCGGCAAGCCGGGGCAGGCGACGGTACGGGTGTCGGCGCGCAGCTCCGGCGGCACGGTGGTGCTCGAGGTGGCCGACGACGGCGGCGGCATCGACGAGGGCCGGGTACGGGCGAAGGCGGCCGAGGCCGGCCTGCTGCCCCCCGACAGCACGGCGAGCGGCCCGGCGCTCTGGCAGCTGCTGTTCGTACCGGCGTTCTCGACCGCCGGGAGCGTGACCGAGACCTCTGGCCGCGGGGTGGGGCTCGACGTCGTGCAGTCCGCGGTCGAGGAGCTCGGCGGCTCGGTGATCGTGGCGTCGGCCCCCGGCAGGGGTACGACCTTCACGCTGACGCTGCCGGTCACCCTTGGCGTGCTGCGCTGCCTGGTGGCGCGGGTGGGGGACGAGCTGTACGCGATCCCCGTGCCGAGCGTCGTCGAGTCGCTGTCGCTGCGCGAGGCCGAGATCCACGAGCTCGCCGGCGCGCCGGTCGTGGTGCGCCACGGGCAGACCCTGCCGCTGCTCGACCTCGGCGCGGCGCTGGGCGCCGCCGGCGAGCGGGCGCCCCGCTCGGCGCTCGTCGCCCGGCACGGCGACCGCCAGCTCGCATGGGCGGTCGACCGGCTGGAGGGCGAGCTGGAGCTGGTCGTGAAGGAGCTCGGCCCGTTCCTCGGGCGGCTCCCGCTGGTGACGGGCGCGACGATCGACGGGGACGGCAGCGTGGTGTGCCTGCTCGACCTGCGCGAGCTGGCCGAGCAGGGCATCGGCGCCGGCGGGCAGGAGGCCGGCCGGGCGGCGCTCGGCACGAGCGGCATCGAGC
Organism: Frankiaceae bacterium; assembly: GCA_045807125.1. GTDB lineage: Bacteria > Actinomycetota > Actinomycetes > JAWWOL01 > JAWWOL01 > JBJMHZ01. Next base: position 238,810 of record JBJMHZ010000049.1, read on the forward strand.
CCGAGCGGCGCGGCGCCCGCCCGCTGCGGGTGCTCGTCGTCGAGGACTCGGTCGGCGTCCGCGAGCTCGAGCGGGTGATCCTCGAGGGCGCCGGCTACGAGGTCGTCACGGCCGTCGACGGGCTCGACGGGGCTTCGCGGCTGGGCGCCCAGCCGGCCGACCTCGTGCTCACCGACGTCGAGATGCCTGGCATGGATGGGTTCACGCTGACGAGGACCATCCGCCGCACCAAGGGCTGGGAGCAGGTGCCGATCGTCATCATGACCTCGTGCGGTGACGAGAGCGACCAGCGCGCGGGCCTCGAGGCCGGCGCGAGCGCGTACCTGCTCAAGCAGGAGTTCGACCAGACCTCCCTCGTGGAGACGGTGCGCCGTCTCGTCGGGCAGTAGGGTCTGGCCGCAGGACGACCGATCAAGGGGCCCCACCATGCCGACCGTAGTCATCGCCGACGACAGCCCGACGCTGCGCCGGATCGTCACCTCCGTGCTCACCAAGGAGGGGTACGACGTCGTCGCCGCCGAGGACGGCGTCACGGCGGTGCAGGCCGTGTTCCGGTCGATGCCGGACGCGTGCGTGTTCGACGTGCAGATGCCGCGCGTGTCCGGTTACGTGGCCGCCCGCGTCGTCAAGGACGACTGGATGACGGCCGGCATCCCCATCATCCTGCTCACGTCGCTCGACGCGGCGAGCGACCGCTACTGGGGCAAGCAGGCCGGCGCCGATCGCTACCTGTCCAAGGACTTCGAGGCGCCGGAGCTCGCCGAGGCGCTGGCCGAGGTGCTGCAGGAGCGGGCCGCGGCGACCGGCGACGCGCCGGCGAGCCTGCGGCCAGACCCGCTCGAGCTGAGCGACGACGACGTGCTCCAGCGGGTGTGCGACATCCTCGACCGCAAGCTGTTCGAGACGTCGGTGCAGGCGGAGGTCATCGGGCTCGCCGGCGCCAGCCTGTCGTTCGAGGAGACGATCGAGGAGCTGCTGCGGCAGCTCCAGCGGTTCGTCGACTACGACCTGTGCGGCGTGCTGCTGCCGGACGACAAGGTGGCGTACGTCGGCGTGGCGCACGAGACCAGCGTCGTGCACTACGACGAGTTCCTCGACTCGGCGGCCGACAGCCTCACGCAGGCGACCGGCGTGCCGCTGCCGGCCGACATGCTCGATGCCCGGCTCGCCGACCCCGATGAGCTGCTGGACGAGGACGACGACAGCACCCGCATGGCGACGTACCTCTCGATGCCGCTGCGCGGCCGGGGCGGCCGGGTGGTCGGGCTGCTCGCCCTGTCCAGCGCCACGCCCAACGCGTTCGGCGAGACGGCGCTGTCCACGCTGCGTCTCATCGAGACCCCGGCCGCGGTGGTGCTCGACAGCGCACGGACGTCGTCGGTCCGCTCCGGCTGAGCGGCCTCGCCCCGCGCCGAGATGATCGTCGGGGTTGGGCGATGATCGCGACGGCCGGGCCGAGCGGCCCCGGCCGGTCGTCGTAATGTCATCCGCGTGAGCAGCGTGCCCGCGCCCGACGACGCCGCCGGCGTCGCCCCGGCCGACTTCCGGCGCGCGATCGGGCGGTTCGCGACCGGCATCACCGTGGTCACGACCTGCGACGCGGGCGTCGACCACGCGATGACGGTCAGCTCGCTCGCGTCGGTCTCGCTCGACCCGGTGCTGCTGCTCTTCTGCTGCGAGCGGATCGCCCGCTTCCACGAGGCCGTCACGGCGTCCGGTGCCTGGGCGGTCTCCGTCCTCGGCGCCGACCAGGAGCGCGTGGCGCGGTGGTTCGCCACCAGGGGCCGGCCGCTGGAGGGCCAGTTCGACGGCGTGCCGCACCACCGGGGGACGGCGAGCGGCGCGCTGCTGCTCGGCGACGCGCTCGCCACGCTGGAGTGCCGCACCGTCGCGGCGCACGACGGCGGCGACCACACGATCATCCTCGGCGAGGTGCTCGCCGTATCGGCGCCGCGGCCGCGAGGGGCGCCGCTGCTGTACTACGACAGCAGCTACTACCGGGCCGGCGAGGGCGGCTGAGCATCGGAGGTCCCGGCGGCCGCGTGCACGGCCTCGGCGTCCTCGGGCAGCAGCCCCGCCCGGTCGACGCCGGCCAGCAGCAGGCCCAGCTCGCGCCGCAGCGCGGTCGCCGACTGCTCGCGACCGGCCTCCTCCACGAGGACGAGCAGCATCCGCATGCTCCGGACCATCGCCGTGGCGACCGCCGGGTGGTTGGCGGCGGCCAGGCGCACCTGCCCGTACGCGTGGGCGACGTACTCGGCGTGGTCGAGCTCCCACGGCGCGAGCAGCACCGACCCTTGCCGGTCCTCGCGGACCTGCGCCGGGAGCTCCGCGACGAGCAGCCGCCGCAGCACCGACCCCACGCGCAGGATCGCCTCGATCGCGGTGGTCGGGTCGTTCACTGCGGGCGAGAGCGCGCGCAGCGCGATGTCGTTGAGCTGGCGCAGACCGAAATCCACGTCCTGCTGCATGGTGCGATGCGCGCCGATGACGACCGCGTCACGCAGCTGGTGCCCGAGCGCGGGCGACGGAGCGCTTCCCCGCGGATGCCAGACGGTGGCCAGCCGCTGGCCGTTGGTGAGGAACGCGCCGACCCGGGTGTCGAGTCGCACGACGCTCGTGGCCGGCACCGCCGCGAGCATCGCCGCGGTGTCGATCTGCTGCACCCAGCCGTCCGACGCCGCGCGCACGACCACCGGTGGCTCGCGGCGGTGGAGCTCGCTCTCGTCCACCGGATGCGCGCTGGGCCGAAGCGCCGGGTCGTGCAGGTGCCCGATCGTGTGGAAGGACTCGTGGGCGACGCGCATCGCGATGTGCCCCACGTACAGCCCCCGCGCGCTGCGGTCGAGGAAGGCGACGATCGCGAACACGGCGACCAGCGCGAGCAGCGCGGTGAGGTTCAGCGACACGACGGGCACGTCGGCACCGCGGGAGCTGCCCGATCCCGCGTGCATCTGCTGGAGCGTGACGACGCTGAACGCGAACGCGGCCACCAGCAAGCCGATCACCGCCTGCGCGAGCCGGTCGCGGAAGAAGTTGCGCACCACCCGCGGGGAGAACTGGCCGCTCGCCAGCTGCACCGAGACAACCATGATGGAGAACACCACGCCCGTGGTGGTGATGGTCGCGCCGGCCACCGTGCCGAGCAGCGTGATCGCAGCGTCGCGGGACATGCGCAGCAGGGCGGGCACCTGGTCGGCGCTGATCCGGCGGTCGACGTACCCGGCCAGCTCCGCCAGGGCGATGCCCATCACCACGATGATGGCGGGCAGGACGAACAGGCTCTCGCGCGCCCGCTCCCTCGCCGCGCGGAGGCGCAGCCGCAGCAGCGAGTCGTAGTTGCGTGGCCGCACGCCGCCACCCTAGGCCAGGTCAGCTGCCGGGCGCGCGACCCACGTCGCGCACCAGGTCGAGCGCGAGCACCCGGTCGAGGAGGGCCAGCGTCTCGAAGACCGCGCCGGGGCGCAGCGACCGGTCGGCGACGAGGGCGTCCAGGGCGGCGAGGACGGCTGGCCCGTCGAGGCCGTCGGCCAGCGCGGCGATGACCCGGTCCACGTACGGCCCGGCCACCGGAGCGCTCGGCGACTCGGCCGCGGTCGCGACGACGGCGCGCCACCTGCGCAGCCGCCCGGCCACCCCGGCGAGGCCGGCCTCGGTCAGCCGCACCGGCTCGGGGGCCGGCTCGGCGAGCAGCGCCAGGCGCAGCGCGAGCGGGTCGTCGAGCGCGGCGAGGTCGAGCGCGCCGGGGGCGTCGACCGCGCCCATCACCAGCCGGCGGCGGGGCTGCTGCTCCTCGCCACCGCCCGCCGGTGGCCGGCCGGCCACCACCTCGACGTCGGCGGCGCGGTGCGGGGCGGCAGGGAGATCGCCGGCCGGCAGCACGTTGAGGTCGGCCAGCGTCGGTACGAGCCCGTCGCCGGGAGCGTCGAGCGCGAGGGCCGTACGGGTGCCGCGCAGCTCGGCGAGGCGGCGCAGCGCATCGGCGGCCACCGCGGCGCGGCGCAGCGCGAGGGCCGGCTCGCCGGGCTCGTCCCCGATCGTCACCCGCAGCAGGAGCACCGGATCAGCCTAGGGCGGCGCCCGGCCGCCGCGCACGCTTGTCACCTTCGCCGCCGAGGTGGCGTCGGACGATCCGACCGCATCCCCCCGTGAAGGAGACCCGATGCCACGCTACGACTGGGGCAAGCAGCACCCGGCGATCGACGACCTGCGCCGCACCGTCGGCGCGGCCAGGTCGCGGGTCGTCACCCATCCGATCTACGGCCGGCTCCGCACGCTGCAGGACGCGGTCACCTTCATGGAGAGCCACGTCTTCGCCGTCTGGGACTTCATGTCGCTGCTCAAGAGCCTGCAGCGCAGCCTCACCTGCGTCGAGGTGCCGTGGGTGCCGCGGGGCTCGGTCGACAGCCGCCGGCTGGTCAACGAGATCGTGCTGGTCGAGGAGAGCGACGAGCTCGGCGACGGCCACATCAGCCACTTCGAGCTCTACCTCGCCGGCATGGAGCAGGCCGGCGCCGACGTCAAGGCGGTCGCGACGTTCCTCGACCTGATCACGGCGGGCACGGGCGTCGGCGCCGCGCTCGACTCGGCGCCCGTGCCGTCCCCCGCCGCGGCGTTCGTCCGCAGCACCTGGGACATCATCGAGTCGGCGCCGGTGCACTGCCAGGCCGCGGCCTTCGCCTTCGGCCGCGAGGACCTCATCCCCGAGATGTTCGACCAGGTCATCAGGATCGACGACCGGGGCGGGCGGCTCGAGCTGTTCCGCGACTACCTCGCGCGGCACATCGAGGTCGACGGGGAGCAGCACACGCCGATGGCCATGCAGATGATCGCCGACCTGTGCGGCGAGGACCGGCAGCTCTGGGAGGAGGCGGCCGGTACGGTCACCCGCGCCCTCGACGCCCGGGTCGCCCTGTGGGACGGCATCGTCAAGGCGATCGACGAGCTGAGCCCGATCAGCTGATTGCCTCACCCCCAGTGCGCCCCCCGCGGTCCGGCCGCGATACTAGGGCCGGTGGCGGAGCGGGGGGCCACCAGGCAGCGGATCGCCCCGTGGACAGCCGGCCACCCCTTCCGGCGGTGGGCCACCAGTCAAGGAGGAGCTCCGAAGTGACCTACGTCATCGCCGAGCCCTGCGTGGATATCAAGGACAAGGCATGCATCGAGGAGTGCCCTGTCGACTGCATCTACGAGGGTGCCCGCTCGCTCTACATCCACCCGGACGAGTGCGTCGACTGCGGTGCCTGCGAGCCGGTCTGCCCGGTCGAGGCGATCTTCTACGAGGACGACGTGCCGCAGCAGTGGAAGGACTACTACAAGGCCAACGTGGAGTTCTTCGACGACCTGGGCTCCCCGGGCGGCGCGTCCAAGGTCGGTGCGCTCGACCGCGACCATCCGCTCATCGCCGCCCTGCCGCCCGACGTCAACGCCGACCACGCGTCCGCTGACTAGCGACGGCCCAGGGGGGACGCGCTCGCCGTCCGGGGCGGTCACCCGGGCGTCCCGTGGCGGCAGCGCCGGCAGCGCGCTGGCGCCACCGGGAGCCCGGCTGCCCGACTTCCCCTGGGACGCCCTCGCGCCCTACGTCGAGAAGGCGCGGGCCCACCCGGGCGGCGCCGTCGACCTGTCGATCGGCACCCCCGTCGACCCCACCCCGCCGATCGTCACGGCCGCGCTGCGGGCGGCGGCCGACGCCCCCGGCTACCCCACGACGGTCGGCACGCCGGCGCTGCGGGCGGCGGCGGCCGACTGGCTGGCCCGCCGCTGCGGTGCGGTCGGCATCGACCCGGCGACGCAGGTGCTGCCCACCGTCGGGTCGAAGGAGCTCATCGCCCTGCTGCCCACCCTGCTCGGCGTCGGCCCCGGCATGCGGGTGCTGCACCCGGCGCTCGCCTACCCGACCTACGACGTGTCGGCCCGGCTGGCCGGCGCCCGGCCGGAGCCGGTCGACGACGTGCCGGCCTCCGACCCGGACGGCGTCGCGATGGTGTGGCTCAACACGCCGTCCAACCCGACCGGCGCGGTCATGGGCGTGGCGGAGCTGCGGCGGGTGGTCGAGTGGGCGCGGGCGCACGGCGCGCTCGTCGTCTCCGACGAGTGCTACCGCGAGTACGGCTGGGACGCCGAGCCGGTCAGCGTGCTCCACCCCGACGTCTGCGGGCCCACGCACGAGGGCGTCCTCGCCGTCCACTCGCTGTCGAAGCGGTCCAACATGGCGGGCTACCGGGCCGGCTTCGCGGCCGGCGACGCTGCCGTCGTCCGCGCCCTGCTCGAGGTGCGCAAGCACGCCGGGCTCATGGTGGCCGCCCCCATGCAGGCGGCGATGGCCGCCGCGCTCGCCGACGACGACCACGTCGAGGAGCAGCGGGCGCGCTACGCCGGCCGGCGCGCGGCGCTGCTGCCGGCGCTCGCCGCCGCGGGCTTCCGGATCGAGGGCTCGCAGGCCGGCATCTACCTGTGGGCGACCAGGGACGAGGACTGCTGGGGCACCGTGGCCCGGCTGGCTGATCACGGCATCGTGGTCGCGCCGGGCGCGTTCTACGGCGCGGCCGGCGCCCGCCACGTGCGGGTGGCGCTGACCGCCACCGACGAGCGGATCGCCGCGGCCGCCGAGCGGCTGACCGCCGCCTGACCGCCGCCTGACCGCCGCCTGACCGGCCGCCGACCCGGATCAATAGGCTGGCCGGCATGCCCGACACCATGAGCCGGCTGCCGGCCGGGATCGACGAGCTGTGGGAGCGACGGGCCGGCCTGTCGCCGGCCGACGAGGACGCCCGCCGGTTGGTCGTCGACGCCATCGACGCCATCGACGCCGGCGACGCGCGGGTGGCGTGGGTCGACGAGGCGAGCGACGAGGTGGTCGTCGACGAGCGCGCGAAGCGGGCCATCCTGCTGTCGTTCAAGGCCCTGCCGCTGGTCGAGTCGCAGGCCGGCGACTTCCGCTACCACGACCGCATGCCGCTGAAGACGCGGCTCGACGGCGTGCGGGTGGTGCCCGGCGCGATCGCCCGATGGGGCTCGTACGTTGCTCCCGGCGCCGTGCTCATGCCGAGCTTCGTCAACATCGGCGGCTACGTCGGTGCCCGCACGATGGTCGACACGTGGGCGACCGTCGGCTCCTGCGCCCAGGTCGGTGCCGACGTGCACCTGTCCGGCGGCGTCGGGCTCGGCGGCGTGCTCGAGCCGCCGAACGCGACGCCCGTCGTCGTCGAGGACGGCGCGCTCGTCGGCAGCCGCTCGATGGTCACCGACGGCGCGCGGGTCGGCAGGGGCGCGGTCGTCGGCGCGGGCGTCGTCCTCAACCCGTCGATCCCCGTGATCGACGCCGAGACCGGCGCCGAGATCAGCCGCGGGCGCATCCCGCCGTGGTGCGTGGCGGTGAGCGGCACCCGGCAGCGCGACTATCCCGGCGGCACGTTCGGCCTGCCGTGCGTGCTGGTCATCAAGCGGCTCACCGAGGGGGAGCGGCACGACAAGGCGCAGCTCAACGACGTGCTGCGCGGGCACGGCGTCTCGACATGAGCCGCGCTCCCGACGGGCCGCAGCTCGCCGCACCGGTCGACGAGCTCACCGCGTTCCTCGTCGACACGCCGTCGGTGAGCGGGGACGAGCGCGCGCTGGCCGACTGGGCGCACGACCGGCTCGGCGGCTGCGGGCACCTGCGGGTCGACCGCGACGGCGACGCGGTGGTGGCGCGCACCGGTCTCGGCCGCCCGACGAGGGTGGTCGTCGCCGGCCACCTCGACACCGTGCCGATCGCGGGCAACGTCCCGTCCCGCCGCGAGGGCGACCGCCTGCACGGCTGCGGCAGCGCCGACATGAAGTCGGGCGTGGCGGTGATGCTCCACCTCGCGGCCGCCGTGCGCGAGCCCCGGTACGACGTCACCTACGTCCTCTACGACTGCGAGGAGGTCGAGGCCGACCGCAACGGGCTCGGCCGCCTCGCCCGCGCGCACCCGGAGTGGCTCGCCGGCGACCTCGCGGTGCTCATGGAGCCCACCGCCGGGGAGGTGGAGGCCGGCTGCCAGGGCACGCTGCGGGTCGAGGTGACGGTGCCGGGCCGGCGGGCGCACTCGGCCAGGTCCTGGCTCGGCGACAACGCGATCCACCGGGCCGGCGAGCTGCTCGCCACCCTCGCCGGCTACGTGCCGCGCCGGCCGGTGGTCGACGGGCTGGAGTACCACGAGGGACTCAACGCCGTGCTGGTGCGCGGCGGGGTGGCCGGCAACGTGATCCCCGACGAGTGCGTCATCACCGTCAACCACCGCTTCGCGCCGGACCGCTCGCCCGAGGAGGCGCTCGCCCATGTGCGCGAGGCGCTGGCGCCGTACGACTGCGTCCTCGTCGACGCGGCCCCCGGCGCCCGGCCGGGCCTCGACCGGCCGCTCGCCCGCGAGCTCGTCGCGGCGGTCGGCCGCGAGCCCAGGGCGAAGTACGGCTGGACCGACGTCGCCCGGTTCTCCGCGCTCGGCGTGCCGGCGGTCAACTACGGGCCGGGCGACCCCAACCTCGCGCACACGAGGGACGAGCACGTCGAGCTGCCGATGGTCGCCGCGTGCGCGCGGACGCTGGCCGGCTGGTTGCGCTGAGGCCGGCGCTCGCCGCCACGGCTAGGGGATCGTGGTCGGCTCGGCGCCGAACCACTTCTCGTAGAGCCGCCGCCAGGTGCCGTCCCGCTTGATCTGGGCGAGCCACTGGTTGGCGCTTCGGAGGAGCAGCGGGTTGCCGTTCTTCTTGACGGCGAGCCCGTAGCGCTCGCCGGTGTTGAACCGCGCGCTCACCTCGAAGCGCGGGTCGCGCTTGGCCAGATCGAGGCACACCGGGGTGTCGGTGACAGCCGCGTCGATGCTCCTGCTGGTCAGCCCCTGCTCCTCGGCGGTGAGGTTGTCGTAGCTGATCACCTCGACGCCGCGCGGCTTGTGGCGCAGGACGTACGTCTCGCCGGTGGTTCCGTTCTGGACGCCGATCCGCTTGCCGGCCAGCGACGGCAGCGAGTCGTACGGCGCGCCCGCCCGGACCAGCAGCGCCTGGCCGCCGATCAGGTACGGCGCGGTGTAGTCGGCGACCCGCTGGCGGGCCGGGGTGATCGTGAGGCCGGACGTGGCGAGGTCGCAGCGGCCGATGTTGAGGGCGTAGCCCGAGGGGATCAGCCGGAACTCGGTCTGCTGGTACTTGTCGACGAGCCCCAGCCGCTTGGCGAGCAGGTGGACCAGGTCGATGTCGAAGCCCACTACCGTGGTGCCCTCCTCGTACTCCAGCGGCCGGTACGGCAGGTGGGTGCACACGGTCAGCGTCCCCGGATTGATCAGGTTGATCCTTCCGGCCGGCGGGGCGACCGCGCCCCCCGGGCGGCGCTCGGCGAGGTGGAGGGCCAGGCCCGTGGCGCCGACCGCGATGGCGCCCGTGACGAGCATCAGCACGATCCGGCGAGGCCGGACGCCCCGCGCCGGGCGGCGCCGGCCGTCCTGCGCCTGGTGACGGTGCGCTTTCCAGAAAGCGGTCATGACGATCCCCTCATCCCCCTTCATCGCCCTTCGACGGGCTCCATGGCGCGCTCCAGGGGGATGGCGCATGCGCTGCCGGCGGGTCATCCCGCGGTGCAGTCACCTGGCTCTGGTCCTTCCCCCGCATGGCGCCGAGCCTGGCTCGCTCCCCTTGGCGCAGGCGCCCCGCAGACCCCCCGCAGGCGCCGCTGTCCTGTCCCAGTTCACGGTAGGCGCAGGGCAGCCGGGCATGAACCGGCCCGGCGATAGTCGTGCGTCAGCCGTGGGAGCCTGACATCTCGACGGCGATCTCGCGGGCCCGCTGCTCGGTCATCGAAGTGCCAGAGAGCGCGAGCATCCCGCCCTTGATCTGCTGCTGGACGGCCGGCGCGCTCAGCACCTCGTCGTCGTAGATGAGGGCGAGCTGGTCGCGTGGCGGGGCCTTCCCCGCCACCTGCCTGGTGAGGTCGGCGTACCGCCGCGCATCGGGCGGCGTCAGCTCGACGCTCACGAACCATTGGCCGACCCGCACGTCGTGCACGGCAGTCGCCGAGACCGTGCGCCACACGTCGATGGGCGGCCACGCGACGACGTAGCAGCTCGACCCGTCCGCGCCGCGGTAGATCTCCTCGTTCGAGCGGGCTCGGCAGATGCCGTTGACCGGCGGCCGGATGGCGAGCACCTGGCGGATGTAGAGCACGAACGGCTCGCTGGTGACCAGCGGTTGCCCGGCCGCGCCGTAGGCGTGCCAGACGCCGTAGTGGATGCGCCGGTCCAGGACGACGGCCACGCGCTCCGGGAAGCCGCGCCCCTCGACGAACCGGGCGCGCAGCTGCGCGCCGTGGTCACCCTCGACCGTGGCCGACGCGACGTCGTCGCGCACGGCGGCCAGGGCGATGCGCGCCTCGGCGGGGATCTCTCCCTCGTACGGGCCCGCGCTCAGCGCGTTCTTCCTGCCCAACTGCTCCACCGCGGAGCAACCGGCGTTGTCGGTCGCCTCGTCGCCCGCGCCGCTCGCGGCTCGGTGCGCCATGCACAGCTGCCCGTGCGACCAGTAGACGTAGTAGTCGATGCCGTCGAGCGAGCCGACGGGCACGATCTCGGTGTCGGCCGGTCGCTGCCGCCCGACGGCAGGCCGATCCCGAGGCCGATGGCCGTGGCGACCACCGCGGCGGCTGCCGTGCCGACGGTCAGCGCGACCCGCCGGCGCCGGTCGGCCCGTACCCGGCGGCGGTGCTCCTCCCACGCGTCGGGCGCGCTCTCGACCGTGTCGGCCCAGGCGCCCAGCGCCGCGCGAAGGCGGTCCTCGGTGGCGGTCATGAGCGAGCCTCCATGGTGCGTTCGAGGGCGGCGATGGCGCGCGCCGCATGCGACTTCACGGCGCCGCGGGAGATGCCCATCGCGTCGGCGATCTCGGCCTCGGACAGGTCGAGCCAATAGCGCAGCACCAGCACCTCGCGCTGCCTGCCCGGCAGCGACCGGCACAGGTTGACCACCGTGCTGCGCAGGTACGGCAGGGCCGCGCCAGGGTCGCGCAACCGACCGGCCGTGCGGTGCAGCCGGGCGAAGGACTCCTGCACCACGTCCTCCGGGTCGTCGGCCCCGAGCAGGCTGGCCAGCCGGACCAGCCCACGGAAGTGCCCGGTGAACAGCGCGTGCAGGGCGTCGGCCGGTGGCGCGTCCGCGCGGGTGCGGTCACGTGGCGTGGTTCCTTCCCGGGCCGGCCCACGGCGTCGAGCATCGCTCGTCCCATGACCCAAGGACGCATCGGCCGCCCACAGGTTCACCGGCGCGGGCGCGGGCACGGGTCGCGAGCGGCGCGGGGATAGCCTTTCCGGCATGTCTGACACCGAGTCCACCGAGGAGCGGGCCGCCGACGAGCTGGCGCTGGACACGTCGACGCCCGAGTCGACCCAGCCGACCCCCGAGAAGCGGCGCGGCCCGGTCACCCTGCGTCGCGGGCAGGTGCAGACCACCACCACCGACCAGCGGCTGCTCGACACCCGCGGCCCGACCGACTGGGTGCACACCGACCCGTGGCGGGTGCTGCGCATCCAGTCGGAGTTCGTCGAGGGCTTCGGCACGCTGGCCGAGCTGTCCAAGGCCGTCTGCATCTTCGGCTCCGCGCGCACCCCGTCCGACCATCCGGACTACGCGCTCACCGAGCGGCTCGCGACCGAGCTGGTGCGCGCCGGCTACGCGGTCATCACCGGCGGCGGGCCCGGCATCATGGAGGCCGCCAACAAGGGCGCCAGCGAGGCCGGCGGCGTCTCGGTGGGCCTCGGCATCGAGCTGCCGTTCGAGCAGCGGCTCAACGACTGGGTCGACATCGGCATCCAGTTCCGCTACTTCTTCGCCCGCAAGACGATGTTCCTCAAGTACGCGCAGGCCTTCGTCGTCATGCCGGGCGGCTTCGGCACGCTCGACGAGCTGTTCGAGGCGCTCACGCTCGTGCAGACCCGCAAGGTGACCCGCTTCCCGGTGGTGCTGAGCAACTCGGCGTACTGGAGCGGCCTGCTGGCGTGGGTCAAGGACACCCTCGTGGCCGAGGGGAAGGCCTCGCCGGCCGATCTCGAGCTGATCCAGATGGCCGACGAGCCGGCCGACATCGTCAAGATCATCGTCGCCGCGCACCACGAGAACGGCGGTTGAGCGGGACGTGAACGTCTGCGTCTTCTGCTCGTCGAGCACCCGGATCGCCCCGCGGCACGTCGAGCTGGCCGCCGAGGTCGGGCGCGAGATCGGGCGGCGCGGCCACGGGCTCGTGAGCGGCGGCGGCAACATCTCGTGCATGGGCGCGGTCGCCCGCGGCGCGCGGGAGCTGGGCGCCCGTACGGTCGGCGTCATCCCCGACACGCTGGCGCTGCGCGAGCTCGCCGACACCGAGGCGCACGAGCTGCTCGTCGTCGAGACGATGCGCCAGCGCAAGGCGGAGATGGACCGCAGGGCCGACGCGTTCCTCGCGCTCCCCGGCGGCATCGGGACGCTCGAGGAGCTGTTCGAGGCGTGGACGGCCCGGACGCTCGGGATGCACGACCGCCCGGTCGTGGTGCTCGACCCGTACGGGGTCTACCTCCCGCTGCGCGAGCTCGTCGACCGGCTCGCCATCGACGGCTTCGTCCACGATCACGCCGTGGCGGCGCTGCACTGGACCTCGACCGTCGGCGAGGCGCTCGACGCGTGCGAGGCTGCCGTCCCCGCGCCCGACCGGCCGGCGCCGGAGGAGGTGCTCGAGGCCGAGCCCTGACCGGACCGCCCGGGAGAAGCGTCCTCGGCAGGCGCTCAGGCCAGCCCGCGCCTGGCCACCGCCGGCGGCCGGTCGCCGCGGATCGCCGCGACCATGTCCAGCGTCCGCCGCGTCTCCCGCACCTGGTGCGCCCGGAAGACCCGGGCGCCGAGCCACGCCGACACCGCGGTGGTGGCGAGCGTCCCCTCCAGCCGGTCGCCCGGCGGCAGGCCGCCCAGCGCCTCGCCGACGAAGTCCTTGTTGGACAGCGACACCAGCACCGGCCAGCCGGTCGCCGTCAGCTCGCCCAGGCGGCGGGTGACCGCCAGCGAGTGCCAGCTGCTCTTGCCGAAGTCGTGGCCAGGGTCGACCACGATGCCGTCCGGACGGACCCCGAGGGCCAGCGCGCGCTCTGCCTCCGCGCGGCACCAGGCGACGACGTCCGCCGCGACGTCGGCGTAGCCGACCCGGTGCGGCCGGGTGCGCGGCGTCGCGCCGCCGGTGTGCGTGCAGACCAGGCCGGCCCCGGTCGCCGCCGCGACCTCCGCCAGCCGCGGGTCGTGGCCGCCCCACGCGTCGTTCAGCAGGTCGGCCCCGGCGGCGACGGCCAGCTCGGCGACCTCGGCGCGCCAGGTGTCGACGCTGATGACGACGCCCGGGTGCCGCTGGCGGACCGCCCGGACGACGTCGACGACCCGGCGGACCTCCTCGGCCGCGTCGACATCGGCGCCCGGCCCGGCCTTCACGCCGCCGATGTCGACGATCGCGGCCCCGTCCTCGACGGCCCGGTCGACGGCCGCCGCGGCCGCGTCGAACCCGTACGTCGCTCCCCGGTCGAAGAACGAGTCGGGAGTACGGTTGATGATCGCCATGACGACGAGCTCGTCGTCGGCGAACGTCCGCGGTCCCAGCCGGAGCGGCACTCGCCAGCCTCCTCGAAGCGGTCCCGGCCCGGTCGTGCGACCGCGGCCGGGCCAAGCGTGACACGATCGGATCGGGGATCGCCGTACGGAGGAGCAGGAGGGACAGCGGTGACCGTCCAGCTCGTCGTCGCGACCATCGTGGTGCTCGCGGTGCTGGCCGCCGTGGCAGGGCTGGCCGCTGGCGCGGGCGACGTGCTGGCTCCGGCCTGGCGCGACGCCGCCCCGCTGCCGCTGCCGCAGGGCCGGCACCTGTCCGCCGACGACCTCGGCGCGGTGCGCTTCGGCGTCGCGCTGCGCGGCTACCGGATGGGCGAGGTCGACCTCGTGCTCGGCCGCCTCTGCGCCGAGCTGGCCGAGCGCGACGCCGAGCTCGCCCGGCTGAGGGACGCGCAGCCGCCGCCGGCGGGCGCCCAGCCGGTCGCGCACGACCAGGCCGGCGAGCCGGTCCCCGAGCCGGTCCCGCACGACGCGGCCGGCGAGACGCGCGGCGGCTGACGTGGCCGAGATCGTCTGCGCCGTGCAGATCGACGCGCCGCCGGAGGACGTGTGGGCCGCCGTCATCGACTGGCGTGGCCAGGGCGAGTGGATGCTGGCGACCAGGGTGCGGCCCACCTCCCGCGGCGGGCAGGGCGTCGGCGCGCGCATCGAGGCGGTCACCGGCGTCGGGCGGCTCGCCGTCCATGACCCGATGGAGATCACCCACTGGGAGCCGCCGCGACGCTGCCTCGTCCGGCACCTTGGCCGGGTGATCAGGGGCGCGGGCGCGTTCGAGGTCGAGCCGATCGAGGGCGGCCGGTCGCGCCTGCTCTGGTCGGAGTGGCTCGATCTCCCGCTCGGCCGGCTCGGCCAGGTCGGCTTCCTCGCGGTGCGGCCGCTGCTGCGCGCCGGCGTGCAGCTGTCGCTGCGCCGGCTCGCCGGCCGGCTCGGCTCCGCGCGGGCCGGCGGCCGGTGAGCGACCTGCGGCCCGGGCCGGACGGCGCGCTGCGCTGCCCGTGGGCCACCTCCGCGCCGGAGTACGTCGGCTACCACGACGACGAGTGGGGCCGCGAGATCCGCGACGACGACGCGATGTTCGAGCGGATGACCCTCGAAGGCTTCCAGTCGGGCCTGTCCTGGCTGGTCATCCTGCGCAAGCGGGCGACGTTCCGGGCGGCGTTCGACGGCTTCGCCATCGACCGGGTGGCCGGCTACGACGAGCGCGACGTGGAGCGCCTGCTGGCCGACGCCGGCATCGTCCGCAACCGGGCGAAGATCGAGGCAACGGTGGCCAACGCGCGGGCCGCCGCCGAGCTGCCCACCGGTCTCGCCGCGCACCTGTGGTCGTTCGCGCCGGAGCGCGGCCGGCCGGCGCCGCGCTCGTCGGCCGACGTGCCGCCCACCAGCCCCGAGTCGGTGGCGATGGCCCGCGACCTCAAGCGGCGCGGCTTCCGGTTCGTCGGCCCCACCACGGCGTACGCGCTGATGCAGGCGGTCGGCATGGTGGACGACCATCTCGCCGGGTGCGTGGCGCGCCGTCTCCCCGCGAAGGGGTAAGCCGGCGCGGAAGTGGGGAAGGACGGGCGGCATCCACGGCAGTACGCGTCCTCGGGAGCGAGCGTGAACAAGGCAGGTCTGGTCAACGCGGTCAAGGACCAGCTCGGGGTGAGCGCCGGACGGGCGCGCGCGCTGGTCGACGCCGTCATCGACGAGGTGGAGCACGCGGTCGCGACCGGGCAGAAGGTGACCCTGCGCGGGCTCGGCGTCTTCGAGCAGGTGGTGGACGGCGCCGCCAAGGTGCCGGTCTTCCGGCCGGCCAAGGCGCTGACCGACGCGGTCGGCGGCGCGGCGCAGGTCGGTGCCGCGACGGCGCGGGCCACCGCGACGGCCACGGCGAAGGGCGCCGCGAAGGGTGCCGCCCGAGGAGCTGGCCGGGCGGCCGGCGTCGCCGGCAAGGTGACCGGCGGCCGGTCTCGCTCGAGCGCACCGGCGAAGGGGACGGCGACGGGGCAGCCGGCCGCGCCCGAGCCGTCGGGGCCGACGGAGGCCGCGGGCACCGGGTCGACCGGGTCGGCCGGGTCAGCTGCGCGGTCGGCGCGGTCCGGCGCCCGCGCCGGGACGACGGCGGCCGGTCGGGCCGGTACCGCTCCCGGCGGGAAGCGGGCCGCGGCGAAGGGCGCGGCGGCCAAGGCTGGGAGCGCGGCGCCGA
>JBJMHZ010000050.1:0-118615 GCA_045807125.1 Frankiaceae bacterium
CAACCGCGACGGCAACCCGGCCGGCAGCAGCGGCCTGTTCGCCGTGCTGTGGAGCACCGCGAGCAACAGCGTGTGGGTCGACACCGACCAGGACGGCAGCTTCGCCGACCAGGCCGCGATGACCGACTACGCCGTGCACCACGACATGGGCACGTTCGGCACCGACAGGCCGGCGACCGCCGAGCGCGACTCCGTCCCGTTCGTCGTGCAGACCGACGGCAAGGACAAGTACGTCAACATCGGCATCGTCTCCGGCGGCCACGGCACGCACGTCGCCGGCATCGCCGCGGGCAAGGACTTCTTCGGCGGCACGTTCGACGGCGCGGCGCCCGAGGCGCAGATCGTCTCGATCCGGGTCTGCCTGTTCATCAGCGGCTGCACCTCGCACGCCCTCGTCGAGGGCATGATCTTCGCCGTCAAGCAGGAGCACGTCGACGTCGTCAACCTGAGCGTCGGCACGCAGTTCCTCAACGACGGCGGCAGCCCGCGCGCCGTCGTGTACGACCGGCTCATCAAGCAGTACAAGGCGCAGCTGGTCGTGTCAGCGGCCAACGAGGGGCCCGGCGTCAACACGGTCTCGCTCGCATCCGACGTGATCGGGGTCGGCGCCTACGTCAGCAAGGCCACGTGGCTCGCCGACTTCGGCGTCGAGACCGCGACGGCCGACGGCCTGCTCCCCTCCTCGGCCCGCGGCCCGCGCGAGGACGGCGCGCTGAAGCCCGACGTCGTCGCACCGGGCGCGGCCCTGTCCGCGACGCCCGCGTGGCAGCCGGGCAGCCCGGCGAGCGGCGCGTACGGCCTGCCGCCCGGCTACTCGGTGCGAAGCGGCACGTCGATGGCCGCTCCTGAGGTCACCGGCGGCGCGGCGCTGCTGATCAGCGCAGCGAAGCAGGCCGGCGCGCAGTACGCGCCCGACCAGCTGCGCCAGGCCATCAGCTCCTCGGCCCGGTTCCTGCCGGCGCACGGCGCCAACGAGCAGGGCAACGGCCTGCTCCAGGTCGGCGCCGCGTGGAACCTGCTCAGGACGAACGCCGTCAAGACCGTCGGCATCACCAGCACCGCCCCCGTGCGCACCGTCGCCAGCGGCCTGCTGGGCACCCCCCACACCGGTCCCGGCATCTACGAGCGCGAGGGCTGGACGGCCGGGCAGTCCGGCGCCCGGACGATCACCTTCACCCGCACCACCGGTGGCAGCAAGGCGATCGCGTACGACCTGTCGTGGGTCGGCAACGACGGCACGTTCAGCACGAGCGCCGGCTCGATCTCGCTGCCCGTCGATGCGCCGGTCTCGCTCGTGGTGCACGTCGCGCCGGCCACCGTCGGCGTCCACAGCGCGCTGCTGCGGCTGGACGACCCGTCGACCGCCGGCATCGACTACGAGACCCTCGACACCGTCGTCGCGGCCAACCGGCTCACCGCCGCGAACGGCTACGCGGTGACGCAGACCGGCTCCACCGAGCGTGGCGGCACGGCGTCGTTCTTCTTCGACGTGCCGGCCGGCACGCCGGCGCTCAAGGTCGACCTCTCCGGCACGGGCGGGCAGCTGCGCATGCTGCGCTTCCCCCCGTACGGCTACTCGGACGACTCGGCCACCGCCCCGTACCAGGCCGGCAGCCAGTCGCGCACCGTCAGCGACCCGCAGGCGGGCGTCTGGGAGGTCACGGTCGACACGTCCACCGGGTCGGCCACCGCACCAGGCACGTTCGCCGTCACCGGCTCGCTGCTCGGCGTCGACATCGCACCGGCCGCGTGGGTCATCGACGGGGCGCAGACGGGGACGGCGCACGACCGGTCGTTCGCGATGACCAACCGGTTCGGCGCGTTCACCGGGGCCGAGGTCGGGACGGCGCTCGGCAGCACGTTCGCCGACCGCCCCGCGGTCGCCGCGGGCGCCGGCCTGCAGCTCTACCCGATCGACGTCCCCGCCGCCAGCACGTCGATCTCGGCACGGATCGGCAACGCCTCCGACCCGGCGGCCGACCTCGACCTCTACCTGGCCGACTGCCACACCGGGTCGTGCGTGCCGCGCGCCATCAGCGCGGGCGGGACGGCGAACGAGGCGGTGTCGGTGAGCGACCCGGCGCCCGGCCGGTGGATCGTCTTCGTCGACCCGTTCGCGGTGCCGTCGGGCTCGACGCGGTACGACTACCTCGACGTGGTCGCGAGCCCGGCCTTCGGCTCGGTGAGCGTCGACGGCGTCCCCGCGGCCCGGGCGGCGGGCGCGACCTGGACGGTGGGCGCCTCCGTCACGCCGCTCGCGGCACCGGCGCCCGGCCGGTTCCTCCAGGGCTTCGTGCAGGTGAGCGGCGGGGGCGGCATCCTCGGCTCGGCGGAGGTCGACCTGCGCAGCGTCGTCCCGTAGCCGCCGGCGGCCGCCCCGTACCGGCCCGCACCGCCCACGCGGAGGGCTCACCGGATCGTTCCGGTGAGCCCTCCGTCGTGAGCCGTGCGCGGGTCGCCGGCTCAGCCCGCGCCGTCGAACAGGCTCGTCACCGAGCCGTCGTCGAACACCTCGCGGATCGCCCTGGCGACCAGCGGGGCGATCGACAGCACGGTCAGCTTGTCGAACCGCTGCTCGGCCGTGAGCGGCAGCGTGTTGGTGGCGACGACCTCGGCGATGCGCGAGTTCTTCAGCCGGTCGACGGCCGGCCCGGACAGCACCGCGTGCGTCGTCGCGGCGACCACCTCGGCCGCGCCGGCGGCGAACAGCACGTCGGCGGCCTGGGTGATCGTGCCGGCCGTGTCGATCATGTCGTCGACGATGATGCAGATGCGCCCCTCGACGTCGCCGACCACGCGGTTGGCCACCACCTGGTTGGCGACGTTGGGATCGCGGGTCTTGTGGATGAAGGCGAGCGGGCACCCGCCGAGCCGGTCGGTCCACCGCTCGGCGACCCGGACCCGCCCGGAGTCGGGGGCGACGATCGTGGCCCGCTGCGGGTCGTACTTGGCGGCGACGTGGTCGGCCAGGAGCGGCAGGGCGAACAGGTGGTCGACCGGGCCGTCGAAGAAGCCCTGGATCTGCGCGGTGTGCAGGTCGACGGCCATCAGCCGATCGGCCCCCGCGGTCTTGAACAGGTCGGCGACCAGCCGCGAGGAGATCGGCTCCCGGCCGCGGTGCTTCTTGTCCTGCCGCGCATACGGGAAGAACGGGACGACCACGCTGATCCGCTTGGCCGACGCCCGCTTGAGCGCGTCGACCATGATGAGCAGCTCCATGATCCAGGTGTTGATCGGCGAGGTGCAGCTCTGCAGGACGAAGGCGTCGCAGCCGCGCACCGACTCCTGGTAGCGCACGTAGATCTCGCCGTTGGCGAAGTCCCTGATCGTGGTGGGCGACGGCTCGATGCCGAGCTGCTCCCCCACCTCGGCGGACAGCTCGGGGTAGCCCCGGCCGGAGAACAGCATGAGGGTCTTCTGGCCGCTGGTCTGGATGCCCGCCACTCGCGCTACTCCCTGCTCGGTGTCGCGCCGCCGCTGCCCGACCGGGCCGGCTCGACCGCTCTCGACCGGCCCGTCGTCTCAACCATTCTCGTCGGGCCCGTCCGGCGAGACGCCACGGGGGTCGCCCGGTCCGGTCGCACCGGACGCCAGCGCCCGCCGCGCAGCCTCTGCGGCCGGCGAGCCGGGCCGGCTGCGCTCCACCCAGCCCTCGACGTTGCGCTGGCGACCGCGGGCGACCGCCATCGCGCCAGGCGGCACGTCGGAGGTGATGACCGACCCGGCGGCGGTGTAGGCGCCGTCCCCGATCGTCACCGGCGCGACGAGCATCGTGTCGCTGCCGACCCGTACGTCGTCGCCGACGATGGTGCGGTGCTTCGCCACCCCGTCGTAGTTGACGAAGACGGTGGCCGCCCCGATGTTGGACCGCTCCCCGATCGTCGCGTCGCCGACGTAGCTGAGGTGCGGCACCTTGGACCCGTCGCCGACTCGCGCGCTCTTCATCTCGACGTACGCACCGGCCTTGGCGCCCCGCCCCAGCACGGTGCCCGGCCGCAGGTAGGTGAACGGGCCGACCTCGGCGTCCGGCCCGATCTCGGCGCCGACGGCGACGGTGTGCACGACGTGGGCGCCTGACGCGACCACGGTGTCGGTCAGCTGGGAATGCGGCCCCACCGTCGCGCCCGAGCGCACGACCGTGCGGCCGGCGAGCAGGGTGAACGGCTGGATGACCGCGTCGGGCTCGACGACCACCGTGTCGTCGACCCAGGTCGTCGCCGGGTCGACCACCGTCGCACCGCCCACCATCAGGGCGTGCACGGCGCGGTCGCGCAGCACCGCGCCGGCGGCGGCGAGCTGCGCCCGGTCGTTGACGCCGGCCGCCTCCCGGTGGTCGGCGACGGTGACCGCGCCCACCGGGCCGCCGTCGCCGACGAGGATTCCTACGACGTCGGTGAGGTACTCCTCGCCCTGCGCGTTGTCGGTCGTCAGGCGGGCGAGCGCCGCCCGCAGGGCGCCGGCCTCGAACGCGTAGACGCTCGTGCCGACCTCGCGGATCGCCCTCGTCGCCTCGTCGGCGTCGCGCTCCTCGACGACCGCGCGCACCGAGCCGTCCGGCCCGCGGACGATGCGGCCGTAGCCGGTCGGGTCGGGCAGGACGGCGGTGAGCAGCGTGGCCGCTGCGCCGGCCGCCGCGTGCGCGGCGACGAGGGCCTCGAGCGTCCCGCCGCTCAGCAGCGGCGCGTCGCCGGGAACGACCACGACCGTCCCGGCCACCTCGGGCGCCGCGTCGAGGGCGACCCGGACGGCGTGGCCGGTGCCGTTCGGCCGGTCCTGCACCACCGCCTGCAGCGCCGCCCGCGCCGCCCGCTCCGCTGGCGCGGCCGCACCGGCCCCGGCGAGGTGGGCGGTGACGAGGTCCCTGCCGTGGCCGACCACGACGAGCGTCCGCCCGGCCGCGAGCGCACCGGTCGCCAGCAGCACGTGGTCGAGCAGCGTGCGCCCGCCCACCCGGTGCAGGACCTTCGGCGTGGTGGCCGACCTCATCCGGGTGCCCTCGCCGGCGGCGAGGACGACGACGGCGGCGGGGCGATCGACCATGACGGCGGTCACGGGGGCTCCTTGCACCGGGGTCCGACGGCGACACGCCCGAGGCTATCGGCCCCGGCTCGCGAACGGGCCGGGCGCCGCGGCTCCGGGAGGAGGATTCGAACCCCCATCAACGGGACCAAAACCCGCTGTCCTGCCCTTGGACGATCCCGGACGGTGCGCTCAGTCTCCCACGGGACCCCTCCCGCCGGGCGTGTCGCGTGGTTGGCCGAGCGGCCCGGGGGGAACGGTAGGACCATGCTTACGGCGGCGTAGGTTACGCTCGCGTAGGTAAACCTCTACCGCCGCGGCGCCGACGCATCACCCACGCATCACGCACGCACTGCCCACGCCGCCCCGGCACCGCCCCGAGCACCAGCCGACGCAGAGGACTCGCATGAGCTCACCGAACGCCACGACCATGACGGCCCAGCCAGCCGCCGCGGCGGCTGGACCGGGTGCAGCCCTCCCCGGCTCGGCGAAGCCGGTCGTCGTGCCGCCCCCGTCGCCGAGGAGGCTGGCCGCCGATCGCTTCGCGCTCGGACTGTTCGTCGTGATCCCCTTCGCGGCGGTGATCGCCGCCGTGCCGATGCTGTGGGGCCGCTACCTCAGCGTCACCGACGTGGTGATCGCCGTGGTGATGTACTACGTGACAGGCCACGGCGTGACCGTCGGCTTCCACCGCTACTTCACCCACAAGGCGTTCAAGGCCAAGCGCTGGGTACGGGTGGCCCTGGCCGTCGCCGGCTCGATGGCCGTCGAGGGCCCGGTCATCCGGTGGGTCGCCGACCACCGCAGGCACCACGCGTTCAGCGACCGAGACGGCGACCCGCACTCGCCCTGGCGCTACGGCGAGAGCCTGGGCGCGCTCACCAAGGGCTTCTGGTACGCGCACATCGGCTGGATGTTCGAGGAGGAGCAGACCAACTACGAGCGCTTCGCGCCCGACCTGCTCGCCGACCGCGACATCGTGCGCGTCAACGCCCGCTTCGGCACCCTCACTGCCACCTCGCTGCTGCTGCCGGCGCTCGTCGGCGGCCTGGTGAGCTGGTCGTGGCTCGGCGCCGCCACCGCGTTCTTCTGGGGCAGCCTGGTGCGCGTGTTCGTCCTGCACCACACCACCTGGTCGGTCAACTCCGTCTGCCACATCTTCGGCCGGCGTCCGTTCGCCAGCCGTGACAAGGCGACCAACTTCTGGCCGATGGCGCTGCTCGCGATGGGCGAGAACTGGCACAACCTGCACCACGCCGAACCCACGTCCGCTCGGCACGGCGTCCTGCGCGGGCAGGTCGACACCAGCGCCCGCGTGATCTGGCTGATGGAGAAACTCGGGTGGGTGTCCGACGTCCGATGGCCGAGCGAGGAACGGCTGCGCGCGAAGCTGGCGGCGTGACGGCGCGCAGCGGGTGAGCGAGCCCGACGATCGCACCACGGCTCGCACGGGGGGCGGCGGCGGGCGCCGCCGTCCGGCTCCGGTGGCACGGGTGCGAATGTCGGGCACGGAGCGCAGGGAGCAGCTGCTCGACATCGGCCGCACCGTGTTCGCGGCGAAGGGCTTCGACGGCGCGTCGATCGAGGAGATCGCCGCCCAGGCCGGCGTCTCGAAGCCGGTCGTGTACGAGCACTTCCGCCGCAAGGAGGACCTCTACGCCGTCGTCGTCGAGCGCGCCGTCCGGCGGATGCTCGACAAGGTGACCGGCGCGCTGTCCGGCGGATCGGCGCGGGCGCTGCTCGAGCAGGCCGCGCTCGCCCTGCTCGAGTACATCGAGGAGGACACCGACGGCTTCCGCATCCTGGTGCGCGACTCGCCGGTCGCCTCCAGCGCTGGCAGCTTCGCCAGCCTCATCAGCGACATCGCGAGCCGGGTCGAGCACATCCTCGGCCGCGAGTTCACCACGCGTGGGTTCGACGCCGCGCTGGCGCCCCTGTACTCCCAGGCCCTGGTCGGCATGGTCGCGCTGACCGGGCAGTGGTGGCTGGAGGAGCGCCGCCCGAGCCGCGACGAGGTCGCCGCCCACCTGGTCAACCTGGCCTGGAACGGCCTGTCCGGCATGGAGACCGAGCCACGGCTGACGATCCGCGGCGAGCCTCCAGAGGAGTGATCGGGCGTACGGGCGCCCCTCGCTGGGCATCCTCGTCGGCATGGCCGCCCTGATCGGCACGTCGGGCTGGCAGTACGCCTCCTGGAAGGAGCCGTACTACGGCAGGACGCCCCAGCGCCGCTGGTACGAGCGGGTCCTCACCGACTTCGCGACCGTCGAGCTCAACGTGTCGTTCTACCGGCTGCCCAAGCGCGAGACGTTCGCCGGATGGCGCGAGCGGGCACCGTCGGACGCGATCGTCACCGTCAAGGCGAGCCGCTACCTCACCCACGTCAAGCGGCTCCGCGACCCAGGCCCCTCGGTGGCCCTGCTGATGGAGCGGGCGAGCGCGCTGGGGCCGCGACTCGGGCCGGTCCTCGTGCAGCTGCCGCCCGACCTGACCGCGGCCCCCGAAGCGCTCGCCGCGACGCTCGACGCGTTCCCGGCCGGCACCCGGCTCGCCGTCGAGCCGCGCCACGGCTCGTGGTGGACCGACGAGGTGCGTGCGCTGCTGACCGAGCGCAACGCCGCTCTGGTCTGGGCCGACCGCAAGGACCGCGCCGTCGCACCGGCGTGGCGCACCGCCGACTGGGGCTACCTGCGCCTGCACGAGGGCACCGCCGACCCCTGGCCCGCCTACGACCGGGCCGTCCTCGCCGCCTGGGCGGAGCGCATCGCCGCGACGTACGCCGACGACGAGGACGCGTTCGTCTACTTCAACAACGACCCCGGCTGCGCCGCGATCGACGACGCGATCACGTTCGCCGAGGAGCTCGACCGGCTCGGCCGGCCCCGCACCCGGGTGCCGGCCGTGCGCCCCTCCACGCACGCCGGCGACCCGAGCTGGGGCGACAACTGGGCAACGGCGTAGCCGGAGCCGACCTGCGCCGCCCGTGGATCCACGCAATGCGGCAAGAGGTGACGATCGATACCGGCAGCGCCCCCGGGGGAACGTCGCGGTGGGGGCTGCCCTCGCCAGCGCCCCACCGCGACGTCTCCCCCCGATCTCCCGCCGGTCAGTCCTGACTCTCCACGGCGGAGATGGCTCCCACCAGGCCGTGCCCGTACTCACCGATGCCGGCCGCGAAGATGAGCGTGGTCGGCGTGCCGATGGTGCCGTTGCCGAAGGCGAGCCCCCACATGCCGTCGTGCGCGATCGGGGTGCCGTCCGGCGTGCTGAGCGCACCCTCGAAGTGGCCGGTGCGCACGTCGAACGCGTTGATCCGGCCACCGTCCTCGTTGCCGACGAGCAGGTCGCCGGAGAACCGGCCGAACCGCTCCGGCGCGACGACCATGCCCCACGGCCCGGACAGCGGGTCACCGATGACGAGCCGGCGCAGGAAGTGCCCCCTCAGGGTGAAGACGTCGACGGCCCCCTCGGGCCCGGACGAGTCGACGCCCTCCGGCACGGAGTAGCTCACGTAGAGCCGGTCGCGCAGCACCGCGACGTTGTACGGCGCGAGCGGCGCCGGCATCGTGCGGTCGCGGATCGTCCGCACCTGGTGCCACGCGCCGTCGTAGACCCGCACCTCGTTGCCGGCCTGGTCGGCGACGTAGAGCCGCGCACCGTGCCCGGTCCGCGCCAGCGCTGCGCCGGTGAGGACGGCGCCCCTCTTGACCTTGACGACCGTGGCGGAGGTGGGCGGCGGCGCCGACGGCATCACCGTCCACGCCGCGATCTGACCGCCGAGCGTGACGAAGACGAAGCGCGACGGCGTGCCGTCCGGGAGCTTGAAGCTCGTGGTGGGGTTGAAGACCACGCCGGTCGGCTGCGGCGGCGTGCTGACGACAAGACCCAGTTGCGAGAGCGGATCGCTGCCGTTGGCGCCGGCGTACAGCGTCGAGCTCGACGTGCCGTTGTCGGCCACCCACAGCGGGGTGGTGGGGCCGAAGGCGATGCCCCACGGGTTGACGCTGTGCGCGTCGGTCACCGCGCCGAGGCCCGTGATGTCCGAGACGAGCGGCACCTCGGCGTAGCCGTGGCGCTCATGCTCGCCGGAGTCCGAGCCGGCGTGGCGGTCAGTCAGCGCGACGGCCGCCGACGCCGGTCCGGCCGGTTGCCCGGCCAGGGCCGGCACGGCGGCCGCCAGCCCTCCCGCCAGCGCCAGTGCGGCGCCGATCGCTACGGTGCTGCGCGCGTGCCTGGGCAGCGGCGCCATGGCCACCATCTCCCCTGAGTCGACGTCCCCCGCGTCGTCTGCACGTGCGCGGAGGGGAGCCGGTTCAGGCTGCGGCGGCGAGTCGCCCGGTGAATCTGGCTAGTTCAGCTAGTTGCCATGTCGAAGATGCCGAAGGGCGCGCCCTGCGGGTCGGCGACGTACGCGAACCGGCCGGCCTCGATCGTCTGCGGCTCCATGAGCACGCGGCCGCCGAGCTTCGCGACGTGGTTGATGGCCTCGTCGAGGTCGGCGACCCCGAAGTAGACCGACCACATCGGCGGTGCCTCGGCCGGCATCGACGGCGGCTTGGCCATCATCCCGGCGACCGAGCGGCCGTTGGCCTTGATCTCGGTGTAGGCCTGCGCGCCCTCGCCGCTCGTCTGGAACTCCCAGCCGTAGATGGCGGCGTAGAACTCCTTGGCCCTCTCGACGTCGGTGGTGGCCAGCTCCGTCCACGTGAACGCGCCCGGCTCGTTGACGACCTCGGCGCCGATGTGGTTGCGCGGCTGCCATGCTCCGCTGACCGCGCCCTGCGGGTCGGCGAACATGGTCACCCGGCCCTCGCTCAGCACGTCCATCGGGGGCAGGACGATCTGGCCGCCCGCTGCCGTCACCTTGGCGGCGATGTCGTCGACGTCGTCGACGTTGACGTACGAGGACCACATCGGTGGACCAGGGTTCTGCTGCGGTCCGAGGCCGGCCACGTTGCGGCCGCGCAGCTTCGCGAGAGCGTAGCCGCCGGCCTCCGGCGGCCCCTGCTCGATCTGCCAGCCGAGCAGCTCCGCGTAGAACTGCTCAGCGGCGGCGGTGTCGGACGTCCCGAGATCGGCCCAGGACGGGACGCCGTGCTCGTACGAGTTGAGCTCCATCGTGACCTCCGTGACCCCCGTCGGCTCGAGGTTCCTCGGTGGCGCAACCGTACTGCCGGAACGGCCGTGCCGTCACCGCGTCACGCGAGGTGGTCGTACACCAGCAGCCCGTCATCGCGCAGCCGCACGCCCTCGGTCGGCGCGTGCGCCGCGATCCGCCCACCCGGCATCAGGTGCCGCACATCGGCTTCGCGCGCGAGGACCGCGAAGTCGGCCACCAGTCGTCGATGGCAGCGCCACCAGACCGTCTCGCTGCACATCACCGCAGTGACCCGCTGCGCCGCCTCGTCGAGGACGCCGTCGAGCGCGTCGACGAAGTCCGGCGTGCGCATGTGCGTCGCATAGGCCCGGAAGGAGTCGTTGCGCAGCGCGATGTCGGGCGAGTCGGGCGGCAGCGACCGGAAGCCGCCGAGGCGGCGCTCCCACCGGTAGCCGACGCCGTACGACGGCAGCCACTCCTCGAGCGCGGCCCGGCCGAGGTGCGGGTTGCGGCTGCTGCCGGGCCCGATCCGGACGTCGACCAGCGACTGCACGCCGGCGCCGCGCAGCCGCTCGCCGAGCTCGCCCTCGGTGCTCGTGCCATGGCCCACCGTGAGCAGGATGGTGGTGCCAGCGCTGGCCGGCCCGGTCAGTACGACCGCCCGAACAGCACCCGCGTGCCGTAAGCAGAGGGCGCGTCGCAGCGGATGCAGGTGCCGGACTCGGGCGCCCCGTCGAGCGGCACGCAGCGCGGCGTAGCTGTCGTCTCCGCCTTGATGTCGTCCTCGCACTCGGCGCGCCCGCAGTGCAGCGCGAGCGCCCAGCCCGTCGCAACCGCGTCGGCGAACGCCTCCCACGTGTCGACCGTCGCAGTGCGCGAGTCGCGGAACTCGGTGGCCCGGCGGAGCAGCTCGTCCTGCACCCCGTCGAGCACGGCCGGCAGCCGGGAGGCGGCCGCGTCGAGCGCCACCTGCTCCTTGTCGCCGCCGGTGCGCAGCGACATCGTGACGACGCCGCCCTCGAGGTCGCGCGGGCCGAGCTCGAGGCGCACCGGGACGCCGCGCATCTCCCAGTCGTTGAACTTGTAGCCGGGCGACACCTGAGGCCGCTCGTCGACGTGCACCCGAAGGCCGGCTCCCTTGAGCCCGGCGGCGAGCGACCCCGCCGCCTCCAGCACCTGGCTCGCGGCGTCGCCCCGCCCGATCGGCACGATCACGACCTGGTATGGCGCGAGCCGCGGCGGCAGCACGAGCCCCTTGTCGTCGCCGTGGGTCATGATGACCCCGCCGATCATCCGGGTGCTCATGCCCCACGAGGTCGTGTGGCACAGGGCGAGCTGCCCGTCCTCGCCGGCGTACGTGATGTCGAACGCCTTGGCGAAGTTGGTGCCCATGAAGTGCGACGTGCCGGCCTGCAGCGCGCGGCCGTCGCGCATCATGCCCTCGATCGCGAACGTGCGCTGCGCGCCGGCGAAGCGCTCCCCCGCCGTCTTCTCGCCCGCGACGACCGGGATGGCGGCGATGTCGCGCGCCACCTCGGTGTAGAAGTCGAGCGCGAGCATGGTCTCGCGCATCGCGTCGTCCTCGTCGGCATGCGCCGTGTGCCCCTCCTGCCACAGGAACTCGGTGGTGCGCAGGAACATCCGCGGGCGCAGCTCCCACCGGACGACGTTGGCCCACTGGTTCAGCAGCATCGGCAGGTCGCGGTGGGACGAGATCCACTTGGCCATGAACTCGCCGATGACCGTCTCGGACGTCGGCCGGACGATGAGCGGCTCCTCGAGCTCCTTGCCGCCGGCGTGGGTGACCACGGCGAGCTCGGGCGAGAAGCCCTCCACGTGCTCGGCCTCGCGCCGCAGGTAGCTCTCGGGGATGAACAGCGGGAAGTACGCGTTCTGGTGACCGGTGTCCTTGATCCGCCCGTCGAGCTCGGCCTGGAGCAGCTCCCAGATGCGGTAGCCGTACGGGCGGATGACCATCGTCCCCTTGACGGGACCGCGGTCGACCAGCTCGGCCCGGTAGACCACGTCGTTGTACCAGGCGGAGAAGTCCTCGCTTTGCGGGGTGACCGCCTTCTCGTCGCGCTTCGCTGCCACGACTGACGAGGTTACCGGGTCGGGCCGCGGCGGCAGGGGCGGGGCAGGCGCGGGGCAGGCACCGGGGCAGGCGCCGGGGCGGAAGGCCGCCCGATGGGGCCATGGACAGCGCCCCGGCGAACCCTCACATTGGCTCGTACCCAGAGCCGAAAGTGGACGGACCTGCCGTGAGGACCCGATGAGCGCCCGATCGAGGCATCTGCTGCTGCTGTGCGCCGTCGTGGCGGTGGTCACCGCCGCGAGCGCGCTGATCGTCGTCTCGCTGCCGGAGTCGAAGCAGTCCACGGTCTCGGCGGCCGCTGGCGCCGTCGTCGGCCCCACCCGGCCCAACGTCCTGCTCGTCGTCCTGGACGACGCCCGCTACGACGCCCTCGCCTACCTGCCCAAGACCCGCTCATGGCTGGCCTGGGCGGCGCGCCGCTACACCAGCGCGCGGACCACGGTCCCGGCGTGCTGCCCGAGCCGGGCGGCGCTGCTCACCGGCCGCTACCCGCACAACAACGGGGTGCTGCTGCAGACCGACTCAGCCAGTCTGGACGGCGACCACACGCTCAT
Organism: Frankiaceae bacterium; assembly: GCA_045807125.1. GTDB lineage: Bacteria > Actinomycetota > Actinomycetes > JAWWOL01 > JAWWOL01 > JBJMHZ01. The sequence continues at coordinate 12,767 of JBJMHZ010000050.1, forward strand.
GGCGTACGCGAAGGAAGCGGGCTACGCCACGGCGTGGGCGGGCAAGTTCCTCGTCGGCTGGCCCTACGGCACGCCACCGCCGTACGCCGACCGGAGCACCGTCATCAAGGGCGGCTACGGCGACTACCAGGCATGGGTCGACGGCAAGCCCCGCACGGTGAGCGAGTACTCGACGACCTTCCTCGGCCGCCAGCTCCGCAGCTACCTCACCGGTTTCGAGGCCGACGACAGCCGGCCGTGGCTGGCCGTCTGGGCACCGCAGGCGCCGCACGTCGACGGCGGCTTCACCTCGCTCGCGACGCCCGAGGCCAGGCACGCCAGGACGCCGGTGGCACCCTGCGCCAAGCCGGGCGAGGCCGACCGCGCCGACAAGCCCCCGCACGTCAGCTGGACGGCGCCGGACCCGGCCCATGCCGAGGCGCTGTGCGAGAGCCAGGTCCGCGCGCTGATGTCGGTCGACGACCAGCTCGACGCGCTCTTCCGCCAGCTCAAGCGCACCGGCGAGGTCGGCTCGACGATGATCGTCATCACCAGCGACAACGGCACTCACTGGGGCGAGAACGGCTGGTCCTCCGCGTTCTACCCGTACGAGCCGTCGGTGCGCGTCCCGCTGTGGGTCCGCTGGGACGGGCACGTGAGGGCCGGCGCCGACGCCCGGCTGGCCTCGCTGGTCGACGTCCTGCCGACGCTGCTCTCGACGTGGCAGCTGGAGCCCACCGAGCCGGTGGACGGCCGCTCGCTGCTGTCCACGGCGACCAGGAGCGACTACCTCACCGAGTACTTCTACGACGGCGCGTCCAACGGGCCGTTCCCCGGCTGGGCGGCGCTCACCAACGGCAAGCGCGTCTACATCGAGACCTACGGCCTCACGTCCGCCGGCGAGCCGCGCGTCTTCCGCGAGTACTACCGGCTCGACAGCGATCCGGGCGAGCAGGTCAACGTCCTCCGCGACGCCGACCCGGGCAACGATCCGCCTCGAAGCGAGCTCGCCGCTCTCGCGGCGAGCCTCGCGGCGGCCCGCACGTGCATCGGCACCACGTGCCCGTGACGCAATCGGTGCCCGTGACGCGGTGGCCGGCGGCTCAGCCGCCCTCCTCCAGCTCGGCGGCGAGCGCGAGCCAGGCCTCCTCGGCCTCGGCCCGCTCGGCCTGCACCGACCGCAGCTCGGCGTCGTGGGCGGCGACCTTCCCGTAGTCGGTCGCGTGCTCGGCCAGCGCGGCGTGCAGCTCCTCCTCGCGCCGGCCGAGCCGCTCCACGTGGCGCTCCAGCCGGGTCAGCTCCTTGCGGGCGGCCCGGCTGTCACCGGTCCGGCGCCGCCCGGCGCCGGGCTGCGGCCGCTCCGCTGTCGTCGCCCGCCGCCGGTCGAGGTACTCGTCCACGCCGCCGGGCAGCTCGGCGAGCTTGCCGTCGCCGAGCAGGGCGAGCGTGCGGTCGGTGACGCGCTCCAGGAAGTAGCGGTCGTGCGAGACGGCGACGAGCACGCCCGGCCAGGCGTCGAGCAGGTCCTCGAGGGCGGTGAGCGTCTCGATGTCGAGGTCGTTGGTGGGCTCGTCGAGGAGCAGCACGTTGGGCTCGCCCATGAGCAGCCGCATCAGCTGGAGGCGCCGGCGCTCGCCGCCCGAGAGCTCCGCCACCGGCGTCCACTGCCGGGCAGCGGCGAAGCCGAACCGCTCCAGCAGGGCCGACGCGGTCAGCTCGTGGCCCGTGCCGAGGTCGACGGCGCCCGCCACCTCCTCGACCGCCTGCAGCACGCGCAGCCCCGGCGGCAGCTCGGCGACCGTCTGGGACAGGTAGGCGGCCCGGACCGTGCGGCCCACGACCACCCGGCCGGTCCCCGGCCGCAGCTCGCCGATCAGCAGCCGCAGCAGCGTGGTCTTGCCCGCGCCGTTGGCGCCGACGACCCCGTAGCGGTCGCCAGGGCCGAGCCGCCAGGTGACGTCGTCGAGCAGGCGGCGCTCACCGGCCGCCACGGTGACGTCCTCGACGTCGTAGACGGTGCGGCCGAGCCGGGCGGTCGCGAAGCGGCGCAGCTCCACCGAGTCGCGCGGCGGCGGCTCGTCGGCGATGAGCGCGTTGGCCGCGTCGATCCGAAAGCGCGGCTTGGACGTCCTGGCCGGCGGTCCCCGGCGCAGCCAGGCCAGCTCCTTGCGCAGCAGGTTCTGCCGGCGCGCCTCGGTCGCCGCAGCGACGCGGGCCCGCTCGGCCTTGGCGAGGACGTACGCCGAGTAGCCGCCCGGGTACGCGCGCACCCGGCCGCCCTCGACCTCCCACGTCTGGTCGCAGACCTCGTCGAGGAACCACCGGTCGTGCGTGACGACCACGAGCGCGCCACGCCATGACGTGCGCAGGTGCCCCGCGAGCCAGGCGATGCCCTCGACGTCGAGGTGGTTGGTGGGCTCGTCGAGGATCAGCAGGCCGGGCTGGGCGACCAGCATCGCGGCGAGGGCCACCCGCCGGCGCTCGCCGCCGGAGAGCGCGTCCACCACCGCGTCGAGCCCGCCGGGGAGACCGGTCAGGCCGAGCCCCTCGACGACGGCCCGGCGGCCGGGATCGCCGGCCCACTCGTGCTCGGGGCGGTCGCCGACCACCACGTGCCGCACGGTGGCGCCGGCCGGCAGCGGCGCCTCCTGCTCCAGCACGGCAAGGCGCAGCCCGCTCGCGTGGGTGACCCGGCCGGCGTCCGGCGGCTCCCGGCCGGCCAGCACCCGTACAAGAGTCGTCTTGCCACCACCGTTGCGGCCGACGACGCCGATGCGGTCGCGGTCGGCGATGCCGAGCGACACCCCGTCGAGCAGCACCACGGTGCCGAACGCCTTGTCGACCGCCTCGAGGTTGACCAGGTTGACGGCCATCAGCCCTGCCAGCCCACGGCCTACTCCGCGTCGATGATGCGCGCCCCGGCGACCGGGCCGTGCACCCGTCGGACGGCGCGGCAGACGCCCGCGCCGGACAGCGCGGCGGCCAGCACGACGGCGGCGTCGGCGTCCCTCGCGAGGAACGCGCACGTGGGCCCCGACCCCGAGACGATCGCGCCCACCGCGCCGAGGTCGAGACCGGCATCGAGCGTGCGCGCCAGGGACGGGCGCAGGGCGAGCGCGGCCGCCTGGAGGTCGTTGGCGAGCGCCCGCCCGAGGGCGATCGGGTCGGCGGTTCGCAGCGCGGCGAGCACGGCGTCGGCGCTCGGCTCCACCGTCGGCACGGACGCGGCCCGGCGCCGGTCGAGCTCGGCGTAGACAGCCGGCGTGGACAGGCCGCCCTCGGCGATCGCGACGACCCAGTGGTAGTCGCCGCGCGCCAGTACCGGCATGAGGCGCTCGCCGCGCCCGGTGCCGAGCGCGGTGCCGCCGTGCAGCGGGAACGGCACGTCGCTGCCCAGCGACGCGGCGATCTCGTGCAGGCCGGCCCGGTCGAGCTCGGTGCCCCAGAGGGCGTCGCACGCGACGAGGGCCGCGGCCGCATCGGCGCTGCCGCCCGCCATGCCGCCGGCGACGGGGATGCCCTTGGTGATGGCGATGTGCACCGCCGGGTGCACGCCCGTCCGCCTCGCGAGCGCGATCGCGGCCCGCGCGGCCAGGTTGTCGGCGTCGGCCGGCACCTCCGGCGCGCCGTCGCCGCGCACGCTCACCGCGAGGCCCCCCGCCGGTGCGACGGTCACCTCGTCGTAGAGGGACACGGCCTGGTAGACCGTCGTCAGCTCGTGGTAGCCGTCCGCGCCGCGGGGCCCGCAGCCCAGGTAGAGATTGATCTTCGCCGGCACGCGGGCGGTGACCGCCTCGCGAGCGGTCGGCAGCGCGCGCACGTTCCCGGTCAGGGGTCCTCCTCGACCGTCCGCGGTGGGATGCCTGGCGATGCTAGGGGATCGCGGTCAGCGGCCCGGCGCTGGCCTCGGCTGCCGGTGCGCGGCGATCCGCGCGAACGCGGCCACGTCGAGCGACTCGCCCCTGGCCGAGGGGTCGACGCCGGCCGCCCGCAGCGCGGCCTCGGCGGCGGCCGGCGAGCCGGCCCACGGCGCCAGCGCCGCCCGCAGCGACTTGCGGCGCTGCGCGAACGCCGCGTCGATGACGGCGAACGTCTCGGCCCGGCCGGCCGTCGTCGCCGGCGGCTCCCGGCGGGCGAGCCGCACCAGGCCGGAGTCCACGTTGGGCACCGGCCAGAACACCGGTCGCGGCACCGGCCCGGCCCGGCCCGCGTCGGCGTACCACGCGACCTTCGCGCTCGGGACGCCGTACGTGCGCCCGCCCGGCCGCGCGGCGAGCCGCTCGGCGACCTCGGCCTGCACCATGACCAGGCCGTGCCGGATCGACGGCAGCCGCTCGAGCAGGTGCAGCAGCACGGGGACGGCGACGTTGTACGGCAGGTTGGCGACGAGCGCGGTGGGCGGCGGCCCCGGCACGCCGTCGATCCGCAGCGCGTCGGCGTGCAGGACCTCGAGGCGGTCGGCCGCGCCGGGCGCCCTGGCCGCGACGGTCGCCGGCAGGGCAGCCGCGAGCCGACCGTCGATCTCGACGGCGACGACGCGGGCCACGACCGGCAGCAGGCCGAGGGTCAGCGAGCCCAGCCCCGGCCCGACCTCGACCACGACGTCGCCTGCGCCGACCCCAGCCGCCCGCACGATCCGGCGCACGGTGTTGGCGTCGTGCACGAAGTTCTGGCCGAGCGCCTTGGCCGGCCGCAGTCCGAGCGCGCCGGCCATCGCCCGGAGCTCGGCCGGGCCGAGCAGGCTCGCCGCTGGGGACGCAGGCTCGCCGGTCAGAGGTAGGCGCCGCAGACCGGCCACGGCGAGCGGCCCTCGCGGGCGTACAGCAGCTTCGCCCGGTAGGTCTGCTCGCTGGCCGACGCGCTGCTCGGCAGCCCGTGGCCGCCGACCGACGCCCAGGTGCCGAGCGTGAACTGGTAGAGCCCGTAGAACGGCGGGTCGACGACCGACGGGTTGCCGCTGGACTCGCAGCGGGCGAGGGCGGCCCAGTTCAGCCCGTCCGACGAGCTCGGGTAGCTGCGCGCCGTGCGCACGACCGGGTGCGAGCGGGTGCCGTACGCGATGACCTGCGGGTGGGCCGGCAACCGGTGCCAGCGCACCATGCGCCGCTTCGCCAGCTTGCCGTCGATGTAGGTGAGCCGGTACCAGCGGTCGGCGCGGCCGGCCCGGCCGGCCCTGACCACGCGGTGGGTGCCCTTGTAGAGCGAGGAGTCGGCCACCCAGCGGGTGCCGAACGCGAGCCGCAGCACGACGTGCTTGCTGCGGAGCGCGACCCGCGAGACCCGCACCGTGAGGCCGGTCGCCGGGACGCGGTCGAGGCCGACGGAGACCCGGTCCGTCCGGCGCAGGGTGACGCCCTGCTCGGCGAGCATGTCGGCGACGGTCACCGCGGTCGTCGTGACGACCCGGCGGTGGCGGTCGGAGATGAGCGTCACCCGCTTGGGCAGCTGGACGACGACGGTGGTGCCGCGGAGCGGGATGCGGCCCGAGCGCGACGCCGAGAGGTAGGCGCCCCCGGCCCGCAGCCCGAGCGCGTCGATCGCCTGGCCGATGGTGGGCTGGGTCACCCAGATCGTCCGCTCTGCACCGTCGACCACCAGCGTCAGCCGGCGGCCGTGGGTGAGGACGACGCGGGTGCCGTCGTTGACCGCCGCGGTGAGCGCCGGCGCGACGACGTCGTGCGCGCCCACGGCCAGTCCGGCATCGCGCAGGAGGGCAGCGACGTCGGCCGCGTGCGTGCGCACCAGCCGGCTCTGCCCGTCGACCGTCAGGGCGACGGTGCGGACGGTGCCCCCGTCCGCCAGCGCGAGGGCGGCGCCGCCGCCGCCGAGCAGTCCCATCGCCACCAGCCCGGTCACCGCATAGCGCAGCGGTGCCCGCTTCCTCCCGTGTCGCACGGGTCTCCCAACGTCGCAGCTCCGGGCACGGGGCTCGACGTGCGCCGACGCGCACCAGCGACGCCCATTACCACATGAGCGACCAGCTGTGCGCACGACACGCGAAGCCCGATCCCGGCCAACAGTTACGAGACGATAACGGCAGGCCGGACGTTTGCAAAACCCCCGAGTGGAGGATCAGTGCCGCGAAGCACGCACGACGGCCATGCGGAAGTGGAGGATGTGACGGGAGTGACTGCAGTGGCCAATCCCCGCGATGGAGATCACGTCTCGTGACACCGCAGTCGCGCACAGTTGTCGCACGACCGGCGCCCGAGGAGAGCAGGATCACGCCTCCGGACCGCTCCACGAGCCGAACGTCCGCTCGGTCGTCGCCGCGATCGCGGCGGCCAGCTCGTCGACGCTGACGCCCTTCACCTCGGCGAGCGCCCGCACGGTGAGCGGGACGAGGTACGACGCGTTGCGCCGCCCCCGGTAGGGCACCGGCGCGAGGAACGGCGCGTCGGTCTCCACGAGCAGCAGGTCCAGCGGCGCCACCGCGGCGGCGGCGCGCAGCTGCTGGGCGCTCGCGAACGTGACGTTGCCGGCGAACGACATCACGTAGCCCGCGTCGGCGCACGCGCGCGCCATCTCGGCGTCGCCGGAGAAGCAGTGCATGACCGTGCGCTCCGGCGCGCCCTCCTCGGCGAGGATGCGCAGGACGTCGTCGTGGGCGTCGCGGTCGTGGATGACGAGCGCCTTGCCGGCCGACTTCGCGATGTCGATGTGCCGTCGGAAGGACTCCTGCTGCTTCGCCGGGTCGGCCCAGTCGCGGTAGTAGTCCAGCCCGGTCTCGCCGACCGCGCGCACCTGCGGCAGCGCGGCCAGCCGGGCGATCTCGGCGTACTCGTCCTCGCCGATCCGGTCGACGTCGTTCGGGTGCACGGCCACGCCCGCGTGCACGCCGGCGTGCTCGCCGGCCACCTGCGCCGACCACTGCGACGTCGCGACGTCGACCCCGATCGTCACGACCTGCCGCACGCCGACGGCCCGCGCAGCGTCGAGCTGCGCGCCGACGTCGTCGCCGACGAGGTCGAGATGGCAGTGGCTGTCGGCGACCGCCACGGCCAGCGGCTCGGGCGCGGGGGCGGGGGCGTCATCGCGCCGGCCGTCCCCTCGCTGCTGCCTCGCCGCTGCCTCGCCGCTGCCTCGCTGCTGCCTCACGTGGCGGGAGCCTCCTCCTCGACGCGCGGGAACAGCGCCGGGCACTTGGTGACGTGCATCCCGGCCTGGAGCTGGCCCCAGTCGCCCGCCTCCTGCACCCGCTGGTCGCCGATGACCCCGAGCATCCCGTCGGCGCCGAGGGCCGACCACAGCACCTGCGTCGACCGCGGCATGACCGGATGCAGCAGCACGGCGATGCCGCGCAGCGCCTCGGCGGCGCAGTACAGCACCGTGTCGAGCCGGCCGGCCTGCGCATCGTCCTTCGCGAGCGCCCACGGCTGCTGCTCGCTCACGTACCCGTTGACCTGCTTGACGTAGTCCATGACCGCGCCGATGCCCGTGGCGAAGTCGAGCGCGCGGATGCGCTCGTCGGCCACCCTGGCGGCCTCGGCGAGGCCGCTCTGCAGCGCCTTGTCGGCCGGCGCCTCCTCGCCGGGCTCGGGCAGCAGGCTCTCCCGGTAGCGGGTCACCATGCTCGTCACGCGCGACGCGAGGTTGCCGAAGTCATTGGCCAGCTCGCTGGTGTAGCGGGCGCGCAGCGACTCCCACGAGAAGTTGCCGTCCTGCCCGAACTGGATCTCGCGCAGGAAGTAGTAGCGCAGGGCGTCGGAGCCGAACGTGTCGGTGAGCTGCTGCGGCGGGATGCCGGTGAGCTTCGACTTGCTCATCTTCTCGCCGCCGACGAGCAGCCAGCCGTGCGCGAACACCTTGCGGGGCAGCTCGATCCCCGCCGACATCAGCATCGCGGGCCAGATCACCGCGTGGAAGCGCAGGATGTCCTTGCCGACGAGGTGCACGTCGGCCGGCCAGGTACGGGCGAACTCCGCCTCGTCGGCGCCCCACCCCACGGCGGTGATGTAGTTCTGCAGCGCGTCGATCCACACGTACACGACGTGGCGCGGGTCCCACGGCACGGGGACGCCCCAGTCGAACGTCGAGCGCGACAGCGAGATGTCCTGCAGTCCGCCCTCGACGAAGCGCACGACCTCGTTGCGCCGGCTCTCCGGCTCGACGAACCCAGGATGCTCCCGGTAGTGCGCGAGCAGCCGGTCGGCGTAGGCCGAGAGCCGGAAGAAGTAGTTCGCCTCGGACAGCTCCTGCACCTCGCGGCCGTCGACGGGGCAGAACCTGCCGTCGACGAGCTCGGACGGGTTCTTGAACTCCTCGCACGACACGCAGTACGGGCCGGTGTAGGTCCCCTCGTAGACGTCGCCGTTGTCGCGCAGCAGCCGGAGGAAGTCCTGCACCCGCGCGGTGTGGCGCTCCTGCGTGGTGCGGATGAAGTCGTCGTTGGCGATGTCCATGGTCTCGAGCATCGGTTGCCACCCGGTGCGGACCATCTCGTCGGTCCACTCCTGCACGGTGAGCCCGCGCTGCTGCGCCGCCTGCAGCACCTTCTCGCCGTGCTCGTCGGTGCCGGTGAGGAAGTGGACCTGCTCGCCGCGCTGCCGGTGCCAGCGGGTGAGCACGTCGCCGGCCGTCGTCGTGTAGGCGTGGCCGATGTGCGGCGCGTCATTGACGTAGTAGATGGGCGTCGTGACGTAGTACGCCTTGTCGCGGGACGCGAAGGATGACGCCTTGTGCTCGTCTCCGGTGGCCATGCTGCAAGCCTAGTCGGGGCCGCCAACCGGATTACCGGCTCGGGCGACCGGCGCCCTTCGCTGCCAGGACGGCGTCGTACACGACCCGCTTCGGCACCCCGGCAGCCGACGCGACCTCGGCGATGGCCTCCTTGCGGGCGCTGCCGCCCTCCTCCAGCGCGCGCACCCGCCCGGCCAGCTCGGCCGGCCCGAGACCGGCGGAGCCGTCCAGGGCCGGCGCACCGGCGACCACCAGCGTGATCTCGCCCCGCACGCCACCGGCAGCCCACGCCGCCAGCTCCCCGAGCGGGCCGCGGCGCACCTCCTCGTACGTCTTCGTCAGCTCCCGGCACGCCACGGCCGCCCGCTCGGGGCCGAACGCCGCCGCCAGGTCGGTCAGGGTCGCGGCGAGCCGGTGCGGAGCCTCGAACAGCACGAGCGTGCGGGGCTCGGCCGCGAGCCCGGCCAGCCGGGCGCGCCGCTCGCCGCCCCTCCTCGGCAGGAAGCCCTCGAAGCAGAACCGGTCGGTCGGCAGCCCCGACACCGCGAGGGCGGCCGTCACCGCCGACGGGCCCGGCACCGTCGTCACCCGCACCCCGGCGGCGGCCGCGGCGGCGACCAGCCGGTAGCCGGGGTCGGACACCGTCGGCATCCCGGCGTCGGTGACGAGCAGCACCCGCCGGCCGGCCCGCAGCTCGGCGAGCAGCTCGCCGACCCTGGCGGCCTCGTTGCCCTCGAAGTACGAGACCACCCGGCCGCCGGGGGCGGCGCCGAGCGCGGCGGCGAGCCGGCGCAGCCGCCTGGTGTCCTCCGCGGCGACGACGTCAGCCCGTGCCAGCTCGGCCGCGAGCCGCGGCCCGGCGTCGCCGACGTCGCCGATGGGCGCGCCGGCCAGCACCAGGCAGCCCTCGTCCGGCTGCCCCTGCTCGGCCGGTCGCTCGGCCACCTGTCCGGCTCGCTTCCCGCCGGATGCTGTCGACCCGCTCATCCACCCATGGTCGGGCACGCCGCGGAATCGTCGGCCGGCGCCCATACGATGGCGCCATGGCGACCACCTACGGCAGGCACGCCGAGCGCTCCCTGCGCACCGAGCGCGACGCGCTCCTGCCCGGCGCCAGCCACGGGGTCGACGCCGCCACCATCCGGGCCCGGCTGGTGCCGCCGATGCCGGGGCGGCTGGCCGGCTGGGTGGGCCCGCTCCTGGTGACGGCGCTCGCCGGGTTCCTGCGGTTCTGGCGGCTCGGCGTCCCTCGGGGGATCGTCTTCGACGAGGTCTACTACGCGCACGACGCGCTGAGCCTGCTCCACCACGGCGTCGAGCTCGACGCGCCGAGCGGCGACCAGTCGCCCGGCTACGTGGTCCACCCGCCGCTCGGCAAGTGGATGATCTCCTTCGGCGAGTGGCTCTTCCACAGCACCGAGCACTACACCGGCAAGGGCGACCCGCCGTGGACCTACGCCGGTGCCTTCGGCTGGCGGTTCTCCTCGGCGGTGGCCGGCACCCTCGCCGTGCTGATCCTCGCGCGCACGGCGCGGCGGATGACCCGGTCCAACGTGCTCGGCTGCGTCGCCGGGCTGCTGCTCGCGCTCGACGGGCTCGCCTTCGTCGAGAGCCGGTTCGCGCTGCTCGACATCTTCCTCATGCTCTGGGTCGTCGCCGCGTTCGCCTGCCTGGTCGCCGACCGCGATGCGATGCGGGCCCGCTACGCGGCGGCCGTGCAGCCGGGCGCCGACGGGCTCTGGCGGTCGGCCGAGCCGGCCAGGCACGGCGTGCGGTGGTGGCTCGTCGGCGCCGGCGTCTGCCTGGGAGCGGCCTGCGCGGTGAAGTGGGACGGCGTGTGGTTCCTGCCGGCCTTCGTGCTGCTCGCCGTCCTCTGGGAGGCCGGGGCGCGGCGCACCGCTGGCCTCGAGCCCTACGCCCGCCGGACGCTCGACGGCGCCTGGTGGTTCGCCGTCGGCTCGGCCAGCCTGCTGCCGGTGATCAAGTTCTACCACTTCTGGGCGTGGTCGCTCGCCACGGCGGTGGCGCTGCCGCTGCTCTGGGAGCTGGCGGCGCTGCGGCCGGGGGGCAGGGCGGGCCGGCGGGTGGCCCTGGGCGCGTGGGCGGTCGTCGCCGTGGCGACCCTGTACGGCGCCTACCACCTGGTGCGCTTCGGCGACACCCGCTCGCTGTCGGGCAGCACGAGGAACGCCGGCCCGCCGCACGTGCACTGGCTGTGGTTCGGCCTGGCGGTCGTGCTGGTGGCGCTGACCGCGCTGGCCGGCAGGCGCCGGCCGCACCTGACCGGCCGATGGCGCTCGCCGTCCGGCCGCGGCTGGCAGGTGCCGGTGGCCCTCGGCGCCGCGCCGGCCGCCGTCTACGTGGCCTCGTGGATCGGGTGGTTCGTCAACTCGTCCGACGCCTACGCGCACGACACCTACGTCCGGGCCGGCATGGGGACGCTCTCCCATGCGCACGCGGTCTTCAAGGGCTGGCTGTCCTACCACTTCCAGGCGTACTGGTTCCACGCCCATCTGTACTCGCCGCACCAGTACGCGTCGCGCCCGCTGTCGTGGCTGGTGCTCCAGCGACCGGTCGCCTACTTCTACCAGTCGCCGGCCGACGGCGTGAACGGCTGCACGGCGTCCGGCGGGTGCGCGCGGGAGGTGCTCGCGCTCGGCAACCCCGCGGTCTTCTGGGGCGCGCTCGTGGCGCTGCTCGCGACCGGCTGGCTCTGGGCGTCCAGGCGGGACTGGCGGGCGGCTGCGGTGCTGGTCTGCTTCGCGGCCGGCTACCTCACCTGGTTCCCGTTCTCTGGCTACCTGCCGGGCACCGGCAGCAAGTCGCGCACCGAGTTCCTGTTCTACGTGCTCGACGTGGTGCCGTTCATGGTGCTGGCGATCACGCTCGTCCTCGGCTGGGTCATCGGCGGCCGCGACGCGACGCCACGCCGGCGGCTGTGGGGGTCGTCGGCCGCGGGAGCCTACGTGCTGACCGTGGTCGTGCTGTTCTTCTACTTCTACCCGGTCCTGGCGGCGGTCTCGATACCCAAGGGCACCTGGGACAACCTGATGTGGTTCTCCAGCTGGATCTGACGCGGCGGGCGGGCGCTCAGGCGGCGTCGCGCGCGCGCAGCAGCAGCCCGGCGACGACGACGACAGCGGCCGCGTAGCCGCAGAAGAGCGCGAAGCCGGACCACGGGCCGAGCGTCCCGTGCTCGTGGGTGCGCGCCATCACCGCCATGCCCGCGTTGCCCGGCAGGTAGGGCGACACCCGCGAGCCCCACGAGCCGGGCAGCACCGCCGCGACGATCGGCAGCACGAACAGCAGGCCGAACAGGATGGCGAGCGAGCCGGCCGTGTTGCGCACCAGGCCGCCGAGCCCCACCCCGAGGATGCCGATCACCGTGAGGAACAGCACCGCGCCGAGCACCGCCCTGGCGACGCCGGGGTCGCCGAGCGACGCGCCGCCGTGCACCGACGCGAGCAGGGCCTGGCCGCCGGAGAACGCGGCCAGCGTGGCGATGCCCAGCACGACCAGCACGACCGCCCCGAAGACGACGACCTTGGCCGCCAGCACCGGCAGCCGCCGCGGCACCGCGGACAGGGTCGCCCTGATCATGCCGGTGGAGTACTCGCTGGTCATGACCAGCACGCCGAGGGTCGCCACCGCGAGCTGGGACAGGTAGATGCCCGCCAGGCTGGCGGCGGCCGCGTCGAAGTCGTTCTCGCTCGAGGTGACCGAGTCCCACTGCGCGGCCGCCACGGCGCAGAAGAGCAGCCCGATACCGACCATGAACACGACCCCGACCCCGAGCGTCCAGTACGTGGAGCGCAGCGAGCGCAGCTTGACCCACTCGGAGGCGGCGACCCGCCGCAGCGTGACCCGCTCCGCGGGCGCGGCGCGGCCGGTGGCGCGCTCCGTGACGGCACTCATCGCGCACCCCCGCCGTGGAACTCGACGTCGTCGCGGGTGAGCTGCATGAACGCCTCCTCGAGCGAGGCGCCCTGCGGCGTCAGCTCGTGCAGGGTGAGCCGGTGGGCGGCGGCGACGTCGCCGACCTGCGAAGCGGTGAGGCCGGTGACCGACAGGGCGCCCGGCTCACCGTCGACGGTCACGGTCACCCCCGGCCCGGCCAGCGCGTCGCGCAGCTCGCCGGCCTGCGGGGAGCGGACGAGGACGGAGTCGCGCGCGGCCCGCCTGGTGAACTCCTCCACCGTCACGTCGGCCACCAGCCGGCCGCGGCCGATGACGATGAGCCGGTGCGCGGTGAGCGCCATCTCGCTCATCAGGTGCGAGGAGACCAGCACGGTGCGGCCCTCGGCGGCGAGCCCCTTGAGCAGGGTGCGGACCCACAGGATGCCCTCGGGGTCCAGGCCGTTGACGGGCTCGTCGAGCAGGACCGTGTGCGGGTCGCCGAGCAGCGCGGTCGCGATGCCGAGCCGCTGCCCCATGCCGAGCGAGAAGCCCTTGACCCGCTTGCGGGCGACGGCGGCGAGCCCGACCCACTCCAGCAGCTCGTCCACGCGGCGCGGCCCGATCCCGCAGGTGGCCGCCAGCGCCAGCAGGTGGTTGCGCGCCGTCCGGCCGGGGTGCACGGCGCGCGCCTCGAGGAGCGCGCCGACCTCGCGCAGCGGCGCCGGGAGCCCGGCGTACGCGCGGCCGTCCACCGTCACCCGGCCGCGGGTGGGCGCGTCGAGGCCGAGCGCGAGCCGCATCGTGGTCGACTTCCCGGCGCCGTTGGGGCCGAGGAAGCCGGTGACCACGCCCGGCCGGACGGTGAAGGTCAGCCCGTCGACCGCCGTCCGGGCGCCGTAGCGCTTGGTGAGGTCCTCGGCCTCGATCATGCCGGGCCCGTCCCGCTGCCGCGGCGCGTGCGCCGCACCAGGCGCCGGCTGCCGGCGCCGCCGATCACCAGCAGCGACGACAGGGCGAGCGGGGTGGCCCCAGCGGCGGTGCGGGTGGGCCAGTCCTTGAACGTCGAGGGCCGGCTCAGCCAGCGCCAGCGCGACGGCGGCCAGATCGTGACGAACGCGCGGCCGATGACGTCGTCGGTCGGAATGGGTCCGACGTCGGGCGCCCGCGAGTCGTACGAGTCGTTGCGGTGATCGCCCATGACGAAGATGTGGCCCTGCGGCACGATGATCTGCTTGAAGGTCATCGAGTAGCCGGGCTGGTCGATGTCGACGTACGGCTCGATGAGCGCGTGCCCGTTGACGGTGACCCGGCCCTTGGCGTCGCAGCAGGCGACCGTGTCGCCGGGCAGGCCGATGACCCGCTTGATGTAGTCGGTGCCCTCGGGGGCGAGGCCCACCCAGTCGGCGACCTTGTGCAGGCCGCGGCTGACCGGGTTGCCGCCGGTGCTGGTCACCTGCACGCGCGAGCCGTAGTTGTCCTTGCCGTCGAAGACGACGATGTCGCCGCGCCTGATGTCGTGGAAGTGGTAGGCGAGCTTGTTGACCATCACCCGGTCGCCGCGGCAGCCGTCGCAGCCGTGCAGCGTGCGCTCCATCGAGCCCGACGGGATGTAGAAGGCCTGCACGATGAAGGCCTTGATGACGATGGCGAGCAGCAGCGCGGCCGCGACGAGGAACGGCAGCTCCTGCAGGAACGTGAAGCGCGGCTTGCCGCGCTTGCGCCGGCTGGCGCGGCGCCCGGTCGGGGCGCCCGTACCGGCGGCCGCCGTGGATCCGGCCGTCGACCCGGTGGAGGAACCGGCTGTCGACCCGGTGGTCGCCTGGCCGGCGGCAGTGCCGCCGTGGCCGGGCGCGCCGTCGATCGGGCGTGCCTGCTCGGCAGCGGCGTCCGGTGCGACCGCCTGGCCGGGTTGACCGGCGACGTCGTCGGTCCGGTCGGCGGGACGGTCCGCTCCGGAGTGCCCCAGGGTCACGCGCGCATCCTTCGGTCGTGGGTCCGTCCACCGGTCAGCCTGCCGCGACGCGGGTGCGACGCAACCGGACAACTATCGGACACGCTACGCGGTTCCTCGAGCGGCCGGGCCGGTGCTCCGTCCGCCCGCCGGGCTCGGCGCTGCGGGCGCGGCCGCGCGCCCGCAGCCCTCCTCCGGCGAATGCGGATCAACCAGGGCAAGCCGGCGCTGGCCTGCTCGATAGTGACTACTTACCGGTTCGGCAAGATCTAGACACCACGCGCCGGCAGCGACACTCTCCCGTCACCGGCTGTGCCCGTGCAGTCACGCAAAGCCGGTCGGGGTCGCGAGCGGGGGCTCGCGCAACGCGGAGGCACGCGAATGCCGGGGTTCGCGCCGAACGGATCCACCCGCGCGTCCCCCGTCGCGCGGCCACGTTCGGCCGCCGCACCCGGCCCCCTCCCTGCCATCTCCACGCGCCGAGGCTGGGGTGCGCCGTGCCCGTTCCCGGAGAGCGCTATGTCACCGACCTCCCCCCTCCTCAGCACGGCCCGCCGCTCCCGTCGACGCGTCGCCGCCTCGGTGCTCGCCACCGGCTCGCTGGCGGCCACCACGCTCGTCGCGCTGCCGGCGATCGCCGGCCCGGCGCAGGCAGCCGGCTCCTCGACCACCTCGACCACCGCGACCACGCAGACGACGCACCGGCTCGTCGCGCCCCAGTACACCGGCAAGGGCGCGAAGCGGGTCCCGCTGCACGAGGCGCCCTACCGGCGCAGCGGCAGCGCCGTGGCGGCGAGCTCCCCCACCGGCTCGCCGAGCGTCTTCGCCGGGCCGTCGTACTTCGACGTCTTCCCGTCGACGGCGCCGAGCCCGCGGGACCGGCCGATGATGACCTACGACGCGGCGCGCCAGCAGACGGTGCTCTTCGGCGGCTGCACGTCCGCCTCGCCGTGCGCGTCGGCCGAGACGTGGGTGTGGGACGGCACCACGTGGACCAAGAAGTCGCCGGCGACGAGCCCTCCGGCGCGGTACGCCGGCTCCTTCGCGTACGACCCGGCCACCGGCAACAGCGTGCTGTTCGGCGGCGAGACCGGCACGACCGAGCTGTCGGACACGTGGGTGTGGGACGGCACCACGTGGACGCAGCGGAGCCCGGCCACGCACCCGTCGCAGCGCGACGACGCGGCCGCGGCCTACCTGTCGTCCATCGGCAAGGTGGTGCTGTTCGGCGGCGACAACACCGCGTCGTCGTTCAACGACACCTGGACGTGGGACGGCACCACCTGGACGCAGCTGTCGCCGGCCTCGCCGCCCGGCGTGCGCTCGCGCACGGCCCTGGTGCCGACCGGGTCGAGCCAGGGCCTCCTGCTCTACGGCGGCCAGGGCCCGACCGGCACCGACCTGGGCGACACCTGGACCTTCGACGGCACCGCGTGGACGCAGCGCCCGTCGCCGGCCACCCCCGGGCCGCTCGAGCGCTTCTCGGCCGCGTTCAACCCGCAACTGGGCGTGGCGACCATCGTGGGCGGCTGGTCGAGCGCCGACAACGACTTCACGCCGACCATGTGGGCCTGGACCGGCTCGGACTGGCAGGAGGCCGGGGGCAACCTCAACGTCTCGTACGGGACCGTCGACGGCTTCGCCGGCGCCCAGCTGGCGCAGGCTCCCGCCGACTCGCTGCTCGCCTTCGGCGGCTACAAGGGCAACGGCTCGTCGTCCACCCTCGACAACGAGACGTACGTCGTCACGTACCTGCCGCTCGGCGACTACCCGAGCGCCAACGTCGACCGGCAGCCGATCGACGACCGGCTCGACGTGGGCGTGAACGCGGCGTCCGGCGACCTGATGGTGCACGCGAAGGACCTGCGCGTGCACGGCGTGGGGCTCGACCTGACGTTCGACCGCTACTTCAACAGCATCGGCGGCGGCGGCCTCTCGCACATCTTCCCGGACCGCTGGCTCGCCGGGCTCCTCGACGGCGAGGCGCACCCGACGCCCGGCGGCTCGCGCGTCGTCACCGGGATCGGCGGCCAGGCGCTGTTCTTCGGCAAGAACGCCGACGGCAGCTTCACCGCGCCGTCCGGCGCCGACATGTCGTTGAAGGACAACGGCGACGGCACGCTGACGCTGAAGAACCTGCACGCGCAGGTGACCTACACCTTCTCCGGCTACTACCTCACCAAGGTGGCCGACCGCAACGGCAACGCCATCTCGATCGTCTACAACGGCAACCACCCGATCACCATCACCGACACGCAGGGCCGGACGTACCAGCTCGCCTACGACACCACGACGAACTACCTGGCGAGCATCACCGACCCGAGCGGGCGCAAGGTGGCCTACACCTACGACGCCAACAGCCAGCTCTCGACGGTGCAGACGATCGCGGCCGGTGGAGCCGTGCTGGACACGACGACCTACGCCAACGACGGGTTCGGCATCACGACCATCACCGATCCCGACGGCAAGCAGACCAAGCTGTCCTTCGGGCCGATGAACCGCGGCGTCTCGGTCACCAGGGTCACCGACACGACGGCCGGCACCGGGCCCAAGCGCACGTTCGCCTACGCCCAGGGCAAGGTGACCGAGACCGACCCGCGCGGCAACAAGACGACGTACAACACCGACATGACCGGGTCGACGCGCATCAAGCGGGTAGCCAAGGCGCTCGACCCGCTCGGCCACACCAGGTCGTCCAGCTACGACGCGAGCGAGAACGTCACCTCGGTCTCCGGCAACACCGTCTCGTCAGTGTTCAACCTGAGCTACGACAACAACAACAGCGTCACCAAGGCGCAGGCACCCGACATGGCGGGCGGCGGAGCCGGCAGCGGCTCCACCACGACGCTCAGCTACCTCGACACGGCGCACCCGCTCCAGCCGAGCAAGCAGACCGACGGGCAGGGCAACGCCACCAGCTACAGCTACAACAGCAAGGGCAACCTGGCGACGGTGACGACCGGTCTGGCGAGCCAGAACCAGCTCAAGAACGCCTACCAGGGCGACACCGGCGTCAACTGCGGGCCGTCCGGCGGCGCGGCGAAGCCGGGCGAGCTGTGCAGCGCCACCGATCCGCGCGGCAACGTCACGAACTATGCGTACGACGCGAGCGGCAACGTGGTCAAGGTGACCCCGCCGGCGCCGCTCGGCAGCACGACCATCGTGCCTGACGCGCTGGGCCGGTTCACGTCGGTCACCGACGCCAAGGGGCAGCGGACGACGTACTCGTACGACGCCGCCGACCGCATCACGCAACTGCTCCTCAACGGCACCACGACCTGCTCGACGTCGGCCGGCACGTGCATCACGTACGCGTACGATGCGGCCGGCAACCTCACCAGTCGCGTGGACAAGACCGGGACGACGACGTTCGGCTACGACGCGCTGAACCGGCCGTACCTCAAGACGTTCCCGGGCGGCGGCACGTCGCAGGTCGGGTACGACGCCAACGGCAACGTGACGAGCTACACCGACGCCGGCGGCACCGTCTCGTACGGCTACGACCCGGCGAACAACCTGTGGTCGCTGGCCGAGCCCGGCGGCTCGTGCCCGGCCTACCCGACCGCGGTGACCGTGCCGAACAGCACCAGGTGCACCGGGTTCGCGTACGACAACGACAACCGTCGCACCAGCGTCAATTACCCCTCGGGCGAGAAGGTGACGATGGGCTACGACTCGGCCGGCCGGCAGACCTCCGTGGTGGCCAAGCGGCCGTCCGGCACGACGTTCGTCTCGCGCACCTACAGCTACACCAACCCGTCGACGGGGAAGGACACCGACCTGCGCTGGAAGTCGACGGACGAGGCGGGGACGGTGACGACGTACGGCTACGACGCGGTCAACCGGCTGACCTCGGCCACCGTCGGGGGCACGACGTACGCGTACGCGTACGACGGCTCCGGCAACCGCACGTCGTACAGCAAGACCGGCGCCGCGACCGTCCTCTACGGGTACGACAACGCCGACCAGTTGTGCTGGTCGGGGACGGCGGCGGGCTCCAACGGCACGACGTCCTGCCCGGCCACGCCGGCCGGCGACACCGCGTACGCATACGACGCGCACGGCAACCAGACGT
Source organism: Frankiaceae bacterium (assembly GCA_045807125.1). Taxonomy (GTDB): domain Bacteria; phylum Actinomycetota; class Actinomycetes; order JAWWOL01; family JAWWOL01; genus JBJMHZ01. The sequence goes on from JBJMHZ010000050.1 coordinate 31,348, forward strand.
CGGGCGGCCGCACGTTCGCGTACAACAGCCTCAACCAGACGACCAGCATCACCAACGGCACCACGGCGACCGGCCTGGGCTACGCCGACGTCGGCCAGTCCGAGCGGACGACGGTGGGCAGCACGTCGCTGCTCAACGGGCTGGTCGGGCTCGCCAGCCAGACGACGGGCGGCGCGAGCATCTACTTCACCCGCGATCCGAACGGCAACCTGATCGGGCTCCGGCAGGGCGCCGGCTCGACGAGCACCAACAGCTACTACGTGGTCGACGCCCAGGGCAGCGTGCTGCGGCTCACCGACGCTGCCGGGACCACCGACGTGGCGAGCTACGGCTACGACCCGTATGGGGTCACGCTGAGCGCCACGGGCAGCCTCGCCACCACCAACCCGTTCCGGTTCGCGCACGGGTACTACGACGCCTCGACCGGCTTGCTCAAGATCGGGACGCGGTACTACGACCCGGCCATCGGGCGGTGGACGCAGACCGACCCGCTGCCGGGCAGCATCGGCGACCCGGGCCAGCTCAACCGCTACGTCTACGTCGGCGACAGCCCGGCGAGCAACGTGGACCCGGCGGGGACGAGCTTCCTGAGCCTGTCCGGCACGGTCAACCTCGGCTTCGCGCACGTCAGCATCGGCGCCGACATCGGGGACGGCGGCTTCCACCCGACGGTGGGCGTCGGCGTCGGGCCGAAGGCCGACTCGCCGGTGTCGTTCGGCGCCAGCCTGAATCGGGGTACAGCAAGATCCGGCGGCAGCCTCAGCGCCAACGGCTGCCTGGCTGGCGCCTGCGCCAGCGAGGACCTGATCCACGACGGCAAGCCGTCGACCCGCGTCGACCTGACGGGCGGCACCGGCGCATCGGTCGACGCCAGCTACACCTTCTAGGCAGGAGGATCGCGGATGACGAGCACCAGCCTCATGGCCCTGACCCTGCTCGCGCTCTCGAACAACCCGGGGAGCGGCAACGCGAGCCACAGCGGGACGGTGATCATCATCATCATCGTCTTCGCGGTGCTCGTGATCGGGCTCGGCCTCTGGTCGGTCGCCCGCAAGCGGCGCTAGCGTGCCGGGGACGCGGCCGGCGGGACTCCTCATCGGGGGGAGCCCTGCCGGCCCGTCTCGTCGGGTCGGCCGCCCTGGCGGGCTACGAGGCCGGCGTGAAGAACCCCTGGAGCACGTAGTGGTTGCCGCTCGTCGGGCCGACGTAGGTGCAGCTCAGCAGGTCGTGGTTGTTGGTGACCCCGGTGACGTCACGCACGACGGTGTCGCCGAAGGCGAGGTACTTCACCTGGAAGTTCGAGGCGGAGACCGCCTCGTGGAAGGTGCCCAGGCTGACGATCTCCGCCGTGAAGGCGATCCCGCCGTCGCACGTGACGGTGGCGGTTGGCTTGGTGGCGGCGGAGGCGGACGCCGACCAGAGCGGCAGGGCGGCGAGGGCAGCACCCGCGACGAGCAGGGCGTTCGTACGACGCGACATCGTGCCTCCTGACGGGAGGGACCGGACGAGCGGCAGCCTACGCCGCACCGTGGTTCGTGGCGCGGGCCCCGCGAAGGGCGATCCGGCAAATGCTGCCGAGATGGTCGCCGGCCGATGCGACACTCCCTTTCATGTACCTGACCACCCACCCGGTCCTTTTGGACGTCTACTGCACCGCCCTGGGCGCCTGGGTGGTATTCACCACCTTCGCCCTCGTCACGAGGCCCGAGGCGTCGCGGTCCACCCCCACGCTGCTCGAGCGGTGGGTGCACGGCACGATGGCCAGGAGAGCGACCCGGCAACCGCTCCCCGAGGGGTGCCGGCAGTTCACCGTCGCCCGTCTCGACAGCATCCGCGATTCGCTTGCGTGGTCCCGGACCGAGCTCGTCGCGCCGGTCGTCCGCGCCGCTCCCGCCGCGCTCGCCGGGCTCACGATGCTCTGCCTCGCATCCCTTCCGCTCCTCTCCGGTCGCCCGGACTACCTGGCCTGGGTGGAGAGCGCCGGTCTCGCCTTCCTGGCCGCTGGCGCGACGCGCGTCCAGATCGTTCGGTCCTGGGCGCCTCGTCGCCCCACGACAGCCCGCGTGATGGCGCGCTTCGTCGACGCCCTCCGCGTCCTTGGCGAGACGCCGACGAGCTCGTTCGAGGCGCCTGGGCACCGAGTGGCATCCGGCATCGACGACCTCGAGCGGGCACTGGTCGGCTTCGCCACCCATCGGTTCAAGACCGACTCGCAGACGCAGGGCTGGCTGCGGGGAGAGGTCGCCAAGGTGATCGGCAGACTGCGGAGCAACAAGCGGGCGGTGCTCGCCGGGGAGCCGGTCGACGACCTGCGCGCGCTGCTCCTCGTCCTCATGGAGCGCTGGAGCGACGGGAACTACCAAGCACCACCGGACGATTCCCGGCCCGGGGCGGTCGAGGTGATCGAGGTGGCTGAGGGTGCTGTGGGTGCGCCGCAGCAGTGGCAACTCGGTCGATTCCTCGCGCCACGCGTCGTGACCATCGCCGTCCTCGTCCTGGCCGCCTGGCTGAGCAATCGCATCGGCGCCACGGACGCGATGGACGGCGTCGTCAAGGCAGTCACCGCCCTGGTGTCGGCGCTCGTCATCGTGAACGGCGCGAGGGTCCTAGGCGCGCGCGACGGCATGGTTGGCGAATCGGGGCCACCGTCGAGCGGTGCCGTCCCCGACCGAGGCCGTGGGACTGGCGCCGCAGCAGCGCTCGTCCCCGTCCAGGCCGCCCACACGCGCGGCGAGCCGTGACGAGCGGGTGGTCCTCGCCGTGCACCAGCAGGACGAGAGCGAGACTCCTCGTCCCCGGCGCGCTCAGGGGGCCGGATCAGTCGCGCTCCCATGGCGGAGCGTCGCCCATCTTGGCGTAGTACTTGGCGATATGCCGCTTCACCGGGTCGATGTCCTCGCGGGGCAGATCGATGCCGCCGCGGGAGCCCTGCAGCACGGCGGCCGCGGCGATGATGGCCCTCGGCACCGCGGTCAGCTTGCCGCCGATGACGTCGGCGACGAGCAGCTTGTACGCGGTGAAGTTGTCCTTCTTCTCCTTGTCGTACCAGACATGGGCGTCGCGGTACTTCTGGTTGGGCTCGTCGTCGGCGCCCGCCCACTTCCGCACCCGCTGCTCAGCCTTGGCCCCGTCCCACTCGCGATCGCGGCCGGCGAGCGGCAGGTCCTGGAACGACGTCACTGCCACCGTGCTGCCTCCTTGCCGTCATCCGCCCCGGCCGGCGCCGGCGCGAGCCACTGCCCCCCGCGAGGCGGTGGTACCCGGTGGCCGGCCGCCTGATCGCCTCGCTTCCGGCTCAGCGCCGCAGCGAGCTGTCCAGCGCGGTGAGCAGCCTCGGCCAGCCCGCCGCGGTGCGCGACATGAGGTCGTAGGGATCGCCCTGCCACGAGAGCGCCTCGGCGGCGGTGCGTAGATCGCTCTCCGTCATGGCGTGCGTGAGGACGAGCAGCGTGCCGGCGGCGACGGGGCTCAGCTCGTACGTGACGCGCGCGGCCGGATTGAGGTGCTGCCAGAAGGTGTGCTCGAGCAGGTGCGGCGGCTCGAGGCGGACGATGCGATCGACGACGCGATCACCGGTGGCGTGATGGCTGACGTACTCGCCGCCCACCCGGAGATCGATCTCCGGCGTGGTCCCCCACCAGGCAGTTATCTCGTCCGGATCGGTGATCGCGCGCCACACGTCCTCGACGGGATGGCGGAGGACCCGCTCGTAGCGAAGGACCACGCGGTCATCGGCCCGGTCCAGGTCGTCGGTCACCGTCGCCTCCTGTCCAGGTGCGCTTCCAGCGCGTCGAGCCGATCCGTCCAGAGCCGCCTGAAGGCACTGATCCAGTCGTCGACCTCGCGCATCCCCGTCGGGTCGACGCGGTAGTGGCGTCGTTGCGCATCGACGCGGCTGACGACCAGGCGGGCGTCGCGAAGGACCCGCAGGTGCTTGGACACGGTCGGCTGGTTCAGCGCCAGCGCCTCGACGAGCTCGCCCACGGTGCGCTCACGAGTCCTCAGCTCGACGAGGATCCGCCGGCGGGTCGGGTCGGCGACCGCTGCGAACGCGTCCACGGTGGCATCATATGCCTAGCTGAGCATATGTTGCCAAGGGAATGCAGCAAGCGACCGCCGTCGGGCTCAGAGCACGACGCGCGCCGCGTGCAGGCGCTCGTAGTACGGGCGGCCCTGCTCGGCGACGCGCGCCGCCGGGCCTTCGAGCGAGACCGTTCGCGGCCGGTAGGGCTCGAAGCCGGTCGAGGCGATGACCGCGTCGTACCAGTAGGGCGCCCACACCCCGTCCGAGTCGCGCGGGCCGCGCGGCCAGTGCAGCATCGCGTCGGTGAGCTCGACGCCGACGTAGGAGCACAGCCAGCGCAGGTAGCCCTCCGGGTCGCGCAGGAAGTCCGCGGAGTCGATCACCGGTACGTCGGTGCCGAGCTGGTCGTACAGCTCCACCTGCTGGACGAGGCCGATGTCCTCGAGGGTGACGCCGGCGCGCGAGCGCACGTACGAGGCGACGACCTCGACCGGGTCGCGGATGAGCAGGACGTTGGTGAGCGATGCGATCCAGTCGCGCGGCAACTGCGGGATCAGGTGGTGGGTCATGTGCTTCTGGTAGTAGACGCCCTCGACCGGCGCGGTCAGCTCGGCCACCACGGCCTCCCACGACGTCTCGCCGGCCGCGATGACCTCGTCGCGGCCCGGGTGGTCCAGCCCGGTCTCGGCGAGGTAGTACGCGTAGAGCGGCTCGTCGACGACCCGGCAGTCGGGGCGGTTCTCCCAGGCACGCATCAAGGCGGTCGAGATGTTGCGCGGCCCCGACCACATGGCGAGCCGGACGCCGGCGCTCGAGGGCGGGGCGCTCACGGCGCGGTGCGGCCGGCCACGTCGGCGCGCACCAGCTCCTGGTACAGCGCCTGGAGCCGCTCGACCATCGGGCCGCGCTCGCCGGTGCCGATCCGCCGGCCGTCGACGGTGCGCACCGGCACGACGCCGGCGAACGTGCCGGTCACGAACGCCTCGTCAGCGCTGTAGACCTCGGTGAGGCTGAAACTGCGCTCCTGCGCCGGGATGCCGGCCTGCGCGCAGATGCGCAGCACGTTGGCGCGGGTGATCCCGCCGAGGCAGTACATGCCGGTCGAGGTCCACACCGCACCGCCGCGCACGATGAAGAAGTGCGTGGAGTTGCAGGTGGCGACGAACCCGTGCGGGTCGAGCATCAGCGCCTCGTCCGCCCCGGCGGTGTAGGCCTGGATGCATGCGGTGATGTCGGTCAGCTTGCTGTGCGCGTTGAGCTTGGGGTCGAGCATGTCCGGCGCCGACCGCCGGACGTGCACGGTGAACAGCGACAGCCCCTTCGTCACCGTCGCGGGCAGCGGCTCCTTGTGCTCGGCGATGATGACGACGGTGGGCGGCCCGGCCATCAGCCGCGGATCCTGGTACGGCGTGGACTTCGGCCCACGCGTCACCATCAGCCGGACGTGCACGCCGTCGGTCATGCCGTTCGCCGCGAGCGTGCGATAGACCTGGCTCGTGAGCTCTGCACGGGAGAGCCCGATGTCGAGAGCGATCGCCGCAGCGCCCTCCCAGAGCCGGTCGAGGTGCATCTCGAGGAACGCGGGGTGCCCGCCGCTGACCCGCAGCCCCTCCCAGACGCCGTCACCGAGGACGAAGCCGGCGTCGAAGACGCTGACGACCGCCGCGGCGCGCGGCACCAGCTCACCGTTCACCGAGATGAGGATCTCCGCGTTGCGCGGGTCGCCGACGTAGTCATGCGTGCCGTGCGCTGCGCTCATGGCAGGATCATCGCACCGAGGCTTCGCAGGGCTCGGGGGCACCAAGCGCGCACCAGGACGCAGCCGCTCGAACCACCGGACATCTGCCGGGTCAGCAGCCGATGTCACCGCCCGTGTCGGCGACCCGATAGGCGCCGTGCCAGTAGATGAACCCGTCGGCCCTGACGCAGTTGTGCGGAGCCTGGACACGTACCGGACCGGCGTAATACTGGAAGTAGCCCGAGTTGGAGTCGGCATCGAGCGTCGTGCCGCAGCCGTTGCCCGGTTGGGTCGCTGAGCACTTGTACAGGGTCACCTCTGTGTAGGCAGTGACGCCGTACGCCGCTCCGACGTGGTCGAACCGGGCGCAGTTGTTGCCGGTACTGGCGTTGTAGTAGACGACGAGCTCCCCGACTGCGTTGCCGTTGTAGAACGCCTTGTCCCGATAGATCACGTTGCCACCGCAGTCGTCCGCCTGAGCAGGCTGCACCGACAGCAGGATCACGCCGGTCACAGCCAGCACGGTCGCAAGCGCCGCGCTGAAAGCTCGCCTCATGGTCGCCGCCCCCTCCATGAGATGCCTGCCGAGTGGGGCATCCTCGCCGGAAGCTTGTCATAGGCTCGCGTCCCTCAGCCTCCACCCGATCCGCCGGCGCGTTCGGCGCGTTCGGCGTGGACGAGTCGACGCGGCGTGGCCCCGAGTCCTCCCGCCGAAGGGCCAAGGGCACTCCGGCGTGCTCAGTTGACTCGCAGGCTGCCGACCCCTTCCAGCACGTCGGCAAGCCGGAGCAGGGCACCGGCGAGGGGCCGACTGGCAGAGCGGCTCGGATCACCAGCTTGATCAACCTCTAGCCGCCTTGCCCCGATGCCGCTGCACGTGGGCAAGGTTCGAGCAAGGTCAAGATGGTGGACCTGCTGAGCAGCGCCACCCAATCTGTCGCGGTCAGCTCCGCGCGGTGCTCCTCGCGTAGGCGCGCGCCGTCCGGAAGGTTCATCAGGCCGGCGTGCACCAGCCGAGGGCAGCACCGGTCAATACCGGCTCGCGCTTCGCCAGCGCCGCCCAGCTCTGGTTACCACCGTCATGGGCACGCCGGCCACAGAACCGCAGGTCGCACCACGTCAGAAGCGGTGTCGATGCGAAGGACGGCTCGACCAAGTCCGTGCGCAGACCCCACTTGCCACCCCTGTCGATCAAGCTCGATACTGACGAAACCTCTTCTGTCAGGAATGCCTGTCAAGTGCTGTCTTGGCGCGTGTTACCGCCAGAACCAATCCGCTCATGATCCAACCGACTCCCGAGGAGGAGACAGTGAGGATCACTTCCCATTCACGCAGCCGAGCCTCCCGGCTGCTGGCCATCGCCGTCGGCGCCGTCACGGTCGGCCTGCTCGCGGCACCGGTCGGCGCGGTCGCATCCCCGCAGACCTACCGCGCGAGCCAGCTGGCCGCGGTGCGGAGCGCAGTGGACCACTCCGGTGTAGCCGGCATCTCCTGGTACGTCGACTCCACGTCGCACCGGGTAGTGGTGACCGCTGACAGCACCGTGTCCCGCGCTGAACTGGCGACGCTCGTCCGGGCGGCCGGCGCCAACGCCGGTGCGCTGCGGATACAGCGCACCAACGGTGTGCTCAGCCCGCTGCTGTCCGCCGGTGCGGCGATCTACGGCGGCCAGTACCGTTGCTCGCTCGGCTTCAACGTGGTCAGCGGCAGCACCTACTACTTCCTGACCGCCGGGCACTGCGGCAGCCTGGCCAACACCTGGTACACCGACGCGGGCCACACCAACCTGATCGGCCCCACCGTCGGCTACAGCTTCCCCGGCAACGACTACGCCCTGGTCCGGTACCAGAACACCTCGCTCACCCACCCGGGCGGATACACGGTCGCGGACGCGTTCGTGGGTGAGTCGGTCAAGCGCACCGGCTCCACCACCGGCACGCACAGCGGCACGGTGACCGCGCTCAACGTCACCGTCCGGTACAGCGGTCACCCCGGTGGCACCGTCAGCGGTCTGATCCAGACCAACGTCTGCGCCGAGGGTGGCGACTCCGGTGGCCCGCTGTACGACGGCACCAAGGCGCTAGGCCTCACCTCCGGTGGCAGCGGCGACTGCACCACCGGTGGCACGACGTACTTCCAGCCGGTTCGCGAGGCTGCGAACGCGTACGGCGTGACCATCTACTGATCGACACCCCGGTGGCCCGGCCGGCAGGCATCGCGTCCTGCCGTCGGGCCGCCGGCATGTCCGGGGTACGGGTCAGCCGCCGATGGCGAGCCGGACCGTCACCGTGTCGCCCAACTCGAGCCCTGGGGGCCAGGCCGGCGCATCTACATAGGAGAGGGGCGAGGAGGCCGAGTGGACAGGGCCCGAGCTCGCGGGCGGCCTGGGGCAATGCTTACCGCCACGACCTCGACGTCGTGTTCTGCCGGGAGGACGGCTCACCGTTGCGGCCGGAGTACGTCACCGCCACATGCAGCGGATCGCCGAGCAGGCTGGCTTGCCCCGCAAGCGGCTGCATGACCTGCGGCACGGGTCGGCCTCGCTACAGCTCGCCGCCGGGTACCGCTCGCGGTCGTCTCCAAGCGACTCGCCACTCATCGATCGTCATCACGGCCGACACCTACGCCCACTTGCTGGAAGGCGTCGGACGGGATGCTGCCGAGCGTGCCGCCGCGCTCGTGTCGCGCTCTGCACGCATCTCGCACGCATCGACGGACACGAGCGCCGGCTCCGGCCTAGTGGAGGACACGGCACCGCAGGTCACGACGAGTGGAGCACAGACGAGTGGAGCACAGGGGAGTCGAACCCCTGACCTCTGCGATGCGAACGCAGCGCTCTACCAGCTGAGCTAGTGCCCCAAAGCGGGGACGACGGTACCACGGAGGCGACCGGCGGAGCCGGGCCGTCCCCTCAGTCGCCGACGGCCCGGCGGCGCTCGATGATGTCGTCCAGCTCGTCGCGCCCGGTCGCGTCGATCACCTCGACCGACTCGCCGGCGTCGTCCAGCAGGCCGTCGCTCCACTCCCCGGGCCGCGGGCGCTCGATCCGACGCTGTGGGGCCGGCGGCTTGGTCACGTAGGTCGGCAGCGGCACGTCGACCGGGTCCCAGCGGTCGTTGTCGAGCTGCTCGCCGACGCCGGCCGCCATGGCGACGCTGACCATCACCTCGCCCTGCTCCTCGCCCCAGTACTGCGGCCCGCTCGCCCAGCCGCGCCGGTCGGCCGGCATCGAGCGGGGCGCCCGAGCGGCCGAGCGGCGGCGGGTCAGCTGAGCGGTTCGCCTCGTCTCGGCGCGCAGGTGCGCGCAGTAGCCCAGCAGCAGGACGGCGGCGCAGGTGGCCGCGCCCCACCAGGGGCCGCCGAGCACCGGCGCGGCGATCAGCAGGACGACGGTCGCCCCGAGCAGCCCGAGCAGCATGCGCCGGCGCCGGACGGCGAGCGACCGCCGGCCGCTCGAGACCACGGGCCGGGCAGGGCGCGCCGGTCGTGCGGGGGCCGCAGTCGCCCTGGCGGGCGAGGGCTCGGATCGAGGGAGCCGGTCGGTCACCACCTTCGTCACCTTCCATCGGGACGGCGGCTCCTGCACCGCGGGCGAGACCACGGGACGGCGGGCCGACTCTGGCCGGGCCGGCATGACCACCTCGCGGCGGCCCGGCGCCTCCGCGGTCCGGCGGGACAGGATGCGCATCGCGGCCGAGAAGCGGTCGACGGAGCGGCTCTCGCTGATGCTGTCGTGGCGGCGCAGCATCGTCGGCACCAGCACGACGGCCCACATCGCCACGATCACCAGGAGGATGACCCCGCTGCCCACGGTCGCCTCCTCGTCGCTGCTCGCCGTCCGGCGCCGCGGTCGCGCACGGGAAGCGCGGCACGGCAAGGCCCGCGTGTGACGCTAGCGACGGATGTGACGAGCAACGAGCACCGCGAGCGGTGTGTCGCGAACTACGCCGGAATCAGCCGCGCGGGCGACCGACCTAACGTCCGACCAGCGACCGACCAGCGACCAGCTCACATCGGCCGGGCGCCGCGCGACGCCTTCCAGCGGGCGAGCAGCCCCTCGGGCACGTCGCCGGGCGCGATGACGTAGCAGAGGTGGTCGCGCCACTCGCCGTCGATGTAGAGGAAGCGGGTACGGGTGCCGCGCAGCGCGAAGCCCAGCTTCTCCACGACCCGCCGGCTCGCGACGTTCTCCGGGCGCACGTTGGCCTCGATCCGCTCCAGCCCCACCTCGGCGAAGCAGTGGTCGACCACCATGGCCAGCGCCGTCGGGATGATGCCGCGCCCGGCCAGCTCGCGATCGATCCAGTAGCCGACGTACGCACTGGGCGGCCCGATCCGGGTGATGCCGCCGACCGTCACCTGGCCGGCGAACGCGCCTTCGTGCACCACCGCGAACGGCAGCGTCCACCCGCGGTCGGCCTGCCGGCGCAGTCGCGACCAGGTGCTCGCGTACGACCAGAGCGACGGCCGCTGCGGCGCCCGGCGCCCCGGCGCGGTCGCCTCCCACGGGATGAGCCAGCCGGCGCTGGCCGCCCGGATGCGCCGCCAGTCGCGGGCGTCGGCGAGCCGGAGCGGGCGCACCTCGACCGGCCCGTCGCGGAGGGTCGCCGGCCAGCCCGGCGCGCGGGTGCCCCGGTCAGGATCCGGTCGCAGGCTCACCTCTGCCGTGGTCACCGCCTCCCCGCGCCTGCGCGAGCGCGTGCCCGAGCACCCGGCACAGGACGGCCACGCCGTCGCGCACGCCGCCGGTCGAGCCGGGCAGGTTGACCACCAGCGTGTGGTGGACGATCCCCGCGACGGCGCGGGACAGCATGGCCGTCGGCACCTGGTCGCGCGCCTCGGCCCGCATGGCCTCGACGATGCCCGGCACCTCCCGCTCGACCACGCGCAGGGTCGCCTCCGGCGTGACGTCGCGCGGGGCGAGGCCGGTGCCGCCGGTGGTGACGACGAGATCGATGTCGTCCTCGATCGCCGCGTGCAGGGCGGCGACGATCTCGGGCACCGAGTCGGGTACGACGGCGGCCTCCGCCACCTGCAGGCCGGCGGCGGCGAGCAGCTCGACGGCGAGCGGGCCGGAGCGGTCGGCGTAGTCCCCGGCGAACGCGCGGTCGGAGACGGTGATGACGCGGGCGGTCGCCCCGGCCGGCAGGTCGCTCATGCCGGGCGCGCCCAGTCGCCGGAGGTGCCGCCGGTCTTGCGCTCGACCCGCACGTCGGTGATGACCGCCGCCGGGTCGACCGCCTTGACCATGTCGACGAGCGCCAGGGCCGCCACCGACACCGCGGTCAGCGCCTCCATCTCGACGCCGGTGCGATCGGTGGTACGGACCGTGGCGGTGATGTCGACGCCGCCGTCGGTGACGGCCAGCTCCACCCGTGCGCCGGAGACAGCGATCGGGTGGCAGAGCGGCACGAGGTCGGGGGTGCGCTTGGCGGCCATGATGCCGGCGATGCGGGCCACCCCGAGCGCGTCGCCCTTCGGCACCTCGCCGGCCCGCAGCAGGGCGACCACCTCGGGGCTCGCCACGACCCTCCCGGTCGCCGTCGCCGAGCGGTCGGTCACCGGCTTGCCGCCCACGTCGACCATGCGGGCCGCGCCGGTCTCGTCGACGTGGGTGAGGCCACCTTCGCTGGTCATGACCGGCTCACGACTGCCTCCGCTCGAGCAGCATGACGGGCACCGGCGTGCCGGCCGGCACCTCGGTGATCTCCTCGGGCACGACGATCAGCGAGTCGGCAGCGGCGTAGCCGGCCACCAGATGGGAGCCGGTGCCGGCGAGCGGCGCGACCGCGTACTCCCCCGACCGCACCTCCAGCCGCGCGCGGACGTACTGCCGCTTGCCCTCCGGCGAGCTCACCGGCTCGGTGAGCCGGGCGCGCACCCGCGGCCGGTGGATCGGCTCGGCGCCCAGCATGCGCCGGATGGCCGGGCGCACGAAGACCTCGAACGACACCATCGCCGACACCGGATTGCCCGGCAGGCCGAAGAACGGCACCCGGTCCTCGCCGATGAGGCCGAAGCCCTGCGGCATCCCCGGCTGCATGGCCACCCGCTCGAACCGGACGTCGCCGAGCCGCCCCATCACCTCCTTCACGACGTCGTACGCGCCGGCGCTCACGCCGCCGCTCGTGACGACGAGGTCGGCGCGCACCAGCTGGTCCTCGATCGTGTCGAGGAGCAGGCGCGGCTCGTCGGGGACGATGCCTACCCGGTAGGCGATCGCCCCGGACTCGCGCACCGCCGCGGTGAGGGCGTAGCTGTTCGAGTCGTGGATCTTGCCCGCCGGGGCCTCGCTGCCGACCTCGACCAGCTCGCTGCCGGTCGAGATGACCACCACCCGCGGCTTGGGCCGCGCCCGTACCCGGTCGCGGCCGACCGCGGCGAGCAGCGCGACCTGCGCCGCTCGCAGGTGCGTGCCGGCGGCGAGCACCTGCTGGCCGGCCTCGACGTCGTCGCCCGCGCGGCGGACGTAGCGCCCCGGCTCGGCCGGGCGCCGGATCTCGACCGAGGCGACGCCGCCGTCGGTCCACTCCACCGGTACGACCGCATCGGCACCCGGCGGCATGCGCGCCCCGGTCATGATGCGGACGCACAGCCCAGGCCGCACCGAGTAGCCCCCGCTGCTGCCGGCCGCGATGTCGGCGATGACCGGCAGGCGCACCGGCGAGCCGTCGGAGGCGCCGGCGACGTCGTCGGCGCGCACCGCGTAGCCGTCCATCGAGGAATTGTCGAAGGGCGGCAGGGGCCACTCCGCGTGGATGTCCTCGGCGAGGACGCACCCGTGGGCGTCGAGCAGCTGCAGGTCGAGCTCGTTCAGCGGGCCGACCGCCGCCAGGATGTCGTCGAGGTGGGCGTCGACCGACTTCAGCTCCGCCACCCGGTCACCGGTCCGCCGCCCGCTCGGCGACGAAGTCGCGGAGCCACTGCAGGAGCTCGGGCCCGAGGTCGTCGCGCTCCACGGCCAGCCGCACCACGGTGCGCAGGTAGTCGAGCCGGTCACCGGTGTCGTAGCGGCGCCCGGTGAACAGCACGCCGTGCACCGGTCCGCCCTCGCCGGCCGGCCGCGTGGCCAGCTCGCGCAGCGCGTCGGTGAGCTGGATCTCGCCGCCGCGCCCTCGCTCGGTCTGGCGCAGCACCGCGAAGATCGCCGGCGCCAGCACGTAGCGCCCGATGATGGCGAGGTTGCTCGGCGCCTCGTCGGGAGAGGGCTTCTCGATCAGGTCGTGGATGCGGACCACGTCCGGCTCGTCGGTGCGCTCGGCAGCGGCGCAGCCGTACGCCGCGATCGACTCGCGAGGCACCTCGATCAGCGCGACCACGCTGCCGCCATGGCGCTGCTGCACCTCGATCATCCGCGTCAGCAGGTCGTCCCGCTCGTCGATGAGGTCGTCGCCGAGCAGCACGGCGAACGGCTCGTCGCCGACGTGCTGCGCGCCGCACAGCACCGCGTGCCCCAGCCCGAGCGGCGCGCCCTGGCGGACGTAGTGGACGACGGCGAGCTCGGCGGACTCCTGGACGCTCGCCAGCCGCTCCTTGTCGCCCTTCGCCTCGAGCGCCGCCTCGAGCTCGTAGGCGCGGTCGAAGTGGTCCTCGAGCGGCCGCTTGTTGCGACCGGTGATCATCAGCACGTCGGTGAGCCCGGCGCGGACGGCCTCCTCGACGACGTACTGGATCGCCGGCTTGTCGACGACCGGCAGCATCTCCTTGGGGGTCGCCTTGGTCGCCGGAAGGAATCGCGTCCCGAGGCCGGCAGCCGGGATGACCGCCTTGGTCACCGCACGAGCGGGCGAAGATGCCATGGCCGCACCCTAGCCGCTCGCCACGGCGCTAATCGCCACGCCCTGCCGCCACCTCGAGGTCGCTCGCGATGCGCCAGCCGTCGCGGCCCGCGCCCTTGGCCGCGTAGAGCGCGGTGTCGGCCGCGCGGATGAGGCCGGCCGCCGTCGTCCCGTGCTCGGGGAAGACGGCCACGCCCACCGAGACGGTCACCCGCAGCGGCTCCTCCCCCTGGTGCCCGAAGGCCCGGTGCCTGACCACCTGGCACACCCGCTCGGCGGCCTGGCCGGCGCCGGCCGCGTCGGTCTCCGGCAGGACGAGGACGAACTCCTCGCCGCCGTAGCGGGCGAAGGTGTCGACCTCGCGGATCTCGGCGCTCACCCGGGTGGCGAGCTCGATGAGGACCGAGTCGCCCCGCTGGTGACCGTGGGCGTCGTTGACGTCCTTGAACTTGTCGAGGTCGAGCAGCAGCAGCGCGAGCGGGCGATGGAAGCGCGCCGCCCGCTCGATCTCCTTGGCGAAGTTCATCGTGAAGTAGCGGTAGTTCCACAGGCCGGTGAGCCCGTCGGTGATGGACATGCGCTGCGCCTCCTGGTGCAGCAGCACGTTGTCGATGGCGACGGTGGCCTGGGCCGAGAAGGTGCGGATCGTCTCGAGGTCGGTCTCGTCGAACTCCGCCGCGTCGACCGGCTCGTAGAGCCCAAGCACCCCGAGCACCCGGCCCGAGCGCTTGAGCGGCACGGCGAGGACGCTGCGCCCGCCCGCGACCGAGCCACCCGTGGCACCGGGCGTGACCAGGTGCCCAGACTCGTCGATGCGGCCGCGGACCGCCTCCCCGCTGCCGGCGACCATGCCGAGCACGCCGTCGCCGACCCGCACCCTGGCGCCAGGGGCGAGGTCGTCGACGCCCCTGGACACCCGGACGTAGAGCTCGCTGCGGCCGGCCGCGCCCATCAGCAGCGCGCCGCCGCGGGCCCGCACGCTGCCCATCGCCGTCTCGAGGATCACCGTGAGGATGCGCCCGAGGTCGTGGGTGCCGGACAGCGTGTCGCCGAGCCTGGCGAGGTTGCCCCGGAGCTCGTCGCGGCTGCGCTGCAGCGCCTCGATGTAGGTGCGCAGGTCGCCGGTCATCTCGTTGAAGGCGACCGCGAGCTGCCCCACCTCGTCGCCCGACGTGACCGGGATGCGGGTGTCGAGGTTGCCGCTGGCCACCCGCTCGGCCGCGGTGGCCAGCTCGACCAGCGGCCTGGTGGTCATCCGGGCGAGCAGCCAGCCGATCGCGGCGGCGAGCACGAGGGCCGCGGCGACGACCGCGGCCAGCTCCTGGGCGAGGCCCGTGCCGTCGCGGCCCTGGCGCACCCTCGCGAGAACGGTGACCGACCGCCCCGGCCCTGGCGGCACCGCGTCGAGCAGGTATCCGCCCGCGCGCAGCGAATGGCCGACGGCGAGCGCCCGCTCGGCTCGCTGCGCCGCGTCGGCAGCCTCCCCGGCCGGCAGCGTCGACGCCACCACCGTCGAGCCGGTGACCAGCGTGACGTCGGTGCCGGCCGCGCCGCCGAGCTCGGTCATCACGTGCCGGTCGAGCGCGAGCGCCACCACGACCGTGCGCTGCGCGGCGCCCGTCGACAGGCGCACGGGGACCTGCGCGGCGATCACGTACGGCGAGCTCTCGGAGCCGCGCGTGCAGGTGCCGAGCCCGAGTGGCGAGCCGCCGGCGAGCTGCTGCGCCGCCAGCGGGGGGAGCTGCCCGGCGCTCGCGACGACCTCGCCGGAGGGCGTCACGACGGCCGCGTAGAGGGAGCCGGACGCCGATGGCCGGGCCACGACGGCGTCGTGGACCGCGGCGCCCGCCGACGTGGTCGCCGCCTGCCAGGCGGCCCCCCGCGCGACGAGCTGGGCCGCCGAGCACTGCTCGGCGAGCAGCGTCGCGGCGGCGTTGGCAGCGGCCTCGGCCCTGGCGCTGGCCTGGCCGGTGCTCGACTCGGGGACCCCGCGCGCCACCAGCACGGCCGCGATCACCAGCGGGGCGAGGACGACGAAGACGAAGGCGAGCGACAGCCGCATCCGCAGGCTCATGCTCACCTCCGTACGGCTCCGCTGTCGGACTCGATGCTGCCACGGCCCGGCGTCGCTGCGTGCCCCAGAGCGGTCGCCTGTGGATACTCGTCGCATGCCCGGCGGGTACGGTCCGTCACCCGGTGCACCGGGTGAATGTCCTATCGGCAGCCAGGCGCGCCCACCGGAGCCCGTGGCCGATCGCAAGCGTGCGCTGCGCCGGGCCGCGCTCGCCCGGCGGGCCGGCCTCTCCGGGCCTGAGCAGGCGCTCGCCGGCCGCGCCCTCGCCGGGCACGCGGTGCGGCTCGCCGCCCGGCTGCGATGCGACGTGGTGACCGCGTACGCGGCGGTCGAGCCGGAGCCGCCGACCATGGCAGCCCTGGAGGCGCTGCGCGCGGCCGGCGTCACCGTGCTGCTGCCCGTGATCACCGGCCGGGCGCTGGACTGGGCGCCGTACGAGGGATCCGCGTCGCTCGCCCGCACCGGGCTGGGGCTGCTCGAGCCCACCGCCGGGCGGCTCGGCGTCGACGCGATCGCGACCGCCGGGCTGGTGCTGGCGCCGGCCGTGCTCGTCGACCGGGCAGGTCACCGGCTGGGCAGGGGCGGCGGCTTCTACGACCGGGCGCTGGCGAGGACGGGAGCATTGGCCGTTGCGGTCGTCCACGACGAGGAGGTGGTGGACGAGCTGCCGCACGAGCCGCACGACGTCGTCGTGGCCGGCGCGCTGACCCCGAGCGGGCTGACCGACCTCGGCGGCCTGACCCACCTCGGCGGCCCGCCCGACCCCTGATGTTGCGCCCGTCGCCTGACCGGGAACGAACCGGCACGTCCTGGCAGGGTGCGGCGGCGGGAGAGCGACGGCATGAGCAGCATGGGCACGCGGCTGGAGCGCTTCGACCGCTGGCAGCAGCAGCGGCGCCGCCCCGCGATCGGGCTCGCGACGCTCAAGAAGTTCCAGGAGGACCAGACGACCAATCTGGCCGGGCTCGTCGCGTTCTGGGCGTTCTTCTCCGTCTTCCCGCTGCTGCTCGTGCTCGTGACGCTGCTCGGCTACTTCGACGCCTCCCAGTCGGTGATGAACAACATCCGGCAGATGCTGCCGATCCTGGAGGAGCAGAAGCCGTCGGCCCTGAACGGCAACGCACTGGCGCTGGTCGTCGGCATCGTGAGCGCCATGTGGAGCGGCATGGCCGTCGTGAGGACGGCGCAGTACGCGTTCAACACCATCTGGGAAGTCCCGATGAACGAGCGCCCCAAGCTCGTCGAGCAGACGGTGCGCAGCCTCAAGGTGCTCGCGGTGGTGGGCGTCGGCCTCGTCCTCAGCACCGTCGTCACCGGATTCCTCACCAGCACGGCCAACGACATCCTGCCGGCGGTGGCGAGCAGCATCATCGGCCCGGCGATCGCGCTGGCGCTCGACATCGGACTGTTCGTCGCGGCCTTCCGGCTGCTGACCGATCGCGCGATCACCACCAAGCAGGTGCTGCCGGGGGCACTGCTGGCCGGCGTCGTCTTCTGGGCGCTGCAGCTGGCGTCGACGCTCATCATCGGCCGCTACCTGCAGAACGCGCAGGCCACGTACGCCGCGATGGCGACCGCCATCACGATGCTCTGGTGGTTCTACCTCCAGGCGATCGTGACGCTGCTCGGCGTGCAGCTCAACGTGGTGCTCGCGCACCGGTTGTGGCCGCGCAGCCTCGTGGGCGGCCCGGCCACGCGCGCCGACCACGAGGCGTACGACGCGTACGCCAAGGAGCGGACGTACCACGACAACGAGGAGGTCGACACGACCTTCCGTCCGGAAGCGCCGGAGGTACCGGAGGGACCCGCGGGCACCGACGAGACGGCCGGGCAGCAGCGCAACTGACGCCGAGGCGAGCTAGCCAGGCCCCGCGGTGGCGTGCGGGCCAGGGCACGCCACCTCGGGGCCTTGCTCACCCGGATCGCGGAGCGATCCGAATGCTTGGGTGACCCTCGCGGACGGCGAGGGCGCGAGCGAACCGCTCGGGCGGCGCGTCCGTGTCGTTGTCATGACCGGCGACGGGGACAGCCGCCTCGGCAGCTGCGCGTGTCGGCGTCGTCGCGCAGGGCATCGGCCGGTCCACCATGGTGGTGCGTCGGCCGATGCGCAAGGCATCCTCCTGCGAGGGGGGTGAATCGATGATGACTTCGTAGTTGACCCGTCAACTACCGCGTAGGGTAGGGCCGCACTAGGGGAGGTGTCAAACAGGTGGTGACTTCGCCGGAACGTGAGCCGCTGACGCCCGAGGAGGAAGCCGCGTGGCGGACGTTCCGTCGCGTCACCGTTCAGCTGCCGCGCAAGCTCGAGGCTGATCTGCAGTCCGAGCAGCGGATGTCGAACGCCGCGTACGGCGCGCTCGTCAACCTCTCGGAGGCGCCCGGCCGCGCGGGCCGGATGAGCTGGCTGGCCGACGAGATCGGGCTGACCCGCTCGGCGATCACCCGCCTCATCGACAAGCTCGAGCGCGACGGCCTGGTGGAGCGGCTCAGCTGCGTGTCGGACGCCCGCGGCTCGTACGCCCGGCTCACCGAGGCCGGGATGGAAGCGCTTCGCAAGGCGTACCCGACGCATCTCGCGAGCGTCCGCCGCCACCTGTTCGACCGGCTGCCGCCGGAGATGGTCGAGGCGCTCGGCATCGTCGCCGAGGCGCTCGTCGACAAGGGGTACGCGCCCCGCGTGCCGCGCGAGGGCGACTTCGTGCCAGCCTCCGACCTCGCTGCGCGGGCCGGTCGCACCGACCGGCTCGCCGAGCGGCGCAAGAGCGCGGCGGCGCAGGACCGCAAGCGCAAGCCGGCCTGACCCGCCGGCTCAACCCCTGGCCGGTCCCGCGCCCTGGGACGGCTGCGCGCCCGGCACCGGCGGCCGGGGCGACAGCGCACCGGACTCGTGCACCCGGCGGGTGACGTCGCGCTCGGCCACGAAGGACATGAACGGAACGGTACCGGCCAGCATGACGAGGCCGGTGCGCAGCAGCGACCAGCGGCAGCGCAGGGCCAGGTCGGCCGTCGCCAGCAGGTAGACGATGAACAGCACGCCGTGCAGCGGTCCGACGACCGCCACCACCGAGTCGTTGCCGCCCGCGTACTTCAGCGGCACGCCGATGAGGACGAGCACGATCAGCCCGACGCCGACGACGTACGCGATGACCCGGTAGCGGGCGAGCGCGGCACTGACCGAGGAGAGCGGCACGCGACCATCCTGCCCGGTGGGCACGGACGGTCAGCGGCGGGGGTGCGCCGCCAGCCAGGCGAGGTAGGCGTTGTAGGACGCGAGCTCCTCGGCCTCGGCAGCGCCGGCGGCGTCGGCGGCGCCCGCCTCGGGCGACTCCCGGCCGGCTCGCGGTGACGCCGCCACGCCCGCGGCGAAGGCTGGCAGGTCGTCGGCTGCGGCCCGTTGCGCCCGGCGGTCGATGCCGCGCACCTCGTCGCGCACCATGAGCGCCCACCCGAGGATCACCAGGCCGGCGAAGACCCACCACTCGATCGCGTACAGCAGGTTCTGCAGCGAACCGGTCGAGGCCATCGCGCGGCTCCACTGCCACCGCCCCAGGAACGACAGCACGACGACCAGGACGACGGCCATGGCATGCCTGCCCCACCAGGTGGGCGAGAGCAGGACGCGGCGCACGGCCTCAACGCTAGCGCCGCGCCGGCGCGACCGGCCACCGGGCCGATGGCGCACCGCTGCCGCCCGGTGACCGAAAGCAGCGTCAAGTTCCGACATGTCCGTGAGGCAAGGCAAGTCTCCCCCCCTCGGGCACCTTGCACGTCGCCGCGAGGGGGCACACGAACGGGGACCAGCGACCATGGGAGGAACGCGTGACGGCCCCCGACTACCGAACTGCACAGCAGAACGAGCAATCGACAGGGCTCTCGGACGACGTGCGCGAGCGTGGCAAGGAGGTCGGCGGGCACGCGAGGACCGCGGCCGTCGATGTGAAGGACTCTGCCACCGACCGGGCCCGCGACGTGGCCGCCGAGGCGAAGAGCCAGGCGCGCGACCTCATCGACGAGAGCCGTACCACCCTGAGCAACCATGCCAACACTCAAGTCAACCGCCTCGGCGAGACCCTGCAGCAGCTCGCCGACGAGCTGCACCGGATGGCCCGCATGGGCGACGACAACGGGACGGCGGCCCCGCTCGTGCGCGAGCTGGCCGAGCGCACCCAGGGCGTCGCCCGGCACGTCCAGGGCCGAGAGGCGACCGACCTGCTCCAGGACGCCCGCAACCTCGCGCGGCGCCGGCCCGCCGCCTTCCTGGCCGGTGCGGCCGGGCTCGGCTTCCTCGTCGGGCGGCTCGGCCGCGGCCTGAAGGACGCGCAGAGCGACAGTGGCTACGCGTCCGGCACCTGGGCCGGCGAGCCGTACCCCGCGCACGGCTACCCGACCGGTCCGGTCGGCTCCCAGCAACCGGTCGGCGGCATGCCGCTGGTCGGCACCGACGTCGGCGTGGGCGCCGAGCCGATGGTGACCGGCGGCTATGCGACCGGTGCAGCGACCGGCGGCGTCACCGGGACGGCCGACGACGGGCTCGGCACGAGCGGCTTCGGCACCGGCTCGACCGGCTACGCCACCGAGGGCGACGCCACGCAGGTGCTGCCGCCGGTGACGACCGCGAGCGGCACGACCGGCGAGAGCGACACCGGGATCGACGCGCTGCTCGAGGACGATCGGCCGGAAGGCGATCGCTATGGGGCCTGATTACTCCACCGGCGCCCACGCGGCGCCGGTCGACAGCCCTGCCGCCTACCCGAGCCCGGCCGACGGGCGTGACGAGCTCATCGAGCAGGCCGGCGAGCGCTCGCTCGGCGACCTGTTGAGCCAGGTCACGTCCGACCTGTCGCAACTGATGCGCCAGGAGCTCGAGCTCGCCAAGGCGGAGGCGCGCCAGGAGGCCAAGAAGGCCGGCAAGGCCGCCGGCATGTTCGGCGGCGCCGGCTTCGCCGGCTACATGGTGGCCCTGTTCGCCACGGTGGCGCTGATGGCCGCGCTCGCGGCCGTCATGCCGTGGGGCTGGGCGGCCCTGATCGTGGCCGCGCTGTGGGGGCTCGTCGCCTTCGTTCTCTACAGCCGCGGCCGCAGCGAGATGCGCCGAGTTCAGGCGCTGCCCCGTACGAAGGAGACCCTGAAGGAGGACGCGGAGTGGGCACGACACCCGACGAGCTGAGGGCCGAGATCGAGCAGACCAGGGCCAACCTGGCCTACGACACCAACGTGCTCGCGGAGAAGGTGCGGCCCAGCTCCGTGGTGCACCGCAGGACCGAGGCCGTGAAGGGTGGACTGAGCTCGATGCGCGAACGAGTGATGGGCAGCGCGTCGTCGTCCGGCGCGGGGATGGGCGACCGGATGTCCGGCATGGGATCGTCGATCGGCGACTCTGTCGGCGGCGTGGGGTCGACGGTCGGCGACAAGGCGTCGGAGATCGGCTCCTCGATCAGCGAGACGGCGCGCAACGCTCCGCAGGAGGTCCGCCGCAGGACAGAGGGCAACCCGCTCGCCGCCGGCCTGATCGCCTTCGGCGCTGGGCTGCTGGCCTCGTCGCTGCTGCCCTCGACCTCGGTCGAGCAGCGGGCCGCGACGCAGCTGCGCGACCAGGCCGAGCCGGTCATCGACAAGGTCAAGGAGGAGGCGAAGGACGAGGCGAGCCAGCTCAAGGACGAGCTCGCGCCCAAGGCCCAGCAGGCGACCCAGGAGGTGCGAGCCACCGCCACCGACGCCGTCCGCCAGACGACGGAGGAGGCGAAGCAGGCCGCCGGCGACGTGCGCGACCACGCGCAGTCGGCCGCGGGGGAGGCCCGCGAGCAGCACCAGGGCGGGACCACCGGCACGTACTCCGGCGGCACGTACTCCGGCGGCACCTCGTACTAGAGGCGCTAGGGGCGCTGCACCAGGAGCGCTGAACACCCGATCGGCGACGGGGCCGGGCGGTGCGACCACGCACCTGCCCGGCCCCGTCCGCCGTGCCGCACCCCCTGCGCGCACGGGCCCGCGCGCAGGGGTGCCGTGCCGGTGCAGGGGAACGCTTGCGATCAGGCAGCCGGCGCGCGGAGCCAGCCGGCGCGGACCAGGGAGCGGACCGATGGGCGACGGGGACCGGACGGTACGGCTTCCGCGGGATGCCGAGCAGGAGCTGACCGAGAGCCTGCGCCGGGGGCTGCGCACGAGCGAGGACGGTGGGCCGGAGGCCGAGGACGACACCCCGGAGTCAGCCTTCGAGCGCACGCTGTCGGAGGGGCGTCGCCGGCTCGACCGCGGGCTCGGTGCGCTGACCGCGACCGGGCTCGTCGGCGGCATCGACGTCGCGACCGGCGTGCTCGCCTTCCTCGTCGTGCAGCAGATGACCGGCAACGAGCTGCTCGCGGGGCTCGCGTTCACCATCGGCTTCATCGCGCTGACGATGGCGCGCAGCGAGCTGTTCACCGAGAACTTCCTCGTGCCGGTCATCGCCGTCGTCGCGAAGCAGTGCACAGCGCGCCGGTTGATGCGGCTGTGGGGCGGCACCATCGTGTTCAACCTGATCGGCGGGTGGGTCGTCACCTACCTGGTGGTCAGTGGGTATCCGAAGCTGCACGCGACAGCCATCGAGTCGGGGCAGGGCTACGTCGCGTACGGGCTGGGCTGGCGGGCGTTCAGTCTCGCCATGCTCGGCGGCCTCGTCATCACGCTGATGACGTGGATGCAGCACACGGTCGAGTCGATGGGGCCCAAGCTGGTCGCCGCCGTGACGGCCGCGTTCCTGCTCGGCGCCGGCAAGCTCAACCACGCCATCGTCGCGTCGCTGATGATGTTCGCGGCGCTGCACGCCGGCCACGCGCCGTTCGGCTACCTGCAGTGGGCGCAGGCGGCGGGCTGGGCCGCGCTCGGCAACATGGTAGGCGGCATCGGGCTCGTGACGCTGCTGCGCCTGCTCCAGGTGCCCGACCGCGTGCGGAACCAGCGGGCCAACGCGGCGGGCGGGGTCGTCGAGTAGCGCCACTCAGTTGGAGACGCCGGTCGCCTCGTGCGGCTCGCCGACGGGCTTGGACTGCGCGCTGCCGCGCTGGCGCAGGAGCACGGAGAACACCGACATGCTCGCCACCGCCATGAACTCGCTCTGCCAGTTCTGCGTGGTGAGGTTCCAGAAGTCGGCCGAGCCGAGGTAGCCGACGTACGAGACCTGCCCTTGGTGGTGCTCCTGCTGGTCCTGGTTGAAGTTGGTCCACGACGTCACCGAAGCGGCTGCCCACGAGCCGATCCAGAGCGCGAGCATCAGGGCGAGCAGCGAGTTGGAGTAGACGGCGCGCCGCCAGCCGCCCATCCGCGCCCACAGCGGGGAATCGGGCTCGGCGTACCGGCCGAGCTTCTGCTCCTCGTCCGAGCCCAAGGGCGACTCGCCGACCTCGCGCGACTCCGTCGATCCGCGCTGGCGCAGCCATATCGACAGTGCGATGAACGAAGCGAACTGGAGGAACTCGCTCTGCCAGTTGTCCATCAGGTCGGCGCCGTAGTCGCTCGACACCAGGTAGCGGCCCAGCGAGTACGCCTGCTCACCGTGCACCTGCTGCTCGTCGTTGAAGACGTGCCAGCCGGAGAGCGCCTGAATCACCGCGGCCATCACGAACAGCGCGATGAAGGTCAGGGTCAGGCTGTTGTCCCTGAGGAAGCCGCCGCGCCTAGGCATGGGTCGCCCCGATCACGAGGCACAGGGCGATGAGCCCGACCACGACGGCCAGCCAGGCCCCGAACAACCATCTCTGCTGCGACATCGTCGACCCTCCAGCCGCACCGGCGACGGGGGGCACCGGTGCACCCGGAAGGCTCTCCGCTGGACGGGGGACGAAACACCCGTAGCGCGGCACTGCGCCACGGATCAGATGCCGAGCGCCGCGCCGGCCAGCCGCTCGACGTCGGCCGGCTCGCCGGAGAGCTCGACGAGCGCGTGATCGCGGCGCCCGACGGCATAGAGCAGGAGCTCGGCGGGCTCGCCGGTCACGGTCACCGTCGCGGGGCCGCCGCGCGCGGTCACCGATTCGCCGCCCGGCCGGCGCAGCTCGACCCCGACGCCGGCCCGCCGGAACAGCATCCGGCCGCCCCGCCGCAGGCGCGCCCACAGCTCGTCCTGCCGCTCCGCCGGCAGCTCGCGCGGCACCCAGCCGGGCGCGGCCCGGCGGACGTCCTCGTGGTGCACGAAGAGCTCGATCGTGTTGGCCGCGCTGTCGGCGCCGGGGAGCGCGAACGGCGACAGCGCCGGCGGCCCGCCGCGGACCTTGTCGACGAGCTGCGGGTAGGGCGCTCGCTTGGCCCGTCCCTGCACGATCCCGGTCCACCGCGCCAGCGGAGGAAGCACGATGCCGGCCGTCGCATCGGGCCGGCGCTCGCGCACGACGAGGTGCGCGGCCAGGTCGTACGTCGTCCACCCGGCGCAGAGCGTGGGTGCGTCGGGACCGACGTCGTCGAGCAGGTCAGCCAGCGCTGCCCGCTCCAGGCGCGCGAACGGCTGGGCGGTCGAGGTCATGCCCCATCGTATGGGCGCCGGCCGCGGCGGGCATTGGGCCGTCCATCAGGGGCAGCAGGGTGATCAGGGGGAGCACCACCCGGAACGTCGACCCTCGTCCCGGCTCGGTGTCGAGCTCGACGCGACCGCCGTGCGCGGCCACCAGGCTCGCGACGATGGACAGCCCGAGACCGCTCCCGCCGTCGGCGCTGTGCCGCGACGGGTCGGCCCGGTAGAACCGCTCGAAGACGCGCTCCGCCGCCTCCGGCGCGATGCCGGGCCCCTCGTCGCTCACTGCGAGGACGGCCCAGCCGTCCCCGGTGCCGAGGCTCACGGTCACCGGGGTGCCGGGCGTCGCGTGCCGCAGCCCGTTGCCGACGAGGTTGGCGAGCACCTGCCGCAGTCGGGACTCGTCGCCGACGACGACCGGTGGCAGCGCGTCGGCAGCGCCGTCCGGGTCGGCGATGCGCAGGACGACGAGCCGGTCGGGCGCGACCACCCGCGCGTCGTGCACCGCGTCGGTGGCGATGCTCAGCAGGTCGACCGGCTCGCGGGCGAGCGGGCGCTGCTGGTCGAGGCGCGCCAGCAGCAGCAGGTCGTCGACGAGCATGCCCATCCGGGCCGCCTGGTCCTCGATCCGCCGCATCAGGTGCGCGACGTCCGGCTGCTCGGCCGCCGCCGCGCCCTGCCGGTAGAGCTCGGCGAAGCCGCGGATCGACGTGAGCGGCGTCCGCAGCTCGTGGCTCGCGTCGGCCACGAACTGGCGCATCTGACGCTCCGAGCGGCGGGCCGCCGACTCCGACGCCTGCTGCACCCGGAACGCCCGCTCGATGTGGCCGAGCATCCCGTTGAGCGCGACGGAGAGCCGGCCGACCTCGGTGCGCGGGTCGGCGCTCGGCATCCGCCGGGACAGGTCACCGGCCGCGATGGCGGCAGCGGTGCGCTCCACCTCGGTGAGCGAGCGCAGGCTCCGGCGCACGATCACCGTGCCTATGACGGCGATGAGGCCGACCACCGTCGCGCCGATGACCACCTCGAGGAAGGCCAGCCGGCCGAGGGTGTGCTCGACGTCGGACAGGCTCTGCGCGACGAGCACGCTGCCGGTGCCGTCGGCGAGCGGGGCCGCGACGACCCGCCACCCGCTCCCGTCGGAGCTCGAGGCCACCGTGAACGGCTCGCCGGCCCGAGCCCGGGCCTGGGAGTAGGTCAGGTGCGGCAGCGCGGGCGTCGAGTCGCTGGTGGCCAGCGGGTTGCTCCTGACGGCCACGGACGCGCCGGTGCGGTCGACGTACTGGACGTAGAACTCGCTGGGCAGGCGCGGTCCCAGTCCGTCGTCGGAGTCGTGCGGACGGCCGCCCCGATCGCCGGCGAAGGGCCCGATCGCCTGGGCCAGCTGGCCGTCGACGCGCTGCATCAGGTAGCCGCGCAGCGATGCCGCAGCGGCGAGGCCGGCAGCGGTCAGCCCCGCGGTCACGAGGGCGAGCACCGCAGCGACGAGCTTGACCCGCAACGGGGTGCGCGCGCCGACGCGGCGGACTGCGCGGACCGGCGCACGCCCCCGCGCGGACAGCCGCCGTGCGGCCCGCGCCCAGGACGTGGTCACGACCGCGGCGTCCGCAGGACGTACCCGACGCCGCGCAAGGTGTGCAGCAGCCGCGGCTCGGTGGTGTCGATCTTGCGTCGCAGGTACGACACGTACGACTCGACGATGTTGGCCTCGCCGCCGAAGTCGTAGTGCCAGACGTGGTCGAGGATCTGCGCCTTGCTGAGCACCCTGCCGGCGTTGAGCATCAGGTAGCGCAGCAGCTTGAACTCGGTCGGCGACAGGGCGACCGGCTCGTCGGCCTTCCACGCCTCGTGCGTGTCGTCGTCGAGCTCGATGTCGGCGAACGAGAGTCGCGAAGGGCTCGCCTCCGTGCCGCCGGTGGCGAAGCGGCGCAGCACCGCGCGGATCCGCGCGACGACCTCCTCGAGGCTGAACGGCTTGGTCACGTAGTCGTCGCCACCCAGGGTGAGGCCGGTCACCTTGTCCTCGGTGCCGTCGCGCGCGGTGAGGAACAGGACCGGGACGTGCCGGCCGTCGGCGCGCAGCCGCCGGACGACCTCGAAGCCGTCGAGGCCGGGCATCATCACGTCGAGCACCAGCAGGTCGGGAGGGAGCTCGCGGGCCGCCTTGAGCGCCTCGGCCCCGTTGCGCGCCGTGACCACCTCGAAGCCGGCGTAGCGCAGGCTGGCCGAGAGCAGCTCGACGATCGTGGGCTCGTCGTCGACCACGAGCAGGCGCGCCTCGGCTGGCCGGCCGGTGGCGGGGCTCGCCGGCGCCTCGAGCGCTTCTGCGAGGGCGGGTCGGGTCGTCATGCGGCCAGCCTGCGGCCAGCGCCTGAACGTTCGCTGAGCACCAGCTGCGCGTCCGGTGGACTCGCCGAGGGCGGCGACTGGACGGGAGGGGCACCCGTGTCGCACCATTAGCAGTCGGAAGCGTCGAGTGCCAGTACGACCGCGGGAGGACCGGTGCCCACCTATCAGTACGCGTGCACGGCGTGCGATGAGCGCCTCGAGGTGGTGCAGAGGTTCTCCGACGAGCCGTTGACCGAGTGCCCGGCGTGCCAGGGTCGGCTCCGCAAGGTCTTCTCCGCGGTCGGGGTGGTCTTCAAGGGCTCCGGCTTCTACCAGACCGACAGCCGCGCGGCCGCATCGTCCGGGGCCAAGAGCGGCGAGGCGACATCGGACGCGAAGCCCGAGGGGAAGCCGGACGCGAAGCCCGACGCGAAGTCCGAGGGCAGCTCGGCGACGAAGCCCGACGCCAAGCCGGAGTCGTCGTCCACCGCGAAGCCCCAGCGCGCGAAGACCGCCACCGGCGACTCCAAGGTCGCCTAGCCCCTAGCACGCCCGTACGACGTTCCGCGCGCACCGGCGTCGTTCGTCAACAACCGGCCCCGTCGTCAACAGGCGCCGCTCGCCCGCCCGCCTCGTCGCTGCCGGCCGCTAGGGTCCTGCGGCATGACCAGCACCCACGACACCCCGCTCGCCCGGGCCGAGATCGGCGTGATCGGCGGCACCGGCTTCTACGCCTTCCTCGACGACGTGGTGGAGGTGCCGGTCGAGACGCCATACGGCCCGCCCAGCGACCCGCTCGTGGTCGGCGTCGTGGGCGGCCGGCGGGTGGCGTTCCTGCCGCGGCACGGCCGCGACCACCGCTACCCGCCGCACCGCGTCCCC
Organism: Frankiaceae bacterium; assembly: GCA_045807125.1. Classification (GTDB taxonomy): domain Bacteria; phylum Actinomycetota; class Actinomycetes; order JAWWOL01; family JAWWOL01; genus JBJMHZ01. Next base: position 58,654 of record JBJMHZ010000050.1, read on the forward strand.
TACCGGGCCAACCTGTGGGCCCTGCGCTCGCTCGGCGTGCGCCAGGTGCTGGGGCCGTGCGCCGTCGGCTCGCTGCGCCCGGAGCTGGCGGCAGGGACGGTCGTGGTGCCCGACCAGCTCGTCGACCGCACCACCGGCCGGGCGCAGACCTACTACGACGCGGGCGCGGTGCACGTGGCCCTCGCCGACCCTTACTGCCCCGACGGGCGCGCCGCGGTGCTGCGGGCCGCCGCGCGCGGCGGGGCTGCGGTCACCGACGGCGGCACCATGGTCGTCGTCGAGGGGCCGCGGTTCTCGACCCGCGCCGAGTCGAGATGGTTCGCGTCCGCGGGCTGGTCGCTGGTCAACATGACGGGCCATCCCGAGGCCGTCCTGGCCCGCGAGCTGGCCATGTGCTACACGTCCATCGCGCTGGTCACCGACATCGACGCCGGGCTCGTCGAGGGCGAGGGCGTGACTCACGCCGAGGTCCTGCGGGTGTTCGCCGACAACCTGGCCCGGCTGCGCGAGCTGCTGCTCGCCGTCGTCCCGCTGCTGCCCACCGAGCGCAGGTGCGCCTGCTGCCGCGCGCTCGACGGGCTCGAGACCGGCATCCAGCTGCCGTGACCGGTGAGGGCTGGGGCGGCGCGGGCGCGCTGCGCGACCTGCGCCGGCTTGCTCGCCGACATCGCGGGCCGCTGTCGGCGCTGCTGGCCGCTGCCGCGGTGCTGGCCGCCCTCTCCGCGCTGCGCCCCGCCGCGCCGGCCACGGTGGCGGTGCTGACGGCGGCCCACCGGCTCCCAGCCGGCGAGGTGCTGGCCGCTCGCGACGTCGCGACCGCCCGGTTGCCTCCCTCGGTCGTCCCCGACGGGGCGCTGCGCCCCGGTGACCGGGTGGTCGGCAGGGCGCTCGCCGGCCCGGTGCGAAGGGGCGAGCCGCTCACCGACGTGCGGCTCGCCGGGGCGGCCCTGCTCGCCGCCGCGCCGCCGCGGCGCTCCCCCGGGTCCCCTGACGGCGCGTCGCTCCCCGCCGGCGACACCGTGGCGGCACCGGTGCGCATCGCCGACCAGGGAGCCGTCGCGCTGGTCCGCGCCGGCGACCGCATCGACGTGCTGGCCACGCCGCCCGACGGCGCCGGGCCCGCGGTGGTGGTGGCCGGCGACGTGCTGGTGCTCGCGACGCCGCGCGACGGCCCCGACGCGGCGGCGGCCGACGGAGCGCTGGTGCTCGTGGAGACGAGCCGCCAAGGGGCGAGCGAGCTGGCCCGCGCGGCCGTCGGCGACCGGCTGTCGCTCACCCTGCTGGGCGGGTGATGCCTACGACCCGGCCACCGTCATCGCGCCGATCAGCACCGTGCAGCCGGCGAACGAGCCGCCGCGCGGGTACCACCGCCGGTCGTTCCCCACCGCCAGCAGCGCGCCGAGCATGTCCGGGATGGTCGACGAGACCGTCAGCTCGCGCACCGGCTCGGCCAGCTCGCCATCGCGGATCCATAGCCCCGTCGCGCCGACGCTGAGCTCGCCGGAGACCTGGTTGACGCCGGAGTGGATGCCAGAGACCTGCTGCACGTACAGGCCGGTCCCGGCCATCCGGAGCACGTCCGCCGGGTCGATGCCGGGGTGGTCGAGGAGCAGGTTGGTCGGCGCCACCCCCGGCGCGGTGGCGTAGCTGCCGCGCGCCGCGTTGCCCGTCGACCGGGCGGCGCCGCCCTCGCGGGCCGCCGTCTCGGTGTTGTGCAGGTAACCGGTGAGCACGCCGGCGGTGATGACCGGGGTGCGGCGGGTGGCGACGCCCTCGTCGTCGAAGGGAGCCGCACCGGGACTGCCCGCGGCCCGGCCGTCGTCCACGATGGTGACGATCTCGCTGGCGACGCGCTGCCCCAGCTGCCCGGCGAGCAGCGACCGGCCCTTCTGCACCGCGTCGGCGCTGAACGCGTCCGCCAGCACGCCGAGGAAGTCGGCGGTGACGCCACGGTCGAGCACGACCGGCACGGTGGCGGTCGCCGGCTTGCGGGCGCCCAGCAGGCGCACCGACCGGTCGACCGCCTCGCGGGCGGCCGCGGTCAGGTCGAGAGCGTCGACCCCGCGGCCCTCGGTGAAGCCGGAGCCCGTCTGCGTCTCGTCGCCGGAGCGGGCGAGCGCGGAGACGAACGCGTAGGCGTCGGTGCGCGAGTACGACGCCGCGACGCCGGCGCTCGAGCAGACCGCCACCGACGTCGCCGCGTCGCCGTACGAGACGCCCTCCGCCCGGCGCACCCGCGGGTCGAGCGACGCGGTGAGCCGGTCGAGCTCGAGGGCGATGGCCACCTTCCGCGCCGCAGGCACGTCGGGGAGCGAGCCGTCGACCAGGCCGGGCACCGGCTCGGGCAGCATGGTCGGCGGCGAGGGCAGCACGTTGCCGAGGTCGGGCGTGCCGAGCTCGGCGTTGGACCGGGCCTCGGCCAGCGCGAGGGCGAGCCCCTCGTCGCTCACGTCGGAGGTGGCCGCGAAGCCGAGCGCTCCCCCCACGATGAGCCGCAGCCCGACGCCGAGCGTCTCGGCGCTCGTCAGCCGCTCGATCGCTCCCTCGAAGGCCGATACCGACGTGCCGACGTTGTGCAGGGCGTAGGCCTCCAGCGACTCGCCTCGCCCGGCCAGCTCCACCACCCGGCTGGCCAGCGCGAGCAGCGCGGCCTCCCGCTCCTCGAGGCGGCTCACGCCGCGGTCCCGCCGACGGTGAGGCTGGCGATGCGCAGGGTCGGCGTGCCGAACGACACCGGCACCCACTGGCCACCCTTGCCGCACATGCCCTGCTTGAGCTCGAAGTCGGTGCCGACCGCGTCGACCAGCGCGAGCGTGCGGGGGCCGTTGCCGATCAGCGTCGCGCCGCGCACCCGCCGGGTCAGCTCGCCGCGCTCGATGAGGTAGCCCTCGTTGACGCCGAAGACGAAGTCCCCGGTGGCCGACTTGACCTCGCCGCCGCCGAGCTCGACGCAGTACAGGCCGTCGGTCACGTCCGCGATGATCGCGGCCGGGTCGTCGGAGCCCGGCAGCACGAGGCTGTTGGCCATCCGCGGTTGGGGAAGGTGGGCGTAGGACTGCCGGCGGCCGTGCCCGGTGGAGCGCGCACCGATCCGGTGGGCCGAGATCCGGTCGCTCAGGACTCCGACCTGGTCGCCGTGGTCGAACAGGGTCGCCGACCGGGCCGGCGTCCCCTCGTCGTCGAACTCGTACGAGCCCCACGCGCCCGGCAGCGTCGGGTCGTCGACGCCGCTGAAGAGCTCGCTGCCCACCCGCTCGCCGCGCGTCCGCGAATAGACGGAGTTGTCCTTGCCGATCGCGTCGGCCTCCAGCCCGTGGCCGCACGCCTCGTGGAACAGCACGCCGCCGCCGCCGGCCGAGAGCACCACGGTCATCTGCCCGGCCGGCATCGGGACGGAGTCGAGCAGGCGCAGCGCCCGCTGGGCGGCGAGCGCGCCGATCCCCTCGGGCGGGTGCTCGTCGAAGTGCTCCAGCCCCTTGCTGGCGCCGGGACCCTCGAAGCCGGTCTGCACGAGCCCGTCCCGAGCGGCGACCACCGAGGCGGCCAGCCGGGTGCGGATGCGGGTCGTGTCGGCGAGCTGGCCGAGCGAGTTGGCGATCAGCACCCGCTGCGCGACGTCGGCGTAGGACACCGACACCTGGCGCACCTCCGTGCCCTCGGCCCAGGCGGCCTCCTCGCAGCGGCGGGCGATCGCGACCTTGTCGGCCTTGCCGACCTGGTGCGGCGCCAGCCGGGCCGGGTGGCGCACGGCCGGCTCCGTCCTCGTGAGGTCGGCGACCGAGACCGGCCGGTCGCCGGCGATGCCGGCCGCCGCCGCCTTGGCGGCGTCGAGCAGCGCGGCCCTGCGCAGCACGTTGGTGTGCGCGTACGCCGACTGGGTGCCCTTGACCACGCGCACGCCGGCGCCCTGCAGCCGATTGCTGGTGAGCTGCTCGATCCGGTGATCCTCCAGGTGGATCGCGGTCGAGTCGCGCCGCTCGGCGTAGATCTCGGCCCAGTCGCCGCCGCTCGCCAGTGCCGCCGCGAGCACGTCGCGGACGTCGGACTCATCGAGCATGACGGCGACCCTATCCGCCGAAGCGCCCGGCGACTCCCCCACCGTGGGGCAGACTGGACCGGTGAGCGATGCCCCCGGCCGCCAGGCGAGCGACGAGCCCGCGACCACGCAGCGACGGCGCCAGCCGGGAGGCGGCCGGACCGCCGCCTCCGGCGACGCCCCGCTGTTCGATCTCGGCGAGGCGCTCGGCGGCCGGCGCGGGATCGTCGACGCGTCGCTGCCCGGCTTCGTGCTGGTCGTCGTCAACGTCGCGGCCGGGCTCGGCTGGGCGATCGCCGCCGCGGTCGCGGCGGCCGTGCTGCTCGGCACCCTGCGCCTCATCCGCAAGGAGCCGTTGCGGCAGGCGGTCTCCGGCGTCCTCGGCATCGCGCTCGCCGCGCTGCTCGCGGCGTACACCGGCCAGGCCAAGAACTTCTTCCTGCCGGGGATCATCATCAACGGCGCCTACGTCGTCGCGCTGCTGGCCAGCATCGCGGCCCGCCGGCCGGTGCTGGGCTACGTCGCGGCCGCGCTCGACCGGCGCTTCGTCGGGTGGCGCGACGACCCGGCCCTCGTCCGCCGGGCCACCGCCGCCACGCTCGTGTGGATCGCCGTCTTCGCCACCCGGTTCGTCCTGCAGGGCTGGCTCTACCTGCACGACCACGTCGGCTGGCTGGCCACCGCCCGGCTCGCCATGGGCTGGCCGATGTGGGGCCTCGCGGTCATGGCGTCGCTGATGCTGCTGCAGCCCACGACCGGCGACGACGACGCGACCGGCCAGCCGGACGCCTCGGCCCGGCCACGCTCGGCGGCCTGAGCCTGGCGGCCGTCAGCCGCCGTCAGCCGCCGTCGTAGTGCGGCGGCCGCTCCCGCAGCAGCCGCTCGATGTCGTCTCCGGCGTCGTCCCCAGCATCCTCCCTAGCCTCCCCGGTCCCTCGGTCGTCGTAGGACGGCTCCGGGGCGTCGTCGGCCGTCTGCTCGGGCAGCAGCGGTCGCTCGTCGGTCATCGTGGCGCCTCGCTCAGTCGAAGACGTACACCCGCGTCCCGAGGGTGAGCCAGCTGAAGTAGCGGTCGACCGCCGGGTTGGTCACCCGGACGCAGCCGTGGCTCGCCGGGTAGGCGGGCACCGACGGGCTGCCGTGGATGGCGTAGCCCAGGTAGAAGTACGACGGCTTCCACAGCTCGCCGAGCTGGCTCACCCGCATCCCGTTGATCTTGCGGTTGACCGCGAAGGAGCCGACGGGGGTCGTCGCGACGTACGTGTGGCCGTCCTGGACGTAGGGCTGCCCCGACCCGGTGGACACGTCGAGGATGCGGTAGACGGCGCCGCTCGCGTACAGGACGGCGATCTGGCGCGCCTTGTCGACCTCGACGCTGCGGCCGGAGACCAGATGGTGACGGGTCGGCCTGGTCGGGGAGCCCAGCCTGGCCAGCGTCTGGGCCCCGACGACGCCGGTGCGGGGCTCGCCGTTGAGCTTCTGGAACGGCACGACGGCGTGCAGCGTGTCGTAGCCGAACTGGCCGTCGACGGTGCCGACGTCGTAGTGCAGGGCGGCCAGCCGCTGCTGGAGCGCGCGCACGTCGGGGCCGGACATGCCCGAGCGCAGGTCGCGCGGCGTGACCTGCACGGCGTGGCTGGCCGTGCGGGCGCTGCTGTGCCGCGCGGTGGCGAGCAGGACGGCCCGCAGCTGGCGCGGCGCGGTCGTCGTCGGGGTGAGCGAGAAGCGGTAGTGGCCGAGGGAGCCGGTCGTCGTCCTGGCGATCGTGTGCCACGCGCCGGAGTAGTAGCGGCGCAGCACGACGGCCTGGCCGCCCATCACCGGCTTGACCGTGCCGGACACCGCGAACGGCGTGTAGGTGCGGGCGAGCGTCGGTGCCGACATCGACAGCGCCGGCACGTGGACCAGCCGGACCACGCCGCTGTAGGTGGCCGCGTCGTACGGCGAGCCGGGCAGGAAGAACCGGTAGTAGGCCGTGCGCGCCGGCGTCGCGGTCATCGCCACCCGGCCGGTGGCGCTGCTGGTGACGGTGGCCACCCGCTCCCAGGTGGACGTGCCGCCGAGGCGGCGCATGACCCGTACCCGCAAGCCGGCGACGGCGTGGCCGGTCGCGTCGGCGTAGGTGCCGGACAGCACGGTCGAGGAGGCTCCGGCGCCCGGGCCGATCGCCGACCGTCCGAGGTGGGCGGTGAGGTGACCCGGTTGAGCCGGGTGCGGCGTGGCGGTGACCGGCGACGAGGCCGTCGCGTTGTCGGCGGCGTCGGCGGTGAACAGGACGAACGAGTAGGGCTGACCGTCGGTGAGGCCGGTCACCACCGCGCTGGTCGCCGTCGGCGAGGACAGCGCGGCCTCGGTGCCGTCGCCGATCGCGGCGGGCACGTGGCCCGCTGCGTAGACCAGCCGCACCCGCGCGAAGTCGCCGCTGCCCGTGGGGTTGCGCCAAGCGAGCGACACCCGCCCATCGCCGACGCGGTGGCCGGTGACGGTGGCAGCGGGCGGCGCCGCGGCGAGCGCGGACGGGATGACCGTGATCATCGGCACGGCGCTCACGACGACAGCTATGGCCACTTGCGGGAACCGGCGCACGCCTCGCTCCTCCTCATGCTCGAGACCGGGCGCATGCACCGGTGCGTGCGCGAGTCTAATGAGGATCGGCGACGGATCGCCTGATTCGTCCACAGGTCACCCGAGTGGCCGCTGCGCCACTCAGCCGACGACGCGGGTGGCCCCCACGTAGTCCGATCGGCCGATTCCCGCGATGCGCACGTCGGCGCCGGTGTGCGGGGCCTCGATCATCGCGCCGCCGCCGATGTAGATGCCGACGTGGTGGATCGGCGAGCCGTAGAAGACGAGATCGCCCGGCCGCAGCTCACTGCGCGAGACGTGCCGACCGACGCCGTACTGCCCTCCCGACGAGTGCGGGAGGTAGACGCCGGCCCTGGCGTAGACGTACATCGTGAGGCCCGAGCAGTCGAAGGCGTCGGGCCCGGCAGCCGCCCAGACGTACGGCTTGCCGAGCTCGCGGTGCGCCCACTCGACGGCGATCGACGCGGCGCTGCCGGAGCTGCCGGAGCTGGCGGGCGGCGAGCTCGGTGCGGGGTCGGACGGCGAGCTGTCGAACACGTGCTTGGCCGCGGCAGCGGCGGCGGCCTCTCGGGCGAGCTCGGCGGCCCGCGCGCGGGCGCGCTCGGCGGCCCGGCGGGCGGCCGCGGCGGCTATCGCGTGGCGCGCGGCGGAGGCGCGCTCGGCCGCGAGCTCCATCTGGTGCACCAGCTCGCGCTGCTGGGCCTGCAGGTGGGCGAGCAGCTGCTGGGCCTGCTGCGCCGCGTCGTCGACCTGCTTCTTGTCGGCGGCCAGGGAGGCGACGACCGCCTGCTGCGCGGCCACGGCCTGACGGGCCGCCTCGGCGGTCACCTGGGCGTCGTGCTCGGCGACGCCGACGGCGGCGAGGGTGGCCGCCTTCTGCCGGGACAGCTGCGCGCTGTAGGCCGCGCGGTCGACGAACGCCTGCGGGTCGTTGGTCTCGTCGACGAGCGCGAGCGCGGAGGAGTCGCCGCCCTTGTACATCTGGACGGCGAAGACGCTGAGCTGGCTGCGCACCTCGCGCAGGCGCTGCTGCGCGGCCGCGGCGGCCTGCTGCTTGTCGGCCGAGACCCGCCTGGCCGCGGCGAGCTTGAGCCTGCCGTCGTTGTAGCGCTCGGCCGCCGCCTCGGCGCGCTGCTGCAGCGCGGCCAGCTGCCGCTGCGACGTCGCGATGTCGTCCTTCAGGCCCGACAGGCGCTGCGCGGTGGTAGCCATGTCATGCCTGGCGCGAGCGAGGTCACCGTTGGGATCGGCGTGCGCGCTGGCGCCGAGCGGAACGGCGAGCGCGAGCGTAGCGGTGACGGCGAGCAGACGGGCGACGGTGGGGCGGGCGCGTCGCAGCACGGGGCGGCTGGCTCCTTCTTCCTCGTCCGCCTACCGGGTTAGCTGACGGGCTCGGGCCGGAAGGGAGGCCCTACCGCGCGTGGCTCTCGTACGGCTCGTACGGGCTCGCGCGGATTCGCCCCAGGGAAGTGGTGGGTCCCCGGTTCGCGATGGATTCGGCGGGCCGGCTCGCCGCTGACCGTCGCGGCCGCAGGTCACGAGCTGGCAGCAGGACGATAGCAGCAGAACCTGGTTCGTGAAGGGGGGTTGTGGATCAATTGCGGCGGCGCGTCGTTGCGCCGCGTGCCGGGCAGCTCGCACCCCGTGCCGGACGATCCGGGCATCTCGTACCGAACCGGTCCCGGCAGCCCGCGCCCGCCGCTCGCCGGTCCCGAGCGGCTAGGCTGGGACCGGCCGAGGCGCCTCCGGGGACGTCTCGGCCACGCCCTCGTAGCTCAGGCGGATAGAGCGATCGCCTCCTAAGCGATAGGCCACAGGTTCGAGTCCTGTCGGGGGCACCAAATCCATCATTTTCGAACCTCGACCAAAAGGATCATGGTCGGGGTTCGTTGTCTCTCGCCTCCGCCGTAGGCGCAGGCGGAGGTCGTCGGCGACGAGGGTCGCCCACGGCTCGGCGAGGATCGCGGCTTCGACGTGGTCCTCGTCGAGGAGCAGTCGTTGGAAGAAGAATTGGTTGGCCAGTCGGCGGGTGCGGGGTCCGCCGAGTCGGTACACCTCGTCGCAGCGGCCTAGAAGGCGAAGTGCGCCGTTGAGGTTGCCCTCGATGTTGGCGTACACGACCTCGGCCGTGGCGAGGACCTTCTCGGCTTGGCGTAGCTCGCGGCTGATGCGGTCTTGCTCACCGCGGGCGAGGTCCTCGGGGATCGCGCCGGTGACGACGCCTCTAGCGAGTCGGCGACGCTCCTGCTCCAGCTCGGTGACGCGGGTGCGGGCCCAGGCGATCTCCGGCTGGGCTTGGCGGTGCTGGTGGTCGAGCTCGGCGCGCAGGTCGTCGCGGATGCGGTCCTGCATTGCGGGTGGGATGCGGACGCTGCGGTAGTGGTCGGCGACCGCGCGCTCGACCTCGTCGGCGGGGAGGTAGGGCAGGTCACAACCGGTGCGGTAGTGGTGGCGGCCGCTGCAGAAGAAGTACAGGTAGCGGCCCTTGGCGTTGGTGAGGCACAGGCGGCTGCCGCAGCGGGCGCAGTAGACGGTGCCTTTGAGGTAGTGGTTATGCGTGCGCTGCTTCTCCCCGGCGCGGAAGCGGCTGGCGAGCAGCTCTTGGACGCGCTCGAACGTCGACGGTGGCACCAGCGGCTGGTGACGGCCTTGGTACTCGACACCCCTGAAGGTGACGTAGCCGAGGTAGTAGCGGTTGGACAGCAGGTGCGCGACGTGCGAGAGCTGCATCGGCCCAGGGACGATCCGGCCGCGCGGCAGCGCGCGCAGGCCCTTCTCCTCCAGCGCCTCGGTCAAGGTGCGGACGGTGTACTCGCCGGTGGCGTATGCCTCGAACGCCCACTGCACCAGCCGCGCCCGGTCGGGGTCGACCACGACGGTGCGGACCTCGCGGCCATCGACGCGGCGGATGGTGTTCAGGTACCCGATCGGGGCCCTGCCGGGGGTGCCGCCGACCTTCGCCTTCTGGGTCATGCCCTTGAGCGCTTCGGCTGCCAGGTTCTTGGAGTAGAACTCGGCGATGCCAGCCATGATGGCGTGCAGCAACTGCCCGGCCGGTGTCTCGTCGATGTTCTCCTTGACGCTGACCAGCTGCGCGCCGGCGGCGCGCAGCTCGAACAGCACATTGGCGTCGTCGCGGCGGTTGCGGGCGAACCGGTCGACCTTGTCCAAGATGACGTAGTCGACATCCCGCTCCCGCTCGATGCGGGCAAGCATGCGCTGGAACTGCCGCCGGTCGGCGGTCTTCGCACTCTCCCCCCGGTCGAGGTACTCCTCCACCACGTCGGCGCCGAGCGCTTCCGCCTTGCGGTAGCAGGCCTCGCGCTGGGCGGGCAGGCTGTAGCCCTCGGCGTCGTCGTCCTTGTCGGCCTGCTTGGCCGTGGACACCCGCAGGTAGACGACGGCCCGCTTGCGCGATGCGGTCTCGGTCGCAGAGTCAGTCTGAGGTTCGGGTGCTGCGTTCAGGCTGGGCATGCGAGGTCATCCTTCGTGCCGGCCAGCCGCCGGTAGCCGGGGCCGGTGGTGGGTGGGTGGTGGCGGTCGGTGGGTTGCAGGATTCCGATCTGGAACAGCCGGACGTTCATGGCGGCGCGGGAGACGCTGAAGCGGCGGGCCAATGCGTTGGCGTCTTGGGTGCCTTCACCCCAGGCCCGCTTGAGCCAGGTGCGGGGCATGAGCAGGCAGCCGGCGAAGTAGTCGCACATCTGCTCGGCGCGGCCTTCGCTGGTCGCTGCGTGCAGCGGCGGGTAGATGACGGTGATGAACGGGTGGTCGAGGACGTGCTTGTACTCGTGCGCGAGGCTGAATCGCTGCCGGGTGGCGCTCTCGCTGCCGTTCAGGACGATGAGCCAGCGGCCGTGACTCCACTCGGTCGCGCCGGACAGGCCGATCAGCTTCATCCGCTCGACCTGCACGCGGGGGAGCTCGGCGATGGCCGACTCAGGGAACGGCGGGCCGTCGAGGGCCAGTTGCTGGATGAAGTGGCTGGCCTGCAGCTCGGCGATCCGCATCGCCTCAGGCAGGGTGAGCGGCCGGATCGGGACGAGGTCACGCAGGAGCGTCGTGATGGCGGGCATCGTCGCCTCCTTCCTGCCGCTGGTAGCGCTCATTGATGAGCTCGAAGAACCCTTCGAGCTGCCGGACGGCCTCGTCGGGCAGCTCGTACTTGGCGCGCAGGTATGGCGCGAAGCCAGGCAAGCCGTCGTCGTAGCCAGCGGTGGAGTACAACTCGGCGGGCTCGACGCCGAGGGCGCGGGCCAACCGCGCGAGGCAGCGCGGGTCGGGCGAGCGGTACTCGCCGCGCTCCAGCCGCGCGATCCAACTGAAGTCCACGCCGGCTGCCACTGCCAGCGCTCGCACGCTCAGTCCGGCGGCGGTGCGCAGTTGCCGGATGCGGGTGGCCAGCAGTTGAGAATTATTGACGACGCGATTCGTCATTTCCAATCGTTTCCCTTCCCCGAAATTCTATAAGTGTTTGTGGACGGTCGTCCACACCTGATTCTCTAGATTTTGGTTCAGCGTCCGCTCAATTTTCGGCACTTATTCGGTTGGTGGGTGGGAACGGCGAGTCCGCCGTTCCCACCCTTGCCCGAGATCCGCAGCGCTCCAGTCACTCGCTCGGGCTGCTCGCACCGCCGCTGCGGCGGGTGCGGCCCTTGCCGGCCTCGCCGCCCTGGGTGAGCAGGGCTTGGAGGGCGGCGCGGCGGGTGCTGGCCTCGCGGTCGATCTGCTTGATCGCCAGCTCGGCTTGCGCTGCCAGGTCGCCGGTCGCGATCCGCCGCTCCACCAGCGCCTGCGCCGCTCCGACGAGCAATGCGTTGAGGCTGGTGTTGTCGAGCTGGGCGATCAGGACGAGCTGAGCGTGCAGCTCGTCCGGGAGCCGGATGGCGAGGGTCTTCACGCCGCTGCGTGGACCTTCGGTCATCTGAATCCACCTCCTCGGTGCGGGTGCGGCCGGCCATCCCGGTAGGGATGACGGGGACGGCCGCACGGCAGCGACGAGGGCTCATGCCGCCACCTGCCGGGGTGGGGCGTGCGCGGCATTGCCGAGCCGGGTCTCGGCGAGTGCGACATAGGCGGGGTTGAGCTCGATGCCGAGCCAGTCCCGGCCGAGGTTCGCCGCGACGGCGCCGACGGTGCCGGTGCCGAAGAACGGATCGAGCACCAGGCCGGGCCGGGTCGACCCGCCGCAGTCGCAGGGCACGAGCGACCCGCGCTGGTGCAGCGTCAGCCAGCGACGGTCGTAGTGCTGCACGTAGCGGTCACGGATGGGGGTGGCCGGCGCGCCGACGTGGCGCAGCATGGCGCGGCGACGCCAGGGCTGCCCGCAGCCGGTGCAGACGACCTCCGGGCAGGAGGCCAGGATCGGGCGGTGGATCAGCGTCTCGGGGAAGGTGGCGAAGTGCGCGCCCCGGTAGCCGCGTGTCGGCTGCCGCCAGACGTCGCCGGGATTCTTGCCCAGGAGGTGCCCGGAGCGTCCCTCGGCCTTCAGGGCTGCCAGCCCGCCGCGGGGAGCCGCCAGTGGCGCGCTCCACGTGCCGTCCAGCGTCTTGGTCGTGGTGGGTCGGCGGTGCACGGTCGGGGCGTCGCGGATGGCGTCGAGGTCGAAGTAGTAGCGGCGAGCGCGCACGAGCAGGTAGAGCAGCTCGTAGGTGGTGGTGAGCCGGTCGCTCACCGAGGTCGGCAGCGGGTTGGTCTTGGCCCAGACCACCTTGTTGCGCACCAGCCAGCCGTCGGCGGCCAGTCGCAGCAGCAGCCGCTCCGGGGCGAGCAGCAGTCCCTTGGGCGCAGCGCCGTAGCGGCGATGCGCCGAGTAGCTGTCGCCGAGATTCAGCCAGACGCTGCCGTACGGCGCCAGCACCCGACCTACCTCAGCCATGACGGCGCGCAGGTTGTCTACCCAGTCCTCGACGGTGGGTTCGAGGCCGAGCTGCCCGGTCACGCCGTAGTCGCGCAGCTGGTAGTACGGCGGCGACGTCACGACGCAGTCGACGCTTCGCTCGGGCAGCTCCCGCAGCCGGGTGAGGGCGTCGCCGACCAGGATGGTGTTGCGGGACAGCGCCGTCATGACCCGGCCCCTTCCAGCAGCCGGGGCACCGCGTCGTCGTACAGAGCTGCGGTGAAGAGCGGCCAAGCCTCGGCGGGCTGGTGGCCCAGCACGTCGACCAGTTGGGCATGGCGGCGCTCATCGGGCACGAGCCACAGCACGCGGGGGAAGACGCCGTGGCAGGCCTGCTCCAGGCCGCTCGCCCAGTAGGCGCGGTAGCGGTCGCAGGCCCGGGTGAGGCGGGTGGTGGCCTCGGTGGCGCGGTCGACCTCGACGAACCAGCGGTCCTCGTAGCCGCCCAGTTGTAGTACGAGCTGGGCGTCGGGCTTGAGGACGACCCGCCCGCCGCCGGGGCCGGGGAAGGCCTGCCAGCAGGCCGGTTCGGTCACGAACTCACTGAGGCGGACGAGGCCGTCGCGCTCGGCCGCCCGCAGGCGGACGTACAGCTCGGTCACGGCCAGGGTGTGGGCCAGGAAGGCCGGTCCGGGCTGCCACGGCCGGTGCGGGCGGACGCCGCCCGCCCTGGTGAGGTGGTGCCCGGCGATGTCGAGGCCGTAGACGTAGCCGGCGGATCCCGCCCGCACCCCGCCGACGAGGCGGGGCAGGCGGGCGAGCAGCCGCCGCTCAGTCAGGGAGGCCAGCACCTGGCGGGCCTGACGGCGGCTGACGCCCGTGCCGTGCAGCCGGGCGAGCTGGTCGCCGGTGGCGAGCCGCACCCGGACCAGGGTGGCAAGCACCGCCCGGTCCCGGTCGCTCAGACTGCGCTCGATCTCGCTCATGCGGCGGGGGGTGAGGTAGCGGCCCCTCATCGCTTCGTCCTCCGGTGAGGGTGAGGAGTCGTCTGCCAATTCGCTGACGGCATGGCCGCTGGCCTGGGCGAACGGGCGAGCGGGCTCGACGCGACCGGAACAGCGACCGGAACCCACGTCGTCGCAGCGGAGGGGGCGGGGCGGCTCATGGCTGGGCCTCCCGGCGGCCGACCGGCCCGTGCCCGCGCTGACCGGCGTGGCGCTGCCGGAGGGCCGCCTCCACCGCCTCCCGGTCAGCGCCGTAGGCCCGGCGTGAATGCGCGCGGGCAGCGGCCGCCAGGCCCGTGACGGGCGCGGGCGGCAGGGTGCGGCCGGTAGCCGGGGGCGCGACGGCCGCGCCAGTCGAGACCTGGATGACGATCTCGTGGGAGCCGAGGCCCTGCAGGTCGGCGGCATTCAGGTAGGGGGCCAGCTCGCGGGCCAAGCGGTGGGCGTCGTCGGCCGCGGGCTGGAAGATGACCCGGCTGCGGGCATTCGCGAGCATCCCCTGCCGCAGCGCCGGGGTCAGCTGCCCCAGGTGCTGGTGCGCGAGCGTCAGCGCCAGCCCCAGGCCACGGGCCTGGGCCAGCAGGTCATCGATCGGGGTGGGCAGGTGCAGGTAGTCCGACACCTCGTCGATGTGGGCGTAGACCGTCGGCCGCTCGTGCGGCGGCAGGGCGGCGCGGCGCTGCACGGCCTGCCAGAGCCGGGCCACCACCAGCGAGCCGAGCAGCGCTGCCGACTCCTCGCCCAAGAGCCCCTTGGACAGGGCGACGAGGACGATCCGGCGCTCGGCCAGCGCCCGATCCAGGTCGAAGGCGGGCGCGCTCTGCCCGACCAAGTGGCGGATGCGGCGGCGCAGCAGGAAGGCCCGCAGCTTGTTCATCACCGGCCCAATGGCCTGCGCCCGCTCGGCGTCGCTCAAGCCCTCGTACCAGCCCCAGAACGGCCCCAGCCCCACCGGGTCGTCGACCCGACCGACCAGGCGGCGGCGGAAGGAAGCGTCGGTCAACAGCAGCGGCACCTCGCAGAGCGTCAGGTCCGGCTCGTGGACCAAGGTGAGCAGCGCCGAGCGCAGGATGTCGTCGGTGCGCGGCCCCCAGAAGGCGCGGAACAGGCTGTGCATCACGCTGACGACCTGCTCCACCGCCAGCTCCGGGGCACCGCCAGCGCCGAGCAGGTCCAAGCCGACCGGCCGCTCGTCGTCGCTCGGGTCGACCACGATGACATCGCTCACGCGTCCGGCGGGGACGCGGTCCAGGACATCCGCCACGAGGTCGGCCTTGGGGTCGATGACGACGACGCCAGCGCCTGCGGCCATGTCCTGGGCGATGAGGTTGGCAAGCAGCGTCGACTTGCCCACCCCGGTCGGCCCGACGACGTGCAGGTGCCGCAGCGAATCGACCGCCGACAGGGCGAGCGGCCGCTCGGCGCCGGGGAAGGTGGCAAGCGCCAGCACCCGCCCCTCGCGCGGAATGGCGGGAGCGGGGGCGAGCTGGCGGCAGCCGCCGAGGGAGAGACCGGGCAGCGTCACGTTCCCGAGTGGGAAGGCCATAAGGCCGGTCAGCTCGGCCGCGTTCAACAGGCTCGGCCGCAGCACCAGCGGCAGCCGCCGCCCGCCGACCGCCCGCGCCACCAGCGCGCTCGGCATGGCGCTGCGGCGCAGGTGCGCACCGGGCGCGTTGGCTGTGTGGAAGGCGGCCGTCAGCCGGCCCAGCAGCAGCCGCGGCCGGCGACGGTCGCTCGTGCCAACACCGAGCCGCAGGCTGGCCCAGAACAGGGCGCTCGAGCGCTTGGCCCGCAACGCCCGCACTGCCTCCGAATCCATGACGCTCGGGGACAACCAGCGGGACCGCCGTCCTCGCGTTGGGCTCGGCACGGCCGCGATGGGGCCGAGCGGCGCAAGCGTCCACTGCACCACCGCCCGCTCGCCGTCGGCGAGCGGTAGCAGGGCGGCCAGGATGGCACTGGCTACCGCCACCGGCGTGGTGGTCGCGAGCGGCCGCGCGCTCGTCGCCGCGCGCAGCTGCCCGGCCAGCGTCGGGCGGGCGGAGCGATGCTCCGGGTCGGGGATCAGGCCAACGCTCGGCAGGGCCGCCCGTAGGGCGGACAGCACCAGCGGTTCGCTCGGCCGCGCCACCAGCAGGTGGTGAGCGATGCCGGCCGCGGTAGCGGTGACTTCGAGTAGCACCACGCGGGCGGCGAAGGGCGCGAGCCAGGCCGGGGCCGCCAGGCCGGATAGGCCGGTGAGGAAGGCCGTCACCGCCTCCGGCTCGACGTCGCGGGGGAAGGCCAGGCGATAGCAGACGAGCGAGCGCCGCCAGCCGGCGTGGGCCCGCGCCCGGATGGCTACTACCAGCCCGATCGTGGCGAGGCCGAGCAGGAGCGCCAGGGCGACGAAGTGGAGCAGGGGCGTCACGCCGCCCCTCCCGGCTCCCCGGCGTCTGACGGCGGCTCGGCCGCGCCCTGCTGCTCCTCATCCAGCTGACGGGCCAACGCGATGAGGGCCAGGACGTAGAGGCGCACGTCAGGCTCTGCCTTCGGCTCGGCCGTCACCCGGATATGTCGTTCGCGCGCCATGCATTACCCCCGTTATTGCTGAAGCGGAATGTGGACGGACGTCCACGCATCGCGGCAACCCGATCCGGCTGCTAGGCGACACATGCGTCCTTCAAGGTCGTTATATGTGGACGAGAGTCCACAATGCGCTAGGCGATTCCCTAGGAATGGGGCCATGCGGAGTGGATTGTCCTGGCGAATGCACCAGGTCAGAGAAAGATGATCAGCGGCGGAAAACGATGTGGGCGAACAGGGCCAGCAGCACCAGGCCAACCACCGCCAGCGGGAGGAAGGGCGCGAGCGCCCACAGCGCAAGCCGCAGCAGCACGATGGCCACCACGATTCCCACCATGAGCGTCCGCGCCCGCGCCAGCAATCTCATGCGCCTGCGGCTTCCGCCCGCTGGCTGAGGACGTTCGCGATCCGCTCGGAGGCGGGTGGCTCACCCTGGCCGTCAGCCACGGCCTTGCAGACCGCGCCGTAGAAGTCGAGGGCAGTCGACGCCAAGCGCTGGCGCTGCTCGGGTGGCGCGTCCTCCGGCAGCTGCGCGAAGACCTCCCAGGCGATGAGCGCGACCTTGGTGGCCAGGGTCACGTCGAACTTGATCGCTGATCGCTTCATCGCTGGCCATCCCTGAGCATCTGCTCGCGGGCCCACTGGCCGAGATCGTGGATGTAGGCGGCCGTACTCATGCCTTGCTCGTCGATGGTCGGCTGGCGCTGCTGGCGGATGTACCACTCCACCCGCCAGATGAGGTAGCCGACGGCTGCGACCACGACGATGAGCAGCACCAGCGACACCAAGGTGACGCAGTAGACGTCCCAGAGCGTCTGGTCGGACCAGTCCATGCTCACCAACCCACGCCAGCCATGAAGCGGGCGTAGCGAGCCTGCGCCAGGTTGTTGAAGGTGATGACCCAGCCGGCCATGACCGCCCGCAGGTCGGGGTCGACGCCGGCCCGGAGGCCGCAGACGGTGGCGAGATCGGCGCTCTCGAAGGCGCCGAGCATGGCGAGGCCGTAGCCCAGTGTCATGTGCCGCTCGGTCTCCGCCGCCTGCGCCTCCAGCCGAGTCATGGCGGCGCGATGCTCGCGTACGACTGCCCGCTGACTTGCCCCCCGCACGGCCGGGGCCACGAGCGGAGGACTGACAATTTCCCCGTACATCAAGGACTCCCTCTGATTGAGTGGTGGGGAGTCCAGGCAATCAAGGCACGGCGCGACCAACCAGGACGCAAAGTTGGCCCAGTTGCAAGATCACACTGGAGTGAGCGTGAATCAGGAGTCCATACCGCGCGACGAGCTGGCACGACAGCTCGGCCGCCTGCGCGAGCGGGACGGCCTCGCCGATGAGGGCCGGCTGGAGCGCTACGCGCCACTGCTACTAGAGGCGGCCCGGCATCTGCTCGCGCTCGAAGGCGAGACGCAGGAAGCTCTCACTCCCCGGGCCATGCGCCTCGTCCACGACGCAGCCCGAGGCCTCGCACCGCAGTCGCAGCAGATCGTGGCGGCTGCCTTCAACTTCACGCGAGAAGCGGGCTCCTCGCTCGAACGCCGGCTCGGCGCCCTGGCCCGCGAGCTCCACTACAGCGATCCCCGGCACTTGGCCGACCGCGAGCGCAGCCTGCACCTGCCGCTCGCCGACCACGTCCTCCAAGAGCTGCGTGTCGCCCAGAACTACGCCACCCACCGGGCCCTTGCCCGCGGCGACGGCGACGCCACGGCAGCGGCCCTCCTGGTGGTAGAGCAGTTCCGCTCTTACTTCCGGATCTACACCCCACTGGGAGCGATCTCCTGGGACCTGACCGCCTGGCTGGGCCGGCGCAAGCGGCAGCCGGATCGCCCGCCACCGGATGAGTACCTCGATGACATCGTCTACTCGCGGGCCATGGCGGAAGCAGCCCTGGACGCCTTCATCCGTGATCTGGGTGGCATCTGGATGATGGCTGACCCCAACGCTGAGACGACTGTCAGCCGTCTTCTCGACCAGGCTCGTCGGCTCGTCCCCTTCAGCGAGTGGGACAACGCCCTTCTCACCCTCGCCCTCAGCCGCGCGCCAAACGAGAACCGTGTCGCCTTCGAGGGGCAGCTGCGGGAGCATCGCCTTGGCGGCCGCTACCGCAGGCGTCTCGGCAACTGGTTGAGCCACTGTGACTGCAACCTCAACCGGCCCAAGAAGAAGTGCGAGCCCCACCAAGCCATCCAGGCAATCGAGACGTTCTGCAACACGATCGACCAGGAGTGGTATCGCCTCGCCACCTGGTACCACTTGCCACCGGCCAGCCTCCCCGGTGACCGCAACCCTCCACTTGAGTACTTCAGGGGGGCCAACCCAGCAGACTTCGACCTCGGGCAGCTTGATAGAGGCTGACACTGCAAGCTCCAGCCGGAGGGCCTGGTAGACGGCCAACCGTACGTCGGCGCTCGAAGGCCGTGCTTGCACATGCCGCCCGGAGATTGGGGTTGTCGAGCCACACAGACTGGCGCGTTGGCCGCGCCATCGGTAGCCAGCATGAGCTGGCTAAAGGAAGCACGGTTAGTGCCGATGCGCTTACTATGAGTGATGAAGGTCGCTTCCTGGACTCGCCACGGCCAGCCCGGGCGGGCAGGTGTCATCCTAGTGATAGTCTCAGCCCGCGTCGGGAACGATCAACCGGGCCAAGGCGTATGCCAAGTCTAGGACGAACGAAGGAGGTCGACCCATGCCACCTGTCGACCCTACAGTCGCGAGTCGTTACCTCGCCGACGATACGGTTCACTTCGTGAGCGACAGCACGGCGGACGCAGAGGGCGCCAAGGACCTCCAGGCAGCCCACAGGCGTGATCTCGCCGAAGGCATGCGCCACCCGCATCCAGATCTTGTCACGCTGTTTGCTGTGCGCCCGGGACAGTTGGAGCCTGCCCAGCGAGCTGCCATAGAGGGGCATCTTACGGAGCCCTGCGATCGTTGCCAGGCCGTGGTGAGGTATCTGCAAGACCACAGGTCGTTCGTACTGGCCTTTGCCTCAGCAGATTTCTGCGACTGACGTAGCGGCGATCCTAGAGACGAGGCGCGGGCGATGCCGCGGCACCTCCATTTTGGTGCAGGAGCGTTGGGCCTGGGCCTGATCTTGCCCGTGCTGTCGCAAAGCGGTCTGGAAATCGTAGTCGTTCAACGAGCGGGACGCAAGATAGAGTCTCTAGCAGAGTCGTCGGGCCTTTTTGAGGTAGAGTTCATCGGTGGTCTTTCCGGTATGCGCGAAATCAAGCCTTTTTCCGCCGGAAGCCTGCTGCCTCTGGGCTCTGATTGCGAGCCTGCGATTAATGCGTTAGCCTCCGAGGACACAATTCTCGTAACTACCTCTTTGACTTGGCAAGGGCTGGAGGAGCTCGTACCTGTCCTGCGTGAAGGGCTCTTGCGTCGTGGTGAGGGCCACCCGACTCTTACTGTTCTCTTCTGCGAGAACACGATCGGAGAGAACTGCCAAGCACTCATTGATGAAGAGCAATGGGAGCAGAGGGTGGAGTTCCTGCCATCTGTCGTTGACCGCATGTGTGGGATCGATGAGGCATATAGCTCAAGAGTAAGAGTGCAAGCGGAGGAGTATAGCTGGTGGGTGACGGGACGGCCGACGGAAGAATCTGTAGCCAAGCTTCTTGCGGGCTTAGGCATACAGTTAGTCGATGACGTTCGCCCCTACCGAGTGCTTAAGCGCTACATGGTGAATATTCCTCACCTCGCGGTTACACTTATGGCGCGACGGGCGGGGTGGCCGTCAGTCGCCATCTACCTCAGGACGACCACGGGTGAACGCTACCTCAAAGGGGTCTTTCGCGAGTGTGTTGAAGTGATGGCTCATCACGCTACTTCACAAGCCGTTGATATGCCCTTCACTGAAGATTACGTTCGGGGATTCGGAGAGGAGGTCTTTACGCGGTTCCAGCTAAACCCAGAGGCTACCACTAGAGTGCTGAAGCTCTTGCGCAGGGATACATTGCCACAGTTTTCCAAGGCGCTGCTTGAAAGGTTAGTTGTCCCGGCGGAGGACCACATACAAGTGTTTGGCAGTCCGCCAACTCATCTTACCCAAGCTCTTCATGCCGCAGTGCGCATGATGAGTCTTGAAGACTGGACCGTTCTTCCGGGCTAGCAGTTGTTCAAACTTGTAGGAATATGTATATTGGGACTGCTTTGGTCGGGCAGGAGTCCGATTATTGCGTAAGTCGGTTCCTTCGCCCTTTCGCGTGTTAGGAGTGTGCGAAGATGACTGAGGATACGGTTCAGCAGCTCAAGGGCGCCAAGGACCTCCAGGCAGCCCACGGGCGTGATCTCGCCGAAGGCATGCGCCACCCGCATCCAGATCTTGTCACGCTGTTTGCTGTGCGCCCGGGACAGTTGGAGCTTGCCCAGCGAGCTGCCATAGAGGGGCATCTTACGGAGCCCTGCGATCGTTGCCAGGCCGTGGTGAGGTATCTGCAAGACCACAGGTCGTTCGTACTGGCCTTTGCCTCAGCAGATTTCTGCGACTGACGTAGCGATCCCCTCTCCCGCAAGGTCTCCGGCCGAATCCGGAAATCAGGCCCTCTTCCCTCGCGCTGGAAGGGGGCTTCTCCATAATATCGAGCCGCATCTCCAGAGCCGATTGGTTGCATCTTTGCTGCTAGTGGCAATTATGAACCATGCCAGCCGAGAGTCGAGGGTACAGGATTCGTTAGTCCGTGCGCCTCCCCACTATCACCGCTTTCATGAGGCCATCGCAGTCAGTCCCCCAGAGGCGAGGCCAGCACAGCAGGTAGGGAACGGCTACGGAAGCTTGACGGTCCGGCTCGAAGTGACTCACGGTAGCGGCCATGCCAACCACAGTTCGAGCCGTCGAGTAGTAAGGTGTCAGCATGGCGATAGATTACTTTGCTCGGCTCCCTCGCCTTCTGCAAGACGAATTCTCGGCAGGACGATGGCTACCCATCGTCGGCGCTGGCATTTCGGCCAATGCGAGGACGCGTACTGGCAAGCAGCCTCCTGCCTGGAAAGAACTTGGCGAGGCCGTGAGGCAATACCTCCCGGACGGCTACGGAGTAGATGGTCCCGTAGACGCCATTAGCACGTACGAACAGATGCATGGCCGGCCGGCGCTCATTGACTGCGTACACGATGCTTTGTTAATCGACGAGGCCCGACCCGCTGAGGTACACAAGGCATTCGCACGTATTCCTTTCGACACTGTTCTGACCACCAACGTGGATTTCATTCTCGAGACAGCGTGGTCTGCTATTGGCTGGCCTTTCGATCCAGTAGTAGGGGAGCAACGACTCGCATCTAAGCGAAGGGCGCGAAGAACGCAACTCGTGAAGTTTCATGGAGATATCTATCATCCGAATGAACTGGTCCTGACTGAAGAGGACTATGATAACTTTCTGATCCGCTTCCCCCTTCTTGCCACGTATGTAGCTAGCCTCTTGATCACACGCGTTCCAGTTCTATTCGGGTACAGCCTAGAGGATCCTGATTTTCGAGCCATACTGCAACTTCTTGGCGAGCGCCTTGGTCGAAACCGCCCAGCTCCCTGGGTCATTCTGGCGAGGGGCACGCGTGCGCAGGTGGCTAGATACGAAAGGCGGGGAGTTCGGGTCGTCGTACTAGATACGCGGTTTAATACCCCGCATGGGCCCGTGCTAGCGGCGCTCTTCCAGCAGCTCGCCGACCGGTTGCCTAAGGTTGCAGGGGCTCGTGCGGACTCCTCCGAAGATCAGATTCTGGCGGAGCTTCGTTTAGCAGGGCCCAACAAGGGAGCGTTGGCGCTGTTCCTAGGGCGTAATGAGTACCTCGCCCAGCATCGCGATCTCCTCTTTCCCGCCCTCCGTGCAACTGGGCTGGCACCAGTTACCCCGGACGAGATCCAAACAGCGTCCGAACTTCGCCTAGCCGCCCTCACGCAGTTGGTGCGTCGAGCAGCCGTTATTGTGGTTGATCAACGTGGCGCAGGGAGATTTGACGATCCGTTATCCTTCGTGCTGTCCCAAGGGAGTGCGGCACCAATCATAGTGATCAGTGATGAACTCTCGGCACCTGTCTCGCCCACCTTGGCCGCCCAAAGCATCATCGCTCCAACGTCCGGGGCGTGGGATGATGAACTAATAAACGCTGCAGCCAAGAAGATCTCGGAGGCTGCACAACGCGACGAGTCGAGAGGTAGTCGGATTCTTGCCCGGCTGCAAACGGGCGATGTCACATTCGCCTTCCTGGAGGCCGTAATCGCGGTTGAATCGACGCTCAGATCGTCAGACGCGGAACATCGCAACGCTCCTTACCGTCAACTGTTCCATGAACATCCTGCCTTGAACCGAGAAGATGAGGCATTGTTGCGGACTGCGTATACGGTGAGAAATCAGCTGTTACACCGAGGGGTGGAGCCCCCTGAAAAGGACACGCGTGAGCTTACCCTGCAGCTGCTTGCGATTCTCGATAGGCTAGGTGGTTAGTTGAATCGTGGGACACGTCGCTACAGTGAGCGCTGAGGAGGCATCGCACCTTAGGCTCTGATACATGGCGACGGGTGAGCTCTGGCGTGATGCCGCTCGGCTGCGCCGGGCGCTCTTGCCGAGCGCGCCGCCCCCCGGCCCCGTTGACGCCGCTGTTGGCTATCTGCTCGCGCGCGCGGCACCGTTCGATCGCGGTGCAAGCTGCCCTCCGCCGCCAGCACGGTTGGGACCTGGAGCGCCCGGCTGCCATTACCGATGTCCGCACCAGTGGCCGTTGGCAGGCCATCCCGGCACTACGCCGGCTCGCCCAGGCAACGCCGCCGCCGGCGAGCCTGGTGACAGCCCTCGATTGGCTGGGCCGAATCGCGCCGTGTTGGTCGGGTGAGACCGTGGCCGATCTCCTGCAACGGGGGCTGCTCCAGTGCCCGATGCATCCGGCCGGCGTCCTGTCCCTGGCCGACCTCTATGGCCTCCCGGTGCCTGTGGAGCTGGTCGTCCATGACGGTCGCGCGGCGCTCTGGCCACTTGCTACGCGCCGGGCTCGTTGCCAGGCGCTGGCCGAGCTGGTGCGATCAGCCAATGGCCTCGGTCTCTCCCCGCTCGACCTTGCTGCCTTGGCTGATCGGCATGGCGTTCTTGCGCGCGAGGTCACCTTCGCCGCGGCGGTCGACGAGCGCCTTGGGGTTGCAGATGGGCGCGTCGATGATGAGAGCAGTGGCCTTGCCCGGCACGTCGGTCGGACGCTGGTAGTCGCCAGCGATGGTCTGACGCTCGACAGCCTGTCCGGGGGCGTAGGTATTGCCTGGCGCTTCGACGGTCGCCCGGTGCCCACCACCACTCAGCTCCAGCTCTGGGCCGACGCTCAGGACTGGTTGGAGCGACATGACGACCGTGTCCGCTTGGCCGGCTCACTGTCGGAACGGCGCTGCCTACTCACGGCTTCCAAGAGTGATGAGGTGCTGGCCGCCGCATTGCGGTCGGTCGGAGGGCAGCCGCTCCAGCACGCAGTGCTGGTGTCTGCCTTGGTGGACTGCGGCTACTCCCGCACGACCGCTATCTACGCCATCGCGACGGCACCGATCTTGAAGCGCACCCGCTACGGCTTCTACGTCCTGCGAACTTAGCTAGAGGACGGGCGAGCGCGCCCGATCGGCCTGGCTCTGAATAGGTTTGGACTTGTAGCCTGACGCCCTCAGTTACGTCGTCGTCACTCTGAGTTGCAAACCGCAGCTCCCTTGGATGTCGCCAATGGGCTGACGGTCAACGGCCGTGCCGCCCTGTGAGACTAGTGCCTGGCACCGCGCAGCTTCCTAGCGCACACTTGGATCATGGCAGCGGCAGGACACTCAGGTCCCGTAGGGGACCAAGGCTGGAGGAAGCCTCCCTGGAAGGCAACGCTTCTTGTCCTGAGCTTCCTCTTCAGTGGTCCCTTTTCCGTCGACGCTCGAGCCTTCTTGACGCACGACGTCAGCCGGTCCGCGCAGGCTTTAGGGCACTCTGCGCACGAATTCAGTCGCTCGGTCGTGGGCTTCTTGCGCGGTTCAGCCTGGGAACCTGAAGGCGACGGGATTCCTCTACCGCGGCACCGCTCCCACGCGCCGGCTTCAGCAACCCCAGGGCTACCCCTTGGCCCCCGCTGGGACAACCCCCCGCAAGCTCAGCACCCATCGCATTCATCCCCCGGGCCGTCCACTCCCAGCACGCGACGCGCCACTGCCCCGCACGCCGGGGGGTCATCGTCGAACATCGGCACAACCTTGGTGTCGCAGGTCCGGCGCTACAGCAGCAGCGGGTCGTCGACGGCTCCCCAGCGGGTGATTCCAGGACCGGTGCCGATCCAGTATGCGAGTACGACGCCACCACCGAAGCCGATCTTTGCGCCGGTCCCGACTCCAGTCGCGACGACTATTGCGCCCGCTCCGACCCCTGCTCCCGCCCCGACTCCTTGAAGCCTTTGGGCGAGAACTAACTGTTTGGGTTACTAGCGCCCGAGCGGCCGGTTCCAGAGGATGACGTCGAGCGCGACGCCGTCCTCTGTCGCCACGACCTGCATCCGGCGCAGGTCGACCAGGCCGAGCTCGCGCCGGATGAGCGGATGAAGGGTGGTCGTCTGTACGCCATTGCCACGGCGGCTAGCAGAGTAACCGGCAGTGCGGCTGGTGGGTTCTGGCACGAGCAAGTTCCTTCCGTGTGCAGCAGCTCCGAACAAGAGTAGGCGATGCCAGAAGTCTTTACACGTAAAGCATCCAAGGAGCGTGTTGCTCTCGCGTTCCGACATTCTTGGTGGTCTGGCCGACGCTTGGCCGAGACAATGTAGGTCGCTCTAAGCGGCAGCAGTGAGGTCGACCCAGGCATTGAATTTCCAGCGAGCTTTCCCTCGGGACCAGCGGTTGCCCGGCCGGGCGTTGTCATGCCCGGCCGGGGCCGCCCCTGGGCCGGGGGAACCCAGGACGTAGGACCTTACCGGGTTCCCAACGGAATAGGAGGAGACGAAACAAAAATTCTTTCTGGGTACTGGCCCGCATCCCGCGATTGGCTCCATAAGCGGCCATTAGTGAAGCAACGCCGCGCGGCCTGATTGATGTATCTGCCTCCACCACACTTATGGGTCAGGCTAAGAGCGCTGCGGCTGCATCTGCTGCTAGCCCGATCGGCTCAACGCCTTGTCCACCAGATTCGCTCGCGCGCCGTCTATCGCTTGTGGACCACTGTCTAGTAGCCTGCCTCCGCGCGCGTTGGCCCGCTCAGGGAGCCAACGCGCGTCTATGCGGGGACAGCGGATGTTCGGGGCAGGGTCGATGTGGCGGCGCCTCGTGGGCGCCGCCGTTGTGGTGCTTGCCCTCGTGGTGGCGATGGCTTCGCCCTGGCGGAGCCACAGCACGCCGGTAGCCGCAGCCGTGAGCGGCATCTCGCTGTTGCCGGCGGCCGGCCAGTTCACGCCGCTGCCGGGCACGCCGGTGCTGGACTCGCGCAACGGCACCGGTATCAGCTCGCCCAACCTGGCGCCGGGTTCGACGCTGATGTTCTCGGTCACCACCGTTGGCGGTGTCGCAACTGGCGTACCGACCAACGCTTCCGCCGTGGTGCTGGAGTACAACACGACGGCCAACTTCGCCGGCGTCCTATCCACCGGCGCGGCGGCCGGGGTGACTGACACGTCGTTGACGTTTGCGGCCAACGTTGAGCGCAACGGGTTCGACATCGTGACGCCCGCAGCGAACGGCACGGTGGCACTGGCCATCACCGGCTTCTCACCGATTCCCTCGGGCGCCGTGCTGTCCAAGCTGGTGGTGCGGCTGCACGGCTACTACAGCGGCGCTTCGACGACCACTGCCGGTTCGACGTACGTCGGCTATGACCCGGCGCTGCTGGCCAGCTCCAGCAGCAACAACCCGAGCGGCTTCGCCCGCAACGGCACCGGCACCAGCGGGCCGCTGGCCATCGGCGGCGGCAGCTACAGCGTCCAGGTGACGGGTAACGCCGGCGTCCCGAGCGATGGTTCGGCGACGGCAGTGGCCTTGCAGACCATCGTGCAGGACCCGACCTGCTCGGGCGGGTTCTCGCTGACGCCCGCCGGCAGCGGCCGCTCCGACTACGACGGGGCCTTCACGAGCGGCCAGGACGGCGAGAACTTCGACCTGATCGCGCTGCCGGCAAGCGGGCAGCTCACGCTCCAGTTGCTCGGCTGCACCGGCACGGCGACGGTCACCATCCGGGTGCGCGGCTACTTCAGCGCGCCGACCGTGACCACGCCGGGCGCGAGCTTCGTTCCCGTGCAGCGCAAGGTCTTCGACACCACGACCAGCACCGGTACGGCGAGCTGCCCGACGACGGCCGACTCGCCCAAGCTCGCCGCCCACTCCGGCTGCACCATCCAGGTCCTCGGCACTGGCGGCATTCCGTCCGATGGGGTGAGCGGCCTCGCCGCTCAAGTGGTGGCCGTCAATCCCGGCCACGACGGCTGGCTCGGCCTCTACAGCGACGACGGCGTCGCCCACACCGCCACCCTCTGGTACGGCCCGACCGGGCGCACCTCTAACTTCGAGGTCGCCAGCTACACCGATGTCAACCCGGACGGCACGGTCTACGTCTGGAACGGCGGTGACTACCCGGTCGACGTGGTGATCCGAGCGCACGGCTACTACCGGGCCCCCGCGCCTCCTGGTGCGCCGGGCAACGTCACCGTCACGGTCAGCGGCTCGACCACCACCGTCAGCTGGACAGCGCCCACGACCGACGGCGGCGCGGCGATCGGCGGCTTCGTCGTCGATGGCGAGGACGGCTCGCAAGCCTTCGTCGACTGGCCGGGCACCTCGGCCTCCTTCCCCAACGGCCAGGGCGACATCGGGTACACGGTGGCCGCGGTGAACGAGGTCGGCGACGGTGATCCGGCGCTGTCGAGCTGCGACGCCTGGCGCGGCGCCATCGCGACGCCCACGCCCAGCGACACTGCCTCGCCTGATCCGAGCGACAGCGCACCGGTGGCTGACGCGAGCAAGCAGGCGGCCTTGTCCGCGCCCCCGACCGCGACGACCTTGCCGTCGCCGAGCAGCGCGGTCGTGGCCTGCGCGCCGTCGACGGCCGACACCACCACCGTGACGGCCATCAAGGCCGATGCCCTGAACGACCTGCACCTGGACCTCTACGCCATGCGCCAGCCGACCAACTCCTCTGGGCAGCGCTTGGCGGAGTACTCCAGCCAAGAGGGCACCGTCACCGACAGCACCACCATGAATGCGCTGCTCCAGAGCGAGGCCCAGGGCGCCAGCTTGGCCTGGAGTTCGGATCAGTCCGCCGCCCAGGTGAACCAGCGCTACCAGGATGCCAGGGATGCCTACGCCGACCCGGATTACGTCGGCTACAGCGACGCCAAGACGGTGGTCGACCAGTGGCAATCGGTGCAGCTCACGTCATCGACCACGGCCACCGCTGTCTTCGTGGGCCACGACAGCTTCGACGTCTCGAGCGGGTGGCACGACGAGCAGCCCTTGCAGTACCAGTTGACGCTGGTCCTCCAGAACGGCCATTGGCGGTTGCAGTCCCGCACCGAGACCGACCTGGGCTTCGATGTCCCCGACGACGACGACTGAGAGGCGGCCTCGTTGCGATCACGATTAGCGCGCACGCTCGTCGTCGCCTTGACCTGTTGCGCCGTCCAGCTCGCCGGCATCGCGCCGAGCACCGCGGCGCCGTCGGTCAACCGCGGCGCGATGGCGGCCTGGGCCCGGAACTGGAGTACCTGCCACAAGTGGGACTGGCTCAACCTGCGCTCGCTGCACTGCGTGCCCCACGTTGGCCGCAACCCCAGCGCCGACTACGGCGTGGCCTACATCGTCGAGCGCAAGAACGACTGCACGGACTTCGTCAGCGACGCCCTGCACCTGGGCGGCGGCATGCCGCAGACCAGCGACTGGTACACCAAGCGGCACTTCTTCGTCTGGCGCGACCGTTCGCAGACGTGGACCGTGGCCGATCAGTTCTACAGGTACTGGCTCGCGACCCGCGGATCGGAGACCACCCTGTGGTGGGTCGGCCCGGCGGGCGACCGGACCCCTGCCGATCTGGGCGACGTCATCATCTACAACTGGGAGCATGGCGCCGGCTATAGCCATCTCGCGGTGGAGACCGGCTACGGGTCCGCGACGTGGAAGGACGTCAACGGCCGGTCGCACAGCTTCTACGGGGACCTGGTCTCGCAGCACAGCAATCCCCGACGCAACTCGCCCTGGAACCTGGGCTACTTGAGGGAAACCGATCCGACCCGCCGCGCCGCCATGCGCCGCGACGGCTGGTACATCATGCATTGGACCAATGGTTACAATGGCTACTGACCAGCCGGCCTCGCAGAGCCGCGAACCGCCGCCGTTAGCGCTCGTGCTCTGGCTCGGCGCAGCGATCTGCGGCATCGCCTGCGTCTACTACCTCCTCGTGCACGTCGACCTGACCGGCACCGCACCCGGCGCCAGCCCCGTGCTGCATTGCGGAAGCGTCGTCTCGCATGGCCCCGCCTACGAGCCCGAAGGCGGCGACTGCTCCAGCGAGGTCGCCTGGCACCAGACCGGCAGCGTGCTGCTCGGAGCCGGCTGCGTGCTGCTGCTCGGCGTCGGCACCGGGGCGGCCGTACGCCAGCACCGTCGGCGAGCGACCAGCACCACCACCCAGCAGGAGTAACTTGTCGCTAGGCCATCGTCCAGCCGCCTGATGACGAGCTCAGCTCTCCTTACGGCTGGCAGGCCTTCAGCCGAGGTCAACGAGGCTGGGGAAGGCGCGGAGAGCCTTCCCCAGCCCATCCATCAGTCGGCGTCCTACCCGACCGGTCCGATCTCCAGTTGATCCGCCATGCGCTGGAGCGCGGCCGCGGTCGAGCGACCTTCGGGCGGGGCGAGCCAGAACATCGGCGGCTCGTCGCCGAAGGCCACCATGACGCGCGGGTTGGCCATGTTCCTCGCGTCGGTATCCGGCGACGCGCCGTGGACGTAGTCGGCCACCGGCTGTAAGAAGACCGTCACGTCAGCGCCGCCGGGCGCCATCGCCCGCACCCCGCATAGCGGCCCGGCGTGGAAGGCCGGATGGTCGTCGGTGCCCTCGTAGTCGCGGTCGATGCACCACGCCGGGCAGTGGCCGAACCCGCCGACGGCGCGGCTCATGGCTGCACCACCGTGGTATCTGATACCAGCAGCCAGCCATCATGCTTTGCTTCCCTCACGGGATCGCCTCCTAGGCAGGCGGTTCCGAGGCTCCGGTCCGGCGTTGGCGCGCCGGGCCGGGGCCGCCCAGGGCCGTTCGCCCAGGGATGTGAAAATCTACCGCCGAGCCGGGGAATTACGAAGAGTCTCAGCGAATACAGATTCGTAGGGGAGCTGGGGCTGAGAGGATGGCGCGTGCGCGCACCAAATTATCTCGGTGCCGACGCTTGCGGACGACGTGCCTGATGGCTTGCCGGCGCTTTGACCCGAATGATGCTATGGTCCCCTCACTACCCTGACCCCACCCTGACCGCATCCTCGTAACAGGGCACCCCTGTACTTGCGATCACCTCGACCTTATCGCTCCAGGCCCAGATCCCCAGATGAGGAAGCTAACAACTGTGGCAGCCGATGCTTCCGAGGCCCTCCCGACCGGGCTCGGTCGTGCGAATGGTACAAGCCGGCACTCACCGTTCGACCGGTGGTTTCGGTACCCTGCAGGCTTTAGCTCCGAGACGGCTGCCGAGCTCTTCAAGTATGCTGGAGTGAAGAACGGGGCATTTATCCTTGACCCATTTTGCGGCTCAGGAGTAGTTGGCACCGCGGCTGCCTCCCGCGGAATCGCCTTCGTTGGAGTCGAAGCCCATCCACTTGTTGCGGAGCTCGCGGCACTAAAGCTAAGACGAACGACTCCCCGCAGTCCAAGTGACCTTATAGCGAGCGCCAGGCTGTTCATTGCAGATGCTGCTGCCTGCGATGATGTCGATCATGAGAATGAGACTAACCTAGTCAGGAAGTCGTTCGATGACGATGTCTTGGGTCAATTGATAGCAATGAGAACTACGCTTGAGAGGCAGCCGGACGCACAGTGGCGTCCGTGGTCGCCGTGGTTGAAGTGGGCGCTTCTCGGTACGCTTCGAGATGTAGCTAGCGTTCGGGTTGGTTGGCCATACCAGAACCCGAATAGATCTCGTCGCCCCACCCACACCGACCCCTACGCTAGAGTCATTAAGCGAGCGTCATTGATGGCCGCTGACTTGATGACCGCGCGGCAGTGGCCTTCGCCCCGGGCAGACGCCGCTATCTTTCGTGGAGATGCGCGCGACTCACGAACTTGGCAGAAGGCTGCGTCGACCAGAGCCCTCGCTGGCTGCATCTGTTCACCGCCGTACCTGAACAACTTCGATTATGCAGATGCCACGCGGCTTGAATTGTACTTCCTAGGCGCAGTTCGAAGTTGGGCCGAACTCGTTGCAGGGCCCAGATCTAAGATGATGATCGCATCAACCCAACAGACGAAGAGAGGACTGGCCGACTCGGCGTTGGCATGGTTAAGGGCAATCGATGGAGAACTGGGGCGGCAGTTACGTAGTCTTCACGATGCGATCGCATATGAGGTTGCTGAGCGGAAGCGCGGCAAAGAGTATGATCGGTTATTTCCCTGTTATTTCGCGGACATGGCATCGGTGCTAGCGCACTTAGGACAGTATCTAGAGCCAGGTGCCCCAGCTGCCCTCTTGGTCGGAGACAGCGCTCCCTATGGAGTCTACGTGGACACGCCCGCCTTGCTTGGGGCGCTCGCGCAGACAGAGGGCTTTCGGGTGGTGGATGACATCGTCCTCCGCAAGAGAGGATTGCGCTGGGCCACGAACACTAGCAGACACGGTCAAGCTCTGACAGAACGCCTGCTCCTGCTGCGGAAGCGGAGGTCGAGCCGCCGCTGAGTGCCCTCACCAGCCTCTAGTGACACCTCTGGTAGGGCCTCGAGTCGCGGACAGGTGCGGGTGGTGAAGCGTCCTTCAGCCTAGACTCACCTTCGTGAGCGATGTTGCTACCCGACAGACAGTGCAAGATCAGCTTCGAGCGGCCCTGGGGCCGACAGCCAGCGCGGTGGCTGATCTGATCATCACTGAACTGCTGCGCGAGCAGTCGATCGGCCTGCTCGGAACCGACGAGCTTGAAGAACAATTGATCTTGCTCGCAGCGATGGTCGACTCGACTCTGCCGGCGCCCGTAGGCGACCCTGCAGTTCTTTCACCAGTGGGGGAGTGGCTGGCGCGTGCGCTTTACCTTTCACGCTAGTCGCCTGGCGGGCGGGCTCCGTATTATTAGGGAGATCCCGGATTACTCACTTATGCGGCTAGAAGGCCGAAATGGCATCGGAAAGACGCTAGCAGTACGTCTATTGCAGCTCGCGACGGGCCAGCAGCCATACGCCGGGACTAACTTGGCTTGGAAGAGTTTGATCGAACATCTAGGACCAGTCGACATCATTGTAGATGGCGTGGTAGGCCCCGACCGGACCATGAATCACCGGCTAACGTGGACTCTGGATCCAGATTCGCAGGATTGGCCCGAGACGCCTACTGAGGACGGGCCATGGACGCGATCAGCACGCCTTGACGGTGAACCGGTCTCACTTGACAACCTGCGGAGCCTCATTCGTGTAGTGCGCATCGCGGGAGATGAAAGTCTCGGGCAGTCGTTTGCGGCGCAAATCCGACAGGACCAACAACGGTTGCGAGACGCGCGCGGGCTCGCATTGGATCGTCAAGCAATTTGGGATGGAGCCCTTCAGCGGCTTGAGGAAAGTATAAGCCTACCCTCGGGCGGGCTTGAGGCGGCCCGCGAAGCGCTCGAGAGTGCCCGCCGTACAGAGGGCCAGGCACGAAATGACCTGGCAACAACTAGCAAAACCTTGGACCAGCTGCTGAGAATGTCCGATCTAGTCGACGCTATGGCGCAAGCCCAGCGGGAGTTGCCCGAGCTTGAAAGAGAGAGGGCAGATGTATCGCGACAGTCGGCAGAGCTTCGGGGTCTGCTGGACCGACTCGACGATCAGGCACGCGAGCTTCACGCCAAGGTGCAGCAAGATGTGCAAGCGTTTGACGAGATCTTTCAAATGGACCGGCTTGCGCGGCTGCGCAAAGAGCGACTGATCCGAAGGCAGACCGAAGAGCAGAGCTTGCTGCATCAGCTGGGCGAAAATAAGGATAGGGAGTACACCGAGCGCCAGCTGAAGGAACGCTTGACCGTAGCCCGGAGAAGGCTACAAGAGCTTCAACGGCAACTCACGACTTCAGACAAGTCCGTTATAGTTATCGACGTCGCTGATCAGCTCGATGCCGTTTTACGTATCGCGATCCACAGGGGGCTAGGCGAGGAGGGCATCGTCGATACCGGAGACGCTGTCCTTACTACCTCTCAATTGCAGGGAGGAGTACAGAGACGTCGCCGCGACGTCGCAGCAGCAATGAATGCAGAAACAGTGTCGCTTCGGGGTCAGGTCATAAGCCTGAAGCAAGAGATCGCCCTCTTGGAGCGCCTTGCAGAGGCCGTCCGCCTTCGCCTACGGGCGGAGGAGGATCTTCAGAAGGTACTCCGGCAGATAGAGGGTCTTCTTTCAAAGGTGAGCAGCAATGATGCCGAGCGAGTCCGGGAACTCACCGAACAACGTATCGAGATCATCGGTCAGCTGGAGAGTCTGGCAGCTCGCACTCAGGCGATAAGTAGCCGCATAGAGCAACTGACGAGCCTCGGCTCAGTCGAAGAAATGCGTCATGAACTGACAAAGCTCGGCTGGACACCGAACACCGACATTGCCTACCAGGTCGCTCAGGCGGATAGGGATCGTCATGAATGCGAGCTCCGACTTGCTCAGGCCCGAGAGGCAAGAGTCGCCGCAGAAGGAGCGGAGAGCCAGGTACTTGCAATTTTAGCCCGTACTGTCACGGAACTCCGATCTAAAGAGTATAGGTGGCTCACCGCCGCCGGGGTCGAACCCCCTGACCCGAGCGGCCGGCCAGAGGCACAAGCGAAGGATCTGTCCAGGTTGTATGAAGCCAGTCAGCGGCTTCGTGGCCACCTTGAACAGGTGCCTAATATCTTCGATGCTCTGGATGAAGTGATAGAACGTCTTGCCCAGGGACTGCAGGTCTCGCAGGCACTCGAGACACCCAGCCAGGATCGTAGATTCGATGAGACCGTGCGCCAGTACTACGAGCAGCTCTTCAGCGCGCAATTGAGTGGCGACGAGATCAGACATGCGCTATTCGACTCGGGGTCCGACATCAATCTTGATCTCACGGCTATGACTACGACATGGACCACCCCCACTGGCGAACGGCGCACTCGTCCCTTGGAAGCTTTTTCCTCAGGCGAACGCGCGTTCGCTTACACTCGAGTTAGGTTGGAATCTCTCGGCAATGATCGAGCTATAAATCAAGTTGTATTTCTTGACGAGTTTGGTGCGTATGTTGCGGCCGATCGAATTGCTGATCTGCTCGCATTCTTGCGTAAACGTGTTCTAGGGCGGCTCGTTGATCAAGTAGTGATGATCCTTCCTCTAGGTACTCCGCGGCCACGCACGCCAGCCGATGTCGATTATCTCACTGACGACCTGACCACCGCTACAACCGTCGAGCTCGCGGCTTCGTCGGGCTCATGAATACACATTGGTTGGAGAGCGGCCTAGGGCCCCCTCTCGATCCTTGGTGGGGAATTGGTAGAGTCTTATCCTTAGACCTAGCGCAGGAGCTGCGCACAGATCTCAGACGACTGTGGAGCATACGTTACGGGCCCTTGAGCGAAGTGCGAAACGACCTTGCGCGCCTTCGTAGAGATCTCTTTGATCCTGTCGCTAGCGGAAGGCGTCTTCGCGACGCACTTGCTCAGTATCCGCCCTTGGAGATCCGCAGTCAGCTCTTATTTGATTCTCCGTGTCTCATCAGGTTACGAACTGACGTGGTGGCGATTACTCCCGAGGGTAGGCTCTTGCTCGAAGTGCTAAATAACACTCTGAGGGACGTCAATGAGGCAGCCAACGAGCCCGTCGTACTCAGCGCGACCGATTTTGCGTGGACAACAGCGCTGCTGGCGGAGACCTATCGAACTTGGGTGCTAAAACGCCTCTCTGACGTGGTTCGCCTGCGGGCAGGCGAGGGGGAACCGCTCCGAGTCCAAGGCCTAGCGGCCATTGCCTTTTTGCTGATCAATCGAAATACTGACAGCGCTCGACCGTTGCGTCGCAACTTATCACCCCAGTTCTTTCAGGAAATCGATAGCGCGATTGCGCAGACCTGCCAAGCTTTTGCAGACGTCCTATCGCCCACAGAGAAGGATCGGCGCCTAGACAGTTATAGCTTGTACAGTGGTTTCGCTCTGACTGAGGCCCAGCGGCGGTTGGGGCCTACGTTGAGCATCGGCGACTCAATCTATCTCACCGATGAGGAAGCGAGCTTAGATCGCTGGCTTTCCGAACTGCGTCGGCGACCCGCCGAAGAGACCATACGAGCTCCTCGCGCGTTCGATGAGTTGACTCGTGAGTACCGGCGCATTCGCCCGCTGCTTGCCTCGCATAGGATGGCTTATGAACGGATAGGCCATACCGCTCGCTTGCGCGATTACATGCACGAGTTGACCGAGAGTGGTGAGCCCGGATGACTACGGTCGGCCTCATGGAACTCTTTACTCAACTGTTGCATAAGCAGGAACGGAGACCGGTCGGCAATACGCAGGTAGTGCCTATCTTTCTAAATGACATAGGAAATGACTTATGGTTATTACAGAGTATCGCTCGCCATGCAGGAGTACCATGCATCATCGCTGCCGGCGGAGATAAACCCGCGTATCGCGGAGTGCCTGCGCCAGGCATCTCTCAAACGACTGCTGCAACTGCCATTCAAGGGGCCATCGAGTCTGCTGTCAAACGCCGTGGCGGCAGCGTTGAGGTACGTATGGATTCGGGCACGTTAACGGTAGGTGTTCCCGGAGCGGGCCTGCCCGACAATCCCGGCTCGCGCAACCTCCTCGGTACCGTAGCCGCATTGCTACATCCTGAGCTAATCAGTAAGCCGCTCGGAATCATAGTCATGGAGCACGATCAACTAGATGCCGATGGTCGCCAGCTTCTGTGGAATATGCTAACCGTAGATATTCCGAGCGCAGGAGTACCTCTCCCTGCAACACTCGTGTTCGCCATAGGCGGAGAAACTATCGACCCCTTGTATATGGGAAGAGGTCCGGGCCTTCAATTCGTCCTTCGAGCTGGCGACTTGGTTCCCAGAAAAGAGTGGGCCAGCAACCAACGCAGTCTTCAAGGATTGGCTCGTAAGGATGAGCCTCTTGTGTTGTTCCTAGGTGCGGGAGCCTCCCGCGCAGCACGGCTGCCTATGGGAGACGAGCTAAGGAACCTAGCGCTGCAGAGCTTCTTCCAGTACCAAAGTTATACAGCGGAAGAACTCCCTGAAAGATTCTTCGCTTGGATCCATGACAACCGACGTGTCCTAGACTCTGAGATCAACATGAAGGAGTCCGAGTTCATTCGCGGACTAACCCTTGAGCGGGTGCTGCGGGAGATGAAGAGCCCAGGAGAAGGGTTGCCCGACGTCCTCCAGGAATTCGCGGCGGTGGAGCGCGACAAGCGCACTATCCTCACTCCTGGCCTCCACAGCCTCAGAGACTTCATCCTTCGGCGAAATCGACTCGTGATCGTCACTGTGAACTTTGATCGGCTTATTGAGACCGATATGCCCCTAGATCATCTCGTTCCAATCGTGTTGGACGAAGACTTCGAGCAATGGACTGGACGAATGCCGTCTTATCTTGCAGGGACGCCTGGCCCGGTTCCCCTACTTAAACTGCATGGTGACATCGAATTGCCATCCACTATTGTAGCAGACGTTGAGGCGACCGCTATTGGACTTAGCGGTGCAAAGTCGGAGTGCTTGCGTACGCTTTTGGGAACGAATACTGAGCCGCGACTATGGGCGTATGTCGGCTACAGTATGCGTGACCCCGACATCATCCCTGAGCTCACAGGTACCGGTACGGCATTAGCCCTCGACGAGTACTGGATCGACCCCCTTGGGGATCCGAATGTAAGGCTATTTGCGACGAACCACCGTCAGACGCTTTGGCGACAGCACCATCGGGCTGATTACTATCAGCGCCATATCACCGAAACGGCGGAGTCGACGTTTCAAGAATTGGCTGAGGCTCTACCTAGAGGCTCGTGATCGAGGCTGCCCACTTTTCGACGAGGCCCAAAACCCGGCTGGACTACCAAGAGGGGGAGCAGATACAGGCACGGCTGCTCGAAGAAGGCAAGTCGCCGTGCGGACCTTGGCCGTGCCGAGCGCACCGTGGGCGGCGAGGTCGAGCAGGCGCCCTTCGCGGGCGTCGAGCCGCTTCAGCTCGCGGGCGACGCTCTGCCGGAGCAGCCGTTCGCTGGCTTGGGCGTCGGTCACGGCTCGGCCGATGCGCTCGTGGATGCGCTCGGCGAAGCCGGCCGGCAGGCCGAGGACGAGGTAGTGCGCGAGGACGGTCTTCTCGATCTTCTGCACAGGCACGTGAGGTAGGACGCAGCTGCGGTCGCGCCGGTTGGGGGCAGTACTCCCAGCGCTCGCCGCTGCGGCCTCGGGCGAGGGTGTAGATGAGCCGGGCGGTGCGTGGGCGCGGTGGCAGTGGCCGCAGAACAGCAGTCCTTTCAAGTAGGGATGATGCTCGCGCTGGCCGCGGGCGCTGCGGGCGGAGCGAACCTGCTGCACCCGTTCGAACAGCTCGGGGCTGAGGAGCGGCTCATGGCGGCCGGGGTACTCGGCGCCTTCATAGACGATGCGGCCGGGCGTAGTAGGGGTCGCCGAGCATCTGTTGCAGCTTGTTGATCGACACTGGCCCACCGGGCCGGCTGACCGTCGCGCGGGTGGTCAGGCCCTGGTCGGACATCGTCTGCTGGAGCCGTTCGAGGGTGTAGGCGCCGGTGGCGTAGAGCTCGAAGGCCTGCCGGACGAGCGGGGCGCGCTCCTACGGCAGCCGGCGGACATGCCGCATACGTGGCAGCCGGCCACGTAGTGAGGGGAGGCAAGGCTACGGGAGACTCCGAGCTGCCTTATCCAAAGTGGCGCCTAAGGAAGCGGCATCTTCGACTACCTTGGCGGCGCCCGTGAGGAGAAGAAGGAATTTACGAAAAGCCATGTACTGCTTCGCACGCCTAAATTTCTTCTCATACTTGTGGCAGAGGGCGTTGAGCTGATCTTCGATCGTTCGAAGACCCGATTCGATCGCCTCCGGGGTGAGTTGGCGCTGCAGTTCTCGAATTTGTCGGTCGAGCGGCTGGACCCGGATCTCTACCTTATGCCTTTGCTTTCCGGCAGCTACGACGGCGCGGAGGCGGGTATGCACCTCAGGAATAAGCATGGCTCCACGTGCGGCGGCGCGGACTTTCTCGTCTACGTAGAGCGGCCGCTTGTCCTTATGCGGCAAGCCTAAATAACGAAATAGTTGATGAGCATCCTCTAGGCGCACGTCACGAATAGCGTCGCCGAAACCGAGAGGATCAGCCGCGTTCGCGGCAGCTGCGAGCGCCTCCCCGGTTACCTTGGAGCGAACTTGAAGGTCGCGAAGCAATTCATCGCGCTGTTGCACAGAGCGCGCCTGGTCCGCTACCTTCCAAGAAAGAGACAACATCCCTGGGTGAGTCATCGCTGTGGCAAACTGTCCCAGATCTTCGAACAACTGTCTGACCAGCTTCAAGTCAGCGGCACCGGTGGTCGGGATGACGAACGGCGTGGGGTCACCCTTTGCGACAAACATGATGCAGGGCAGGTCTCGCTCGTCTAGGTCGAAGTATTCGACGATCTCTTCGGCTATACTTTGAGAGCGACGTAACACCTCTTCGCGCACATCAGATGGCACCGCGTGAGCCAGCATCGGGTCGATAGCTGCCAAGTCTTGCCAATGGCGGGTACTGGTAGCTCTGGTCATACCCGGAATGAAAAGATAGCCGAGTACATCCGGATCAGGAGCCTCACGAGCCCGAAGCTCGGCAAGGGAAGTGGGGCTGCTAAATAAGCAAAACGCCACCCTGTCTCCCAACTGAGGACCGATCAAGCCTCGCGCATCAAACAGCTCCTCGAGGAGCGACACGTCCTTCGGGTCATGTGGCACGAGCAAGCACAGTATTCGTTCTTGTGTGCCCGACGAGTTGAACCACGCAACGAGATCGTTGATAGTGCCGGCAGCAAAGTACACAGCGACTCCTTGCAGATAGGACTCTGGCGACGCTGCGCGGTGAACCGCCAACCACCTGCTGGCGCGCCAGGGCCAAGGATCGGAACCGCACTAGTAGGGCACCCCAGCGAACCGCTTCAGCGGTCGAAGCCAGCAGGCGTGCCGTCATGAGCGACTCCACGACGATCAGAGAGCATCGACGGTAGCCCCGATCGGGGTCTCTCGCCAGAAACGCTGATCTCAGCGAAGCGCCCCGCCGCACGGCCCCGCATGTCCGAACGTGCAGCGCCGTGGAGCGCCGCACGGCAATCCGGAGTCGTTTGCCCCGAACTGTCCGGTCAGTGTCCCTGTGGGGCTGGGAAGGTGAACTCGCATCATTGTTCTAATCTGGGACTGGCCGATTTCAAAGCCCGGTACATGCTTGGCAAAGCGGCAGCAATGAATTGGGCCACCGTCTTGCGCTTGTCGAGGGACCGGCTGATCGTTGTCAGTTGGCGCGTCGGAATCGCGTTGGCGAGCGAAAGCCGTGGCTTGGTGGCCTTCACAGTCGCACGTGCATTCGACCGCGATCGTCCATAACTGCGCCGCGGGAACCCAGCGTTCCTCGTGTGAGCGAGGTGAGGG
The DNA here is from genome assembly GCA_045807125.1 of Frankiaceae bacterium. Lineage (GTDB taxonomy): Bacteria > Actinomycetota > Actinomycetes > JAWWOL01 > JAWWOL01 > JBJMHZ01. Next base: position 97,445 of record JBJMHZ010000050.1, read on the forward strand.
CGTCCATCAACGGGACAGCTTCCGATTCCGCGTACCGGGTTACCTCCATCGAGCAGAGGAGTCGAGATGATGAGATTCCGACGGGTTAGACGTACATTGATCGTTGTCTCCTGTGCTGCCCTCGCATCCTTCGTCGCGCTGCCGACGACTGCGGGGGCATCGTCGACGTCCAGCAAGCCCTCGGCGTCGGGCTACTTCGCCCCCTACCCGGGGGGCATCACCCCTATGGCGCAGTCCGGCCCCATCACTGCGGGCTCCTGCACGTACGAGCAGGCCACTGACAACGCGCACCTTTCCAGCGGCGATGCCTCCACCCACGGCTGGTGGCTCAAGGACTCTGGCACCTGCCCGAGCAAGGCGACCGTGACGCAGTACATACAGGCGTACTGGTGCGATCCCTTCTACGGATGCAGCTGGCAGACGCTCAGCTCCGGCCAGGCCGACGTGTATGCGGGGGGCGGCTCCGGCAACCGCGCTACTGCGCGGTGGACCTGCCATGGCACCCAGACAGTTGGCTGGCGTGGCTTCGTCGATGTCGACCTGGACGGGGTGAGCGATCCGTCCGGATACACCTACTCGCCTCCGCAGAACCTCGCGTGCTACCCGGGGTGAGTCTGAGATATTTCGGTTAGGCTGGCGCACGGCGCACTAGAGGCGATCATCGATGCTTGGAGGGGGAAGTGGGCGGTGCGGAGGGTAGTTGGCACGCCCATCCGGACGCCGTCGACCCTCCCGCGAAGCTTCCCCCTGCCGGGCCCGGCCGCCTCATCAGCGTTGGCGCTATCTGCGATCTGCGGCCGCAGCGCTTGGATGACTCGCGCTCCATGAGCTTCTCAGTGAGCGAGTTCGTCGCGCTAGCGGACGGCCAGCGCGTGATCCTGCACGAGGAGCGCGGCTTCACCATCGGCTTGAGATCAACCAGTGGGACGGATCCTGGCGATATCCGGGACCACGAGACTCCGGACAGCATCATCCGGAACGTGCTGAACGTCGTGCTTCCCGATGACGATGAGCCGGCGGAGGACCATCCCTGGTCGTGGCTGGCTGAGCTAGCTCGAGCTCGCGGCCTGGACGTGACGGCGGAGGACCTGCGAGGCCTTCCTTACGGGGTCATCCTCACTGACCGAGTGACCCGGTGGCTCACGTCTGCCTGAGCCTCGCGGTGTCGCGGCCTGGCTAGCTCGGGAACGTCCAGCGGGTGTCGCCGCCTGCGCCGGTCGTCGCACTGTACGCGACGCCTAGTCGATCGAGTTCGAACCACGCGTCCGGCCTTGCTCATCGCGCAGCTCGACGCCGGCTCGACGCAGAGTTCGCCAGACGGTGCTGCCGTGACAGCCCAGGACGGCACCGACCTGTGCGGCCGACAGTCCAGCCCCGTAGAGCTGGATCGCCTGGTCGACTTGCTCGGGCGTCAGGGCTCGGTAGGGACGCTCGACGCCGTGGCGCTCCAGGAGGCCCAAGACGGCGGGCTTCGAGACCCCGGCTGCCCCGGCCAGCTCGCGGGCGCACTGGCCGGCCTGGTACTGGGTCAGCAGGGAAGCAACCTGCTCGGGCGACAGCCGCCGCTCGAGTTTGTGGGTACGGTGCGGCCGGCCTGGCTTCGGTCGACGCCTTGACCTGGGGTCCGCGACCGCTCGCTGTGTCTCGTGTAACCGATCGAGGACGAAGGGTAACCCTGAATGCCGGTGCAGGAGCTCCACCGGCCGGTCATCGAACCCGCTGCCTCTGCAACGCGCTGATTCCGGGCTCAGAGAAGATCGCGATCTGGCTTTCGGCGCCAGCGGTTGTAGTGATCACCATTCACGAACTTGCGGGGTAACTCCACCGGCTCGCCGCACCCGCACTGGCAGGCCGGCACCGCCGCCCGTCGCCGCCTTGGTTGATCCAGCTGCGCCAGCAACTTCTCGACCGTCTGTCCGAATTGTCCGTTCGAAAGGTCCCTTGGATCTCTCTTTCGAACTCCCGCCGAGCGCTTTCAAGGAGTGGCGTGGGCTCGGTCATGCATGGAGCGTCTCGAAGCTACCTTGCTTCCGCGACGTCGGTGGTCGTGGTGGTGATGCGGTACGTGGCGTGCCGGTTGCTGCTGCGGGTCGGCGGTCCACGAGCACGCCGTGCCGCCGCAGGCGACGACCTGGATCAGTTCCGAGTTATTGGCTACCAGCCACCCGCCGCGATCTCAGCACGACGATCTTCGACCGTTGACGCCTCTGATCAACCTTCGTTCGGAGCGCTGGTAGCGCTGTGCCGTGCACGTGCTCATGCGGTGATGCGCGCACCTGCGAGCAACGACGAGCGTGTCGCCGGCCGCTGGGGCCAAGAGTGGGCAAAGAAAATCAACGATCGTTGACCTAATGGGAAAGGCGTTCCTAGGCTGCAACGACGTCTATCGCGGGGGCACCATGAGCACGCGACTCGTCCTGGCTCCGGAGCAGCATCCCCTGGAGATCGCCGGCCTGCGGCTGTACCAGGCAGCCCGCGATCTCGGCACCTGGAACGCCCGACAAGACCTCGACTGGGAGAAGCCAACGTCGCTGACGGGCGAGCGTGCGGAGCTCGCGTGGGGTCTCGCCAGCCAGGCGGTTTACGCGGAGCAGTTGGGGCTCGGCAACGCAGCGGCCTTGATCAGCGCGATCGACGATCTCGACACCCGGATGTGCCTCGCCGTCCAGTGCGCGGACGAGGCCAAGCACAGCGAGGTGTTCGCCCGGTACGCCCTGCGGGCAGGCTGCTCGCTCGAGCCGCCCCTGGCTGGGGTCACCACCATGGAGTCGATGGTCGAGCAGCTGCCCAACCCGATGGAGCGCTTTCTCGTCCACACGTTCCTCGAAGGCGTCGCGCTGGACGAGTTCTTCCTGATCCGCGAGGCCTTCAAGGACGATCTGCTCCACGACATCTACGGGTTCGTGATAAAGGACGAGGCGCGCCACGTCGCCATGGGTCTGGAGCATCTCGAGCGGCTGATCGACCGGGACGCGTGGCCCACGGCCCTCGCGGACCTGGAGCGCTACCGGGAGACGGCCGTTGCGCTGTGCGGGATCGACACCCGGGCGATGAGCTGGTTGGCGAACCTTTCCGGTCGCCGGGAGCGGGACGTCGTGGCATGGTTCACCTCCCGGCACAACCGGCGCATCGACCACCTCATCGAAGGATCGTCCCTCGGAAGGAGGTGAAACCTTTGAAGAAGAAGGCGCTCAAGAAGGTGGTCAACACGTCCTGCCTCTACTCGATCACGCGCAAGTCGGCGAGCTGAGGCCGGTCAGGGGGCGGCTGGTGTCCGTACCCAGCGGGCACCGGCTCCCCGTCGGCGGGCAGCCTCCACGAGAACGGCGCGAGGGCCAGCGGGCAACGAGGAAGGGATGCCGGGTAACTGTGAAGATCGTCTTGGCGACCATGCCGTGGGCATCGCTCGACTGCACGTCGATCTCGTTGGGGACGCTCGCCGGCGCTCTGCGGTCCGCCGCGAGGCCGCACGACGTCGCCGAGTGGTACGGAAACATCGAGTGGGCGGAATGGCTGCTCGAGGTCAGCGACGGGCAGGTCACCCCCGCCGACTACGAGAAGTTCGCGGGCTCGGCGTACTTCGAAGGCGTCGGGGACTGGATCTTCACCTCCGCGCTCTACCGTCGGGGCTCCTGGAAGGAAGCCGAGTACGGCGACTACCTGACCGCCAAGGGCTATTCGGCGGACCTTCCCGTGTACTGCCACCACCAGGCTGACGCCTTCACCGAGGCGCAGGCCGACAAGATCGTGGCGCTGCGTCCCGCGCTCGTCGGATTCACCACGACGTTCCTGCAGAACGTCTCCACGCTGGCCCTCGCGCAGCGACTGCGCGAGGGCCTCCCCGGTACCGCGATCGTCCTCGGTGGCGGGAACTGCGACGGGGTGCAGGGCGAGGCCCTGTTGCGCAACTTCCCGTGCCTGGACTACGTCGTCAGCGGGGCCGGCGAAGAGGCGCTGGTGGGCCTCGTCGACTACCTCGCCGGCGACCGGCCCGACCTCGTGGACGTCCCGAACCTCCTCGTTCGCTCGGGAGGCGGTACGGTCCGTCGCAGCCTGGCGAAGCCCAGCAAGGCCTTCCCCGCCGGCGCCGTCACCCCCCGCTTCGACGGCTACTTCGAGCGGCTCGACGCGTCGCCCGTCAGCGAGTGGGTCGAGCCGAAGCTCGTCATCGAGGGCGCGCGCGGTTGCTGGTGGGGCGAGAAGCACCAGTGCACGTTCTGCGGGCTCAACGGCTCCACCATCGGGTTCAGCAGCCAGCGCGCCGACGCGCTTTGGCAGCAGATGGAGTCGCTGGTCGCGGCCCACCAGGTGCTCGACATCATCATGGTCGACAACATCATCGACATGGGCTACTACAAGAGCTTGCTGCCGTTGATGGCGAAGTCCGGGTACGACCTGCGGGTCCATTACGAGATCAAGTCCAACATCTCATCGGTGCATGCCCGCGCCCTGCGCGACGCCAACGTCGTCCACGTGCAGCCAGGTATCGAGTCGCTGTCCAACCGCGTCCTCGCGCTGATGGAGAAAGGCGTGTCGGGCGTGCAGAACGTGGCGTGCCTGCGGGAGTGCGAGCGCTTCGGCCTCACCGTCTCCTGGAACTACCTGTATGGCTTCCCCGACGAGGAGGACGCCGATTACGACACGGTCGTCGACCAGTTCCCGGCCCTCGTGCACCTGCAACCGCCGGGGGGCATCACCCGCATCGCCCTCGAGCGCTTCTCGCCGTTCTTCGAACGACCGGAGCTCGGGTTCCTCACCCGCCGCCCCGCCGACGTCTACCGTTTCATCTACGATCTGCCGCAGGAGGAACTGGTCGACCTCGTCTATCTGTTCAGCACGCCCGACCGGGGCATCACCGGACGGGCGGAGGAGCGCCTGCAAGCGGCGGCGGCGGAATGGGTGGCGAAGTACGAGGGCGGTGCGTTGCGGCAGTTGCGCCAGCAGGGCGAGACCGTCATTCTCGACGAGCGGCCGGACTTCGCGGAGCGGGAACTCGTCCTCCAGGGCACCGCCCATCTCGTGCACGCGCTGCTCGACCGCGGCCGGACGATCGGTGGCATCGAAGCGGGGTTGCGCGGGATGGGACATCGGGCCGACACCACGGAGGTGGTCGAGATAGTCGAAGAACTCCGAGCGGCGGGTCTGCTCTTCACCGACGGCGGCCAGTACGTCGCGCTGGCGGTGCTGCCCGCCGGTCCGTCCGACGACGAACGGCTCACTGCGTGATCGTCGATCGCCCGCTCGGCGAGAGGGACGTCCGGGTCGTCCACGACCTGCTGGACGTCCGGGTCGGCGAGGCTGTGCCGTTCCTCCTTGTCCTCACGGAAGCGGACGACATCCGCCGGTTGCCGTCGACCGAGTCGCTGCGCGCCGCCAAGGACAACCTGCTGACCGAGGTCGTCGTCGTGCCGCCGGTGCCCCTGGACGGCACGAGTGGCATGCTGCGCTGGGTCCGGCTCCTCCGGGACGTCTCGGCCCTGGGCATCCTCCTCCGGTGGCAGCTCGGCCCGACCGACGCGGCGTACCTGCGGCAGATCGTCCACCTGACGCCGCCGACCGGCGCCATCGGCGCCGGAGGCCCCGTGGAGCGCATCGTCGGCGAGTGGCGCGGCACTGGCCCCACGCCCTTCTACTGGCGGCTGGGCCCAGCTTTCGTGCTGGTCCGTGACACCCGCGCCGGGTTCGAGGCCAACCGGTGGGTGATCGACGACGAGGAGACCATGCGGGCCTTCCTCCGGATGCAGTCGCCGGTGGCGACGGCAGACGTGGGCGCCCCCCAAGCCGTCCGGACGCTGGTCGAGGAGGGCCTCGTGCTCGAGTGCGAGGGCATGGCGCTCACCCTGCCCAACAGGGTCGAGCGGTGGCCGATCCCGTACACGGCCATATGAGCGCGACCACCGCACCGCACGACACCACCAGCGGGCGCCTCGGGTGGACGCTCGGTGCGGCGGCCGCCGTCAGCACCCTCGGCACCCAGGTCTCCGTGCTGGCGCTGCCCACGTTCGTCGTCCTCGGCCTGCATGCCGGCCCGATCGCCTTCTCGACCGTGACGCTGTGCGAGGTGCTGCCCGTCCTCTTGCTGAGCGGGATGCTGGGCCGGTACCTCACGCGACAGCCGCCGCGCCTCGTCATGATCGCGTCCGACGTCCTGCGCTGCGGACTGATGCTGCTGATCCCGCTCGCGTCCTGGGCCGGCTTCCCGTCGGTCGCCCTGGTGTTCGTCGTGGCGGCGTCGACCGGTCTGCTGAGCGCGGCGTTCGACGTAGCGACGCAGACGTACGTGGCGATGAGCTGCGAGCCGGACGCCCGGGGCCGGGTCAACTCGACCCTCGGCGTCGGCCAGTCCGTCGGGCAGATCGCCGGGCCGTTCCTCGGCGGCGGTCTCATCACCGTCCTCGGGGCGGCCAACGCGGTGACCGTCGACGCCGCGTCGTTCCTCCTGTCGGCGGCGGCCGTCGCGACCCTGCACACCGTGCCCGGCAGTCCCGCCGGCGACGCCCTCGCCCCGCGGGAGGGTCGCCGTCGCTCACGATCGTGGGAGGCGCTCACCCGGCGGCCCGAGGTGCTCCGCCTGAGCGTCACCGGAGCGGCGCTGAACATGGGGGGTGGCGGGCTCGGGGCCATCTTCATCCTGTACGCCTACCGCTCCCTGCACCTATCGGCGGTGGGCCTGGGCGCCTTGTACGCCGTCTACGGGGTGGCCTCGCTGGCGGGGGCGACCGTCGCGCCGCGGCTGCTCGACCGCGTCGGCATCCGCCGGCTCACCCTGGTCGCGGGCACGATCGCGGCGTTCAGCCTGCTGCTCATCCCGATAGCCTCGTTCGGCGCCCCGCTGATGACGCTGGTCGTGTACGAGGCCGTGTTCGGCTCGGCTGCGAGCGTGTGGAGCATCAGCTTCACGACGTACCGGCAGAACACGGTGCCGATCGGTCAGCTCAGCGAGGTCAACGCGGCGGTGCGGGCCATGCTGGTGAGCACGTTCCCGGTCGGTGTCGTCACGGCCGGCCTGCTGGCCGATCACCTGGGCCTGCGCACCGCCTGCTTCGCGCTCGCCGCGGTCGCCGCGGCGAGCTGCGCGCTGTACCTGCCGCCCCCGGCGCGGTCCACCGCACTGGCGGAGCCGGTCGTGGAGGGCGACTTGAGATGACGCAGACCCGACCGGTCGCCCTCATAACCGGCGCGAGCAGCGGAGTCGGCGCCGCCTGCGCCGCGCGGCTCGCCGACGACTTCGACCTGGCGCTGGTGGCGCGCCGGGAGGATCGGTTGCGGGCGCGGGCGTCCGCCGCCGAGGAGGCCGGCGCGCGCTGCCTGGTGCTGCCGCTCGACGTTCGGGATGAGGGTTGCGCCGATCGGGTCGTCGCGTCGACGCTCGCGCGGTTCGACAGGCTGGACGTGGTGGTCGCTGCCGCCGGGCACGGCCGCGGCAGCGGCCCGCTCACCGAGCCGGCCGTCCGCCGCCACCTCGACGACCTCGTCCGTACCAACCTGACCGCCGTGATGGACCTGCTGGGCGCGTCCGTGGCCGCGCTCACGGCGTCGTCCGGGGTCTTCGTCGCGGTCGGCTCGATCGCCGGGCTGGTCGGCAGCCCGGGCTACAGCGCCTACGCGGCGACCAAGCACGGGTTGACCGGTCTGATCCGTTCGGTGCGCGGTGAGCTGAAGGGCACGCGGACCCGGATCTGCGTCGTCCACAGCGGGTCGATCAACACTGAGTTCGCGTCGGTGCTCGACGGCTCGCCGGAGCCGTTCGTGCACGAGCTGTCCGAGTGGGGCTACCGACCGCTGGTGCCAGCGGAGGTTGCCGACGCCATCCGTTGGGTCATCGACCGGCCCTCGCATGTCGAGGTGTCGGAGATCGTGCTGCGCCCCACGGGCGACAGGGACTACGCCTGAGCGGAGGGATGATGGCAGAGCGTCCCCGGGACGACGGGGCGTACTGGGACGCATGGTTGTCGAGCCAGTCGCTCGTCGCGCTGCTAGCCGCGCACCGCGTCGGCCTCCTCGCCGCCGCCGGTGCGGCACCGGTCGACGTCACGGCGTTCGCCGAGCGCCGGAGACTCGACCGCCGCGTGCTCGGCACGATCGTCACGCTGCTGGTGGAGCTCGGCATCCTCGCCGAACGTGACGAGGGGCTGGTCGTGAGCGCCGACGCCGATCTCGACGGCACGTGGGCGCCCATGCTGGACGTCATCGACCACGGCAACCGGCTCTCCGCCGACCTGTGCAACGCGCTGTCGGGGCGGACGCCCACGCCGGTCTGGACATGGCCGGACGTTCCCGCGGACATCGCCCGGATCCACCTCGAGGCCATGCACGCGCACTCGGTGCGCTCCGCTCGCCACCTCGCCGAGACGGGGCTGTTCGACGGCACGACGTCGCTGCTGGACGTGGGTGGCGGTTCCGCCTGCTACGCCGTGGCACTGTCCCGCCGGTTGCCGGCGCTGCGGTGCGACGTGCTCGAACTGCCGCCGTTCGCCCCGCTTGTCGAGGAGTGGGTCGACGCCGAGTTGCGCGAGCGGGTCCGGGTCAGGGCGCTTACCTTCGGGCGCGACTCCCTCGACCACTCCTACGAGGCGGTTCTGTTCAGCAACTTCCTGCACGACCACGACCCGTCGAGCGTCGTCGGGTTCCTCGCCACCGGCCGGTCGTGCCTCAGCCCGGGCGGGCGGGTCGTCGTCCACGAGATTCTGCCTGGCGATCCGGAGGTCGACCTGCGGGCGGCCCAGTTCTCCGTCCACATGGCGACATGGACCATGGGCAGGCAGTACTCGCGCGACGAATACCGGGAGTTCCTCGCCGCGGCGGCCCTTCGCCTGATCGACGTGGTCCCCGTCGGAGCCCTGCACAGCGCGATCGTGGCGGAGCCGGCATGAGCAGCCGCACCGAGACAGCCACCGGTCGGCATGACCCGCTGGTGCACGTCGTGTACCTGCTCTTCCGGCACGTGGGTCCCAACCCGCCGGGCACCTACACCACGGTGCGGCCGTACCCCGTGGCAGCGGTGACCGAGTTCGTCGACCGCTGGCTGCCCGTCGTCGCTTCCGACCCCGCGCACGGCTTGGCCGTCGTCCCGGTGGCCGCCGGGAGCGCCGAGGCCAACCCGCCGATCGGCGTCGTCGTGGCGGCCGGTCACCGACCCGGACCACTGGCCGGTCCGGATGCGGAGCGAGCCCTCGCCCAGGCGGCGCACGAGATCCTGTCCGCCTGGACCTGGCGCTACCGCGAGTTCGTTCCCGGAGCCCAGCCATGACGCCGAACGCTTTCCCCGCCCGTCACGCACTCACCGACGCCGAGCGTCGCGTCATCGTCGAGGCGGTGCGCGCGGCGCCGGACGGCGGTGACGCCGCCGCGTCGGTCCGGCTGCTTTCCCGCGGCCTGCTGGAGCGCCTGCGCGAGATGATGACCGACCCCGCCGTGGACGCGCTGCTCGTCAGCGGCCTCCCCCTGGCCGACGGGCCCAAGGCGGTGCTCGCTCCAGATGAGCTCGACCAGGTGCTGCTGGCAGCCGGCTGCGCGCTGGGCACGCCGATGGCTTGGCCCGCCTACCAGGCGGGCGCCTTCGTGCAGGACGTACGGCCCACGGCGTCCGACGTGGGGAAGCAGCTCGGCACCGGGTCTCGACGCTCCCTCGAGCTGCACACGGAGGCCGCGTTCGACCCGCTCTCACCCGACTGGATCCTGCTGGCCGCCGTGCGGAACCCCCGCTCGGTGCCGACGGTGATCGCCACGGTGTCGGCACTTGGGGAGGCCGTGCGCGACGTTCTTCCACTGTTCGAGGACCGCTACGCGTTCCCGCACGTCGAGCACCTGCGGGAGGTGCTGCCGCCGGACGTCGCGGCGACCCTCACGGTGGACGGGGTGCGGGCGGAGTGGATACCGAGGCCCGTGCTAACCGGCGAGCGCGACCACCCCGAGATGGACTTCGACCGTTACTACTTCGACGACCCCGACGACCCGTCGGCGAAGCACTGCCTCGACCGCCTGGAGGCCACGCTCGTGGACGCGGCCGTCGAAGTACCGCTGCGGCCCGGAGACGTCCTTGCCTTCGACAACCGCCGGGTGGCGCACGGCCGGCCAGCCTTCATCCCCACCTTCGACGACACGGACCGGTGGCTCAAACGGGTCTGCGTCTTGCGCGCCCCGGCCAAGCTCCGGCTCGTGAGCGAGGCCGGCGGCGATGCCAGGTGCCTCCTGCTCGGGACGCCGATCGACCTCTCGCTTGGGGCCGGTGAGGGCGTAAGTCAGTAGTTCGGCCTAGAGCGGTCCACCCGCATCCGTCAGCGAAGCCGGCCGGCGCTCGTCTTGAAGCTGAGAGACAGCTCTCGAACCCGAAGCTCCGGCAGATGATCGCGCACCTTACCGATAATGGTCTGGGCGAGATTGCGAACCTGTCACATCGCGAGCAGGCAAGTCAGCCAGCCAAGCAGGAGAGCCGCCTTCGGGCAAGACCGCCCTCGGGGCGGATGCGCAGGCGCATCCGCCCCCGTGAGCACGACCGCCGCCGGCAGCCTCCCAGTGCGAGCGGTTATTCGATGTACCAGAGGTCGTTCCGCTGCGATGCGCCGCAGGCGTACTGAATGAGGGCTGCGCCGTTGGCCGTGGAGGCGCGCCCTGCACGTTGAGGCACTTCAAGCACAAGAGATCACTTAGTGATCAAGCAACTCCTGCACCGTCTGTCCGAATTGTCGGTTCGAAAGGTGTCCGATCAGGGGCACAAGCGGGCCCCAAGCGTGCTTTTTCGAACCCCGCCCTCAAGGATCATGGTGGGCTTCCTCGTGCATTGGCGCAGCTGGCGCTAAAAGGTCCCGGCGGATCTTGCTCCAGTTATACGGACGGACCGAGGCTTGCGGCAGTCGGGTCCACAGCGGCGTCGAGCGGCGCGCGATCGCGCAATCGCGTCGCGAAGGCGGCGTCGTGATCGGCCGCCGTCTTGGTGCGGGGTGACAGGCTCACGTAGTCCTGGCTTACGTCCGGGCCGGGATAGCGGCTGCCTACCGTCGTCATCGGGCGCGGGTCTAGCCAGTCGTCGGCGGTCAGGAGCCTACGACGGGGCAGCGGATCGGTGCGGGCTGCAGCAATGAACTCGGCGGCTAGCTGGGTGTCGTCGTCACCGGTGACAAGAATGAGGGTGGTCGCGTCGAGCCAGTCGGCGAGCGCGTTGAGTTGTTCGAGGTCATGGTTTCGCAGCCCGGTAGACCTGGCCTTGACCTCGGCAGGAATGATCATGCCGCTCGCGAGGACGGCGACGACATCGGCCTCCACACGCTGCCCGTCACGGGTGAAGTCGACGCCGGGGTGTGCGCCAACCAGCCTGTCCGGGCCATCGTCGAGGATGCGGGCTAGCGCCCGCATGGCGAGCAAATGGTAGATCGAGTCGTTCTCGATCGCGCGGCGCAAGACCTCGCCGAGCCTGTAGCTGAACGGCATCGCGGTCTCAGCGAACGGGCGATCGTTCGCTGCGCCGCAGCCAGGGCAGGCGATCGGCGGGGCAATCTCGGCCAGCGGACGCCAGCCCTCATGCTGACACCGTGGGCATCTGACGGTCGCACCCCGAACCAGCAGCGCACGTCGCTCCGCCCACTCGAGCCAGGCGACAGCTGCGTTCTTGTCGCCGATCTCTTGGCATAGCTCACCGAAGGTGAGCGTGGCGGCGGACTCGCCGCCGTGCGACACGGACAGACTGTTGATCGCGGCGAGGAGCCGATCGGCGGTCACCTCAGGGTCAGCGTTCGCACCGGCGACAATGGCGGCCTGTTCGGTGGCGCGCTGCTTCCACCACGTCATCCCGGACGATGCGGCCTTCTTGTAGAGGAGGGCGAGCAGCGGTCGGTGAGCGAGCCATGCGACGTCATCTAGAGAACGGAGCGCACGCAGCAGCGCCATCGCGGTACGGCCAGAAGCCGACGGCGCGCTGTCGACGCCCTGGTCCTGGGCCGCGGCCCGCAGCAGCGTGAACCCCGTGGGCCAGTGAACCTCGGCAAGCCGGTCGCGGCTCGCGTCGACCACGTAGCCACCCCCGGTGAAGGCGGCGGCCAACCCGGCGCGCAGCGATCGGACAGGAGGCAAAGGGTGCTGTGGGAGCTGGACGGTCAATCTAAGGTCCAAGGGGATGGGCAGCCGGGTGAGGACCGCCAGGTCCTGGCGGTCGCGGTCGGTACGGGTCGCAACGATGGCTGCACCGGCGTCAAACGCGAGCGCATTGTCCGAGCTGCGCGCAGGCGGCTGTGCCGGCCTCAGCAGATTCCCGGGGGTGACGCGCTCGGCCGACTGCCCTCGCTCATCCAACCGCTGAACGATTTCCGCGAGCGCCTCCTCGCCAACGGTGGCGCTAGTCAGCATGATCGGCCAGCCACCGATTCCGTTTCCGGCGTGCGCGAGCAGCTCAGTGATCACGTCGACGGTCACCAGGACGTCGTCCGCGATAGGAACCGCGAGCGGCAGCCCAGCCGGCCAGCCATGCAGGGCGCGCAGGTTCCAGACCAGGCACAGATCAGCTACCGAGCGCGGCGTGTAGACGACGACAATGCTCGCTCCCTGTTGCCGAGCGAAGGCGTAGCGATCAAGCAGCCAGCCGTCGAGCCGGGCCTGCACCATCCGGGCCGGCCTGGGCCGTAACCGGTACAAGCTCATGCCGAAGGGCGTGAACGAGTCGGTGGCGCGTAATCGCGAAGCCATATCCTGCGGGCCGGGTGCCGTGGCGGTGACCCGGCGTACCGGAACGACGGTTTCGAACGTGAGGTCCTCCCTCAGGAGCAACGCGCCCAGCTGCGCCGGGTCGGGGGCCGCCGGCAGAGTCCCAAGGGCGGTGAGGTAGCTGAGCTCCCACGGATCCCCGGGCGGCACACTGCATACCTCTAGCTCCTTGAGCTGCTCCCGTTCCGTCGTCCCAAGCGCGATCAGCGCCGGTGCGCGGTGCGGCAGCCCGCCCGACAGATGCGGTGCGATATCGTCCGCGGCGCCGACAGCGCCATCCAGCTCCGACTCGCGCAGCAGCCGCGGGTACGGGTCAAGCGCGGCGCCGGCAACAACCGGAACGAGAAGATCGGCGACGCCGGCCCACACCTGGCAGGCGCGCGTCACCTCGGTGACGGCGGCGTCCCAGTAGAGGTCGTCCACAAGTCGCGCCTCACGCGCCGGCCGCAGGTGTACTTCCGCTGCCACGACGCCGTCGACAAGGTCGTCGTCGAGTACGCCCCACACTGCAGCCTCCCTGCCTCTTCGGCGAGGATACGGCCGCGTCAAGCCGCCCCGCGTTCGGCTTGTACAACGGTGTCGCCGGTAGAGGCGAAGAACGCGCGGCAGAGGGCGGCCACCCGCGAGCGTCAAGCCGCTCGCCGTCTACGTGGGCCCGAGCAGTCCGTCGACCCCAGGGGTTGTCCCTCGCAACGGCCTAGCGCATGCACCAGGCTCGGCTCATACGGACCGCTCGTCAGATCTGCGGCGTGATCGGAAGCGGTCAGGCGCCGCGCCAGTCGAGGACTGCATGTCGAGCTCCCGCTCGACGCGTGGCAGTCGTCGGCGAATCGGTCGACAGAGAGTTGCCTCCGTGTCATGGCGATCGCTGTCCGTTCGAGGTGACACGCTGTCGGTATGGACGCGGCAGGGCGGACTGGACCGGCCTGGGTGGAAGCGACTCTGTCGCCGGCGCGGGCGGCGTACCTGATCCGCGCTGGGAGCGGTAGTGGCTTCCACCGGGCAGTGCAGGAGGCATCAACGCGCTGGGGCGGCATGACCGAACTGATCCTCCCGGTCCGGCGGGACGGACGTCTGGTCGCGCCGTGGCGACAAATGCTGGACGCGGCCGCGGTGGACGGTCTTGTGGACGTCGACGTCGGGTCCGCAGCCAAGCTGGTTGCAGAGCACGTCGACCGCCAACTGACTCCGCTGCGCTTCATCGACAAGTCAGGCGCTACGCGCTTCTCCACGCATCCCTCTGAGCTGCCGGACTGGGATCCGGCTGACGGACCGGTGATCGCAACCTCCCAGCGCACCCTGTGGGAAGTCGCTACTGCGGGCGACGTGACCGACGAACACGGACTCGGGTCCTGGGAGGATGGATTCCGTCTCCGACGCCCGACAACGGATGATCAGGTGTGGCGGGCCGCCCTGCACCGGACGACTCTTCTGGATTGCACCCTCGGCGGGCTCGATGAGATCCGCAGCCATGACGGCCTCATGGCGATCCCGACCCTGCTGTGGGCGACTCGCGGCTCGCTGCGCGATTGCCTCACGTTCTGGAACCTTCGCGCCCTCCGGCCGGTGGGGCGCGGCCGTCCACCGATGATGCTGCTCCCCATCGATGACGTGTCGGCCTGGACCGACTTGGTTCCCTCCGTACTGGCGAGGCTGGCGCGTCCGGAGGAGTTCTCGCCGGACGTGATCCTCGCCAGTCACACCGTCGATGAAGCCGACCTGCACCGACTCGCAGCGCACCTCGGGCTACGGGCCAGTTCGCGCGGTATGTATGCGGGACAGAACTGGTCAGCTCCCGTGCGGCAGGCTCCCTTCACGTACCTGGTGAACCAGAACGTGCTGCCGTGGCTACTTTTCGATCGGGAGTACGGTGCCGGCACGGAAGTGTTGGCGCATTTTCACCAGGGCGCCGGCTCCTTGCGCTTCGCCTCCCCGGTGCGGTTCCGCCGTGTCGGTGGTCGGGCGTTGCTGCGGTTGCGATCGGCGGCCTTCGGCCCTTACCCCCGGCGATCAGTGGCGGCCCAGGGAATCTTGCAAGCGGCGGACTGGTACCACGCTGCATTGCAGGTGGGCGTGCCCACGCGCATTGAATACCGATTCGAGCTCGGACTGCCACCGCTCCTCGACGTGCTGACGGGCCACCTCCGGAGCGTCGCCTCCACCCACGAGCTATCGGACAAGGGCCGGCTCGCGGTGGGCTTGCAGGCAGAACCTCCGCTCGCTGATCTTCGCCACCCGGGGCTGGCCGTCTGCGTCACGGCTCTTACGACGCCGCGGTCACGAGCCCTCGTGCGGGACCTAAAGAGGCTACGAGCCGAGGGATTCACCGATGCCGACATCCGCCAGGTATCGGACGCCTGGGGAAATCGCGGGCCGCGGAGCTACCGATCGACACGCGACCTAGCCGGAAGCATCGGCGCCCAAGCCACCTCGGCGGCCGAGACACTAGCCAAGATCGGGTGGGCCGAGCGCGGCCTGGAGGCCAACTGCCCTCGCTGCGGACTCCGCAGCTTCGTCCCGCTCGACACGGTGACCGGTCCCGCCAGATGCCCAGGCTGCCGCGCTGCCGCTTCCTATACCGTTATCGGCCCTAGCCTAGAGATGTACTACCGACTCGACACGTTCGTGGACCGAGCCAGCGACCAGGGTGCCGTACCCCACGTCATCGCCGCCGCCGTCCTTCTGGCCCTCGATCCAGATACAGCCGTCCTGCCGGGCGTCGAACTCACCTTTCCTGATGGCGCGAAGGCCGAGGTTGACCTGGTAGGAGTGCACGCCGGCCAGATCTTCGCGGGCGAAGTCAAGACACGCCCTGGTGCGTTCACGAATGAGCAACTGGACCGCGATATGGCCCTCACCGCTCGCCTAGGCGCCGACCTACACATCCTTGCCGCGCCGGTGATTTCCCCTGAATTAGCTCGTCGGGCGCGCCGACGAGCTAACGAGGCCGGCCTGCAACTACTCGTGCTTGATGCCTCAGCATAGGACGGTACGGGCATATCGGTAGCGTGGCCCTCACAGTCAGCGAAGGATGGTAATCAAAACGGTGAGGGCTCCAGTAAGCGCGACGAGTACCGTAGACCAAACAGTTATGCGTTGACGCCTGCGGGCTGCTCTCTGCTCCTTTGATAGTGGCTGAAACTCCAGGCGGTACGGATTCCTAAGGTCCAACAGGCGGGTGCGCCATGAAAAATCTATACGTGCAAGATGACGGACTATCGCGGTAGGCGCGGTCCCATACGTCTGGACATAACCTTGCCCCTTCCTGACGTCCACGTACAGCACTGTGTATGACCGCGTCCACCCTGTCATCGTGAAAGCCGCTACATCGGGAGACTGAAGATCTTCTACGGTTGCGTCGTCTATTGTTCGTCCGTCGAGCAGGGTGAGCTTGATCGTGCGAGGCGAGCCACCCGCCGGCTGTTCGCCGGAGTCAAGCTCCTCCCAAATACGTCGCACCGCGCCAGCATCGAGGCGATAACCGCGCAAGTCCCAACGATCGGGGGGCGGGGCAATGATCGGCACGCCTCAGTATCCCACCCGGGACGAACACGCCCTGAGCGACAGGCCCAGACGACATCCGGCCCTTCGGCAGGGCATCGGCTAACAGTCTGTAGGGGTCATCGTTCGCGGTGGGCGGCCAGCACGGACCTACACCGGTGCCGCCCCCGTCGTTCTCAAGATCGATAACTATTATGATCTTGATGTCGTGCGCGACGCCCCTAACTCGAACCTGAGCGCAGCCTGGGTGCCGCAGAGAGCTGTCTTCACCGCGTTCGCGCGAACTGCAGGTTCGGAGGTCTCCCTTCAGAGCGTGCACCTGCAGCTCCACCACGCGAGTGCAGTGTCGTCGCTTCTCGTTTGACCAAGTCCACAGCAGGCAGACGATTTTGACCAAGTCCACAGCAGGCAGACGATGCAGGTGCCACGCTTCCTGCCATGAGTGAGGTGGAGGCGGGAAGAGAGCTGACCGGGACGCCGCCGTCAGGTGCAGGGACGCCACGTCAGCCGTTGAGTAGGCGAGAGCGCTTCGTTGCTGCGTCGATCGGTGTTGCCTGCGCGGGCGCTGGAGGTGTCGCGGTGTTCGTCAGCGACAACGAGCTTGGTAGCGCTGGCTTGCTCATCGTTGGCGCTGTCTTCCTGCTCATGGGAACCGGAGCCATGGTTCCGACCCGTCTTCGGGTGGGTGACCAGGAGGTCCACCTCGAGCGGCTCGCTGTCCAGACCCTGACGCGCGTGATGCAGCAAGGCGACACGGTGGTGCAGGAGCAGCTGGTTGAGGCTTTCGAGGAGACTCTCGCCAGCAGCGGCGTGGTTCCGGACGCCATGGAGGCGGTAGGAGCAATGCTTCGCCGTTTCGAGCGTTACTCCGGCTCCACGGATCCGCGTGAGGTCTACAACTCATTGTTGACCTCCGGCTGGAAGCCGACGACCCCGGCCAAGAGTACGTACATCCGGTGGGTTTACGCCGGTAACCAGCGCACCGTTAGTCTCTTTCAGAACAGCGCAGCTCTCGTCGCGGCCTCCGTTCATCTCCGGGACTTGGCGGCAGGACTGCCGGGAGCCAAGCCCCGTGCCGGACGTAATGAAGTAGACTTTTACTATGGCGGCGATGTCAGCACTGTCTTGGATGCCGCCGAAAGGATCAAGCAGTTCGCTGACCGCCCCTGACTGCGCATGAGCGGGTCTCAGTTGCGGTTGCACAGAACGAGCTGTCCACGACGGCATGCTGTGATAGCCATGTACCACCCCTCTCATCTCGCACGAATGGGAAGTATGGCGTCGTCGGCATACTCGCCTCAGGGCTGCGGTGTCGGCGTCTCCGGGAGATCGTGCCGCGCCGACGTCTCCCCGTCACTTGCTGGATCGGCAAGAAGCGGGCGACAGTGCCGACCGGCCAGTTCACCAGAGCTTGCTCGATCAAGGGCGAAGATCGCCAGCTTTCGGCACGGTCACCGAGAGGACCGACAGCCGGCCGACTCAGCCCAGCCCCCGGCTGTGCTGCCCTCGCGCCACATCGAGCGGCAACTGTGCAATCCTGGGTCCATGGCGATTCCGGCAACTAGTGAGGTTCACACCGCTGTAGCGTGCGCGCTGAAGTCGCTCTACACGGACGACGCGCAGCTGTTTCACTTCGACGCAGGCGAGAGGACTTTGGTTGGTCACTTCGCCAGATATCTTTCTGAGAACGTGCGGACGTGGGGATCGGAGTGGTCCATCGACGTGGAATACAACCGGATGCTTACGCCTGAGCATGACGAGGTCACATACAAGTACCTTCTCGACGTAAGGGGAGCATCTCGCCGTCCCGCTTATCCCGACCTCATCGTTCACCAGCGTGGTGTAGATGGCTGGCATGGTGGTAACTTGCTCGTTGTAGAGGCGAAAAAATCGCCCACGAGGATAGACCAGCGAGAGGATCACGCGAAGCTCGTGGCTTGGATGAGGGAGCTGCAATATCGATACGGCTTACGCTTGGAGCTAGGGCCACGTTCGGCTAAGGGCAGCTGGATTGACGCTTCGAGCGACCCCACGGCCCCTCTCTCGGCAATTCCATTGTGGTGAAATGATGCTGGTTCAACTGCGGCAGCACTGCAAGACTGCGGGCTCAGTCACCCGAGCGGCTCCGAACCTGACGCGCGGACTTCGTTCATCAATTCCGTCGTCCACTCTAACTGCTTCGCCAGGTCCAGCTTTGGGGCGTGTGGCAGCGAGCGCCACAGTTCCAGGTAGAGCGTTACCAGCATGAGTATCATCTGGCCGACCTCGCGGTCGTCATCGGCTGTCTGGGTGTCGACCCACGTCGCCGGATCATGAGGCATCATCGCGTCCAGCAGCGCGACCGGAGCGCCGTGAGTCTCCTCAGACCAGGTCACGAACACCTGCTCGTATTGCTTGACTCGCATCGGCGACGGTGACTGCTCAGCGAGGAAGCGCGTGCTGTGCCCGGACCAACTGGGCTTCCACTTTCCGTTCTTGCCACGGAATTCCTCGAGCGAAGGGCTCGCCAAGACGGCCGTCGCACGCCTCAGTCGTTCCTCAGCCACGGGCCGACCGGTCGACCGATCGTATTCCACCTCTCGTCGAATCCGCTCCGCCAACTGAAGGAGCCCGAACTTCTGATAGCGCAGGCAGGCCTCCTCTCGATCGGGCTTGGCGCCGAGGTACTCCATGTTGACCAACAGCTCGAACAGCTGCCGCGCGGCCGACGAGGCGACCTCCCAGTGCCCGCCCGCCAGCAACGGCCGAGAGGCTTCGAGCATGTTCAACCCCCGGTGGAGAACAGCTCGATCGAACCTCCCTAACCCCGACCCGTCGTCCTCTGTCTCGGCCACCGCGATGCGAGTTGCTTGGATGATCTTGTCGAGCACGGCAAACATGCCGGGCATCCGCTTGTCAGGGCCGGCAACGCGCACCATCCCTGGGATCCTGCCCCCGCGGGACGTCCGGTTGTGATGCTGACGCCGCTGCCGGCGCTTTCGATTCGTGGGAGCCATCAGCACAGGATGCCAGCGTCCGGCGACACTGCGACCTTGCGTGCCGAAGCTCAGCGAACCAAGATCGTATCCTGGCCGACGCCAGCGCCGCTGCTCCTCGTCTGTAGCCGTTGCAGACGATCCACACTGCATAACCGAGCCCCAGAGCAGGTCCGCGCTGTTGTCTGCAAGATCATCAGACGTTATGATCTTGAGTGTCGCTCATGCCGCCAGCGGTTGTAGTGGTCGCCGTTCACGAACTTGCGCGGCGACCGGGCCCCTTGATTGCAACCACACCGACACATCCCATTGGGGCGCGCAGCGTCCGTCATGATCGCACGTGAATCAAGCAACTCCCGCACTGTCTGTCCGAATTGTCGGTTCGAAAGCTGTCCAATCAGGGGCACGCTGCCCGGTCATGGTACTGGTGAGCTAACGAACTCCCGGAAGCACAGGATCCTTATCCGTCCGCGCAAGCACCCGTACGCAGCCATGAGCGCGCGCGCCGACCGACGGCCCACTCGCACCAGCGGCTGCGAGCAGCGTGTCCGCAGTGCCGCGCGGCGTGGTCGATACGACCCTCCACCTCGCGGTTGGCACAGGCGTCGCGCTGGCGCATGCACGAAGCTGTCCGATTCACCTGTCAGCGGTAGTGAGTCGCCTTCATCAACGATCGCCGTAGCAGTGTCGGCACCGGTCGGCCGGTTTCATCTGGCATGAGCTTCGCGGTGGAAACGCCGAACCCTGCGGCGATCCGAACGTGGTCGCCGGCGGATGCGGGTGGACAGCTCCAAGCAAGTTCCCGCTGTTGCCGGCTGTGGCTGGCGACTCGCCGCGACTCGCCGCGACTCGCTGGGCCGATCGGGACGGCGATCGCATCCTTGGGCCCGACCCGGTAGATGCGCCGGTCCGCCGTGCGGAGCTCTGAAGAGCAGGCTCCTGCACCGACAGATCCCACTTGTCAAGCGATGACATCGGCTGGCGAATCAAGACTCGGTAGAAGGGTGACGAGCATGAAGCATAGCAAGTGGTTGATGGTGGCCCGCACGGCGGCGCTCGCCGTCGTACGCAACGCGTGGGAAGCGAGGGCGACGCACGTTGCGTCCAGAAGGCGGGGCATGCGAGGTTGGGCAACGCACAAGAAGATGCTCGTGCTGAGCGCCTGCGTGGCGATTGGGACGGTGCTGGCGATCCCAGTTCAGGACGCGGACGCCGCGGCGAGCGGGTCTCTCGGTTTCGCGAGCATCGAAGGCTTTTGGATTGCCGCGGGAGGCCCGCCTGCACAGGCCGCGACAGCGGCCGCGATAACCGGCGCCGAAAGCGCGTACCAGCCGGGCATCATTCAAGCGGGTCAACCCTACTCACTGACGGGATGGGGGCTGTGGCAAATCACGCCAGGGGATTCCGAGTCGACGTACTGCGTTGACTATCGCCAACTGGACCCATGGAACAACGCGGAAGCAGCAGTGGCGAAGTATCGGGGCGCCGGGAACTCGTTCTCGCCGTGGACGACATATCAAAACGGCGCTTACCGTGGCTTCCTGCCATCAACTCCGCCGGCTCCGCAACAGGTCCGCGATCCTGGTCAATACGTACCAATCAACTCGGCACCATCCGGAACGCACAACAGTTCATCACCGGGTGCGACGTGCGGTCCGCAGTTGCCGGCGCTCGGATACGTGTTCTGGAAGGGCACGAACGGCGACCTCTACGAAGCTCAGGGTGCCGCGAACGGCGCGCTCAGCGGACCGTACGACCGCGGCATGGGGCCGATGGGTTCCGCACCGAGCGTGGGCGTCGACGGGAACAAGGCGACCTACGTGTACTGGAAGGGCACGAACGGCGACCTCATCGAGGCGTATTGGAACGGCAGCAGCTGGGTCGGGCCGTTCAACCGCGGCATGGGACCGCTCGGGTCGGCTCCAACCGCCGCTGTCACCGCGGGCGGCTACGCATACGTGTTCTGGAAGGGCACGAACGGCGACCTCTACGAAGCTCAGGG
>JBJMHZ010000051.1:0-24104 GCA_045807125.1 Frankiaceae bacterium
GACCGCGTCCGCGTCGGCGCTCATCAACGCCTCCACGAACGAGGCGAGCATCGCCCGCAACAGGTCAGGGCTCGCCTGCTCCAGCTGCTCGGACAACCAGCCGGACAGGTCGATACTGGGCGGTGCGGCCATCGCGTGGTCTCCTCGCTCGAGTTCCTTCGACAGATCTCGTTGAGGATCACGCGGTGGCCGTCTCAACTCACGACGCCACGCAGATCAACGGGCCGATCGCACACCACGTCCGTGGACGCCTCTTTGGCGAAACACGTCGGCGTGTCGGCTTAGATGCCCAGGGTTACTGCCTCCCGCGTTAACGTAGACTTGCGCCCAGTTCGTCCGACATGTCGGAGACCATCGGAGGTAGACAGTTCCCCGTCGCGGTGACCTGCCGGGTGCTGGGCTTCTCCAAGCAGGCGTACTACCAGTGGCGCGCCGACCCGGTGACGGCCCGGGACTGGGCCGACGCGCAGCTGACCAACGCCGCGCTCGACATCCACCACGACGACCCCGAGCTCGGCTACCGGTTCATCACCGACGTCCTCGCCGAGCGGGGCATCCCCGCCGGGCGCAACCGGGCGAACCGGCTGTGCACCGCGGCGCGGGTCTTCTCGGCGCACTCCCGCCGCCGCGGCGTCCACCGCACGCCCGGCCCGCCGGTGCACGACGACCTGGTCGAACGGCGGCTCAGCGCCGAGCGGCCGAACCAGCCGTGGCTGACCGACATCACCGAGCACCCCACCGGCGAGGGCAAGCTCTACCTGTGCGCGGTGAAGGACGCCTGCTCCAACCGCATCGTCGGCTACTCCATGCACGCCCGCATGACCTCCCAGCTCGCCGTCACCGCGCTGCGCAACGCGATCGCCCTGCGCCACCCGGCCCACACCGTGGTGCACTCCGACCGCGGCAGCCAGGGCGGATTCAACCGGTCGTCGCAACACCTCGTGATCGCGGAGGTGTTGGGTGGCGCGACGGCAGCAGCAGGCGGATCGGGCGCTTCGGCCAGCGATGCGGTCACCGGGGCGACCGATCCCGGCGAGGCATGTCGAGCGGGAGTTCTGGCGCCTGATCGCGAAGGGCAAGCGCAGCGAGGACGCGGCGATCGAGGTCGGCGTGTCTGTGCCGGTCGGGTCTCGCTGGTTTCGTCACGCTGGCGGCATGCCGCCGTTGGGCTTGGCCGAGCCGACCGGCCGCTACTTGTCGTTTCACGAGCGCGAAGAACTCGCTCTGCTGAAGGCGCAGGGCTTGGGCGTCCGCGCGATCGCCCGCGAACTCAAGCGCGACGCGGGGACGATCTCGCGTGAGCTGCGGCGCAACGCCGCGACCCGCGGCGGCAGACCGGAGTACCGGGCGACGGTCGCGCAGTGGAAGGCACAGACCGCGGCCCGACGCCCCAAGCCGGCGAAGCTCGTGACCAACCCGCGGTTGAACGAGTACGTCCAGACGCGGCTCAGCGGGCAGCTGCAACGTCCCGACGGCACCGTCGTGGCGGGGCCGGCGACGAGCTGGAAGGGGCTGAACAAGCCGCACCGGGCGGACCGGCGCTGGGCGACGGCGTGGAGCCCTGAGCAGATCTCCCAACGGCTCGTCGTCGACTTCCCCGACGATGAGGACATGCGCATCAGCCACGAGGCGATCTACCAGGCGCTCTACATCGAAGGACGCGGCGCCCTCAAGCGCGAGCTGGTGGCCTGCCTGCGCACCGGACGCGCGTTACGCAAGCCGCGGGAACGCGCACGCACCAAGCCCCAGGGGCACGTCACCGCGGACGTCGTTCTCAGCGAGCGGCCAGCCGAGGCCGAGGACCGGGCCGTCCCCGGCCACTGGGAGGGCGACCTCATGATCGGGCTGAACCGGTCCGCTATCGGCACCATCGTCGAGCGCACCAGCCGCTACACCCTGCTCGTCCACCTGCCCCGCCTGGAGGGCTACGGCACCGCCCCGCCGGTCAAGAACGGGCCTGCCCTCGGCGGTTACGGCGCCATCGCCATGAAGGACGCCCTGCAAACAACGATGACGACGATGCCGGACGAGCTGCTGCGATCGCTGACCTGGGACCGCGGCAAGGAGCTCTCCGCACACGCCCAGTTCAAGGTCGACACCGGCATCGCCGTCTACTTCGCCGACCCGCACTCCCCTTGGCAGCGCGGCACGAACGAGAACACCAACGGCCTGCTCCGCCAGTACTTCCCGAAGGGAACCGACCTGTCCCGCTGGACCCGCGACGACCTCCTCGCCGTCCAGGCCGCCGTCAACAGCAGACCCCGCAAGGTCCTCAGCTGGAAGACACCCGCCGAGGTACTCGACGAGCAGCTACGGTTGCTCCACCAAGCAGGTGTTGCAACGACCGGTTGAACCCAGCCAGTTCGGCTCCCACGCCTTCGTCCGGGCGCTGCGCGCCCACCAGCTGCGAGGCTCGATGGGCCGCGTCGGCGCCTGCGCCGACAACGCCGCGATGGAGTCGTTCTTCGCCCTGCTGCAGAAGAACGTCCTCGACCGACGCCGCTGGCCGACCCGAGACGCGCTCCGCCTGGCCATCGTCACCTGGATCGAGCGCACCTACCACCGCCGCCGCCGCCAAGACCGCCTCGGGCGCCTCACCCCGATAGAGCTCGAAACGCTCCTACGAACCGCTCACGCGGCCTGACCCCCACCCGCGGAGTCAACCGAAACGGGGGCAGTCCCGATGACCACCGTGCCGCAGGCGGTCCACCTACGACACCTGTTCGCCTTAGACCGCTATCGGGACGCGCCGCGTGTCTTCCTCACGGCCGCGACGGCGCGATTGTGTTCGCGTTGTGGCTCATGGCGCCGGAGTCGCTGGCCGCCTGGTCCCTGAGATGCGAGGACGCCGACCGTGTGGCCCCTCTGTGACTCAACCGACGACGAGCGCCGAACGCGGACATCGCGCGGGCAGGCCGGACACCGTACGGGCACGTGCCCGGGGGGTGGGCGGACAAGATCACCGTTGGTGCGCTCGCCTCGACCGCAGCGACGAGGGAGTCGATGAGCTGCTGCGCGCGGAACAGGTCACCGCGCTCGGTGTAGGCCCACACGAGCGTCGACACCAGCTCGGCAAGCCCATCGGTGACGTGCGCGTGAGGACCGGCTAGCGGGCCGGCAGCCGCGAGGGCGTTCTCCGCCCGGCAGGGCCATGACGACCCTCGTCAACAGGTACGGGATGACGGCGAGCAGGAGCGTCCTCATCGGCTGGCCCCGTCTCGCATCGCGATGACACTACCGGGCCGGACCCAGGTTCGAGCGGCTTTCCGAAGGGGGCTCGCAGGTGGGCGGTAGCGAGACCCACCACCCAACGCTGAAGGGCCGCCGGGTCGCCGCCCTCGACGCCAGGGCCGACGAGGCCGAGGCGCTGCACGCGCGGTGACCGCTCGCTGGCAGCGCGCTAGCACAGAGCGGTCGCGCCAGTCAATCGGTCGCGGGTGCCGAAGTTACGGGCTGCGCGTCCGATGCCGCGCTGTCCCGGCTTGTCCAGACTCGTGGAAGGCCCGGGATCCCCGGCGCCGACATGTGCCAGGTGGCGGCGCGAGCGGGAGGACCATCCGTTGAGGGCCAGGTGGCAGCGGGGTGACGGCGGCGCGGCGGCGGTCGAGTTCGCGCTGATCCTCCCCGTGTTCCTGACGCTCGTCTTCGGCCTGATCTCGGCCGGGCTCGCCTACTTCCACAAGATCGGTCTCACCCAGGACGTCCGCGAGAGCGGCCGCTACGCGGCGACCTACGTCGACAGCAGCGGCAACAGCGTCGAGGCCAACCTCAACAGCTACCTCAACACCGTGCTCGACAGCCTCGTGCGCAACGCCAGCGAGGCCGGCGACCTGAAGTTCGTCGGGACCGCCCCGAGCGCCACCCTCGACACCACGGACGCCAGCCAGGTGGTCTGCGCCGCCTACATCACCGCCGCCGGCACCGTGACCCGGGTGTCCCGCGGCGTCGCATCGCTCCCGGCCGCCAATGGTGGCGCGTGCTACGCGGACGGCCTCGGCACCAACGCCGGTTACCCGCGGGTGCAGGTCTACGCGCAGGGCGACGCGAGGTGGAACCTGCTGATCTTCTCGAGCGGGCCCAAGGTGACGTTCCGCAGCGCGACCGTCTACCGGTACGAACGGCCGACGACGTGAGGCCGACCCTCGCCCGCCGGCGCCACGGACACGATGATGACCGTGGCGCGTTCGCCATTCTCTACGCGGTGCTGATGATCGCGCTGATCGGCATCGCGGCGCTCGTCGTCGACATCTCGACGATGCGCTCCGACCGGCGGGTGGAGCGCGCATCGGCCGACGCGGGCGCATCGGCAGGCGCTTTCGGGCTCGCCTTCGGCCCACGGCAGGCCTGCACGATCGCGATGAAGGCCGCCTTCGCCAACCTCGCGCAGCCGCTCGTCACCAGCTGCGGGACCTTCCCCGTCGCCGCCACCACCTGCACCGGCGTGACGTCGTCCAGCGCGTCCGCGACCTCGGGGCCGTACACGGTGCAGGTCACCTGGCCGGTGCCCGATGCGGACGCGATGATGACCACCCCCGACAACCGGCCGGCGACCGTGACCCAGACCACCGTCCAGATGCGCGGCACCGTCATCGTCGACGGCAAGCCGTGCAGCCGGGTGGCCGTGCAGGTGTCGAGGAGCAGCCCGTTCCAGCTCGCATCGGTCTTCAACGTGCTGGGCTCCGGCAGCCAGAGCAACTCCGGCTCGACGAGCGGCACCAGCGTCGCGCTGTCGATCGTCGACACGAGCTTCGGCGCCCAGATCGCGCCGCTGGTGGTGCTGGACCGCGGCTCGTGCGAGGCGCTGAAGGTCGATGGCGGCGCCCTCGTCGACGTCAAGACCGCGCTCGACGGAGGCCCGGGCATCATCGCCGCCGACTCCGACGGCTCGGGCCGCAACCCCAATGGCTCCGCCGCCGACGTGGCCTGCAACGGCAACAGCACCGTCTACGACGCCAGCAACAACTCGCACCTCTACGCGTGGAGCGGCAGCCTGAACGGGGCGTCGACGCCCGGGCGCATCTACAGCTGGGCCGAGACGGCCGGCAACTTCTCGACCGCCTACCTGCCGGCGCAGACGACCGGTTGCGTCGCCGGCTCGCCGCCCACCGGCGCGCAGCTGTGCCCGGTGCCGACCCTGCAGCCCGCCCTCGTCGGCCGCACCGCCTTCGACAACAAGTACAACTGCAAGGCGGCGAACGGCTGCACCAGCGCCACCCCTACGAGCGCCTACATCGACCAGCTGACCGCGGCCGCGACCGCCGTCCAGTCCAACCCGCCGGCCGGCTGGACGGTCATCAACGGCCAGGGCTGCACGCAGTCCGCGCCGAAGGTCTTCCCGGCCGGCAACTACTACGTCAACTGCACCGGCAACAACGGCTTCAAGGTCAGCACGCAGACGGCGTTCAAGGGCGGGGTCGTCGTCTTCAAGGGCGACGTCAACGTGGGCAGCAACGGCAACTGCCTGGTGCTCAACGCGCCGTCGACCGTCACCACCACGGCCGGCCTCTCGACCTTCTGCTCCACCGCGACCGCCGTCCCGATCCAGGCAAACGACGGCTACCCGATCTACGTCGGCGGCCAGCTCAACGTCGGCTCCAACGCCAACTTCCTTGCCCCGCAGACCATGATCTACGTGGTCGACCAGATGACCGTCGCAGGCGGCGGCAACCTGCAGTGGACAGCCCCGTACGGCACGCACGCCGCTTCGCCGCACGCGGCCACCAGCTGCGTGCCCGGCGGGGGCTCCACGTTCCCCTCGGCAGCGTGCTTCGAGGACCTCGACCTCTGGACCGAGTACGCGCCGAGCAACACCGAGACCAAGCCCGACCAGCTCAGCGGGCAGGCCTACATCCACCTCGAGGGCGCGTACTTCGTGCCCAGCGACAAGTTCAAGATCAGTGGCTCGCCCACCGGCGACCAGAAGAAGGCCCAGTTCATCGCCAAGCGGCTGTGGGTGACGGGTGGCGGCCAGCTCATCCTGCAACCCGACGCCACCCGCGAGGTGCCCAACATCTTCCCGCCCACATCCACGCTGATCCGCTAGCGCGACCGTCATCCGTACCGCCGCTTCCAGCCATCCGGCCCTGCGTCACTGACCGCATCGAACGAAGGAAGAACCGTGGGACGTCGACTACTCCTCCTGATCGCGGCCATCATCGTCGCGGCCTTCGGCACCACGCTCGTCTTCGTCTACGTCAATGGCGTGAACGACCGGGCGCTGGCCGGCCAGAACCCCGTGAAGATCCTCGTCGCCAAGAAGCTCATCGCGTCGGGCACCAAGGCCTCCGACGCGCAGGCACAGGGCGCGCTCGAGCTGAAGGAAGTGCCGAAGACGGCCGTCGCGAGCGGGGCGCTCGCGGACATCACGCCGATCGAGAACCAGCTGGCCCTGACCGCGATCTACCCGGGCCAGCAGGTGCTCGCGCAGCTGTTCGGTGCGCAGGCGCCGACGACCGACGCGCTCTCCATCCCGAAGGGCGACGTCGCGATGAGCGTGCAGCTCACCGACCCCGGTCGGGTGGCCGGCTTCGTCCAACCGGGCTCGCACGTGTCCATCTTCGTCGACCTCTCCCCCGTCGACGTGGTGACCGGCAAGAAGTACCCCGACCTCGCCCGGCTCCTGCTGCCGGACGTGCTGGTGCTCGCCGTGGGTCCGACGACGCAGACGACGTCGACCACCACCGACAACAAGACCGGGCAGACCACCAACCAGCAGATCTCGCAGGCCATCCTTACCGTCGCCGTCAACCAGGCGCAGGCACAGCGGCTGGTGCTCGCGACGAACCACTCGAACGCGCTCTACTTCGCGCTCCGCAACAGCGGCTCGCAGGTCGGCCCCACCGGCCCGACCACGCTGAACAACATGTTCGGCACGCCACTGTTCGGCTAGAGCCGGTTCGGCTGACGAGGACGGATCCCACCATGACGCTGATCGTCGACAACGACCCGACGACTGCCCAGACCCTGCAGCAGGCGCTCGACCCGACCGCCGAGATCGTGCTGGGCATCGAGGCCGTGCGCCGTCACCTCGACCTGCACCCGGACGTCGATGCGATCGTCGCCGGCCCCACCGTCGACGCCGACGCCGCTTTCCGGCTGGCCGAGACGCTGCGCATCGTCCGGCCGACGCTCGGCGTGGTGCTGATCCGGCGGCGGGTCGACACCGCGCTGCTCGCCGATGCCCTCCGGGCCGGCGTGCGCGAGGTGGTCGCCGATCGCGACCTCGCCGCCGCGGCGGACGCGCTGCGACGGGTGCTCGCGCTCGCCAGGCAGATGAGGGAGCGCTCAGGGGCGCCTGACCCCACCGACGAGAAGCTCGGCACGCTGGTCACCGTCTTCTCGGCCAAGGGCGGCTGCGGCAAGACGACGCTGGCGACCAACCTCGGCGCCGCGCTCGCCGACAAGGGCCGCCGCGAGGTGTGCATCGTCGACCTCGACCTCGCGTTCGGCGACGTCGCGATCGCGCTGCAGCTCTTCCCGGCGCACACCCTGGCCGACACGGTGACCCTCGGCGACGCGCCCGACGCGCAGGCCGTCAGCGCCCTGCTCACGCCGCACTCCCCAGGCCTTACGACGCTGGTCGCACCGGTGGAGCCCGGCATGGCGGAGAGCATCCCGGCGGCGACCGTGACGGCGGTGCTGCAGGTGCTGAAGCGGATGTTCGACTTCGTCATCGTCGACACGCCTCCGGCCTTCACCGACCACGTGCTGGCCGCGTTCGACCAGAGCGACATGGTGGCGCTCATCGCGACCCTCGACATCCCGGCGCTGAAGAACCTCAAGCTCACGCTGGAGACGCTCGACCTGCTGAACTACCCGCGCGAGCGCTCGCGCGTCGTCCTCAACCGCGCCGACTCCAAGGTCGGGCTGGCACTGTCCGAGGTCGAGAAGACGCTCCAGACATCCATCACCGCGCAGATCCCGTCGTCGCGCGACGTCCCGGCGTCGATCAACCGCGGCGTCCCCATCGTCCTGGACGACCCCAAGCACGCGGTGAGCGTGGCGGTGCGCCGCTTCGCCGAGCAGTGCGCCGCGGCCGGTGCCGCGGTCACGGCCGGTGCCGCTGTTCCGGCTCACCTACGGACCGACCGGCGCAGCCTGCGCCGCAGGAAGGCGAGAGCATCATGAGCCTGGCCGATCGGCTGGCCCAGGCCCGCAGCGCGCGGGTCGACACGTCAGGGGACGCCATCACGGCGGTCCGCTCCGTGCTTCCACGGCAGCGGCGCAACGCCGACCCCTTCGCCGACCTGAAGCGGCAGGTGCACCAGGCGCTGCTCGGCACCCTCGGCCCCAAGCTCTACGACGCGCACATGACCGCGTCCGAGCTGGAGACCAGGGTGCGCCAGACGCTTCAGGAGGTGCTCGCCAACGAGGAGACGCCGCTCACCGTCGCCGACCGCACCCGGGTGGCCCAGGAGGTCGCCGACGACATCCTCGGGTACGGCCCGCTGGAGCCATTCCTGCGGGACGCCGACATCACCGAGGTCATGGTCAACGGCCCGTACGACATCTGGATCGAGCGCGACGGCCGGCTGCACCGCGTGGACGGGCACTTCGTCGACGAGAACCACCTGCGCCGCACCATCGACAAGATCGTGGGCAAGGTCGGCCGCCGGGTCGACGAGTCGAGCCCGATGGTCGACGCCCGCCTCCCCGACGGCAGCCGGGTCAACGCGGTGGTCCCGCCGCTCGCCGTCGACGGCTCGCTGCTCACCATCCGCAAGTTCGCCACCGACCCGTACGAGGTCGACGACCTCGTCGGCTTCGGCACGTTCACGCGGGCGGCCGCCGACTTCCTGGCCGCCTGCGTGAAGGGTCACCTGAACATCCTGGTGTCGGGCGGCACGGGCGCCGGCAAGACGACGACGCTCAACGTGCTGTCCGGCTTCATCCCGTCCGATGAGCGCATCGTCACGATCGAGGACGCCGCCGAGCTCCAGCTCCACCAGGAGCATGTGCTGCGGCTGGAGTCGCGCCCGGCGAACATCGAGGGACGCGGCGAGGTGCGCATCCGCGACCTGGTGCGCAACGCCCTCCGCATGCGTCCGGACCGCATCGTCGTCGGCGAGGTCCGCGACGCCGCGGCGCTCGACATGCTCCAGGCCATGAACACCGGCCATGACGGCTCGATCTGCACCGTGCACGCGAACTCGCCGAGGGACGTGCTCTCCCGCGTCGAGACGATGGTGCTGATGGCCGGCTACGACCTGCCGGTGCGGGCGATCCGCGAGCAGGTGGCCGGCGCGGTCGACCTCATCGTCCACCAGTCCCGGCTGAAGGACGGCTCGCGGCGCATCACGCACATCACCGAGGTCGTCGGCATGGAGGGCGAGGTCATCACGTTGCAGGACCTCTTCATGTTCGACTACGGCTCCGGCGTCGACCTGGCCGGCCGCTACCTCGGCTCGCTCAAGTCGACCGGCCTGCGCCCCACGTTCCTGGAGAAGCTCACGACCGCTGGCATCGAGGTCGACCCGCGCATCTTCGCCTTCGAGAAGATGCTCCAGAGGTGATGACGGTGAATCGCAAGCTGGGCAGGCTGGGCCTCGGCCTCGTCATGAGCGGAGCCCTCGCCGGTGCCGTCGTCGTCTCGGCGGCTGCCCCGGCCGGCGCCGCGACGGAGGGCCACATCGCGCAGATCAACGCGTCGTACGGGGAGGTGCGCCTCGTCCTCGGGGTGACCGGCCTGCCCGACGGCGTGCACGTCGACCCGTCCAGCGTACGGGTGCAGATCGACGGCGAGGACGTCAAGGCGACCGCCGAGGATCCGACCGCCCAGGCCGCCGCGCCGGTGGACCGCACCGCGGTGCTGCTCATCGACACCAGCGGCAGCATGAGCGGAGCCGGCATCACCGGCGCCAAGTCGGCGGCGACCTCGTTCCTGTCGGCGGTGCCTGCCGACGTCCGCGTCGGCCTCGTCGCGTTCTCCGACAAGGCGACGGTCGCCGTCGCGCCGACGACCGACCGCGACGCGGTGCGCCAGGCCGTCGCGCGGCTGACGGCCCACGGCGAGACGTCGCTGTACGACGGGCTGCGGCTCGCCACGTCGACGGTCGGCACCACCGGCTCGCGCACCATCCTGCTGCTGAGCGACGGCGCCGACACGACCAGCAAGGCGACGCTGAACCAGACGCTGGCGACTCTGCGCAAGAGCAAGCCGATCCTCGACGCGGTCGCGTTCAAGACGAGCGATGCGCAGTCGGGCGTGCTGAGCCACCTCGCCGGCGCGGCCGGCGGTCACGTCATCAAGGCGCAGGCCGCGAGCCAGCTCGCCGCCGCCTTCCAGCAGGTGGCCCGCGACGTGTCGGGCGACATCGCGGTGACCGTGCAGGTGCCCAACCACCTCGCCGACCAGCAGGCGACCGTCCAGGTCACCGCGCGCGCCGGCCAGCAGCTGCTGTCCGACTTCGCGTCGGTCCACCTGGCGCGCGCGCCGGTGCAGCCGGGCGGCCAGCCCGACTTCGGCGCCATCCCGGTGCAGGCGCGGACCGGCTTCCTGCAGTCCCGCCATGCCCTCTACGCCGCCATGGGCGCGCTCTTCCTCGGGCTGGTCGCACTAGTCGCGATCGCCCTCGGGCAGGTCAACCGGGACCGGTCGGCCAACCGGTTCGCCAGGCGCCTGTCGATCTACACCCTCACGGGGCGCCGGCCGCGCAAGGCGCAGGAGACCACGGTCATCGGCGAGAGCGCGGTCGCCCAGTCGGCCATGGAATGGGCCGGGCGGCTCGTCGCCAAGCACGATCTCGAGGC
Source organism: Frankiaceae bacterium (assembly GCA_045807125.1). Lineage (GTDB taxonomy): Bacteria > Actinomycetota > Actinomycetes > JAWWOL01 > JAWWOL01 > JBJMHZ01. The sequence goes on from JBJMHZ010000051.1 coordinate 10,750, forward strand.
GAGGCTGGAGCGGCGCCTGGAATCGGCCGGCCTGCCGATGCGACCGGCCGAGTGGGTGCTGATCCACGCGGGCGTGACCATCGGCTCCGGCCTGCTCCTCCTGCTGGTGTCCGGCCTCTCGTTCATCGGGGCGCTGCTCGGCCTCGTCATCGGCGGGATCGGCGCGTGGCTCTTCCTCGGCGTGCGCAAGCAGCGCCGCACCGCGGCGTTCCTCGCCCGCATCCCCGACACGCTCCAGCTCATGGCCGGGAGCCTCAGCGCGGGCTACTCGCTCCCGCAGGCCGTCGACTCGGTGGTGCGCGAGGGCAGCGAGCCGGTCGCCGGCGAGTTCAACCGGGCCCTCGTGGAGGCGCGGCTCGGCGTGCCGCTCGAGGACGCTCTCGAGGGCGTCGCCGACCGGATGCAGAGCAAGGACTTCGGCTGGGTCGTCATGGCGGTTCGCATCCAGCGGGAGGTCGGCGGCAACCTCGCCGAGCTGCTCACCACCGTGTCCGCCACGCTGCGGGAGCGCGAGCGGCTGCGCCGGCAGGTGAGGGTGCTGTCGGCTGAGGGCAGGCTCTCCGCGTACATCCTGTTCGGCCTGCCCGTGCTCTTCGCCCTGTACCTGTTCATGGTGCGGCGGGAGTACGTCAGGCTGCTCTACACCGACCCGCTCGGCTGGGCCATGCTCCTCGTCCTCGGGGTGACGCTCACGATCGGTGGCTTCTGGTTGCACAAGGTCGTCCAGGTGGAGGTCTGATGGCACCGCATGTCGCCCTGCTCGCCGGTCTCGGCGCGGTCTTCGCCGGACTGGTGCTCGGCATCGGCGCCATCGGCGTCTTCTCGGAGGAGCGCCGCCAGGTCGGTCGCTCGCTGGCCGCGATCCGCGCCCTGCACGCCGCTCCGGTCTCGATGCGCAGGGAGATCGACCAGCCGTTCGGCGAGCGGGTCGTCGACCCGACCCTGAAGTGGCTGGCCCGGCTCGCGGGGCGCTTCGGGCCGGAGGGCCAGGCCGCCCGCCTCCGCCAGCGGCTCGACCTCGCTGGCAACCCGCCGAAGTGGGATCCCGAGCGGGTGCTGGCCTTCAAGAGCCTCGGCCTCATCACCGGCGTCGTCGTCGGCGGCGGTGCCGGCTACCTGCTCAAGGGCACGCCGTTCGCCATCGTCCTCGGGATCGTCGCGCTCGGAGCCCTGGGCTTCTTCGTGCCCAACATGACGCTCTACCAGATCTCCGAGAATCGGCGCGAGCGCATGGAGCGCGAGCTGCCGGACGCCATCGACCTGCTGACCATCTCGGTCGAGGCCGGGCTCGCGTTCGACGCCGCGCTCGCGCAGGTGGCCCGCAACACCGAGGGCCCGCTCGCCGAGGAGTTCTTCCGGGTGCTCCAGGAGATGCAGATCGGCGTGGGCAGGACGGCAGCCCTGCGCGCGCTCAGCGAGCGCTCCAGCCTGCCCGACCTGCGCGCGTTCGTCACCGCCATGGTGCAGGCCGACGGCTTCGGAATCCCCATCTCCAACGTCCTGCGCGTGCAGGCGAAGGAGATGCGCATCAAGCGCTCCCAGCGGGCGGAGGAGAAGGCGCAGAAGGTGCCCATCAAGATCCTCTTCCCGCTCATCTTCTGCATCCTGCCCTCGCTGTTCATCGTGGTCATCGGCCCAGCCGCGATCACCGTCGTGCGCCAGTTGTTCACGCGGCTATGACCCGCGTCGTCGTGGTCTCGGGGAACCCGGCGCTGAGCATGGGGCTGATCTCTGCCGGCTACGACGTCGCCGACATGCGCCTGTCGGACACCGAGGCGTGGATGGGCGCGGTCGTCACCGCCCCCGTGCTCGTCCTCGACGTGGACGATCCGGTGCTCGCGCTCGACTCCGTCGAGCGGGCGCGCCGGGCGCAGGCTGACGTCGAGATCGTGCTCGTGTCGAGCGACCGCCCCGGCTGGCCGAGCATCGAGGCGGCCGGTCTCCAGCGCCTGCACGTGGTGCCGCTCCCGATGACGCTGCCCGGGCTCGTGCGGGTCGTCGCGAGGGCGTGCGTGCCCGAGCAGCGGGCCCCCGACCCTCCTGAGCCGGCCGCTTTCGATCCGCCTGCCGCCACGGCGCCGCCACCCGCGGCCGTTGCCCCGCCGGCTCCGCCGGCCACCGAGGCGCCCCGCGAGCCCGCACCGGACCGTCCCGACCTGCCGGCCGCCCCCGAGCGCCACGACGTCACCGCGCCGGCGGCCAAGCGCTTCTCGCGGCTGCGGGGCGGGGGCCGCGGCCGGCCGCCGGCTCCGAGCGATCCGGCGGTCGAGCCGGCGCCGCTGATGCACGCGGTGCGCCGGGTGCGCGACGGCGCCGGGTCGCTGCCGACCATCGGCGCGCTCGCCGACGCGCTCGCCGACCGCGTCGTCACCCTCGTGGGCGCGTCCGCGGCGGCGGTCCTCGTGCCCGACGGCGAGGCGTGGCGGGTGGTCGGCGGCCGCGCGCTCCGGCCGCTCGAGACCCGTCTCGTGCTGCACGACGACGCGTGGCTCGTCCAGCACGTGGCGGTCAACGGTCACGGGCTCCTCGTCGAGGACACCGATGTCGTCAGGCAACCGCTCGCCGGGGCGCCGCTCGCGCATCGCAGGCACCTGCTCGCCGCGCCGCTCCCCGCCGTCGGCGGCATCGTGGTGGCCGCGCGGGACGACGCGCCGTTCGCGGAGGCCGACCTGCGGGCGGCGGTGACCGAGGTCGACCGGCACGCCCGCGCGCTGCGCGACGCCTGCGAGGTGCGCGCGCTCGCCCGCGCCCTCGCCGACCATCTCGACGACGGCTACGGCTAGCCGGGCCCGACAGGCACCGGCCTGCTCACTCGGCGTGCAGCCGGTCGCCGACCAGCTGCTCCTCGACCAGGCTGCCCTCCGGGTCGAAGCGGCCGTGCTCGAACTGCTTGCGGAACTGGACATCGATGCGGTCGAGGCCGCTGCGGTTCTTCTCCAGCGAGACGACGGCCCAGTCGTGGAAGCGCTGCGCGCCGTGGACGTCGTAGGCCAGGTGGTGACGGGCGACGACGTCGAACTTGTCGTTCAGCAGCAGCACCACGTCGGCCTCGTACGCCAGCGCCCCGGCACCGCGCAGGTGCTGGATGCGGGTGCGCCGTCCGGCCGCGAGCCCCTCGGTGTCGGCAGCGACCACCGCGAGGACCGGCACGCCGGCAGCGAGCGCCATGTCCTTCAGCGCCTCGACGACGAGGGTCACCCGCTCGATCTCCGGCAGCGCGCTGCCCGGCACGGGCACCTTCTGCAGGTAGTCCACGACGACGACCGGCTGCTCGCCCGTCGCGATCAGCGTGGCGACCTCGTCGGCGATGAGCGCGACCGACGTGCCGGCGGCGTCCGAGCGGCGCAGGTGCAGGCGCGGCCCGTACGACGCGATGGCCTGCACCGCCTCGACCGCGCCTGGCAACCCGGCCATCCGCTCGGCGAGCCCTCCGCCGCTGCCGTCGGACCGCTCCAGCACGCCGCGCAGACGGCGCAATGGCGTCGCTGCGTTGCCCGCCACCTCCGTCGCCTCCAGGGCGAGGAAGCGCTCGAGCAGCACGTCGGCGTCGTGCTCGTAGGAGAAGTAGAGGCCGGTGCCGCCGGCCGCGACGACGTTGCGGAGCACCTGCAGCACGAACGTCGTCTTCCCGGTGCCCTGGCCGCCGCCCAGCAGGATGAGCTGGCCACTGCGCAGCCCGCCGTCGAGATAGGTGTCGAGCGGCTGGAAGCCGGTGCGCCACGCGCGGGCACCGGCCGCGCGCCCGGAGCGCAGGGCGCCGTCGGCCGACTCCAGCACGGCGCCCAGCGTCGCGTCATCGCCTGACAGGCTTGGCACCGGTCCAGTCAACCATGACCCGCGTGCCTCCAAGCCGTGCTCCAGCACCTCGACACGCTGGTCCGTCACGCGGACACGCCCATGCGAAAAGGCCGATCTGATTGCCGCCGTCGATCTCGTATGGCACCGTCCGACCGTGAGACGGATCAGGGCGCGCCTGAGTCCGGCAGTCGTCGCAGATCCGGCATTAGCGGCGAATGCCGTGCGCGTGGTCATGCTCGCCCTCTGCGCCGGGGTGCTCGCGCTGCGTGGTGGGCCGCTGAGCCACTTCAGCTGGTTGCTGCCCGTCGCCGCGGTGGGAGCGGTCGCGTCGCGGTTCCGCCAGGCGACGCTCCCGGCGACGCTGGTGCGCATCGTCGAGGCCGTCGTGACGGCGGTCGCCATCATGCGCACCGGGGGTCCGGACAGCCCGCTGCAGCCCTACCTGCTCGCCCCTGCCTTCGCCGGCGGCCTCGCGGCCGGCGCCGGCGGCGCGCTGACCCCGCCCGGCTGGGCGGCCATGGCCCTGCTCGTCGGGCACTTCGTCGCCAACCCGAGCATCTCGTGGCGGATGTCCGGTGCCGGCGTCACCGAGTGGCTCGTGCTCGAGATAGCCGTCGGCATGCTCGGCGCCTGGATCAGGCGGCTGACCCAGGTGAGGGTGCCGGACCCGAACGATTCCTACGCCGCCGCGTCGCGCCTGCTGGTGCAGCTGCGGACCGTCGCCCGCCGCCTGCCTGGCGGCCTCGACCCGATCACCATCGCCGACGGACTGCTGACGTCGCTGAAGGACCTGCTGCCGTTCGACCGCGCCTGCGTCTTCGTTCCGTCGTCCAGCAACCGCCTCGTACCACTGTCGGTGCAGGGCACCACGTCGCTGCAATGGGAGGCGACCCTCACCGAGGAGTCGGCGTTCAGCGCCGCCTGGCACGATGCGCGCACCGTCCTGCTCGACGAGCTGCTGACGAGGGGCGGGGCCGGCCGGACCGACGGCACCGCGCTGGTGATGCCGCTCCGCAACGGCGATCGCAACATCGGGCTCGTCGCGATGGAGACCACGGCCAGGAGCGCCTACCCGGCGATGGCGGTGGCGGCGAGCCGCTCCCTCGTCGAGGACACTGCGATCCGGCTCGAGACCGCGCTGCTGTTCGACGAGGTGCGCCACCTCGCGACGACCGAGGAGCGGCAGCGCATGGCCAGGCAGATCCACGACGGCATCGCGCAGGAGCTCGTCTACCTCGGTTACATCCTGGACGGCCTGGCGAGCGACACCGGGGTCCGCCGCGGGGACCTCCAGCAGTCGCTGCGCGAGCTGCGCGGCGAGGTGACCCGCATCATCAGCGAGCTACGGCTGTCGATCTTCGACCTGCGCAGCGAGGTGAGCCGGTCGGGCGGCCTGGGCGCCGCGCTGTCCGAGCACGTGCGCAACATCGGCCGCAACTCCGGTCTCACCGTGCATCTCAGCCTCTCCGAGCACACGACGCGGCTGCCGACGGGGATCGAGGAGGAGATCCTGCGCATCGCGCAGGAGGCCGTCGCGGCCGCCCGCAAGCGCCCGTCCGCGGCCAATCTCTGGGTGACGCTCGTCGTGGAGCCGCCGCTCGCCAGCCTCGTCGTCGAGGACGACGGCGTGGAGATGCGGAGCCGGCGCAGGGAGGACAGCTTCGGCCTCGACGTGATGCGGGAGCGCGCCGAGCGCGTGCATGGCACCATCGAGGTGACCACGCGAGAGCCACGCGGCACCTGCGTCCGCTTCCGCTTGGGATCCGGTCAAGGTGAAGCCGACGACGATGCCGGAGTCGCGGCCGGAAGGGAACCGTCATGGCTGTGAAGGTCATGCTGGTCGACGATCACGATCTCATCCGGCAAGGCCTGCGCTACGCCTTCGAGCGCGATCCCGCGTTCGAGGTCGTCGGCGAGGCCTCCTCCGTAGAGCATGCGCTGGCGCAGGCCGCGGTGCTGCGCCCTGACGTCGTCACGATGGACCTGCGGCTCCCTGACGGCAACGGGCTCGACGCGGTGCGCGCGCTGCGGGCGCAGTTCCCGTCGATGGGCCTCGTGGTGCTGTCGATGTACGGCGGCGACGAGCACCTGTTCGGCGCGCTCGACGCCGGTGCGTCCGCCTTCGTCCCGAAGACCGCGTCGGCCGACGACGTGGTGGCAGCCGCGCGCCACGCCGCGAGCTCTCCCACGTCGTTCGCGGCCGCCGACCTCGCCGGCGCCATGCGCCGCCGCATCGCGCCGAGCGGCCCGCAGCTGAGCGGGCGCGAGCGCGAAGTGCTCGCGCTGCTCGCCGACGGCCTGGCCGTCGCGCAGATCGCCCGGCAGCTCTACATCAGCGAGTCGACCGCCAAGACGCACATCTCCAAGCTGTACGAGAAGCTCGGTGCCGCCAACCGCGCCCAGGCGCTGATGACGGCGCTGCGGCTGGGATTCATCACCTCCGGCAGCGAGAGCGCCTGACCGCGCGCGAGGCGCTATCGCAGCGCGCGCCGCATTGTCAATCCTCCCCAAGCGCAAATCTTGCGGCACGCGCAGTGGATACCGATGATCGTCGGGCTCCGGCACGCTTTCGTTGCTGAGCCGGAGGGGGCTCGGCGCCCCTACCCACCGGGCCCTGGAGGTCTCGCAATGCTCACGTACATCCGCACCGTTCTCGCCAGCCACGCCGCCGACCGCTTCGGCGACCGCGGTGCCACCGCGGTGGAGTACGGCCTCATGGTCGCGGCCATCGCCGCCGTCATCGCCGCCGTCGTGTTCGGCATCGGCCAGCTCGTCTCTGGTGCCTTCGACACCACGTCGACCTGTATCCAGAACAGCGGTTGCTGACCCAGCCAACGCTCGAGGCGGAGCCCCGGTGCGCACCGGCGCGCCGGGGCTCCGCTCGTTCCATCCCATCGCGCGCTCCATCACGAGGACGAAGAGGAAGCACATGAGCCAGCACGTGGTCGACCAACCGGTGGACAGCGGCGCGACCGCCGTCGAGTACGGACTGATCCTCAGCGCCATCGCCGCCCTCATCGTGGCGGTCGTCGTGGGCCTCGGAGGCTTGGCCAAGGACCAGTTCACCACCACGTCCGACTGCATCGCGGCCGGCGTCGCGTCCACCTGCTGACCTGGCTCGATGGTCGCCTCCCTCACCAGCACGACAACGGCCCCAGCCGACGAGGCTCGGGGCCGGTCGGCGCTTCGCTGGTTGGCCGACCGGCTGCCGACGCAGCCGATGCAGGTGGTGATGCTCCTCGTCACCGCCATCAGCCTCGTCCTCGTCGCCGGGCCCGAGAGCGACGTCGACCTGTGGTGGCACGTCAAGCTCGGCAACGAGATCCTGCACCGGCACAGCGCCTTCGGCGTCGGCACTACCTGGTCGTTCGCACCGGTCCACGGGCACTGGACGTCGTCGGAGTGGCTGAGCGAGGTCGTTCTCGCCGGTGCGCACGACATCGCCGGATGGTCAGGCATCAGCTGGCTGCGGGTGCTGCTCACGGCCTGGCTCTTCTACCGGCTCTACCGGCTCATCGTCCCCGGCCGCGCCTTGCTGCCGGCGTCCGTCGTCTTCTGCGTGACGGTCGGCTGGCTCGGCGCGACGATCCAGGAGCGACCGCAGCTGGCCTCGCTCATCCTGCTCACCTGGCTGGCCGGGCATGCGCGCGAGATGCTGCGCGGCTCCACCGGCCCACGGCTGTGGGTGGTCGCGGCGCTCACCGTGCTGTGGGCCAACGTGCATGGCCTATGGGTGATGGTGCCCACCGTCCTCGCGCTCCTGGCCGCGGGCCGGTTGCTCGACAGCGGCCGTGCCGGGCTGCCGTCCGTACGACGTCCCGCGCTGCTCGCGCTCGTGGCCGTTCTGGCCGGCTGCGTGACGCCGTTGGGGCCGCGCGGGCTGCTCCTTCCGTTCGTCCTCAAGGGCTCGACCCACTTCATCGCCGAGTGGGGGCCCACCGTGGTCGCCGACAAGACGACCTTCGGTTTGCTGGCGCTCACCGTGCCCCTCCTCGTCGTCTGGGCCCGCAGCGGCACGCGGGTGCCGCGCTCCGAGGTCCTCTACGTCCTTGCGCTGCTCGCCTTCGCGATGGTCGCCTTCCGCTCGCTGCCGCCGGCGGTGGTCCTGCTCGCACCGATCTGCGCCGACCGCCTGTCGGACGCATGGACGCGGCCGCTGACCGCTCCCCGCCCGGCCGAGCGCGTCGTCCTCGCCACCGTGGCGGCGACCGCTGCGGCGCTCTGCGTCCTCGGTCCGGTCGCCCTGCTCGTCAGCGAGGATCCGCTGCCCCGCTCGGCGCTGCCACTGGGCATCGCTGCCCGTCTCGCCGCCGAGCCCGGCGAGCACAGGGTGCTCAACAGCTACAACGCGAGCGGCGTGCTGCTCGAGTTCGGAGGCCCGCGCACCAAGGTCGCGGTGGACGGCCGCGCTGAGCGCTACGGCGGTGCCTACATCGACCGCTACCTCGCCACTCTCGACATGAGGGACGACTGGCAGGGCATGCTGCGCGAGCTGCGCCCCACCCACGCGGTGCTCTACGCGCACGCAGTGATCGTGCAGGCGCTGAAGGAGCGCGGCTGGCGGGTCGTCATCGCCGACGACAGCGGCTTCACGCTCCTCGAACCGCCACGATGAGCGCGCCCGGTCAGGGGGCCTCCGGCGCACCGCCCAGCATCGGCCGCGTCGACGCGCTCGACGGCATCCGCGCCATCGCGATCCTCGGCGTGCTGGGTTGGCACGCGAGCGAGCATTCGGTGCGCGGTGGGCACCTCGGCGTGGCGGTGTTCTTCACCCTGAGCGGCTTCCTCATCACCACGCTGCTGCTCGACGAGCGTGCCGCGACCGGCCGCGTGGACCTGCGGCGCTTCTACCGCCGGCGCACCGCGCGGCTCGTTCCTGCTCTGGTGGTAGCGGTCGCGGCCGGGGGCCTGCTCGCGATGACGCACCCGAGGGCGTCGACGCCGCACCAGGCGCTCGTCGGCATCGTGTCGACGCTGACCTACACGTCGAACTTCGTGGCCGCGCTGGCCCGGCAGCAGATCACCGACGTGCTGTCGTGGTCGTGGTCGCTGTCGCTGGAGGAGCAGTTCTACCTGCTCTGGCCGGCGCTGTTCCTGCTCGGCCTGCGCAGCCCACGGCACCACCGCACCCTGGTGAGGGCCACCGTCGTCTGCTACGTCGCGCTCACGGCATGGCGCGTCGTCATCGCGGGCGGCCTCGACGCCGCGTTCTCCTCGCGCGTCTACTTCGGCCCGGACACCCGAGTCGACGCGGTAGTCGTCGGCTGCCTGCTGGCGCTGCTCCTGCACCGGCCGGGCGGCACCAGCGTCGCGGCCGGTCGCCGCACCGCCGTCCTCGCGGCCCCGGCCTTCGTGCTGCTCCTCGCCCTGCTCGCGCTCGGCAGCCCCGTGCACGGGGTCTTCCTCGCCGACCTGCAGCTGACGCCGCTGCTGACGGCGGCCGTCATCGCCGGCGTCGTGGGAGCCGGTGACGGCCTCGTCCGGTCGGTGCTGTCGTGGCGCCCGCTGGTATGGATCGGGCGTCGCTCGTACAGCGCCTACCTGTGGAACACGTTCTTCTTCTACGGGACGCCGGCCATCGTCGTGCGGCACTGGCTCTCCTGGGGCGTGTGGTCCTGGATCGCGGTCACGCTCGGCGCTGCCCATGTGAGCTACCGATTCATCGAGCAGCCGTTCCTGCGGCGGTTCCGCTCGTCGGTGGCGCAGGTCGCGCCGACCCCTCAGGAGGCGCCGGACGCGCGGACCGTGCCGGTCACTCCCCGAGCAGTGCCGACAGCCGCTGTGCCATGACGTCCCAGCGCCACTCGCGCTCGACCCACTGCCGCCCCGCACGGCCCATCCGCTCGCGCAGCTCCCGGTCGGCGAGCAACGTGGTGACCCGGTCCGCGACGGCCGCCACGTCGGTCCCGTCCACCACGTAGCCGGTCTCGCCGTCCAGCACCGCGTCGGGCGCGCCGCCCGATCGGCCGGCCACCACGGGCAGGCCGGTGGCCGACGCCTCCAGGTAGACGATCCCCAGGCCCTCGACGTCGAGGCCGCCCCTGCGGGTGCGGCACGGCATCGCGAAGACGTCGCCGGCCGCGAACAGGCCGGGCAGCTCGCCCCACGGCACCTCGCCGGTCATGACGACGTCGTCCTCGACGCCGGTCCGCGCGGCCAGCCGGCGCAGCGCACCGGCGTACGGCCCGTGGCCGACGACCAGCAGGGCCGCGTCCGGCACCCGCCGCTGCACCTCCGGCAGCGCCCGGACGAGCATGTCCTGGCCCTTGCGCGGCACCAGCCGCGAGACGCACACCACCACCGGGCGCCCGGCCAGGCCGTACCGCCGGCGCGCGGCAGCGCCGTCGACGCCCGGGCGGAACGCGTCGACGTCGACCCCCGGCGGCAGCCGCTCGAGCCGGGTGCCCGGCGGCACCGCCCGCAGCAGCCGGGTCCTGGTGTAGGCGCCGAGGTAGGTGAGCGCGTCGCTGCCGGCGGCGATCCGGCCCAGCAGCGCGCGGGCACCCGGCAGCGCCGCCCACGCCGCCTCGTGCCCGTGCGTGCTCGCCACCACCCGCTGCACGCCCGCCGCGCGCAGCGCCGGCGCCAGCAGGCCGAGCGGGGCGGCGGCGCCGAACCATGCGGCGCCCGCGCGATGCTCGCGCACCAGCCGCCGGGCGAGCCGCGCGACGTCGGGCGTCGGCACCATCGGGTAGTACGGCACCCGCACCACGCGGAACGGCTGCCGCGCGTCGAACGCGGCCGACCCCTTGCGCGCGGAGGTGAGGACGACGACGTCGTCGGGCGGCAGCCGCCGCACCAGCTCGTGGGTGAAGGCCTGGATGCCACCCGGTCGCGGCGGGAAGTCGTTCGTCACGACCAGCGTGCGCGTCACCGGTGGCCTCCCCTGGCCGGCACCAGCGACGGCGGCTCCGGACGGCCGTGGATGCGGGCCCAGTCGCGGGCCAGCGCGATGCGCTCCGGCTCGGTCGGGTGGTTGAAGAGCAGGGCGTACGGCACCGGGTTGGGGTCGAGCGTCGAGAGCCCGCGCACGGCGAGGTCGCGGTGCGCGAGGACGAACGGGACCGTGTCGCCGGTGAGGTCGAGCGAGTGGACGTCGGCGCGCGCCTCGATGTGCCGGCTCACCAGGTTCTGCACCGGGCTCGCGAGGAACGACGCCCACGTGACGAAGCCCAGCACGAGCGCGACCGCGCGCGGGTCGTGGGCCGAGCCGGCGCCGGCCCGCCGCAGCAGCCGCCGCCGCGAGCGCAGCACCAGGAAGCCGAGGCATGTTCCCGCCGCGAAGCCGATCGCGCCCTCGAGCGTGCCGTGCAGCACGTCGCCGCCCCGCACGTGCCCGAGCTCGTGCGCCACGATGAGCCGGATCTGCGGCGGGGGCTCGGACAGCAGCGTGTCGTACAGCACGATGCGCCGGCTCGCGCCGAAGCCCGACACGTACGCGTTGAGCGTCGTGGTCCGCCGCGACGCGTCGGCCACGAGCACCTCGTCGACCCGCACCCCGTCCTGGTGGGCGAGGTCGAGCAGCGAGGTGCGCAGCGGCCCGGGCGGGAGCGGGTGGAAGCTCGAGAACAGCGGCTCGATGACCAGCGGGTAGGCGAACGACGCGGCGAGGACGAAGGCGGCGCCGATCCCGGCCAGCGGCGCCCACCACCAGCGCGGCAGCCGGCGGGCAAGGAGGAAGTAGAGCAGCAGCAGCGGCACGGTGACGGCCAGCGCGATGCCGAGCCCCTTGGCCTGGTCGGCCGCCCAGCCGGCCCACGACTGGGTCGACAGCCCGTAGCGGCGCTGCACGGCCTCCGCCCACGCGTCGAACGGCACCGTGCAGGCCCGCGCGAGCCCGACGACCGCCACCGCGGCGCCGGTCACCTCGCGCTTCCAGCCGCGGCCGAGGAGGCGGCGGGCGAGGCCGGCGAGCCCGGCCCCGGCTGGCGTGAGCGCGAGCAGCGCCGCGACGGCGAGGCCGATGCCCAGCGAGAGGTACGCGGGCGGGTGGACCGCCGCGTGGTAAGCCCGCTCCCTGGCGATCTGCGCCGCCGTGAAGTCGCGCGACGGGTCGGGCGGCACCGCGCCGCCCGGCACCGGCGCGCCGAGCACCGACCAGGGCGTCGTCAGGCCGATGAGCAGCGCGAGGCCGCCCGCGAGCAGCGCGAGCGCCGCCACGGCGGCGGCCACCGCCCGCCCGGCGGCGCCGTCCCCGCCGGCCGGCGGGTCGCCGGTCGCCGGGCGGGCGGCCCGGAGGATCACCTCAGCTCCGCGCGCAGGTAGGCGCGCCAGCCGGCGGTGAGGTCCGGCAGCGTGACGTGCAGGACGCCGGCGAGCCCCGCGCGCAGGGCGGTGCCCTCGTCGGGCTCGCGGCTGGTGCCGACGCTGCGGTAGAGCGAGATCAGCGCCCGCTCCCCCCACCGCCGCGCGACGTAGCGGCAGGCGAGCCAGGCCTTCTCGTACGCGACCGCCAGGTGCGGTGCGGAGCCGTCGAACGCCCGGTCGGTGGGCAGCCGCTCGGGCAGCCGGCCGGCCGCCAGCTCGCTGGCCGCCGCGCGCACCGCGATGCCGGTGCCGCGGAAGCCGACGTAGTCGGCGAAGCCCTCGACCAGCCACTCGGGCAGCCCCGGGCCGGAGACCGGGCGGGTGGCGACGTGGATGATCTCGTGGGTGAGCACCACCCGCCGCCCCAGCCGGCCGAGGTCGGCGTAGTCGCTCGGGTTGACGATGACCCGGTCGCCGCCCGGCAGTGCGTCGCCAGGACCGGCGTCGCCCTGGAAGGTGGCGACGGCGGCGATCTGGCTCAGGTCCTGGCCGCCGACGAGGCTCTCGAGCTCGCGGTCGTCGGCCGGCACGAGCACCACGACCCGGTCCGACCAGCCGCGCCGGCCCCAGAACGACGTCACCCGCGGCACGTCCCGGTCGGCCTCGGCCGCGACGGTGGCGAGCCGGTCGCGCCCGGCGGGGTGCCCCAGCACCAGGCTGCGGGCGCCGGTGACCGCGACGACCGGCCCGAAGTCCCAGAGCTCGCGCGCGGCGTGCAGGTGCGCCGCCGAGCCGTCCGCGTCACCAGCCAGCCACCAGCCGCCGCCACGGCGGGCGAACGTGTAGTAGAGGCGCTCGGTCGTCGGCCGCGGATCGAAGCCGCGCAGGGCGTAGTGCAGGGTCACCTCGGCCAGCCACGCGGAGGGGCCGAGCGCCCGCTGCCGGGCGGCCGGCAGCGGGGCCGGCGAGATCGGGTCGACAACGTAGCGCCACGACGCCAGCGGCACCCCGGCGAGCGCGCCCGCCAGGCGGCGCTGGCCCGCCACCAGCTCGGGCTGGCCCGGATCGACCCCGGCGACGAGCCGGGCCGCGTCGTGGTGCAGGACGGCGGCCGCCCTCGCGTCGAGCAGCCGCTGCGCGGCCTCGACCCGGTCGGCCGTCGCCGGAACGAGCGCCCGCTCGCCGTGGACCGCGCGGTTCGGCGACCCGCCGGCGTGCCGGGCCGCGGCATCGGGCGCACCGTGCCGACCGGCATCGGGCGCACCGTGCCGGCCGGCATCGCGGGCAGCGGTGCCGGCCGCCGCGAGCGC
>JBJMHZ010000052.1:0-227776 GCA_045807125.1 Frankiaceae bacterium
CAGCTGGGTCGGGCCGTTCAACCGCGGCATGGGACCGCTCGGGTCGGCTCCAACCGCCGCTGTCACCGCGGGCGGCTACGCATACGTGTTCTGGAAGGGCACGAACGGCGACCTCTACGAAGCTCAGGGTGCCGCGAACGGCGCGCTCAGCGGACCGTACGACCGCGGCATGGGGCCGATGGGTTCCGCACCGAGCGTGAGCGTCGACGGGAACAAGGCGACCTACGTGTACTGGAAGGGCACGAACGGCGACCTCATCGAGGCGTATTGGAACGGCAGCAGCTGGGTCGGGCCGTTCAACCGCGGCATGGGACCGCTCGGGTCGGCTCCAACCGCCGCTGTCACCGCGGGCGGCTACGCATACGTGTTCTGGAAGGGCACGAACGGCGACCTCTACGAAGCTCAGGGTGCCGCGAACGGCGCGCTCAGCGGACCGTACGACCGGGGATTCGGGCCGATGGGGTCGGCGCCAACCGCCGGGGTCGACACCAGCAATGCAACGTACGTGTACTGGACTGGCACGAACGGCGACCTCATCGAGGCGTATTGGAACGGCAGCAGCTGGGTCGGACCGTTCAACCGCGGCATGGGACCGCTCGGCTCTCAACCAGGCGTAGCGATCTTCGACTGACCTTGCAAGGCTGACCTGACAACGAAAGGCCGGTCACACGGGCATGCGTGTGACCGGCCTTTCGTCGTGCATCAGCACCAAAGCTCGCCATGCCCACGTCCGCGACGCCGATCGCAGGGCCGCTAGTAGTGCGTGCCCCGAGGCGCCCGATCGCGGTCGCGGCCAGCGCGTGGTCGTAGGCGTTCCCGGCCGAGCCGACCAACGGGAGGGCCGGTCCTCGGCAGTCGCCGGCCGTGCTGAGCGATTTCGCCGGCAGGACGGATGCCCTTGCGACCCTGGACGGCGCACTGACGAGAACGGGCGCGATGGCTCTCGTCAAATGGCAGTGCTCTCCATCGTCGGCGCGGCCGGTATCGGGAAGGCATCACCGACAGGGATCCGTCGGTGATGGCGCCTGCTCCTCCATAGCTCGGCGCGGACGGCTCGACCGCATCCGCCGAGCCGACCCAAGCGTGCGATCGCCGGCTGATCGGCCCAGCAAGTCGCGGCGACCTCGCTGGCACGCGCGCGGACGTTCGCCATGCGATGGTTCTGGGGGGATAGTGGCCAGTCAGTGCGCGGACCGTCGGAGTCAGGTGCGAGGATGCGAGTCGGGGGAAGGGCATGGACGCTGGCAGTCGATTCAGTCGCCGATTGGCGGCCATCTGGGCCGCGGCGGGGCACCCTTCGGCTGACGAGATCGCCCGCCGGGCTCAGGAGAAGCTCGACGTGGATATCTCGCCGTCCACAATCCGCGGCTGGCTCCGGCACGGGCGGTTGCCGCGATCTGACGACACGTTCCTCGCTGTGCTCAGGCTGCTGCGGGTGGAGCGGCCGGAGGAGCTCATGTCGCTGCTGCGAGTGGCACGGCAGGCCGAGATGGATCAGCGCAGCTCCGAGCGCGAGCCCTCGGCGCACGTGCCAGCGCTGGGGCCGGAGTCGAGACCGGTTCCTCGCCAGCTGCCGGCCGTACTGAGCGATTTCGTCGGCAGGACGGGTGCCCTGGCGACCCTGGACGGTGCACTGACGAAGACCGGCGCCGGCGGTTCTCCTCAGATGGTGGTGCTCTCCATCACCGGTGCCGCCGGTATCGGGAAGACGTCGCTGGCCCTGTGGTGGGCGCAAGGGAAGCTGGAGGAGTTTCCGGGCGGACAGCTGTACGTGGATCTGCAGGGCTTCGGGCCGGCCGAGACCCCGGTGTCCCCGTCGGTCGCCGTGTGCGGGTTCCTGACAGCCCTGGGCGTGCCCGCGGCGAACATCCCGGCCGATGTCGATGACCAGTCCGCGTTGTATCGAAGCCTTCTCTCCGGCAGGCGGACCTTAGTGCTGCTGGACAATGCCCGGAACATCCGCCAGGTCCTTCCGCTGCTGCCCGGCAGCCCGACCTGCACCGTGCTGGTCACCAGCCGAACCCAGCTAACCGGGCTTCAGGTGCGAGGCGCTCAACTGATAGAGCTGGACACCTTGCCGGACGAGGAAGCCCGAGCCCTCCTCGTTGCCCGCATCGGCAACGTGGCCGTATCCACTCAGACCGATTCGGTGACCGCGCTGGTCAGGTGCTGTGCGGGCCTGCCGCTCGGGTTGGCCATCGTGGCGGCCCGCGCGACCACGCAGCAGACGCTTCCGTTGGCCGCTCTGGTCGAAGAGTTGGCAGCAGAGACGTGTCGGCTGGACGCATTGGATGCCGGCGAGGTGGAGAGCAGCACCCGGGCCGTTCTCTCGTGGTCGTACCGTGCACTGCCACCCGATGCGGCGCGAACGTTTCGCCTACTGAGTCTCGCGGCCGGCCCCGACATCGGCTTGGATGCGTGCGCTGCCTTGCTCGGCACCGAGCGAACCGCGGCCCGCGTGCTACTGCGTGCCTTGTTGGCGGCGCACCTCGTGCAGGAGTACCAGCCGAATCGCTACCGGATGCATGACCTGTTGCGCATCTTCGCACGGGAGTGCCTCGACCGTGACGAGTCTCCGGCGGGTCACCAGGCCGCTGTCTCCCGCCTGCTCGGCTGGTTCCTGCGCACCGCCAACGCCGCCAGCCAGATGATCGCACCCCTACGCCGGAGCATGCTGTTGGCGACAGAGGCAGACGAGTCACTGTTCCAGACCTATCACGAGGCGCTGGAGTGGTTCTCGGTCGAGCATCGCAACATCGCGGCTGCCATCGAGCTCGGTGCCGAGCGCGGTGCCCATGACATCATCTGGCCGCTGTCCATACCGCTGTCCAGCTACTACAACCTGAACAAGGGTTGGGGCGAGTATCTGCGCACCCTCCGCATCACGCTCGAAGCCGCGCACATGGCGGGCAGCGACTACGGGAGGGCCTGGGTGCTCAACGGCTTGGGGATAACGTACGCGCATCTCGAGGAGTACGACGAGGCGACGAACTGCCTGGAGCAAGCGCTCGCACTAAGGCAGAAAGCCGGCGACCAGGTCGGCGCTAGCGTGACGCTCCACAACCTCGGTGAGACCTATCGACTCGCTGGCAACTACGAGCGAGCGGTCGAGCACTACGAGCGGGATTATGAGCTGTGCCGCGAGCGCGGGGATGAGGACGGGCAGAGCGTGTGCCTGAACAACCTCGGGAAAGCGCGGTTGGCGCTCGGCAACATCCCGGAGGCTATCCGATGTCAGCGTCTCGCCCTGGAGATGCGCCGTCGGGTCAAGGACCTGCAACAGGAGGCGGAGATCCTGACGGACCTCGGCGAGCTGTACCGCCGGTGCCAGCAGTACTCCCGTTCGCATCGGTCCTACCAACTGGCGCTATCGGCCTACCGGGAGGTAGGCGATGCATTGGGGGCCGCCCAAGCACTGGTCTGCCTCGGTGAGTTGTCCTACGAGCGAGGCGAGCCACGAGAAGCTACGCGCTGGACGAAGGAAGCCCTGTCCATCTCGGCAACCGTCAACGAGGACGACGCTCGGGCACTGCGTCGCAAGATCGACGCACTGCAACGCCAACTCCACTCCGCCAACGGCCACCCCTCCGGCGCCTGAACGGCACCGAAGCGAACCTCTCGCGCCGCACCTCAGTCTCGTTTCGTGGGTGGTTGGAGGTGCCGCCGGTGTCGCAGAAGGCGCCCCGGCTGACCGCAGCCACACTGGCACGTTCGCTCAGGCGTCGTCACGTCAGCCACTACCCAAGCCCCGCGAGCAGCTCCTGCGCCGTTTGCCCGAATTGCCGATTCGAAAGCTGTCCGATCAGGGGCACCAAAGAGAGCTTTTCGAACCTCGGCCTAAAAGATCATGGTCGGGGTTCTTTGCGCGTCGGTACATCTGGCGCTGGAAGTCCTCGGCGACCGCGGTTGCCCAGGGCTGAGCGTAGACGGCGCCTATGACTGCCTCCTCGTCGATGAGCAGGCGCTCGAAGAAGAACTGGTTGGCCAGGCGTCGGGTGCGGGGGCCACCGAGGCGGTGGATCTCGTCGCAGCGGCCGAGCAATTGCAGGGCGCTGGTGAGGTTGCCCTCGATGTGGCGTAGACGATCTCAGCGGTGGCGGCGACTGTCTCGGCTTGACGCAGCTCCCGGCTGACGCGGCCCTGCTCCTCGCGGGCGAGGTCGTCGGGGATGGCGCCGGTGACGACGCCACGGGCGAGGCGGCGGCGCATTGGTCGAGCTGGTGACGCGGCGACGCGCCCAGGCGATCTCGGGCTGGGCCTGCGTAATCCGGACGATTGGTCTGTCCCATCTGCCTAGCCATCAAGCAGACGAAGTACTGAGACGAGATGGCCTTCGCCCAAGCGTCATCGTTTAACCCATGCGCACGGATCAACCGTTTAAGCAGTCTGGCGAGTTCGTCTGGCCTCCCCTTGACCGGTCCCGAATTCCTCTATTTGTCCCCCCAGGAACGGCACCTGACGCAGACCGTCCTGATGGCACTGGCCGTTGACTTGTTGCAGAAGGCCGAGGACGACATGCTTGAAGGCCAGGAAGACCTCCGCGTGGCTGGCGAGATGCTGGTCCTCGCTCGCCGACTTGAGCTGGGCTAGTTTGCCGACTCACTAACCCTTCACGTCGAAACACCAGCTCCTCTGGATCACTGTCGAGTACTCTGCGGCGGCGCGCGTTGGCCACTCGGGGGCCAACGTGCAACCAAGCTCGGGGACGGCAGATGCTCGGGGCAAGGTCGACGTGGCGGCGGCTGGTGGTCGCCGCAGTAGTGGTGCCTGCCCTGGTCATCGCGATGACCTCGCCCTGGCGGAGCCACAGCATGCCATCCACCGCCGCGGCAGTGGATGGCATCTCGCTCTTGCCGGCGGCCGGCCAGTTCACGCCGTTACCGGGCACGCCGATCCTGGACTCGAGGAACGGCACCGGCCTCAGCGCCCCCAACCTGGCACCGGGCTCGACCCTGACCTTCTCCGTGACCACGGTTGGCAGCACCGCCACCGGCGTGCCTGCGAACGCCTCGGCGGTGGTGCTGGAGTACAACACTCAGGCCAACTTCGCCGGGGTGCTGTCGACGGGCTCGGCTGCCGGTGCCACTGACACGTCGTTGACGTTCCCGGCGAGCGTCGAGCGCAACGGCTTCGACATCGGGACGCCGGCCAGCGACGGCACGGTGGCGCTGGCCATCACCGGCTTCTCGCCGATCCCGAGCGGTGCGGTGCTGTCCAGGCTGGTGGTGCGGCTGCACGGCTACTACAGCGGCGCATCGACGTCGACGGCCGGCTCCACGTACGTCGGCTATGACCCGGCGCTACTGGCCAGCTCCAGCAGCAGCCCGAGCGGCTTCACGAAGAACGGCACTGCTACGAGCGGGCCGCTGACCATCGGGAGCGGCAGCTACACCGTGCAAGTGACCGGCAACGCCGGCGTGCCGGGCGATGGCTCGGCGACGGCAGTGGCGCTCCAGACGATCGTGCAGGACCCGACGTGCTCGGGTGGCTTCTCGCTCACGCCGGCTGGCAGCGGCCGCTCCGACTATGACGGCAGTTTCACGAACGGCCAGGACGACGAGAACTTCGACCTGATCGCCTTGCCGAGCAGCGGCCAGTTGAGCCTCCAGCTGCTTGGCTGCACCGGCAACGCCACCGTGACGATCCGGGTCCGCGGCTACTACAGCGCTCCGACGGCGACGACGCCGGGCGCCAGCTTCGTTCCCACGCAGCGCAAGGTCTTCGACACCACGACCGGCACCGGCACGAGCAGCTGTCCGACGACGGCCGACTCGCCGAAGCTGGCGGCTCACTCCGGCTGCACGATCCAGGTACTTGGCACTGGTGGTATTCCGTCCGCTGGCGTGAGCGGTTTGGCCGCCCAGGTGGTGGCCGTCGATCCTGGCCATGACGGTTGGCTCGGCCTCTACAGCGACGACAACGTGGCGCACACGGCGACGCTCTGGTACAGCCCAACCGACCGGACCTCCAACTTCGAGGTCGCCAGCTACACCGACGTGAGTCCGGACGGCACGGTCTATGTCTGGAACGGTGGCGACTACGCGGTCGACATCGTCATCCGGGCCCACGGCTACTACGCGGCGCCGGCGCTGCCTGGCGTACCCGGAGCGGTGACCGTCGCCACGAACGGCAGCTCGACGACCGTGAGCTGGACAGCCCCGACGACCGACGGCGGCGCCGCGATCGGCGGGTTCGTGGTCGAGGGTGAGGACCAATCCGGGACCTTCGTCGACTGGCCAGCGACCTCGACCTCCTTCTCTAGCAGCCAGGGCGATGTTGGCTACTCCGTCTCGGCCGTCAACGGCGTGGGCGTTGGGACACCGGGGCTGTCCGGTTGTGACGCTTGGCGCGGAACGCTCCCGACGCCCAGCCCGGCTGACACCACGTCACCAGATCCGGTCGACAGCACGCCTGTGGCGGGACCGAGCAAGCAGGCCGCTCTATCAGCCACCCCATCCCAGACAGCGCTGCCATCACCTAGCGCCAGCCTGGTAGTTGCGTGTGCCTCATCGATCGCTGATGCCACCACCGTGGCGGCCATCAAGGCCGACGCCCTGAACGACCTGCACCTCGACCTCTACGCCATGCGCCAGCCGACCAACTCCTCGGGGCAGCTCTTGGCCGAGTACCCATCGCAAGAGGGCACAGTCACCGACAGCACCACCATGAACGTGACGCTCCAGAGCGAGGCTCATGGGGCGGGTTCGGCCTGGTCATCCGCCCAAGCCGCCGCCCAGGTCAGTCAGCGCTACCAGGATGCTCGCGCCGCCTATGCCGACCCGGACTACGTCGGCTACACCGACGCCAAGACCGTGGCCGACCAATGGCAGTCGGTCCGGCTGACCTCGCCTACCACGGCCACCGCTGCCTTCGTCGGCCACGACAGCTTCCGCTCCACCACTGGCTGGCACGACGACCAGGCGTTCCAGTTCCAGCTCGCGCTGGTCCTGGAGAACGGTCACTGGCGGCTAGCCAGCCGCGATGAGATCGACCTGGGCCTCGACGCCCCTGACAACTGAGGCGGCCACGGTGACCGTACGCGCGCTCCGCATCGTGGTGGCGGCCGCCATGGGTGCGACCGTGCTCTTCGCCGGCACCTCGCCGGCCACTGCGCTGACGTCGATCAACCGCGGTGCGATGGCGCAGTGGGCCCGCAACTGGAGCACCTGTCACGCGGCGGACTACCTGGTGCTCGGTGCCTGCACGCCAGTCGGCCGCAATCCGGCGAGCAAGTACGGGATCGCCTACTACGTCGAGTTCGACAGCGATTGCACGAACTTCGTCAGCTCTGCGCTCAACCTCGGCGGCGGCATGCCGATGGACAGCATCTGGTACAGCAAGCGGCACTTCCTCGTCCTGTACGACCGGGCCTACGCCTGGAGCCTGGTGAACCGCTTCACCCTGCACTGGCAGTACGGCGTGCCCGGCCAGACCTATACCACCTGGACGTCGCCGACCGTCAACACGCAGACCGCCGACCTCGGTGACGTCATCCTCTACAACTGGGGGAAGGGCAAGAACTACAACCACCTAGCGGTCGAGACGGGCTACGGCTCGGGCTCGTGGAAAGACGTGAACGGGCGCACGCATAGCTTCTACGGCGATCTGGTGTCGCAGCACAGCAACCCGCGCCGCAACTCGCCGTGGAACCTCGGCTACTTACGGGAGACGAACCCGACCTACCGAGCCGTCATGCGCCAAGAAGGTTGGTACATCATTCACTGGACCAACGCCTACAATGGCTACTAACGGCGCGCCCGTGAGGCACGCGGACAGCAAGCGTCTACCGCCAAGCGCGGTAGTGGCGTGGACGTGGGCACTGCTCTGCGCGGCAGCCGTGTTGTACTTCCTCTTCGTGCACGTCACGCCCCACACGCAGCCGGCCGCCCTCGGCCAACCGCGCTGCGGCTCGGCCGCCTCGCCCGGGCCGGACTACACCCCAGACGGGGACTGTGACCGCATCAAGTTCCATCGCTACGCAGCCGCTGGCCTCAGCACGGGCTTCGTCCTCTTAGTGGCGGCAGGACTCGAGGAAACCGTGCGGCATCGTCGACGGCGACGTTCTCTTGCCGATTCGAGCACACCTGATGCCAACGAGAATTAGCGGGCTTTAAGCACGCCTCCCAACCCACGCTCAGCCGTAGCCTTGAACACGCTATCAAGCCGGTTCGAAAGCTGTCCGATCAGGGACACTGCGCGTGACGCCGAGCGCGCTTTCGGGACGCCCTTGCTCCGCGGGCGTGACCTCATGGGAAGCGGCGACCTGCCGCGGCGCGGGCCGCACCACCAGGCAGTCTAGGTATTGTTATAGTTAACTAGTACACTGCCACATACAGGAGATGCCGATGTTCCGGATCGACGCCGGCAGCGGCGTCCCGATCTACCGGCAGCTGGTCGAGCAAGTCCGCCGCGAGCTGATGCTGGGCCGGCTGGCCCCTGGCGATCAGCTCCCGACATTGCGCGAGGTCGTCGACGCCCTGGCGATCAACCCGAACACGGTCGTGAAGGCATACACCGAGCTCGAGCACGAGGGCCTGGTGGTCCGCCGGCAGGGGATGGGCACCTTCGTGGCCGCGGCGCCGCCGAACGCTGCGCTGGAGGCGCCTCAGGCCGTGCGGCGCTCGTTGTTCCGATGGATACGTCAGGCACGCGAGGCCGGGCTGACGAGCGAGCAGATCCGGCTGCTGGTGGCTGTTGCTCTCGACGACGGGATGGGCGCAACCCGCGAAGGCGGTGTCGCATGACGATTGCGTTGTCCGTCCCTGCGGTGGAGCACCGCTACCAGCGGAACCGATGGGCTCTGCACGAGTGCACCTTCTCCGTCCCGGCCGGTCGGGTGGTCGCGCTCGTCGGTCCAAACGGTGCGGCGAAGACGACGTTGCTGAACATCGCTGCCGGGCTGCTGCGCCCGACCGCCGGCGTCGTGCAGGTGAGCGGCCAGCCGCCCGAGCATCGGCTGCCGCACATCGGCTACGTCGCACAGGACGCTCCCCTGTGGCCGCAGCTCGGGTGGCCGACGTGCTTCACATCGGCCGATGCATGAACCCACGGTTCGATCCCGAGCTCGAAGGACCGCATCCGGACGTTCGACATCCCGCCGAAGGCGCGCGTTCACGCTCTCTCCGGCGGTCAACGCGCCAAGGTGGCGTTGCCGCTCGTCCTGGCGAAGCGGCCCGACCTGCTGCTGCTGGACGAGCCGCTGGCGAACCTCGACCCACCCGCCCGGCGCCAGTTCCTCGCCTCGATGCTCGCCTCGTGCGCCGAGAACGGAGTCGCGGTGCTGCTCTCCTCGCATGCGATCGCCTGCCGACTGGCCGCAGCGGGCCGGCGTTCCGATCATCAGCGCGACGCATGCCGCGAATCGGACGATCGCGCTCGTGCGACTGGACTCCGTTGCGCGCGTCGGGCCGGGTCTCGATCAGGCCGAACCCACCTTCGACGAGCTAGTGCTCGGTTACCTCACCGCCGCGCAGCCGCTCCGTGACGAGGTGCCCGCATGATGCGCGTCCTGTGGCGACAACACCGAGCGCAGCTCATGTGGGCGGCAGCCGTGGTCGTGGCCTACGTCGCACTCATGCTGATCGTCGCGCACAGCGCGCACGCCTGGCTCGTTCGCTCTCACCAGTGGCAGGCGCAAGCTCGCGCCGAAGGCTGCCCCGTGTCGAATGACTTCTCCCCGTTGAACCTGTCACCTGCCTGCCGGGCTCTGCTGCCGCATTACCGGGCCGGAGCGCGGCTCTCGTTCATGGCCGCGTACAGCTTCGCCCTCCTGGTGTTCCAGGTGGGCCTTCCACTCGTCCTGGTCATCATCGCCGTGCTGATCGGGGCGCCACTCGTGGCACGAGAAGCGGAGCATCGGACCCAGCTCGTAGCCTGGACCCAGTCCGTAACGCGGCGACGCTGGTATGCGACCAAGACCATCACGCTCGCCGTGGGGATCGCTGTCGCGGGGCTCATCGCCGGCGTCGCCAACGATCAACTGCAGATCCCGCTCAGCGCAGGCGAACTGGCCAGCTCGCGCTGGTCGTGGTTCTTCTCCATCGACGTCGCTCCGGCCGCGGAGGCCGTCACCGCCTTCGCCCTCGCTGTCGCCATGGGCGCATGGCTCCGCCGAACCGTTCCCGCCATCGGCGCGGCCCTGATCGGCTTCCTCGCCCTGTTCCTCATCACCGGCTGGGCAGTCCGCAACCTCACACCGTTGTCGCAAGCGTACGGGCCGAGCACCACCCCCGACGACGGTTGGCGCGTTGGCTACGACCACTACCACCCTGCCGGCCAGTACTGGCCACTCCAAGTCGCCTACGTCGCGATGCTGCTCGCGCTCGCAGCCGTGCTGCTCGCCGCCGGCTGGCGTGCCACCCGCGCACGCGCCAGCGTCTGAGGCGCCCCTGACGCGAGAGCGCCCGAGAACGCGGGCACCGGACGTCAAGCGCGGTGGTGACAGCCTGTCAAGCATCGCGAGGAACGTCTGGGCCGCCATCGTCTTGGCTGGGCCGGCGGGGCGGAGCAGCACGCTGTCGGCCCGACCCGGCCTGGCCGAGCCTCCTCAGCGCCCCCGGTCCCCACCGTTCGAGCTCGCCGTGGACGGCGACCGAGAGAGCCCTCTTGGCGGCCTCCTGGCCGGTGACGTACCGGTCGAGGAACTCGTAGATCTCCGCCGGCTGCGGCACCCGGTCCCACTCCAGCTCGGCCGACCCCGCGAGCTCGGCCGGTTCGTTGAGCTCCTCCTCGATGATCTCGTTGCACAGGTCGATGCACTCGTCGCAGATGTAGACGCCGGGGCCTGCGATGAGCTTCATCACCCGCTTCTGGCTCTTGCCGCAGAACGAGCATTCGATCAAGTCACCACCGTCGTCGATGCGCGCCATGCCTGACTCCCCACCTACGCTGGCTACGCCCGCGGACCGGCAGCGTCCCCGCGAATCACTGGGCGGGCACGGTGAGGTCCTTGTCCTCCATCTCCCACGCGTGGTCCATCGCATGGAAGGCGCTGTGGCGGATGAGGTACGGCAGGTTCCACGACCGCATCCGCTTGCCCTCGCCGGCGTTGTACGCGCGCATGGTGGCCACGTACGTCTCCCGGTAGTCGCGCAAGCCTTCCGGCGTGAGCGCACCGCCCTCCGGTATCCGCAACCCCAACCGCTTCGCGAACTCCTCGCTCTCGGTCCGGAGGGTGTGGCGGATGATCCGGTCGCGGTCGCGCCCGCCGCCACGAGGTCCCTTGCGCATCTCAGCGGACACCCGCGCCGCCACCGCGTCGAAGTACCCCCAGCACGCGCGCAGCAGCCCGATCTTGCGGTCGAGCTCGGCGTCGTCCATCGGTTCGCGCTCGAAGCTCGACGGAGCGTAGGAGATGCCCCAGAAGTCGGTCGAGCCGGGGCCGACCCGGTCCTCGACCACCTCGAGCGGCCCGGCGGCGTCGAGCTCGTCGCCCATCCCGGCCGCGACCGCGACCGCCCGGTACCGCTCGCGGTAGAACTCGAGCAGCTCGAGCGCCAGCTCCGGGGTCTTCGCCCCCCGGCTCCAACCCGGCCAGTCGACCGCGAACGCCACCGCCTTCTTTCCCTTGGGTCCGCGCTCCACGACGGTCCGAACCGGCATGCGCCGGATGGTACGCGCGGGACGCCTCGGACACGCGCAGGCGGGAGGCGTCCGGTATGGGCGCGATGCGCACGATGAGCCCCGTGAGGAGTGGATGCGCCCTTCCGGAATCACCGTGACGCCGCGGTGACGGCGGGGAGAAAGCTTCGTGACGTGACCAAGGCACAGGATAATGTGCCATCCTCGGCCGATGAGGGCACCGTCCTCGTCATCAGCCTCTGGCGCGAGCCGGATCATCCCCGGTCGATGCGCGCGCGCATCACGTACCGGGATAGCGTCATGGGCGAGAGGGGCACGGCGGCCGCCGCGGATCCCGAGCGGGTGCTCGCGATCGTTGGCGAGTGGCTCGCCCGCTTCATGCACGGGCAGTGAGACGTGCAGCCATCGCACCAGCAATCGCAATCCGGTGGGTATGGGGGCGAATGATGTCCGCGTCATCCTTGGCAAGCCCGGCTCAGCCGACCCAGTCGACGATCGTGCAAGCGATACCGCGGCAACCGGGCGCAGCAACCGTCGCTGCACCGGTTCGCCTCAACCTGCTCGGTGGCTGGCTCCTCGAGCTGGCCGAGGTGACCACCGTCATGCCGCAAGCGGCGCAGCGACTCGTCGCGTACGTCGCGCTGCAGGGCGGCGCCCACCGGTCGCAGGTCGCGGGGATGCTCTGGCCCGAGGTCAATGACGCGCACGCGGACGGCAGCCTCCGCTCGACGATGTGGCGGGTCAACAAGCAGGTGCCCCACCTGCTCCGCGACGTCGGCGGCACGCTCGTGCTCGGCGCCGACGTCACGGTCGACATCGTCGAGTTCACCACCAACGCACGGCGGCTCACGACCACATCGAACGTCATGGCGCAGCAGGAGATGCTCGCGCACCGAGGTGGTGAGCTGCTGCCCGGCTGGTACGACGACTGGGTCGTCTTCGAGCGCGAGCGGCTGCGCCAGCTTCGCTTGCACGCGCTCGACGCCCTCGCGGACCGGCTGTGCGACCTGGGCCGGTACGCGGACGCGCTCGACATCGCGCTCGAAGCCGTGAGCAGCGAACCGTTGCGCGAGAGCGCGCACCGCACGATCGTGCGCATCCACATCGCGGAGGGCAACGCCGTCGAGGCGGTGCGCGCCTACCGCACCTGCCGCCGGCTGCTCGCGGCGGAGCTCGGCGTCGCGCCCTCACCGGCCTTCCAGCGACTCCTGGCCACGACGGGCATCGTCGACGCCTGACCCCGCTGACCCGGCTGGCCTGCCTGACCCCCTCACCCGATCTGCTGCCCGAGTCCGGCGACCATCGACGCCCGCGTCAACAGCTCGCGGGCCTGCCCCTCCGACAGCGCCACGCCCTGCTCGGCGAGACGGGTGACGAGCTGGTCCGGCGGCACGGCCGCGACCTCGTCCACTGTCGTGAGCCCCGCCCTCGTGAGGGCCGTGCCCACCTCGGACGGCGCTCCGGCCACGGCGCCCGCGATGGCCGCCGGGCTCACGCTCGCGAGCGGCGCGCCGCTGCTCGTGACGCCGACGACCGCGCTCACGGCATCGACCGATCCGATCGTGCTTCGCAGGAACGCCTGCTCCTGCGCGTTCACCGCGTCGATCGCGGCCTGCGGTGCGGCATAGGTCGCGTCCGGGGGCAGCACGGCGAGCCCCTGCGCCACCGTGCGCCCGTCACCGAGGGTCTGCGAGCCGTACTTCGCGATGAGGTCCTTGACCGGCTGGCCGGCGGAGAGGTCCTGGGCGAACTCCGCGTTCGCGTCGGCGAAGCGGCTGAGCAGACCACCGGTGGCGATCCGCTGGGACACGGTGTCCTGCAGCCCGACGGTATTGACGCCAGGCAGCATCAAGACGTTGCCACCGGCCTTCCACATCGTGACCTTGCTGCCGTCGAGCTCCCGCACGCCGAGGAACTGCGGCGCGTCGGTGATGTTGACCTGCCACGGCGAGATCTGCGGGGGCACCTTCGTGCTCACCCCCGCGACGTCGCTGTCGATCCGGTTCAGCTCCAGGGCGACGTCGTGCAGCGCCTGGACGAGAGCCTGCCGCAGGCTCGACAGGCACTGGAACAGCTGCACGACATCGGCGTGCAGCGCGTCGAGGTCGGCGCCGATCGCGTTGAAGCGCCAGTTGAAGCCCTTGTCGTCCGCGCTCTCGCCGGCCTGCACGACGCTCTCGCCGTCGACCCAGTCCTGGTGGCTGAACGAACGGACGAACTTCGGTGCGCAGTCCGGGGGGTCCGTCACCGGCAGCGGCGACGTGAACGTGAAGTACCGCGGCGACTGGCCGAGGTTGACCGCGACGAGGTTGTTCACCAGTCGCGATGCGTCGTACTTCGACAGTCCCTTGTTCAACAGCTGGTCGACGAGGGCTGCGGGGTCGAGGCCGATCGTCTCGGTCCAGGTGCTTGTGGAGCTCACCGCTACCTCCAACGGATCCGCGAAAGCGTCACGAGTGCATCGGGCGGTACCGGTGATAGGTCCGGGCCGCGGACGGACTGAGCGGGGTGGGCGTGCCGGACCCGTCGACGTCGACGTGCCGTCGGCGGATCGCCCACGTGTCGGCGCGGACGCCGAGCGGCGTCGCCACCTCCACGGCGTTCATCAGGTGCTCGTACTGCGCAAGGCTCAGCAGCGCGTCATCGGGCAGCGTCGGTCGCCACTGGTACGGGTCGTTGCCTCCGGTGCGGACGTAGGCGAGGCAGGCGACCACGCTGATGCCATCGCCCGGCGTGGCGACGGTGACCGTCGGACCGCGCCTGGGCGAGACGCCGGCCGGATGGCCGGTGAGGCCGCGCACCTGCCAACGGTAGGCAATGGTGTGCGTGGCCGCCAGGTTGTTGCCGGCCAGCGGCAGGTCGACGACGCCGAGCACCAGCGCGAGCGTGCCGGCCGCCGTCAGCACCGGCAGCGCGCTGCTCGCCCCGCCACGGGCGGCATGGCTCAGCAGCGCGGCGAGCTTCGACGGATCACCGGTCATCTCCCCCGTCATCGCAGGACCGAGGTCGAGCACGACGTAGTCGCGCTCGGTGACCGCGGCCATCCGGGCCTGGACGTCGGCCACCGACGTCACCCGCGGCAGGTCGAGCGCCGTCAGCGCGGCGTCGAGCGCGGCGTCGTTCGCGGTCGGCTGGATCCCGGCGAGCAGCTGCGCCGGCACGGTCTCGGGCGCGAGGCCGTCCGCGGCCAGCGTGGCGACGACGCCGTGCAGCGGCTCGTCATGGGTGACGTCGTTCGGCGCCTCCAACCGCGCGCTCAACGTCAGAGGCACGGCGGCGTCCGGCGCCGGTACGACATCGACGACGAGCCCACCGCTCGTCAGCGCGCTCACGTAGACGCTGCCGTCGGCGAGCGGTTCCGCGGTCCGGAACCCGCAGGACCGCAGCAACCAGGCGCCGGCGGGATCGTCGGCGGCCGCGACCGGGATGATCGCCTGGTCGCCGAGCCCCTGCGCCGCCGCGACGGCCGCCTCGACGTCGGCGGGCGACGGGCCGGCGAGCTGCGCGCCGAGGCCGAGCTCGTACCGGCTGCCGCCGTCGTCGTGCTGCCCGGCGAGCACCGTGGTGAACGGGTGGACCCCGAGCCTGTCCTGCAGCTGCGCGAGCCGCCGCAGCGCGAAGGCGACGGCCGCGGCCACGGGCTGCCCGGCCGGCGCGTTCAGCGCGGCGAGCGCGGCGCGCGCGTCCTGGACCCGGGTGTCGGTGGACGGCAGCATCCGGCCTGCGTGCGCGGCGTCGCCGGCCGCGCTGCCGGCGGGCCACACGAGGTGCGTCCGCCGGATCGCGTCGAGGAGCTCGAGCCTGCCCTTCGACCGTTCCGCAGCCAACAGCCGGAACGCGACGAGCAGCGGGTTGGGCGTCTCGTCGACGGCGAGCCGGGCAGCGAGCCCGCGGTCGGCGAGCCAGCCCGCGCCAGGATCGGCCGGTGCGCCGGGGCCGTTGACCGCGGAGTCGATCCAGGCCGGCGTCGGCAGCCGGACGCCGCGCAGCATCCGCAGCCGTGCGCGGTACGCGGCATCGTCCTCGCGACCGTCCGGCAACGGGGCCGTCGCGATCTGCTTCGTCGTCGCGTCCCACGACAGCGCGTCGGAGAGGCGTGGCGCCCCGAGGTCGGCGCCGATGCGGTCGAGCGCATCGGCTCGCGCGTACTGCAACGCCCGCATCGCCCGCAGCTCGCGGGCCTGCCGGCGCAGCCGCTGCTTCTCGCTCAGCACGACCGCGGCCAACCGGCCGAGGACGCCCTGGACGAGGTCGAGCGCGAGCGCGGACTCGATGCCGGCCTCGTCCAGCGGCGCGCTCGCGCCGTCCGCACCGATATGCACGGCCGCGACGGAGCCGGAGAAGGCGGCCGCCGTGCCGCTCGCGTCGACGGCCGGCACGAATGCGACGACCTGGCTGCCCCGTTCGCTCCAGGGCGCGAACTCGAGCGCCGGCTGCTCGGCGCCGTCGGCCGTGACCGTCACCGAGAGCGTCTCGTCGGCGAGGTCGCGAGCCAGCCGTACGAGCAGCAATGGCTGGCGCGTCGCCTCCCCGATCTCGAAGGTGGCGCCGGCGCCCCAGGGCAGTGGCTCGGGCCGCACCGCGCCGCTCAACGGGCCGATGAGCTCGTCGGCCACGGCCGTGAGGCTCGCGCCACCGGGATCGGTCACAGCGGTCATCGCACCACCAGCAGGTCGGGCCGGTCGACGAGCACCGCGATCTGGTCGCCGGACAGGTTGAGGTTCTCGTCGCGGCCGAGCACCTGCGGCGTCGGCACGAACCGCATCGTCGAGCCCACCCGGTCGAGCTCGCGCGGGTAGCGGACCAGCCGCAGATGAACGACGTCCGCGACGCCCGGCTCGCTCATGAGCGCGTGGAGGATGCCGGCGAAGCGCACCGGTTCGCCGAGCGTAAGCTGATCGACGACGGCGTGCAGCCGGTTGGCGAGCCGCGCCTTGAGCGCGACTGCGGCCGGGTTGGCGTTCACGGTCTCCGGGGTGCCGGTCGGCAACGTGAGACCCCGGGTGACGACGTCGGCCTGGACGGCGACGTGCACCTGGTCAGCCTCGATCACCTGCGGGAAGATGCCGACCGGCCGCACGTCGCGGATCGCGGCCTCGACGCTCGCCTGGACGCCGCCAGGGCCTGACCAGATCGCAGCGTCGGCCGGCGCGACGAGGACGCTGACGTAGTAGGGGCTGGCGAGATCGCGCTCAGCGGCGAACAACCGCTCGATGAAGTCGAAGTCGCCGAAGATCGACTGCGAGAGATCGAGCCCGCCCCAGCCGTCGCGCACCACCACCTGCCGCACGCCGGGGACCAGCGAAGCGGTGACCGTGATGGCGTCCGCGCTCCACAGGCCGCGCGGTGCGCGCAGCAGCAGCGCACGGTACGCGGCGTCGTCCCACTGCTGCTCGCCCCCGGACAGCGCCGCCGTGTGCTGGACCCGCACCAGTCCGGTGCCCGTCGCGGACGCGCCTGCGGCGAACCCGGCCGCGACGTCAGCCGCCCGCAGCTGCTGCAGCTTGTCGTCCGCGGCCTCCCACCGGTCGATGCGCTGGAGGTGGTTGCCCGACCCGTCATCGACGGTGGGGTCGAGGTTGCCGACCGGTCCCGGGTCGAAGCTCGCCACCGGTACCGGCGTGGTGGTGACCGACGCCGAGAGGACGACCGTGCTGGCGAGCGCGACCCGGTGGCCCCCCGTCGTGGTGAGCCGGCTGCCACGCGGCAGCGTCAGCGTCGGGAACCCGTCGGGCATCGCGCCCGCGAGCGTCAACGTCACGCTGCCGGTCGCGCACGCGTACGGCCGGGCGATCCCGAGCTCGGCGCCGAGGTCGGACAGCGCGCGACCGATAGCGGACGTGACGAAGCAGTCGTCGAACGCCGCACCCAGCGCCGACCAGGTACGGGCGTCCTCGAGACTCGTGATCTCGAGCAGCTTGCGGACCACGCTGCCGCTCGACAGGTCGATGTCCGGGTCGACGACCTGCCGGGCCAGCGCGATCTTCTCCGCGAGCAGCCGGGTGAAGGGCTTCGGGAGGAAGCCGGCGGCCGTGACGCCGAAGTTGGCGCTGCCGGTGCTGCGGGTGACGGCGTCGTCGACCGCGAGGACGTCGGTGAGGTCGAGGCTGTCGCTCATGACTTCGCTCCCGCCGGATCGATGGTGCCCCAGTCACGCCCCGATGCGAGGCCGCCGGTGGCGAGCGTGGCGGTCTCGCCGCTCACCGCCTCGAAACCGACCCGCACGTCGAGGGTCCGCCGGTCGCCGCCGGTCTGCGGGTCCATCGGGTTGTCGACCTGGAGGTCGACGATGCGGCGGACGCGCGGGTCGCTCGCGAGGAACTCCGCGACAGCGCTGCGCACGCCCTCCCGCGCGAGCACCGGCGACGTCTGCTCGGTCAGTGGCGTGAGCCCGAGGAAGCCGAACCGCTGGTTGAGCACGTCGCTGCCGCGCAGCGTCGTGAGCCCCACGGCGAGGCACTGGACGAGGTTGTCGATGCCGCTCACCGTCGCGAGGTCCTTGCCGCCGGCGGAGGGGACGAGCGAGACGTCGCGCGCGATGTCCGCGCTCGACACCGGGTCGGCGCGCAAGCCGACGCCGAGCAGGCGCCTGCGCCGGATGTCCGCGTCCGGTGCGGTGTACGACGTCATCGGCTGCTCCTCATGAGGCGGTCAGCTTCGCCTGGCCGGCCACGACGGTGACCGAGGGCGCGGGCGGCGGCGGCGGGTTGTCGGTGCCGGCTTGCAGGTCGTCGAGCAGTACGGGTTGCATGCCCGCGGTCAGCTTGGTGGCCGAGCCCTTCGCGATGGGGGCGGCGGCCGTGCAGGGCTTGGGCGAGCCGGAGACCTGGAAGTTGCAAGGAGTCCACGGCTTGAAGGTCGGAACCGCGGAATAGAGCACGACCGGCTTTCTGGCCACTGTGAGCTTCGCGGCGCTCGTCAGCGCCGGCTTGCCCTGGTGCGCGCAGGTGAGCGACCCTGCTGTGGTAACGACGCCGGCCATGTCAGCTCACGTCCATCGTGCCGGTGACGCTCACCTTGACGTTGGCGGCCGTCAGCGTGATGTCACCCTGCCCGGAGTCGAGCGCGATCTTCGTGCCGGTGATGGTGATCGAGCCGTCGTCCTTCAGCAGGATCTGCGCCGCGCCGTTGCCCGACTTGGTCTCGATGAGCACCGCGCCGTCCGGCGCGCCCGGCTTCGGCCGCTTGGTGCAGTCGCTCGGCTGGTCGGTGACCCGCACGACGAACCGCTTGGTCTCGATGACCCTGGTGCCGTCGGCGTCGACGAGGTCATGGCTGGCCGCGCCGTCGCCCACCCAGCCGTCGCTCTCGCCGATGTCCTCGCGCTGCACGAGGCCGATCGGCAGCACGAGCCAGTAGTCGCCCGCCTCCGACGGCGGGCCGCCGTCGCGCGGCCAGAGCGCGCCGACGTCGACGAGGTCGCTGTCGCCGGCTCCCGCGCTCGCGAGCAGCACGCGGGTGCCGGGGTAGCGCGGCAGCACGAGACCGTAGTTGCCGAGGGCGAACGGCGTGAGGTACGGGACATCCCTCGCCTCGCCGTGCTGCTTCTCGGTGATCTGGACCCGCTGCGCCGCTGCCGGCATCCCGTCACCGGAGACGTCGGCGTACCACGCCTCGCTGGTGTGCCGCGGTGGCGTGCGGCCGCTCTGCGTGCTCGCCGGATGGCGGCGGATCTGGGCGATGCGGTTCGCCGCGGCGCCGCTGGCGCCACGCGCCATGTCGCGGATCGCGCGGGCCGCCTCGTGCGCGACGTCGGCGGATGCGCTGCCCGGTGCCCTCGTGCCGTTGGCCGGGGACGGCTTCGAGGCCGGCTTGGCCTTGTCCCACCCGGTGTCGTCGTCGGACGCGAGCACCACGGCGTGGATCGTCGTGACGAACCCCGCGCGGCGCGACAGCTTGTGGTTGACCGAGCCGACGAGGCAGGTCCTCGGTGGGCCGGGCGGCTCGTCGGTGAACGAGCCGGTGACGATGCCGGCCGCCGCCGTGAGCAACGCGCTGCCGAGGCTCGACGGCGACGTCGCCGGGAAGTCCTCGGGCGGCAGGGTGACGGTCACCGTGTCGCCCGGCTTGACGTCGGGTCGCCCGAGCGCCGTGACGGTCACCGTGTCGCGGGCGCTGGGCGCCCCGTCCGGTCGCTCGCCGGCCGCAGCGTCGCGCTGCTTGGGCGAGCCGCGCTGGATGGCGAGCAGCCCGCCGTCCTCGTCCACCGTGCGCGCGGCGAGCGCGGTGTCGTTCCAGATGCCGACATGCAACGCGCCGTCGCGGATGAGCGCGACTTGCGGCCCGTATGCCTTCAGCCCGTCGCGCACCTGGTCGAGGAGGCCGTGCGCGCTCGCGCTACGGCCGCCCTTCAGCGCGTCCATCGCGGTGCCGGGGCCGAAGCTCGCCCACGAGGGATCGTCCGGGCCCGGGACGAGGAAGTCGAGCATGTGCGTCGTGATCGTGACGTGCGCCGCCTTCTCGAGCGCGGCGATCGCCGCCGGCATGCCGTCGTAGCAACGGCCGTCGACGCGCGTCTCGGCGAGCCGCGCGACCACGCGCTCGCGCATCGCGATGACCGCCTCGTACCGGCGGTCACCGGCGCGCCGGCTCAGCTTGTCGACGCGCAGGACCGCGACCAGGCTGTGGTCCGGCGGCTTCGGCGTGACGGCGCCGAGCGGGTCGGTGAAGCCGGTGAAGCTCGCGAGGTCGCCGAGGATGCCGGTGGGCGAGTCCTTCCACCACAGGTGCAACTGCGCGGCCAGCGGGTCACCGGTCGCGAGCCGGATCTTCGCGTAGTCCTCGTCGGTCATCCCCTCGACGACGACCTCGTAGGTCCCGCCGGAGAGGTCGTCGGGCAGCGTGGCGGCGATCGTGGCGTCGTAGGAATCCGACCCGATCGACAGGATCGGGTCGCCCAGGTCGGTCGCGGCGTCGTGATGGAACGTCAGGGCCCATGCCGCCACCGAGCCCGGCTTGACGTCCGGTCCGAAGTTGCCGCCCAGCGCTCCGGTGAGGGCACCGACGGCGGCGTCGACGAAGCTCATTCGACCCATCTCCTCACGAAGCGCCGGTACCTGAGCAGCCGCGGGCGAGGGATGCTCGGATCGCCTGTCGCGAGCGGCGGTCCAGCATTGCCCGCCGGGGTCAGGTCGCGCCACCGCAGCGTCATCGAGCTCCCGTACTGGCCGGGGCTGCGCAGCGACCCGGCCGTCACCGTGAGCGCGTCGACCGTGACCTCGACGATGGCGCGCCCGCCGACCGACAGCGTCATGGCGACGCCGGCTACGACGGGGACGGAGTCGCCGAGCGCCGCCCTGTCGAGCAGCGTCAACCGGGGAACCAGCGCGTCGGGGTTGCGGAGGAGCGCCGGGGCGGCCGGTGGCGCTGTCGCGCTGCCTGTCACGGCACCGATGGCGATGACCACGGCGGCGGGATCGGCGTCGAGGTAGCAGCGCGCCCGGCCCGGACCGGCGGCCAGCACGAGCGCCCGGTCGCCCGCGAGCGGGATGCGCGCTGGCACCCCGCTGTCCAGCGCGATGCGCAGCACCGTCTCGCCGGGAACCGTCGCTGCCGGCCCGGCCGGTGGCAGCACGGCAGCCGGCCGGTTCAGCAGCGCGGGAAGTCCGTCCATCGACGCGTTCTCCTAGACCGGCAAGAGGTCGGTGAGGGCACCGACGCCGACGGACGCGACGTCGAGCAGCTTGGCGAGGCTGCCGGGCCGCGGCAGGTGGGCGAGGCGGAGGCTGATGTCGAGGGTGTCGCGGCGGGCGGCCGACATCGTGATGGTGAGCGCCTGCACGGCGAGGTCGGTCCGGATCGTGGCCGCGCTGATGAGGATGAGACCGCCGACCGCTCCGGAGGTCAGCTTCGACAGCGCGGTGCCCCGCCGCGACGCCTCGGCGAGGTTCTCCAGTGCCAGCTTCCACGCGAACCGCTCCGGGCCGAGCAGCACCGCTGAGATGGACAGCGTGTCGTCATGGCTGGCCACCGCGGCCTTGCGGCTCGTGCCACCGATCTGCGGCAGTGCATAGGTCTCCTCGATCTGGAGCTGGCTCACCGACCAGAGCGGCACGGGGACGATCCCGTCGCTCAGGATCGCGCTCGGCGTGTGGAGGTAGGACTGGTAGCTGCTCGTCATCGCCGGCCTACCTCGCCGTCGCCCGGAGCCGGGCGACCTCGACCTGGATGCGGGCGCGGATCTTGCTTCGCAGTTGCGCCTCGCGCGCGATCATGAGGTTGCGGAGCGAGGCGTCGGCGTGCTCCGCCCACTGCGGCCACTCCTCCCACGTCCAGTCGCTCTTGGACGCGTTGGCGCTCTTGTTCATCGGCTCGATGCCCTCCGGATCGTTGAGGATGTCGAGCGCCACCTCGTCCGGCAGCAGGACGAAGTCGTCCATGGCGACGACCTCCATCACCGACACGGTGTGGTCGGGCTCGAAGGGGTTGTCCGGCGTCCGCCGCCGGCCGAGGACGTCGACCTCGGCAGCGGCCGATCGCGAGCGGGCGGCAGCGTCCGGCGTGCGTCCGCGCAGCTCCGCGTAGCGCCGCTGGACGACGTCCGAGGTGCTGACCCGGTTCCACATCGCGCGCTCGCGCTGAAGCGCCTCTCGTTCGAGGATGGCTCCCGCGCTTCCCTCGATGGTCTGGGCGCGCTCGTCGACGAGGGCCCGTACGTCCTCCGGCAGCCGCGAGACGTACCGGTCGTCGGAGAGCCGGGCGAGATCCACCCCGCGCTGCCGGAGATCGCGGTTCAGCTCGATAGTGCGGGACCGCGCCGCGGTCGTTTCCCTGCGGCTCTCGGCGAGCCGTGAGTCCAGCTCCGCGATCTTCGCCTGCGCCTTGCGGACGAGCTGCTGGACCGCTTCCATCCGCGTCGGAGCGGGCTCGGTCGTACGGTCCTTCGGAGCCGGTTCCCGGGGCTTCGGCTCGGCGGCGCCCCGGTCAACGATCGAGGTCGGCTCGGTGCGCCCGGTGGCCGGGAGCTTGGTCCCGGCGTCCAGCCGCTTCTTCGCCCATTTCTGCGGGTCGTTGAGCTCGAGCATCTTCTCGTGCAGCTGGGTGAAGAGGCCCGACAGGGCAGCGGTGTCGGGGTTGGGGTCCTGACCGCTGAGCACGCGGTCGTAGAACTGGTGGACCTGGTCGCGCAGATGGTCGACGGCGGCGATGGTGCTGCCCATCTCCTTGAGGTAGACGTCGCCGAGGCGCTCGAGCGTCTCGGTCAGCGCCTCCGTGAGGTGGCTGCGGACGACCTCCTCGGGCAGCCCCGTCTTGCGCGAGATCTCGCTGACCGCACGGCCGAGCCGGGGATGCGACTCGACGGCGCGGGCGACGTCGGCGGGCGTGAGCTTCTCGAGGACGGTCACGGCTGTCCCTCCGGCGGTCCGGTGATCGCGTCACCGACGAGCCGTGGCAGGTCGGTGATCGAGGCGTGGCCGGTGACCGTGACCTCGCGCGCGACGGCCTCGGTCAGCCTGCCGATCGCGCCGTCGATGGCGAGGCTCAGCAGGTAGCCCTTCACGCACTCGGTGACGAACGCGCGCAGGAGATCCTCGGCCGCGAGCTCGGCGAGGTGCACCGCCGCCCGCTTCACGAGCTGCTGCCCGGCGACCGTGGCTGCCTCTCTCGTCTCGCCACGCACTACCGAGCTGACGCCGCTGCCGACGCCGCGGACCAGGCCAGGGACCTCGGGGATGAAGACGAGGGCCGCTCCGATCGCCGCTCCCCACAGCTCCGCCTCGGCCTGCGCCTTGGTGAGGATCTGGTCGCCGCCGAGCATCGCCCGCTGGATGCCGCGATGCTCGATCGCGGTATCGAGCGCCTCGGCCGCCTCCAGCGCGCCGATCGCGAAGGCCAGCGGCGGGCAGAAGATGGCGATCGCCGTCAGCCCGACGATGTTGAAGAACTGAAGGAAGCTCGCCTTGCCGAGCTCGACGTCGACGAGGTAGCGCATCCCCGCGACGTAGGCGTGCTCGCCGTCGCCGGGGAACAGCGGACGCAGCGCGGCATCGGCCTGCGCGTGCACCCCGGACAGCTCCGCACCGATCGCAGCGTTGCTCGTGATGTCGGCTTCCTTGAACGTGGCGAGCCCGAACGCGATGTCGACGTCGTCGCGAACGTCCTGCGTCTTCGCCTCGTTCTCGGCGCTCAAGCCATGGAGCAGTGCATTGAACGCGGCGTCGACGTTGGCCGCACCGGCCGACCGCAGTTGCTCGACGGTGTCCGGCAGGTCGGCGACCTTCTCCAGCAACGGGTCGAGCGCGAACGCTTGCTGGCGACCACCGGCGAGCACCGAGTCGAGCTCGGCCCTGGTCCACCAGCGCCCCACGCTGTCCTGCACCTGCGGGCCGTCCTTGGTGAAGCGGACGCGGCCGCGCTGCGCCGGCCCGTCGGTCTGGACCTCGACCTGGCCGAGCGAGCCGACGACGAGGCGCGTCGAGTCGTACCAGGCCTGGATCTGGTTGCCGCCGGGACCGGCCGCGAGTGCCCTCCACCTGCCCGAGGACTGCTGGTCTAGGGTCTCCCGCAGGGCGGTGAGCTCAGGCTCGTCCACGAGGATCAGCAGGATGAGCGCGCGGGTGACCGCCATGTACGCGGTGAAGTTCTGCAGCCGCGCGAGGATCTGCACGTGGCTCGTCTCGAGGACGTCGAGCAGGATGTCCTGGCAGGTGGCGACGAACAGCGCACCCACGGCCTCGTTGCGGCGGGGGACGTGCTCCTCGAGGAAGTGCAGCATCCAGCTCGCGCTGTTGTCCCGCAACGGCGTCGGGAGCGTTCCGCCCCGCGCGGCGCCGCCGATCACGTCGAGGTAGAACAGCTGCAGCTGCATGAGCGGGGTGAACGCCGACGCCAACCGGCGGATCATCGTCATGCGCGGGCTGTCGCCCTCCTTGCCGCTGCCGGCGAGCGGCCCCAACCGGCGCGCCTCGCTCTTGGCCTTGACGACCGCGGCCATGCAGAACATGCCCGGGAACCGGCCGGGCACCATGTCGAGCTTGGTCGCGATGTCCGCGATGAGGTCGGAGAGATAGGCCGAGATGCCGGCCGGCCAGAACTCGACCGGCGGCTCGCCGAGGAAGGCGTGCGCCGGGTCGGGATCGAACCACGACAGCTGGTCGTACGGCAGCGGCACGACCGTGTCGTCCGCGCCGGTCCCGTCGGTGCCCGCGGTCTCGCTGACTGCCTCGGTGAGGACGGCTAGCGGCAGCGTGCCGATGAACGAGTGCCCGGCGGGGAACTCCATGAGCGTTTGCCGGACGCCGTGCGACAGCAGCCAGTAGTACGACGTGGCGCCACCAGGGTCCGGCATGCGCTCGACGATCCGGCGCGCCTGCGCGCGGAGCTTCGCCTCGGACAGACGGATGCCGCCGGCCTCGCGGCGCAGGACGTCCACCCACATGTCCTCGCGGATCTGGGCGCGGTCCTCCGGCGTCGCGGCGTCGCGGTAGAGCTCGATGCCGTCCGCGTCGAGCGGGGTGCCGCCCTGGTGCCACGTGCCGGCGCCCTCGCGCGTCGGCTTGGGGTAGATCGCCGGGCTGCCGAGGAATCGCCAGCCGTCCACCGCGCCGTCAGGGGTGACGCGCAGCAGCATCGCGACCGGCCGGCCGGCGTCGCGGTAGATCGCGACGAAGAGGGACGGCGGCGCGCCGCGGAAGTAGCGCAGGAGGTGAAGCTGCAGATCGTCCCGGGTCGCGATGTTGACCAGCTGCAGGTGCACCGGCTGGGCTGCCTGCGCCGCCCCGTCCCGGCTGCGGGAGCCACCGGTGACCCGCAGAGCGACCTTGGCGCCACGCCTGTCGTAGCTCGGTACGAGGTAGGCGTCGTCGACCGCGTTCCATCGAGCGGCCACCAGCCGCGTCTCGTCGAGCTCCTCGGCTGCCGGCTCGCCGGAACCGAGCTCGCGCCGCGCCGGCGAGGCCTCGGCGCCCGGCCGCGACGACAGGGCGGCGGCGTGCGCCGCGGCGAGCGCGGTCAGCTCGGTGCGCAGCCTGAGCGCCAGCCTTGGTGGCAGCTCCGCGCCGGACAGGCGGACGTCGATGTGTGGCGCCCGCTTCGGGTCGGGATGGGCGTCGCGCACGAGATGCAGCGTCGCTGCCCGCCGCACCGCACGGGACAGCGCGGCGTCGGTGCACTCGACTGCGGCCGCGACGAGCGGCTCGCAGTCCTCGCCCTCGACGAGGGTCAGCCGGACCTTCGTGGGGAAGCGCACGATCGTCACGCGAACCCGTCCAGCGCATGCAGGAGCCGGTTGAGGGTCGTGTCGGCAAGGTGATCCGGGTCGTCCGCATGCACGACCCTGATCTCTACCTCGACCGGGAACTCGAGCACGAGGGTGCCGTCGCCGTCGAGGACCGACAGCAGCGCCTCGCTGCCCTCGGCCGGGACGACCAGGTCGCCCTTGTCGAGAACGACGAGCCCGGTCCTCTCGACGACGACGGGATCGACGTCCGGGTTCCCGGCCATCGATCAGCTCCCGGACTGCGGTGGTGCGACCGTCTTGGTGTTGTGCGCATCGGTCGCCTCGACGTGCATCGAGAAGCCGGAGAACTGTGCCTGCGGCACGCCGCTGATCGTGGCGGGCGTCGGGCTCGCGCTCGTGATGACGCAGTCCTTCATGACGATCGTCGAGAACGACCAGTCGTTGCCGACCTGCTCCTGCAGCGTGATGTCGAAGTGCTGGCCCTGCAGGGCGATCGCGGTCAGCTTGGCCGCGGCGTCCCCGACCGCGGGCACGGTCATCGAGAACGTGAGCGACTGAGGCGAGTACACGACGCCGACGTGCGTTCGCTCGATGCTGTGCAACGGCTCCGCCGTCGTCGAGAACGTCGGCGTGAACGACTGGATCGGCGTGATCTCGCGGTCGACGTTGTCCGGGCCGGTGTAGTGGACCGCAAGGCGCGTCCGCCACTCGGTGGGCGTGGTGGTCACGGGTCGACTCCTCTTGGCTGTCGTCAGAACTTCGGCGCGAGCGTGACGTTGAGGCGGTGGACGGCAGGGCCGTACGTGATGCTGATCCGCACGTCGACCTGCCGGGTGCTGCGAGCGGTGACGACCTGGGCCTCGTCCGCTGGGCTGCGGGCGCTCTCCGGGATACCGAGGATGTCGAGCACCGGGATCGACACCGAGTAGTCGTCGATGACGGCCGCCTGCTGCAACGGGCCGAGGATGCCCTCGATGCGCACGCGGATCGAGGTCAGTCCCGGCTTGGTGATCCGGCTGTCGCCGACCGTCCCGATCAGCCCGGCGCGGAGCCGGAACTCGATGTCGTCGAGCACGCGCACGATGTCGACGTAGTTGCGCGTGGCGTCGGACGAGAACGTGCCGCCGTCCGCGAAGTACAGCCCGGTGCCTGGGATCAGTGCCGGGTCGATGAGCGGGATGACGCCGGCGCCGGCGAGCGCGTTGACCTCGGCCGGCGCGTACTGGCCGGTGACCGGCATCGTGAAGCCGCGCACCTGCTTGAGGACGACGCTGGTGCTCGGCGAGTACCCGGCGATCGCCCCCATCGCGGCAGCCGCGGCGTCCGCGGTCGCCGCCGGGTTGCCCGGATCGGTCGTGGCGCCCCTCGCC
Source organism: Frankiaceae bacterium (assembly GCA_045807125.1). Classification (GTDB taxonomy): domain Bacteria; phylum Actinomycetota; class Actinomycetes; order JAWWOL01; family JAWWOL01; genus JBJMHZ01. The sequence goes on from JBJMHZ010000052.1 coordinate 27,130, forward strand.
GCGACGAGGATCATCCGCCCGTCGTCGCTCATGAGCTTGCCGTACGCGCCGCCCGCGAGCTGATCGGCCGCGTAGGTGGTGCCCTTCGCGATCGCCGGGTCGATCGCCGCGACCCCCATCCGCTTCTGGCCGGCCGCGGACATCTGCTCGACGTGGGCCCGCAGCGCCATGAGCTTGGTGGGCGAGTTGCCGCCGCCGCCGGGGGCGAACTCGCTCGCCAGGCAGACGAACGTCACGTCGTCCGCCGCCTCGAGCCCCGCCAGCGCCGCGGCGTAGTCCTTGCCGGCGTCGGTGCGGACGCCGTACACCTTGCTCGGGCGAGGGTCTTGCGCAAGAACGAGGTCAAGGCTCTCGGTGAGCGGGTTCGCCGCCGTCCCGTTGGCGAACGACGCCATGATGCTGTCGTGGTCGGTGACCTCGACCGGTGCGTTGGCCGGCTCCGCCGCCGCGTCGTCGGCGAGACCCACGACGGCGACCACGCCGGGCGCCCGCCGCGCGGACGGCAGCAGCGCGCTGGTGTCGATCACCACCGTGACGTACGGGTACGCCGGCTGGAGCAGTGTTGCCATGTGTCCTCCACGAGTCCGATCGAGTCGCTGGCTTACGTCGTGACGACGGCGATGCCCTGTCCGGAGAGCCAGCCGCGGGCCGCGGCGAGTCGCTGATCCCGCTTCGCCTGGGCGGAGCCCGTCGTGGCGCCCGGCCAGCCCTCGTCGTCGAACGCGGTCGCGGGGACCAGCCAGCACACGCACCGCTCCTGCGTGCGTTGCGGCGCGCCGCTGGGCGGCGTCGCGCTGGGATACCTGGCGGCCGCCCGGCGGGCCACCTCGCTCTGCTGCAGCAGGGTGCGCGGCGAGGCATCCGCGTCGGCGACGAGGAACGCGACGACGACCGGCAGCACGAGCGGCGGCGTGCTGAGCGTGACGGTGGTCGGTGCCGAGAACGTCAGCCCGACGCCGAGGTGATCGCGCACGCCGGCATCACGGCCGGCGTCGGTCACGTCGGCGACCGTGATCGTGCCGGCGCCCCCCGCTGTCCGGACGACGACGCTGCCGGCCCAGACCGCGTCGGCACCGGGGCTCGGTGCCACGAGGCCGACGATCGAGGCCGAGCCCTCGACCGGCACCTGGTCGGACGACCGGCTCCAGCGCGCGCTGGCGGCGACGTTGGGGCTGATCGCGACGGCGAGGTCGAGGCTGTCGTAGACGGCGGTGGTGTCGCCGACGACGGTGCCGGTGTCGATGGCGTAGCAGGTGGTCGCGATCGCGAGCAGGCCGTCGGAGGACAGCAGGGCGTCGCGTGCCGCCGGGTCGGCCAGGCGCAGCAGCGTCTGATCGGCAGCAAGCATCCGCGGCCTCCACCATGCGGTCGGGGAACGTCACCGGAAGGCTCGCCGTCGTCCGTCACGGTCGCGTGACGGACGCGTCACGGCGATGCAAGGCCGGCGCCCCCGGTTCCGGACGCAGGATGTCCGGAACCGGCGCTAGGGTCCCGCCCATGACAGGAACCCCATGGGAGCCGCCCCTCGCCGGCACCGAGGCCGAGCACCTGATCGGCGCGCTCGACCGGCTGCGCACGACGTTCCACTGGAAGGCCGACGACCTCGACGCGGCCGGGCTGCGGACGCGGATCGGCGCGTCCGCGCTCACCCTCGGCGGGCTGCTGAAGCACCTCGCGCGCGTCGAGGACGAGGCGTCCGGCCCCAAGCTCAGCGGAGCGCCCCGCGCCGCGCCGTGGGACGGCATCGACTGGTCGACCGCCGAGGACCCTGAGTTCTCCTCCGCCGCCGACGACGCACCGGAGGAGCTGTACGCGCTCTGGGCCGGCACCGTCGAGCGGTCGCGGGCCAGGTTCGCCGCCGCGCTCGCCGACGGCGGGCTCGACCAGCTGATCCACGTCTCGTTTCCCGACGGGCGCCGGTTCAGCCTGCGCCGGCTGCTCTGCGACCTGATCGAGGAGTACGGCCGGCACACCGGCCACGCCGACCTGCTCCGCGAGGCCGTCGACGGCCGCGTCGGCGAGGACCCGCCGCGGGGCTGGCGGCCGCGATGCCCACCACCGGGCGCGTCAGCCGCCGGATGACGCCAGGCCAAACCTGCTTCGTCGTTTTCAGACGATGGGCCTGCTGATCATCGTGAATTCGTGGCAGCCTCGGTCGAGACGGTGTCGAGCCGGTGGCGAGCCGGTGCGCAGCGAGGCGCGAGGAGGCGGTCCTGGACGGGGGTGGGCGCTGCCACGCGCTGGTGGTCCGGCAGGCCGTCGCCGGTAGCGGGCGGCGGGCCCTCGCGCGCCGGGCCGGCGAGCCCGACCGGTGCCCGCTGGGCGGGGCCCGATGATCGGGCCGACGCTGCCGTACCCCGACCGCACCGTGGCGCACCTGGTCGCCGAGCGCGCCAGGCAGCGCCCCGACGCGGTCGCCGTCCGGCAGGGCGGGGAGACCCTGACCTACCGGCAGCTGCTGAGCGCGGCCGGGGCGGTAGCCGGGGCCCTGCGGGAGCGCGGGACCGGCACCGGCGACCTGGTCGGGGTGTGCCTGGACCGGCGCCCGTCGCTGGTCGCCGCCGTGCTCGGGGTGCTCGGCGCCGGAGCCGGCTACGTGCCGCTGGACCCGGCGCTGCCGCCGCAACGGCTGCTGGCCATGGCCGAGGAGGCCGGCCTGCGCACGGTCGTCGGGAGCTGGCCGGGAAGCGGGCCCGACGGGCCCGGCGGGCTCGACGTGCTTCCGGTGCCCGACGGGGCCCGGTCCGACGGCGCGGAGCCGGCGCCGTACGAGCCACCGCGGAGCCTGGCGTCGAGCGCGGCGGTCGTGCTGTTCACGTCCGGCTCGACCGGCCGGCCCAAGGGCGTGGTGCTCGAGCACCGCGCGGTCACCGAGTTCGTCACCAGCGGCATCGCGTTCGCCGGCATGGACCGCGACGCGTGCTTCCTCGCCTTCGCCTCGATCGGCTTCGACGCGCATCTGATCGACATCCTGTCGCCGCTGGCCGCGGGCGCGACGGTGGCGCTGACCAGCGACGCGGACCGCGCCGATCCCACCCGGCTGCACCGGTTCTGCGCGGACAACGCCGTCACCATGGCCTTCCTGCCGCCCCCGGTGCTCCCGGTGCTGGACCCGGACCGGCTCCCGGGCGTCCGCTTCGTGGTCACCGGCGGCGAGGCGACCGGGCCGGAGCAGGTGGCCAGGTGGACGGCGGGCGGGCGGCGGCTGGTCAACGTCTACGGGCCCACCGAGACCACGGTGCTCGTCACGTGGTGGGAGGCGACCGGCACCTGGGAGCGGCCGCTGCCGATCGGCCACCCCGCCGCGAACCACCGCGTCCACCTCGTCGACGCGCAGCTCGCCGAGGTGGCGCCAGGCGAGCCGGGCGAGCTGCTCGCCGGCGGCGCCGGCCTCGCGCGCGGCTACCTCGGCGACCCGGCCCGCACCGCCGAGCGGTTCGTCCCCGACCCGTTCTCCGGCGAGCCAGGCGCCCGGCTCTACCGCACCGGCGACCTGGTGCGCCGGCGGCCCGACGGCGCGCTTGAGTTCCTCGGCCGGCTGGACCGGCAGGTGAAGATCCGCGGTCAGCGCATCGAGCTGGGCGAGGTCGAGGCCGTCGTGCGCAGCCACCCGCGGGCCGGCACCGCCGCCGTGGAGGCGCTCACCGGCCCGGCCGGCCCTGTGCTGGTGGCCTACCTGACCGGCGAGGCGACGGCCGCCGAGGTACGGACCCACTGCGCCGAGCGGCTGCCCGCGGCGTCGGTCCCGGCCACGGTGCTTCGCGTCCCGGAGCTGCCGATCACCGCCAACGGCAAGACCGACTTCGTCCGGCTGCGGGCGCTGGCCGCCGACCCGACGCCCGCGGCCGCGGCCGAGGCGGCCGACGAGCCGCCGCTCACCCCCGTCGAGCACCAGGTCGCGCTGGCCTGGGGCGCGGTCCTGAGCCGGCCGCCGGCGGGGCGCGAGGACGACTTCTTCGACCACGGCGGCCACTCGATCACCGCGATGCGGCTGGTCACCGACCTGCGGTCGCGCCTGCGCCGCGAGGTGGCGGTCGAGGACGTCATGGCCGGCCGCACGCTGCGCGGGATCGCCGCCAGGGCCGCCGCCGCCGCGCCGGTCGCCGACGACCAGCCGGTCCGCGGCCGCCCGCCGGCCCTGTCCCCGGCGCAGCAGCGGCTCTGGTTCCTCGACCGGTACTCCCCCGAGGCCGCCACCGCGTACAACGTCGCCCTCGCCCAGCGCATCCGCGGACCGCTGGACGTCGAGGCGCTCGCCGCCGCGCTCGCCGCCGTCGTCGCCCGGCAGGAGACGCTGCGCTGGCGCGTCCCCGACGCCGATGGCGTCCCGTACGCCGTCGTCGACCCGCCGGGGCCGGTGCGGCTGCCGGTCGTGGAGCTGCCCCCCGGCACCGACGTGCAGGGCTGGCTGGCGGCCGGCGCCGTCCGGCCGTTCGCGCTCGCCACCGATCGGTTGTGGCGCGCCGAGCTGCTGCGGCTCGGCCCCGAGGACCACGTGCTCGCGGTGCAGGCCCACCACGCCGTCTTCGACGGCTGGTCGCAGGCGCTGCTCTACGACGACCTCGCCGCCGCCTACGCCCTGGCCCGCGAGGGCCGTCCGGCGCAGCTCCCCGCCCTCGCCGCCACGTACGGCGACTACGTGGCCTGGCGGGCCGAGCGGAGCCGGCGCCGCGGGGCCGAGGACCTCGCCTGGTGGCTGTCGCACCTGGACGGCGTGCCGGTGGTGGTGGAGCTGCCAACCGACCGGGTCCGCCCGGCGGAGCAGACCTTCACCGGCGCGTCGCTGGTGGGGTGGCTCGACGCCGACCGCACCGCGGCGCTGACCCGGCTGGCCGCCGGCCTCGGCGCCACCCCGTCGGCGGTGCTGCTGGCGGCCTTCGGGGTGGCGCTGGCCTGGTGCAGCGGCGGCGGCGACCTGGTCGTCGGCACCCCCACCGTCGACCGCAGGACCGCCGAGCTCGAGCCGATGATCGGGTTCTTCATCGACATCGCGCCGCTTCGGCTCCGGCTCGCCGGCGACAGCGGGTTCGCCGACCACGTGCGCGCCGCCCGCGACGAGCTGCTCGCCGCGCTCGCCCACCCCGAGGCGCCGCTGGAGCGGATCGTGGACGGGTTCGGCCTCGGCGGCCGCCTGGACCGCAATCCGCTCGTGCAGGTGCTGTTCAACATGTTCACGTTCACCGCGCCCCGGCTGGAGCTGCCCGGCCTGCGCACCGAACCGGTGCCGGTCACCGCGCCCGGCTCGCCGTTCGACCTCACGCTCTACGGCGTCGAGCAGGACGGGCGGCTGCGGATGGAGCTGCTCTACAGCACCGACGTCTACGACGAGGCCGCCATGGCCGCGCTGCTCGGCACCGTCGCGCAGGTGATCGAGCGCGGCCTCGAGGAGCCGGAGAAGCCGGTGCGCGACCTGCCCGGCGCCGTGCCCGTCGCCGAGACCACGGCCCGGCCCGGCGTTCCGCGAGCCAGGCCGCGGCCAGCCGTGCCAGCCGGGGCCGCCGCCGCGGCGATCGCCCAGCAGCCCGCGACCCCGACCGAGCGGATGGTCGCCGGCGTCTGGTGCGACGTGCTCGGGCTGCCGGCGGTCGGCGCGTCCGACAGCTTCTTCGACGTCGGCGGCGGGTCGCTGACGATCGTCATGGTGCAGCAGCGGCTGAACCGGCTGCTCGGCCGGACGCTCCGGGTCGTCGACCTGTTCCGCTACCCGACGGTGCGCGCCCTCGCTGCCCACCTCGACGGCACGCCCGCGAGCGGCGGGCCGCCCGTCCCCGGCGCCGTGCCCGGCGCCGTCGACCCGGTGGTCGCGAGGGCGGCCAGCCGCGGCGCCCGCCGCCGCGAGCAGGCCCGTCGCCGGCACGGGCAGCCGGACGGGCCCAGCCCGGCCGGAGACGAGACCGCAGGCGGCCGGCGATGACGCACCTGGTGCCCCTCGGCGACACCGGCTGGTCGGTGTGGCGGAGCGCGCTGCTGCGCAGCGCCGGCTTCCCGGTGGACGGCCTGCTGGCCTTCGCAGCCCCCGAGTGCGCGGCGGCCGCCGACGCCGTCCTTGCCGGCGACGGGGCACCCGACGCCGGCAGCACCGGCGCCGCGCTCGGCACCGCGCTCGAGCTGGCGACCGAGGCCAATGCCGGGCTGCTGTGCGAGATCGCCGCCGATCCGCTGCTCCGCGAGGCGATCACCTGGCAGAACCCGGAGGTCCTCGTCGCGCTCGACCGGCTCGTCGCGGCCGGGCCGAGCGGGCCCCGCAACGTGCGCCGCCGCGACCGGGAGAACGCGCTCGCCGGCTACTGGCAGCGCTACGTCGCGAAGGCCGAGACCATCGGGTTCTTCGGCCCGGTGTGCTGGGGCACGGTCGAGCCCGGCGCCGACGGGCTCGACGCGCGGCCAGGACCCGCGCTCGTGCGGCACCGCCGGGTCTTCCTCGAGCACTGGGCGCTCGATGCCCTCGGCGACCGGCTCGCCGCCGACCCGGAGATCCGGCGGTGGTTCGCCCCCGTGCTGCCGCCGCACCACGCCATCGACGGGCAGCAGGTGCTGCGCCCGGCGCAGCCGCCGGTGCCGGTGCCGCCCCTCGACGCCGAGGTGCTGCGCCGGTGCGACGGCCGCCGGCCGGCGGTCGCCGTCGTCGAGGAGCTGGTGCGCGACGGCCGCGTGCGCCGGCCGGACGACGGCTACCTCGTCCTCGCCAACCTGGTCGAGCGCGGGCTGCTGCGGTGGGACGCCGACCTGCCGCAGGGCCTCGGCGCCGAGCTCGTGCTGCGGCGGCGGCTGGCGGCGATCGGCGACCCGGCGGTGCGCGAGCGGGCCCTCGCGGCGCTCGACCGGTTGTCGGCCGCCCGCGAGCGGGTGGCGGCCGCCGCCGGCGAGCCCTACCGGCTGGCCGCGGCGCTGGCCGGGCTGGACGCCGAGTTCACCGGGCTCACCGGGCTGCCCCCTCGGCGCCGGCCGGGCCAGGCCTACGCCGGGCGGGCGCTCTGCCACGAGGAGGCGGCCCGCGACCTGGACTTCGTCCTCGGCGCGGGACTGCTCGACGCGCTCGCCCCCGCCCTCGCCCTGCCGCTGCAGGCGGCGCGCTGGCTCACCGGCGCGCTCGTCGACGCGCACGAGGAGGCGCTGCGCGAGCTGCACGCCGACCTCGCGAGCGAGCGGGCCGACGAGCCGGTGCGCCTCGGCGAGCTCTGGATCCTCGCCCAGGGCGCGTTCTTCGGCTCCGGGCCCCGGCCCCTCGACCGGGTCGCGGCAGAGCTCGCCGAGCGGTGGGCGCGGGTGCTGCGGCTCGCCGACGCGCCGGCCGGCGCGTCGCGGCTGACCTTCACCGCGGCCGAGCTCGCGCCCCGGGTGGCTGCCGAGTTCCCCGCGACCCACCCCGGCTGGAGCGCCGGGCGCATCCACAGTCCCGACCTCCAGCTGGGCGCCGAGTCCGCGGCCGCGCTGCGCCGCGGCGAGCTCGTCGCCGTCCTCGGCGAGCTGCACTGCGGGTGGCCGACGTTCGACGCCGCGATCCTCACCGAGTGGCACCCCGACGTCGAGGAGCTGCGGCGCGCGCTGGCCGCCGACCTCGGGCCGCACCGGCTGCGGCCGCTGTACCCGCCGGACTACCCGCGCACCGGCGGCCGCCTCGCGCACTCCCTCGCCGGCCCGACCGACCAGCAGCTGGCGTTCGCCGACGCCCCCGGCGCCGACCGCGACCGGCTGCTGCCCGCCGTGGCGGCCGTCGTCCGCGAGGTCGACGGCGCCCTCGTCGTCGACGCCCCCGACGGCCGCCGCCGGCCGCTGGTCGAGGCGTTCTCCGCGCTGCTCGCGATGCACGCCGCCGAGGCGTTCAAGGTGCTCACCGACCGGCCGCATGCGCCCCGGATCACCGTCGACCGGTTGGTCCTCGCCCGCGAGACCTGGCGGCTGCCGGTGGCGGCGAGCGGGCTCGTCGAGCCGGCCGACGGGGTGGAGCGCTACCTCGCCGTGCGCCGGTGGCGGGCCGCGCTCGGCCTGCCCGAGCGGGTCTTCGTCCGGCTGGCTACCGAGACCAAGCCGACGTACGTCGACCTCACCAGCCCGGCGTACGTGACGCGGTTGTGCCGGATGGCCCGGGCCGCGCAGCGCACCGGCGGCGACGGCGTGCCGATGGTGGTCACCGAGCTGCTGCCCGACCTCGGGCAGGCCTGGTTGCCCGACGCGGGGGGGCGGCGGTACGTGAGCGAGCTGCGGCTGCAGGTGCGCGACCCCGAGCCGGTCCGGCCGCGGCCGGCGCCGGCCGGGCTCCTCGGAGCGCGGTCGGGCGACATCGGTACGGGAGGAGCATCGTGAGCGAGACCGAGGCGGTCCTCGAGCGGGGCGTCGAGCCGATCGCGGTCGTCGGCCTCAGCTTGAAGGTGCCCGGCGCCGACGGCGCCGAGCAGTTCTGGCGCAACCTGGTCAACGGCGTCGAGTCGCGCACCGAGCACAGCCGGGAGGACCAGGCCGCCAAGGGCGTGCCGCGCGCGGTGCTCGACGACCCGGCGTTCGTGCCGGTGGCTCCCGTCCTCGACCGGCTGGCCGACTTCGACGCCGGGCTGTTCGGGATGAGCGACCGCGAGGCCGACGTGGCCGATCCGCAGCAGCGGCTGTTCCTCGAGCACGCGCATGCCGCCCTGCTCGACGCGGGCTGCGACCCCGCGCGCTACGACGGCGAGATCGGCGTCTACGCGGGCACCAACGCCGACACGTACCAGTGGCTCAACGTGCGGCGCAACCCGCAGGCGGTGGCCGCATCCGGCGAGCTGAGCATCGGCCTCGGCAACAAGTCCGACTACCTCGCGAGCACCGTCTCGTACCGGCTGAACCTGCGCGGGCCGAGCCTGGCGGTGCGCGCCGGCTGCTCGTCCTCGCTGGTGGCGGTGCACCTCGCGGCCGAGGCGCTGCGGAACGGCGAGTGCGACGCGGCCCTCGCCGGCGGCGTGTGCGTCGAGCTGCCGCACGGCGTCGGCTACCTCGCCGTCGACGGCTACAGCTCGGCCGACGGGCGCTGCCGGCCCTTCGACGCGAGCGCCGACGGCACGGTGTGGAGCAGCGGCGTCGGCGTGGTGCTGCTGAAGCGGTTGGCCGACGCGCTCGCCGACGGCGACGACGTCCGCGCGCTGCTCATCGGCAACGCGATCAACAACGACGGAGCCACCAAGGTGGGGTTCACCGCGCCGAGCGTGAGCGGCCAGCTCGAGGTGATCGTGCAGGCGCTCGCGGCGGCGGGGATCGACCCGCGGACGGTCGGCTACGTCGAGGCGCACGGCACCGGCACCGCCCTCGGCGACCCGATCGAGATCGCGGCGCTCAGCGCGGCGTACGGCCAGGGCACGAGCGAGCGCGGCTGGTGCGGCGTCGGCTCGGTGAAGTCCAACATCGGGCACCTGAGCCACGCCGGCGGCGTGGTCGGCCTCGTCAAGGCGGTGCTGGCGCTCGAGCACGGGCTGATCCCGCCGACGGTGAACTTCGAGCGGCCCAACCCGGAGATCGACTTCGAGGGCAGCCCGTTCTACGTGGTCTCCACCCTCACCAAGTGGGACCGCGACGGCGGCCCGCGCCGGGCGGGGGTCAGCTCGCTCGGCCTCGGCGGCACCAACGCCCACGTCATCCTCGAGGAGGCGCCGGAGCCGGCTCCGGCAGGGGACCGGCCCGCCGACGCCCACCTGATCCAGGTCTCGGCCGCGACGCCGACCGCGCTCGCCGCGTCCTGCTCGCGCGTCGCGGCCCACCTCGCCCAGCACCCGGGTCTCGACCTGCTCGATGTCGCCCACGCCCTCGACGTCGGCCGGCCGGCGTACCGGCACCGGGCCGCGGTGGTCGCGACCGACCGGGCCGACGCGGCCACCGCCCTGACCGCCGAGAAGCGGCGGGTCACCGGCGACGCCGCCGCGCCACCGAAGGTGGCGTTCCTCTTCTCCGGGCCGGGCTCGCAGTACGCCGGGATGGGCGCGCGGCTGCACGCGGCCGAGCCGGCGTTCGCGGCGGCCGTCGACGACTGCGCGGCCGCCGCCGGCGCCGAGCTCGACGTCGACCTGCGCGAGCTGCTGCTCGACACCGGGGAGCCGGCGGCGGCCCGGCTGGCCGAGCCGGTCGCCGCGCACCTCGCGCTGTTCGCCGTCGGCTACGGGCTCGCCGAGCTCTGGCGGCACTGGGGCGTCACCCCCGCCGCGATGGTCGGCCACTCGGTCGGTGAGCTGGTGGCGGCGACCGTGGCCGGCGTCTTCGACCTGCCGGGCGCGCTGCGCGTCGTCGCGGCGCGCGGCCGGCTCGTGGCGTCCGGGCCGCCGGCCGCGGCGCTCGCCGTGCAGGCCGACGAGGACGCGGTGGCGGGGTCGCTGCCGGACGACGCCTGGATCTCCGTCGTCAACGGGCCGGGCACGTGCGTGGTCACCGTGACACCGGAGCGCGTCGACGCGCTCGAGCGGCACCTGCGCGAGCGCGGCCTCAAGTGGACCGTGCTGCGCGCTCCGTACGCGGCGCACTCGCCGCTGCTGGACCCCGTGCGCGACGACTTCGCCGCCGTCGTCGCCGCGGTGCCGAGGCAGGCTCCGGCCCTGCCGCTCTGGTCGACGCTCACCGCCGCGCCGCTCACCGCCGAGCAGGCGGTCGACCCGGCGCACTGGGCCGCGCACCTGTGCGGCCCGGTGCGGTTCGGAGCCGCGGTGACCGGCCTCACCGCCGCCGACCCGGCCGGCTGGGTGCTCGTGGAGTGCGGCCCCGGCCGGCGGCTGGCCGGGCTGGTCCGGCTCAACGTGCCGTCGGGCCGGCAGCCGCTGCGCTGCCTGCCGGCGCCCGGCGAGCGGCTCACCGATCTCCAGACGTGGTACGAGGCCGCCGGGCGGCTCTGGGTCGCCGGCGCGCCGGTGCGCCGGCCCTGGGGAGCCGGCCCCGCCGACCGGCCGCGCCGGGTGCCGCTGCCCGGCTACCCGTACGAGCGGAGCCGGCACTGGATCGACCCGGCGCCCGCCGAGGCGATCCCTGCCGCGCAGGAGCGGGTCCCTGCCGCGCCGGAGCCGGCGCGCACCGACGGCGGCGCCGTCGTCGAGGTCCCCGTGTGGCGGCAGCTGCCGGCCGTGCCCACCGTGCCGGCCGGCGCAGCGACGCCCGGCCGCTGGCTGGTCCTCGCGGCCGACGGCCTGGGCGACGCGCTGGCCGCCCGCCTGCGGACGGCGGGGTCCGACGTGACGGTGGTGCGCCCCGGCGACGGCTTCGCCGCCGGCCCCGACGGATACGTGATCCGCCCGACCGAGCGCGCCGACCACGAGCGGGCGCTGGCCGAGCTGCTCGCGCCCGGCCCGTCCGGCGACGCGCCGCTTCGGGTGGTGCACGCCTGGGCGCTCGCCGGCGCCCCGGCCGGGGGCGACCTGACCGCGGCGCGGGAGGCGCTGCGGCTCGGCTACCTCAGCCTGGTCACGCTGGTGCAGGCGCTGCCCGACCGGCCGGTGGAGCTGGACGTGGTGACCGCCGGCGCCGAGGACGTGCTGGGTGGCGACCTGCTCCGGCCAGAGCACGCGACCGTCGCCGGCGTGGTGCGGGTGACGCCCCTCGAGCGCCCGGCCTGCTCGGTGCGGTGGGTCGACGTCCCAGCCGACCCAGCCGACCCAGCCGAGCCAGCCGCCGGTGACCGGCCGGACGACCTGGCGGCCCGGTTGGCCACCGAATTGCTCCGGCCGGACCGCCCGGCCGCGCTCGCCCTGCGGCGGGGCCGGCGGTGGGTCCGCGAGATCGAGAGCGTCGACCTGGGCGCCCAGCCGACCGAGCCGACCGAGCCGACCGAGCCGCGCGAGCGCGGGACGTTCCGGCCGGGCGGCCGCTACCTCATCACCGGCGGCCTCGGCCGGGTCGGCCTCGCGATCGCCGACGACCTGGCGACCCGGTTCCAGGCGCGGCTGGTGCTGGTGTCGCGCACCGCGCTCCCGCCCCGCGCGGAGTGGTCGGCTCTCGCGGGGGACGGCAACGCGGCGGTGCGACGGACGGTGGCCGCGATCCGCTGGCTCGAGCGGGCGGGCGCCGAGGTGCTCCCGGTCGCGGCGGACGTCACCGACCCGGTCCGGCTGCGCGCCGTGCGCGAGGAGGTGGTCGCCGCGTACGGCGGGCTCGACGGCATCGTGCACGCCGCTCGCCTCCCGGACACCGGGGTCGTCGCGGCCGCCAGGGCTGACGAGGCGACGGCCGAGCTCGCTCCCAAGCTCGCCGGGGCGCTCGCGCTGCGGGCGGCGTTCGGCGACCTGCCGCTCGAGCTCGTGGTGCTCTGCTCGTCGGTCAGCGCGCTCGCCGGCGGCGTCGGCCGGGCCGACGACAGCGCAGCCAACGCGTTCCTCGACGCGCACGCCCGCGCGGCGCAGGGTTGGCGGGCGCCGCTGGTGTCGGTGAACTGGGGCGCGTGGCACGACGCCGAGCTGCCGGGCGTCGACGGCCTCGACCCCGAAGCGGCGATGGCGGCACTGCACGGGGCGCTCGCGGCCGGCGTCGGACCCCAGGTGGCCATCGGCGCGCACGCCGTTGCCGACGTCGCCGAGCACGAGAGCTGGGTGGCGGCCCAGACGGGCTCGCTCACTGCTGCCGGCACCCGAGCGGGCCCGCCCACCGACGTGCCGGCCGGCGACCTCACCGGCGTGGTCAGCCGGATCTGGAGCGAGGTCATCGGCGTGCCCGACATCGGTCCGCACGACCACTTCTTCCAGGTGGGCGGCACGTCGCTGGTCGCGGCCCAGCTCGTGCTGCGGATCAGGCAGGCGGTCGGGGTCCGGCTGTCGATGCGGGTGCTGTTCGACGCGCCCACCGTCGCCGCCATGGTCGCGCGGATCGAGCGGCTGCGAGCCACCGAGCCCTCCGGGCTGGCCGGGTCCGCCGGGCCGCCCAGCGCAGCCGACGCGCCGATCCCCCGGCTGCGCCGGCCGGGCCGGCCGGCCGTCCAGGGGGGACCAGGGGGATCAGGGGGATCAGGGGGATCAGGGGGATCAGGGTGACCGACGTCGAGAGCCACGCGCCCGGCACCGCGGCGGACGCTGCGCCCGGCACCGCGGCTGACGCTGCAGCTGACGCGGTCTTCACCGTGCCGGCCTCGTACGCGCAGGAGCGGGTGTGGTTCACCGCGCAGCTCAGCGCCGGGCGACCGCTGTTCAACGTGATGGACGGCATCGCGCTGCCGGCCGGAGCCGACGCCGGCGTCGCGCGGGCGGCGCTGGAGCTGGTGGTGGCCAGGCACGAGACGCTGCGCACCGCCCTGCGGCTGGCCGACGGCCAGCTGCTCCAGGACGTCCACCCGACGGTGCCGGTCGAGCTGGCGGTGACCGACCTCGGCGACCTGCCCGAGGCGGAGCGGCAGCGTCGCCGCGCCGAGGTGATCGCCGAGCTGACCGGCCTCGACCTGCCGATGGACCAGCTGCCGCTGTGGCGGGCCCGGTTGCTGCGGCTCGCCGCCGGCGCGCCAGGCACCTGGGAGCTGATGGTCGTGGCCCACCACGCGGTGGTCGACGGCACGGCGCTGCTCAACCTGCGCGCCGAGATCGTCGAGGCGTGCGCCGCCCTGGTCGCCGGCCGGCCACCGGAGCTGCCCGAGCTGGCGGTGCAGTACGCCGACTTCTCGGTCTGGGAGCGCGAGCAGCTCGAGACCGGCCGGCTGGCCGAGCTGCTCGATCACTGGCGGGGCGTCCTCGCCGGGATGCCGCCCGTGCATGCGCTGCCGACCGACCGGCCGAGGCCGGCGGTGCGCGCGTTCGCCGGCGCCGACGCCCGGCGGAGCCTGCCGGACGAGGCGCTGGCGGCGCTGCCGGCCCTGACGCGGGAGGCGTCGGCCAGCCCGGTCATGGTGCTGCTCGCGGCCTTCGCCGCCACGCTGCACCGGCTGGGCGCCGGCGACGACATCGTCGTCGGCCTGCCGGTCGCGGGCCGGGAGCGCCCGGAGCTGCAACCGCTGCTCGGCATGTTCGTGAACATGCTGGTGCTGCGCATCGACGTCTCCGGCGACCCGTCCTTCCTCGAGCTGGTGCGGCGGGTCAGGCAGGCCCTGCTGGACGCCTGGGAGCACCAGGACATGCCGTTCCAGAAGCTCGTGGAGGCGCTCGCCCCGCGCCGCGAGCCGGGCGTGCCGCCGCTGTACCAGATCACCTTCAACTACCTGCCGACCGGCCGAGGCGAGGCGTTCGGGGTGGCCGCCGACGACCTGGCGCTGGAGGTGGCCGGCGGCGAGGTGCGCCTGGAGCACGACACGGCGCTGTTCGACGCCGGAACCGCGGAGCGGATGGTGGACCGCTACGTGCGGCTGCTGGCCGCCGCGGTCGCCGAGCCGGCGACCAGGGTCGGCGACCTGCCCGTCCTCGATCCCGCCGAGCGGGAGCAGGTGGTCGCCGGCTGGAACGCCACCGACGTCCCGCTCCCGGCCACGACCCTCGCCGAGCTGCTCGCCGAGCAGGCCACGCGCACGCCGTCCGCCGTGGCCGTGGACGACGGGGCGACCAGCCTCACCTACGCGCAGCTGGACGCGGCCGCCGACGCGGTCGCGCAGGAGCTGGTGCGGCACGGCGCGGGGCCGGAGACCGTCGTGGCCGTGCATGCGCCGCGCTCGACCCGGCTCGTGGTCGCCCTGCTCGGCGTGCTCAAGGCCGGCGCGGCCTACCTGCCGCTCGACCCGGACTACCCGGCGCAGCGCCTGGCGTTCATGCTGGCCGACGCGGGCGCGGCGCTGGTGCTCGCCGACGAGCTGCCGGCCGGGATCGACGTGCCCGGCACGGTGCTGCCGCTGACCGGCGGAGGCGGCACCGGCGAGCGGCGCCCGGTGCGGCCCGCGACGCCCGGCAACGCGGCGTACGTCATCTACACCTCCGGCTCGACCGGCCGGCCCAAGGGCGTGGTCAACGCCCATGCCGGCATCGTCAACCGGCTCGACTGGATGCAGCGGGCGTTCAGCCTCGGGCCGGACGATGTCGTGCTGCACAAGACGCCGATCGGCTTCGACGTGTCGGTGTGGGAGCTGTTCTGGCCGCTGATCACCGGTGCGCGGCTGGTGCTGGCCCGCCCCGGCGGCCACCGCGACCCGGACCACCTGCGCGAGCTGATCGAGCGGCACGCGGTCACCACGGTCCACTTCGTGCCCTCGATGCTGGAGGCCTTCCTGGCCACGGCGGGGTCACCGGGATCAGCCGGGCTGGCCGGCTGCCGCACGCTGCGGCGCATCGTCTGCAGCGGCGAGGAGCTGCCGCTGGACCTCGCCCGGCGGTGCGCGAGCCTGCTGCCGGGCGCGGCCCTGCACAACCTCTACGGCCCGACGGAGGCGGCCGTCGACGTGACCGCCTGGGCATGCACCCCGGCCGCTCTGGCCGGGGTCTCGCGCGTGCCGATCGGCGGCCCGATCAGCGGCGTCCGGACGTACGTGCTCGACCGGGCCCTGCGCCCGGTGCCGATCGGCGTCGCCGGGCAGCTGCACCTGGGCGGCGTGCAGGTGGCGCGCGGCTACCACGGGCGCCCGGCGCTGACCGCGGAGCGCTTCCTTCCCGATCCGTTCGGGCCGCCGGGCGGCCGGCTCTACGCCACCGGCGACCTGGCCCGCTGGCGCCCGGACGGCACCCTCGAGTTCCTCGGCCGCGCCGACGACCAGGTCAAGCTGCGCGGGCTGCGGATCGAGCCGGGCGAGATCGCCGCGGTGCTGCGCGAGCAGCCCGGGGTGCGCGCCGCCGCCGTGGTGGTGCGCGGGGCCTCGCCGGGCGACCGCCGGCTGGTGGCCTACCTGGTCCCCGACGGCGCTGCCCCGGACGGCGCGAGCCCCGACGGCGTCGACCTGACCACGATCAGGGAGGCGCTTCGGCGCCGCCTGCCGGAGCACATGGTGCCGGCCGCGTTCGTCACCCTCGACGCGCTGCCGCTGTCGCCGAACGGCAAGCTCGACCACGATGCGCTGCCCGAGCCGGCAAGGGCGGCTCCCGGGACGGGCGAGGCGCCGCAGACCCCTACCCAGCAGGCGATCGCGGCGGTCTGGCAGGAGGTGCTGCGCCTGCCGGCGGTGGGCCTGGACGACGACTTCTTCGACCTCGGCGGGCACTCGCTGCTCGCGATCCGGGTGCTCGCCCGGCTGCGGGACGCGGCGGCCATCACGGGGGTCGGCGTGATGGACCTGTTCCAGCATCCGACCGTGCGCCGGTTCGCCGAGCTCGTCGACGGCCCCGGCCCCGGCGACCGGCCGCTGCTGTACGAGCTGACGCGACCGGTCGAGCCGGCGCAGCGGGTCTGCTCGTACGTGTGCGTCCCGTACGGCGGCGGGCTCGCCTCGGTGTTCCAGCCGCTGGCCGACGCGATGCCGCGGGGGCACGCCCTGTGGTCGGTCGCGATCCCCGGTCACGACGTCGGGGCCGGTGACGAGGAGCTGTCGTTCGACGAGCTCGCCGAGCGGTGCGCGGCGGAGATCATGGACCGGGTCGACGGCCCGCTCGTGCTCTACGGCCACTGCGTCGGCGGTGCGCTGCTCGCCGGCATCGCCCGCCGGCTGGCGGCGCTCGGGCGCCCGATCGATGCCATCTACGCCGGCGGTGCGTTCCCGGTCGCCCGGCCAGGGGGGATCCTCGGCCGGCTGGTCGACTGGGTGGACGAGCGCGGGGCCGACCGCGGGTACGAGAACTTCCTGCGGTCCATCGGCGCCGAGCTGGCCGACCTCGACCCCGAGCAGGTCGACCGGTTCGTCCGCAACGTCCGGCAGGAGGCGGGCACCGGCGCCGAGATGTTCACCCGCTGGCTCGATCCCAAGGAGCAGCTCGAGGTGGCCGCGCCGGTCATCTCGGTGGTCGGCAGCCACGACGTGCTCACCGAGTACTACGAGGAGCGCTACCGGGAGTGGCGCTTCCTCGGCAGCACCGTGGCCCTGGTGGTGCTCGACGAGGCCGGCCACTACTTCGTCAAGCACCGGGCGCAGGCACTGGCCGAGATCATCACCCGGGTCCACCGGCACCTGGACGACGAGCGCCCGCCCGAGGAGGCGACGAGCGGCTCCGGGTGGCGGCTGGCCGCCGTCGGCGGCGAGCCGGAGCAGGGCAGCGACGTCCAGCCCGGCGTCCGCCGGTTCCTGACGGTGGCCGCGGGCCAGCTGATCTCGCTGACCGGCTCGGCGCTCACCCAGTGGGCCGTGCCGGTGTGGGTCTACCTGACCACCGGGTCGCTGCTGTGGTTCGGGCTGTCCGGCGTCATCGCGTACCTCCCCGCGCTGCTGGCGCTGCCGGTCGCCGGTGCCGTCGCGGACCGCTTCGACCGCCGCCGGGTGCTGATGGCGGCGTGCGTGGCGGCCCCGTCGGTCGAAGTGGTGCTCGTGCTGCTGCTGTGGACCGGGCATCGCGGGCTCGTCCCGGTCTACCTGCTGGTGTCCGTCCTCGGCGCCGTGTCGGTGTTCCAGCGCATCACCTACCTGGCCGCGATCCCCCAGGTGATGCCGAAGCGGTACCTGGGCCACGCCAACGGCATCGCGCAGATGACCAACGGCCTGTCCGCGCTGACGGTGCCGCTGCTGGCGGCCGGCCTGCTCGCCGCGATCGGGCTCGCCGGCATCCTGATGGTCGACATCGTGAGCTACGCCTTCGCGCTCGCCGTGCTGGCCGCCGTGCGGTTCCCGCGGCTCTTGGGGCGGGTGCGGCGGGAGCCGTTCCTCGCCGAGCTGGTGGGCGGCGTCCGGATGTCGTGGGCCGACCGCGGGTTCCGGGCGATGCTGGTGTTCTTCGCGCTGTACAACCTGTGCCTGGCCACCCTGCTGCTCGTGCCGCCGCTGGTGCTCGCCTTCGGCACCATGGCCGACGTCGGCCGGGTGGCGTTCGCGGAGGCAGCCGGCACGGTCCTCGGCGGGCTGGTGATCGCGGTGTGGGGTGGCCCCACCCGGCGCCGCATGCCGGCGATCATCGGCATCGCCTTCGGGGTCGCCGCCAGCCTGGTGCTGAGCGGCCTGCGCCCTGACCTGGTTCTGGTCACCGCCGGCAGCTTCGGCGTCGGCCTCGGGCTGGGCCTGCACAACGGGATCTACCTGTCGATCATCCAGGTCAAGGTGCCCCAGCGCTACCACGGCCGGGTGCTGGCCACCATCCAGACGCTGACGTGGGCGACGCTGCCGCTGGGCTTCGCCGTCCTGGTGCCGGCCAGCGGCGCGGTCCTGGAGCCGATGCTCGCCCCCGGCGGCGCGCTGGCCGGGACCGTCGGCGCGGTCATCGGCACCGGTCCTGGGCGCGGGCTCGGCTTCGCGATGGTCGTGGCCGGCGTCGCGCTGGCGCTGGTGTCGCTGGCCGCGCTGCGGGTGCGGCGGCTGCGCCGGCTGGACATCGAGACGCCCGACGCGCCGCCCGACGGCGTCCCCTGGTCACCCGGTGACGGCCGGGACCGGGTCGCGGATCTGCAGGCGTAGCTCGCTGGCGTACCGGCGGCCGGCGGCGTCGACCAGCCACGCGTCCTCCGGCCCGGGCAGCAGCTCGGTCACGGTCAGCGTCGCGCCGGGACCGCCCTTGGCCAGCGCGCCGCGCAGCATGGTGCACAGCAGCCTGGCGGAGAGCGGGCTGGTCAGGTCGACGAAGAACGGCTTGAGCTCGGTGTCGACCCGGACGAACACGCGGTCGGGCATGCCGAGGCTCGCCCGCCAGCGGCGGACCGCCAGGTAGCGGTCGCGCTCGCCGGTCACGTCGGCCAGCCCGGTGGCGCCGACCGTGGTGCGCCAGGTCTCGCGGACCAGCACCAGGCCGTCGACCCAGATCCGCGGCGTGCACCCGGCCGTGCCGGCGAGCTTCCAGGTGTCGAAGGTCTGGTGGTCGAACAGGTACGCGAACATCTCGACCAGCGGCCATTGCCGGCCGTCGTCCGCGCGCACCCGCAGGCCGGTCGGGCCGGGACCGACGGTGAGGGCGGTGATCGGCACGTGCCGCTCGGGATGGGCGCCGGGAGCGGGCACGAAGCCGAGCTGGACGTCGTGCGGGCCGTGCATCCACTCCGCGTTCCTGGCGCAGTGGCGCGGCCAGTCCGGCGGCACCAGCAGCCGTACCCGCCCGTGCGGCAGGTCGGCGGCCAGGCCCGCGCGCAGCGCTTCCTGGTCGGGGTGCCCGATGGCGAAGAAGTGGCTGTCGAACGCCGGGAGCCCGATGTGCAGCTCGCCGAGCACCACCACGTACTCGCCGCGCTCCAGCGCCGCCCGGTCGGGCGCGCACAGATGCAGGTCGGGGCTGTGGATCCGGCCGTGGGCCCAGCCGGGCGCATCGGCGGAGAAGGCCTTCGCCACCCGCTCGGTCAGCTCGGCGGCGGTGAAGCGCAGCTCGCGGGTGCCGGGCGGCACGTCGGCCAGCCCGAGCACCTCGCCCCAGCGCCGGACGAAGTCGGCCGTCACGCCGGCGGCGGGCGAGCGGTCGCCGAAGGCCTCCCCGAAGACCAGGCCCTGCGCGACGAACCAGAGATCGGCGAACGGCACCTCGGCCGACCCGCCGTCGGCCGCGAGGTCCTCGTGCAGCTCGGCCAGCGCGCCGGCATACGCGTCGGCGACGGCCGCGGTCAGCCAGCGGGCCGAGCGCAGGAGCGGCTCCAGCGGGGCGAGCCGGGCCAGCACGTCGCCGCCGAACGCGATGTCCAGGTCGCGGACGGTGTCGAGGTGGCACAGGGTGCGTCCGGCGTAGGTCTGGCCGGGGCGCTGCCGTGGCTCCCGCCCGGTCAGCTCGACGAACCGCTGCTCCAGCGCGGCCATCGCGCCGGCCAGCTCGTCGGGGTCGGTGGCCGCGCTCGCCATGGCCGCCGCGTCCCGCAGCGCGCACAGGCCGTCGAGCTCGGCGAGGGCCTGGTCGCGGGCCGGCGGGTCGTCGACCTCGCGCAGCTGCGCCCGCAGGGCGTCCTCGGCGGTCAGGTCCATCGGCAGGTCGAAACCGATCCGCAGCACGCCGCGGTCGGCCAGCTCGGCCAGCTGGGCGTGCACGTCGGCGGCCCGCCGGAAGCCACCGGCCGGGTCCGCCGCCAGCGCGGCGGCGAGGTCGGCTGCCCGGTGCCGGCCGCCGGCCAGGGCCAGCAGCGCGGCGGTGGGAGCGGCGACCCGCTGCGGCGGCTCCCCCGGCACCAGCAGCTCCCGGCCGCGCAGCGTCACGTGCGGCTGCAGCCGGACCGGCAGCCAGGGCCGGACCCGCGGGTCGGCGGCGATGCGGTCGCCGAGCGCCGCGAGCGCCCACCACTCGAAGAACGCGCGCGCGGCGCGGACCAGCCCTGGGCCGGGGCCGCCGGTGACCACCTCGCCGGCCCCGCTCTCGTCGCCGAGCGTCGTCCAGCACATCGGCCCGAAGAACCCGATGGTGTCGTTCTTGAGGCAGTACCGCTGCCAGTACTTGGCGACGATGTCCTCGCGGCGGCGGCGCCGCTCGGTGCGCGGCGCGTCCGGCCCGTCGCGGAGGACGCCGGCCACCGAGCTGAGCGCTCCCGGGTTCTGCCAGGCGAGGGCGCACCGAAAGGCCGGGTCGGCGGCGGTCTCGTGCACCGCGGCCGCGAGCGCCCGCAGGCCGGCGTCGAAGGCCCGCGTCAGCTCCGCCGCGTCGGCCTCGCCGGCGAGGAACCGGTCGGCGACCCCGGCCAGCTCCGGGTTCGCGAAGCGGGCCATCCCGTCCGCCGGGAAGCCGGCCGAGCGCAGCACCGCCGAGCGCCACGCGTGCCAGCCGGTCCCCGGCAGTGCGATCAGGTGCTCATCGGCCACCGGCTCATCGTAGGTGCAGGTAGCGTGTGACGGCGGGGTGGCGAAGGCAGGCGGGCGGGGGCGATCAGCGATGACCTTCGGACTGGTGTCGTTCGGCGAGGCGCTGGGGGAACCGGCACTGGTGGCCGACGTGGTCGCCGAGCACACCGACGACGTCTCCCGGGTCATCGACCTCGGCTACCGGCGGGTGCACCGCGCCCCGCCGCAGGTCGGCATCACCGACCTCGCGGCCCTGGCCGGCCGCGACGCGCTGGCCGCCGCCGACGTGCGGCCGGCCGACGTCGACCTCGTCGTGCTGGCGGTCACCGACATCGTCGAGCACCTCTACTGGGACGCCTCGGCCGAGCTGGCGCACCGGCTCGGCGCGACCAGGGCCGAGACCGTCCTGCTCACCCAGGCCTGCACCACCGGCGTGGTCTGCCTGGACGCGGTGGCCGGCAAGCTCGCCACCCATCCCGACTACCGGACCGCGCTGGTCGTCGCCGCCAACCGCACCTGCGAGGCGTACTGGAACCGGATGGACGTCCAGCCGATGGTGTTCTCCGACGGTGCGGTCGCCGCCGTGGCCCGTCGCGACCACCCGCGGCTGCGCTGGCTGGCCACCGAGGTGACGACCGACGGGCGCTACGCCGACTTCTACCGGCTCGACGTCGGTGGCGCCGCCAACCCGTTCCAGGCCCGGCCGGGCGCGGTCGACGAGCCGCCGCGCGTGCGGGACGTGTGGAGCGTCATGGAGCACTTCGACTTCGACGCCGAGCAGTTCGCCGAGTTCGGCCGCTACCTCGACGAGCAGGCCGTGCGCACCGCGGAGCTGGCGTGCCGGCGGGCCGGCACCAAGCCGTCGGAGCTGGCCCGGCTGATCCTGCTCAACGACAACGCCAGGGCGATGGCGGCCACGGCCGCGGCGTTCGGCGTCCCGCTGTCGCGCACCAACCACGAGCTGGCCGTCGAGCTCGGCCACCTCGGCGCTGCCGACCAACTACTCTGCCTGAACCGCCACCTCGCGGCGGGCGAGCTGGCGCCGGGCGACCAGGTCGCACTGATCTCGATGGGACGCGGCATGCACTGGGCCTGCACCCTGATCGAGGCGTGACCGATGGCAGCGGGGGCGCCGTCAGCGGAGGGGGAGACGATGCCCAGCCGGCTGCTGCAGCTCGTCGCCGACGTGCTGGAGCTGCCGGTCGCCGAGATCGGCCCTGGCACCGGCCCGGCGACGACGGGGCAGTGGGTCAGCCTGCGGCACCTGCAGATCGTGGCGAAGGTCGAGGAGGCCTACGACGTCTCGATCACCGCGCGGGAGATCCGCCGCATCAGATCGGTCGGTGACCTGCACGACCTCCTGCGCGCGCGGGGCGTCGGGGAGTGAGGGTCCCATGACGACCGAGGCCCAGCTCCCGGCGGAGGTCGGCGAGGACGACCGGCGGCCGTCGTCGCTCGGCGACGACGACCTCGGCCTGGCGCTGCTGATCCGCCGGTTCGAGGAGCGGTTGCTGGAGCTGTTCGCCGCCGGCGAGGTGAGCGGCACCACGCACACCTGCCTCGGCCAGGAGCACGTGCCGGTGGCGCTGGCGCCGCTCCTGACCGGCGACTTCGTGCTCAGCAACCATCGCGGCCACGGGCACTACCTGGCCCACTGCCGCGACCCGGAAGGGCTGCTGGCCGAGCTGATGGGCCGCGAGGGCGGGGTCTGCCACGGGGTCGGCGGCAGCCAGCACCTGCGGACCGAGCGGTTCCTCTCCACGGGCGTGCAGGGCGAGAGCCTGCCGGTCGCGGTCGGGGTGGGCCTGCACCACAAGCGCGCGGCGACGGGCCGGATCGTGGCTGCGTACATCGGCGACGGCACGTGGGGCGAGGGCGCCGTGTACGAGGCGCTGAACATGGCCCAGCTCTGGCGGGTGCCGCTGCTCGTGGTCGTCGAGCACAACGGCATCGCCCAGACCACGCCGACCGACCGGCAGCTGGCCGGCGGCATCGCGGCCCGCGCCGCCGCGTTCGGCATCACCGTCACCGAGTCCGCCTCCACCGACATCGAGGAGATCCGGGCCATGGCGGCACCGCACGTGGCCCGCGTCCGGGCCACCGCGGCGCCGCACGTGCTGCTGCTGCGCACCGCCCGCCTCGGACCGCACAGCAAGGGCGACGACACCCGGCCGGCGGACGAGGTGGACCGGCTGCGCCGCGGCGACTGGCTGGCCCGGTACGCCCGCTGGTTCCCGGCCCAGTACGAGGCGGCCGACGCGGTGGCCAGGCAGCGGATCGCCGAGCTCGTCGCCACGGTCGCCGCGCGGCCACGCAGCAGCGGGAGCCGGGCATGACGCAGCCGCGAGCCCGCACGGGGCAGACGGAGCGCACGGGGCAGACGGAGCGCACGGAGCGGGTGGGCGAGAACCTGAACCGGGCGCTGCACGCGCTGTTCGCTCGCGACGAGCGGCTGCTCATGCTCGGCGAGGACATCGCCGACCCGTACGGCGGCGCGTTCAAGATCGCTCGGGGGCTGTCCACCGCCTATCCCGACCGGGTGCTGACCACGCCGCTCTCCGAGAGCGGCATCGTCGGCGTCGCCGGCGGGCTCGCCCTTTGCGGCGACCCCGTGATCGTCGAGATCATGTTCGGCGACTTCGCCGGCCTGGCGTTCGATCAGATCCTGAACTTCGCCAGCAAGTCGGTGACCATGTACGGCGAGCGGATTCCCATGCGCATGGTCGTGCGCTGCCCCGTCGGCGGCGGCCGCGGCTACGGGGCCACGCACAGCCAGAGCGTGCAGAAGCACTTCATCGGCATCCCGAACCTCGCGCTCTACGAGCTGTCCCCGTTCCACGACGCGCTCGACGTCCTCACCGCCGCCCTCGCCACGGGAGCGCCCTGCATGCTCTTCGAGGACAAGGCGCTCTACGCCCAGCGGACGTTCACGGGCGGCGAGGTGGACGACAGGTTCCGCTTCCGCCTGCTCGGCGCCGACCGCACCTGGGCGCACGCCTACGCCCCCGACGCGTCCGGCCCGCCGACCCTGGTGATCGCCTCCGGCGGCACGGCCCACCGGGCTCTCGCGGCCGCCCGCTCGGCGCTCGAGCAGGGCCGCAACGTCCAGGTGCTCGTCCCGGCGCGGCTGTACCCGGTGCCGGTCGACGACGTGCTGCCCGTGCTGGCCGAGCTGGCCGGTGCGTCCCAGGCTGCCGCCCAGGTCATGGTGGTCGAGGAGAGCACCGCCGGGGGCACCTGGGGCGCCGAGGTCGCCACCCGGCTCTACGGCGCCGCGTGGTCGCTGCTGCGCCGCCCGATCGCGCTGGTGCACTCCGCCGACAGCATCATCCCGGCCGCGCCGCACCTCGAGCGCGCCGTCCTCGTGCAGGCCGAGACCATCCGCGACCGCATCCTCGCCGCCGACTCCCCCGCTCGTCCCGCCGCCCAGGAGCCCGCCGCGGCGATCCCCGTGGCCCCGGCGCCGGACGGCCGCCCGATCACGGTGCCGAAGCTCAACAACAACGATGCCGAGTACGTGCTGGTGCAGTGGCTCGTCGCCGACGGCCAGCCGGTCACCGACGGCCAGCCGGTCGCGGTGGTCGAGACGTCCAAGGCGACCGAGGAGCTGGCGGCCGGCGCCGCGGGCACGCTGCGCATCGCGCTGCCGGCCGGCGCCGACTGCGCGCCGGGCGACGTCCTTGGCCACGTCGTGGGGACGCTCCTGGGCTCGGCCGTGGGTTCCGCCGAGAGCCCCGTGCCGTCGCCCGTACCTGCGCCCGGCCCGCTGCCGCGGCTGCCGGCCGTGCAGCGGCGGATCGCGGAGGTGGTCTCCGCGTCGCACCGCGAGATCCCCGCCGCGTTCACCGTCGTCCGCGTGCCGATGGACGCCGCCCTTGCCCTGGCCCGGCGGGTCACCGAGGGCACCGGCGCGGCCGTCGGGCTCGCCGAGCTGGTGATCGCCGCGGTCGCGGGCCTGCACCGCACCCATGCGCAGGCCTTCGCGACGCTGACCCCGGCCGGCGACGTGGTCGAGGCCGACCGGCCGGTCATCGGCGTGACGGTCGACGCCGGCACCGGGCTGTACCTGCCGGTCATCGCCGACGCGCACCGGCGCTCCCTCGACGACCTCGCCGACGCGCTGGTCGAGCTGCGGATGAGCGCGGTGCGCGGCCGGCTGCGGGAGGAGGACTTCCGCGGCATGAACTTCCTCGTCGCCCTGAACGACGCGCCCGGCGTGACCGTCGCCCAGCCGATCATCCCGCCCGGCGTGACGTGCGCGCTGTCGCTGCCGGCGGTGCACGACGAGGTGGTCATCGGCGAGGACGGGGCGGCACGGACCCGCGCGGTGGCCGACCTGGGGCTCGCGTACGACCACCGGCTCGTCAACGGCGCGCAGGCGGCCGCCTTCCTGGGTGCCGTCCGCGACGCCCTCGCAGGGGTCGCCGAACCGAATTGCGACCGGTAGTCGGCGGCGCCGGGCGATCCGTCGCGACATTTCACCCGCAGCGGACCCGCCGATCGAGCCCTGCTCCCGGTCTTCCCGTCGCCGGCCGGCCGGTACGACGGCACGACCATCGGCACGCTCACCACTCGCCTCGACGGCTGGATCGGTGACGTGCAGCCCGCGACGACCGACGCCGCCTGGGCCTTCGGGGTCAGCCTCTACTCGTCCATCGACCCAGCGCTTCAGCGCCCGGTGCTCCAGCTCAAGCGCCTGTCGTCGCCGCTCGACCCGCCGGCCTGACCACCGGCCCCGCGGCTGCCCCGGCTCAGCCGCGGCGGGTCCTTGCCGCCCGGCGGCGGGCCATGCGGGCCGCGGCGCTGGCCGGCGCACCGCTTCCCGCCGCACCGCTGCCGGCCGTCCCCTCGGAGGCGTCGTCGACGGGGCCGGGGGCGCCGCGCAGGTGGTCGGCGAGATCGGCGACGGTCGGGTGGGCGTACATCGCGGTCAGCGGGAACGGCCGGCCAAGGTCCTCGACCAGCCGCTGGTGCACGCGCGCGGCGAGCAGCGAGTGGCCCCCGACGTCGAAGAACCGGTCGTGGCGGCCGACGCCGTCGCGGCCGAGGGCCTCGGCCCATGCGACGGCGATCGCCCGCTCGAGGCCGTCCGGGTCATCGGCGGCACCGGCGCCGGGAGTGCCGGCAGGCTCCGGCGCCGAACCCCGGGCCCTCGGCAGGTACCGCTCCAGCAGCGCCCGGGCGTCGATCTTCCCGGTGGGCGTCAGCGGCAGCTCGGACACGACGGTCACGGTCGCCGGCACCAGATAGTCCGGCAGCAGCTCGGCCACCGATGCCCGCACCGCGGCCGGATGCAGCTGCCCGCCCGCGGCGGTGACGAAGGCGTGCAGGCCCTGCTCGCCCTGCTCGCCCTGCTCGCAGCCGGCGACCACGGCGGCGTGGGCGACCCCGGCGAGGCTGCCGAGCGCGTGCTCGATCTCGGCCGGCTCCACGCGGTGGCCGCGCACCTTCACCTGCCGGTCGCGCCGGCCGAGGTAGAGCAGCCGGCCGTCCGGCAGGCGGCGCGCGAGGTCGCCGGTGCGGTAGCGGCGCACGCCGTCGTGGTCGGTGTCGAACCGGGCCGCCGTCTCCTGCGGGTCGGCCCAGTACGCGGCGAGGCGCTCGCTGCTGATCGCGATCTCGCCGGCGACCGCTGCCGGTGAGCCGTCGGGGGCCAGCAGGCCGATCCGCACGCCGGCGAGCGGGTAGCCGATGGGCAGCACGGCGCCGGCGGCCGCACCGGTGCCGTCCCCGGCGGCTTCGTCCCCGGCGGCTCCGTCGCTCTCGGCGAGGAGCAGGTGGTCCTGCACCGCGAAGCTGATCTCGGTGGCGCCGTAGCCGTTCACCAGCACCCCGTCAGCGGCGATGTGGCGGCGGCAGCGGCGCAGGTCCTCGCGGGTCACCGGCTCGCCGCCGAGCACCACCACCCGCAGGTCGGGCAGCCGGGGGTCGGCCGTGGCGGCCAGGCTGTCCGCGAGGTAGCGGAGCACGGTCGGGGTGGAGTGGTAGATGGTCACCCGGTGGCGGCGCAGCGCGTCGGCCAGTCCGGTCAGGCCGAGCGCCCGGACGTCCACCGGCACGCAGCACGCCCCGGTGAGCAGCGCGGAGAACGTGTCGGTGACGGCCATGTCGAAGCTGAACGAGGACACCACGCTGAGCCGGTCGTCGGGGGTGATGCGCAGGTTGTCTCGGTGCAGCCGTACCTGGTGGAGCACGTTGCCGTGGGTCTGCACGACGCCCTTCGGCACCCCGGTCGAGCCGCTGGTGTGCAGGACGTACGCCGGCGCGTGCGGGCCGGGCGGCGAGCGCTCCGGCCGGGTCGCGGCAGCCGGCGCGTCCGCGATGTCGAGGATCGCTGCCGCCGGGCGCTCCTGGTCCGTCCCGGCGGCGAGCCGCTGCGCGAGCGGCCGGTGCGGCCCGGCGGTCAGCACCGCCGACACCTGCGCCTGCGCGGCCATCGCCTGCAGCCGGGTCACCGGGTATCGCGGGTCCAGCGGTACGTACGCGCCGCCGACGCTGAGGACGGCCAGGATGGCCGCCACCGTGTCGGCCCCGTGGTCGAGCAGCAGGCCGACCCGCCGGCCGGCCGGTCCCGGCCCGAGCAGCGCGGCGAGCGCGGCGACCCGGTCGGCGAGCCCGCGGTAGCTGACCGCCTCGCCGCCGTCGATCAGGGCCGGCCGCTCGGCGAACTCCTCCACCCGGCGCCAGAACGCCTCCGGAACGGACCGCTCGGCGGGGAGGGACGGCGCGCCGAGGTGCCGGCCGAGCCGCTCCGTCGCGGGCGACGGCAGCAGATTCCTCGCAGGCCGGTCGGGGTCGGCGCGGAGCAGGGCCAGCACCGCGGCCAGGTCCTCGCCCATGCAGCGCTGGTACGGCTGCGGGACGTCGACGCCGTCGAAGGCCAGCTCGATGCGCTCGCCGCGGCGCTCCATCCGGGCGGTCGCCGGGATGCCGGTGAGCTGCGTCAGGTCCTCGCCGCCCGCCGGCCCGCTCTCGACCACCCGGCCGTCGGGCAGCACCAGCCGGACGCGCGGCGAGCCGCTGTAGCAGCGCAGGACGGTGGCCGCCGCCGCGATCTCGGCCCCGTCCGGCTGGTCCCGGGACGCATCTGCCGCCACCACGCCTCGATCCCCTCCGCCCCCACGACCGGCATTGCCATCGCCATTGCCATCGCCGGACCAGCCTGCATGGTCGGAGCGGCGTGGCACAACGGTGGAGCTACTGCCTCCTGGACGAGGCGCTCGAGCCACGGCCGGAGGCACGAGAACCGATCCGCGCGCTGCAACAGGCGGGCGAGGACGCTCGCTGACGCTCCCACTCGTCGATCTGACCGACACCGGGCTGGCCCGCATGGGGCTGAAGCGGGACCAGCTCGTCGCAACGACTCCGGCGCACTACGTCTGCACCAGAGCGTGGGCAACGCACCTGCACCAGCGGCGGATCGGCTCCGTGACTCCGGTCGGGCTCGTGTGGCAGTCGCGGATCGCCGAGCTGGCCACGGCTGCGGAGCAGCTCGGCGCGGTGATCGTGCCGAGCTGAGCGCACCGGGCGCGAGCGTGATCGCACGCGCCACGGGTCGGCCGGAGATGGTCACGAGCGAGCGCCGCCAAGCGTCTTCCGCTGCCGCCACCCGCGTCGGTAGTCTCGCAGGCAGTGGGCGAGGGGGCCGCCACTCCTCACGCGGTGCGAGCAAGGACCCGCGCGGCTGCGTCCGTCTTTCGAGAACGGCAGGTCGACCGGGGGGTGACCGTGACCGACAGCGG
Organism: Frankiaceae bacterium; assembly: GCA_045807125.1. Classification (GTDB taxonomy): domain Bacteria; phylum Actinomycetota; class Actinomycetes; order JAWWOL01; family JAWWOL01; genus JBJMHZ01. Next base: position 55,519 of record JBJMHZ010000052.1, read on the forward strand.
CTGGCGCGGCGATCCCGGCCCGCAGCGGGCCACGCTCGCCGTGGTGGGCACCGGCAACCTGGCCCGCGCGCTGTGCTACTCGCTCGCCACGGTCCGCGACACCGCCGCCGATGTCGTCGTCGTGGGCCGCAGCGAGGACAAGGCCCGGCAGCTCTGCTACGTGGCGAACGCTCGCGCCGCCTGCGGGCCGAGGCCAGGCGTGCGCTTCCGGCCGCTCGCCGGCGCCTTCGAGCCCAGCGCGGTGGCCGGGGTCGCGGGCGGGCCGCTGACCGGCGTCGTGGTCTGCGCGTCGACCCAGTCGCCGTGGGAGCGGCTGACCGCACCGTCGGCCTGGACGGCGCTGGTGCAGCGCGCCGGGTTCGGCGTCACGCTGCCGTTCCAGGCCGAGCTGGCGCTGCACGTCGGCCGGGCCCTGGCCGTCCTGCAGCCGCGGCCGTGGCTGGTCAACGCCTGCTTCCCGGATGCGGTCAACCCGCTGCTGGCCGCGCTCGGCGTGCCCGTGCTGTGCGGCGTCGGCAACGTCGCGCTGCTGGCGGCCAGCGTGCAGGCCGCCCTCGGGCTGCCCGACCAGAGCCGGCTCGCGATGCTCGCCCACCACGTCCACCTGCACGCACCGGTGGCGGGCACGGCCGAGGCGCTCGCCTGGTACGACGAGCAGCCGGTCGGCGACGTGGGCGCGCTGCTCGCCGACCAGCGCGCCGTGCCGCGCACCGAGCTGAACCAGATCACCGGCCACGCCGCCGCCCAGCTCGTTGCCCACCTCTCGGCCGGCACCGACCGGCCGGACGGCGTGGCGGAGCTGGCGGCCCACCTGCCCGGGCCGCTCGGCCTGCCCGGCGGGTACCCGGTCACGGTCGAGGGCACCGAGCTGCGGCTGCGGCTGCCCGCCGGCGTGAGCCGTACCGAGGCGGTCGCCGTGAACCAGCGGGCCGCGCTCGCCGACGGAGTCGTCATCGACGGCGACCGGGTGACCTTCGGCCCGGCCGCGATCGCCGAGCTGGAACGGTCGGCGTCCGGGCTGGCCGCCGGCTGGCGGGCGACCGAGCTGACGTCGGTCACCGCAGAGCTGGACGAGCTGCGGGCCCGCCTGCGCCGCCAACCCGCCGAAGAGGAGATACGAGTCTGATGCCGACCACCGCGCCTATCGTGCCTATCGCGCCGACCGGGTCGGCGCAGCCCGCCGCCGAGCCGGTGGCCAGCGCCAACCTGCTGGTCGACCACTACGACCTGCTGACGCACGCGATCGAGCGGTGCGTGCCGGAGCGGGAGCCGGTCGTCGACGACCCGGCGGCGTTCTCGCCCGGCTTCGCCCTGCCCGAGCTGACGCCGGCGGTCTGCGAATTCCTCGCGGCGGCGACGGCCAGCTGGCAGCCGCTCGGCCACTACGGCGGCCACCGGGTGACGATGCTGGACCTCACCGCCAACCCGGGCACCCAGACCACGAAGACGTTCGCCTCGCTGCTCATCGTCGCTCGCGCCGTCGAGTACATCAGGCGCACCGGCGAGCCGGTCATGATCTGCTCGCCGACCTCCGCCAACAAGGGGGTGGCGCTGCGCGACGCTGTCCTGCGCGCGATCGACGCCGGGCTGGTGACGCCCGAGCAGCTGCGGATCGTCGTCCTCGCCCCGCGCTCGTGCCTGCTGAAGCTGCGCGCCAGCCGGCTGTCCACCGACGAGCGGTTGCGCGCGCTCAACCCGCTGCTGCTCTACCGCGGGCCGCAGGCCGAGGACGTCAAGCCGATCGGCCGCCAGTTCGCCGACCGGTACGCCGCGACGCTGCGCCGCGAGCACGGCCTGAACCTGTGGTACTCCCTCGAGCTGCGCAACTACCTGGTCGCCGACACCGCACGCGCCTTCTTGGAGCACCGGGTCGACCCGACCGACGCCCCTGGCGCCGCGCCGCGGCTGCACGCGCACGCGGTGTCCAGCGCGTTCGGCCTGCTGGGCTACCACCAGGGCAGGGCGGTGCTCGAGCAGCTCGGCATGGCGAGCCGCGACAGCCGGCCGGCCAGCCTGCTGGTGCAGCACCTGGGCACCCCGGACATGGTGATCAACCTGCGGCACGGGGACTTCGACCGCGGCCACCGGCCCGGCTACCTCCTCGACCCGGCCACCGGCCTGCACCGGCAGTCCGCCGATCCGCGCTTCCCGCAGGTCACCTACGAGCCGGACGAGGTGCTCGACCCCACCTTCTACACCCGGTGCCCGGCCACCTCGCCGGCCATGAACGAGCTCATCGCGACCCACGGCGGGGACGGCATCGTGGTCTCGCTGGCCGAGTGCGTCGACCGCTACCCGGCACTGCGGGCGCTGCTCGCGGGCACCGGCCGTCCGCTGCCGGCCGACCCGCGCACGCTGCGCGAGTGGTCGCTGGTGATGGCCCTGACCGGCGCGTGCAACGCGATCGACCGCGGGCTCGTCGAGGACGGCAGGGACGTCGTGGTGCACGGCTCCGGCAGCTACTCCACCGCCGACTACGAGCCGCTGGAGCCGTCGGCCACCGTCCCGGTCGACACCGTCGAGGACGTCGCGAGGGCAGTGCGCGAGGGATGACCGCGGACGACGAGCGCATCGCGGTCGTCGGGCTGGCCGGCCGGTTCCCCGGTGCCCGGGACGTGGCGGCGCTGTGGCGGGCGCTGCTCGACGGCGTCGACGCCGTGCACGACCACTCCGACGACGAGCTGCGCGCGCTGGGCATCGGCGAGGAGCTGCTCGCCGACCCGGCGCTCGTGCGCGGGCACGGCCGGCTCGCCGACGTCGCCGGGCTCGACGCCGGGCTCTTCGGCATACCCGACGAGGACGCGCGGGCGATGGACCCGCAGCAGCGGTTGTTCCTCGAGCAGTCGTGGGTCGCGCTGCAGGACGCCGGCTGCGACCCGGCCGACTGCCAGGGCGCCGTCGGCGCGTTCGCCGGGGCATCGGTCAACCGCTACTTCCTGTTCCGGCTGCTGGCCGGCGCCGCGGCGGACGGTGCCGCCGATCGTGACTGGGAGCGGCTGCTGGTCCCCGGCTGGTCCGCCGACTACCTGCCCGCGCAGGTGGCGTACCGGCTGGGCCTCACCGGACCGGCCGTCGCCGTGCAGACCGCGTGCTCCAGCTCCCTGGTGGCCGTCTGCCTGGCGGCGCAGAGCCTGCTCGACTACCGGTGCGACATCGCGCTCGCCGGCGGCGCGAGCGTCAGCGAGCCACGGTTCCGGCACGGGCCCGGTTCCCTGGTCTCGCCGGACGGCCGGTGCCGTGCCTTCGACGCCGGCGGCCAGGGCAGCGGCTACGGCAGCGGCGCCGCCGTGCTCGCGCTCAAGCGGCTGGCCGACGCGCGCGCCGACGGCGACCAGATCTACGCCGTGCTCTCGGGCTGGGCGGTCAACAACGACGGCGCGGCCCGCGCCGGCTTCGCCGCGCCGGGGATGGCCGGGCAGGCTGCCGTGGTGGCCGAGGCGCTAGCCAGCGCCGAGCTGCGCGGCGCCGACATCGGCTACGTCGAGGCGCACGGCGGCGGCACCCTGGTGGGCGACGCGATCGAGGTGGCGGCGCTCGCCGAGGCGTGGCGCGAGCTCGGCGGTGCGGGGGCCGGCCCGCTGCCCACCGGCTCGTGCGCGCTCGGCTCGGTCAAGACCAACCTCGGCAACCTCGACGCCGCCGCCGGCGCCACCGGCCTCGTCAAGGCCGTGCTGGCCGTGCGGCACGGCGTCATCCCCGGCAACCTGCACTACGACAGTCCCAACCCGGAGATCGACTTCGCGGCCACGCCGTTCTTCGTGCCGGTGGGCACCACCGGTTGGCCGGGCGCCCACGCGGTCCGCCGGGCCGGCGTCAGCTCGTTCGGCCTCGGTGGCACCAACGCGCACGTGATCGTCGAGCAGCCCCCTGACGCGCCAGGCCGCCAGGAGCCGCCCGGCCTGCACCTGCTCGTGGTCTCGGCCCGCACCCCGGACGCGGTACGGGACGCCACCGCGGCCCTCTCCCGGCACCTGCGCCGGTCGGCCGAGCGGCTGGGCGACGTCTCGTTCACCCTTGCCACCCGGCGGGCGTTCGAGCACCGGGCGGCCGTGGTCTGCCACGACCTGACCGACGCCGTGGCCGCGCTCAACGCGGTGCTGCCCGGTCAGGTCGCCGGTGCCGCCGGCGACCCGGACCTGGGCCGGCTCGCGCAGGACTGGGTGGCGGGACGCCCCGTCGATCTCGCGCCGCTGCTCGGCGCCGGCGACCGGCAGCGGACCTGGCTGCCGCCGTACCCGTTCCAGCGGCAGCGCTACTGGACGGAGATCGGGCCTGGCTAGGGCAACGAGTCAGCTGACTGGCCCGGGGGCCTGATCAGCTGAGGAAAGCTTCTCCCGTAGCCTTGTTGCAGCACTCATGAGGAGCTTGTCCTCGCCACTCTGACCCTTAGCGTCTTGCCATAGCGCCACAATAAGGTTCCAATAAGGACCGCCCCGCATGCTGAGCCGCTGAGGCTCATTGCCAGATCACCCAGAGTATCAGTATAAGCCGTTCTGTATTCATCTGGATTGAAGCGGATGAAGGTCAGGTACTCCGCGAGCTCCCATAAGATGTGGGTGACTGCCCCGAAGCCCAGGACGAGGCCCGCATGAGCCCAGCGTGGCAGCGCAGGCGCATAATGCAGCAGAAGGCCAAAGGATACGACCCATGGCAGCCACGTGATGAAATGCATGACGTCGTCGAACCACGTGATGCTGTCATAGAGGTTCAATGCATTGCCAGCGGCATCGAGCAAGAATGGCAGGACGACCAGCATGTCAAGGACATCTGGATAAGCATAGCCTTTCGCTCTAGCTCCGGACGAAGCCCAAAGAAGAGGCAGAACGAGCGCGGCGAAGCCAAACGTCCAAAGCCTCGCGCTCATTGCTTTGCCGTGGAATTGCGGCAAGTCCGGGCGCAGCGCAGCGAAGAGCAAGAGCAAGAGCAAGGCAAGCTTGAGAACAACGTTCAAGATCCGCAGCATGCGGTCACTCTAACAACAACCTGCCTCTGATGAAGCCCCGTACTGCTGATCCACGGCTGCGCCTCATGGCGAGGGTCGTCCGCGGCACCGGCCGGGCGCGCAATCGCTCGGCGAACTTCTGGTCGCTGCTGATGCGCGGCCTTGACGGCATTCATGGCAGCGTCGAGCCGTTTCACCTTTTCCGCTACCTGGACGAGCGAGTGCTCACCCTCAACATGAGGGAAGCTGACGATCACTCGCGCTTCGCCGCCGTCCTGGCCTGCGTGGCCGGTCGGCGGCTCACCTATGCCGAGGTCACGAGCAAGTGAGGTACGCCAGATAGCGGAGGGGTAGGCTGGGCCGGTGGCAGACAAGCGCGGTGGAGCGTCGGAGCCTCTGGTAGCGACCGAGCCATCCCACCCTGAGATCGCGGATGACGGCTTGGGGCGAGTTCGCCCGGTTCGAGAGCCTGACCCGGCGCCTGCTCGCCGTGCCGAAGGATAGCGTTCGGCGCAACGGTCGACGGCCCCCGGACCCTGCCTGAGCTGCGGAAACATCCACGCCGCCGTCGCTCGCCGCTTCACAGCGGTCACCCGGGACTCGCCTGATCGGGGGCTTCGCATGGTGTCGGCCGGGAGCGGAGGAGGACATCCGGCCGAATGGGTATTGGCTAGGGTTGGGTCGGTGCGTTTCCACCTTGCGCGGTCTAGCTGCGCGGCCGTTCTCCGGTGGTGGGTCAGTTTGAGGAAGTAGGCTCGGCCCGGCAACTCTAACCCCGACGAGTAGAGGAGGAATCATGTCCCAGGACAACGTTCGCACCGTTCAAGACACCCATGAAGCAGGGGCGCACGGCAAGCACAGCCGGGCGCACTACGCTGCGCTCGTCGACAAGTACTTCGAGTATGCGCACAGCAACCGGCTGGAGGAGGTCGTCGCGATGTTCACCGACGACGCCTTCGCCACCTTCGTGGTCGCGCCGGAGCCCTTCTACGGCAAGGAGGCCATCCGCGGCTTCTACGCCCAGCTCTTCCAGGACTTCCCCCACATCGAGCCCGAGATCCTCGCGGTCGTGATCGAGGACAACCGTGCGGTCACCGAGCAGCGGATGACCATCGTCAGGCCCGACGGCACCCGCGTGGTCATGCCCTTCAACACGAATCACTTCGAATTCGAGGGCGATCTCATCAAGACCCTGCGCGTGATGGGCAGCCCCGCCTGATCCTCCAGAGGAGCTAACGGGTCAGCCCTGCGCCCTGCTCCCGGGTCGTGCGGAAGGTGCTGCCCCCGCTATGGGCTCGGGTTAACGACGTTGCGCAAAAGTGGGCGGGAAGATGGGCGGCCCCTCCTTTCGCTCGTGCGCGCACCCATTGCGCCACGCTGACGGCCGAGTCACCCCATCGGTGACTTTCCGACCGGCCGCCGACCCCTACGGCGAGCCGGGGGCTTCGTCATGCCTGAGGTCGGCGCGGCCGTTGGCGCGTGCCTTGCCGATGACGTCCTTCGGAACGGCCCGGAGCCGCTTCGTCAGCGCCTCGAACCGGCCGAGCCCGTCGTTGTGATCCTGGAAGTCGTCGGACTCCGTAGGCGGCGCGGTGCGCTCCTCGGACACGTCGCGAGGGTGCACCCGCCCGCCCCACGGGCCGCAGAACGTTCTCAGACCGCTCGAACTTCGGCGAGCCGCTTGACCGCGTGCTCGTCGTCCCAGCAGACGGCGGCTTCCCACGCGGCCGACGCTTGCGCGGCGACGTCGTGCGCGCTCTCGTCGAGGCCGGCGGCGTTGTCGGGCAGCACCAGGTCGAGGTCGGGGACGTCGACGTGGGACTCATCCCAATCGATCAGCGCGACCCGATCCGCGGTCATCCGGACGTTGCCAAGGTTGTTGGGGTCGCCATGGACGACGCATGTCTGGCGTCCGGCGAGCCGCGCCCACGCTGCTCGGCATCGGGCAACACCCTCCGGGGGCATCGCGCCGAGGTCGATCTTCGTCCCGGTCTCGGCGTGCAAGAGGTCGGTCGAGGATCGCCAGCCCGGGCGCTGCGGCCAGCCCTGCGTCAACCGATGCAGCTGGCGGAGCGTGTCCGCCACGCGGCGCCAGTCGGCCTCCGTCTCGGGCGGTCCGCCCTCCACGTAGGTCATCACCACCAGACCGTCGGCGAACAGCCGGCCATCCGTCGTCGGGATCGGCACCGGCACGGCCAGGCCCTCGCGGTCGAGGTATTGGAGGAGCTCGGTCTCCCACGCGAGATCAGCGTCGCTCCTGGCACCGAGACGACCGACCGCGAGACGCCCGTTGACGCGCACGCTCCACACATCGTTGGCGACTCCGCCCGCGAGCGGTTCGATGCGAGCGACGTCCTCGCCCCACCGCCCGAGCGCCTCCCATCCCACTGGCCACAACCTACAGGGGACTCCGAGCATCGCTGCGGGCATGGCTCGCGCCCACCGCGGTGAGCCGCGCCATCTCGGCACGCGAGAAGACGCCCCCGACCGCGCCGGTGCGGAGACTCCTCGTTGGACGCCAGGAGGTGACGGTTGATCGACGAGATGCGCGCGGGCATCGCGAGCCACCGCCCGGCGCTCCTCCTCGCCGGCGTGGGCGGCGACTCCCACTCGGTCGGCATCATCACCTTGGCCAGGCACCTGTCCGCCGCCGGCTACGACGTGCTGTTCATGGGCATCCAGAACTCGGTCGAGTCGATACTCGACCGTGCAGGGATGGTCGACGCCGTCCTGGTGTCGAACATGGACGGCCACGCGGCGTACTACCTGGAACCGCTCGGCATGCATCCGGCCGCGCGGCTCCTCACCACGCGAGTGCCGTGGTACCTCGGCGGCAATCCGATGCTGGCGCCGTCGGACGAGGCAGCGGCGCGCCTGCGCTCACTGGGCTTTCGCCGCGTATACGCACGCTACGTCGACCCGGACGACGTCCTGTCGGCCCTCGCCTCGGACCTCGGCCGCCGGCCACCGGCCTCGCCGGGGCGAGTCCGTCACGTCAGGGCGACGCCGGTGCGCTCCGCGGCGGCCTCGGGGCCGACCATGGTCGTCCGGAGCGCGGCTGACGAGCGGGAGCTCGTGCTGGCCGGCTGGCGCACGGGCGACGACGTGCGCGCGCTCGAGCGCAACTGCGAGTCGCTGCTGGGCGGCACGAGCCTCGGGCTGCGGCAGCGCGAGGCGATCGCAGCCGGCGAGGTGCTGCTCCATCCCAGGTGCGGCGTCGCGGCGCCGGAGGAGCAAGCGGCGCTGTTCGACGACCTGGCGGCAGCCGGAGCCGACGTGCTCTCGTTCCAGATCGACTCGCTCTCCCGCAACAACGACTACGAGGGCGCCGAAACGGCCCTGAAGCGATTCGACGCCGGTGACGAGCGCTATGCCGGCCTCAACGGCTTCCCGCTCATCAATCACGGGCCCGCGGTGGCCCGGGAGCTGATGCGGCGCCACCGCGACCTGCCGTTTCAGGTGCGCCACTCCACGAAGGACCCGCGGCTGCTCGCCGAGATCGCGCTCGCCGCCGGCATCAGCGGCTTCGAGGGCGGCGCGCTGACGTACAACCTGCCGTACTACAAGGACCTGGCTCCGGAGGAGTCGCTGCGCGGGTGGCGCTACGTCGACGAGCTGTCGGCCCGCTACACGGCCATGACCGGCGTTCCCGTCGACCGGGAGTTCTTCGGAGTCCTGACCGCCACGCTGGTGCCGCCCTCGACGGCCATCGCCGTGAACGCGCTGGAGTCGGTCATGGCGGCCGGCCGTGGCGTCCGCTCCCTGTCCGTGGGCTACGCCGAGCAGGGCAACCGCGTGCAGGACGTCGCCGCGATGCGCGCGATGGTGACCGTGACCCGGGCGGCGCTGGACCGCTTCGGGCTCGGCGAGGCGACCGTCTTCCCCGTGTTCCATCAGTTCATGGCGGCCTTCCCGACCGACCCGGCGAAGATCGCCCTGATGCTCGAGGGCTCCATGGCGACCGCCAGGTCGTGCCGGCCCGTACGGGTCATGCTGAAGACCGCTTCCGAACCGCTCGGCATCCCGGAAGGGGCTGCCAACGTCCAGGCGCTCGTCCAGGCGCGGGCGGTGATCGATGCTCCGGACGAGCCGCTGGACGCCGAGCTGGTGGCCGGCGAGCACGAGCTGATCGCCCACGAGGCCTGGTCGATCCTGGATCCGATCCTCGAGGGCGGTCTCGGCCGGATCGAATCGAGCATCGCCGCCGCGGTGACCGCCGGCTGGATCGATGTTCCGTTCTCGCCGAGCCGGTACAACGCAGGTGCGGTCATCCCGCTGCGGGACTGCACCGGAGCCGTGCGCTACGCGTCGACGGGCTCGGTACCGCTCGATCCCGTCTCCGCGGCCGTCAACGCCGAGCTCGTCGCGCTGCGCCTGCGCCGGGACGGGCTCACCGTCGAGTCCGCCGTGAGCGAGGACGCCATGCGCACAGCGCGCGGGCGCTTCGACACGTGGCCGTTGGAGGACTGAGCGCACCGGAGCGAGCCTCGGCGGGCCTGCGCGCTCAGGCGTCCGGCTCCTCCTGCCCGCCGTCGGCGAGCAGCAGGTACAGCGAGCGGCGCGCCTCGGCGAGGATCGCCGCCGCGGCCGAGCGCTGCGCGTCGGTGCCGGTACGGGCCACCACGCGGGCAGCCTCGTGCAGCTGGGCGAGCAGCCCGCGCAGGTCACCGCCGGGGCCGGCCGCGCCGTAGCCGGCGTACGGGTCGCCCCAAGCCTCGCGGTGGGCGGCGAGGTGCTCCCTGCCCGCGTCGGTCAGCGCGACCAGCTTGCGCCCGGCGTCGGCGGTGACGGTGACGAGCCCCTCGTCCTCGAGCTGGCTGATCGCCGGGTAGACCGCGCCCGGGCTCGGCGTCCACCGGCCGCCGGTGCGGTCGGAGATCGCCTGCATGAGCTGGTAGCCGTGCATCGGCTCCTCGGCGAGCAGCAGCAGGATGGCGGCGCGCACGTCACCGCGCGACGCGCGGCCCCGGCCGCCGCGCCGGCGGCCACCGTGGAGATCGTGGGCACCGTGGGGATCGTGGGCGTGGTGGGCAGCCAGGGCATCGTGAACATGGTGCGCATGGTGGGCACGGTCGTGGTGGTGGGCAGGGTCGTGCTGGTCGGCATGGTCGTGGTGGTGATGGCGGCGGCGCCCGGCCGGTCGGCCGGCGCGCTCCCTGATGGGGTTCATGACATCCTCCTTGATGATCTGTACGACAGTAACGATACATCGATACTGTCAGTCGTCAAGGAGAGGTCATGTCTCCGGGACGGGCAGGACGCTCGGGGCGGAGCGCGCGGTCACCAGGCCGTCGACGAGCATGACCAGATAGCGCCGCCAGAGGTCGGGCGCCGTCGCGGGCGTCTCCGCCACCACCGCGGCGAGCATCGCGTGCACCATCGCGACGTCGGCGTCGGCGAAGTCGGGCCGAAGCCGGCCGTCGGCCTTGGCGCGGGCGACCAGCGCAGCGACGGGAGCCTCCAGGCGCGCGCGGGCCACGGCGATGCCCTGCCTGGCCCGGTCGGAGCGGGCGACGAGGTGGGCGAGCGTGCGGTCGGCGGCGAAGATCTCCATCACCCGCTCGAGGAAGCTCACGAACGCCTGCCACGGGTCGGCGTCGAAGAGCGAGGTCTCCGCGAGCGCCACCAGCTCGTCGATGCGCTCCTCGATCAGCTCCTCGATCAGCGCGCTCTTGCTGTGATAGCGCCGGTACACGGTGCCGACGCCGACGCCGGCCCGTGCGGCGACGTCGTCGAGGCTCGCGTCGGTGCCCCGCTCGGCGAACAACTGCCGGGCAGCGGCGAGGATCCGCTCGCGGTTGCGCTGCGCGTCGCGGCGCAGCGGCCGGCCGGCCGGGTTGCGCCTCCCGGATGCCGTCATGGCCACGAGCATAGCGCCTAAGTGGAGAACTGGCTCCGTTTTCATGGTACGGTCGGCGACGAGCGGGGGGCGGTCCCTCGCAGCCCGAAATCGCACGCGGAGGAGCCGGTGAGCCACCCGCCGACGACCGGCCGGCAGCATCCGACGCGGACGCTGCTCGTTCTCGGCATCGCTGCCCTCGCGTTCGCGCTCGCGCAGACCACGGTCGTCCCCGCCATCCCCGACCTGATGCGCGGCCTGCACACGGACGAGAGCGGGGTCACCTGGACCCTGACCGGTTACCTGGTCGCCGCCGCCGTGTTCACGCCGCTCGTCGGGCGCATGGGCGACATCTTCGGCAAGCGGCGGCTGCTCGTCGTCGCGCTGGTGGCGTTCGCGATCGGGTCGGTGATCGCGGCGGTCTCCGCGCAGCTGTGGATCGTGGTCGCGGGGCGCGTCGTCCAGGGCGTGGGCGGCGGCATCTTCCCCCTGTGCTTCGCCATCATCCGGGACGAGTTCCCCCGCGAGCGGGTCGCGAGGGGCATCGGCCTGATGTCGGCCATCGCCGGCATCGGCGGCGGCCTCGGCCTGATCCTCGGCGGCGTGCTCGTCGACTACGCGTCCTACCACTGGATCTTCTGGCTGGGCGCCGTCATGGGCATCGGGGGAGCGGTCGCCGCCGAGCTCCTCGTGCCCGAGTCGCCGATCCGTACGCCGTCCCGGCTCGACATCCGCGGCGCGCTCGTGCTCGCCGTCGGTCTCACGCTGCCCCTCGTCGCCATCTCGCAGGCGAGCTCCGTCGGCTGGGGCAGTGCCCGCACGGTGACGCTCATCGCCTCCGGCGTCGTCGTCCTCGCGCTGTGGGTGGTGCTGGAGCGCCGGACGCCGCAGCCGCTCGCCGACATCGCGGCGCTGGCGAGGCCGCCGGTGCTGATGACCAACATCGCGACGCTGCTCGTCGGGTTCGGCATGTTCGGCTCGTTCATCCTCATCCCGACCCTCGCCGAGTCACCGACCTCGACCGGGTACGGCTTCGGCGCCAGCGCCACGCACGCCGGATTGCTGCTGCTGCCGGGCTCGGTGGCGATGCTGCTGCTCGGCCCCATGTCCGGCATCATCGGCAGCCGGCTCGGCAACAAGGTGCCGCTGACCATCGGCGGCTTCGCGACCGCGACCGGCCTGGCACTGCTGGCGCTCGCGCACGGGTCGCAGGGAGAGGTCATCGCATTCAGCCTCGTGATGTCCGGCGGCATCGGCCTGGCGTTCGCCGCGATGCCCAACCTCATCCTCGAGGCTGTCCCTGCGCATCAGACCGGAGAGGCCACCGGCTTCAACGCCCTGGTCCGCTCCGTCGGCTCTTCGCTCGGCTCCCAGGTGTCGGCCACGATCCTCGCCGCCAGCGCCATCGCCGGCATCCCGGCGGACTCCGGCTTCACGCACGCCTTCGCCGTCTCGGCCGTCGTCGCCGCGTGCGCCGGTACCGTCGCCATCTTCATCCCCCGTGCGAAGGCGCACCCGCACGCGCCCGTCCTCGACGAGATCGGGGCCGCGGCACCGCTCGCCGAGCCGGCACACTCCCGGGAGAAGTTCTGACCCGGCAGCCGATCGGGCGCTGACCGGCCCGTCATCAGCCGGTGGCGGCCCGGCGCGACCACGCCGCGCTCCGCCACGCCTGCCGCGGCATCGAGGTGCCGAGCACGTAGCCGTCATCGATGCCCATCGCCCTGGCCCGGCGATACCCGCGCGCTTCGAGGAAGCACCGGATCGCCTCCCTGGCCGGCGTCAGGTTGTGCTCGACCGTGAGCACCCGGACGACGTGCTCGTCGAACGGGAACGACCGGAGCAGCGCGAGCTCCGAGCCCTCCGTGTCGAGGCTCCAGTAGTCGATGACGCGCGGGGCCCGGAGCTCGCGCAGGAGCGAGCGGATCGTGCGCGCCGGCTTGGGCACCGGGCCGGCGCCGGCGCCCTGCTGCGCGTCGACCATCGCCCTGGCGTAGCTGAGCAGGCCCGGGTCGTACTCGTCCACGATGCCGCCGAGGACGCCGGCCGCCTCGAAGAACGTCACCTCTCCGTCCCTGTCGTACAGGCAGCAGTTCACGCACGCGCATCGCCGGGCGCCCGACAGCCGCGCGAACAGCTGCTCGTTCGGCTCGACGCAGATGCCGCGCCAGCCGAAGCCCGACTCGAGCAGCAGCGTGTTGCTCCCGCTGACGCCGTCGGACGCGCCCGAGTCGAGGAAGAACCCGCCGCGCAACCCGCCGAGCGCCTCGACGACGAAGAGGTCCTGCCCCTGGTACGAGTGGCTGACGAGCCCGTGCGCCGGCATCAGCGGCGGGCCCGGCGAAGGGCGCCGGAGCGCCACGCCGGCAGCGCTGGCCCGCCCTGCGCGGTCGAGGATCCTGGCGACGGATGGTGGCGGTCGTCCGCGCGATCGCCGTAGAGGAGCGTGACGTTGAGCCGGCGGTCGGCGTACTCGGGCCGCCACCGGATCGGTGCCGTGGCGTGGAAGAGGTCGGAGTCGAACACCACCGCGCGGTTCTCCCGGTAGGGAACGTGCACGGCGCGCGCACCGCGGCTGCTGAGGTAGCCGTCGACCAGATCGGGATGCTCGTTGTAGGTGGCGAAGCCCCACGACAGCGGCGCCGCCACGTCGTGGACGATCAGGCCGCCCGTGCGCGGATCGAGGTTGCCGTGCGTGGGCGCGATCCAGAAGTTGACGTTGACCGCGGCGAAGTCCGCATGCGTCGTCGACAGCGCGCCGGAGGACGGGGCGTACTTGAACCCCCACAGCTGGCGCAGCGGGTGGCGATCGCCGATCACCTGCGGGAGCGCGGCCCGGACCTCCTCGGCGATCTGCAGCAGCAGCGGAGCGTTGAACCCGTCGACGAAGAACGCGCCGAGCCGGCCCTCGGCGTACCGGGTGCCGGACCACACGGTCGACTCCGTGCAGAAGCGCCGCAGCCGATCGAGCGCCGGCGGCGCGAGGAAGTCGTCGATGACGACCAAGCCGGGAGGCTGGGACAGGTAGCGGTCCTCGACGGCGGACGGATCCCAGGCGGACGACAGCGCGCGATCCATGCGCGGGGCCGCGGCGACGTGCACGATGCGGTTGTAGACGTGGCCGATGCGCGCCTCGTCGTCGCCCTCGAGCGGGAAGCGGGCCTCGATCCCTGCCGGGGCGAGGCGCTCCGCGAGCTCGGCGTACGCGTCGGCCACCGGATCGATCCAGGGCCCGAGGGCGCCGCGGTCGCGCAGGTGATGGAACTGCTCGATGTCGTGACGCAGCTTGGGGACGGACAGCTGGGTGCGCGGCGGCCGGGCCGGGACGGTCAGCGCGGTGCCACCGTCGTCCGACGCGGGCCCGGGATACCACTGCGAGCCCCACCGGTGCGCCGCGTAGAGCTCCGCCAGCTTTCCGGCGACGGTGAGGTCGCGCCAGCCCATCGCCTCGACGGCGGCCGCCCGGACCCAGATGGCGCCGTCCTCCCCCGTGCGCAGCTCGTCGCGCCACAGCGGGAGGCTCTCGTCGATGCGCCCGGACAGCGCCAGGCGCACGGCCGTCGCGCGCCGGTCGACGGCAACGGACGGCGCCGCCCGGGTGATGGTGCTCATGCGGTGACGATGCGGCGCTCGGGCTCGGCTGGACGGCTCACCGGAAGCGGACGGTGCTCAGCGCGCCCGCGCTGCGCAGCTCCCCCGCGAAGTCGACCAGCGCGCTGAGCGTCACCTCGATGTCGATGCCGCCGAACCGGCCGGGGCTCATGTCGGTGCCCGGGCCGGGGCTGATCTCGGTGCCAGGTGAGCTCTTCTCGGTGCCAGCGAACGCCTGCCCGGGGCTGATCTCCGTCCCCGGCGAGCTCATCTCCGTGCCCCGGAAGACCGCCGAGCTGATCTCAGTGCCGTGGCCCGGGCTGATCTCGGTGCCGGGCGAGCTCATCTCCGTACCGGCGAAGACGGATCCGCCCCGCCCGCCGCGGAGGACGGTGATGAGCGCGCGCAGCATGTCGGACTGGACGGAGAAGACGTCCTGTCCCTCGCCGGCCGCGCGCACGATCGCCAGCAGCGTCTGCTCGTCGCCGTCGCGCGACAGCGCGCGAGCGAAGTCCTGCGCGAACTCGTCACCGCTCGGGACCTCTGCGCTCCGGCTCGCGTAGGTCTGCAGCCAGCCCAGCAGGCGCGGGTTGGAGACCATCGCGTAGACCAGATGGTTGGCCGCCGCCGCGGCATCCGGGTCGAGCCGCTGGCCCGAGACGTACTCGCTCAGGAGCTGCGCCGGATCGGTGACGAACTGCTCGCGCAGCAGGTAGTCCGAGGCTGACGCCCGGAACAGGGCTTGGATGCGGCGCTGGTCACGCAGATGGGACGCCATAGGAGCTCCCAGGAAAGGGGGTGTGACCGGACGGCTGGATGACCCACGCAAGGCGATGGTTCGACCCTACGGAGGTCCCGCGAAGAACGCAAGGCCGCCCGGTTCAGCGGAGGATCTGCTCGATGCGCGCCACGACCTCGGGCGTCACCAGTGGTACGACCTCGAGCGCAGCGAGGTTCTCGCGCAGCTGCGCGGGGGCGCTCGCTCCCAGGATCACGCTGGACACCGCAGGGTTCAGCGTGCACCACGCGATGGCCAGTTGGGCAACGCTGCAGCCGAGCTCGCGCGCCAGTGCAGCCAAGTCCGCAACTCGTTGGTTGCGCTCGGCATCGACGAGCGACCGCTGCAGCCATGCATAGCCGGGCAGCGCAGCGCGGCTGCCGGCAGGCACGCCGTGGAGGTACTTGCCGGTGAGGACGCCAGACGCGAGCGGGCTCCAGGTCATCAGGCCGAGTCCGAGCTCGCTGGCGAGTCCGCGGTAGTCCTCTTCGACGCGGCGGCGCGCGAAGAGGTTGTACTCGGGCTGCTCGACGACTGGCTTGCGCAGGCCGTACCGGTCGGCCAGCTCCCATGCGGCGCGGACGTCCTCCGGCGGCCACTCCGACGTGCCCCAGTACAGCGCCTTGCCCGCGGCCACGATGTCGGAGAGCGCCCACACCACCTCCTCGACGGGCGTCTCCGGATCGCGGCGATGGCACAGGAGCAGGTCGACGAAGGGCGTGCGCAGCCGCTCGAGGCAACCGTCGACGGCCTGCATGAGGTACTTGCGGTTCAGCGTGCTCCGCAGGTGCGGCCAGTCGTGCAGTCCCCAGTACAGCTTCGTGGACAGCACGTACGTGGAGCGATCCCACCCCAGGTTCTCGATGGCCGCGCCGAGCAACCACTCCGCCCGTCCGCCGGCGTAGGTCTCCGCCGTGTCGAAGAGGGTGACGCCGGCCTGCCGGGCCACGGCCAGGCAGTCCCTGGCCACCTCCGGCGAGATCTGCTCGGCGAACGTCACCCACGATCCGTACGAGAGGACGCTCACCTTCAGCCCGGAGCTGCCCAGCCGGCGGTACTCCACGTCAGCGCCGGAGGAAGAAGCCGGCCAGCGTCGTGCGCACGTGGTCGCCCGCGCTCGGGTCGACGCGGGTGATGAGGTGCGGCCGGCCGGGGCCCACGAGCACGAGCCGGTTCGGCCGCGGGAACACGCATGTCGCCAGACCGGGCCCGACCTCGTCCTCGACCATCCACCCGGTCGTCCCTTGCGGCCAGCGCCCGCCGGCGAGCGGCTCCTCGTCGAGCAGCAGGAGCTCGCCTCCCCAGTGGATGCCCCAGCGGGGATGCGCGAAGTACGTGAACGCCCCGCTGTAGGCACCGCCGTCGCGATGCAGCGACAGCGCGCTACCGACCGGATACAGCCAGGGCGCGAGGAACATCGCCGCCCACTCCTCGCCCTCCACCCCCACGACGTGCTGATGCTCGGCGGCCAGGCCACGCACCGCGTCGATGAGCTCGTCGACGACAGTGGCCGTCGGGTACTGCGCACCCGGCCGGGGATGCATGCCCGTCGGGTCGTAGTGGACGGCGCCACCCCGCAGTGGCGAGCCGTCGCCCAGCCGCCACGCCTTGTCCCAGCCGCGCGCGTGGACGGAGGCGTACTGCCCGTGCGCGAGCTCGCGACCGAGCTGGGCGAACGCCTCCGCGTCGAGCACGTCGTCGACCACGACGACATCGGGAGCGACCAGGACCGGCTTCACGCTCGTTCCCACACGGCCTCGGGATGCGGCACCAGCCACCGCGGGAACGCCTGGTAGCGCCGGTCGAGGGCCTGCCCGCGGTGCGGGCCGTCGGCGCGGACGAAGTTCATGAACACCTGGCCGAAGTCCTCCCCGAGGAAGGCGTCGCGCCAGTGGTCGATCGTCGCGCCGTGGAAGACGACGGCGTCGCCCGCCCCCTGGTCGACGGCCTGCCCGGTGGCGAAGCAGATCGGCGGTGGCGCTGCGCCCCGGTGACCGACGTGGACGCTGGCGACGATCTCGCATGCCTCGCGATCGTGGTGCGGGCGGAGCGTGTCGCCGTGCGCGTAGAGCCGCGCATAGCAGTACGTCGGCAGCAGCGGACCGCCGGCCACCGCCTCGACCTGCGGCAGCACGCTCAGGTGGAAGGCGTCGAGGGTGGAGTCGCCCCAGAAGCTCAGCGCCGTCGGCATGTGGTCGTCGCGCCGGCCCTCTCCGCGATGCCCGCGGAGCACCAGCGTGGCGTAGAGCATCCGGGCGAGACGCTGGTCGATGAACCCAGGCACGACCACCACGCCGCTGGTGCCGAGCGACTGGGCCACCTCGCGAACATACGGCCGCGCCCATGGCCCGTCCAGGCTCCCTTCCTCGCACCGGGCCGCCGCCCGAAATGTCCGCTCGGGTGGCGGCCGGCGTGCCGGCCATGGGACGACCGGCGGCCGGTGCCCCACCACGAGCCGGTTCGCCTTCGTACTGGGTGGTATGTCATCCGATTGACACCCGAGAACGGGCCCGTCTACGGTGGCCCGGTTGGGATGAACGCAGGTAATTGCAGGCAATCGCCGGCAATCGCGCCGTGCACAACGGGGGCGTCCAGCACGTCTCACGGGCGCTCGTTCACGTCGTCGCGCCGCTCAAGCCCTCCGGGGAGGCTTGACCATGATGTCCGCACGCGCGGAGCTGACGCCGCAGATGCGCGAGTACGCCGAGAAGTTCGACGACCGCGGCGAGATCCGTTGGCTCCCCTACCTGATGTACTTCCACGCCACGAACCACCGCTCCGAGGTCGTCAACACCGACGCGCTCGGCTTCCGGATCGCGCACGGCCCCGCCGGCGAGCAGGCGTCGGCCGGCGGCAGCGTACCGGCCGGCCCGGTGCGGCTCATGGCCGGAAGCTCGACCGTGCTCGGCATCGGGGCCACCTCCGACGCCGCGACCCTGCCGTCGCGCCTGTGGTCGAAGCACGCGCCGGCCACCCCGTGGCTCAACTTCGGCGGGCGCAGCCACAACTCCACGCAGGAGCTGCTGCTCTTCACCCTCTACCGGCACCTGCTCCCGAAGGTCGACCACATCGTCCTCCTCTCCGGCTTCAACGATCTGGGCCTGTCCCGGCTGCCGGCGTCGCTGCAAGGCGACCACGGCGCGTTCTTCAACTGCGTCGAGCACTTCGAGGCGATGGCGGCGCTCAGTGACCGGCACCGTGCCCGGCGCAAGAAGCCGTCCCGCGCGCTCGGGGTCGGCACGCGCCGCTCGTCGGTGCCCACCGCGCCCGTCGACGAGGCGGTTCCCGAGCTGCCCGAGCAGATCGCGCACGCCGTCGAGCTGACCACCCGGCACCTAGCGACCTGGCGGCTGCTCGCCGACGGCATGGGCGCCCGACTGACGTACGCGCTCCAGCCGCTCGCGACGTGGGTCCGCGACGAACCGGCGCCGCAGGAGCGCCGGCTGTTCGCCGAGCTCGACGCGATCGCCGACTTCGGACGCGCGTACGGCGACATCGCGTCCCGGGAGTCGGGACGCCGTTACTCGGCGGCGCTGCGCGACGGCTGCGCGCGCATCGGCGTCCCGTTCCTAGACATGAACGACGTCCTCGCCGACGCGATCGGCAGCGACGACTGGCTCTTCGTCGACCGCATCCACTTCACCGACGACGGCTACGACCTCGTCGCCGGCCTGCTCGCCGAGGCCCTCGACCTGTAAGCAGTCGAGGGCTCGGCCGACCAGTTCCCCCGTCCTACCCACTGCGAGGAGGCGAGCGTCGTGTCACTGCTTCGCCGTATCAGAGCCCTGTTCAGCCGCAAGCAGCAGCCGGACCGCAAGGACGCATCCATCTACCCGATGTTCTGACGGTGCCGTCCGTGCCTTCCCTGTCATCGTCCCTGCTCTCCCTGCCGTCCGTGCCGTCATCGCCCCGTGCGGCGCTCGCGGCCGAGCGGTCGCCGCAGGGTGTGGAGCCCGCCCCGGCGGGGACCGGGCTGCGCGAGCTCTACGTGCACGCCTGCGACGCCGAGGGCGAGCTCGCGCTGCGCCGGGTGGCGCCGGCGCTGCGCACCGAGCTGCACCGCCTCGTCCCCGACCCGCCGGCAGCGCTGGCCGTGCTGCGCGAGGAGGCGATCGCGTGGTCGGCGCGGGACTCGGCCCGGTACCGGGCGTTGGGCGATGACGGCGACGACCTCGCGACCGTGCAGGCGATGGCCCGCCGCGTCGCGCTGGGCTGCGCACCGCTCGGTCTGCTGTCCGGCGCGTGGTTGCAGTGGCTGACCGCGCCCGGCAACTCCGACTCGCCCTTCGGGCTGGCCGTCCTCGCGGCGTACGCGACCGACGTCGGCGTGGGGCGCGCCGAGGGGTCGCGCGGCAGCGCGTACCTCGCGCTGCTGCGGCAGTTGTCGGTCGCCACGTACGCGGTGCCCGCCGGCCGGCTGGCCGCCGACCGGCGCGTTCCCGACTCGGCCCTCTACCTGCCGGCGATCCTCCTGGCGATGAGCCGGCACCCGGACGAGCTCGCCGCCGAGATCGCGGGGGCCGACCTGTGCCTGCGCGCCATCGGCCCGCCGCCGGCGCTGGTCCTCGTTCGCGACGCGGGCCTCACGAGCGCCGACTGGGACGCGCTCGACCCGCGCATCAGGCGGGAGCCGGACAGCGCGTCGGGGCTCGCCCTGATGACCGACGCGGTGGCCGCCGTCGGCACCGCGGGCGAGGCGGCGAAGCGCATCCGCACCGGGTTCGCGTGGGCGCTCGCGGCGGTGCAGCGCTGGAGCGCCGGCCTCCACGACGACGTGCGGGCGACGCGCGACCCAAGGCACGAGATGGCCGAGCTGCTGCGCGCGCGGGCGCACGAGGCGGCGGTCTACCACCAGGGCTTCCGGCTCCAGGGCCGGCCGCTCTCGGCGTGGATGGCCGACTGCGAGCGCGACACCGACGGCCTGCTCGACGCGCTCGCCGGCAGCAAGCTGGTGCATCCGGGCCGGGCCGACCGCAGCCCGCTCGTGCGCGGCCTGATCAGCGAGCGCGGCGCGATGTTCCGGGTGCTCTCGCCGGACGACCTGGCCGTCATCCGGCGGTGGATCGACTCGCTGCCCAGCGACGGCGCCAGGGCCGGTACGGTGCGACCGCCCGCGGTGCGACCGCCCGCGGTGCGCGTGCCCGAGCCACTGCTCCGCGCCGAACGAGAGCCGGGGCGCTCCCCCGCCGACCTGCGCGAGGCGTACCACCTGCTCCAGCGGCGCACCGACACGGTGGCGTTGCGCCGGTACGCGCTCGGCTACGTGCGGGGCTGGTTGGTGCGCTCGGCCCACCGCATCGAGCGCAGCGACCACCCGCTGCCCGCGCGCTGGGGGCCGGAAGGGCTGCGGCCGTGGCTGGCGCGACAGTACGACGAGCATGCGCGCGCCTTCGAGGAGAGCGCGAGCATGCCGCTGCCCTCCCACGAGGCGCTGATCGAGGAGACGATCCAGCTCGCGCCGCTCACCCTCATCGACGGGAGCTGGCTGCAGGGCTTCACCGACCACGGCCACGCGTCGTCCGAGATCGGCCACTTCCTGTTCGAGACGTACTGGGACGAGCTCGGCAACGGCGACGCCGGGCTCAACCACCCGCTGATCTACCGCGAGGTGCTCGCCGACATGGGCGCGCAACCGCCGCCGACCGCATCCATCGAGTTCGCCCGGTGGCCGCGGTTCGCGGAAGCGTCGTTCGAGCTGCCGGTCTACTGGCTGTGCATCGGGCGGTTCCCGCAGACGTTCCTGCCGGAGATCCTCGGCCTCAACCTGGCCATGGAGCTCTCCGGCGTCGGCGGCACCTACCGCCGGGCGCACCTCGCGCTGAAGCAACACGGCTACAGCACCCGGTTCGTCGACATCCACAACACCATCGACAACGTGGCGACGGGGCACTCGGCATGGGCCGCCGACGCGCTCGACGCGTACCTGTCCGCGCTCGGCGACTCGCACGGTGCGGCGGCGCGCGGCGCCGCCTGGCAACGGATTCGCGTCGGCTACCGCTCGCTCAACCCACCCACCGACCGGCGGGCGCGCCGGGCCGGCCGGCGAGCCCGGCAGCCGGAGGCGACCCATGCCTGATCACGTGCTCGGCATCTCCGCCTACTACCATGACAGCGCGGCCGCGCTCGTCGTCGACGGCGTGCCCGTCGCAGCCGCGCAGGAGGAGCGCTTCACCCGCCGCCGGCACGACTCGGGCTTCCCGTCGAGCGCCGTCGCCTACTGCCTGCACGAGGCCGGGATCCGGCTCGACGACGTGTCGGTCGTCGCCTACTACGAGGACCCGGCGCTGAAGTTCCGCCGCGTGCTCGCCACGCTGTCGGGTGCCGCGCCCACGGCGTACCCCGCCTTCCGCGACGTCCTGCCGCAGTGGCTGTCCTGGAAGCTGCGGATGACCAGGACCCTGCGCGCCGAGCTGGCGAAGCTCGGCACGGGTGACGTCCCGCCCATCAGCTGTCGGCGCCACCACGAGTCGCACGCCGCGTCGGCCTTCCTGCCGAGCCCGTACGAGTCGGCAGCCGTGCTGTGCATCGACGGCGTCGGCGAGTGGGCGACCACGACGATCTGGCACGGCGTGGGCGACCGGATCGCTCCCAAGCTGGAGCTGCGCTTCCCGCACTCGCTCGGCCTGCTCTACTCGGCGTTCACCTACTTCTGCGGGTTCAAGGTCGACTCCGGCGAGTACAAGCTGATGGGGCTCGCGCCGTACGGCCGGCCGCGGTACGAGGACGTCATCCGTGAGCGGCTCATCGACCTCAAGCCCGATGGGTCGTTCCGCCTCGACATGCGCTGCTTCGACTACCTGCGTGGACAGCGGATGACCGGCCGGGCCTTCGAGCGGCTGTTCGACGGGCCGCGCCGCGATCCCGAGGGGCCGCTCACCGAGCGAGAGTTCGACCTCGCCGCCTCGGTGCAGAAGGTGACCGAGGACGCCGTCCGCCGCCTCGCGAGGACGGCCCGCGAGGTCACCGGCGAGTCGCGGCTGTGCATGGCCGGCGGCGTCGCGCTGAACTGCGTCGCGAACGGCACGGTAATGGCGGAGGGCGTCTTCGACCAGCTCTGGGTGCAGCCCGCCGCCGGCGACGCCGGCGGTGCGCTGGGCGCGGCGCTCGCCGTCGCGGTCGAGCGGGGCGCGCCGCGCTCCCACCTCGGGACCGACCGCGACGCGATGGCCGGCAGCCTGCTGGGGCCGTCGTACGGCGACGAGGAGATCGCCGCGTACCTGCGGGCTAACGGCTATCCGTACGAGCGCCTCGACCGGAGCGCCCTGTGCGCCCGGGTCGCGGCCGAGCTCGCCGACGGCCGGATCGTCGGCTGGTTCCAGGGGCGCATGGAGTTCGGGCCGCGAGCGCTCGGCGCACGGTCGATCCTCGGTGATGCGCGCGATCCTGCGATGCAGTCGGAGATGAATCTCAAGACCAAGTTTCGCGAGTCGTTCCGGCCGTTCGCGCCGTCGGTCCTCGCCGAGGACGTGAAGGACTGGTTCGACCTCCCGCAGGAGAGCCCGTACATGCTGCTCGTCGCACCGGTGGCGGCGGCGCAGCGCGTCGAGACCGGTGCGGTGGGCGGCGCGACCGGCATCGAGCTGCTGCAAAAGGTGCGGTCGACGATCCCCGCGGTGACGCACGTCGACCACTCGGCGCGGGTGCAGACGGTGAGCCGCCACCGCAACCCGCTCTACCACGCGCTGCTCACCGCCTTCAAGGAGGGGACCGGCTGCCCCGTGGTCGTCAATACTTCGTTCAACGTGCGCGGCGAGCCGATCGTCAACACGCCGGCCGAGGCGTACGCCTGCTTCATGCGTACCAACATCGACGTCCTCGCGCTCGGCAGCTGCGTGCTCGTACGTGGCGAGCAGCCGCCGTGGACGGAGGCGGGCGACTGGCGCGACGCGATCCCGCTCGACTGAACGATCCACCGAGGAGAGGTGACGACGCATGCGCAGGTGCTGGCTCCTCCCGGCCTACTACCTCCTGGTGACGCCGTACGGTCTCGTGCGCCGCGTGATGCGTGACCCGCTCCAGCGACGACGGGAGCCGCGGCGCGCGAGCTACTTCTCGGTGCTCGACCGGCCGACGCCTGCCGCGAGGAGCGGGCAGTGAGCCGCTTGCTGCACAAGAGCGTCAACGGCACGCCCGTGAAGGTGGTCGGCGGTCACGGCATCTACCTGTGCACTGCCGACGGTCGCGAGCTCGTCGACACCGCATCCGGCGTCGCGGTCTCCTGCCTCGGCCACGGGCACCCCAACGTGGTGGCGGCCATCAAGGCGCAGGCCGACGTGCTGTCGTACGCGCACGCGGGCTCGTTCACCACCGACGTCGCCGAGGAGCTGGGCGACTTCCTCGTCTCGCGGTCCCCCGGGCAGGACTGCGCGTACTTCCTCTCCGGCGGGTCCGAGACGATGGAGCTCTGCCTCAAGACCGCCTACCAGTACCACGTCGAGCGGGGGCACCCCGAGCGGATCCGCTTCGTCTCCCGCCGGCAGAATTACCACGGCAGCACGCTCGGCACGCTGGCGGTCACCGGGAACCCGCAGCGGCGCAGCGTCTTCGACCCGATCCTCGCCCCCTCGTCGTTCGTCTCGCCCTGCTACGCCTACCGCGGGATGCTCCCCGGCGAGGACGAGCGGGCGTACGGCGAGCGCCTGGCGCACGAGCTCGAGGACGCCATCGTCCGGCTCGGACCCGAGACCGTCGCAGGGTTCGTCGCCGAGACCGTCGTCGGGTCGACGTCGGGCGCCGTGCCACCGGTCGAGGGCTACCTGCGCGCGGTGCGCGAGGTCTGCGACCGCTACGGTGCGCTGCTGATCCTCGACGAGGTGATGGCCGGCATGGGCCGCACCGGTCACCTCTTCGCCTGCGCCGAGGACGGCGTGGAGCCCGACATCATCGCGATCGGCAAGGGGCTCGCCGCGGGCTACCAGCCGCTGTCCGCGATGCTCGTGAGCCGGCGGGTGCGCGACGCCATCGCGAGCGGCTCCGGCGTGCTGCGCAACGGGCAGACGTTCGTCAACCACCCGCTCGCCTGCGCCGCCGGGCTCGCCGTGCAGCGGACGATCGAGGAGGACCACCTGCTCGACAACGTCCTCGCGCGCGGCGAGCAGCTGCGCACGAGGCTGCGCGCCGAGCTCGCGGAGCACCCGTACGTCGGTGACATCCGCGGGCGCGGGCTGTTCGTCGGCGTCGAGCTCGTCGCCGACCGGGTCACCAAGGAGCCGCTGCCGGTCGAGCCGGACCCGGCGGCGGCGATCCGCGAACTGGCCCTGGCACAAGGGCTCGTCACCTATCCGATGACCGGCACGATCGACGGAGCGCAGGGCGCCCACGTGCTGCTGGCACCGCCGTACATCTGCACCGAGGACGACATCGAACGCATCGTCGAGGGGCTCGCCGCAGCGATGCGCGGCCTGCTGCCGACCGCCCGGCGCGACCTCGCAACCGCCCGGTGACCATGACCGACCCACCGCATCCGATTGGAGAGCGCATGTCCTTGGTGAGCGTGCACACCGAGTGGGACCCGCTGGAGGAGATGATCGTCGGCATCGCCGACGGGGCGCGGGTGCCGACGCCCGACCCCGGACTGCACGCCATCGACTACGCCGGCACGATCCCCACGATCGACGGCATCCCGACCGGCCCCTGCGACCCACGCGTGATCGAGGAGGCCAACGAGGACCTGGAGTCGCTGGTCGACGTGCTGCGCGAGGCGGGCGTCACCGTACGGCGCCCCCGCGCCACCGACACCTCCGCGTCCTTCGGCACCCCCGACTGGACGTCGGACGGCTACTACAACTACTGCCCGCGCGACGTCCTGCTCACGATCGGCTCGACCGTCATCGAGGCGCCGATGGTGCTGCGCTCGCGCTACTTCGACGCCATGGCGTACCGCGACCTGCTCCTCGAGTACTTCCGCAGCGGCGCCAACTGGATCGCGGCGCCCAAGCCGCGGCTGCTCGACGAGAGCTACAACCCGCCGGGGGTCGAGCCGGCGCTCAACGACCTCGAGCCGGCCTTCGACGCCGCCAACGTCCTGCGCATCGGCCGGGACGTGCTCTTCCAGGTCTCGTGCAGCGGCAACCTGCTCGGGATGCGCTGGCTCGAGCGGGTGCTCGGCCCCGACTACCGCGTGCACCCCGTCGCGGGCGTGTACGAGGGCACCCACCTCGACACCACCATCGCGCTGGTGCGCCCGGGGCTCGTCGTGCTCAACCCCGAGCGCATGCGGGAGGACCAGATCCCGCAGGTCTTCAAGGGCTGGGACGTCATCTGGTGCGACGGGATCGTCGACACCGGGTGGGCCGGCGAGCACCCCCGCGGCTCGATCTGGATGGGCATGAACCTCATCATGGTCGACCCCGGCCTGGCCGTCGTGAACGACGTGCAGGTCCCGCTCATCAGGGCGCTGGAGCGCCACGGCGTGGACGTCGCCCCTGTCGCCATGCGACATGCGCGTACGCTCAGTGGGGGCTTCCACTGCGTCACGCTCGACGTCCGGCGGCGCGGCGGGCTCGAGGACTACAGCTAGAGTTGGATGACCGATGAACTACCTGTCGTTGATCGCGTTCACGATCACGACGTGCGGCACGCCCGGCCCCAACAACACCATGGTGATGGCCTCGGGCGCCAACTACGGCCCGCGGCGCAGCCTGCCGCACGTCGTCGGGATCAACGTCGGCTTCCCGTTGATGGTGATCGCCGTCGGGCTCGGCCTCGGCGAGGTGCTGCACCGCTGGCCCGTGGTCTACGACGTCCTGCGCCCGGTCGGCGTGCTCTACCTGCTCTACCTCGCCTACCGGATCGCCGGTTCCCGGGTCATCGCCAAGGACCCGGTCGATGCCCGCCCGCTGTCGCTCGCGCAGAGTGCGCTGTTCCAGGTCGTCAACCCGAAGGCGTGGGTCATGGTGGTCGGCGCGGTCACCGCGTACGCCACGGCGGACGGCAACTACGCCGTGCAGGTCGTCGAGATCGCGCTGGTGTTCCTCGTCCTCGGCACGCCGTGCACCGTCGCCTGGATGCTGGGCGGTGCGCTGCTCGGCCGGGTGGTCATGAAGCCTGCCCAGTTCCGCGCGTTCAACGTCGTGATGGCCTCGCTGCTCGTGCTGTCGCTGATCCCCGTCCTCATCGAGACCATCGACGCCTGGAGCAAGCGGCTCTGACCGGCCGCCCGCGCCCGGGCCGCACGGGCGAAGCGTCAGGCATGGCGGTAGCTGACGTGGATGAACACGTCCTCCAGCTTGTCCGCGTCGATCGCCGACACGTCGCCGGCAACCGGGTCGGTCGGTGCCAGCCCGCCGGCCGCGGTGACGGCGAGCGCGTGCTCGCGCAGGAAATTCGGGACGAGCGCGGCCGCGAGGTCGGCGCTCGGCAGGCCGCCGAGGGTCTCGTCCGCGGCGAAGCCGGTGATCGGCGTCCCGTCGACCGTTATCGTGACCCCCGCCAACGACTGACCGGGCGCCGGCGAGAGCACCAGCTTGGCCGTGACCGCCCGCAGCGGCACCCCCTGAAGGAACAGCGGCAGGGACCGTTGCTCCAGCCGCAGCGGCACCGCCGTGCCGACCGGCTGGTGCAGCAGCCGCTGGAACGCGGCCGAGTGCTCGTGCCTCAGGCTGTAGACGCGCACCAGCGACTCGTTGGTCAGGAACCGGCGGATCGTGCCCTCGAGCGCGGCATTCTGCTGCTCGACGCGCTCGCGCAGCAGGTCGTCGGCCTCGGCGGTGTACGTCACGTGCAGGATCACGTCGGTGATCGTCCGGTAGTCGAACGCGTGGAAGGCCTTGGGCAGCGTCAGGCGCCACGAGCTGACCGCGCCGGCGCCCTCGAACGGCATGTACCGATCGTCCCGGAAGTTGAGCTCGAACACGCCGGCATCCTGCTGTGCGGTGCTGGTCGCGATGGACACGCTGCGGCGCAGCGGCACCGAGCGCAGCACCGCCGCCTCCGGCCGCGGTTCGTTGCGGAGCCGGCTGCCGAGCAGCGTGAGCGTCGCGCTCACGTTGGTATAGGGACCGGTGACGCACGGAATGGTGAGCCGCACCGACTTCACCTTGCGCCGGTAGTGCCCCGGGTAGGAGATGTCGAACAGCACTTCGGGCAGGGCGAGCTCGCACTCCCCGGTCTCGCGCAGGCGCAGCAGGGCGGCCGGGTCGACTTGGGTCAGCGAGAACGGCTGATCGATCTCCAGGCCGCGGTAGTTCGTCTCGACGAACCGGCGCTCCATCTGGTGCAGGTCGACCTGCAGCCGCTCGCCGGCGAGGAGCCCGGCGTGCGAGGCGTCCCAGTACGACGCGCCGATGAGCTCGCTCGTCTCGTCGCCACGCTCGAACCGGTATGCCTGCTCCGCCAGCTTGGCCATCGCGAACGCCCCGTTGTACGCCTGCCGGTAGATGCGCTGCAGGGTGGTCGACAGCCACGTGTACAGGCCCAGGTTGGAGAACTTGCCGGCGTAGAAGTCGAACGTCTCGTCGAGCTGCTCGATGCTCACCTCGTGCAGGCGCTGGGCTCGCACCGCGATGTCGAACCGGATCCGCGCGGCCTCCAGCTGCTTGTCGAGCACGGCGATCTCCTTGGTCGCCGCCTCCGCATCGTGCTGCCAGCCCTGCTGGCGCCGGCGGAACGTCGCCTCGAGCCCGGCCGACGCCGAGATCGCGTCGAAGACCCCCGCTGCGTCCCGCAGCACCGTGGCCCATGCGTTCGAGCTGTTGCCCAGCTCCTGGCCGCCGTACTTCATCGCGAACGGCGAGCCGAGCTGCGGCACCAGGTAGATGATGCCGGCGACGACGTCGATGACGCCGGCCGACACCTGGAGCGCCGTCGCGGTGTTGCGTGCCTCCTGCTGGGTCGACTCCGCGCGGATGAGTCGCTCCCTGACGAGCGTGAGCAGGTGGTCACGGCGGAACTGGACGGCCTCTCGCTGTCGCTCCAGGGTCTCGATCGCATCGGTGGCCGCGTCGATCTCCCACTGCCGCACCTGGGTATTGAGCCGCAGCAGGTTCTTCTGCTGCACCAGGCGCAGCCGGTTGAGCTCCTCGGCGTCCTTCTTCTCCAGCGCCGCGAGCAGCGCGTTGCCGAACGACTGCACCACGGCAGCGTGGGACTTCGCCCGGTCGATCAGGTAAGCGAACCGGTAGGGCGGCAGGTCCCCGTTCGTGGCGCTCAGCACGTCGTCGAGCGACAGCCCCGCGGCCCGCGCCCGCACCAGCAGCCGCGGGTCGATCTCGGGCGCGAGCAACGCGAGCTGGCGCGGCACCCCGTCGATGTCGCGGCAGTGCCGGATCTTGAACAGGCGATCCTCGACGCGGTCCCACCTCGCCAGCAGCTCGGGGTTGACGGGCACGCAGAACACGGGGCTCACCTGGCGCACGAGGCTCCACCCGAGCTTGCTGACCGTCCCGATGTTGCGGCGGCCCTTCATGCGCTCGTTGCGCCGCGCGACTGCCGTGCCGATCGCCGCACCGCCGTCGGTCCACGAGCTGACCGACGCGCGCTTCCAGTCGTACGTGGACGACAGCCCGGTAGCCTGCACCGCGCCGAGCAGCTCGGTCGCCCTGGTGCCGCTCTCCAGCGACTTGTCGAGGTTCGCACCCGCGCGCGGGGCCACCAGCGCCTCCCGCGCGACCATCGGAGCGGCCTCCTCGGCCGCCTGCTTCGTCATGGCGTCGCCTGCGAGGATCCCGGCCACGTCGCGCCTTAGCTGCGTCGTGCCCTCCTCGAAAGCGGTGGCGACCAGCTCGTTCGCTCGCCGCGCCGTCACGTCGAGACGCGCCTTGCCGATCGCCGTCGCGTCGATGGCGTACTTGGTCGCGATCACCTGCTTGTCGTACTTGTCACCGAGCCGAGGGCTGACGAGCCACGTCTCGAGCTCGATGAGGAACTCGGAGCCCTTGGCCACGAGCGGAGCGATCCGCTCGAACGACTTCGGCGTCGCGGCTCCCTCGCCGCAGTCCCCCAGCTGCGGCGGCCGGTCGCCCAGGATCGAGGCCGCCATCGCGTAGAGCAGCGTCGCCTCGTTGACGGACTCCATCGTGAACTGGGTGAAGAGGCTGTCGGCCCAGTCGAGGAGGTTGTCGACGTACTTCATCACGATGTGCTTCTGGTAGGCACTGATGCGCACCCGCGCGATCGCGTGGGGGTTGAACGGGTCCTTCTTGTACGCCTCGATCGCCGCGGTGTCGGTGAGGATCTGCCGTAGCCTGGGCACGTCGAGGCCGCGGAACTCGAGGTAGCGCCATACCCGGTCCCGCTCCATGCGGGCGCGCACGTCGGGCGGGAAGGCGAGCGACGACGCGGCCGCCTCGTCGGCGGTCGGGTCGAAGAGGTAGTGATACCACTGCTGCGCGGCCGGGAAGCTCTGCTGGCTGCTCAGGTGGTCGGCCAGCAGGGCCGGGATGTGGTGGAGCACCTCGCGGAAGTACGTGCCCAGGGCACCGGTCCAGTCGATCCGGCCGGCCGCGCCGTCGCCCTCGACGTTGGCGCTGAGCGTGACCGGCAGCGGGTCCTCGCCCAGGCTGCGCTGAGTGGCCAGGTCGAGCAAGGCGTCCACGCCGCCGGTGAACAGGATGCGCGACATCCGGGTGCCGAGCGTGGTGCCCAGCCGGCGCAGCACGTACCGCGGCGCCGGCCGGACCGACCCCTGCACGAGCAGCAGGTCGCCGTGGTCGTCGATGATGCAGTCGCTGAGCGAGCCGTTGACGACCTCGATGCTCGCTCCCGGCCGGAAGCTCAGGATCGGATCGGGCAGCAGGAGCGCCTCGATCGCGTCCGAGGAGGACGCGCTGTAGCCCGGCACGTGCGCCATCCGCTCGGGGTCGACGTTGTACGACGCGGCGTCGTACCGCTCTGCCCAGTTGAGCATGTACGCGCGCAGCTCGCGCGTGGGTCGCGTCGCTCTGGCGAACGGCATGCGGATCGTCGCGCCCGCCAGGCCTCCTGGCGTCACCGTCCGCAGCGTCCGGGTGAACAGGTCCATGCGGTAGCCCCACCCGAGGAATCCCGCGGTGGTCACGTCGATCGCGCCCTCGCCGCGGATCACCGGGTAGGGCCGCTCCCACGGGAAGCCGTTCAGCCCGTAGCCCTCGCGGGGCTCCGGATGCGGCATGACGTCGTAGCGGGGCACCAGCGTCGTGTCGTTGATCGGGTCCGGGATGATCCCGTCCCCCACGTAGGGGTAGACGTTGCGCAGGCTGATGCGTTGCGGCGCCGTCCATCGCCCGTCGAGCCGCAGCGTGGTGAGCTTGAGGGCCGTGACGTGGTCGTACCCGACGAACTTCGACTCCGAGCTCACCACGCGGTTCTTGGACTTCGTGGCGTACTCGAGCCAGAGCAGGTGCAGGCGACCGCTCTCGACCGCAGGGGCGGCGACGCGCGCGCCGATCTGGACGTCGATCTTGCGCCACGGTGCCCATACCGTCCCGCGACCTGGCTCGCTGAGGCCGTACTGCGCGTTCTCGATCGCGCGGTAGTAGTAGGTCGGCGGGTCGTTCGAGGTCACGCCGAGCAGGTGCAGCACGTCGCGCTTGCAGGACGCGTCCTTCTCGTGGAACGAACCGGCGATGCGCAGGTGGGAGAGCTCCTCGAACCCGGCCAGGTAGTTCGCGTAGGCGTCGAGGACGTGCTGCTCGTCGATCGACTGCTGCAGCAGCGCCGACTCGAGCTCCTCGAACAGTGGCGTCTTGTCGTCGCGCAGGGTCGGCTCGAGATAGTTCTCCGGCCAGAGGAAGACCTTGCGGTTCGCCTCCCAGACGCGGTACGCCTTGCGCCACTCCCACTCGTCGGCCGGCACGCTCGTCGGCGGCACGTGCACGTGCTGCGGGTCGTCGGCAGCGCGCCGATCCTGCTCCAGGTTCATGAGCACGCGGTGCACGTAGAGCTGCACGCTGGAGATGGCCGCCACCACGCGAGACGTGCGCGCGCAGCCCATGAGCTCGACGTCGATGAGGAAGTGCTGGTAAAGGTCGGCGCGCGTGGTGAACTGCGTGAACGTCGAGTGCAGCAGGTGGTCGGCGAGCGCGTCGCGCCGGTGCTCGCGAATGGTGTCCTCGAGCGGATCCAGCCGCTGCGGCCACTCGCGCTCGGGGATGGCTGCCCGGAGCGCAGCGAGCACGGCGTCGGCCGCGCGCTCCAGCTCGGCGTAGTCGTCGCTCACCGCAAGGGCGAGCGCGGCGCCGTCGACGCCGAGCCGGCGGGCCAGGCTCACGCCGTCGGCCACCATGCGCAGCGCGAGCAGCGCGTCGCCCGGCAGGCGGATCGCAGCCGCCACGGTACGGACGAGCCCCGGCTCGGCGTCGAGCGCGCGACCGAGGGTCGCGGCATCGGCCGTCGTGAAGCCGGTCGCCGCGGCGTGCGCGTCCAGCACCGCCTGCACGTCCGGCCCGGCGGTCGGCGACGGCGCACCGGTCCTGGCCGTGGGCGCCGTGACGAGCGCGACGTACTGCGCGAGCCCGCGCACGGTCTCGATCGACAGGTCGCGGACGTCGGCGATGCCCAGCATGGCGAGGTGCCCGGTCACGAAAGCGATCGCATCGGCGTCCCAGGCGTCGGCGCTCAGCGCGACCCGCAGCGGCACGAGGTCGCGCACCAGCGCCACCAGTGGGCCGGCCGGACCGGTCCCGTGCAGCGCTGCCGCGGTCGCCGGCGCCGAGAGGTCGGCGCCCAGCAGGTCCAGCAGCGCGGCGACGCGGTCGGCACCGATGCCGAGCTTGCCGGCCAGCCGGTTGGGCAGCACCTGACTGGGGTGGTACGCGGCCAGCGCGGCGCGGGCGAGCGGCTCGGCGAGCGGGACGCCGGGCGGCACCGTGAGCGGGTCGTCGAGCGAGAAGTCGTCCGAGAGGCGGTAGCCCGCGTCGTCGGGGAGCGCCACCAATCGGGCCGGATTCGCCGCTACCAGCCGCCTGGACAGCTCCTCGGTCATTCCCGGGAGGAAGGCGAGGACGGTGTCGGCGAAGGTCAGCGCGCGGTCGGCCGCCACCTCGTCGAGCAGCGCGGTCACCACCGCGGCGGGGTCGGGGTACTGGCTCTGGTCGACCGGCGGCCGGTGCCTGATGACGGCGAGGTCGTCGAGGGAGTAGCCGCTCGCAGCGAACCAGTCGCGGAAGCCGAGCAGCGCGACGAGGCCGGCATCGTCGGAGACGTGCCCGTCGGCGACGCCCGGCGCGAGCGCGAGCATCCGGAACAGGTCCGGCACCGTCAGGTCGAGCAGCTGGGCGAGCCGCGCGTGGCGGTAGAGCTCGGAGAGATGCACGACGGTGAGCGTCACGCCGCGGGCGCTCTCGTCGGCGGCTGCGAGATCGCTGCCCAGCGCCGGCGCCAGCGCACGGAGCAGTTGCAGCAGCTGCTCGTCGTCGATGCCCAGCGCCGCCCGCAAGCGGTGCACCGTCTGGTCGGTGGTGGCCGGCGCGCCGGCGTCGCGCAGCGCGGGGTGGACGAACGTCGTCGCGTCCTTCGGGTAGGTGCCATCGGCGCTGACGAACGGGTCGGGGTTGAACAGCCGGTCGAACATCGACCGGCCCTCGGCCTCGACCGGCTGCAGTGGCACCGTCCCGGTGAGCGCGCACGCTTCCTCGATGCTCGTGCCGAGGCGGCCCGCGAGCGCGCTGAGCGCCACGACGCGATCGAGCTCGTCGTCGGTGAGGGTGGTCGCCCCGGTGTGCGTCAGCAGTAGATCGACCTCGGCGACGGAGCACGGCAGGTGCCGCCAGAGCCGGGTGAAGCGGTGCAACCGGTCGAGCGCCGGCGCCGTCAGCCCGTGCACGCGCTCGATGTCGTTCTGGACGCTGGTGGCATCGGTCTTCTCCGGCGTGATGCGCACCTGCGGGCCGGAGCCGGCGACCCAGCGCGTCGCGAGCAGCTGGCCCAGCTCGTCCCTCGTGACCGAGAGCGCCGGCAGCAGTTGCTGGGCGTCGAACGGCGATACGGTCCCGCCGGCGCCGAACGGCAGGCCGATCCCGTTGACGGCGAGGAGGAACGCGTGGTCCTCGTTCGGCGTCACGATCAGCCGCCGCCCTTGCTCGGAGACCCCGAGCGCGGCGGCGGCGACGACGTGCGCCGGCAAGCCGAGGACGCGCGCGATCGCGGCCCGGTCGAGCCCGGCGTGCCCGAGGTAGGCGCCCAGCCGGGCCAGCGGCAGCACGAAGGGCTGGTCGTACGACTGCACCGAGCCGGCGAGGAACGGATAGACCGAGTGCCGGACGGCGGCCCTGTCGTCGAGGCTGCCGGCGTAGCCGCGCGCCTTCGCGAGATAGTTCTCCAGGATCTCGTCGACGATCTCCAGCGTCGCGATCGTGCCCTCGGTGTTGTCGCACGTGAGCGGGACCGTCCACAGATCTGGACGGCGCACCTTGAGGCTCAGCACGTCGGCGGGGCGCGACGCGAAGACCGGCTGCGTGATGCGCTCGTCGACGAAGAGCATGAGGTCGACGAAGTACGCGGCCGGGCTGAGGATCGACTCGCAGTGCTCGCACGCGCAGAACGCCTGGCTGCCGAAGAGGTCGGCGTAGCCGGGCAGGCGGCGCAGATAGTCCTGCACCGGCGGGAGCAGGTTCGCGACGCCCAACCGGTCGAAGCCGCCGTGCACCGCGTCGACGACGCCGCCGAACATGGCGATGACATCGGTCATCGTGCCGAGCGCCTCGTCGTGCAGCTCGCTGACGAGGTAGTCGGGAAGGCCGGTGCGGCGCGCGATCGTCGCCGGATCGGAACGAGCCAGCTCGACGCCGGAACCGTAACCGCCGCTCATCAGCAGGTGCGCCGTCGAGACGTCGTCGGCGAGCGCGAGCGCGCGCTGCTGCGCGCGCAGGGTGCCGACCACCGCCGTCCGGTCGTCGCCGGCGACGCCGTCGAAGCGGAGGGCGGCGAGGTCGGCGCTGTCGTCGGTCAGGTCGAGCGCGAGCAGCTCCACGTCCGGGTTGAGAGTGCGCACCTGGTCGAGCAGCGCGATCCGCTCGCCGATACGGGCCACCTTGTCGGCCGGGGGCAGCTTGGGGTCGTCGACGATCTGCGCCAGCCCGAGGCCCGGGTACGAGCCGACCAGGCCGGCCACCTCGCGGTGGTCGGCGCGCAGCGCGTCGGCCTCGTCGCCGGCCGGCTCGCCGGCGTCGACCACGTCGGGATCCGGGCTCGACAGCGTGCCGCTGCGCTCGAGGACCGGTGCCAGCCGGTGCAGCGCATCGGCCAGCGCGTCGGTCGGGCGCGGCAGGCGGCCGAGGAACGCGTCGGTCGGGAACAGCCGGGCGACGCGATCGGCGAGGGTGGCGGCGTAGCCCTCGACCGTGAGGCCGTCGGCCGGCTGCGCCCCGGTCCGTACGAGCACGTCGCGCCAGCCGCTGGCGTCCAGCCCGGCGAGGTCGCGGACCGCGGCAACCTTGTCCCCCTTGCCCCCCTTGTCCCCCTTGTCCCCCGGCACCTGCACGTCGCGCAGCGCCTTCGCCAGCGTCGCGTCGCCGTCGGTCAGCTGGTACAGCGTCGCCGTCAGCCCGAGCCCCTCGGCCTGGCCCGGCTCGATCTCGCCAGCCTGCACCAGCTGGTCGAGCGCGGCATCGGTGAGCCCGTCGAGCGCGGGCGCCCTCGTCAGCACCTTCGTCAGCACGGCGTCGGAGAGCCCCGCCGCGGTGACGACCGAGGTGACGACCGCCCGGTCGAGCTCGGGCTGCACCAAGGGCTGACCGGCCAGCCCGGCCATCGCGTCGATGGGCTTCCCGGGCAGCGCCGCGTTGTCGACGGTGATGAGCGCCTGGGTCCGCACGTCGGCCGGCAGGCCGGCGGCGGCGATCGCGTCGCGCAGCGCGGCCTTGACGTCGGTGTCCGGCTGGATCGGCACGTTCAGCCGATCGATCGCATCGCGGACCTCGGGAGCGGCCTCGGCCAGGCTCAGCTCCAGCTGCTGCTTCGCCTGCGCGACGGCGCGGTCGCCGGCCGCGCTGAAGGCCTCGGGATGCTCGTCCGCGAGCCGCTGCGGCGCGACGCCCCTCGCTCGTGCGAGCGCGAGCAACTGGTCCTTGTTCATGTGCCCTCCCGGTATGCGCCGCGATCGGTCGGCCGTCTTGGGTCCTCACCGCGCCGCGGCGTCGGGCTCCCCGGAGACGTGCGGCGCCAGCC
The DNA here is from genome assembly GCA_045807125.1 of Frankiaceae bacterium. Classification (GTDB taxonomy): domain Bacteria; phylum Actinomycetota; class Actinomycetes; order JAWWOL01; family JAWWOL01; genus JBJMHZ01. Next base: position 90,751 of record JBJMHZ010000052.1, read on the forward strand.
GGTCGCCCGCGGCCCGGCCGAGCTGCCAGGAGCGGAGGACGGCCAGTCCCGCGCCGTAGTAGTAGACGAGCTTGGGCAGCACCCGATTGCCCATCGACGAGTTCAGCGCCCTCGGCACCTGGAACCACGTGTTCCAGTAGCCGTTGACGTACGGGCGCATCCAGCCGAGCAGGCGCGGGAACTTGTCGGGCCAGCTCTGCGCGAAGATGTGCTCGGCGGTGTAGAGCGAGTTGCTGCCGTGGAAGACGTTGTTGCCGCCGAAGGTGCGCAGCCGGTACCAGAACGAGCCGGCGCGCGAGCTCAGCACCGATCCCCACCGGCGCGGATCCCGCACGAGCCGCGCGATCAGCGTCCAGGGCTTGACGGCGCCGGTGCCGCCCCTGAGCGAGCGAGCCGTCCACTGCAGCGCCGTGCCGACCTCGCCGGCCAATCCACGCAGCAGCGGCAGGGGATTGCGGACGAAGCGGAGGAAGCCGGCAAAGCTCTGCCGCACGGCAGCCAGCGACACCGACTTCACGATGGACGAGACCATGAGGACCGTGTTGACGAGGGTCACCAGGCCGTAGAGCACCTGCACCAGCGGGCCCCGCCAGCCGAGGAGCCCGAGGCTGCCAGGGATGCCGCCCGACTGGCCGTCCTTGTCCGGCGTGAACGAGAAGTTCAGGTAGCCGACGTAGCGGGTGATGCGGTCGAGCATCGTCGTCTGGCCGCCGCGGCCGGTCCCGCCACTGCCGGAGCCGGCGGATCCGGCCGGGCCGCTGCGCGCGCTCGATCCCGCGCCCGCGCCGGGGGTGTTGCCCGGCCCGGTGCCGCGGCCCCCGGGGTTGGTGCCGTTGCCCAGGCGCGCGCCGTCTGGCGTGCCGTTGACGTCGCCACCGAGGCCGGGCGGCCCCGCGCCCGGCTGCCCTTGGCCCGGCTGGCCCTGGTCGGCACCGCCCACGACCCCGCCGGGCACCCCGCCGGGCGAGTCGCCCGTCCCGCCAGGAGCGCCGCGGTTGGACCCGCCAGGGGAGTCGCCCGACCCGCCGCCCGACGATCCGGTCGCCGAGCGGCCCGTCCCGTTGCCGGACCCGGGAGCGCGGGGCGGCGCGGGACCGTTGCCGTGGGTGCCCTGCTGCCGGCCGGGGTCGCGGCCGCCGCCGCCGGGGCCCCTGCCCTTCTCGCCGGCGCCCCGGTCGCTGCCGGCGTCGCCGCCACCGCTGCCCGGCCCGGTCGGCGGCCGGTCGCCGGCCTCGGCGTCGCTGCCGGGACCGGGCGGCGACTGCGCCGGCGGCGGGCTCGAGCCGCTCGGTGCCGGGTCGGACGTCGTGCCCGTCGGCGTGCCCGTTGGCCCGGCCGTGGTCCCCGCCGTGCCGGTCGTGCCGGTCGCCGTCCCGGCGGGCCTCGACCCGGCCCGCTGCTCGCGCGGTCGCGACTGCGGGCCGGTGCCGGTACGGCCGGGGCCGTTGCTGGAACCGCTGCGGCCGGCACCGCCGCTGCGGTTCCCGCCGCCGGACGCCGGACGCCGGCCGCCGGCGCCGGCGCCGGCGCCTCGCGCGTCGGGCAGGTTGAGCGTGCGCGACGCGGTGACGGCAGTGCCTTCCTCGAAGTCCACCGCCGTCCCGCCGGCGATGACGGTCACCGTCGCTCGCGCGGGCTCCTCCGTGGGGGCCCCCGCCAGATAGACGTTGACGTCGTGGCCGACGCCCGTCTCCGTCGCGACCCGCTCGGTGGCCTGCTGGCGGGTGAGGGTGACGATGCGGTCGCCCTCGTCATACAGGAACAGCTCGCGGCGCGCCCATGCCTGCCGCTGCTCGGTCGACAGCTGCGAGAAGGCAGCGCGGAACATCGGCGGCACCTCGCTGACCGAGTAGTCATGCACGAAGCCGCGCGCCTGGCTCTGCAGCCCGTCGGGGTCGGTGTAGGTGATGGGATTGCTCAACGCGTACTCGTACAGGTTGAGCGAGTCGACCGACCCCGCCGGGTCAGGACTGAGCCAGCGCCCGATGTAGGGCGAGTAGTAGCGGTAGCCGTAGTAGTAGAACCCGGTCGCGTCGTCGCGCTCCTTGCCCGCGTAGCGGTAGTCCTTGACCCCCACGTCGCGCTGCCGGTCACCGGCGAGGAATGCGCTCCCCCCGTACGGGAAGAGCTCCTCGTAGCCGATGACGCCGCCGTCGCCGTCGAGCTCCAGCACCGCGCTGCCGACGTGGTCGGTGAGCTGGTAGCGCACGCGGGTCACCGGCGCCGCGTCGGTCTCGCGGCCGTGGGCGTCGACCGTCCACCGGTGGATCAGCGCGATGCGGCCCTGCTCGTCGCCGACGTCGGACGTGAACCGCTCGAGCACGAGCGCGTCGCCCGCCCGCACCCGCTTGATCTCGCAGCCGTCGAGGTAGAGCTTCTCGGTCGTCTCGACGGTGCCGCCGACGAGCCGGCGGGTGAGCTTGCGCACCCGCTGCCCGCCGGCGTCGTGGACGTAGGTCTCGTCGTCGTCGGGCTCGCCCGTGGCCGAGCGGTCGACCACCACGACGCGCCGCAGCGCCGACCGCCAGCCCCACTGCATCGAGCGCAGGTGCGGCATCGACGTGCACTGGCCGATGGCGTCGAACCGGCTCTCCGGGTCGGTGACGGCCACGCCGCTCGGGTCGCGCGCCGGCAGCGCCCGGTTGGAGGCCGCGGACACCCATGCGTCGGTCGTCCAGGAGCGCGACGCGCCCTGGTGCACGATGCGCGTCAGGTTGCCGGAGGGGTCGTAGGAGTACGTGCGCCGGTAGCGCTCGACCGCGGCGCCGTTGTCGAGCGTCAGGTGCCTGGTGCCCTTGAACGTGCCGGCGGCGCCGGCCCGGTAGTCGTGCTCGAGCAGGGCCTGGTGCACCCGCCCGGTCGCCTCGACCAACCGGTACGCGGCGTCGTAGGTGAAGTCGGCGTGCGAGGAGACGGTGAGGCCGGTGAGCAACGGGGTGGGACGGTCCGGCTGCTGCGCCTCGTCGACCTTCCTCGTCACGTTGCCGGCCGGGTCGTACGTGTAGCGCAGGTCCTGGAGCGTGCGCGCCGGCGCGCCGGCGCTCGCCGGCCGGGTCGCGCTGATCCGGGTCGTGGCGAACGAGTAGCGGTCGAGCTCGTGCGCGACGGCGACGCCGTTGCCGAGCACCGCGCCCGTGCGCTGGCCGCGGGCGTTGCGCGTCACGCCGTCGAGCACCACGAGCTCGTCGCCGCCGGGCATCGTGACCGCGACGCGGGCGAGCTGCCCGGTGCGCGAGTACGAGAGCCGGCGCAGCGTGCCATCCGGTCGGGCCTGGCGCACCGGCCGGCCGATCGCGTCGTAGCCGGTCTCGGTGCGGTGGACGTCGGCGGCGAGGGCGACCGCGCCGGCCCAGTCGGGCTCGGCGTCGGCGTCGGCGCAGAGCTGGCGCTCGATCCGCAGCGGCCGGCCAGCCGGGTCGTAGGCGAGGATCCGTACGACGCCCGACTCGTCCCGAGTGCGCACCGGACGACCGCGCACGTGCCGCAGCGCCGCGTCGGGCGTGCCCGGCTCGTCGCCGTAGCCGACGTCCTCGGCGACGCGCGCCGGGCCGTCGCCGGTCACGGTGCGGGCGAGCGGCCGGTCGAGCGCGTCGTACGTCGTCGTGATGCCGATGCCGCGGCCGTCCCACGTCGTCACGTGGCGCGCCGCCGCGTCGATCCAGGTCCACGCCTCGCCGGCGTCGATGCCGGCCGTCCACAGGGTGCGCCCGAGCAGGTCGCGCCGGTTGCGGACGGCGACCAGCCTCCGCGGATCGGTGGTCTCGGCCTCGTCGCCGTTGGCGTCGAAGCGGGTGCTGCGGACGCTGGGGCCGGCCGCCGTCGTCACCACGGCCTGCGCCTCCCGGCCGAGCGGGTCGAGGTGGGCGATCCCCGGGGTGCCGGCGTGCGCCTGCGCCTTGCGCAGCGCCTGCTTCTCCGGGTCGTCGTCGGGCAGCGCCTCGCGCAGCACGCGGTAGAGGGAGTCCTGCACGGTGTCGTTCTCGTCGTACCGGACGATCTTCCAGGGGAGGAGCTCGGTACGGGAGTGCGCCCCGTGCGGCGCGTCGATGCGCACCGGCCGGCCGAGCGCGTCGTACGTCGTGACGTGAGCCACGCCGAACCGCTCGAGCTCGGGATCGCCCTCGTAGTCCGGCGTCGTCGAGAAGTACGGCTCGAACTGCCGGATGGGCTGCTGCTTGGCGTCGAGCACGATGTGACCCGATGCGAGCCACCGCTCGGCAGCCTCGGCCAGCACCGGTTCGCCGCCCGCGTCCACGACGACCTGCCCGTCGGCACCGCGCTGCACGGCCGGGCCGCCCTCGACCCGGACCTTCGACTGCACGGGCCGGCCGAGGCCGTCGAGGTGGGCGACGGCGACGCTCACCGAACCGTCAGGGGTGCCGCCGCCCAGGCCGTCGTGGACGAGCTCCTCCCGCGTCACCGTGACGATGCGCGGTGGCGTGCGATCGGTCGCCCACGACTCGAGGTCGTAGCGCACGACCTGCGCCAGCCGGCCGACGGTCGCGGCCGGATCGGCGAGCGCGCCCGCCACGCTCCGGTCGGCGCCCGCCGGTTGCGCCGACAGCGGCTCGTGCCCGTAGCGCTTCGTCGAGCCGTCCGGCGCGAGCACGTCGCCGTGCGTCGTCGTGCGCACGGCGACCCCGAGCGCGTCGTACCCCACCTCGACGACCGCGCCGTTCGGGTCGGTGACCCGCCAGGGCTCGAGCAGGTGGTAGTCGATCTCGCCCTCGGTCCGGTTGCCGATCGGGTCGGTGGCCGCGCGGACGACGAGCCGGTACGGGTCCCACTCGATGCGCCACTGCGCGCCGTCCCACCGCTCGGTGCGGTCGAGGAGGAAGAAGCCGTCGGCGCCGGCCACGTGGTGCACTGCCTCGGGGGCCCACAGGTGGCCGTCCCGCTCGACGTAGCCGGCCGCGGTCACCATCGCGGGCGTGACCAGGCCGCCGAAGAGGTCGGCCACCAGCGCGGCGGTGAGCGCCGCGGCCTCCTGGTGGTGGAGCAGCGTCCGCGCCCCGATCGTGCCGAGCGGCAGCGGCCCCGAGCCGTCGTCGGCCCAGAAGAACGAGCGGGACCAGGACAGCCGGCGCGACGCGGGGCCGCCCGCGGGGAGCGGCTGCTCGGGGTCGACCGGCGCGCTGATGGCTGCGGTGACCTCGGCGAGCGCGGCCGCGAACGGCAGCGGCGCGAGCGCCCGCAACCCGGCCAGCTCGAAGCCCTCGGTCTCGACGACCACCCCGACCTCGAAGCGGTCGTCGCCGTCGATCGTGACGCTGCGGTACCGGTGCGCGGTGGCCAGCGTCTCGGCCTGCGCGGGGATCGCGTCGGGCGCGCCGGGCCGCCGCGGGTAGGCGACGTCGCAGGCGAGCGCGACGACGCCGTGCACGTCGACCTCGAGGTTGAGCTGGTGGGTGACCCTCGGGTCGCCGGCCACTTGCTCGTGCTCGTGCGTCAGCCGCTCCGCGACGTGCCTGCGGAACGCGGCAGGGCGCCTCGCCTCCCCCGAGCGCCCCGGTGCGGCGGGCTGCGCCCTGCGCACCACGTACCGGGTCTGCGTCACCACGAACGGGTGCTCGGCCAGCGTGCCGTCGGCACCCACGGCGTAGGTCTCCTCGCGCACCGCCTGACCGGCGACCGCCCGCAGCGCGTCGAGGTGCTCGTCGTCGGCGAGCGATCCGGCGTCCTCGACGGTGACGCCAGGCAGCACCGGCAGCAGCGGGTCGCGCGCGTACGCCGTGCCGAGGGCGCGGTACCAGTCGGGCGCGCCGGTGTGGAACCAGGTGCGGGTGCACGAGATGCGCGGGTCGTCGGCGCCAGGAGCGACGACCGCGTCGTAGCGGTCGACGACCGCGAACCCGCGGAAGCTGCGCTCCTCGCCGTCGAACGCGCCGTCGTGGTAGGCGTACCGCTCGCTCGTCGTCGTGCCGCCGACGAGGTCGGCGATCTCCCGCGCGTCGACCACCCACGGGTGCGCCGGAAGCGGCGTCGGCCAGGGCCGGCCCGCGTCGCGATCGCGCGCGAAGTGCCGTGCCGACGACGACCAGGAAAGGCGGGTCTCGCGCCCGGCCGACGTCGTGACGGAGGCGATCAGGCGAGGCGGCGCGCCCGCCGACAGCGGGAGGTACGCGACGCGCGCCGGGCTGCCCGGTCGCGGCGACGACCAGACGAGGCAGGGGACGCCGTCGCCGAGGAAGTCGAGCACCCGCGCGGAGGACGCCTGGTCGAGGTAGGGCAGCCCGACGACCCGGCCACCCTCGACGAATCGGTTGCCGCCGGCGTTGATCCACCAGCGCAGCTCCCCCTGCCCGACGTAGAGCAGGTCCGTCGTGCCCGTGCCGTCGAGGTCGAGCAGGCGCAGCCCGGCCGGGTCGAAGGCGCCGTCGGGCGCGAGGACGGGCGCGCCGTCCATGACGACCCGGTCGCCGTAGGCGCCGTTGCCCAGTGCGGGCCAGTACTCGACCGAGCCGTTGCGCACGCGCACCTGGTCGGCGAGGCCGTCGCCGGACATGTCGGCCAGGAAGAGGTGCACGTCGGGGTCGTCGATCATCGGGGCCGCGTCGACGTCGCCCGGCCGGCGCGGTGCCTGCCTCGGCGAGCCGAACCCGTCCATCCCTCGCGAGGGGTACCAGGTGAGCGTCGTGGTGCCGGCGACCGCGACGTCTGGCCGGCCGTCGCCGTCGATGTCGAACCACTGCGAGCGCGGCCCGGCACCGTCGAGCTGGGGGGCGGCCGCGAACGGCCGGAACGCGGTCCACGTGCCCGTGTCGCGCTCGTACGTCGTGGCGCCCGCGAGCCGCCCGCGCAGCGTCACCAGGTCGGTGTTGCCGTCGCGGTCGAAGTCGCCGACCGCGTACTGCCTCGACGGGTGGGCCGGCCGGCCGGGAAGCCGCTCCACCGGATCGAACGCGCCGCCGCCGCGGCCGCGCTTGAAGTACCAGGCGCCGGAGACCTCGGCGAGGATGCCGGGAATGCCCTCGCCGTACAGGTCGACGAGCTGCTGGTGCCGGCCGTCGAACCCGTACGGCGCGTTCTCCAGCTCGACGTCGTCGACCGCGTGCAGCTCGCTGCCAACGGCGGCTGCCGTGAAGCCGAACGCCAGCGCGGGGAGCGACCGCGCCGTCCCGTCGTCGCGGCGGTGCCCGGTGGCCACGAGCGAGACGAGGACCGTGGCGGCCGGGTCGGCGCGGTGGCCGAGCTCGATCGTGCGGACGAGGGTCGGCCCGTCGCCGAGCTCCGGGACGTCGTGGAAGAGCAGCACCCGGCGCAGCAGGCGCCACGTGCGCACCTCGAACCCGGCGCGGCAGGCGGAGAACGGGTCGGGCCTGGCCGGCCACGGGCGGTCGGCCGCGGGCACCGGCTGCTCGGTGGCGTGGTCGCCGTAGTCGAGCACGACCTCGAAGCACCAGTGGTTGCCGGCCGGCTCCGGCTCGCCGGGCAGCATCGGCACCGTGTTGCCGTACCGGATGCGCTTGAGGTAGCGCTGCGCGCACGGGCGGCCGACGCGCGAGCGCTCGTACGGCGCGGACAGGTCGACCCCGCTGAGGTCCTCCGGCACGTGCTCGTACCGCATCGCGTTGCCGAACCCGTCGTACGCGATCTCCGGCAGCCACGCGAAGACCCGCTCCGGCGCGTCGGGGTCGCCGAGCCGGGTGGTGCCGCCAGCGTCGAGCCCGAGCACGGTGAGCACGTTGCGCCGATCGCGCATGCGCCAGTGCGCGCGGCCCTTCTCGCGCTCGACCCATCGCTCGAACCGGGGGGCGTCGGTGTCGTCCTGGAGCCGGAAGAGCTGCACCGCGTGGTCGCCGGCCGCGCGGGTCCGCTGCCGCCACCCGTCGCCGTCCCGCTCGAGCGCGGGGAGCAGGCGGGTGCCGCCGAACGAGTGGTCGTCGCGCCCGTCGTAGCGGGGCACGCCGCCGGTCGTGTCCACCGTGACGGGGGTCGTCCCGCCGAGCGCCCATCCCCACCCGTACGGGGAGTTGCCGCCGCCCGAGCGGTAGTCGAGCGAGAGCGCCGGCGCGAAGCCGGACCGGCCGCCGGCGAGCGGTAGCTCCACGTGGATCGCGGCCGAACCGGTGCGCGGGTCGACGTCGACGTCGTGCACGAGCCCGAGCTGCGCCGGGTCGAGCCCGCCGACAGCGACGCTCTCGGTCACTTCTGACCCCCTCGCTCGGGTGCCCATCGAACAGCTCGCGCCGCCGCGGCGCAAGGGCGAGCGACCCGGCTCCCCCGGACGGCGGGCGCCGCCGATCCGAACCGGTCCCGATGCGCGCCCGGTACGTGCAGGTTTCGCCGGCCGGGGCGAGCTTCCTGTCGTACCGCCTCCCTACGATCGGGTCTCCGCAGCGCGCCGGACCGGAGGGAGCAAGGGTGCCGCACATGGACGTGGCGCAGCGCCGGGCCCGGCTGGCCCGTCGCCACCATCTCGCCGCCGAGGCGCTCGCCGACGCCCCTGAGACAGTCGCCGCCGACCTGGTCGCCGTGCACAGCACCGATCCGGCGTCGGTCTACCAGGAGCTGTGGGCCCGGCTGCGCGAGGGCGACGTCGCGACCGTGTCCGACGCGCTCTACGAGCGGCGCAGCCTGATCCGGTTGCTCGCCATGCGGCGCACCGTCTTCGTCACTACCCGCGAGCTCGCCCCGGTCGTGCAGGCGGCGTGCGCCCGCGACGTGGCTGCCAGGGAGCGCCGCAAGCTGCTGCAGTGGCTGGCCGAGGCCGGGGTCTCCGGGGGCTCCGGGGGCTCCGGTGCGGTCGATGTCGAGAGCTGGTTGCGCGAGCTCGAGGAGGTAGCGCTCGCCGCGCTCGTCGCCAGGGGCGAGGCGAGCGCCGCCGAGCTGGCCGAGGACGACGCGCGGCTGCGCCTCAGGGTCACGGTCGGGCGCGGCACCCGCTTCGAGGGCCGCACCCAGCTGTCCAGCCGGGTCCTGCTCCTGCTCGCCGCCGAGGGCCGCGCGGTGCGCGGGCGGCCACGCGGCAGCTGGGCCTCCACCCAGTACCGCTGGGCCCCGATGGCGGCCTGGTGCGCGGGATGGTGCGACGGCGGCCTGCCGCAGCTGCCGGCCGAGCAGGCCGAGGTCGAGCTGGCGGCTCGCTGGCTGCGCGCGCACGGCCCGGCGACCGCCGACGACCTGCGCTGGTGGACCGGCTGGACGGCGCGGCAGGTCCGCCGTGCGCTGACCGGCGTCGCCCCGGTGGAGGTCGAGCTCGACGGCGGCACCGGGATCGCGCTCGGCGACGACCTCGCCCCCGAGCCCCAGGTCCGGCCGTGGGGCGCGCTGCTGCCGCCGCTGGACGCCACCGCGATGGGCTGGCGGCACCGCGACTGGTTCCTCGGCCCGCACGCCGCGCGGGTGTTCGACGCGGCCGGCAACGCCGGCCCCACCGCCTGGTGGGACGGCCGCGTCGTCGGTGGCTGGGCGCAGCGCCCCGACGGCGAGATCGTCGTGACGCTCCTCGACGACGTGGGCTCCGACGCGGCCGCCGTCCTCGACCAGCAGGCGGAGGCGCTGGCCGCCCGGATGGGGCCGGTGCGCATGAGCGCCCGCGCCCGCGGCCGCACCGACGTCGAGCGGGCCGCCCTGGGACAAGCAGGCACGGGGCCGGACGGGCCAGGACCGGACGAGGCATGCTGAGGGCATGGTCGCGACGACGCCCGCGGCGGTGCGGGCCCCGCGTGCCCGGTGGGACGAGCCGCGCACGGCGCTGCGGTGGGGGGCGCAGTCGCTCGTCCCGCAGCTGGTGCTCCGCCGGGCCGCGCGGCACGGGCAGCTGGGCGCCCGCCTCGCCGTCGACCGCTCGCTCTGGGCCGACCCGTTCGGCGTCTACGAGCAGATGCGCGCGCAGGGCCCACTGCTCGGCCGGGGCCGGATCTGCGCCACCGTCTCCCACCGGGTCGCGAGCGAGGCGCTCCGCGGCCCGGCGTTCGGCGTGGAGGTGGCCGCCACGGCGCGGGTGCCGCCGCTGCTGCGGCGGATGCTCGCGCTCACCGCCGACCCGTGGGCGGTGGGGCCGGCCGAGCCGCCGTCGATGCTCGCCGTCGACCCGCCCGACCACACCCGCTACCGCCGGCTGGTCTCGAAGGTGCTCACCCCCCGCGCGCTCGCCGAGCTGGAGCCGCGGATCGAGCAGCTGGCCAGCGAGCTGCTGGCCGGGATGGAGCACCGGGCGCGGGCGGGCGACGGCGTCGTCGACCTGATCGAGGCCTACGCCGGCCCGCTGCCGGTGGCGGTCATCGCGGAGATCCTCGGCATCCCCGTCGAGATGCGGCCGCGGATGCTGGCCCTCGGCGACGCCGCCGCCGTCACCCTCGATCCGGTGACGAGCTACCGACAGTTCCGCGCCGCCACCGCCGCGCTGCGCGAGATCCACCACTGGCTCGCCGGGCACCTGGCCGAGCTGCGGCAGCGCCCGGGTGACGACCTGCTGAGCCGGCTCGCCGCGGTGACCGACTCGGGCGATGCCCTGGACGAGGTCGAGCTGCGGGCCACGGCACTGCTCGTCATCGGCGCCGGGTTCGAGACGACAGTGAACCTCATCGCGAACGGGGTCGCGCAACTGCTCGCCCACCCCGACCAGCTCGCGCTGCTCCGCGCGGAGCCGAGCCGGTGGCCCGATGCCGTCGACGAGATCCTCCGCTTCGACTCACCGGTGCAGGTGACCCTGCGGGTGGCCACGGCCGACACGGAGCTGGCCGACCGGGCGCTCCCGGCGGGCCAGTTCGTCAGCATCATGCTCGGCGGCGCCAACCGCGATCCGGAGGTCTTCGACCACCCGCAGGCCTTCGACATCGCGCGCCGGGGCGCCCGCGAGCACTTGGCGTTCTCCGCCGGCGTGCACTTCTGCCTGGGTGCCTCGCTGGCCCGGATGGAGGGCGCGATCGCCCTGCGCATGCTGGTCGAGCGGTTCCCCGCTCTGGCGCTCGCGCCGGGCGCCGTGCGGCGCCGGATGCGGGTGCTGCGCGGCTATCAGCGCCTGCCAGTGCGGCTCGGGCGAGACGCCTGCGCCTGATCGACCGACCAGCTATCGTCCGGGCATCCGCACGGTGAGCAGGAGGAGCGATGCGCGCGGTGCCGACCGACGAGGTGCCCGCCGTGGGAGCGCTGCTCGCCCAGGCGTTCCACGACGACCCGTTCGTGCGCTGGTGGTGCCCCGACCCGTCGACGCGGGTGGAGCGGGCGACGACGCTGTTCACGGCCAACGCCCGGCTCGGGCTGGCGCTCGGCGACGGGCTGATGCCCGACGACGGGAGCGCCGTCGCCCTCTACCTCCCGCCGGGGACTGTCATCGACGACGGGACAGTGGCGGCGTCCGGGCTGGTCGACGTGATCGAGGGCAGCGGTGACGAGCGCGCCGCGCAGATCGGCCGCTTCCTCGCCACTCTCGGCACCCTGCACGCCGAGGCCGCCCCCGAGCCGCACTGGCAGTTGTTCTTCCTCGGCGTCACGCCGGCGGCGCAGGGACGCGGCCTCGGCAGCGGCCTGGTCGAGGAGATGACCGCCCGGGCCCGCCGCGACGGCGTCCCGTGCTACCTCGACACCCTCACCGCCGACAACGTCGCCTTCTACGAGCGCCGCGGCTACCGGGTGGTGGGCGAGGCGGACGTGCCCGACAGCCCCCTCCACGCGTGGGCGCTGCGCCTCGACTGACCTCGGTCGGTCAGCTCCACGCGATGAGCCGCGTCGGCTGCTCCAGGATGGCCGCCACGTCGGACAGGAACCTGGAGCCGAGCTCGCCGTCGATCAGGCGGTGGTCGAACGAGAGCGCCAGCGTGGTGACCTGCCGCGGCTTGACCTCGCCCTCGTGCACCCACGGCATGAGCTTCACCGCGCCGAGCGCGAGGATCGCGGCCTCGCCGGGCGGCAGGATCGGCGTGCCGGTGTCGACGCCGAAGACGCCCACGTTGGTGATGGTGATGGTGGCGCCCTGCATGTCGGCCGGTGCCGTGCGGCCCTCCCGCGCCGTCGCCACCAGCTCGTCGAGCGCGGCGGCGAGCTGCGGCAGGGTCAGGCGGTCGGCGTCCTTGACGTTGGGGACGATGAGGCCGCGCGGCGTCGCGGCCGCGATGCCGAGGTTGACGTAGTCCTTGTAGACGATCTCCTGGGCGGCCTCGTCCCAGGTCGCGTTGATCTCCGGGTTGCGCCTGATCGCGACCAGCAGCGCCTTGGCCGCCATCAGCAGCGGGCCGACGCGGCGGCCCTCGAACGCCTTGTCCTGCTTGAGCTCGGCCACCAGCGCCATGGTCGCGGTCATGTCGAAGGTGATGAACTCGGTGACGTGCGGGGCGGTGAACGCGCTGGCCACCATCGCCTCGGCGGTCGCCTTGCGGACGCCCTTGACCGGCACCCGGCGCTCGCGGGCGCCGAGGCTCACGACCTGCCCGACCTGCCCGACCTGCCCGGCCTCCCCGGTCCCGCCCGAGGCCGCCGCCCGCACGTCGTCGCGGGTGATGGTGCCGTGCGGCCCCGACGGGCGCACCGTGGCGAGGTCGATGCCGAGGTCCCTGGCCAGCTTGCGGACGGGCGGCTTGGCCAGCGGCCGCGCGGCAGTGCCGGTGCCGCCGGTGCTGCTCGTGCCGCCGGTGCTGCCGGCACCGGTCGGGCCCGGCCGCGGCTCGACGGCCGTGTCGGGCGCGCCCTCGAGCCCGCCCGTGTCGACGCTGCTGGCACCGTCCATCTCGCGCTGCGCGGCGTCCTTGACCGCCGACGGGTCGGCCGGCGGCACCGACTTGCGGCGCCGCCGCCGCGACGGTCCCTCGGTGACGCCGTAGCCGACCAGCACCGGGGTGCGCTTCGGCTTGGCGGGCTGGTCCGGCTGGTCCGGCTCGTCCGTCGCCGCCGGCTGAGCTGCGCCGGCACCGCCCCCGGTGTCGACGGCGATGATGACCCGCCCGACGTCGACCGTCTCGCCCTCGGCGGCGAAGAGCTCGCGGACCACCCCGTCGAACGGGATGGGCAGCTCCACCGCGGCCTTGGCGGTCTCGACCTCGCAGACCATCTGCCCGTCGGTGACCGTGTCGCCCGGCTTCACGTACCACTTCAGGATCTCGGCCTCGGTGAGGCCCTCGCCCACGTCGGGCATCCGGAACTCGCGCGTGGCCGGGCCGGTCTCCGTCGTCGTCACGACTCGCCTCTCAGTACGCCATCTCAGTACGCCAGCTCAGTACGCCATCTCAGTACGCCATGGCCCGCTCGACGGCGTGCAGCACGCGGTCGAGGTTGGGCAGGTAGTCCTCCTCGATCCGGGCCGGGGGGTAGGGGGCGAAGAAGCCGCCGACCCGCAGCACCGGTGCCTCGAGGTGGTAGTAGCAGCGCTCGGTGATGCGGGCCGCGATCTCCGCGCCGGGGCCCATGAACGTCGGTGCCTCGTGCACCACGACCAGCCGGCCGGTCCGCTCGACCGACGCCTGCACGGTGTCGAAGTCGATCGGCGAGAGGGAGCGCAGGTCGACGACCTCGATGCTGCGGCCGTCCTCCTCGGCGGAGGCCGCGGCCTCGAGGCAGAGCTTCACCATCGGGCCGTACGAGGCGAGCGTCACGTCGCTGCCCGCCAGCACGACGCGGGCCTCGTGCAGCGGATCGGGCTCGGTCTCGACGTCGACCTCGCCCTTGTCCCAGTAGCGCCGCTTGGGCTCGAAGAGGAAGACCGGATCGTCGGAGCGGATCGCCTGCAGGAGCATCCAGTACGCATCGGAGGGGTTGGACGGCGCCACCACCTTGAGGCCGGCCGTCTGCGCGATGTAGGCCTCCGGCGACTCGCTGTGGTGCTCGACCGCGCCGATGCCGCCGCCGTACGGGATGCGCACCACCATCGGCAGCCGCACCTTGCCGAGCGCCCGGCGGTGCATCTTCGCCATCTGAGTGGTGAACTGGCTGAACGCCGGGAACATGAAGCCGTCGAACTGGATCTCGGCGACGGGCCGGTAGCCGCGCAGCGCCAGGCCGATCGCGGTGCCGATGATGCCGGACTCGGCGAGCGGGGTGTCGGTGACGCGGTCCTCGCCGAAGTCCTTCTGCAGCTCGTCGGTCACCCGGAAGACGCCGCCGAGCCGGCCGACGTCCTCGCCCATCACGAGGACCTTGGGGTCGTCCTCCAGGGCCTTGCGCAGCGAAGCGTTGAGGGCCTTCGCAAGCGTCATCGTCTGCACGGCCATCGTCACTCCCCCTCCTCGAACGACGACATGAAGTCGACGAACTCGGCGCGCTCCTCGTCGACCAGCGCGTGCCCCTCGACGTAGACGTGGTCGAACATGTCCATCACGTCCGGGTCGGGCATCCCGCGCACGCCCTCGCGCACGCGCCTCGCGAGCGCCTCGCTCTCGGCGTCGATCTCGGCGAAGTACGCGTCGTCGGCCATGCCCTCCTTGGTGAGGTAGGTGCGCAGCCGCAGGATCGGGTCCTTGCGCTCCCACTCGGAGAGCTCGACCTGGGGGCGGTAGCGGGTCGGGTCGTCGGAGGTGGCGTGGGCGCCCATGCGGTAGGTGAGCGCCTCGATCAGCAGGGGGCCGTTGCCGGCCCGCGCATGGGCCACCGCGGCCCTGGTGACCGCCAGCACGGCCAGGACGTCGTTGCCGTCGACCCGTACGCCGGGAAAGCCGAAGCCGGCGGCCCGCTGGTAGACCGGCACCCTGGTCTGCTTCTCGGTCGGGGTCGAGATGGCCCAGTGGTTGTTCTGGCAGAAGAACACGATCGGGGCGTTGTTGACCGCGGCGAAGTTGAACGCCTCCGCGACGTCGCCCTGGCTGGAGCCGCCGTCGCCGAAGTAGCACAGCACGACCGAGTCGGCGCCGTCCTTGGTGACGCCCATCGCGTAGCCGGTGGCGTGCAGGCAGTTGGGCCCGATGACGACCGTGTAGAGGTGGAAGTTGTTCTCGGTCGGGTCCCAGCCGCCGTTGTTGACCCCCCGGAACAGGCCCATCAGCTTCAGCGGGTCGACGCCCCTGCACCAGGCCACCCCGTGCTCGCGGTAGCCGGGGAAGATGTAGTCGTCCGGCCGGGTGGCCCGGCCGGAGCCGATCTGCGCCGCCTCCTGGCCCTGGAGCGAGGCCCACAGCCCGAGCTCGCCCTGCCGCTGGAGCGAGATCGCCTCGGCGTCGAACCGCCTGGTCAGCACCATGTCGCGGTAGAGGCCGCGCAGCTCCTCGGTGCCGATGTCGAGCTGGTAGTCGGCGCTTTCGACCCGCTCGCCCTCGGGGGTGAGGAGCTGCACGAGCTGCGGCTCGCTCCCGTCCGGGCCCACGCCGTCACGGGTGCGTACGGCGGTGCTCCTATCACTCACGTCTGCCCCTTCGTCCGTCCTGCCCGAGCGCGAGAGCCGGTGAGCCCGCCCGTCGCGGGTGGCGCCGGGCACCGCCTGCTGCTGGGCGGGATGTGCGGCGGCCCGCCGATGACGGCGTGCGACCGCACGTTACCCACCTGCCCTTAAGCATCGCAAAGCAGCCCCGTCCGCCGACCGGTCGGGTCGGGGGACGGGGCTGCCAGGGCGGCTCTCGGGTCAGTCGTCGACCGGACGCACCTTCACCGTGATGCAGTCGATCACGGACTTGGCGAGCTGGTCGGCCTCGGCGGGGGTCGGCGCCTTCACCGCCGCCATGCCGTGGCGGTCCCAGGAGCTGCGCAGCTCGGCCATCCGGTCGCCCGGCTCCACCGACACGGCGAAGTAGACGATGCCGTCGCCGCCGAGGGCCTTGGCCTCCTCGACGCCCTCGACCGACTCGACGATCCCCGGCTCGACCTGGAGGAACCGGATGGCCGCCGCCTGCGTGGCCTTCGTCGGCATCGGCTCGAGCTCCTCGCCGGCCATCATCCGGTAGTAGGTGTGCACCACGTTGAGCCCGTACGCGGCCTCCACCAGGTTGGGGATGGCGTCGCCGGGGAGCCGGCCGGCGCACTCCACGAGGTAGGGCGTGCCGTCGGAGACGATCCACTCGCAGTGCACGATGGCGGTGCCGAGGCCGACGGCGTCGCAGACCCGCTCGGTCTCGCGGAGCAGCTGGTCCTTGAGCTCGTCGGGGATGTCGGCCGGCGCGATGTGGCCCTCCTCCACCGGCCGGGGCCCCGGGTAGAGGATCTTGTCGGTCACGGTGCCGAACACGCGGGCGCCGTCGCGCCACATCATCTCCACGCTGTACTCGTGACCCTCGACGAACTGCTCGGCGAGCATCATGAGCGGCAGGCCGCGGTCGGGGACGTAGACGCCCTCGTCCTGGTCGATGCAGCGCGCCCAGGCGCCGTCCACCTCGGCGGGATCGCTGAGTATCTCGGTCCCGACGGCGCCCTGGCGGTTCGCCGGCTTGAGCACGATCTTCCCGGGGTGCCCGCGCATGAACTCGCGCACCGCGTCCGGGCCGTCGACGTGCCGCGAGACCGGGTTGGCGATGCCGGCGCCACGAGTGGCCTTGCGCAGCTGGGCCTTGTCGCGGAGCAGCTCGGCCGCGCCGAACGTCGCGCCGCGCACGCCGTAGCGCTCGGCCAGCCGGGCCGCGAAGGGCACCGCGTACTCCATGAGTCCCATGACGACGACCGGGTCGAGGTCGCGGTGGCTGTTGTAGAACTCGTCGGCCGCGCCCGGCAGCTGGTACTCCAGCTCGATCAGCTCGCGGACGAGGGCCGCGCCCTTCACCTTGGCGTGCAGGTCGCGCTTGCGCACGATGTCGGGCTCCTCGATGAAGATGACCGACTCGTCGGGGCAGAAGGTGAAGCCGACCAGAGCTGGGAGGGCCAAACCGACGAGGATCGTGGGACGTGGCGTCATGAGCGGTCTCCTACCGGTGTCGTCGCTTGGTGCCGGCCAGCCCCCCGTCGGGCGTTACCGGTCGAGCAGCTCTGCAGATGGTGATGGGCCTGGTGCGGCCGGCCGGCTCAGCCGGCCGACGCGGCGAGGGCCGGCTCAGGGGCAGGTGCGCCGGTCGACCGGCGCAGGAGCGGCACGCCGGCGATCAGCACGGTGGCCGCGACCAGGATGGCGAGGCCGTAGAAGCCGTACTTGACGGCGGTGTGGTCGGCCAGCGTGGTCAGCCCGATCGTCGCCGACACGCTGTACGTCAGGCCGAACGCCTGCGTCGCGCCGAAGACGAAGCCGCTGCGCTCCACCGGGATCGCCTGCATGAGCAGCGTCCGGGTCGCGATGCGGCCCTGCGCGAAGCAGAAGCCGGTCACCGGGATGGCGAGCATGAGGACGAGCAGGCTGATCGGCAGCACCAGCTGCATGGCGCAGGTGATCAGGTAGCCGCCGATGGCCATCCACCGCAGCGGGATGTGCGGGCTGGTGCGCGCGTACATCGCCGCGCCGATGAGGAAGGAGGCCCCGATGACCGCGTCGACGGCGCCGATGAAGCCGGGACCGGCCCGGAACGTCTGAAGGATGAGGACGGTCAGCAGCGAGTTGGTCAGGACGACCATCACCGTGCCCGAGCCGTACAGCACCATCAGCCGGATCGCCACCGCGCCGAGCGGCTTGCGCTTGGCCGACGCCGTCCGGGCGGCGTCCTCGGTGGCGGCCTCGGACTCGGCGGGCGCCGTCCGGAAGCGAGGGCCGATCGCGATCGAGCACAGCGCCGACACCACGAAGGTGCCGGCATTGACGAGGAACAGCGGCGTCGCGCCGAAGAACTGCACGAGGAAGCCGGCCGCCGACGACGCCATGAGGATGCCGGCCTGGGTGGCCATCTCGAAGCGGGCGTTGAACGGGCCGATCCGCTCGTCGCGGATGCGCTCCTTGATGAGCGAGCTGCTCGCGGGGAGGAACAGCGCGGTCAGGACGGCGAGCAGGAAGGTGGCCGCGTAGGTGCCGATGTCCTTGGGGCCGTCGAGCCACAACCAGATCGGCAGCGCCAGTGCGACCACGGCGCTCAGCACGTCGGCGACGATGCAGAGGGTCCGCCGGTCGTACTTGTCGGCCAGCTGCCCGAACGGCAGCGAGAACACCATCTGCGGGATCGACGCGGCGATGAACAGCCAGCCGACGCCGAGCGCGGTGTGCGTGGCACGGAACACGAGGATCGCCGCGGCCGTGATCTGGAACGCGTTGCCCATCGTGGTGATGACCGTGGCGGGAATGAGGTAGCGCTCGGCGCGCCTCGACATCAGGGCGGTACCGTCGAGCTGCATGGTGGTCACGCTCGCACCGCCTCGGGAGCGACTGTCCTGCCGGTCGGTAGGACCCTACCGTCCGGCGCGCTGACCCCGTATCGCATGTTGCCCCCGATGCATCCCTCATGACCCGGGCGTCACCGCCCGGCTTCCCATCTGCCCGGTAGCGGCTGACGCCGTCCGGGCACGCCTTTCGAGGCAACGGCAATCACCGGAAAGCGTTGCCCCAAGAACAAGGATTCAGGATCGTCCGGCCCGCATGCAGTGTCAATCAGCGCCGCCTGGCAGGTTCGGTGCGGCACGGTCGTGCCTCAGCACTTGCCGGACGCGCGGTTCGCGGGTACGAGATCGGAGAGCCTGCTTCCCCGCATCGCTGCGGACGGTGCATCATCCGGCGGTGGTGCGCGACCTCCCCGCGGTGCGCGCCGCCACCGCGGCCGACGCCGACGCCATCCTGGCGATCTACGGCCCGGTGGTGGCCGGCACCGCCATCTCCTTCGAGGAGCAGGTGCCGACCGCCGGGCAGCTGCGGCAGCGGATCGCGGCGCGCCCCCGCCTGCCGTGGCTGGTCGCCGGGCTCGGCCCGCACGTCGTGGGCTATGCCTGCGCCACCAGGCACCGGACGCGGCCGGCCTACCGATGGGCGGCCGACTGCTCCGCGTACGTGGCGGCCGGTCACCGAGGCACCGGCGTGGGACGGCTGCTCTACGAGCGGCTGCTCGCCGAGCTGCGCGCCCTCGGCTACGTCTCGGCCCACGCCGGCATCGCGCTGCCGAACGACGCGAGCGTGGCGCTGCACGAGTCGCTCGGGTTCCGGCAGGTGGGCGTGCACCGGGCCGTCGGCTACAAGCTGGGTGCGTGGCGCGACGTCGGGACGTGGTCGCTGCAGCTGGTCGACCCGCTGCCGGACCCGCCGGCCGAGCCGCGGGAGTGGTCCCCGGCAGGCGCGCGGCTTGCCGGCCCCGGCCACGGGTAGGGCGCGCCTCGCAACGCTCACGGACCGCAAGGAGGCTCCCGTGCAGATCGACAAGTCGCAGATCCTCGACCTGCTCCGCTCGCAGGGCGACGACGACAAGGCCCAGCAGGCCGAGCGCGAGCTGCCCGACAAGGTCGACACCGACCAGCACGGCGACCTGCTGTCGAGGCTCGGCGTCAACGTGCCCGAGCTGCTCGCCAAGCTCGGCGGCGGCAAGGGGCTCGGCGGACTGCTCGGCGGCTGAACCGCCCTACCCGGCCGCTCGCCGGCTCCGGCCGCGCGTCACGGGGCCGCTGGCCGCCGTCCTCCCGGGCTATCCGCTCTGGTGGTTGCTCGGGCTGCGTCGCGTACGCTCGGCAGCCGGTGCAGGAGGGTGCCCGGGTGTCCGCGATCGTCGTCGAGGGGCTGACCAAGCGCTACGGCAGCGTCGAGGCCGTGCGCGGGGTGTCGTTCGAGGTCCGGCCCGGCGAGGTCTTCGCGCTGCTCGGGCCCAACGGCGCGGGCAAGACGACCGTGCTCGAGATCCTCGAGGGCTTCCGGGCGCGGACGTCGGGCACCGTGCGGGTGCTCGGCGTCGACCCGGGCCGGACCGGCCGGGCCGGCCGGGCCTTCCGGGAGCGGGTCGGGGTGGTCTTCCAGGACACCGCTGTCGAGCCGCACCTCACCGTGCGCGAGGCGCTGACCCGCAACGCGTTCTACTACCCGCGCCCGCGGCCGGTGCCCGAGGTGCTCGAGCTGGTGGGGCTCGCCGAGAAGGCCGACGCCCGGGTGCGGCGCCTCTCCGGCGGCCAGCAGCGGCGGCTCGACGTCGGCCTCGGCATCGTCGGGCGGCCCGAGCTGCTCTTCCTCGACGAGCCGACGACCGGCTTCGACCCGAGCGCCCGGCGGGGGTCGTGGGACCTCGTCCGCAACCTCACCGGGACGGGCACCACGATCGTGCTCACCACCCACTACATGGACGAGGCCCAGGCGCTGGCCGACCGGCTGCTGGTCGTCGCCGAGGGCGTCGCGGTGGCCGAGGGGACGCCCGACTCCATCGGCGGCAGGGACACCGCAGCGGCCGTCGTCCGCTTCCTGCTCCCGGCCGGCGTCGCGGCGGCCGACCTGCCGGTCGTTCCCACGGCGGTCGACGGCGACGCGGTCACGATCCGCACCGACGACGAGCTGCGCCTGCTGCACGCGCTCACCGGTTGGGCGCTCGACCGCGCGCTCGACCTGCCATCGCTCACCGTGGAGCGGCCGACCCTCGAGGACGTCTACCTGCGGCTGACGCTGCCACCGGCGGCGGTGGCCGACGCCGACCGGGCCGGCCGGGCCGGCGAGCCGTCCGAGGCCGGCCGGTGACGAGCCGCGCGGCCGGCCCCGCGAGCGGCGCGACCGGCGTGCCGGCGCTCGTCGCGCACCAGGTGCGCTACGAGCAGAAGAACTACTGGCGCAGCCCGCAGAGCGCGTTCTTCACCTTCGCGTTCCCGATCATGTTCCTGGTCATCTTCGCGAGCCTGAACAAGGGCGCGCGGATCAAGGAGCTGGACGACATCAGCTTCAACCAGTACTACATCCCGTCGATCATGGCCTTCGGGCTGATGAGCGCCTGCTACACCAACCTCGCCATCGCGCTCGCCACCCGGCGCGACGAGGGCATCCTCAAGCGGCTGCGGGCCACGCCGCTGCCCAACTGGGCGATGTTCGCCGGCCTGACCGGCAACGCGCTGGTGACCTCGTCCATCCTCGTGGTCCTCACGCTCGGCGTCGGCGTGGCTGGGTACGACGTGCACCCGCCGTACCACGTGCTGCCGCTGGTCGTCGCGCTGCTGCTCGGCGTCGTCGCCTTCTGCGCGCTGGGGGTCGCCGTCTCGGCGCTCGTCCCCACCGCCGAGGCGGCCCCCGCGATCGTCAACTTCCCGTTCTTCCTGCTCACCTTCGTGAGCGGGACGTTCTTCCACGTGCCGGAGGGGTCGACCCTGGTCCGCATCGCCGACGCGTTCCCGCTGATCCACCTCAACCGGGCCGTCTTCGCGCCGTTCGACCCCACCGCGCACGGCGGGGGCTGGCGGTGGCATGACCTGCTGGTGCTCGCGCTCTGGGCGGCCGGCGGCACGGTCGTGGCCGTCCGGCGCTTCCGGTGGGAGCCCAGGCGCTCCTAAGACCTGGCAGGATGGCGCGTCATGGAGGACTCGGCCGTCGTCGGGCAGGTGGGCGAGGTCGTGGTGCGCATCAGGGGCGCGGTCGGGCCTGGCGAGGTCGCCGTGCAGGTGCGCGGCACGACCGAGCTGCTCATCGCGTACGCCGAGGAGATCCTCGAGCGCGGCACGACGGTGCTCGTGGTGACTTCCAGGAGCAACCGGGCCGTGGATGTGGTTCCGTGGTCGCAGTGATTGCGCAACGGCGCTTGACCCCACGCGGCGCGAGAGAGGCCACAGATGCTCGGATGGTACGTACCGGCCCCCAACCAGGCGATGCTGATCTCCGGAGGCAAGCAGCGCGGCGATGACGCGAAGCCGTTCCGGATCGTCACCGGCCACGGCGCGTTCGCGCTCCCCGTCGTCCGCCGGGTGAGCATGCTGACCCTCGCCATGCAGGAGGCGATCGTCACCGAGGACTGCGTCACCCAGCAGGGCATCTCGCTCACGGTGAAGTCGGTCATCGCCTTCAAGGTCGGCTCCGACCCGGGCAGCATCGCCGCGGCGGCGCAGCGCTTCCTGGCCGAGCAGGCGCAGATGTCGACCCTCACCGGGCAGATCTTCGCCGGTCATCTGCGCTCGATCATCGGCAGCATGACGGTCGAGGACATCATCAGGGAGCGGCAGAAGCTCGCCGAGGCGGTCCTCGACGCGTCCAAGACCGAGATGGCCAACCTGGGCCTCGCCGTCGACTCGCTGCAGATCCAGTCCATCGACGACAAGGGCAGCGGCTACATCAAGGCACTGGCCGCCCCGCACCAGGCCCGGGTCAACCAGGCCGCGCAGATCGCTCAGGCCCAGGCCGACCAGGCCTCCGCCGAGGCGCAGCAGCTCTCGCTGCGCAACCAGGCCGAGTACGCCCGCCAGACCGCGGTCACCAAGGCGCAGTACCAGGCGGAGATCGACCAGGCCCAGTCCACCGCCGCCGCGGCCGGCCCGCTCGCCGGCGCGCAGGCGCAGCAGGCCGTGCTGACCGAGCAGGCCAAGGTGGCGGCCAGGAACGCCGAGCTGCGCGAGGCCCAGCTCGTCGCCGAGATCGTCAAGCCGGCGCGGGCGGAGGCCGAGCGCATCCGCACCCTCGCGCAGGCCGAGGCCGACCGCACCAAGCTGTCGGCGCAGGCGGCGGCCGCCGAGGGCCGGATCGCCCTCGACCAGGCGATCATCCAGCAGCTGCCGGAGATGATCAAAGCGACCGCGGCCGGCCTCGCCGGCGCCAACCTGACCGTGCTGAACGGCACCGACGGGCTGAACGAGGCGGTCGCCGCCCTCGCCGGCCAGGGCCTGGCCATCCTGCGCACGATCACCGGCGGGCTGGGCACGATGGCCTCGGCAGCCCCGACCCCCCCGGCCGGCCCCGGACCGGAGGTGCCGGCGCTGACCGACGGCCAGGGCCCCGCGCGCTAGCCGGGAGCCGCCGCGCGCTTGTCGCGCAGCCGTACGCAGCACTCGCCGGCGACCGGCTCGAGAACCGCCTCGACGGTCTCGTTGCCGAGGCCGCGCAGCAGGCCGTCGACGAAGGCCACGTTGACCCCGCAGACGAACTGCGGGTCGCGGGCCGCGAAGTGGTGGAACGGGCAGTTGCGCAGCGCCACCTCGCCGCGGCCGGGGGCCGAGGGCTCGAAGCCGAGCCCGGCCAGCGCGGCCGCGGCCGCGTGCAGCGTCCGCTCGGTGCCCGGCCGGCGCAGCCGAAGGTCGCCGGCCATCCGGCCGCCGATCTCGCGCCCGCGCTCGGCCGCCAGCCGGGCGGCGTGCTCGCGCGGCGAGCCGCCCTCGGGGGTGCCGGTGACCGTGCCGAGCAGGATCTCGCCGAGCAGGTCGTAGCGCCGGGGCGGGATCGTCACGTCGATCTCGACGGCGGCGGGGACGTACGCCTTGGGCCGCCGGCCCGGCACCACCCGACCAGCCGGCCGGCGGTACGTGGCGTCGGCCAGCCCGGCCTCGACCAGCTTGTCGAGGTGGAAGGCGGCCAGCGCGCGGCTGATGCCGACGGCGGCGGCGGCCGCCTCCCTGGTCACGGGCTCGCCGGCCGCGCGCAGGTGCGCGTACAGGGCCCGCCGGACGGGGTCGCCGAGGACCGCGAGGGCCTCGATGCCGTCGATGCCGTCGATGCCGTCGATGCCGCCGGGGTCCCCCATGCCCGCCATGCCCCCGCCCTCGGAGCTACCGCCAGGTGCCACGACCTCACGCTAGCAGCCGGCTCGGGTCGAATCGAGAGCCGAACGCTGCGAAACCACCGCACGCCTGCGGTGCTTGACATTCACCCTCCGGTATCGCTAACAATCACTAGCGAAACTTTCTCACTCGGCGGAGGTGGCGGCATGGCCGACCCCGATCAGGCGAAACGGCCGGTGACCCGGCTCGCCGGGCCGTACGGGCACCCGCTGCACCCGATGCTCGTCCCGATCCCGATCGGGGCATGGGTGGCAGCCCTGCTCCTCGACGTCGGCTCGCACCTGGTCTCCCACCCGGCGTCGGCCGACGGCCTCGCCGAGGCCGCGCGCTGGCTCGTCGGCCTCGGCCTCGCCGGGGCGCTCGCCGCGGCGACCCTCGGTCTGCTCGACCTGCTCGCCATCCCGCCGGGCACGAAGGCGATGCGGATCGGGCTCGCGCACCTCACCGCCAACCTGACCGCGACGGCCATCTTCGGCGCGAGCCTCGCGGTGCGCTGGGGCGGCGGGGGCGGCCCGGTCGGCTACGGCGTCCTGACGCTCGACGCGATCGGCGTGGCGGCGCTGACCGTCGGGGGCTTCCTCGGCGGCGAGCTGGCCTACCGGTACGGCGTCCGGGTGGCCGACGAGGCCACTCAGGCGCACGGCTACACCACGGGCACGACGGCGACCGGCCGGCGCGGCGCGGTCGCGGAGAGGCGGTAGTGCAATGGCGGTCGCAGGCCTCATCGCCTGGCTAGTCACCGCGCTGGGTGGCTTCGTGCTGCTCGCGCGGTACGTGAGCTCGGGCGGCATCGCGCAGCAGCAGGCCGGCACCACCCGGTTCCCCCGCGGGCTGATCTTCGGCCACTTCGGGCTCGCGGTGACCGGCCTGGTGGTCTGGATCCTCTACCTGGCCACCGACGCCTCGGCCCTTGCGTGGGTGGCCCTCGCCCTGCTGGCGGGGATCGCCGCGCTCGGCTTCACGATGTTCGCCAGGTGGGTCCAGCCCGCCGGCCGGCCGGCCGGTGCCGGCACCGCGGCCGGTACCGCTGCCGCGCCAGCCGAGAGCGCGCTGCCGACGCCGGTGGTCTACCTGCACGGCGTGCTGGCCGTCGCCACGGTCGTGCTCGTCCTGCTGGCGGCGCTCGGCGTCGGGGACGCGTCGTGACGGCCGCGCTTCGGGCCGTCCCCGGCGGGCCGGGGATCGACGTCGACGGCGCCGAGCGGGCAGCGGCGGCGCTGCTGACCGCGCTCGGTCTCGACCTCGCCGACGAGTCGCTGGCCGCCACGCCGCGCCGCATGGCGCGGGCCTACGCCGAGCTGCTCACGCCCCGCGAGTTCGCCCTCACCACGTTCCCCAACGACGAGGGCTACGACGAGCTCGTGCTCGCCAAGAGCATCCCGTTCCACTCGGTCTGCGAGCACCACCTGCTGCCCTTCGCCGGGGTCGCGCACGTCGGCTACCTGCCGGGCGAGCGCATCCTCGGCCTGTCCAAGCTGGCCAGGGTGGTCGAGATGCTCTCGCGGGCGCCCCAGGTGCAGGAGCGGCTCACCAAGCAGATCGCGACGTGGCTCGACGAGCGGCTGCGCCCCAAGGGCGTCGGCGTCGTCCTCGAGGCCGAGCACGCCTGCATGACGATCCGCGGCGTGCAGGCGCGCGGGTCGACCACGGTCACCTCCGCCCTGCACGGCCGGCTGCGCGACGACCCGCGCTCGCGGTCGGAGTTCCTTGACCTCGTCCGGTCCTGAGGAGCCACTGCCGCGTCCGCTCAGCCCCTCACGACCTCGACCAGCCGCGCCAGCGCGCGGGTCGCCGCGGTGAGCAGGGTCAGCACCCTGGCCTCGCGCCGCACCCGAACGGATGCGGGGCGGGTGAGCCGCTCGCGCGGCTCAGCGCAGGCCGTACCGCCCGCGCCGGCGACCGAGCACCGCCACCGCGCCGAGCGCGATCAGCCCGGCGACGACCGTGGCCGCGCCATCGTTGGTCGTGGCGAGGGTCGAGGCCGGGCAGGCCGTCGACGCGGCCGTGACGGTGACGTAGTTGCCGTCGAGCGACCAGGCCGCGCCACCGCTTCCGGGGAAGGACGCGACCACCGCGTTCGCCACCGAGCCGGGCGGGAACGTGGTCGGCGGGTTGGCGTCGACCGCGGTCCAGAAGTTGCTCGTGCTGAGGCCGGCGTAGACCTGGTTGTTGTTGCCCTGCGGGATCGAGTACGTCTTCTTGGACGTGTTCGTGTAGCCGAAGACCGCCGTGTAGGTGCCGTCGCCGTTGCTCCATGCGCAGTTCGCGGTGGAGGTCAGGCCCGGCGCCGAGGCGGCGTCGGCCGGGGCGCCGGTCGTCGTGACGAGGGCGATGACCGCACCGACGGCGGCGAGACCGCGGCACGACCAGCGGCGCGCGGTGGAGGAGGGTCCTGGCATGGGGACTGCATCGGCAGGTCCACCGGGTCCATTAATCGGGCCGGTGGCAGAGGGCGGCGGGCGGGAGTGGCAGAGGGCGGCGGGCGGGAGTGGCAGAGGGCGGCGGGCGGGAGTGGCAGAGGGCGGCGGGCGGGAGTGGCAGAGGGCGCGGGCGGGGAATGCCCACGCGCATGGGCACCCGATCCGCCGACGCCGACGCCGATCCATTCGCCAGACCCTTCACCGATCCGTTCGCCGACGCGACGACCATCGCGGGAGCGATCCGCGAGGGCCGCACCGGCTCGCGGGCGGTCGTCGAGGCCTACCTGGACCGGATCGAGCGCTGGGCGGCGCTGAACGCGGTGGTGACCGTGGACGCCGGCGCCGCGCGGTCGGCCGCCGACGCCTGCGACCGGGCGGTGCGCGCCGGCGACCGGCTGGGGCCGCTGCACGGCGTGCCGATGACGGTCAAGGACGCCTTCGCGGTCGCCGGGATGCGCAGCACCTCCGGGCTGGCGGAGCTGGCCGGCGACGTGCCGGCGCAGGACGCGCTCGTGGTCGCCCGGCTGCGGGCCGCCGGTGCGATCGTGATGGGGAAGTCCAACGTGCCGCCGGGCATCACCGGCCAGGAGACGGCCAACGAGCTCTTCGGCCGGACGCTCAACCCGTGGGACCGCGGGCGCACGCCGGGCGGCTCGTCCGGCGGGGCCGCCGCGGCGCTCGCCGCCGGGCTGACCGCTGCCGAGCTCGGCAGCGACAGCGGCGGGTCGATCCGCCAGCCGGCGCACTGCTGCGGCGTGCTCGGCCACGTACCGACCCACGGCCTGGTGCCGACCCGCGGGCACCGGCCGCAGGCCGACGAGGCCACCGCCGGCAAGGACGTCGACCTCATGACGATCGGCCCGCTGGCCCGCTCGGCGCCCGACCTGCGGCTGCTGCTCGGCGTCGTGGCCGGGCCGGACCCGGCGGTCGATCCCGGGTGGCGGGTCGACCTGCCGCGCGAGGACCGCCCGCTGACCGGACTGCGGGTGGCCGCCTGGCTGGACGACCCGGCGCACCCCACCGACCGGGCGGTCCTCGACGTGCTCGAGGCGCTGGCCGACGGCCTCGAGCGCGCGGGGGTCGCGGTCGACCGGGCCGCCCGGCCGGGGTTCGCGCTGGACGACGCGGTCGGCGTCGCGCTCCAGCTGTGGACGGCGGCCTCCTCCGACCGCACGCCGGCTGAGGACGTCGAGCGGCTGCGCGGCGAGCTGGCCACCGGCGCGCTGCACGGGCTCGCCCGCTTGCGGGCCCGCGGCGAGACGATGAGCCACCGCGACTGGCTGCGACTCGATGGGCAGCGACGCGCGCTCCAGCGGCAGTGGCAGCGGTTCTTCGACGCGCACGACGTGCTGCTGTGCCCGGTGATCCCGGTGGTGGCCCCGCGCCACGATCCCGAGCTGACGGGCGTGCCGAGCGTCGACCACCGGCTGCGCCGGACCATCGACGTCGACGGCACCGCCCGCCCGTACCTCGATCAGCTCACCTGGAGCATCGTGCCCGGCATGGCCGGGCTGCCGGCGACCGTGGCCCCTGCGGGGCTGTCCGCCGGCGGCCTACCGGTCGGCGTCCAGATCGTCGGCCGCCGGCACGCCGACCTCACCACCATCGCGGTCGCCGAGGGCCTCGCCGCCCTCACCGGCGGGTTCCGGGCGCCGCCCGGCTGCGCCTGACCGGAGCGTGCCGAACGTCACCGAGAACCGCTCGGCCGGCACCGCGGGGATGCTGTGCTGCCACGTCCAGCGGGCCGCGCCGCTGAGCAGGTAGGCCGAGGCAGGCGCCAGCTCCTGCTCGTGCACCCGGCGCTCGCCGGCCACCCGCCGCTGGAAGCGCATGACGCGCGGCGAGCCGAGCGAGACGCCCGCGTCCGGCGCCAGCCCCGCCAGCTCGGCGCACCGCTCGCGCAGGGCGAGGAGCGGCACCGGCAGCGGGTCGGCACCGGTGAGGCCCCACGACTCGTAGCCGTAGCGAGCGCCGAAGTGCCGCACGCTGCGCCGGGCCGGTTGCCCGTGCATCACGACGGGCTCGTACGCCCAGCCGGCGACGACGGCCAGCAGCTCGCGCTCCTCGGCCTCAACGACGGATCAGCGGCCGGAGACCACCGATCGCATGGCCGGAGCGTCCCCCGGCCGGGCCGGCGCGGTCCCGGAGTGCCGGTGACCGTGGCCCAGCCGCACCTGCTCCAGCGGGGTGGTGGGGAGGAACTGCGGTGGCCGCCGCAGGTGGGTCGCCTGCTCCCACGCGTACGCCAGCGAGATGAGCTTCGGCTCGCTCCACCGACCGCCGATGAACGACACGCCCACCGGCAGCTGGAAGCTGCTCCCCGCCGGCACCGTGATGCTCGCGTACCCGGCGATCGCCGCCGGCGAGGACGAGCCGACGAGGAAGTGGTCGCCGTTGATGAGGTCGGTCGTCCAGGCCGGCGAGTTGGTCGGCGCGATGATGGCGTCGAGGTCGTTCGCCCTCATCGTGTCGTCGATCGCGTGCCGGGCGATGCGCTTGGCGTCGGCCCTTGCCTTGACGTACGCGGGGTCGGAGAGCGAGCCGGTGGCCTGCGCCAGCTCGAAGATCTCCTGCCCGAAGTACGGCATCTCCTTCGCCGCGTGGGCGTTGTCGAAGTCGATCAAGTCCTGGAGCGTCTTCGGGTAGCCAGGCGCGGTCCACCGCTGCAGGTACGCCGCGATGTCGTGCTTGAACTCGTACAGCAGCGCGGTGAACTCGGGGTCGTACGCGGCATCGATCGGGATGTCGGTCGGGTCGACGATCGTCGCGCCGAGCGAGCGCAGCCGGGAGATGGTCTGCTCCATGATGGCGTCGGTCTCGGGGCTGAAGCCGAAGTTGCCGGCCCGCCAGACGCCGATCCGCGCGCCCTGCAGGGCGCCCTTGTCGAGGAACGCCGCGTAGCTGCTGGGAACGTGGCGCTTCTGCGCCTTGGTCGCCGGGTCCTCGGGGTCGACGTGCGCGAGCACCCGGAGCAGCACGGCGGCGTCGGTGACGTTGCGGGCGATCGGACCGGCGGTGTCCTGCTGCGCCGAGATCGGCACGATGCCGGTGCGGCTGACCAGGCCGAGCGACGGCTTGATGCCGACGTCGCCGTTGGTCCCGGCCGGGCAGACGATCGAGCCGTCGGTCTCGGTGCCCACGGCCACGGTCGCGAGGTCGGCGGCAGCCGCGACGCCCGAGCCGGAGCTCGAGCCGCAGGGGTTGTGGTCGAGGGCGTACGGCATGTTGTTCTGGCCGCCCACCGCGCTCCAGCCGCTGGAGGACTGGGTGGAGCGGAAGTTGGCCCACTCGCTCAGGTTGGCCTTGCCGAGGATGATGGCGCCGGCCTTGCGCAACCGCGTGACGATGAACGCGTCGGGCGGGGTGCTGCCCTTCAGGGCGAGCGAGCCGGCGGTCGTCGGCATGCCGGTGGTGTCGATGTTGTCCTTGACGATGACGGGGATGCCGAGCAGCGGCGCGTGGTGGCCGGCCCGCCTCGCCCGATCGGCTGCGCGGGCGTCGGCGAGCGCCCGCGGGCTCACCGTGATGACGGCGTGCAGCGCAGGGTTCAGCTTCTCGATGCGGTGCAGGTAGAACCGGGTCAGCTGGACGGCGCTCAGTCGGTGCCGGTCCATCAGCCGCTCGAGCTGCGGGATGGTCGTCCGGTCGACGTCGATGCCGGCGACCCTGGTGGACGGTACGGGGCTCGTCTGGCCGGCCGGGGCGGTGGTGGCCAGCAGGGCGCCCGCCGCGAGCCCGGTGGCGGCGACGGACGCGAGCAGCCTGCGATGCGAGATCTTCATGCCTCGCTCCTCCTTCGGCGCACGGGAGTCAGACGTTCGTCCCGCACCCGATGCGGTGTCAACCGGTGCGGAGCGGGGCCCCGCGATGGCTAGGCACATCTGACCCGTACGGTGGTCCGGTGCCGCGCCAGCCCGGGGAGCCGCCCCCCTGCCCGTTCTGCGCCATCGTCGCCGGCGACCTCGCCGCCGAGGTCGTGCACGACGACGAGGCGTGCATCGCCTTCCTCGACCACCGGCCGCTGTTCCACGGCCACACGTTGCTGGCGCCGCGCGAGCACGTGGCCACCCTCGCCGACCTGCCGCAGCCGCTGGCCGGGCCGCTCATGCTGGTGTGGCAGCGCCTGCAGCGCGCGGTGGAGGCGGCCACTGGTGCGGACGGCTCGCTGCTGCTCGTCAACAACGTGGTCAGCCAGAGCGTGCCGCACCTGCACCTGCACGTGATTCCGCGCCGGTTCAAGGACGGGCTGCGCTTCTGGCTCGGTCCGCGGGTCCGCTACGGCGGCGACGCGCCGAGCGCCGCGGCGATGGCCGCGGCCATCAGGGCAGCGCTCGCGACCGGCTGACCGCCGACCGGGCGCCGACCCGTGCGCACGCTCCGCTGGCCGGGCCGCTAGGACGAGCGGACCACCATGTCGATGCGGGTGGCCGGCCCGTTGCAGCCGGAGAGCTCGCGGATGCCCCACCGGCCGGTGAGCCCGTTGCCGGTGAAGTTCGACTCGGCGTCGTGCTCCTCGGTCTCGCCCTCGGTGAGCTTCAGCCCGGCGCTCGCGAACGCCTTCTGCATCGCCTTCAGGACGTCGCTCTCGCTCTGCGGCACGACGCTGGTGACGATGACCCGGCCGTTGGTGGAGTGGCGCACGTCGACGGGCACCGAACCGGCCGGCAGCGGGACGGACCAGCCGGCCGGCAGCTTCACCGCCGTCGCCTGCGACGGGCAGGCCACGCTGGCGACCTGGCCCACGGCAACGGCGCCCTTGCCCTCCTTGTCGCCCTCCTCGGAGCAGGCGGCGGCGATCAGCGCCGCCATCGCGAGGACGGCCGGCCAGGCAGGTGAGACTCGCATCGTCGTCCCTTCTGACGCGCCGGCGCGCCCGGTCATCGGTGACCCGGGCGCGCCGGCCAGTGAGCTGGCAGCAGATCAGATCGCGAGCGTCGTCTGCAGCTTGTTGTTGCCCTCGTTCGACTCCTTGACGGCGTTGGCCGGGTCGGCGACGACAGTGATGGTGTAGCTGCCCTTCTTCAACTTCGCGGTCGTGAGCGACACCACCTGGCTGGCGCCCGCGGCGAGGTTGACCGGGCTCGTCGTGCCGATGGCCGTCGAGCCGTTGGCGAACGATACCGTCGCGCCGGTGGCGGCGGCCTTGCCCGCGTTGGTCAGCGTCGCCGAGAGCTTCGTGCCGCTGGACGTCTTCGTCGCGGTCACGTTGCTCACGGTGAGGTCGGCCAGCGCGTCGAACGCCGCGAACAGCCGCGGCCCGCTGTCCTGCCGGGAGATGGTGGCGAGCGCGTCGGCGTTCTGGGTGCCACCGGCCTGGGCGCAAGCGCCGGTGCAGCCGTCGGCCCAGCCGGCGAGCACCCGGCCCTGCTGGTCGACCGTCACGTCGATGAAGTCGAGCAGGTTGCGGTCGTTGCCGCACGTGGTGCCCGCGGTGCAGATCGAGCCGCGCTGCACCGGGTCGTTCGGCGTGGCGTCGACCGTCTGCCACGTCTGGCCGCCGTCGATCGTCGTCGCGACGTAGAGGTGCCAGATGCCGTGGAAGTTGGCGGCGTCCTGATAGTTGCCACCGGTCGTCGTGCCGATGAAGGTGAACGCCGCCCGGTCGTCGTCACCGGCCACCACGGCAGGGAAGACGACGTTCTGGATGCCGAGCGAGGCGCCGACGTCCTGGTCGTAGCTCCAGGACTGGCCCTTGTCGGTGCTCACCGCGATGCGGGCGTGGCCGTCAGCGGCCTGGTAGCCGAAGTAGACCGTGCCGTTGCTGCCGATGCCCACCGACGGGTCGGAGTCACCGGGAGTGCTGGACGGGACGTTGCGCACCGACCACGTGGTGCCGCCGTCCTCGGAGACCGCGACCGCCTGGCTCGCGCCGCAGCCCTTGTTCGGGACGTAGACGGTGCCGTCGACCGGCGAGACCTTGACGTGCCCGTGCAGGCCACCGCACTGGGTCAGGTCGTACATCGGGATCGCCGGGCCGTAGGTGAGCCCGCCGTCGTGGCTGGCAGCGCAGTTGGCGTCGGCGATGTCCTGCGAGCAGTA
The DNA here is from genome assembly GCA_045807125.1 of Frankiaceae bacterium. Lineage (GTDB taxonomy): Bacteria > Actinomycetota > Actinomycetes > JAWWOL01 > JAWWOL01 > JBJMHZ01. The sequence continues at coordinate 122,619 of JBJMHZ010000052.1, forward strand.
GTAGACCTGGTGCGGGTAGCTCGTCAGCGGCCCGACCGGGTCGTTGGGCGAGTAGACCCCGCCGCCGATCGTCTGGTGGTCGACGCCGGAGTTGATGCCGGAGCCGGACGTCGTCTGCCAGGAGTCGCCGTCGTTGTCGGTGTAGCAGGTGAGCGCCGTCTTGCCGGCGAGCTGGGACTCGAACGTCCGCCCCGTCTGGTGGTCGGTGAACAGGATCGGGTCGAGGCTCGTGGTGTCGCCGAGCGGGCAGCCGTTGGAGAGGTTGGCCGTCTTGTCCGCCCACGTGGCGCTCGCCGGCGAGGCGGAGTCGAAGGTGACCTTGGCCGTCGACAGCCCGGCCTGGTACATCACCGCACCGGTGCCGTAGTTGACCCCGATGGACGGCTCGCCGGCGTCGTGCGCGCCGCCGAAGGACTCGGGCGCCGGGTAGTTGCTGTAGGTCGGCGGGGTGAAGGTGCCGGGCGGCGGGTTGGTCGGCTTGCCGACCAACGTCGCCGAGGCGCTGTAGCTCTGCCCCAGCGGCAGGAACGGCACCACGCGCACGGTGTAGTCGCCGGTGTCGGGCGGCAGCAGGACCATCTCGGGGTCGGCCGACGAGGCCGACGTGCCGATCACGGCGCCGCTCGCGTCGAGCACGTACACGTCGAAGTCGGCGGCGGCGAGGGGCCACTGCACCGAGACCTTCAGCTGGTGCGAGTCGCCGTACCCGGCCGGCGTGCTGACGTGCAAGGCGTAGTCGTCGCACGCGGTGGCGACGTTGCAGATCACGTCACCGGCCGTGCCGGTGACGTTGGGGACGGCGAACGGGCCACCGGTCCATGAGGTCGTCGTGGCGGTATCGGAGATCGAGCCCGAGCTCGGCGACGAGGCGTCGGCGACATCGAGACCGATGGGCACGAGCAGGGCGAGCGAGCCGGCAGCTGCCACCATGGGCCGCCAGTACCGACGCAACCGTACGTGAGGCACGAAGGCCACCCTTCGTCAACGATCGCGCGACGCGGTCGCCGCGCGATCCGAACATGGACGTCACCCGGACGCTCGATCGCTCGCCGCGCACCGGACTCGTACCAGAACGAACGAGCAGGCACCGGGACACGGCTCACGGAACGGGCTCCGGGAAGGTGGCCATTGTGTACCCCAGGACTAGTCCTTGTGAACCATGTCACATGCGGTGATGGTCACCCACTATGACCAGACCGATTAGTCAGCCTGGGCCGAACGCCGCTCGGTGCCTCCTACCAGCGGCCATGGTGGACAACCTCCTCGAGCGGACGCCGCCCGCGCTTGAGCGACGGTGACCGACGGTCAGCATCTCGGGCACCGATGGCAAGCGCGCCGATCGGGTCGTGCGTCGCCGGGACGCCGAACGCCTCCCGGAAGGAGGTGGTCCACTCGGGGGGGATGCCGAAGAAGCAGGCGCCGAGCCCCTCGTCGACGGCGGTCAGCAGCATGAGCAGCGCGGCCATGCCGGCGTCGATGTGCCAGTACGGCACCGGCCAGCGGCTCTCGTCCCGGTCGGTCCAGCCCTTGTCGGACTCGGCGTAGCGGTCGAGGTAGGCGTCCTTGCACGACAGCGCCACCACGATCAGCGGCGCCCGCCGCATGCCGGCCAGCCAGTTGTCCGGCTCGCCACCGGCGCCGCCGGTCACCTCCCAGAACTTCTCCCGGTCCGCGGCCGACTCGAGGACGAGGAACGCCCACCCCTGCGAGAAGCCGGCGCTCGGCGCGTGCAGCGCGTTGCCCAGGATCCGGTCGCGGACGGCCGGATCGAGCGGCTCCCCCGTGAAGTTGCGCACCATGCGCCGTCGTCTGACGACCTCCTGGAACTCCATCGCTCCTCCCGTCGCCGTCCCGCCCGGAGGGCGGCCCGCGTCACTGCAGGCAGAACTCGTTGCCCTCCGGGTCGGCCATCACCACGTTGCTCTCGCCGAACCGCTCGTCGGAGTGGCGAGCGATCTCGCGCGCACCGAGCGCCGTCAGCCGCTCGACCTCCGCCTCGACGCGCCGCTTCCGCTCGTCGGGCGGCGTCGCGCGACCGCCGCCCACGCTCAGGTCGAGGTGCAGCCGGTTCTTGACCGTCTTCGGCTCGGGAACGCGCTGGAAGTACAGCCGCAGTCCGACCCCGGCCGGGTCGATGACGGCGCTCGCCGAGTTCCAGTCCTCGCGCGGCACCCCGATCGACTCCAGGAACGACTCCCACGAATCGTGTCCCGGCGGAGGTGGCTGGAACTCGTACTGCAGCGCCGCGGCCCAGAACCTCGCCAGCCTGTCCGGATCGGCGCAGTCGAGCACCACCTGCACGTTGGTCGCCATGCCGCCTCCTTCGCCAGGGGCATGCAATCTATCGCCGGCCCGACCGATGCGGTCAGGCGCTGGTTCGTCGGCGGCGGCGGCGGAAGGTGCGGCCATCAGGGGCTTGGGCGGTCCAGCCGCCGTCGGGGTCGGGCGCGAGCTGCCAGTGCTGCTCGTGGAAGAGGTGGTGGTGGTAGGCGCAGAGCAGGGCCAGGTTGGTCAGGTCGGTGGGGTCACCGTCGATCCAGTGCCGCAGATGCGCTGGCACCACGGTGGGCGGTCGCCGCCGGGAGCGCGCATCCCGTCGCGGACCGCCAGGGCGCTGCGCGGCGGTCGGCAAGCGGCTGGTGCGCCGAGGTCGAGGATCTCCCCGCCGGTCGAGGACGATCCAGGCGATCTCGGCGGCTCGCCAGCCTGCGCAGCGCGTCGGCTGTGACGTGTCGTGGATCGTGGGCGCCGGCACCGCGGAGAGCAGGCCGGTCACCGCCGGACACCCTGAACCATGCGCCGAACGCAAACCGAAGCCACCGACACGACCCACCCTCATCCATACCGATGTGGATGAACCGGGAACCTGTGCACGATCACAGATCCTGACGCAAGGGCCGTGCAGACTCGGGCGGCAACGCGACAGCACGCGTGGATGCGCCAGCCCTCGGCGCTGGTTAACGTCCGCGAGATAGGAGGGGGTATTGGATCACCCAGCGGGTACCGTTCGGCCATGCCAGCAGGATCTGCAGGAGCAGAGGCGCCCACCGCGGCACCGTTTGTGCCGGACGGCGCGGATCTCGCCGCGCTGAAAGCAGCCGCCGACGGCTGCCGGGGCTGCCATCTGCACGAGAATGCGACGCAGACCGTCTTCGGCGAGGGCCAGCCGAGCGCCCGGGTCGTCCTCATCGGCGAGCAGCCGGGCGACCAGGAGGACCGCCGTGGCCGCCCGTTCGTCGGACCGGCCGGCAAGCTGCTCGACCGCGCCCTCGGCGACGCCGGCATCGATCGCGACGACGCCTACGTCACCAACGCGGTCAAGCACTTCAAGTTCACCCAGTCCGCGCCGGGCAAGCGCCGCATCCACGCCAAGCCCGACCAGCTGGAGATCACGGCATGCCGGCCCTGGCTCAGCGCCGAGCTCGCGCTGCTCGATCCCGAGGTGGTGGTCGCGCTCGGCGCGACGGCGGCGCAGGCGCTGCTGGGCTCGGCCTTCCGGGTCACCAGGCAGCGCGGCGTGCTCATGCCCTGGCCGCCCGAGCGCGGCCCGTACGCGAAGGACGAGGACGGGTCGGTGCACGCCGGCTACATCCTCGCGACCATCCACCCGTCGGCCGTGCTGCGCGCCGACGATCGGGAGGCGGCGTACGAGGGGCTCGTCGCCGACCTGCGCGTCGTCGCCGAGGCGCTCTCCGGCTAGCGCTCTGCGGCTAGGCGCTCTGCGGCTAGGCGCGCGATCGCCGGTGGGCGAGGCGCGTCAGCCAGGACATCGGCAGGATCAGCGCGCTCACGAGCGCGCCGGTGAGCATCACCTTGCCGCCCCACTGCAGGCCGCCGAGCACCAGCACCGCCGCGTTGAACGCGATGAGCGCCACCGCGACGGGGACGAAGGCTCTCGGCAACCGGGTGCCACCGGGGTCGCCGCCCGGGTGGTGGCGCAGGACGAGGTACGCCATCGGCATGAGGATGAACACGACGAGGTAGCCGACATTTGCGGCCGCGACGACGTCGACCACGTGCGTGCCGAACACCGCGAGCATCACCGCGATGACCGCGGTGTCGAGCGCGATGGAGCCGACCGGCACGCCCCGGCGGTTCACCCTGGCGAAGGCGCGCGGGAGATGACCGTCGAGCGAGAGCTGGTAGACCGTCCTCGACGACCCGAAGATGAACGCCTGCGCGCCGAGGACGAGCGCCACGGCGAGGGTCAGCCCGACCGCGGTCTCGGCGGCCGGGCCGAGCAAGAGGCGCGCGGCCGGGACGAAGGCGGTGAGCGGGTCGTCCGCCAGCCCTTGGGCGCCGACGATCCCGAGCAGGGAGACCGGCACGAGCACGAACGTCGCGACGCAGACGCCCGCGGCGATCGCCATCGTGCGCGGCATGCGCCAACCGAGCTCCCGCACCTCGGCAGAGACGGTGGACGCCATCTCCCCGCCGTACGCGGACCACGCGGCGACGAACGTCCACTTCGCCACCAGGGCCGCGATGCCGCCGGCGCCGTGCGGGCTGCCGGGCGGAAGGGCGAGGGGCAGCAGGTTGTGCGCGTGGAAGACGTGCGGCTCGATCAGCGGGGTCGCGACGATGAGCGTCAGCGGCACGAGCACGAGCACCGCGAGGACGGCGCTGGCGCGCATGCTGGTGCGCAGCCCCATCGAGTTGAGCGCGTAGAGGGCCACGCCGATCACCGCGGCCACCGGTACGACCGGCGCCGACGGCCAGACGACCGCTCGCAGGTAGAGGGCCGCGAGGATGAGATTGACAGCGATGCCGGGCGTCCACGCGTACCAGTAGCACCAGCTCGAGAGCGCGCCGAGCGTGGACGATCCGCGAGGCACGGACCGGTAGGCGAACTGCGGCGTGCCGCCCGCGCGCCCCGGGAAGCGGGACGACAGCTCCCCGAGGAGGAGGCACTGCACCGCGCCGACCCCCACCGTCAACGCCCACACCAGCACGGAGACGTTGCCCATCTCCACCGCCATGGGCCCGAGCGAGACGGTGATGAGCACCGCGCCGCCCAGCGCGATGAGCACGGCTGAGCGCCAGGAGACCGTCCTCGGCAGGCCGCTCGACGAGGGGAACGCGCGCGGAACCGGCGCCGTGGCCACGCCGCCAACCCCGAGCGGCGGAGCCGGCCCCAGCGAAGCGGCCTCATGCGTCGACAAGCGGTCCCCCCGATCCGATGTCCTCGTGATGCTGCGCGATGAGCGGGCGAGTCGTCACCGCCCGCTCATCGCTCGTCCCGTCAGGCGGCTACGCCAGCACAGGCCGGCAGCACGGCAGCTCGCACTCCCCCGCGCTCATCGTCGTCATGCAACGGGTGCGGTGGCCGAAGCCGCCGAACACGCCGTCGAGCTCGGCCTCGCTGAGCTCCTTGACGGTGATCTCCATGTGATTCACCCCCCGGTCATGGTTGCGTGCACCGACGTCGTGGAGCCGATGGTCGGCGCGCCGCTGTCACCGAGCGGGCCGCCGACCGGACCGCTCGTCACGCCGGGGCGGTCGACCCCGGACATCGCTGCCCGCTCATACCTGGATGCAGCACGCCAACCGGCAATCGCTGCCAGCGCTCAGCGACTTCATGCAGTGCGCGTGATGGCCGAGCCCGCCGAACACGCTGTCGAGCTCGTCCTCGGTGAGCTGCGCGATCGTGAGTTCCATGTGATTCACCTCCCGCCGTCATGCGAAGCACCGACCTGGTCCGGCCGGTAGTCATGGGGGCGCTCGCCGATCTGGGCGGCGACCAGGCGCGCGTAGTGACCACCGCGCGCCAGCAGCTCGTGATGCACTCCCGACTCGACGATCCGGCCTTGGTCGAGCACGAGGATCCGGTCGGCGTCGCGCACCGTGCTGAGGCGGTGCGCGACGAGGATCTGCACGCAACGCAGCCCGGCGAGGTTGGCGTGCACCGTGGCCTCGGTGGCCGCATCGAGATGGCTCGTCGCCTCGTCCAGCAGCAGTACGGCCGGCCGGCGCACCAGTGCACGGGCCAGCGCCAGTCGTTGCCGCTGACCGCCCGAGAGGCCGGCCCCGCGGAACGCCAGCCTGGTCCCGTAGCCGTTGGGCATCGCCGCGATCTCGTCGTGCAGGCAGGCCGTCCGGGTCGCGCGCTCGACCTCGGCCTCGCTGATCGATGCGTCGTGGAGGGTGATGTTGTCCCTGATCGTGCCGCTGAACACCGACGGCTCCTGCAGCACGACGCCGACGCCGGCGCGCACCGACCGTAGCGCGATCTCGCCGAGCGCCAGCCCGTCGTAGCGGATCTGCCCGCTGCTCGGCTCGTACAGGCCGAGCAGGAGCATGCCGAGCGTGGTCTTGCCCGAGCCGGTGGAGCCGACGATCGCGACCCGCTGCCCCGGCTCGATGCGCACCGACACGTTGTCGAGGATCAGCGGGCCGTACGGGTCGTAGCGGAAGCTGACGCGCTCGACGTCGATGCGCCCCTGCAGGCCGCCCACCGGTACCGCGCCGGTCACGGGCTCGACCGGAGTCTCCAGCACGTCGGCGAGCCGTTGCAGCTGCGCACCGGCGAGCTGCAGGCGCTGCCCCCCGGCTACCACCGTGGCCAGCGGAGCCACGATCGCCGAGGCCAGCCAGGTGACGGCGAGCATCGTGCCGGTGGTCATGGTGCCGGCCATGACGCGCTGCGCGCAGAGCCACAGCACGACCAGCGGAGCGAGCACGCGCAGCGCGACCGTCGTCGCATCGATGACCGCGGCGAGGTAGCTGCGCCGCAACGTGGCGCCCATCCACTGGTGGACGAGTCCGGCCGCCCGCTCCAGCACGCGATCCTCGGCGGCGCCTGCCTTGAGGGTGCTGATGCCCTCCAGTGACTCGACGACGTATCCCTGCGTCTCGCCCTGCTTCGCGAGATCGGCCGTCATGAGCTCGCGAACGCGCCGGGTGGTGATGCACAGCACGAGCACGACGGCGGCCAGCGCTCCGGCGACCGCCAGGGCCACCGCAACGTCGAGCACCGCCAGCGCCACGAGGTAGACGAGCACCAGCGACGCATCGAGCAGCGAGCCGAGCACCTGGCTGGTGATGAGCTCGCGCAGGACCGCGATGCTCGCGAACCGGGTCATGATGTCGCCCGTGCTGCGTTGCTCGAAGTATCGCAACGGCAGCCGCAGCAGGTGCGACGTGAACGACAGCAGCGCCGTGGTGTCGAGCCGCCCCTGCGCATGCACGAGCAGGGATGACCGCAGGAGGCCGGTCAGCAGTTGCGCTGTGGCGATCCCCAGGATTCCGAGGGCGAGAACGGTCATCAGCGAGCCGTCCCGCAGCGCATCGATGTCGTCGACCATCGTGCGCGTCATCAGCGGCATGCCGAGAACGAGCAGCTGCGCGACGACGGTCACGGCGAGGATCTGCAGCAGCAGCCGCACCGTACCGGGGACGCTCAGCAACGACCGCACGTACCGCCACCAGAAGTCGTTCCGCGTGGTCGACGACGCCGTGAATCCCTCGCCCGGCCGCACCACCAGAACGGCCCTGCCGAGACCGGCTCGGAAGGCGGCGTGGCTCAGCCGGCGGCGGCCGGTCTCGGGATCGACGACATCGACGTACCGCGAGCCGATGCGGGCCACCACCACGAAGTGGTCGCCCATCCAGTGCGCGATCGCCGGCAACGGCCCGCGAGCGAGCACGTCGAGACTGGCCGGATAGCCGACCGCGTGCAGTCCGAAATGCCCTGCGGCACGGACGATCGCACCGGCGCTCACCCCGTCGCGCCCGGAGCCGCATGCCTCCCGCAGCTCGCGCATCGGCACCCGCTTGCCGTGATGAGCGAGGACCATCGCCAGGCAGGCGACGCCGCACTCGGCGCCGGTGGTCTGCAGGACGAGCGGCACCGTGCCGCGGCGACGCCGCACGATCGAGGAGAGAGCGCTCATCGCGCCAACCGTCACAGCGCGCCCCTGACGAGCACGACGGTCGCCACCAACCCGCACATCACGACGGCGAGGAGCGACCAGAGCACGAGGAGCGCCGGGCCACGGACCGCACGGGGGAGCAGCTCCTGAGATTGCTCGGCAGGGCCGTATTTGCCGGACATGTCCAACAAGGATTGGCGCTTTGCGCTCGCCGGCACGCCGCCACCTCCCCCGTGGTCGCGATCCTGGCCGAAGACCGGATCGTCGTTCCCCCGCGCGGCAGGGTCAATGGTCGTACGTTGAATTGTTGTGAAGCGGTACGGCGATCACGCCGGCGTGGCCACCGCATCGGCGCAGCACCGGCAGGCCGCGCCGATCTCGGGAAGGACGAGCCGGACCTCGTCGGCGGCCGCCAGATCGCCGGCGAGCGCCGCGGTCACCGAGCGCACCTGCTCGTTGGCCGTCGTGACGAGGAACGTCGGCGCGCGCCCGTAGCTCTTCATGCCGACGATGAAGAATCCGGGCTCCCGGTGCGATAGCTCGCGATGCCCGTGCGGCGGGACGGTGCTGCAGATGTGCGACTCCGGGTCGATGAGCGGGGCGAGCGCGGTGGGCGCCTCCAGCACGGGGTCGAGGTCGAGCCGCAGCTCCGACACGATCGAGTGGTCGGGCCGGAAGCCGGTCGCCGCCACGACGACGTCGATGCCGCGCAGGGCTCGCGGGCCGTCCGCGGTGTCGCCGAGGACCGTCACGGTGCCGTCCGCTTCCGGCTCCAGTCGCTCGATCGAGAACGCTCGCACCAGCAGCACCTCGCGCCCCGCGACGAGCGAGCGGAGATCCGCGCTCAGCTGGCCCCGCGCGGCCAGCGGATCGCCGGACGCGTCCTGCAGCCCGCTCGCGTAGCTGCGCCGGATCGCCCACAGCACCCGGCCGCTACCGACCTCCCGCGCCAGCTGGGCAAGGGCGATCAGCGTGTTGGCTGCGGAGTGGCCGGAGCCGGCCACCAGGGTCGTCCGGCCGGCGAAGCGAGCGCGGTCAGCGCCGAGCACGTCGGGGAGGGCGGGCGCGAGGTTGCCGGCCGCGACCGCGGCATCCTCGCCGATCGCCGGCAAGCCGGACGCGCCGAGCGGGTTGGGCGTGCCCCACGTGCCGGACGCGTCGATCACCGCCCGGGCACGGCGGTCGCAGTGGCGGCCCGCTTCGTCGCGGACGCGGACGAGGAACGGGCGGCTCTCGCGGTCGGCGCCGCGGCCGCGATCGCAGCCGTCCCTGGACACCGCCACGACCCGCGTGCGAAGCCGTACGTGCTCGCCCAGCGCGGCGGCGAGCGGGGCGACGTATCCGTCGAGCAGCTCTCGGCCGGTCGGCAGCACGTCCGCCGGCGGATGCCGCCAGCCGTGCTCGTCGAGCAAGGTGGCGGCGACCGGGTCGACGACGTAGCGCCACGGCGTGAACATGCGGATGTGGCCCCACTGGCGCACCGCGCTGCCGGGAGCGTCGCCGGCCTCGAGGACGAGCGGGCGAAGCCCCCGCGCGAGCAGGTGCGCGGCGCTCACCAGCCCGACAGGCCCGGCGCCGATCACCACCACCGGCAACGAATCAGCGCCGGCGAGCGATGCATGCTCTCGTGCGTCCATCCCGCTCCCCCGCGAGCCGGGCCAGGCGAGCGAACGTATCAGCGCTCGACGGGCACCACAATCGTGGTGCGCCGCCTCGCCGCCTCGCCGCCTCAGGGCGTGGGGCTTCGGGCGTCGTACCGGACGAAGCGTGGCACCGCGGCCGCCAGCAGCAGGGTCAGCACGATGCAGGCCAGCCCGCCGGACACCACCGAGAAGCCGATGCCCACCGCGCTCGCCACCGCGCCGGCCTCGATGTCGCCGAGCCGCGGCCCGCCGGCCACCACCACGATGAACACGCCGGAGAGCCGGCCCTGCATCTCGTCGGGCGCGGCCACCTGGAGCATCGTCGTGCGGAAGACGGCGCTGATCGCGTCGGCCGCACCGGCGATCCCGAGCATGACCAGCCCGAGCGACAGCCACGGCACGAGGCCGAACACGGTGATGGCCGCGCCCCAGCCGAGCACCGCGACGATGACGCCGAGCCCCTGCCGGTTGACCCGGCCGAGCCAGCCGCCGGTGATCGCCACGAGCAGCGCGCCGACGGCGGGCGCCGCGTAGAGGTAGCCGGCGGTCGTCGCGTCGCCGCCGAAGTGCTGCACGGCCAGCGCGGGGAACAGCGCGCGCGGCATCCCGAAGACCATCGCGACGATGTCGACGACGAACGTCATCAGCAGCACCCGGCGCGGGCGCAGGTAGGCGAGCCCCTCGACGATCGAGGCGAGGCCGGCCCGCTGCGCGCCGTGCGCGGGCGGCAACCGGGGCAGCCCGCCCAGCACCGCGCCGATCGCGACCACGAACGACGCCACGTCGAACCCGTACGCGGCCTGGTAGCCGAGCGTTCCGACGAGACCGCCGGCGAGCAGCGGACCGACGACCACGCCGAGATTGAGGACCACCATCGACAGCGTGTTGGCCGCCGCGAGCTGGGCCGGTGGCACGATGCGCGGGATGATCGAACGCCGACCGGGCGAGTCGACGGCGAAGAACCCGGACTGCAGGGCCACGCAGGCGTACAGCAGCCAGACCTGCCGCAGGTCGAGCACTGCCTGCGCCACCAGCACCGCGCTCACGACGGCCGAGCCGGCCGAGGTGATGAGCACCAGGCGCCGCTTCTCCACGGCGTCGGCGATCGCGCCGCCGTAGAGCCCGAGCAGCACGAGCGGGACCAGCGCCGCGAGGCCGACGAGACCCACGGCGAGCGACGACCTGGTGATCGCGTAGACCTGCAGCGGTACGGCGACCTGGGTCACCTGGGTGCCGGCGAGCGAGACCGCCTGCCCCACGTACAGCCAGCGGAACGCGCGGTTCTCCCGCAGCGGCGTCACGTCGGCGGTGATGCGGCGCAGCAGCGTCGCGGGCCGCGCCGGTCCTGCCGGTCCTGCCGGCTCTACCGGCCCCGCCGGCTCTGCCGCGCGGGCGACCTCCGCAGCCCCGGGCTGGCCGAGCCCGGTGCCCGGTTCGGTCATGGAGCCAGCCGCTCGACCAGCCAGCCGCCCGGCGCGCCCTCGTCGCGGCGGTAGCGGAGCCGGTCGTGCAGCCGGTTGGGCCGCCCCTGCCAGAACTCCACCGCGTCGGGGACGACGCGGATGCCGCCCCAGTGCTCCGGCGCCGGCACCGGGCCGTCGTCCGGGTAGCGGGCCGCCGCGGCGGCGTACGCCTCCTCGAGCGCGGCGCGGTGGGGGACGACCTGCGATTGGGGGCTGGCCCACGCGCCGATGCGGGAGCCGTACGGGCGGCTCGCGAAGTACGCCTCGGTCTCGGCCCGGCTGATGCGCTCCGCCCGCCCGGTGACGACGACCTGGCGCTGGAGGACCACCCACGGGAAGTGCAGCGAGACCTGCGGGTTGGCGGCGATCTCCCGCGCCTTGCGCGAGCCGTAGTTGGTGAAGAGCACGAACCCCTCGGGCCCGTACCCCTTCAGCAGCACCATGCGGGTGCTCGGCCGGCCGTCGGCCCCGGCGGTCGCGACGACCATCGCGTTGGGCTCGGGGAAGCCGGCCTCGTCCATGGCGGCCACCGCCTCGGCGAACCAGCGGTCGAACTGCGTCATGGGATCGGCGGCCAGGTCGGTCTCGGCCAGGCCCGCGAGCCGGTAGTGCCGGCGCAGGTCGGCGACCCGCCGCTGCCCCTCCTCCGTCACCGCGCGCTCCCGACCCGTCACCCGCCAAGTCTTCCAGCGGTACGGGGAGCCGGAAACGTGGTCCCCCTCGGGACGCTTCGGGAAAGAGCGAGACAGAATGACCTTCTGGCGCACCTCCCGCGATGCGCCGCCAGGCCGATCGACCACGCAAGGAGCGCATGCCATGTCCGCCACGTCGGAGTTCACGCCCGGGCTCGAGGGCGTCATCGCGTTCGAGACCGAGATCGCCGAGCCCGACAAGGAGGGGAACGCCCTCCGCTACCGCGGCGTCGACGTCGAGGAGCTGGTCGGCCGCGTGCCGTACGGCCACGTCTGGGGCCTGCTCGTGGACGGCAAGTTCGCGCCGGGGCTGCCGCCGGCCGAGCCGTTCCCGCTGCCGGTGCACTCCGGCGACATCCGGGTCGACGTCCAGAGCGCGCTCGCCCAGCTCGCGCCCGTCTGGGGACTCCAGCAGCTGCACGACATCGACGAGGCGCAGGCCCGCAACGACCTCGCCAGATGCTCGGTGACCGCGATGTCGTTCGTCGGCCAGGCGGCCCGCGGGCTGGGCCTGCCGATGGTGCCGCAGAAGCGAGTCGACGAGGCCCGCTCGATCGTCGAGCGGTTCATGATCCGCTGGCGCGGCGAGCCCGACCCGAAGCACGTCGAGGCCGTCGACGCGTACTTCGTGTCCGCGGCCGAGCACGGGATGAACGCCTCCACCTTCACCGCGCGGGTGATCGCCTCGACCGGCGCCGACGTGGCGGCCTGCCTCTCCGGCGCGGTCGGGGCGCTCTCCGGCCCGCTGCACGGCGGCGCGCCCAGCCGGGTGCTGAAGATGCTGGACGAGGTCGAGGAGTCCGGCGACGCCGACCGCTACGTCAACAACCTGCTCGACCGCAAGCAGCGCCTGATGGGCTTCGGCCACCGGGTCTACCGGGCCGAGGACCCGCGCGCCCGCGTGCTGCGCCGCACCGCGAAGGGGCTGGGCTCGCGCCGCGTCGAGGTCGCCGAGTCGCTCGAGAAGGCCGCGCTGGCCGCGCTCGCCGAGCGCTACCCGGACCGCGTGCTGGCCACCAACGTCGAGTTCTGGTCGGCGGTCGTGCTCGACTTCGCCGAGGTGCCGGCCCACATGTTCACGGCGATGTTCGCGTGCGCCCGCCTCGCCGGGTGGAGCGCCCACGTCCTCGAGCAGAAGCGGCAAGGCAAGCTGGTCCGGCCGAGCGCCCGCTACGTCGGCGAGCCGCCGCGGCCGGTCAGCTCGGTGCCCGGCGCCGACCAGGTGCTGCGCTGACCGCGCAGACCGGCGCTGACCGCGCGTACCACGACCGATCCAGGGGGAAGCAGATCCGATGACCGACTCCGCGTTGCCCGCGATCCCTGACCACCTGAAGCCGGCCGACGGTCGCTTCGGGGCCGGCCCGTCGAAGATCAGGCCCGAGCAGCTCGACGCGCTGACCGCGACCGGCACCGCCTACCTCGGCACCTCGCACCGCCAGCAGCCGGTCCGGTCGGTGGTCGGGCGGGTACGGGCCGGGCTCGCCGAGCTGTTCGCCCTCCCCGACGGCTACGAGGTCGTCCTCGGCGTAGGCGGGTCGACCGCCTTCTGGGACGTCGCGACGTTCTGCCTCGTCAGGGACCGCGCCTACCACCTCTCGCTCGGCGAGTTCTCGGCGAAGTTCGCCGCGGCGACCAGGGCCGCGCCGTTCCTCGGCGAGCCGACGGTGGTCACCGTCGAGCCGGGCAGCTACGCGGAGCCGGCGGCCGAGGCGGGCGTCGACGCGTACGCCTGGCCGCACAACGAGACGTCCACCGGTGTCATGGCCCCGGTGCGCCGGGTGGCCGGCGCCGACGACGGCGCGCTCGTGCTGATCGACGCGACCAGCGCGGCCGGCGGCCTCCCGGTCGACGTCGGCCAGGCCGATGCGTACTACTTCGCCCCGCAGAAGTGCTTCGCGAGCGACGGGGGGCTGTGGATCACCCTGCTGTCGCCGGCCGCGATCGAACGGGCCGGGGAGCTGACCGCGAGCCGCTGGGTGCCCGCGTTCCTCGACCTGTCGATCGCGATCGACAACTCCCGCCTCGACCAGACCTACAACACCCCCGCGCTCGCCACCCTGTTCCTGCTCGCCGAGCAGGTCGACTGGTTCAACGCGAACGGCGGCCTGGCGTGGGCGGCCGGGCGCGCGGCGGAGTCGGCTAGCCGGCTGTACGACTGGGCCGAGCGCTCGCCGATCGCGCAGCCGTTCGTGACCGACCCGCGGGCCCGCTCGGCGGTGATCGGGACGATCGACTTCGTGCCGGAGGTCGACGCGGCCGCCGTCGCGAAGGCGCTGCGGGCGGCCGGCATCGTCGACGTCGAGCCGTACCGCAAGCTCGGGCGCAACCAGCTGCGGGTCGGCATGTACCCGGCCGTCGACCCCGACGACGTCTCGGCCCTGCTCGCCTGCATCGACCACGTCGTGGAGCGGCTGCCGCAGCGCAGCGTGGCCCAGGCATAGGGCCAGCAAGGCCAGCAGGGCCGGCAGGGCCAGCAGAGCGGGCGGCGCAGGGCGGGCGCCGCGGCTCAGCGCCGCGGAGCCCAGCTGTCGACGACGTCGCCGTCGGCGTCGAGCGCGTCGAGCCGCTGCACCGGCTGGCCGGCCGGCATGACGACCTGCATGAGCAGCCCGCGCGCCCGGCCGAGCGGGCCGAGTTGGTAGGCCAGGTAGCTGTCGCCGCCGGGCACCCACGCGACCACGGCCGCGACCGACGGGGCGACGAGGATCACCACGTGGCTGAGCGCCTCGTCGGTCTGCCCGAGCCCGTCCGCGCCGCCGACGGGCCCCGCGAGCAACCCCGTCCGCCCGTGCACCTCGTCCCCGCACGCCGGCGGCTGCGCGGCCGCGTCGGCCGGGCTCGCCGGCTGCACGCACAGCCGCCCCCCGCGGTAGGCGGCCACCACGGTCACCCGGTGCCCGGCCACCCGCTCGGTCCACAGCACCGGATGGGTCGGGGTGGACCGCGCCTGCGCGCGGTCGCCGCCACCGGTGTCCGGCAGTGCGGTCATCGCCGGGTCGATGCGCAGCCCGCTGCCGATGGCCGGCTCGGTGGTCAGCGGACGGTCCAGCAAGCGCGGAGCGGTGGCGGCCCCTGCGGCCACCAGCGCGAGCGCCGCCACTGAGAGGCCGGCCGTGCGGCGCCGCCGCCGGCGGCGCAGCCGCTCGCCCTCGTACCGCGCCCGGTCGAGCAGGCCGACGCCTGGCGTCACCCGCAGCTCCGGCGCGTGCAGGGTCTCGCGCAGCAGGCGCTCGGTGGTGCTCATCGCAGCACCCCCTCGGCCACCGGCCAGCGCACCGGGAGCCGCTCCGCGCCCAGCGCACCGGGGGCGCGCAGCTTGGTGAGCGCCCGGGCGCTCTGGCGCTTGACGGTGCCGACCGAGCAGCCGAGCAGCTCGGCGATCTCGTCGTCGCTGCGGTCCTCGTAGTAGCGCAGCACCACGACCGCCCGCTGCTGCGGGCTGAGCGCCGCGAGCGCCCGCCAGACCAGGTCGCGCTCGGCCTGGTCGGCCGCGTGGTCGGGGCTGCGGTCGCGGCGGGCGGCGGCGTCGGCCTGCTCCACCACGACGTCGCTCGGCGCCTCCCGCCAGGGCCGGCGCCGGCACCAGGACCGGTACGCGTTGAGCATCACCTGCCGCACGTAGGCCTCGGGATCGGCCCGCTCGATGCGGTCCCACGCCGCGTAGCTGCGGGCGAGCGCGGTCTGCACGAGATCCTCGGCGCGGTGCCGGTCGCCGGTCAGCAGGAAGGCCGCCTGGGTCAGCGCGGGCAGCCGGGCGGACGCGAACGCCACGAACGACCGCTCCAGCCCGGGCTCCACGCGCGCCTCCCCTCACCGGGCCATGACGCTCCGGCGCGCCGTCAGGGTGACACCGGGGCCCGACGAGGTACAGCGCGCCGCCGTAACGATCCGGTCGCAGCGCGGGTCAGGGCCGCCGGCGGCCAGGGCGGGCACGGCGGACCGCGAGCCGGGCGCCGCCCACGACGAGCGCGCCGGTCACGGCCGCACCGGCGGCCCACCACAGGGGTGCGCGGGACGGCGGCCGCCCGCCGGACGCGGACGCCGGGGACGGTGCCGCTGACGGCGCCGGCGTCGCGGACCGGCTCGGCGGTGCGGTCACCGGTGCGCGCAGGGCCGGCACCGCGAGCCGGTAGACGGTCGTGCCGGCTCCCTCGCTGCCGACGAGCACCGACCGGCCGTCGCGGGCGAACGCGATGCCCTCGCCCTGCGGTTGCGCCGGCAGCGCGACCCGCGCGTCCGGCGGCCGGCGCAGCGCGGCCGCGATCCCGCCGGCGCCGACGGCCCAGAAGTACGCGTCGGTGTACGTCCTGATCACCAGTGCCCGCCCGTCCGGCGCGACCGACCCGCCGGTCGCGGCCAGCGAGCCGAGCGGCCCGACCGGCCCGCCGCGGGTGCCGGTGAGCGGCCAGCGGAGCAGGGCGACCCTGGCGAGCGTGGCGGTGCCGGACGCGCTGAGCTGGGCGGGCGCCACGTACGCGGCACTGGTCCCGGCGAAGGTCTTGGTCACGACGTAGAGCCGGTGCCGCACCGGGTCGGCGAGCAGCGTCTCGGCGTCGTGCGGCCCGTCCGGGTAGCGCAACCGGTAGGCAGTGGCGCGGACGATCAGCTCCCGGCCCGTGGCGGCGCGGTCGACGAGCGGCTCGCGGGCCGCGTGCACGGTGATCGACGAGCGCTGCTGGTCGTTGTCGCCGATGTCGGCGAGCCACACCGTCGGCGTCCCGTCGGCGGCCGGCGCCACGGCCATGTCCTCGCAGTCGACCGCGGTCGCGCCGCCCAGCCGGTACGTCGCGAGGGTGAGGCCGGTCGGCCCCACCGCGAAGAACCGCGCCACGTCGCCGGAGTCGTTGTGCGTGAACCAGACGCCGCTCTCGCGGCTCGCGGCGGCGAGGCCGGACGACTCGGCGATGCGCGGGTCGCGCCACCGGAAGGCCGCATGCGCCGGCTCGGTCACGACCGTGGGCGCGGCCGCGCCGAGGACGGCCGGCAGCACCGCCAGCGCAGCGGCCAGGCGCACGTGGGAGGCGACCACCATGGCGGCGAGTCTGCCCGGTTCGGCGGGCCGTCAGGGGGAAGGGCCGACTCGGTTGCCTAGCAGGAGGACGTCATGGACTACACCCGCGTGGGGCGCACCGGGCTCCGGGTCAGCCGGCTCTGCCTGGGAACGATGAACTTCGGCCCCAAGACGTCGGAGGATGACTCGCACGCGATCATGGACCGCGCGCTCGAGCACGGGATCAACTTCTTCGACACCGCCAACGTCTACGGCTGGCGCACCGGCGAGGGCTGGACGGAGCAGATCATCGGCCGGTGGTTCGCGCAGGGTGGCGGGCGCCGGGAGAAGGTCGTCGTCGCCACCAAGCTGTACGGCTCGATGAGCGACTGGCCGAACGACAACAAGCTCTCGGCCCGCAACGTACGGCTTGCCTGCGACGACTCGCTGCGCCGGCTGCAGACCGACTACATCGACATCTACCAGATGCACCACGTCGACCTCGACACCCCGTGGGACGAGATCTGGGAGGCGATGGAGACCCTGCGCGCGCAGGGGAAGATCCTCTACGTCGGGTCGAGCAACCACGCGGCGTGGCACATCGCGAAGGCGCAGGAGACCGCGCACCGGCGCGGCTTCCTCGGGCTGGTCAGCGAGCAGTCGATCTACAACCTGCTCACCCGCGACGTCGAGCTGGAGGTGCTGCCGGCCTGCCTCGACTACGGCGTCGGCGTCATCCCGTGGAGCCCGCTGCACGGCGGCCTGCTGGCGGGGGTGCTGCGCAAGGAGCGCGCGGGCGACCGGCGCACCGAGGGCCGTGCCAAGGAGGCGCTCGAGGAGCACCACGACCAGATCGAGGCGTACGAGGCGCTGTGCGAGGAGCTCGGCGAGGAGCCGGCCGACGTCGGCATCGCGTGGCTGCTGCACCAGCCGGCGGTCACCGCGCCGATCATCGGGCCGCGGACGATGGAGCAGCTGGACGGGTCGCTGCGGGCGCTCGAGGTCACCCTCGACGACAAGGCGCTGGCCCGTCTCGACGAGATCTTCCCCGGCCACGACCCGGCCCCCGAGGACTACGCCTGGTAGGAGCCGCGTGGGCAGGACGACGGCGCCCGCCCGCCCAGTTGCCGCAGGCGACCAGCACGTGGTTGCTCGCCTTGCCGATGCAGGCGCGGAACTGGATGGTCTTGCCCTCCGGGAAGCCGTGGTTGATGTCCCGGCAGGTGCCGCCGACGTTGTCGCTCCAGGTGACGATGTGCGTCCCGTCGGGACGGCAGAGCTCCACGGCCGCCGAGTAGCCGTCGACCAGGTCGTCGCAGACCCGGAAGATCTCATCCCACGAGCGGAAAGTGCATGCGGGCAGCTTGCTGCCCGGGCCTCGGCGTCAGTCGCCCGGCTGCGATCCGGCCGTGCCGAGCGACCAGCGCCGCAGCGTCTCGTGCCGCACCTGGGCGCCGAGGTGGCTGCGCACCAGCCGCAGCTCGGTCGCGGTCCAGGCCGGCCCGGCGTAGCCGCTCAGCCGCTCGGCGAGCGCCGTCACGTCCTGCGGCGGGCGGCGCGGGCGGGCCAGCGTGAGGTGCGGGCGGTACGGCTTGCCGTCCATCTCGATGCCGGTGCGCCTGGCGGCCGCTCCCACCCGGTCGGCCAGCTCGCGCAGCGGCCCGACCGCACCCGCCACGCCGGCCCAGCACGCCCTGGCCCGCCGGGCGGCGGGGAAGGCGCCGAGGCTGGTGAGCGACAGCTCCAGCGCCGGCGTGCGCGCCGCCGCCCGGCCCAGCCGCTCGGACAGCGGGCCGACGAGCCGCTCGCCGACCTCGCCGAGGAACCCGAGCGTCAGATGCCACTGGTCGACCGGCGCCCAGCGCAGCCCTGGCCAGTCGGCCCGTACCGGTTCGAGCGCGGCGTCGAGGTGCGCGGCCGCCTCGGCCGACGGGTGGATCGCGACGAACAGGCGCACCGGACCGTCCTCGCCGCTCAGGCGGTGCGCGCCTCGTCGAGGCCGTCCACCGGATCGGCCCGCACCGAGAGCGCCGGCCGCGGCCGCAGCCGGGCCGTCATGGTGACGTGCGAGGTCCGGGCGAGGACGAGCGCGACGACCACGCCGGCGACGGCCGAGACGCTGCCGCCGATGATCAGGCTCGACCGGGGACCGAGCTGCTCGGCGATCCATCCGATCAGCGGCGCGCCGACCGGGGTGCCACCGATGAACACCAGCAGGTAGAGCGCCATCACCCGGCCCCGCATCGCGGGCGAACTGCCCAGCTGCACCGACGTGTTGGCCGCGGTGGCGAACGTCAGCGCGGCGACGCCGGTCGGTACGAGCATCACCGCGAACGACGCGTACGTCGGCATCAGCCCGCAGGCCAGCGTGAGCAGGCCGAAGACGATGGACGACGTGATGAGCAGCCGGTGCCGAACCTGCCGGCGCCGCGCGGCCATCAGCGCGCCGCCCAGCGACCCAACCGCCAGCAGCGTGGAGAGCAGGCCGTAGCCGGAGGCGCTGCGGTGGAAGGTCGACTTGGCCAGCAGGGCGGTCGTCATCTGGAAGTTGAAGCCGAACGTCCCGACCACGCCGGCGAGCACGATGGGCAGCAGCAGGTGCGGCCGGACGCGCACGTACGCGAGGGCCGCCCTGATCTGCCCGGGCGCGCGCTCGACCCGCTTGCCGACGAACAGCTCGCCGTCGCGCATCACCGCGAGGACCGCGATGACCGCGAGGTACGAGCCCGCGTTGAGCAGGAAGACCCAGCCGGTGCCCACCGTGCCGATGAGGACGCCGGCCACGGCGGGTCCGATGATGCGCGCCGTGTTGAAGGTGGCCGAGTTCAGCGCGATGGCGTTGGTCAGCTGCTCCTGGCCGACGAGCTCGCTCACGAACGCCTGCCGCACCGGGGTGTCGAGGGCGGAGGCCACGCCGAGCGCGAACGCGAGCAGGTAGACGTGCCAGAGGGCGACGACGCCGCCGAGGTCGAGCAGCGCGAGCGCGAGCGCGGTGACCCCGCTCGCGGCCTGGCTCATGATGAGCAGCCGCCGCTTCGAGTAGCGGTCGGCCAGCACGCCGCCGAACATGCTGAAGAGCAGCATCGGCAGGAACTGCAGCGAGGTGGTGATGCCGAGCGCCGTGCCGCTGTTGTTCGACAGCGTGAGCACGAGCCAGTCCTGGGCCACGCGCTGCATCCACGTGCCGGTCAGCGAGACGATCTGGCCGCTTGCGAAGAGGCGGTAGTTGCGAACCCTCAGCGAAGCGAACAACGTCATTCGGCCTGCGCCAGCCTCTCGAGGATCGGCGCGACCTTGTGGAGCAGCTCGACCTCGTCAGGGTCGAGCCCGGTGAGGCGCTGCGAGAGCCAGGCGTCGCGGCGGCGGCGGTCGCCCTTCAGCATCTCGCGGCCGGCCGAGCTCAGCTGGACGAGCACCTGCCGCCGGTCGCTCGGGTGCGGCTCGCGGGCGACGAGCCCGCGCTCCTCGAGCACGGCGATGACCCGCGTCATCGACGGCGGCTGCACCCGCTCGTGGGCGGCCAGCTCCCCAGGCGTCATGCGGCCGTGCAGCTCGAGCGTGGACAGCGTCGCCAGATGGGTGAGCCCGAGGTCGGTGCTCACCCGCTGCGCGCGCAGGCGCCTGGCCAGCCGCATCACCGACAGCCGCAGCTCACTCGCGAGCGCTGCGTCGGCTGCGGTGGCGGTGGGCATGTACTTAGCTTAGCTCACGAAACTGGGCCGCGTACATCCTCGGAACGATCGACGAGGCCCCGCGCCCCTCCCTGGCGCGAGAGGGGCACGGGGCCTGCACCGTTCGGATGGATCGGTGGGGCTCAGTGCATGCCGAGCAGCGCCTCGATCGGGTCGAGGCAGAAGTACGCGAGGAAGAGCAGCGCCACGCACCAGAGCAGCGGCTTCACCTCGCGAGCCCGGCCGGTCGCCACCCGCAGCACGACGAAGGCGATGAAGCCGGCGCCGATGCCGTTGGTGATCGAGTAGGTGAAGGGCATGAGCACGATCGTCAGGAAGGCCGGGATCGCGACCGCGTAGTCGTCCCAGGGGATGTCCTTCACCTGGGTCATCATCAGGAAGCCGACGGCGACCAGCGCCGGCGTGGCCGCCTCCGACGGGACCACCCTCGCGAGCGGCGTCAGGAACAGCGCCACGACGAACAGCGCACCGGTCACCACGTTGGCCAACCCGGTGCGGGCGCCCTCGCCGACGCCGGACGCCGACTCGATGAAGCAGGTGTTGGACGACGCGCCGCCGGCACCGCCGGCGACCGCCGCGATGCCGTCGATCATCAGGATCCGGCCGATGCCTGGCAGCCGGCCCCGCTCGTCGAGCAGGCCGGCCTGGCCGGAGACGCCGATGATCGTGCCCATCGCGTCGAAGAAGTCGCTCAGGATCAGCGTGAAGGCGAACACCAGCGCGGTGACGATGCCGGCGTGGACGAACCCGCCGGCGATGCTCAGGTGGCCGAGCAGGCCGAAGTCGGGCTTGCCGACGACCCCGTGCGGGACGGCCGGCACGTTGAGGCTCCACGCCTTCGCGGGCAGGTCGAGCGCCTTGTTCAGCACGACGGCGAGGACCGTCGCGGCGATGATGCTGATGAGCAGCGCGCCCTTGACCCGCTTGACCAGCAGGATGGTCGTGAGGGCGAGGCCGACGACGAAGACGACCACGGGCCAGCCGGCCAGCTGACCGGTGCGGCCGAGCTGCACGGGCGTGCCCTGCGCCGCGCCGACGAAGCCGGCGTCGACCAGGCCGATGAACGCGATGAACAGGCCGATGCCCACGCCGATCGCCTGCTTCAGCGCCATCGGGATGGCGTCCATGATCGCCTGCCGGGCGCCCGTCGCGACGAGGACCACGATGCCGAGCCCCTCGAGCACGACGAGGCCCATCGCGTCCGGCCAGGTCATGTGCGGGGCGATCTGGAACGCGACCACGCCGTCGAGCCCGAGCCCCGCGGCGATGGCCAGCGGGACGTTGCCCCCGACGCCCATGATCAGCGTCATGACGGCGGCCACCAGCGCCGTCGCGGTGATGAGCTGCGGCATCGACAGGACGTGGCCGTTCATGTCCTTGCCGCTGGACAGGATGATCGGGTTCAGCACGACGATGTAGGCCATCGTGAAGAACGTCGCGAAGCCGCCGCGAACCTCGCGCCCGACGGTGGAGCCCCGCTGGCCGATCTTGAAGTACCGGTCGACGGCGGTGGGCGGTGCGCCCCCCGGCTCTTCGACCCGGGGCGACGGCAAGGGCTGCGTCGCGGATGTGGTCATCGTCATGGCGTCTTCTCTCGGCGGCTCGGACGGGGACCGGGGAAGGCGCGGCCAGAGTGGCACGCCGCACGGTCGCGATCGGGAGTTCGTCCCTCCGACACGCCCGGAGTGGGGTTCGCGTGACGCAACAGCACGTACGACCGATTCGTTCGGCCACGCCTCCCGACCCCGGTCGGGGTAGCGTCGGCGCCGTGACGAGGCCCCGACCGCCGCGCCGGCCCGATCCGCCGCCGCTCGAGATCGACGCGGTGACGGTGGTCGCTGCCGTTACCGCGCTGTGGGCGCTCGCCCTCGTCGCGCTGCTGCCGCTGCGCGGGACGCTGGACCGCCACGACGCGGGCTGGTGGCTCTGGGTCTGCGCGGCCGGCGTCGTGGGTGGCCTGGTCGGCCTGCTGATCACGACGAGGCGCCGGCACCGGCTGCGCGCGGCGGACGCGGGGCGCACCGGCGAGTCGGTGAGCTAGCCGAGGTCGTCCTCGACCTCGAGGAACGGCTCGGCGCCCTCGCCGGTCGCCGCCAGCGCCTCGGCCAGCGCGGCCCTGACCGGCCAGGCGCCGCACCGCCAGGCGAGGGCCCGGCCGAGCGCGGCCGCGTCGCCGCTCCGGACGTGGTCGACCCCGTCGGCGAGGCTGCCGGCCGAGCGCCAGCGCACCCGTACCGGTGTCCCATCGGCGTCGTCGGCGAGCAGGTCGCCGTGCACGGCGACCAGGGTCGGCGGCAGGCCGCCGGCCCTCGCGGCGGCGAGCGCGGCGCCCGGCAGGTCGGCCCAGGCGAGCGTAGCGACGGGGCGGCTGCGGACCGCGAAGGCGCCGAGCTCGCTCGCGAGCGGCACCGCGAGCGCGTCGGCGAGGGCGACCGCCGCGTCCAGCCGGACGGGCACGACCGGGCGGCGCCCGACGAGCGGGAGCAGGTCCGGCGCGTCGACGATCACGGCGGTGGTCGCGTCGACCGCGGCCAGCGCGCCGTCGGCGCGCACCGCCCTGACCAGCTCTGGCGGCTCGAACCGCTCCGGATCGACGTCGGCGAGCAGCAGGTGGGCCGCGCGCACGGTGGCGCGGTCGATCGTGCGCGCCGGGTCGCCGAGCCGAGCGACGACGCCGGCCGGGTCGGCACCGACCGCCTCGGCCAGCCCGGCGACGACGCCGATCGCCAGCAGCAGCTCGACATCGAGCCCGCCGGGCGCCGGCTCGTACAGGCCGCCGAGGGGCTCCAGCGCCCAGTCGCGCGGCCGCCGGCCGGCCAGCACCGGCCGGCCGGCGAGCCACCAGGCCGCGTACGGCGGCACGTCGACGCCCCGGCCGCCGGGCAGCACGACCCGGGCCGGCTCGACGACGGCGGCCCGCAGCGGCGGGGCGGCGAGCATGGCGAGCGCGGCCGGCCACGCGCCGTCGGCGACCAGCTCGAGGTCGCGGACGGCGACCAGCTCGGGCAGAACGGCCGGCCCGTCGCCCGGTGGCAGCCGGCGCACGAGCTCGGCCAGCCAGCCGGCCTCGTCGTCGAGGTGGTGACCGAGCTCGTCGGTGAGATCGGGATCGACCGGCACGTCGTGGTCACGGAGCATCGCGAAGCCGTCCAGGACGCCGACCGCGGCGAGCGCGGCCGGCCCCCACCGCTCGACGAGCTCCGCGGCGGCCACCCCGAACGGCGCGTCGCCGGTCACCAGGCCGGCGAGCGCCCCGCCGGGCAGCAGCAGCTCGCTCGCGACGTACCAGTCGCCGTCCGCGCCGGGCAGCGCCAGCTCGCCCAGCCACGGCAGCTCGCCAGGCGCCACGCCGGCCGCCACCACGAGCGCGAGCACGGCGTCGGCGACCGGCGCGGGGTCGTCGGCGTCGTACGACGCGGCCACCGCGGCCGCCACCCGCGGGTCGTCGAGCACGTCGCGCGGCCCCGCCGGCACGGCGCCGAGCGCGCGCAGCAGCGGGTGCGCCGCGTCGGGGTGGACGACCCGCACGCCGAGCGGCGCGAGGCCGGCGAGCGATCCCGCGTCCCCGTCCGGCACGAGCAGGCCACGCGCCCCCGTCACCAGCCGCCCGTCGGTCAGCGGCACCGGCAGGGCGCCGAGCGCGTCGCGGGCCGGGCCGGGCGGCACCGCCCCGGCGAGCGCGTCGTACAGCTCGCGCCACCAGGCCGGCGGCCGGTCCAGCCCCGCGAGCGCGTCGACCACGTCGGCGAGCGGCAGCCGCCGCACGCCGAGCGCGGCGAGCGCGGCCGACCGGGACCGGCCGGACCAGTCGGCGGCGAGCAGACCCGGCAGCAGGGGCGCCAGCGCGCCGGCGAGGCCGCCGTCGGCCTCCTCGAGGGCGACCGCGTCACGACCGCGCAGCCGGTGCGCCCCCGCCGCGGCGGGCGCCAGCAGCGGAGTCTCGGCGAGCGCGGCCAGCGCCGCGCCGCGCACCAACCCGTCGACCTCGCTCTCGGGCAGGCCGACCGGCACCAGGTCGAGCACGGCCGGACCCGCCGCGACCGAGGCGGCGAGCCGCGCGTAGGCCTCGCCGGCCCACCGGGCGACGGCATCCCGCAGCGGTCCGGGCGCCACCCGCCGGCGGGCCGGGTCGAGCGGAAGCGAGGCCACCAGCAGCGCCGGGAGGCCGAGCCGCTCGTCGGTCACCGTCGGCGCCCGCACCACCCGGTCGACGCCGGCCGGCAGGCGCCGCGGCGCACCGGCGTCGTCGACCGGCACGGCCCACGTGACGCTCCAGGCGCGGCGGGCCCGCTCCTCGGCCGGCCGGTCGGCCAGCAGCTCCGCGGCGAGCTGCCCGCCCGCGGAGACGGTGCGCCAGCGGGTGACGGCCCCGCCGTCGTCGACGACCACGTCCCCGTCCGGCTCGCGCACCGCGGCCAACCGGCGGACCGACCCGTCGACCACCACCTCGATCTCGGCGAGCGCCGGCAGGGTCAGCAGCAGCGTCACGTCGGTGCCGAGCAGCAGCCGGCGGGCGAGCGCGTGCGTCCCGGCGCGCAGCGGCAGCCGTACCTCGGTGTCGTAGCCGGCCGGGGGCCGCGGCGGGTCCGGCCAGTCCAGCGGCAGCCGGAGCACGGGCACCGCACCGCCGCGCGCCTCGACCTCCGCGGCGACCGCCGGGATGCCGGCCGCCAGCTCGCGCGCCCGCGCCAGCGACCAGCGGACGGCTCCCCCGGCCGACACGACGGCCGGCTCGTCGCTCACCGCCAGCACGGCGGCGAAGCCGACGCCGAACCGCCCGGCCGTCGAGCCGTCCCGCTTGGCGGACGCCCGCAGGGTCGCCAGCGCCTCGACGCCGGCCCGGTCCAGCGGCGCACCGGTGTTGGCCGCCGTCAGCAGGTCGCCGTCGAGGCGCAGCCGCAGCCGGCCGGGCACGCCGGCGCGGGCCGCGGCGTCGGCGGCGTTCTGCGCGAGCTCGACCACGAGCCGGTCGCGGTAGCCGCCGATGGCATGGTCCTCCTCGGCGTTGGCGTCCTCGCGGAACCGGGAGACGGCGGCGGCCCAGCCGGCGAGGGCCCGGCGCCGGATGCCGTCGGTGCCGAACGGGTCGGCGCTCAGGTGGGCGTGACCTCGTACTCGTAGCGGTAGTCGTCGACCAGCGGCGGCGCGGCGTCGGCCTGGGCAAGGCCGGTCGCCTCGACCGCCTCGGAGTGGGCGCCGCAGCCGTGGTCGGCGGTCACGACCCGCCCGTCGTCGGTCGCGTACTCGTTGCCGCAGGCCCCGAAGGCCCGGCCGAGCGCGCCGGCGAGCGGCAGGTAGAAGCCGCAGGTGCCGCAGGCGCCGGGCGCCTGCTTCGCGATCGGCGCCTCTGGACCACCCGGGCCGTCCGACCACCGGTCGGCGGCCTCGACCCGCCCCTCGAGGGACAGCACGCGCGGCCGGCCGAGCCCCAGCTCGAGCACCACCTCGGCGACGCCGGGGTCGTCGAGGTCGTCGTCGGGGCCGGCGTAGGACGGCACCAGCCGCAGGTCGTCAGGGGGCGCGGGCAGCAAGTCGCCCGGCCCCACGTCGCCATGGCGAATTCGCTCCGTCCACGGCACCCAGCCGGGCGCGAGCACGGCGTCCGGCCCCGGCAGCAGGGCCACCTCGTCGACGGTCGCGTCGGTGCCGTCCGGGGCGCGGGTGATGGTCACCGACCAGCGCCAGCCGGGGTACCCGGGGTGGGTGGAGGCGAACAGGTGCTCGGCGAGCGGCGCGCCGTCCAGCTCGCCGGCCGGCTCGCAGCCGACGGGCTCCCCGACGTCGTCGCCGCCGGCCTCCACCGCGGCGGCCCGCGCGAGCTCGACCGCCGCAGCCAGCAGCGGGTCCACCCCGACCGGGGCCGGCACGGACGGCTCGCTCGACTGGGTCACGGGACAAGTGTCGCGCATCGGCCGTACGGTATCGACACTGGACGGGGTGAGGAGCCGTTGGACGTGACGCAGCGCGCGGGCGGGCTCGCGCGCGGGACCGGTGGCCTGGTGCGTCGCGGCTGGCGGCGGATGCGGGCGGCGACGCACGCCGAGGGCGCCGGCGAGAGCGGGCTCGCACCGCTCGTCGAGCTGCACGGCGTGCACAGCGCCGGCGACGCGCTGTTCACCGTCGCGCTCGCCGGCATCCTGTTCTTCGAGCCCACCGACCCCAACGCGGCGAAGAGCCGGGTCGCCTCCTACCTGCTGCTGACGATCGCGCCGTTCGCGCTGCTGTCCCCAGTGATCGGGCCGGTGCTGGACCGGTTCAGGCACGGCCGGCGCTACGCGATGGCCGCCACGCTCATCGGCCGGGCCTGGCTGGCGTACGTCGCCGTCGACGCGATCGGCAAGCACGACGTCGGCCTCGCCCTGTATCCCGCCGCGTTCGGCGTGCTGGTGCTGAGCAAGGCCTACAACGTCGCTCGAAGCGCGGCGACCCCGCGGCTGCTGCCCGAGCGGATGACCCTCGTCAGCGCCAACGCCCGGCAATCGCTGGCCGGGCTGATCACCGCGGCGATCGCCGGCCTCGTCGGCGGCGGGGTCAGCCACTGGTCCGGGACCAGGTGGGGGCTGCGGATCGCGGTGCTGACCTACGTCGTCGCCGCGATCCTGGCGTTCCGGCTGCCGAGGAACGTCGACTCGGCGGCCGGCGAGCGGCGGCTCGAGCGGGCCGGCGGCAGCGCGTGGCGGCGGGCGCTGCTCCCGGGGCGGCTCGTGCCGTCGGTGCGGATCGCGCTGCGCGCGCAGGGGGCGCTGCGCGCGCTGGCCGGCTTCCTCACGCTCTACCTGGCCTTCCTCATCCGCACCGGCCACCTGCACGGGATGCGCCAGGGGCTCGCGCTCTCGCTGCTGGTGACCGCCGCCGCGGCTGGCGGCCTGATCGGGACGGCGCTCGGGGCGCGGCTGCCCTACCGCTCGCCCGAGTCGATCGTCGTCATCGTCCTGGTCGCGGCGACCGGCGTCTGCATCGCCACGGCGGTGCTGTTCGGCGTCGTGAGCGCGCTCGTCATGGCGTTCGTCGGCAACTTCGCGCAGACGGTCGGCAAGCTGGCCCTGGACTCGATCGTGCAGCGCGACGTCGACGAGGCGGTGCGGACGTCGACCTTCGCGCGCTCGGAGACCGTCAACCAGCTGGGCTGGGTGATCGGAGGGGCGATCGGCATCGCGCTGCCCCTGGGCGGCACGTGGGGCTTCGCGATCGCGACGGTCTGGCTCGTCGCCGCCCTCGTCGTCACGGTGCGCGACCTGCGCCGCCAGCGCCGTACGAGCGGCCGCGCCGGCCTGGCTCTCGCCGATGCCGGCCAGGTCGCGTGAGCGCCGGCCTGCTCGCGGTCACGGCGGTCGATGCCGAGCTGGCCGCCGTCGTGCGCGACCTGGGCCCGGCCGGCCCGTGCCGGGTCGGGCCGTACGACGGCGTCGCGCTGCGCACGGCTGCTGGTGAGCTGGTCGTGGTGGCCGGTGGCGTCGGCATGGCGGCCGCGGCGGCGGCGGCCGCCACCGGGCTCGCGCTCCTGCCCGGCTGCGCGGCGGTGCTCTGCCTCGGCATCGCGGGTGGCTTCGACGGCCGGGCCGCGCCGGGCGACGTCGTGGTGGCCACCGAGATGGTCGGCGCCGACCTCGGCGCATGGTCGCCTGCCTCGCCCGAGTCGCCTGGGGGCTTCCTCACCCTCGCCGAGCTGGTGCTCGGCGAGACGGTGCTGCCCGCCGGGCCGGGCGCCGCCGCGCTCGCCGCCCGCGCCGGCGGGGTGGCCGGGCCGATCCTCACCGTCGCGGCGGTCACCGGCAGCGACGAGCGGGCCGGCGAGCTGGCCCGCCGGTGGGGCGCCTGCGCGGAGGCGATGGAAGGCTTCGGCGTCGCCGTGGCCGCCCGCCCGTACGGCCGGCCCGTCTACGAGGTGCGGGCGATCAGCAACGCCTGCGGCCGGCGGGACCGCGCCGCCTGGGACGTCCCCGGGGCCCTCGACGCGTTGTCGCGGGCGTCCGCCCGGCTCTTCGCCGAGGAGCTTTCGTGACCCTCTCGCTGACCTACTCGCCGTGCCCCAACGACACGTTCGTCTTCCACGCCTGGGCGCACGGGCTGCTGCCCGGCGCGCCCGACGTACGGGTGCGCTACCACGACGTCGACGTCACCAACGGCATGGCGGAGCGCGGCGACGGCGACGTGCTCAAGGTGTCGTACGCGGCGCTGCCGTACGTCCTCGACCGCTACGCCCTGCTGCCCTGCGGCGGGGCGCTCGGCCGGGGCTGCGGGCCGCTCGTGCTGACGGCCGGGCGCACGACCCTCGAGGGCGCGACGGTCGCCGTCCCGGGCGAGCGCACCACCGCCTACCTGCTGCTGCGCCTTTGGGCCGAGGGTCGCGGCGCCGAGCGGATCGAGGTCATGCCGTTCGCCGACATCATGCCGGCCGTGCGCGACGGCAAGGTCGACGCGGGCCTGGTCATCCACGAGGCACGCTTCACCTACCCGTCGTACGGGCTCGCCTGCCTCGCCGATCTCGGGGAGTGGTGGGAGGCGAGCACCGGCCTGGCCATCCCGCTCGGCGCCATCGTCGCCCGCCGCGAGCTCGACCTCGCCGCGATCGCCGCGGCCACCCGCTGCTCGGTCGAGCGCGCGTGGGCCGACCCCGACGCACCGGCCGGCTACGTCGCCGCGCACGCGCAGGAGATGGACCCCGACGTGCAGCGCCAGCACATCGCGCTGTACGTCAACCGGTTCACCCGCGAGCTAGGCGACGAGGGCTACGCGGCGGTCGAGGGCCTGCTCGGCCGGGCCGCCGGGGCCGGGCTGGTCCCGCCCGTCGACCCGGCGCTGCTGCGCCTGCCCGCCTGAGCCGGCCCGCGCGCGAGGGTTGCCGGATCAGGCCTCGAGCTCGGCGGCGACCGCCCGGACGATCTCGGCGATCTTCTTCGACGCCTTGCGGTCGGGGTAGCGGCCATGGCGCAGGTCGCGCTGCACCTGCGACTCCAGGACCTTGACCATGTCGTCGATCATGCCGTGCAGCTCGTCCGGCGGGCGCCGCTTCGCGGCGACGACGCTCGGCAGCGGGTCGAGGACGCGGACGTTCAGCGCCTGGTCGCCGCGCTTGCCCTGGGCGATGCCGAACTCGACGCGCTGGCCGCCCTTCAGCGCGGTCACGCCGCTCGGCAGGGCGCCCTGGCGCACGAAGACGTCGCCGCCCTCGTCACTGGCGATGAAGCCGAAACCCTTGTCGACGTCGTACCACTTCACCTTGCCGGTCGGCACTGCTGACCTCGCCTGCGTCGGCTCACTCGTCGGTAGGTAGCGCTTCAAGGCTAGCGTGCGCGCGGCGCGGGGCACCGATCACGGGGCGGCCGTCGTGATCGAAGGGGCCCGCGCGGCGAGTCAGCGGTAGAGCTCCGGGTCGGGGAGCCGCTCGTTCATCGACCCGGTGCGGAAGCCGCGCGGGTCCAGCTCGACCTCGGCGAAGCCCTGCACGGCGCCCAGCACCTCCGGCCGGGCGGCGACCGCGGCCACCAGCTCGCGATCGACCTCGACCCGCGCGACGTCGCCGAGGTCGCGCACTCGGACGTTCTGCACCGGGATGCCGGCGGCCGACAGCGCGCCCCGAAGCGCCAGCTCGGCACCGTCGATGCGGGCCAGCCGCCGCGGCGTGATCGCGACGCCGTACGCGACCCGGCTCGACAGGCAGGCCGCGGCCGGCTTGTCCCACGTCGGCAGGCCCCAGGCCCGGCTGGCGGCCCGTACCTGCCGCTTGGTCAGGCCGGCGTCGAGGAGCGGCGTCGCGGCGCCGCGCTCGGCGGCCGCCTTGATGCCGGGCCGGAAGCCGGCGACCGCGTCGTCGGCATTGGTGCCGGTGGCGACCGCGGCGAGACCGGCCTCGCGCGCCAGCGGGCCGAGCACGTCGAGCAGCTCGGCCTTGCAGAAGTAGCACCGGTCGCCGGCGTTGGCCCGGTAGCCCTCCCGCTCGATCTCCCGCGTCGGCACCGCGATGTGCCGGACCCCGAGCGAGCCGGCGAGCTGCTCGGCACCGGCCAGCTCGGTGGAGGCGAGGCTGCCGCTCACCGCCGTCGCGGCGAGGACGCGGTCCGCGCCGAGCGCCCGGACGGCGGCCGCGAGCAGGAAGGCGGAGTCGGCGCCACCGGACAGCGCGACGCAGACGGTGCCGAGCGAGCGCAGCTGCCCCTCGAGGGCGGCGAGCCGCTCGGGCAGCGTGCGGTGGTCGTCCAGCCAGGCCGGGAACTCGGCGAGCGAGCCGAGCACCACGTCGGCGCCGGCGGCCCGCAGCCGGTCGGCCGGCACCGGCCCGGTGGCGACGGCCACGGCGGTCGCACCGGCCGCCCGCGCGCCCTCGACGTCGCCGAGGTGGTCGCCGACGAACGCGGTGGCGCCGTGCTCGGCCAGCGCCTCGCCCTTGCCGGTTCCCCAGCGCAGGCCGACGACGGCGTCGGCGGAGAGGCCGGCCGCGTCGAGGCAGGCCTCGGCCAGCGCCGGGGCCTTGGCGGTGACGACGACCACCCGGCCGCCGGCGGCGCGCACGGCCGCGAGCGACTCGGCCGCGCCGGGCAGCGGGACCGTCCCCGTCCGGCAGGTGGTGGCGTAGATCTCGCGGTAGCCGCTGACGGCCGCCGCCACCTCCCAGGCCGGGAACCAGCGGGCGATCTCGCGCTCGAGCGGCGGCCCCAGCCGCGCGACCGCCGCGTCGGCGTCGATCGGCGTGCCGGTGCGCTCGGAGAGCCGGAGGTACGCCTCGCGCACGCCGGCCCGCGAGTCGACGAGGGTCATGTCGAGGTCGAAGCCGACCGTCAGCGGGTGATGAGGCACCCGACGAGCGTACGTGGCCAGGCGGCGATCGACCGGCCAAGTCCCCGCACCGTCCCCGCCGCGTCCCTATGCTCTGAGCCGTGACCAACGCGCGAACCGCCGCCACGCACGACTTCGTCATGCGGCGCGGCTGGCGGGCGCTGCTGACCTGGTTCCCGATCGCGTGGCTCGTCGCCGTGATGATCGCGCTCATCAGCGCCGGTGGTACGGCGTTCCTGCTGTGGGCGTTCTTCCTCGCCTACGGGGTCGCGTTCGTCGTGCTCTCGCGGTTCCAGGTCCTCACCGTGCGGGTGCGCGACGAGGGCCTGATCGAGTTCGTCTCGCCGGCCCGGGTCACCCCCATCTACTTCGACGATCTGGTGGAGGTGGCGCCCGCGCCGGGGCCGTTCCAGCGCCGCTTCGCCACCCGCTTCAAGAGCCACCACAAGCGCATCACCGTGCTGTCGGGCATGTACGGGAACTTCGACGCGCTGGTCGCCGAGGTCGAGCGGCGCACCCACGCCCGCATCGTCCGCTACTAGGTCGGCTCCGTCGGCTCCGTCGGCTCCTGGCCCAGCTGCGCCCCGCAGGCGGGGCAGGAGTCGCCGGACTCGACGAGCCGCCCGCACGCCGCGCACACCCGGTCGAGCCAGCAGGCCGGGTCGCCGCCCTGCTCGTCGGCCTCGTCGGCGTACGGGTCGCTCATGCGCGCTCCTGCTGCGTCGGGGTGACGGGCACTGCGGTCATCGTCGCCCCGGACGGCGGCCGATGGCCAGCAGGTGCGCGGAGGCGCCGAGCATCGACGGCTCGGACTCCACCATGGCCGTGAGCTCGAGCAGCACGTCCCGCTCGGCCTCGACGCGCAGCAGCGCGGCCACGCCGGGCAGCCAGCCGCCCGGGCCCTCCACCGCCAGCACGTCGATGCCGGTGAGCCCGGCGTCGGCCAGCTCGCCCGGCAGCTCCTGCGGCCGGTGGAAGTACGCGGTGGTGAACCACCCCTCGATGCGGCCGGGGTTGCGGTGCATCCCGTCGGAGAGGTCGGCGCGCACCATCGTGGCCGCCGCGGGCTCGCCGAGCATCCGGCGGTAGGTCATGTCCAGCATGCTGGCGAACCGCGAGATCGCCGCCGCCACGACGAGGCCGCCCGGCACCACGACGCGCGCAGCCTCGCGCAGGGCGCCCACCCGGTCAGCGCGCGCCGGCAGGTGGTAGAGCGGGCCGAGCAGCAGCACCGCGTCGTACGCGGCGTCGGGCTCGGCCAGGGCGCGCGCGTCGCCGAGCGAGGCCTCGAACGTCCCGTGCGCCCGTGCCTGCTCGACATGCAGCGGCACCGGGTCGACGAGGCGGACGGCGTAGCCGCGCCCGGCCAGCCACGCCGCGTACGTGCCGGGGCCGCCGCCCACGTCGAGCACCCGGGCGGGCGCCGGCGGCAGCAGCCGCTCGAGCAGCGCCTCCGTGCGCAGCCGCTCCAGCGACGGCTCGTCGGTGAGCCGGCCACGCTCATCGCCCCGGTCGTAGTGCGCGAGGACGTCCGGGTCGAGGTCGCGGGTCATGGCCGAACGGTAGCCATCGCCGCCGCGGGCCGGTCAGCCGGTCGCCGAGGTTAGGTCCGGCTTGCCCGTGGGAGAAGCAACCCATGGTTTCGTCGCTCTCGCCGTCCCACCTGGCGCGCTACGGCGACCTCGCCCGGCTGCTGATCAAGCACGGCCGCTCGGACGTGGTGCGCGACATCGGCTGGGACGGTTCGCTGCCCTCCGACGCGGCGACGGCTCCCGGCGGCGCCGAGCCGACCGAGGAGGCCCTCGGCCTCGCCGCCGACCTGGAGCGGATGGGGCCGACGTACGTCAAGCTCGGCCAGCTGCTCTCCACCCGCGTCGACCTGCTGCCACCGGCGTACGTCGAGGCGCTCGGCCGGCTGCAGGACGACGTCGAGCCCGTGCCGTTCGGCGACATCGAGGAGGTCGTGACCGCCGAGCTCGGCGTGCGGCTGTCCAGGGCGTTCGCCCGCTTCGACGAGCGCCCGATGGCGTCGGCCTCGCTGGGGCAGGTGCACCGGGCCGAGCTGCGCAGCGGCCGGCAGGTCGTGGTGAAGGTGCAGCGGCCTGGCATCCGCGACCGGGTGCGGAGCGACATGGAGGTGCTGGGAGAGCTGGCCGGCTGGCTCGACCGGCACACCGCGCTGGGCCGGCGGTACGGCTTCGGCGACCTGCTCGAGCAGTTCGGGCGCGCGCTGTCCCGCGAGCTCGACTACGCGCGCGAGGCGGAGAACCTGCGCGCGCTGGCCGCCACGCTCGCCGACCACCGGCGGATCGTGGTGCCGCAGCCGGTGGCCGACCTCACGACCAGCCGGGTGCTGACGATGGACCTCGTGCCCGGCCACAAGATCACCGACGTGAGCCCCGTCGTCCTGCTCGACGTCGACGGTGCAGGGCTCGCCGACGAGCTGTTCTCCGCCTACCTCAAGCAGGTGCTGGTCGAGGGCTTCTTCCACGCCGACCCGCACCCCGGCAACGTGCTGCTCACCCCCGACGGCAAGCTCGGCCTCATCGACCTCGGGCAGGTGGCGAGGGTGCCGACGAGGCTGCGCGACAAGCTCGTCCGCCTGCTGGTCGCCATCGGCGACGGCAACGGCGACGAGGCGGCGAACGCAGCGGTCGCGATCGGGCAGGTGGGCCAGAGCTTCGACGAGGGCGCCTTCCGGGCCGAGATCGCCGACCTCGTCGCGCGCAACGCTGCCCTGCGGCTCGAGCAGATCAACGCCGGCTCGGTGCTGCTGCGCATCGCCAAGTCCTGCGGGGACTGCGACCTGCGCCCGGCGCCGGAGCTCGCGATGCTCGGCAAGACCCTGCTCAACCTCGATCAGGTCGCCCATGCGCTCGATCCCGAGTTCGAGCCGGTGGCCGCGATCCGCCGGCACACCGGAGCGCTGATGAGCGCGCAGATGCGGCCCGACCTCGGCAGCATGCTCGCCTCGGCGATGGAGGCGAAGGACTTCGCCGTCCAGCTCCCCGGTCGCGTGAACAGGATGATGGACGCGCTGACCAAGGGCGAGTTCGAGCTCAGGGTGCACGCCATCGACGAGGCGCAACTGCTGCGCGGCCTGCAGAAGCTGGCCAACCGGCTCACCATGGGCCTCGTCATCGCTGCGCTGATCGTCGGTGCGGCGCTGCTCGTCAAGGTGCCCACCGACGTGCGCATCCTCGGCTACCCGGCCATCGCGATCGTCTGCTTCCTGCTCGCCGCCGCCGGCGGGGTCGCGCTGCTCGCGTCGATCTGGCGCGCCGACCGGCAGATCAACCGCGAGTCGCGCCGCCAGTGGCGCGACGGACGCGGCTAGTCTCGCGACACGACCGGCAGCCCGGCCAGCCGAGCCGGCTCGTCCGGCCTGCTCGGTCGTGCGGTCGCTGGCGTGGAGGTGGGGATGAGTCGGCACATCGGCGTGGCGATATCGGGCGGCGGCAACCGGGCGACGTTGTGGGGGCTCGGCACGCTGCTCTACCTCGTCGACGCGGGCAAGAGCGCGGAGGTCGGTGCGGTCTCCTCCGTGTCGGGCGGCTCGATCACCAACGCGTACGTGGCGCAGGAGCTCGACCTCGGCGAGACCGACACGGCCTCCTTCGATGCGGCGATGGTGCCGCTGGTCCGCGACGTCGCCACCAAGGGCTCGCACGCCTGGAGCCCGGTGCCGACGTGGTACGTGGTCGCCGACATCGGAGGCGCGCTGCTCGGGTTGCTCGCGATGCTGGCCGCGGTCGTGCTCGCCTTCCTCGACCTCGGCCTCGGCGTGACGGTGCCGCTGCTGGCCGGCGGCTTCGTCGTCATCGTCGTGGCGCTCCAGGTCTTCGAGCTGCGCAGCCGGATGGTGGAGCGGGCGCTGGCCCGGCGGTACTTCGCGCCAGATGGTCGGCGCACGCGGCTCGCCGACATCGTCCGTTCGGTCGACCACGTCATCTGCGCCACCGAGCTGCAGTCCGCACTGCATCTGTACTTCGCGCCGCGCTTCGTCTACACCTACCGGCTCGGCATGGGCGAGCCGGCGGAGCTCTCGCTGGCGACCGCCGTCCAGTGCTCTGCCTGCCTCCCGGTCGCGTTCTCGGCGCGCCGGCTCCCGGCCGGCCAGTTCAGGTTCGTGGGCGGGCATCCCGCGCCCGGGCAGCCGGGCGACGTCGGGCACGTCGTGCTGAGCGACGGCGGCGTCTACGACAACATGGCCGACCAGTGGTTCGACGGGCTCGGCCGCCGCGCGCATGCGCTGGGACCGCGGATCGCCAACCCCGGCGTCGACGAGGTGATCGTCGTCAACGGGTCGAGCCCGCCTGGCTGGTCCGGCCTGCGCCGCATGCTGCTCGCCGTCGTCGCCGAGTTCGCGACCCTCGCGCGGGTGAACGACGTGATGTACGACGTGACGACGAAGGTCCGGCGCAGCGCGCTGGTCGAGGAATGGGACGAGGCGGCGGCCTCCGGCACGGGGACGCGCGGCGCGCTCGTGCACATCGCGCAGTCGCCGTACGGCGCCGCCGACGCCTTCCGGCACGACCCTCGCTTCCCCGACCGGGCGGCGCGCGCCGAGCAGGTCATCGCCGCGCTCGGCGACACCGAGGCGTCGAGGCAATGGTGGGCGGCGATGGCGGCGCGCAGCCCGCTCGTGCCGACCGTGCTGCGCAGCCTCGGCCGCGAGGTCACCGTCGACCTGCTCGAGCACTCGTACGTGCTCGCGATGTGCAACCTGCACGTGATCCTCGGCTACCCGCTGCTCCCCGTGCCCGGCCGGGACCGCTTCGAGCGGCTGCTCGACGGGTCCTAGCGCCTCGCGGCGGCCGCGCGATAGGCGTCGAGGTCGTCCAGCGTCAGCCCGTCGATCGCGTCCAGCAGGGCGTCGAACGCCCGGTCGAGCGAGCGCGCGGTGGCGACGAGCGCGCCCGGCTCCCCGTCGCCGTTCAGCACGACGTCGGCGACGAGGTCGGAGCGCAGGCCGAGGAGCAGGTCGTACGCCGCCTCCTCCGCCTCGTCCAGGTCGAGGTCGTTGGCATCGTCCAGCGAGTCGACGTCGAGCCCGCCGACCACCCGCACGGCGGACTCGACGGGCGCGCCGGCGCCCACGACGAGCAGATCGGTGAGGTCGGCGGGGAAGCCGTCGCGGGCGTCGGGGTCGGTGTAGGCCAGCACGATCCGCGCCCATGACCTCGTGACCGTGCCGCGGGGGACGGGAAGCCCGCGCACCTGGTCATCGCCGCCACCGCTGCCGTCGTATCCGTACGTCACGCCCCAAGGCTACGGTGACGTCAAGATGGACAGCCCTCGCAGCCTGGCGGAGTGGCTGCGCGCCCGCACCGACGACGAGCTCACGAGCCTGCTGGCGGCGCGGCCCGACCTCGCCAACCCGGTGCCGCCCGACTTCGCCGCGCTCGCCGCGCGGGCGGCCACCAGGGGCTCCGTGCTGCGCGCGCTGGACGGCCTCGACCGGCACCGGCTCGCCGTCCTCGAGGCGATCGCCCTGCTCGACGAGCCGGTCGGCCGTGCCGAGCTGGCCGCCTTCGTCGGCGACGAGCTCGGCCCACCCGGCGAGCTCGCCGCCGCCGTGGCCGCCCTGCGCGGGCTGGCGCTGGTCTGGGGCGAGGACGACCTGCACCTCGTACGGGTCGCCCGCGACCTGCTGACGATGCCGGCCCGGCTCGGGCCGCCGGTCCTGACGCTGGTGTCGCGCTACCCGCCGGCGCTGTGGCGGCCGTTGCTGGCCGCGCTCGACCTGCCGCCGGCGCCGGACGCCCTGACCGCGGCTGCGCAGGTGGCCGGGCGCCTCCGCGACGGCGGGGCCGTGCGCGCGCTGGTCGCCGGCCTCGGCGCTGACGAGCGCCACCTGCTCGGCAAGCTGACGTGGTCGCCGGTGGGCAGCGTCACCGACGCGCTGCGTCCGCTGCCCGATCCAGGGGAGGACGCCGCTGCGCCGGTCTGGCGCCGGCTGCTCCGGCTGGGGCTCCTGGCCGCCGTCGACCCCGACACCGTGGTGGTGCCGCGCGAGGTCGGGCTGGCCCTGCGCGACGGGCAGGTCTTCCCGCCCGGCCACGCCGACCGCCGGCCGCTCGACGTCACCGAGCGCCCCGTCCGGCTGGTCGAACGGACCGCGGCCGGCCAGGCCTTCGCAACGGTGCGGGCGGTGACTGACCTGCTCGACTGGTGGGGGCTCGACCCGCCCGCGATGCTGCGCTCGGGCGGGCTCGGCGTGCGCGAGCTGCGCCGCACGGCCCGCGCGTTCGACCTCGACGACGCGCTCACCGCGCTCTACGTCGAGGTCGCCTACGCCGCCGGGCTGGTGGCCCCGAGCGGGGACGCCGACGCGGTCTGGCTGCCGTCGCCGGCCTTCGACGCCTGGCGGCGCGGCGACCCGGCGCGGCGCTGGGCCGGGCTCGCCGATGCCTGGCTCACCACCACGAGGACGCCCGGCCTGGTGGGCAGCAAGGACGAGCGGGACCGCACCCTCGTCGCGCTGAGCCCCGAGATCGAGCGCGTGACCGGGCCGGCGGTGCGCGAGGCGACGCTCGGCCTGCTCGCCGGCCTGCCGCCCGGCACGTCGGCCGGCATCGAATCGCTGGCCGCCGACGTGCAGTGGCTCGCGCCGCGGCGCCATGCCGGCCGGACCGCCGACCACGTGCGGTGGACCCTCGCCGAGGCGGAGGCGCTCGGCGTGACCGGTGCCGGTGCCCTGTCGACGCCCGCGCGGCACCTGCTGGCCGGCGACCCGGCCGCCGCGGCGGCCGCGCTCGAGCCGCTGCTGCCCGAGCCGGTCGACCACGTCCTCGTCCAGGCCGACCTCACGGCCGTCGCCCCCGGACCGCTCGTGCCGGAGCTGGCCCGCGAGCTGCACCTCGCCGCCGACGTCGAGAGCAAGGGCGCCGCGACCGTCTACCGGTTCAGCGAGGCGTCGGTGCGCCGCGCCCTCGACGCCGGGCGCAGCGCGGCCGAGCTGCACGACCTGCTCGACCGGCGCTCGCGGACGCCGGTGCCGCAGCCGCTGCACTACCTCATCGACGACGTGGCCCGCCGTCACGGGCGGATCCGGGTGGGCACCGCGCAGGCGTACGTCCGCAGCGACGACCCGGCCGTCCTGCAGGAGATCGTCGCCTCCCGCAAGGCCGAGCCGCTGCGGCCGCGCATGCTCGCGCCGACCGTCCTCGCCGTCCGGGCACCGGTCGACCGCACCCTCGAGGTGCTGCGGGCGATGGGCCACGCACCGGTGGCCGAGTCGCCGGAGGGCGATGTCGTCCTGCACCGGCCGGACGCCCGGCGCGCCCCTGCGCGAGCCCGTCCCCCACGGGCCCACGTGCCGCCGCCCCTGGCCCCCGCGCTGCTCGTGTCGGCCGTGCGGGCCGTGCGGGCCGGCGACCGGGTGGCGACCTCGATGCCCCGGCTGCCCCGGCCGGCCGGACCGGCCGAGGCGATGGTCGTGCTGCGCCAGGCCGCGCTGGACGGCCGGCTGGTGTGGATCGGCTACCTCAACGCCGAGGGCGAGGCCTCGCAGCGCATGATCGAGCCCCGCCGGGTCGACGGGGGCCAGGTGGTCGCGTACGACCACCGCACCAGCTCGATCCGTACCTTCATGATCCACCGGATCATCGGCGTCGCTCCGGTCGACGACGACGCCCCGGCCTGAGAGGAGCCACGCCGATGGCAGGCACGATGACGGCGGTCGTCCGCGACAGGTACGGAGCCCCCGACGTCCTCGAGCGCGCGGACGTACCGGTGCCCGCCCTCGTCGACGACGGCGTGCTCGTGCGCGTGCGCGCGGTCTCGGTCAATCCCGCGGACTGGTTCGCGGTGACGGGCACGCCCTACCTCGGGCGCGCCCTGACCGGCCTGCGGCAGCCGCGCTCCCGCTTGGTGGGCACCGACTTCGCCGGCACGGTCGAGGCGGTCGGCAAGGACGTCACGCAGTTCCGGCCGGGCGACGAGGTCCTCGGCGGCCGCAGCGGGGCGTTCGCCGAGCAGGTGTGCGCGCGCACGGTCGCGCGCAAGCCGGCCAACCTGACGTTCGAGGAAGCAGCGGCTGTGCCCCTCGCGGGGCTCACCGCGCTGCAGGGCCTGCGCGACAAGGGGCAGGTGCGCGCAGGGCACCGGGTGCTGATCAACGGCGCATCGGGAGGAGTGGGCACCTTCGCCGTCCAGATCGCCAAGGCGCTCGGAGCCGAGGTGACCGCCGTGTGCAGCACGGGCAACGTCGAGCTCGTGCGATCGCTCGGCGCCGACCGCGTGATCGACTACGCCCACGAGGACTTCACCCGCTCGGGCGGGCGGTACGACGTGCTGCTCGACATCGCGGGGAGCCGGCCGTGGTCGGACTGCGAGCGCGCGCTCGCACCGCGCGCGACGGTCGTCCTCGTCGGCGGCCCCAAGACCAACCGGCTCCTCGGCCCGGGGAGCCACAGCGCCGCGATGCTCGTCCGCGCCCTCGGCAGTCGCAGGAAGGCGGCCTTCTTCGTCGCGCGGTTCAACCGGCCCGACCTCGACGCGCTGCGCGAGATGCTCGAGGCCGGGACGGTGCGGCCCGTCATCGACCGGAGCTATCCGCTGACCGAGATCGCCGACGCCTTTCGGTACCTGAGCGAGGGGCATGCACGCGGGAAGGTCGTCCTGACCGTGTGAGCCACGGCGAACCGTCCCGGAGCCCTCGCAGCCGGTCACGCCGGAGGGACGACGATCGACCAGCTGACCTCCTTGACCGAAGCCACGCCCGAGGTTGCGGTGAGTCCCGGCCAGGTCCCCCCGGATACCGGTCCGGAGCTCCCGGTGACCGCCGACAGGGCACCTGAGCCCGTACCGGCGTTGGCGTTGCGAAGCGTCACCGAGGAGGGCAGGGTCCAGCCGTGGTCCGTGCCGGACTTGTCCACCCAGGAGCTGACCACCAACGAGCCACCAGCAGGCACCGGCACCGGCGGCGCCAGGTGGGTCGTCCGGCTCACGACGTCCGTCTCAGCCGCCGACGCGGCCGTGGTGACCGCCCCGGCGCCGGAGTAGGCGAGCAGGGTGAGGCTCGTCTTGGAGTATGCGTCCAGGGACATGGTGACCTTTGACCCGGCGGCGCCGGACGGGGCCATCCGAGTGAACAGCCACGACGTGATGTCGGGGGGATCGGACCGGGTCCCGAGGAGGGTCCATCCACTCGGAGTCGTCATCGTGGCATCGCGGTTCGTCGATGCCAGGAGCAGCAGCGAATCGCCTGCCTGCACGCCCTGAGGGATGGTGACCGTCGGCGCGATCGCGTTGCCGTTCGACGAAGCCGCCGCGCGGAATGCCACGGATCCGGATGTCGCGGTCACGGTGATCTGCCGGGTGAGCGTCCCGCTGTGCCCCCCCGGGTCGGTGACGGTCAGCTTGACGCTGTAGCTGCCCGCCTGGGCGAAGGCATGGCGCGGAGCCGCCGACGTGGACGCTCCTGCGTCACCGAAGTCCCACAGATAGGACAGCGCCAGGCCTTCCGGGTCCGAGGAGGCCGACCCGTCGAAGGTGCAGGCGAGCCCCGCGCATGCCGAGGTGAACGACGCCGTCGGGGGGAGATCCGTCAGTGCCCCGTCGCCGCGGTAGATCCGCACCCAGTCGATGTCTCCGGTGTAGTAGTCGCAGGTGATGGTGATCTGGTCGCAGTGGCTCTTGCCCCCGATCACGAGCGGCTTGCTGTTGTTGATCGAGCCGGTGACGGCATTCTTCGACGCGACCTCGACCCCGTCCACCCATACCTGGATCTGCTTCGAGGCGTGCACGCACCGGAAGACGTGCCACTTGTTGTCGTTGAGCTGGACGGGCGACGGGACAGCGACGTAGGACCCGTTGGCGCCGATGTAGACGCACTGCGTGTAGCCGTTGGGGTTCTCGATCTTGATCTGGCCACCGGCGTCGAGCGCCTGCCCCTTCTGGAGCATGTTGCCGTAGCCCTTGGGGGTCCTGAACCGGAGCTCGATGGTCTGGGTCACGCTCGCGTCGGGGATCTCCAGCTCCGACGAGTCCGGCACCTGGACGACCCTGGGCGGCTGGGCCGGCGGGCAAGCCGGGCAGCGGAGGGACCAGTCATAGTACGAGCCGTTCAGCGTGAGGCCGTTGGCAGCCGCATCCGGGCTGATGGCCCCGTTGTGACGGCCCGTGCCGTCGACCATCACGGCCGATCCGGCAGGCTCGTTCAGCTGCCAGTCGGCCATCAGCGTCGTTGCGGCCGAAGCCGGCGCCGCCTGGACGGCAGTGAGGCCGGACGCAACGAGAACGGCGCCGAGAAGCGCACCCGCGAGCGACCGCACCCTGCCCATGGCCCACCCCTATAGATCGCACCAGCGATCCGGAGCGTCCCACTGCGGCCAGGCACGCGTTGGCGCAATGAGAAGGCCTGCCGTGCGTGACGGCCAGTTCACTGTCAGTGCATCCGGACGGCGGTACGAATCCATATCGCCGGCCCCGGCGGCCGCGACCGGCCGGCGAGCCGGTGACCCCGGCGCACGCGGCTACCTAGACTGGGTGGGATGCCTACCGACGGACCGTTGATCGTCCAGTCCGACAAGACGCTGCTGCTCGAGGTCGACCATCCGCTGGCCGGCGAGTGCCGGCGAGCCGTCGCGCCGTTCGCCGAGCTGGAGCGCGCGCCCGAGCACGTGCACACGTACCGGGTCACGCCGCTCGGGCTGTGGAACGCGCGCGCCGCCGGCCACGACGCCGAGCAGGTCGTCGACACGCTGCTGCGCTACTCGCGCTACTCGGTGCCGCACGCGCTGCTGGTCGACATCGCCGAGACGATGGCGCGGTACGGCCGGCTGCAGCTGGCCAACTCGCCCGTGCACGGCCTCGTGCTGCGCTCGATCGACCGGGCCGTGCTCGAGGAGGTGCTGCGCAGCCGGAAGATCCAGCCGATGCTCGGTGCCCGCCTCGACGACGAGACGGTCGTCGTGCACCCGTCGCAGCGCGGCTTCCTCAAGCAGGCGCTGCTCAAGATCGGCTGGCCGGCGGAGGATCTCGCCGGCTACGTCGACGGCGAGGCGCACTCGATGGACCTCGTCGAGGACGGCTGGGCGCTCCGCCCGTACCAGCACCAGTCGGCCGAGGCGTTCCTGGCCGGCGGCAGCGGGGTCGTCGTGCTGCCCTGCGGGGCCGGCAAGACGCTCGTCGGCGCCGCCGCCATGGCCCTCGCCAAGTCGACGACGCTGATCCTCGTCACCAACACGGTCGCGGCCCGGCAGTGGAAGAGCGAGCTGCTGCGGCGGACGACGCTGACCGAGGAGGAGATCGGCGAGTACTCCGGAGAGCGCAAGGAGATCCGGCCGGTCACGATCGCGACGTACCAGGTGATGACGACCCGCCGCAAGGGCGTCTTCGCGCACCTGGAGCTGTTCGACGCGCGCGACTGGGGACTCATCATCTACGACGAGGTGCACCTGCTGCCGGCGCCGGTGTTCCGCTTCACCGCCGACATCCAGTCGCGGCGC
Organism: Frankiaceae bacterium; assembly: GCA_045807125.1. Lineage (GTDB taxonomy): Bacteria > Actinomycetota > Actinomycetes > JAWWOL01 > JAWWOL01 > JBJMHZ01. Next base: position 165,199 of record JBJMHZ010000052.1, read on the forward strand.
CGGCTCGGGCTCACCGCCACGCTGGTCCGCGAGGACGGGCGCGAGGGCGACGTCTTCTCCCTCATCGGGCCGAAGCGCTTCGACGTGCCGTGGCGCGACATCGAGGCGCAGGGCTACATCGCGCCGGCCGAGTGCATCGAGGTGCGCGTGACGCTCACCGAGGCCGAGCGGCTCGACTACGCGACCGCGGAGCCGGAGGAGCGCTACCGGGTGGGCGCGACGACCCGCACCAAGACCAGGGTCGTCGAGCGGCTGGTCGAGCGGCACCGCGGCGAGCGCACGCTCGTCATTGGCCAGTACCTCGACCAGCTCGACGAGCTCGGCGCCGACATCGGCTGCCCGGTCATCAAGGGCGAGACCCGCACCGCCGAGCGCGAGCGCCTGTTCGAGGCGTTCCGGCAGGGCGAGGTCATGACGCTCGTCGTCAGCAAGGTGGCCAACTTCTCCGTCGACCTGCCGGAGGCCGCCGTCGCCATCCAGGTGTCGGGCACGTTCGGGTCGCGGCAGGAGGAGGCGCAGCGCCTCGGCCGGATCCTGCGCCCCAAGAGCGACGGCCGGCCGGCGCGGTTCTACTCGGTGGTCGCCCGCGACACCCTCGACCAGGAGTACGCCGCGCACCGGCAGCGCTTCCTCGCCGAGCAGGGCTACGCGTACGAGATCATCGACGCCGACGACATCCTCGCCGGCGACTGAGCCACCGGCGAGGCGAGGACTCGTCCGAGGCCACCGGACGGCGCTCACCGCCGTCCTATGCTGGTCGGACGGCGGCGGGAGGAGATGGCCATGGCGCAACCCACCGAGACAGAGCGCGCCGAGCTCGAGGCGCGCCGGGCCGAGCTGCGCAAGCGCTACCTGCTGCCGCTCGGCGAACGACCGGCGACCAACGGCCGCGGCATCCACCACGCGGCGCTGATCTGCCACGACGTCGAGCGGACGATCGAGTTCTACCAGGGCCTGCTCGGCTTCCCGCTCGCCGAGCTGGTCGAGAACCGCGACTACCCCGGGTCGTCGCACTTCTTCTTCGACCTCGGCAACAAGACGCTGCTCGGCTTCTTCGACTTCCCCGGGCTCGGGCTCGAGCGAGGAGTCGAGTCGATCGGCTCCGTGCAGCACATCGCGATCGCGGTGCCGCCGCAGCGGCATGCGCAGCTGCGGGCCAAGCTCGACGAGGCAGGCGTCGCCTACAGCGGGCCCGATCGCGGGATCGAGGAGTCGCTCTACCTCCGCGACCCGGACGGCATCGGCATCGAGCTGCTGTCCGACCCGCTGATGTACTTCGCCGGCCGGCAGCTCGACGAGGGCTGATGCCGGCGGACGACGTGCTGGCGGCGGCCGCCGAGGCGGTCCGGCACGACCTGGAGGCGACCGGCGCCTGGACGGCTGCCGCCGCCCGCGCCCTCGACCACGGCCTCGCCCATCGCCGGTGGTGGCTGACCCAGTGGCCGGACGGGGCGCCGCACGTGCCGGGCCTGCTGGCCCAGGACGTGCAGGACGCCGTGCACGAGACGGCCGACGACCGGTGGCCGCGCTGCCCCGAGCACCCCGACCACCCGCTGCTCGTCGAGCCGGACCTCGGCCCCGACCCGTTCTGGGTGTGCCACCGCACCGGGCTGCCGGTGGCCCAGGTCGGCGACCTGTAGCGGCCGGCCGCCGAGATGCGCGACGCCAGGCGAGCTGGATCAGCGAGCCCTCAGCCGAAGTCGACCGAGCCGGTGCTCACCGTCCCCGCCTGCCGGCCGGGGGCGTCGTAGTTCTTCCAGTACAGGTTGGCGTGGTCGATGACCTTGTCGGGCGGTGGAGCGCCCCACTCGGTGAGGTCCTCGGTGGTGTGGGCGTCGGCGACGAGCGTCGTGTCATAGCCCCGGACGATCGCGCCGTGCAGCGTGGACATGATGCAGGCGTCGGTCTGAGCGCCGGCGACGATCAGCCGCCCCACCTTGCGCTCCGCGAGCACCGCCTCGAGGTCGGTGGCCTCGAAGGAGTCGCCGTAGTGCTTGTGCACCACCGGCTCGGACTGCTCCTGCGCCAGCTCCGGGACGTAGCGCCAGCCGTCGCTGCCCTCGACCAGGTTGTCGCCGGAGTGCTGCACCCACACGACGGGCACGCTCTGCGCCCTGGCCTTGTCGACCAGGGAAGCGATGTTGGCGATGACGCCGTCGCGGTCGTGCGCGCCGGCCACGACGTCGTTCTGGACGTCGATGACGAGCAAGGCGGTGTGGGGACGGTCGGGCAACGTGGTCATTCTCTCTCCTCCTGGTGGGCTGATGAGCGCACACGCTACGCGGGGCCACCGACAATTTCGCCGCCCCGCGCTCCGAGCTCCGTGACGCGGGGAACGCGACGAGGGCGGCCCCTTCCGGGACCGCCCTCGTACCGCTTTCGCGTGCTGCGTCAGGACTCAGAAGTCCATGTCGCCCATGCCGCCGCCGCCGCCACCCGCGGGGGCGGGGTTCTTCTCCGGCTTCTCGGCGATGACCGCCTCGGTGGTGAGGAACAGGCCGGCGATCGACGCGGCGTTCTGCAGCGCCGAGCGGGTGACCTTGGCCGGGTCGATGATGCCCGAGCCCACCATGTCGACGTACTCGCCGGTGGCCGCGTCGAGGCCCCAGCCGGGCTCGAGCCCGCGGACCTTCTCGACCACCACGCCGCCCTCGAGGCCGGCGTTGACGGCGATCTGCTTGAGCGGCGCCTCGAGCGCGATCTGCACGATCCTGGCACCGGTCGCCTCGTCGCCCTGCAGGTCGAGCGGCTTCTCGAACGCGCTCACCGACGCCTGGAGCAGCGCCACGCCGCCCCCGGCGACGATGCCCTCCTCGACGGCGGCCTTCGCGTTGCGGACCGCGTCCTCGATGCGGTGCTTGCGCTCCTTCAGCTCGACCTCGGTCGCGGCACCGACCTTGATGACCGCGACGCCGCCGGCCAGCTTGGCCAGCCGCTCCTGGAGCTTCTCGCGGTCGTAGTCGCTGTCGGACTTCTCGATCTCGGCGCGGATCTGGTTGACCCGCCCGGCGATCTGGTCGGCGTCGCCCGAGCCCTCGACGATCGTGGTCTCGTCCTTGGTGACGACGACCTTGCGGGCCCGGCCGAGCAGGTCGAGGCCGGTGGTCTCGAGCTTGAGGCCGACCTCCTCGCTGATGACCTGGCCGCCGGTCAGGATCGCGATGTCGCCCAGCATGGCCTTGCGGCGGTCGCCGAAGCCGGGGGCCTTCACGGCCACGCTGCGGAACGTGCCGCGGATCTTGTTGACGACCAGCGTCGCGAGGGCCTCGCCCTCCACGTCCTCGGCGATGATCGCGAGCGGCTTGCCGCTTTGCATGACCTTCTCGAGGATCGGCAGCAGGTCCTTCACCGCGGAGATCTTCGAGTTGACGATGAGCAGGTAGGGGTCGTCGAGGACGGCCTCCATGCGCTCGGGGTCGGTCACGAAGTACGGCGAGATGTAGCCCTTGTCGAAGCGCATGCCCTCGGTCAGCTCGAGCTCGAGGCCGAAGGTGTTGCTCTCCTCGACGGTGATGACGCCTTCCTTGCCGACCTTGTCCATCGCCTCGGCGATGATCTCGCCGACGGTGGTGTCGGCCGCCGAGATGGAGGCGGTCGAGGCGATCTGCTCCTTGGTCTCGACGTCCTTCGCCTGCTGGCTGAGGGCCTCCGACACCCGCTCGACCGCGGCCTCGATGCCGCGCTTGAGGCTCATCGGGTTGGCGCCGGCCGCGACGTTGCGCAGGCCCTCCTTGACCAGGGCCTGGGCGAGGACGGTCGCGGTGGTGGTGCCGTCACCGGCGACGTCGTCGGTCTTCTTCGCGACTTCCTTGACGAGCTCGGCACCGATCTTCTCGTACGGGTCCTCGAGCTCGATCTCCTTGGCGATGCTCACGCCGTCGTTGGTGATCGTGGGCGCGCCCCACTTCTTCTCCAGCACGACGTTGCGGCCCTTGGGGCCGAGCGTCACCTTCACGGCGTCGGCGAGGATGTTCATGCCTCGCTCGAGACCGCGGCGCGCCTCCTCCTCGAAGGCGATGATCTTGGCCATTCGGTGGTCCTCCCCATCCGAACACTGACACGGATGCGACCGGGCCACGGCGCCCGCGACGGACGGCCCGCTCCCCGGCCGCGGGGCGGACCCCGCGCCGGTCGGCCTCACCGCCCCGGTCTGTCACTCGACTCGTTGGAGTGCTAAGGAATTCTTAGCACTCGGGCACCGCGAGTGCAAGCTCGCGGCCGGACCGTCAGGCATCCACTGGCCGCTGGTAGCGGCTCGCCGCCCGCCACGCCGGGTGGGTCCTCGGCAGGTCGGTGACGTCGCCGCAGTGCGCGAAACCGGCCCGCTCGTAGTACGCCCGCAGCCCCCGGTTGTGCGCCACGCAGTCCAGCCGCAGCCAGCGCCGGCCGGCGTCGGCGACCAGCGCACCGGCGTGCGCGAGCAGCAGCAGCCCGACGCCGCGCCCGGCGAGCTCGCGGCGCACCGCCAGCTGGTGGACGTAGCCAGCGTCGTCGTGGTCGGGACGGTCGCCCCAGACCACCGGGTCGGCCCACACCAGCGCGTACGTGCCCACGATGCGCCCCCGCTCGACCGCGGCCTGCACCTCCCCGGCGGCCAGTGCGGGGGCCAGCCAGTCGCGGTCGAACCGGCCCGGCCACTGGTCGATGCACCGGTCGTGCAGCCAGCCGGCCGCCTCGTCGAGCACGGCGAGGACAGCGTCGAGGTCGTCGGCGGTCGCCGGGCGCAGCAGCACGTCCCCAGTATCCCGGCCCGGCGAGAGAGCCTCGCCCTGCGATTCAGCGTCATCCATGCGCTCGTCGGGTATCCCGACCGGCAGAGCACTTCCGCACCGACAGGAGCGAGCAATGGCGCTGGATGAGCAGTCACTGGAGAGCGCGGTCGTCGTCGACTGCGAGGGCAAGGAGGTCGGCAACGTCCTCGAGGTGCACCGCGACGCCTTCTCGGGGCGGCCGGCATGGGTGGCGGTCCGCGGCGGGCTGCTGCACGGCAAGTCCCTGGTCCCGGTCGGCGACACCGAGCCGGTCGACGGGCGGCTCCAGGTGCCCTACGACGCGGCGACGATCCGCAAGGCTCCCTACGTCGACCTGACCAGCGAGGAGCTGGTCGAGGAGGAGACCAAGCGCGAGGGCGGCGAGGCCGAGTCGATCCACGACGACAAGACCAGCCGGCAGCGTCGCGAGGACGTCTGGGCGCTCTACGAGTACTACGGGCTGCCGTTCGGCCGGCCGGACACCACCGGGGCGGCGAGCCCGGAGGCCGAGTACGGCTTCGGCAGCGCAGGCACCACGCCGGACGCCGAGGGCGCGGCCAGGACGCCGGAGGAGATCGCCGAGGCCTACCCCGACGCGCCCGGCATCGGCACCGCGGCGGAGAGCCCCGGCGCGACCGGCGTCGCGATGACCGGCGGTGGCGCCGGCACGCTGCCGATCGAGGGCGAGGCCGCCATGGCGCTTCGGCGGTCCGAGGGCGAGCCCGAGGACGGCGCCACCCGGCTCGGGGACGAGCCGGGGCGCGGCTGATCCGCCGCCCCGCGCGAGAGCACGACGGCCCGGCGCCCCCGCGGAGGTGCCGGGCCGTCGGCCGTACCGAGCTGTACCGAGACTGTGCTGAGCTGTACCGAGACTGTGCTGAGCTGTACCGAGACTGTGCTGAGCTGTACCGAGACTGTGCTGAGCTGTACCGAGACTGTGCTGAGCTGTGCCGAGGCTGTGCTGAGGGTCAGACCGGGCGAACCTGGTCTGCCTGCGGGCCCTTCTGGCCCTGGCTGATCTCGAACTGCACCCGCTGACCCTCGTCGAGGCTCTTGTAGCCCTCGGCCAGGATGGCGCTGTAGTGGACGAACACGTCCGGGCCACCATCGACGGCGATGAAGCCGTAGCCCTTCTCAGCGTTGAACCACTTCACTGTGCCCTGTGCCACGTTGTGCTCCCTGTCCACGTTGTGCTTCACCCTCACACCTCGCGAGGACGGGTCTTCCTTCGAACCGGACCCCGTGGACAGCAGGGCCCGCGATTCGGTTCCGCGGGCGTGGCGAGCTGGTGTGCACACGACACGAGAACTTGTGACCGCCGCTGATCGTACACATCCGCCGCATCAAGGCAACAGTATCGGGCGCGAAACCGGCATCGAGGACGACAGAGCTTCCCGGGGCCTCCCCGGGCTTCCCCTGGCTTTCCCGGCCCCCCGCGCGCTGCGCGAGACTTGCTGCCGTGATGGAGCCCGTGATCGAGCCCGTGACGGTTCGCGCGCTCACCGCCGCCGACGATCCGGGACGGCTGCGCGACCTGCGGCTGGAGATGCTGGCCGACGCGCCGCTCGCCTACCTGGAGCGCATCGAGGACGCCCGCCGCCACCCGCTCTCGTACTGGACGGAGCGGGTGCACCGCTACGCCGGCGGGGTCGATCGGCAGCTCTACGTCGCCGAGGCCGGGAACGGGGCGTGGGTCGCCCAGGCCGGCGGCTACCTCGACCGGTCGGGGCTCGCGTACCTGGTGTCGGTGTACGTCCGCCCTGCGCACCGCGGGCGCGGGCTGCTGGAGCGGCTGGCCGCACCGGTCTTCGACTGGGCAACGGCGCGCGGCTCGACCGAGATCCGGCTCGAGGTCGCCAGGGAGAACGCGCGGGCGGTCGCCGCGTACCGCCGGCTCGGGTTCGTGCCGACCGGCCGCAGCCAGCCGCACCCGCTCTACCCGAGGCGAAGCGTCGAGATCGAGATGTCGAGGCCGCTTTGACGGGCGCCCCGGGCCGGTCAGGTCACGACCAGTCGGGGCCGTAGCGCAGGTAGTGCTTGATCCAGCGGTCCCACAGCGAGTCGGCGATGTGCGGCGGCATGCGCAGCCGGGTGCAGAAGTCGGCGTGCGCGAGGTGGTGCGGGGCGGCCTCGGCGCCCGCCCGCCGGCGCATGTGGTCGAGATAGGTGGCGAACAGGTCGCGCCGCACCGGCGCCGGCAACCCGGCCGGCCGCGTCAGCCGCGGGTCGACCGGGTGCGGCTGGACCCGGCCGGCGCTCGCCGCCGAGCCGGCCGGATCGGTCGTGGCGCCGGCGACGGGCGCGCCCGGCACGAGGGTCATCGTCCTCACTCCCCGATCCCGGTCGTGAGGGCACCCGGCGACGGCCGGCCGGCGGCCGCGCCCGCGGTCCCCCCGACCGCGTCGATCCGCTTCGGGCCGTGGCCCGTGCTGAGGTGCATGGTGAACTGCGCTGCCGCGTCGATGGCGGACGATACGGCGGTCGATGTCGTCATGAGCGAGGCCCTCTCATCTTTCCCACGGCCGATCGCGCCATGGGCCGGAATTGGCACCTGTCACGGGAGGCCTCGCGATGGAGACGTCCGTGATGGTTGCCGGGGCTTCGCCGGGCCGGTCCCTCTGCCCCTCTGGATGAGCGATATGTAGTTTGCGGTGGCTAACCTGGACGCAACCACGGGGGTGCGTCTGGTCGGCTCGCCGCCTGCCAGTCTTGGTCAGATCCGGTGGCTCGTCAATGCGAGAGGACCGTCCAGCATCGCTGGAGAAGCTGGGGAAGGGAGCCACGCGATGCGACCGGACGTGCGCCGCTGGTTCGAGCGCCGGACGTCGGCGGCGGCCGACTGGCCGCTCGCGACGCTGCTCGACGCGAAGCACCGCCGCGACACCGGCCCGCTCACCGTCAGCGTGGTGCTGCCCGCGCTCGACGAGGCCCGGACGATCGGCCCCATCGTCGAGGCGATCCACGGCGAGCTGGTCGCCGGCTGCGGCCTGGTCGACGAGCTCGTCGTCATCGACTCCGGCTCCGGCGACGGCACCGCGAGCGTCGCCGCGGCGGCCGGAGCGACCGTCCTGGCGCACCAGGACGTGCTGCCGGAGCTGGGCACCAGGGACGGCAAGGGCGAGGCCCTCTGGAAGTCGCTGCACGCCACCACCGGCGACGTGCTCGTCTTCGTCGACGCCGACCTGCTCGACTTCGACGCCCGCTTCGTGACCGGGCTGCTCGGGCCGCTGCTCACCGACCCGGCGGTGGGCTTCGTCAAGGCGACCTACGACCGCGCTCTCGACACCGGCGCGACCGTGCTGCCGGCCGGCGGGGGGCGGGTGACCGAGCTCGTCGCCCGTCCCCTGCTCGACCTGCACTGGCCCCGGCTGGCCGGCTTCGTCCAGCCGCTGGCCGGGGAGTACGCCGGCCGCCGCGACGTCCTCGAGCGGCTGCCCTTCGTCTGCGGGTACGGCGTCGAGCTCGCGATGCTGATCGACCTGCTCGACCTCGTCGGCCTCGACGCGCTGGCCCAGGTCGACCTCGGGCGGCGGGCCCATCGCAACCGCGACGACGCGGCGCTCGGGCGCATGGCGGCGGCCATCTGGTGCACCGCCCTCGGCCGGCTCACCAGCGAAGGGCGGCTGAGCATGACCACGGGCCCGGCACCGGCCCTGACCCAGTTCGAGCGGGCGGACGGCGGCTACGCCGCGGTGACCACCGAGGTCGAGGTGCACGAGCGGCCGCCGATGCTCTCGGTGCCCGGCTACGCCCGCCGCCGCGCCGCGGCGTCCTGACCGATGCGTGACGCCCCGGCCGGATAGCGGTCCCTTGCCCTGGTGCCCGCGTCCGTGGCGTCGAGGAACACCTGGTAGACCTCCGGCACCTGCTCGTGCAGGTCGCGGTCGATGCGGCTGCTGAGCCCGGTGATCTCGTCGGCCGTGAGATCGGCGCGGAAGTCGAGGCGGACGGCGACCAGCACCTGGTCGCTGCCGACCCGCATGGTGAGCACCTCGATCACCTCCTGCACGCCGTCGTGGCCGGTCAGCAGCTCGCAGATGCGGTCCCTCGTCGCCTCGTCGGCCGCCTCGCCGATGAGCAGCCCCTTGGCGTCGCGGGCGAGCGCGTACGCGACGACGACCAGCAGCAGCGCGATCAGCAGCGAGGCGACGCCCTCCCACTGCACGTGCCCCGTCGCCTGGTGCAGCGCCAGGCCGCCGAAGGCGAGCGCAAGGCCGACGAGCGCGGCGGTGTCCTCGCTGGCCACGGTCTTCACCGTCGGGTCGGCCGACTCGCGGACGTGCTGGATCACGCCCTTGCGGCGCTCTTGCGCCTCGCGCCTGGTCTGCCACACCGCCCTGGCCCATGACACGCCCTCCAGCACGGCGGCGACCGCGAGCATCAGGTAGGCCCACAGGTAGGACCCGTCGTCGCCGCCGGACCCGGTGAGCGCCTCGTACGCCTGCACGAACGAGAAGCCCGCACCGGCGACGAAGATCCCCACGGCGGCGATCAGCGACCAGAAGAACCGCTCCTTGCCGTAGCCGAACGGGTGCTGGGCGTCCGGCCGGCGCCGGCTGCGCTTCAGGGCCGCGAGCAGGAAGCCCTCGTTCAGCGTGTCGGCGACCGAGTGCGCCCCCTCGGAGAGCATCGCGGAGGAGCCGGTCGCCGCGCCGACCACGATCTTGCCGAGCGCGATCACGGCGTTGGCCACCATCGCGAGCAGGACCGTGCCGGTGCTCTGGTCGCCCGAGCCACCGGAGCTACCGGAGCTACCGGAGCCGTCCCCGCTCTCCCCGCGCTCCTCGCTCTGCCTGCCCTGCCTGCCGTTCGCTGCCATGCGCACCCCCTCCGTCCGGCGCGCGTGCACCGGGCCAATTACCCTTCCCAACCATGCCCGCGCACCGGCCAGAGCCCACCCCCGATGCCCGGCCGATGCGCGCGCAGGAGCCGCCGGTGCGCACGGCTCCCGTCCTCGTCGCGTCCAACCGGGGACCGCTCGCGTTCCACCGGACCGACGAGGGCGCCCTGGAGGGGCGGCGTGGCGGCGGCGGCCTGGTCTCCGGCATGACCGCGGCGACGCGGAGCGGCACCGCCGTCTGGGTGTGCGCGGCCCTGTCCGACGGCGACCGGGCGGCCGCCCGCGGGGCACCGAGGGGGCGGCTCGACGAGGCGGGCCACGACACCGGCGGGGCAGCGGTGCGGATGCTCGACATCGAGGCGAGCACGTTCCACCGGGCCTACAACTCGATCGCCAACTCGGTGCTGTGGTTCGTCAACCACCAGCTGTACGACACCCCCAACCAGCCGTGGTTCGACGAGCGGTTCCGCCGGGAGTGGGCCGCGTACGGCCAGTACAACGGGGCGTTCGCCGCCGCGCTCGACGAGGAGGCCGCCGAGGGCGCCACGGTCGTCGTGCAGGACTACCACCTCACGCTCGCTCCCCGCCTGCTGCGCGACCGGCGGCCCGATCTGCGCATCGGGCACTTCATGCACACGCCGTGGGCGATGCCGGACTACTTCTCGCTGCTGCCCGATGCGGTCGTCCGCGACGTGCTGACCGGCGTGCTCGGGGCCGACCACGCCGGCTTCCTGTCGCGGCGGTGGGCCGACGCGTTCCTGCTGTGCTGCGAGCGGCTGCTCGGGGCGGAGGTCGACCACGAGCGCAGCACGGTGCGCCACGAGGGCCGGGTGATCGAGGTCGGCGTGCACGCTCTCGGCGTCGACGCCGGCTACTTGCACGACCGTGGCCACCAGCCCGACGTCGAGACGCGGCTCTGCGCGCTGCGCGATCGGGTCGGTGACCGCAAGCTCGTCCTGCGGATCGACCGGACGGAGCTGTCGAAGAACATCGTCAGGGGGCTCGGGGCCTATCGCGAGCTGCTGCGCGCGCACCCGGAATGGCGCGGCCGGGTGGTGCATGTCGCCTTCGCCTACCCGAGCAGGCACGACCTGCCGGAGTACCGCGAGTACACGGGAGCCGTGCTGCGCATCGCGCAGGAGATCGAGGACGAGTTCGCGACCGACGGCTGGGAGCCGGTCGTGCTCGAGGTCAACGACGACTTCGCCAGGTCGCTGGCGGCCTACCGGCTCGCCGACGTGCTCGTCGTCAACCCGATCCGCGACGGCATGAACCTGGTGGCCAAGGAGGTGCCCGTCCTGTCCGAGAACGGGGTCGCCCTGGTGCTCTCGCGGGAGTGCGGCGCCGCCGACGACCTCGGCGCTGCCGCGCTGCTGGTCAATCCGTACGACGTCAGCCAGACCGCCGAGGCGATCCACCTGGCGCTGCTGATGGACGAGTCCGAGCGCGCCGCGCGCACGAAGCGGCTCGCCGCCGGTGCCACCCGGCTGCCGCCGGATCGATGGTTCGCCGAGCAGCTCGACGCGCTGCGCCGCTGACTGGCGCTGGCCGGTGCTGGCCGGTGCTGGCCGGCGCTGACTAGGCCTCTGGGGCTCCCCAGCGCAGCACGACGCCCTCGTGCCGCAGCGACCACCGGAACCACACGATCGACGCGAGGATCGCCGAGCCGGTGAGGCCGGCCGAGGCGATCGACTTGACGACCAGGAAGTCGCCGACCGAGCGGGTCAGCAGCAGCCAGAGCGTCGCGGTGCCGTTGGTGATGAACACGAGCCCCCACAGCAACGAGATCCGCAGCAGGAAGCGCTTGAACCGGACGTTCTCCAGCAGGCGGTCCGGCAGCGGGCAGAAGTCGTGGGCCAGCTTCTCGGTGAGCGGGCGGCCGAGCGGCACCGAGACGAGGAACAGCGCCGCGACGAGGAACGTGCCGAGCGTCGGCTGCAGGAAGTAGACGAACGTGCTGTGCGTGAGCAACGTGACGACGGCGCGGGCGGTCACGAGCATCGAGCCGAGCATCAGCATGCCTGGCACCCGCTCACCCGACACCATCCGGCGGATCACCCCGGTGTAGGACCACGCGAGCGCGGCGATCACCGCCCAGGTCACCGACGTGTAGCGCAGCAGCAGCCAGAACAGGCCGAGCGGAACGACCGTCGACTCGCCGAAGACGCGCGCGGCGCGCCCCAGCAGGGCAGGGATCGACGGCAGGTCGATGACATGCCGCTGCGCAGCGGCTCCGGTGGCGTTCATCAGGTGGAGCATCGTCATCGCGACCGGTGGTCTTGAAGCGCGCAAGGCGCCGACCGCCCGCTAGCCTCCCGTCCCGATCGCAGCGACCAGGGCGTCGAGCAGTTCGACGACGCCGGCTGGTCCGTCCACCACGATATCCGCGCGGGCGTCGACCGCGACGGCCTCGGCCGATCGCGCGCACACCGTCACGCCGGCGACGCCCTTGGCGCGCAGCGCGTCGACGGCGTCGTAGGCCGGCAGGTCGCCGAGGTCGTCACCGGCGAACAGGACGGCGGCCGCCTCCCGCTCGGTCACCAAGGTGGCGAGCGCCGCTCCCTTGTCGACCCCGCCAGGGCGCAGCTCCAGCACCATGCGGCCTGGCTCGACGATCAGGCCGGTGCGCTCGGCGAGCCGGTCGAGCTCGGGCCGCAGCTGCGCGAGGGCGGCCGCGGGGTCGGCCGTCGTGCGCACGTGCACGGCGAGCGACGCCTCCTTGTCCTCGACCGTCGTGCCGTCCGGCGCGCCGGCCGCGGCGAGCGCCGCCGGCAGCGCCAGGCGTGCCTCCGCGATGCCCTCCGGCAGCGGCGGCCGGCTCAGCTCGCCCGTCTCGGCCGACCAGCGCTCGAGGCCGTAGTGGCCGAGCACCAGGAGCCGGCCGAGCGCGTGGTGACCGCCCAGCCCGGCCAGCTCCACGACGGTCGCCGCCGGCCGCCCGGTGACGATCGCCAGCGACCCGACGACCCGCGCGACCCTGGCGAGGGCATCGACCGCGCCGGGAGCCGGCCTGGCGTCCTCCGGCCGGGGGACGATCGGCGCCAGCGTGCCGTCGAAGTCGAGGGCGACCACCGCGCGGGCCGGCTCGGCGATGAGCGCGGCCAGGCCGGCCGAGCCCTGAGGGGTTCGCGACGCCGGCAGCTGCACGGGCGGGAGAGTACCCGCGCGCGGCGCGGCTGACCCGCCGCTGACCGGTGCGGCGTCCCTCGCTCAGTGCAGGTAGTAGCGGGTGACCACGACGGTGAGCCCGTGGCCGGGCAGGCCGGCGAAGCGCGGCAGCACCCGGGTGATCGACGCGAACCGGGCGGCCAGCGCCCTCGCGGCCCGCTCCTGCCCGGGCTCGTAGTAGGCGGTGGTCTCGACGATCCGGCCGGCGTAGTTGCCGGTGCCGGCGATCGGCCAGCCGGCCGCCCGGAAGTCGGCGGCGGCTCGCGCGGCGAGGCCGGTGACCCGCGAGTCGTTGAGGACGAGCAGGGGGAGCCGGGCCGGCGGCGCGACCGGCTGCCCCGTCGGCGCGGTCGTCGGCGGGCGGGTCGCCGGGTGCGAGCTGGCCGCAGGCGGCGTGGCGGACGTGACGGGCGCGGCCGGGGCGGCCGGGGTGGTCGTCGGCACGGGCACGACCGGCCTGGTCGAGCGCGCGGGCGGCGCCGTCGTCGCGCGGGAGGCCGCGCCGGTGCGGTGGGGCGAGCCGGTGGACGGCGCCCGGTCGCCCAGCGTGGCAGGCGCGTCGCCGCCGCCGGTCATCGCCCAGACCGTCGCGATGACGGCACCGACGACGACCACGGCCGCCCCCGACATCACGACGCTGCGCACGACCGGCCCGGCAAGGGTGCGCCGCCAGCGCGAGGCCCGCGGGTAGGGCCGGTCCGGCCAGTGCGGCTGCTCCGGCGCCGGCTCGGGATCGTCGGGGTACCAGTCGAGGTCGCGCCGACCGGCTCGATGCGCCCCGCGACGCGGCGGCAGGGGAGTCGTCATCGGCGCGGGCGCCCTCGAGGCCCGGCGCTCAGGCCTCGAAGCCGAGGCGGCGGGCCGATCGGGCGCGCTGGCGCGCGGCTCTCATCCGGCGCAGCCGCTTGACCAGCATCGGGTCGAAGGCGAGCGCCTCCGGCCGGTCGATCAGCGTGCCGAGCACCTGGTAGTAGCGGGTCGCCGACATGTCGAACAGCTCCCGGATGGCCTGCTCCTTGGCGCCGGCGAACTTCCACCACTGCCGCTCGAAGGTCAAGATGGCGCGCTCACGGTCGTCGAGCTCGGCCCCTGGCCGGTCGCCCGGTCCGGGGGTGAGGGCGTTGGCGGCGTCCATCGCAACTCCTAGCGCTGGCGGTATCACAGCCATGTAACCACACCGATGTCATTCGCCGGTCCATCCTGGCACGCGTCGCGGCGACCGGGAGCCCGGCGCGGGCCGCCCGGCGCGTCGGTCCGCGCGCCCATCGGGTAGACAGGCACCCGTGGCCTACCCCTGCGTGAGCTTCCTGACCGACTACGGGACGGCCGACGGCTACCCGGCAGCCTGCCACGGGGTGATCGCCCGGCTGGTGCCCTCCGTCCGGGTCATCGACGTCACGCACGAGGTGCCGCCGCACGACGTCCGGCGCGGCGCGGCCGTGCTCGCCCAGGTGGTGCCCTACCTGCCGCCGGCCGTGCACCTCGCCGTGGTCGATCCGGGCGTCGGCACCGCCCGGCGGGGCGTCGCCGTGGTCACCGAGCGCGGCGTGCTGGTGGGCCCGGACAACGGCCTGCTCGGGCCGGCCGCCGACGCCCTCGGCGGGGCCACGGCCGCGCACGAGCTGACCGACCCGCGCTACCGGCTGCCGCACGTGTCCAGCACGTTCCACGGCAGGGACGTCTTCGCGCCCGCCGCCGCCCACCTCGCGGCCGGGCTGGACCCAGCGGCGCTGGGGCCGCCGGTGCCCACCGCCGACCTCGTCCGGCTGCCGATGCCCATCGCCCGGCTGCTGCCCGTGCCGCCCGGCGAGCCGGCGGCCGCGGAGGCTGAGGTCGTCTCGGTCGACCGCTTCGGCAACGTGGCGCTGGCCGCCGGCCGCGACCTGCTCGCGGCGGCCGGCCTGGTGCCGGGGACGACGGTCGAGCTCGGCACGGCGGCCGGTGCGCACCGGCTGCCGTACGGCAGCGCCTTCGGGTCGGTCGCCGAGGGAGCGCCGCTGCTGCTGGTCGACTCCGGCGGCGCGGCCGCCGTCGCGGTCAATCGGGGGAGCGCGGCCAGCACGCTGTCGCTGACCGTCGGCGACGTCGTCCGCCTCCGCAGGGCGCCGGAGTGAGCGGTCGCACCCCTGACCGGCGGGCCGATCCGCCGGCCGGCAGCGGGGCCGAGGAGGTCCAGGAGCCGGCCACCGATCCGCGCGGCCAGCTGCCGGCACGGGCCGTCATGGCCGCGGTCGGCGGATTGCTCGTTGGCAACGTGGCCGCCGTCATCGGCTACGCCATCGGCGACCTCGCCACCCCCACCGAGCTGCTCGTTCCGCTGATCCTCAGCGAGCTGGCGCTCTGGGCCGGGATGCTGGGCGCGTGCCGGTGGGCGAGCGCACGGCTCGGCAGCGGCAGCTTCCGGACCGATTTCGGCTGGCGACCGCGCCGCTTCGACGCCGGCTGGGGACTGCTCCTCGCGCTCGTCGACTGGATCGCGGCCGGCGTCGTCGCGCAGCTGGTCGGGCTGCTCGGCAAGGGGTACGCGGGCAGCAACGCCACGATCGTCACCGATGTCCGGCACGACGTCCCTGCCCTCGTGGCGACGATCGCCTTCGCGGTGGTCGGCGCCCCGATCGTCGAGGAGCTGTTCTTCCGCGGGCTGCTGCAGCGCTCGCTCGAGAGCTGGGCCGGGGTGCCGGTAGCGATCGTCCTGCAGGGGCTGATATTCGGCGCCGTGCACATCGTGGAGATCACCGGCAAGGGCCAGCTTGGCCTGTGGCTGTCGCTGTCCGCGGTGGGGATCGTGCACGGCGTTGCCTACCAGCGGTTCAAGCGGATCACGGTGTCGATCTGGGCCCATGCGATCTTCAACCTCGGCGGAGTCGTGCTGATCTTCGCGGCCATGGCCGGCTCCTGAGCGGGTACAGCCCCCGGTACGAGCGTGCGGCACGAGCCGGGCCGAGCGGGCCGGAGACGGAGGAGCCGATGAGCACCTGGCACGCCGATGGTGCCGACGAGCGGGCCGCCGTGTCCGCTGCCCTGGCCGCCAGGCGGCACGCCCGGGCGCGGGCGAGAGGTGCGGATCCGGACCGGGAGGCTCGGGCGATCGCCGCGCCCCGGCCGTGGCAGCTGCGGCTCGCCATGCGGCTAGAGACCCGGCTGGAGGCGCAGGGCCTGCTGCTGCTCTGCCTCGGCGCCCTCGCCATGGTGACCGGCCTGGCCCTGCTCGGCTCGGCCCCGGTGGTCGCCATCACCGCGCTGGTGGCCGGCTGCGCCGCCCTGGCGACCGGCTGGGAGGCGGCCACCCACGACGACGCCGGTCGGGCCGGGCGCCGCGGGCGCTGACCCGGGCGCGACCACGCGCAGCTTCGACGCGGGCCCCTCCGACCCCGGCGGAACCACCGGGTCGGAGGGGCCACTGCGCTGCTGGAGCTCCGTCGCTAGAACAGCGCCCCGAACGTCTGCGGTCCGGCCACGCCGTCGACGGCGATGCCGGCGGCCCGCTGGAAGGCGACGACCCGCGAACGGGTCTGCGGACCGTAGTAGCCGTCGACCGCGAGCTGGTAGCCCTTGGCCAGCAGCCGGCTCTGCATCGCCCGGACGTCGCTGCGGTACTGCGACACGAAGCGGGTCGAGAGCACCACGCCGGCGTACGGCGACCCGTGCGTCAGCGCCGGCCGGGCGGTCGACCGGGACGCCCGGTGGCTGCCGGAGCTGATGGAGCTGCCGCTGCGCAGCCCCAGGTGCGCCGAGCAGGCCGGCCACGGCGCCCAGCCGCGCTGCTGGTAGAGGCGGTAGGCGAGGGCATCCTGGGTGGCCGGTGAGGCCTGGTTGGGATAGCCGGAGCCACCGATGCCGCGCCAGGTGCCGAGGTCGAACTGGTAGGCGCCGTAGTAGCCGTTGCCGGTCGCGATGCGGTAGTTGCCGCCCGACTCGCACTGGCGGAGGGCGGCGAACTCGCCGGCGAGCGAGCTCGGGATGGCCGCGCTCGCGGCCGCGGCGCCGATGAGATCGACGGTCACGAGCGAGGCCGCGGTAGCGGCCACGGCGATGCCGCGGCGGAGCCGGCGGTCGGTGCGGGCGGCGCGATTGGCGGCGCGGGTGGTGGTGCGCCGGCGGTGCGAGGTGGGCGTGGCGGCGACGCTGGAGCGGCGTCCAGCGGCATGCCGGCCGGTGGAATGAGCAGGCACGAGCGATCCCTTCCGGCGCCTGCGAGGTGAGCTGTCGGGTTCGGGCCGAGGGATGGCCCGG
The DNA here is from genome assembly GCA_045807125.1 of Frankiaceae bacterium. GTDB lineage: Bacteria > Actinomycetota > Actinomycetes > JAWWOL01 > JAWWOL01 > JBJMHZ01. Next base: position 182,191 of record JBJMHZ010000052.1, read on the forward strand.
CCAGGGCCACGTACGGGCCCGGGCTTCACCCCAAGGAGGCGTCCGGTCCGGAGCACTGGAACGGCCGGCCGCCCCCGCAGTGTGGGTCCCCCACCCCTGTCCTTGGGCTTCGCTGGCGTCACGGCGACGGACAGGGCTCGGCGCCCGCCGTGGCGGCCGCGCCCGGGGTGGGCGCGACCGGAACACGGTAGGCGCTCCGGGATACCTGGACAAATGCAGATTCACGGCGTGACCGACCCACCACGATGAGTGGCCGGCCGCGCTCGCCGATCACTTCCTCGTGATGATCAGCAGGGCGACGTCGTCGCCGCGGTCGTCGCCGGCGACCTCGCGCAGGATCGCGTCGCAGAGCAGCTCCGGGTCCGCCGTCCCGGCCGCCGCGGCGACCCCGGCCAGGTGGCCGATGCCGACGTCGATGTCCTGGTGGCGGCTCTCGACCAGCCCGTCGGTGAACATCAGCAGCGACGCACCGCGCGGCAGCGTCGACGTCCACTCCTCGACCGGCGTGGTCGGCGCGCCGAGCGGCGCGGCCGGCTCGAGGTCGACCGGCCGGCACGTCCCCTCGTGCAGCACCATCGGCGCCAGGTGGCCGGCCGAGGCGATCCGCAGCCGGCCGCTCCCCCGGTCGAGGACGGCGTAGACGGCGGTCGCCATCCGGTCGATGCCGAGCAGTGCCCAGCTGTCCTGCAGGCGGCGCACCAGCGCGGCCGGCCCCTCGACGTCCGCGATGAGCGCCCGGCTGACGCTGCGCAGCTGCCCCATCGTCGCGGCAGCCGTGATGTCGTGCCCGGCGACGTCGCCGACCGCCACCGCGACCGCGTCGCCGGGCAGCTCGATGACGTCGTAGAAGTCGCCGCCGACGTCGACGCCCCTGGTCCCCGGCAGGTAGCGGACGGCGATCGACAGGCCGGGCACCTGCGGCGGCCGGGGCGGGAGCAGGCCGGCCTGCAGGGCGTGCGACGTGCGGCGGTCGCGGTCGTACCGCTCGGCCCTGTCGACCACGAGCGACACCTGGCGGGCCAGCTCCTCGGCGAGGACGGCATCGGAGCGCTCGAACCGCCGGCCGCTCCCGGTCGAGAGGATCGTGAGGCTGCCGAGCGCGCGGCCGCCGGCGACGAGCGGGACGCTCAGATAGCCCTGCAGGTCGAGCGCCCGCGCCAGCTCGTAGTGCTGCTCGTCGCGGGTGGTGGCGAGCAGGAACTCCTCGCCCATCTCCGCCGACCACTGCACCTCGCGGCTGGCCATGGCCGCGACCGCCGGGTGGCCCGTGCCTGGCTCGGGCGGGTAGCGCCTGCGCAGCTCGTCGACGAGCGCCTGGCGCCGGGGATCGGCGTGCCGCGCCGCCATGCGGACGAGGCGCCCGTCCTCGGCAACGACGTCGACCAGGCACAGCTCCCCCAGCGCGGGGACCGCGACCGCGGCGAGCCGCTCCAGGGTCTCGGCGTAGTCCGCCGCCACGGCGAGCACCGACGAGGCCTCGAGCAGCAGGGCGGAGCGGCGGCCGTGCTGCACGACCTCCTCCTGGAGCCGGACCCGCTCCAGGGCCAGGCCAATCTGGCGGCCGAGGGTCACCAGCAGCTCGCGCTCCTCGTCCGGCATGGCTCGCGCCTCGCCGAAGCCCCAGGCGAGCAGGCCGACCGGCCGCGCGTTGGCGACGAGCGGCACCAGCAGCAGCGACTGCCAGCCCTGGCTGCGCATCAGCGCGGCGGCCGCCGGGAGCCGCGCGGCCTCGCCGGGCGAGCCGAGCCCCACCGGCTCCCCGGTGAGCGGTGCCTCGATCGACGCCGGGTCGGCCACGCCGGCCGCCGCGAGCGGCTTCCCGGCCCGCCCGTCGGGCCCGACCGGCCACAGCACGCCGCCGTCGGCGCCGTACGCCTCGCCGCCGGCCTCGACGACCGCGGCGGCGACGCTGGCCTTGGTCGAGGCTGCGGCCACCCGCGCGATCAGCACCTCGAGGGTGCGCAGCCTCGCCTCGGAGCGCTCCGCCACGTCCCGCGCGCGCAGCAGCTCGCGCTCGTACGCCCTGCGGTCGGTGACGTCGAAGACGGTCGTCCGCGTGATGAGCGGCTGCCCGCTGACCTCGTCGACCTTCAGCACGGAGTTGACCAGGACGGGCAGCCGGCGCCCGTCGCGGCGCACCAGGTCGAGCGCGATCTCGCGGACGGAGCCCTGCATCCGCAGCAGCGGCGCGTAATGGGTCTCGTGGTAGATGCGGCCGCCCGCGGTCAGCAGGTCGGCGAAGCGGCGGCGCCCGACGAGCTGCTCCCGCTCGTAGCCGATCCAGTCGAGCAGCGTGCGGTTGACCTTGGCGATGACGCCGTCGGGATAGGTCGAGAGGTAGCCGCAGGGGGCGTTGTCGTACAGGTCCTCCGGGTCGCCCTCGAGCAGCGCCGCCAGCGACGCGCGCTCCGCGTCCCCGCTGCCCGCCTGGCCCGTCACGGCATCGAGGATACGGGCCCTGACGTGGCGGCGAGGAACTCCTTGATGGCCGCGACGGTCTGGCCGGGCGCGCTGAGGTTGGGGCAGTGCCCCGTCGCGTCGAGCACCACCAGGCGGCTGCCCGCGATGCGCCGGTGGACGTACTCCCCGACCGGCATCGGCGCGATGGCGTCCTCGACGCACTGCAGGACGAGGGTCGGCACCTCCACCTTGGCGAGGTCGTCGCGGTTGTCGGAGAGGAAGGTCACCCGCGCGAACCGCTTGGCGATGGCCGGATCGGTGCGGCAGAAGCTGTTGGTGAGCTCCTCGCCCAGCTCCGGCCGGTCGGGGTTGCCCATGATGACCGGCGCCATCGCGCTCGACCAGCCGAGGTAGTTGCTGTCCAGCGACTCGAGCAGCTCGTCGATGTCCCCGCGGCTGAACCCGCCGACGTAGCCGGCGTCGTCGACGTAGCGCGGGGAGGGGCCGATCAGCACCAGAGCGCCGAAGCGGCCGGGCTCCTGCGTCGCGGCGAGCACGCCGATCATCGCGCTGACCGAGTGGCCGACGAAGACGGTGCCGGCGAGGTCGAGCTCGCGGCAGATGCCGAGGACGTCGTCGGCGTAGCCCTGGAGGGTGGCGTACCGCTCGGGGTCGTACGCGGACAGGTCCGACCCGCCGGCACCCACGTGGTCGAACAGGATCACCCGGTGGGTGCCCTCGAACTCCGGCGCGACGTAGCGCCACATGTTCTGGTCGCATCCGAAGCCGTGGGCGAAGAGCATCGGCCGGCCGTCGGGTCGCCCGCTCACCCTGACGTTGGTCCGGCTGAGAATGGTCATGCCCGACCGTACCGGGCCTGAGATGCCCGGGCAGGCGCCGGGGCCTGGGAGGATTCTTCGCCTGAATCGGCGCCACCGCAGGCGCTCTCGCCGTGACCGGACCGGCGCCGGCCGCCCATGCCGTGAGCTCGTGCGCGCCCCAGGCAACGCTGCACGTGGAGGGCGGTCAAGCGACGGTCACCGCCTACGTCGGCTGCGGCGGCACTGGGGCGATCAGAGTGGTGAACCGTGCCGGCAATCAGCTCGGGTCGGGGACGTCGGTCTCCTGCCCTGGCTTCGATTGCACGCGCCAAACGGTCGCCACCTGCTCCGGCGCCATCGTGCACGGGTTCGCATGGGTGAACGTGAACGGCACGGTGTACAGCGACACCCACCGGGGAGCAGCAATGCTGACGAGAGCTCAGGAAGGCGCGACGCCGCTCAGTGCCCGCGGGCGATCCACTCCTCGAGGTGCGGCGCCTCGGCACCGATCGTCGTGCTGTCGCCGTGGCCGGTCAGCACCGTCGTCTCGGCGGGCAGCGCGAGCAGGCGGTGGCGGATCGACGCGATGATGGTCGGGAAGTCGCTGTACGACCGTCCCGTCGCGCCGGGGCCACCCTTGAACAGCGTGTCGCCGGTGAGCACCGTCCCGAGGTCGGGGACGTGGAGGCAGACGCTGCCCGGCGCGTGGCCCGGCGCGTGCAGCACGTGCACGTCGACGCCGGCGACGGTCAGCACCTGCCCGTCGGCCAGCTCCGCGTCCGGCGTCGCCGACGGGTGGGCCAGCCGCCACAGCGGCCGGTCGTCGGGGTGCAGGTGCACCGGCGCGCCGGTGCGCCGGGCGAGCTCTGGCGCCTGGTTGACGTGGTCGTCGTGCGCATGGGTGCAGACGATGGCCGCGAGCCGGCGGCCCCCCACCGCGCCGGCGATGGCCGCGGCGTCGTGAGCGGCGTCGACCACCAGCACCTCGTCGTCATCCCCGAGCAGCCACACGTTGTTGTCGACCGGCCAGCTGCCCCCGTCGAGGTTGAACGTGCCGGAGGTGACGACCCGCTCCACGCGGACCTGACCGCTCACAGCACCACCACGGATCGGAGCACGTCGCCGTGGTGCATCCGCTCGAACGCGGCCTCGACGTCGTCCAGCCCGATCCGCTCGCTGACGAACGCGTCGAGGTCGAGCCGGCCCTGCAGGTACAGGTCGACGAGCAGCGGGAAGTCGCGGCTCGGCAGGCAGTCGCCGTACCACGACGACTTGAGCGATCCGCCCCGCCCGAAGAGGTCGAGCAGCGGCATCTCGATCCGCATGTCGGGCGTCGGGACGCCGACGAGCACGACGGTGCCGGCCAGGTCGCGGGCGTAGAACGCCTGCTTCCAGGTCTCGGGACGGCCGACGGCATCGATGACCACGTCGGCGCCGAAGCCGCCGGTGAGCTCGCGGATCGCCTCCACCGGGTCGGCGCCGCTCGCGTCGACCACGTCGGTGGCGCCGCAGCGGGTGGCGCGCTCCAGCTTGCGCGGGTCGATGTCGACGCCGATCACCTTGGCGGCGCCGGCCAGCCGCGCGCCCATGATCGCGGCATCGCCCACGCCGCCGCAGCCGATGACGGCGACCGTGTCGCCCCTCGTCACCCCGCCGGTGTTGACCGCGGCGCCAAGGCCGGCCATCACGCCGCAGCCGAGCAGGCCGGCGGCGGCCGCGTCGGCGCGCGGATCGACCTTGGTGCACTGCCCGGCGTGGACGAGCGTCCGGTCGGCGAACGCGCCGATGCCGAGCGCCGGACTGAGCGGCGTGCCGTCGGCGAGCGTCATCGGTTGCGCGGCGTTGTGGGTGGCGAAGCAGTACCAGGGACGGCCGCGCCGGCAGGCTCGGCACTGCCCGCACACGGCGCGCCAGTTGAGGATGACGAAGTCGCCGGGCACGACGTCGGTGACGCCGTCCCCGATCTCCTCGACGACGCCGGCCGCCTCGTGCCCCAGCAGGAAGGGATAGCTGTCGTTGATGCCGCCCTCCCGGTAGTGCAGGTCGGTGTGGCACACGCCGCACGTCTGCACCCGCACGATCGCCTCGCCCGGTCCCGGGTCCGGCACGTGCACGGTGGTGACCTCGACCGGTGCGCCCTTCTCGCGGCTGACCACTCCTCGCACCTCGTACGGCATCCGGTACCTCCTCGCGCGGGGCCCTGCGGTCGTCCTAGCATCCCAACGCGTGACGGGAGCGGGCGAGGCGGTGCTCACGGGGCGCGAGCTCAACCGCTCGCTGCTGGCCCGCCAGCTGCTGCTGCAGCGCGCCGACCTGCCGATCCCCGCCGCGCTCGAGCAGGTGGGCGGCATCCAGGCGCAGTACGCACCGGCCATGTACGTCGCGCTGTGGTCGCGCCTGTCAGGGCTGGCGAGGGACGACCTCACCCGCGCCCTCGAGCAGCGCACCGTGGTGCAGGGCACGCTGATGCGGGTCACCATCCACCTCGTCTCGGCGGCCGACTACTGGCCGCTCGCGATCGGCGTGCGCGCGGCCAGGCGCGCCTGGTGGCGGCGGGTGACGCGCGGCCGGATCGGCGACGCGGAGATGCGGCGGGTCGCCGACCGGTGCCGCGCCCGGCTGGCGGCCGGCCCGCTGCACCGCCGCGAGCTCGAGGAGCTCGCCGGCAAGGAGGCGATGACCGGCCTCGGTCCGTGGCTCGACCTCGTCCGGGTGCCGCCGTCCGGCACCTGGGAGCGCCGCCGAGCCGACCTGTACGCCGCCGCCGAGGACTGGCTCGGCCCGCCGCCGGCCATCGACGAGGAGGGAGCCGTCGAGCACCTCGTCCGCCGCTACCTGCAGGGCTTCGGGCCGGCGCCGCGGCGCGACATCGCCTCGTGGGCCGGGCTCCCGCCCGGTGCCGTCGCTGCCGCGACCGACCGCATGACGCTGCGCCGCTTCCGCGACGAGCGCGGCGGCGAGCTCCTCGACCTGCCGGGCGCGCCGCTGCCGCCAGGCGACGCCCAGGCCCCCGTGCGGCTGCTGCCGCAGTGGGAGACCGGGCTGCTGGCCCATGGCCGCCGGGCCGGGCTGCTGCCCGAGCCCTACCGCGAGCGCGTCTTCAGCAGCAAGAACCCGCAGTCGACGCCGACGTTCGCCGTCGACGGCGCCGTCGCCGGCGCGTGGCGGTACGCCGACGGCGAGGTGCGGCTGGACCCGTACGAGGACGTCGACCCGGCGGCGCTGGCGCAGCTGCGGAAGGAGGCGCGGGCGCTGGCCGCCTTCCACTCGGGCGCCTGACCGTGCGCGCCCCGACCGGGCGCCCTGGACCGTGTGCGCCTGACCGCGGCGGGGGACGCCCCGGTACGGTCGTGCCCTCGGAGGTGACGCGTGGCCGATGCCGTGGTGATCGGTGCCGGGCCTAACGGCCTGGTGGCGGCGAACGTCCTCGCCGACGCCGGCTGGGACGTCCTCGTGCTGGAGGCCGCCGACGAACCGGGCGGGGCCGTGCGCAGCGACGAGCCGTTCGGTCCCGATTTCGTCGTCGACACGTTCAGCGCGTTCTACCCGCTGGCGAGCGCGTCGCCGGCCTTCCGCTCGCTCGGCCTCGAGCGCTACGGCCTGCGCTGGAAGCACGCGCCGGCCGTCCTCGCCCACCCGACCCTCGACGGGCGCGCCGCCGTGCTGTCCCGCGACCTCGCCACCACCGTGGCGAGCCTCGACGCTTACCACCCGGGCGACGGCGAGGCATGGGCGCGGTTGTACGGCCAGTGGGAGCGCGTCGGCGACCGGCTGCTGGAGGCGCTGCTCACGCCGTTCCCGCCGGTGCGGCCGGGGCTGCGGCTGCTGCGCGAGCTGCGCGCGGCCGGCGCGCTGCGGCTGGCCCGCTTCGCCATGCTGCCGGTGCGCCGGGTGGGCGAGGAGGAGTTCGGCGGCGAGGGCGCCCCCCTGCTGCTCGCCGGCAGCGCGCTGCACTCCGACCTCGCACCGGAGTCCGCGCTCAGCGCCGTCTTCGGCTGGCTGCTGTGCATGCTCGGGCAGCAGCACGGCTTCCCGGTGCCGGAGGGCGGGGCCGGGCAGCTCACCGCCGCCCTCGTCCGGCGCCTGGAGGCGCGCGGCGGCCGGGTGGAGTGCGGCGCCGAGGTGACCGAGGTGGTCATCCGCGACGGCCGGGCGGTCGGCGTCCGCACCTCCGAGGGCGAGGAGGCTGCCACGCACGCGGTGCTCGCCGACGTCGTGGCGCCGCGGCTCTACGGCGGGCTCGTCGCCTGGGAGCATCTGCCGGCCGGCATGCGCGACGACATGCGGCGGTTCCAGTGGGACTTCGCGACGGTGAAGGTCGACTGGGCGCTCGACGGCCCGGTGCCCTGGACGGCGGCAGGGGTGGCGGGCGCCGGGACCGTCCATCTCGCCGACGACCTCGACGCGCTCACCACGTTCTGCGCCCAGATCGCCATGCAGCGCGTGCCCGAGCAGCCGTTCCTGCTGGTCGGGCAGATGACCACGGCCGACCCAGCCCGCTCCCCCGCCGGCACCGAGTCGGCGTGGGCCTACACCCACGTACCGCGGACGGTGCGCGGCGACGAGGGCGCGGACGGTGGCGTGCGCATCACCGGCCGGTGGGACGCCTCCGACGCCGACGCGATGGCCGACCGCATCGAGCGGCAGGTCGAGCGGTTCGCGCCCGGCTTCCGCGACCGCATCCGGGGCCGCCGGGTGCTCACCCCGCTCGACCTGGAGCGCCGCAACGCCAATCTGGTCGGCGGCGCCATCAACGGCGGCACGTCGGCGCTGCACCAGCAGCTGGTCTTCCGGCCCGTGCCCGGCCTCGGCCGCCCGGAGACGCCGGTGCCGGGGCTGTACCTCGCGTCGTCATCGGCGCACCCCGGTGGCGGGGTGCACGGCGCCTGCGGGGCCAACGCCGCCCGGTCGGCGCTGCGCGGGCGCCGCACCGGCATGCGGATGATCAGCGCACCGGTCGTGCGCGGCGTCCAGCAACTGGCGCGCGGGCCGGGCCGCTGAGCCGGCGGCGGCGCTCAGCCGCGCCCGACGAGCCCGCGCAGCCGCCGCAGCATCAGCTGCCCGCGCAGCCAGAGCAACCCGTCCGTCAGCGGGTTGTGCAGCCGGCCGCCCGGCCCGCGCTCGGGATGCTCGTCGATCCGTACCCGCGTCCCGGTGCCGTCGCCGGACAGCTCGATCGCGATGAGGGCGGTGCCGAGCGGCCAGGCGTGCGCCTCCATGACCAGCCGCCGGCCCTCCTCGCACTCCAGTGCCTCGGTGTGGCCGTCGTGGGAGAGCGGGCCGGCGCCGGCGGAGTAATGCAGCACGCTGCCCGGCTGCGGCCATGGCCCCTCGACCCGGCGGATCCGCTGCGTCCCCGGGACCCATCTGCTGTAGGCATGCCCGTCGGCGAGCACCGCCCAGACGCGAGCGGGCGATGCACCGACGTGGGTCTCGAAGCGCGCCATCCCGCCCGGATACCCGGTGGGCCGACGGACGACACGGCTGGCTCGCCGCGGCGTCGCCCGCTTCGCCGTACCGTGCCGGGAGCCGGCGAGGCAACCCTTTCCCGGTGCCGGAGCGTACTGCCGGGTGAGTGGCACCGCGCCACCGCGGAGGAGCGCTGACAGGGTGGCTGACCGTTCCGAGTTCGACGCGTTCGTCGCGGCGCGCTCGCCAGCGCTGCTGCGCACCGCGTACCTGCTGACCCATGACCGGGCAGCCGCGGAGGACCTGCTGCAGATCGCGCTCACCCGGACGTGGGTGGCGTGGGGCCGGGTGCACGGCGACCCGGCGCCGTACGTGCGCCGGGTCATGGTCAACGCCTACGCGTCGGCATGGCGGCGGCGCTGGCGGGCGGAGGTGCCGGCGGCCGAGGTGCCGGAGGCGCCCGCGCGCGCCGGCGGCGGCGACGCGACCGCCACCGTCGACGAGCGGGACGTCGTCTGGACCGCGTTGGCCCGGCTGCCCAGGCGGCAGCGGGCCGTGCTCGTCCTGCGGTACTTCGAGGACCTGACCGAGGCGCATACCGCCGCCCTGCTCGGCGTGTCGGTCGGCACCGTCAAGAGCCAGACCAGCAAGGCCCTGAGCCGCCTGCGGGTGGACACCACGCTGGCACCGGCGCCGGCGCACGAGGAGAGCTGAGATGCCGATCACCGAGGACGACCTGCGCGAGCTGCTCACCGAGCGCAGCAAGGGACTGGACGGACCGCCCGACCGGCTCGCCCTGGTCCACCGGCGGATCGACCGGCGCCGGCGCCGCGTCCAGGCGACCGCCGTGGCGGCCGTCGCCGTCGTCGCCGGAGCGCTCGGGGCTGGCCTCGGCCTGACCGGCGCGGCTCACCACTCCCCGCCGAGCGCCGCCCACCAGCCGAGCCCGGCCCCGAGCCTGCCGGCGTACGCCGACGGTGGCCGGCTGCTGGCCGGCGCGACGCTGCGCAGCCCAGGGCAAGGCTCGGTCTCGTTCCGGTTCACCCCGACCAGCTGGGGGCTCGAGGCCCAGATCTCGTCGCCGACCGGCTGGCCCCGCTCCAGCGTGGCCGTCGTCACCGTCAACGGCCACCTGCTGACCGAGGGCTCGGAGGGCGGGACGACGCGCGTCGGGCAGGGCAAGGCGTTCTGGTCGACCTACGGCGTCCGGCTCGGGCGAGCCTCGACGGTGACCGTCTACCTGGCCAGCCGCCTGTCGAGGCACGACGTTCCGCCCCCGCCGCAGCCGGCGCGGGACCGGCCGGCAGGCGTCGCCTCGGTGGGCGTCTACCAGCGCGTGCCGTACGCCCGGTACCCGCTGCCCTCGCCGCCGCCCACGCTGCTCCCGCTGCCCGCCGTGAAGGCCGGGCCGATGACCAGGTCGCTGGCCGCCCGGGACGTCGGGACCGACGGCAGGTGGACGATTCCGGTCGAGGTCGGGACCGGCATCGAGATCACCGTCAGCACCGTAGCGCCCGGGCGGATCCGCGTGCTGATCGACGGACACCTGGTCGATACGGAGGAGTCGTGGGACTACGCCCGGGACGGCGGCGGGGTCGGCATTGCCGATGCGTACGGCGGTGGCCTGTCCGGCAAGGGCCCGCACCGGAGCACCGTCCAGGTCACGGTCATCGCCGACCACTTCCCCGTCGCCGGCTGGCAGGTGGTGGCGACCGGGAAGGACTGAGCAGGGCGCGCCGTCAGCCGATCGAGCGCAGCTCCTCGTCCGACAGCTTCAGCGCGCCGGCCGCGCAGTTCTCCTCGACGTGGGCGACCGAGCCCGTTCCCGGGATCGGGAGCATCATCGGCGAGCGCCACAGCAGCCAGGCGATCGCGACCTGCGACGGCGTCGCGCCGTGCCGGCGGGCGACCTCGGCGAGCGGGCTCTCGGCGCCCGCCAGCTGACCGACCTGCAGCGGGTACCACGGGATGAATGCGATGCCCTGCTCGGTGCACCAGTCGAGGACCGCCTCGTGCTGGCGGTCGACGAGGTTGTACATGTTCTGGACGCTCGCGATGTCGACGATCGCCCGTGCCTGCTCGATCGTCGCCACGTCGACCTCGGACAGGCCGATGTGGCGGATCTTGCCCTCCTCCTGCATCTTCCGCAGCTCGCCGAGCGACTCCTCCATCGGCGTCAGCGGGTCGACGCGGTGCAGCTGGTAGAGCTCGATCCGCTCGAGGCCGAGCGTGCGCAGGCTCATCTCCACCTGCTGGCGGAGGTACGGCGCGCGGCCGATGACCGCCCACTCGTCCGGGCCCTGCCTGGTGAACCCGCCCTTGGTCGCGATGACGACGCCCTCGGGGTACGGGTGCAGCGCCTCGCGGATGATCTGCTCGCTGACCACCGGGCCGTACGAGTCCGCGGTGTCGATGAGGTCGACGCCGAGCTCGACCGCCCGGCGCACCACCCGCTTGGCCTCCTCGCGGTCCGGCGGCTCCCCCCAGACGCCTGGCCCGGTGATGCGCATCGCGCCGAAGCCGAGCCGATGGACGTCGAGGTCACCGCCGATGGTGAGGGTGCCGCTCGCGTGCACGGGCCGGTCGCTCGTGGTCGTCATGGCTGGTCGCCTCCCCGGGCGGCAGCGGGTGAACGATGAGCTGATCAACCGGCAATCTAGCCGAGTCGCGGAACGGGCATCCGCGCGGTGACCGGCAGGTGGGCGCGCAGGCTCACGACCGGCTGGGCGTCGTTGGCCACGAGGAGGGCCTCCGGCGCGAACGGGGTCATCCAGTCGAGGGCGTCCTTGCGCGGGTCGTCGAGCATGCGCTGCAGCACGGCGGTCTCGAGCAGGCGCCCTGGCGCGTACCGCGCCCACCTGCCGACGAACCGGCCGTCCAGCACCCGGCACGCGGTCTCGTCGTCGAGGACGATGACGTACGCGGCGAGGGCGCCGTCCAGGTGCAGCGTCTCCACCTCGACCCCGCCGCCCTCGACGAGGGCGCGCAGCCGCTGGCACCAGCGCTCGTGGCCCTGGGGCGTGTCGAGCAGGCTGGCGATGCCGTGGGCGTGGTCGCGCTCGCGGTAGGCGCCCGCCATCTGGGGCAGCAGCGCGCGGATCTGCCGGTGCCCGGTGAGCCGGTCGAGCGTGGCGGTGACGCCGTCGCGCGCGAGGCGGTTGCGGGCCTTGCCGAGCGTGCGCTGCATGCTCCGGCTGAGGTAGTCGGCCGCCGACGCGCTCTCGCGGCGCCGGACGATCGGCACCGGATCGCCCTCGACGAGCCGGGCGCCCTTGAGCGCACCGGCGAGGGCGGCCAGGAACGGGTCGCCGGCCGGCAGCGGCCCCAGCTCGACCTCGCCGAGGCCCTGGCGACCGGCCAGCTCGCCGGCCACCGCGCCGGCCAGCAGCTCGGCGGTGCCGGAGCCGTCGACCGGGATCGCGCCGAGGTGGCCCCCGCCGCCGCTCAGCAGGGCGAGCCGGGCGGGCGGTCCGTACGGTCCGCCCGACGGCCGGTCGACCAGAACGACCGCGCCCCGCAGCCGGCCGTAGCCGTCCCGCGCGAGCGCGGCCCACGGGCGGCCCTGCGGGCAGGCCGCCAGCTCGGCGGACAGCCACGGCAGCCGGCCGGTAGCCGCCGTGCCGCAGGCCTTCGCCAGCGCCTCGATCTCCTGGGCGAGCCGATGCAGCTCGGCACGGCCGTGCACGAGGGCAGTGGTCAGCCGCCCTGGCCTGGTCGCGCCGAGAAGAGGTGCAGTGCTCACGCGGCCCCCACCGAGCGCTGCGCGGAGAGGGCGTCGACGGTCACCAGGCCGGCGGGCGGCTCGATCTCGTGGCCGTGGTCGTCCAGCCAGTCCTCGAGCTCGTCGGCCGGCAGCGGGCGGGCGAAGAAGAAGCCCTGCGCGATGTCGCAGCCGGAGCGGGCCAGCTCGTCGGCCGTCTCGGAGTTCTCGACGCCCTCGGCGACGAGCCGCAGGCCGAGCGAGTGCGCGAGCCCGATCGTCGACCGCACGATCGCGGCCGAGCGCCCGTCCTCCGCCATGCTCTTGACGAAGGACTTGTCGAGCTTGAGCTCGTCGATCGGCAGCTCCTTCAGGTACGCGAGCGACGAGTAGCCGGTGCCGAAGTCGTCGACCACGACGCGGATGCCCTGACTGCGCAGGCTGGCGAGGATCTCCCTGGCCCGCTGGCGATCCGCCATCAGGAAGTCCTCGGTGATCTCGAGCTCGAGGCACTCGGCTGCCAGCCCGCGCTCGGTCAGCATCCGCAGCACCCGGTCGGGCAGGTCGAGGTCGACGAGCGAGGAGGCCGACAGGTTGACCGCCACCGTGAGCAGCCGGTCGCCGGCCCGCCACCGCGCCACCTGGTCGAGCGACTGCTCGAGCACGGCGGTCGTGAGGTCGCGCATGAGGCCGGCGTCCTCGACGAGCGGCAGGAAGTCGGCGGGATAGAGCAACCCGCGCACCGAGTGCTGCCACCGGACGAGAGCCTCGACGCCGGTCACGTTGAGGGTCTGCGCGTCGACCTTCGGCTGGTAGTGGACGACGAGCGACCGGTTCTCGATGGCGCTCCGCAGCTCCTCCAGCAGATCCAGCCGCTCGTGGCCGCCGAGCATGTCGTCGTCGGCGCTGTACCGGCTGACGCCGACCCGCCGCGCCTTCGCCTGGTACATCGCGACGTCGGCCTCGCGCAGCAGGGTCGGCAGGTCCGCCGAGCCGGCCGTGCACATCGCGATCCCGACGCTCGCCTCGGCCCGTACGGTGACCCCGTCGACGATGAAGGGGTCGGCGATCACGTCGCGCATGCGGGCCGCGATCTGCTCGGCGGTCGCCGCATCGGTGCCCACCAGCAGCAGGGCGAACTCGTCGCCGCCCAGGCGCACGAGAACGTCCTCCGCACCGCGCACGCACGCGGACAGGCGCTGCCCGACGTAGCCGAGCAGGAGGTCGCCGGCGTGGTGGCCGAGGCTGTCGTTGACCTCCTTGAACCGGTCGAGGTCGAGCAGCAGCAGCGCCGCGCTGCGCGAGGCGTCGAGGCTCAGCAGGCTGGCCGGTGCGCGCTCGTACAGCGCTCGCCGGTTGCCGAGGCCGGTGAGCTCGTCGGTCAGCGCCAGGCGATGGCTGTCGGCGAGCGAGCTGGCCTCGCGGAAGGTGACGATGAGCCGGACGAGCGCGAGCACGACGGTGCCCGTCGCGAGCCCGACCGCGACCGGGTGGATGCGGTGGTCGTGGTCGTACACCATCAGCGTGAGCGCGCTGCCGGCAGCGGCGACGGGAACCGCCAGCACCGCCCAGGCTGGCAGGCGCAGGCCGGCCGGCTTGTCGCGCCAGCCGGGTGCGCCGGCCATCACCAGCGTGGCGAGCACCCACACGCCGTCGCCGACGCCCCCGGACTCGTACGTGCCACGGGCCGTGGCGAAGAGGTAGGCCACGTCGGCGACGACGAACAGCGCCAGGCCGCCGGCGAGCAGCCACAGCCCGATCGGTGGCCGCCAGTGGAACAGCGACAGCGTCGCTACGACGAGCAGCAGCAGCAGCAGGTCGAGCAGCGGGTAGGCGGTGGTGGTCGCGACGGCCGCGAAGCTGCCGGACGTGCCATCGACGAGCGGCCCGACCACCGCAGCGGCGGCGATGGCCGTGACGGCGAGGCCGCCGACGAGCCCGTCGAGCCACATGGACAGCGGCAGTCGCTCCGTCCGCTCGCGCAGCATGAGCAGCAGGGCGATGAACATGCAGGGGTAGAACGCGAGCCACAGCAGGTCGGCGCCGGAGGGGAACGGCTCGGGGTCCTGCGGCCGGATCAGCACCGTCCAGTACACGTTCCCGAGCCCGTAGAGCGCCAGGCCGGTGGTGAGCGCCCACCAGCTCCCGCGGTACGTCGCCGCCCGCCGGGCGCGCAGGCCGCTGACGATCGGCGCGATCGCGTACGCGATGTTGTTGAGCAGGCCGTCGAGGAGCAGGTTGTAGCCGACGTGCGGGCGCACGCCGGGGACCGTCGACACCAGGAAGGCGACCGGCGCGAGCGCGAGCGCGAGCCCCACCAGCAACCGTCGCTCGTGCCCGATGCTCCGCGCACCGGGAACTGCGATCGAGAGCGCCACGCCATCCCTCCTGCTTAGGACTGCCGACTCCCGTTATCGGCAGCGAAAGAGGGAGGTGTACCGCCAGGTGGAGCTAGATCAGCACGGTCCTCGGTCTAGCCCGTTCGGACCACATGGGGTAGTCGGCCGGCGAGGGAGGGGTCAGGCGCCGGAGCCGGTGAACGCGATGAGCGCGCCGCCGCAGATGGCCGCGACCGCGCCGATCAGCTGGCTGCGGCTGAGCCGCTCGGCGTGGATCTGCCGGGCCAGCACGACGGTGACGACCGGGTAGAGCGAGGCGAGCACCGCGGCGAGGCTGACGAGCGCGCTGCGGGTCGCGATCCCGTACGCGGCGTTGGCGGCGAGGTCGAGCATGCCGACCCCGGCGAGGACGGGCAGATCGGGCCGGGCGATCGTCGGGCGGCGGCGCAGCGCGAGGGCGACCGTCCCCAGGCAGACCACCGCCGAGAGCCGCATCACCAGCAGCGTGACGAGGACCGACGACTCGCTGCCCTTGGCGATGAACAGCAGGACGGCACCGAAGCCGAGCGCCGCGACGACGGCGAGCAGGACCGGCCGGTGCCGCAGGCCGCCGGCCCTGGCCGCCCGCACGTCGGGGCCGCCGGCCGCCACGACCCCCAGGACCGCGACGACGATGCCGACGACCTGCAGCGGCGAGAGGTGGTCGCCGCCGATCACGCCGACGATGACCGGCACCGCGACGCCGGTGGCGGCGATCGGCGCGACGACGCCCATGGTGCCCTCGGCCAGGCCGCGGTAGAACGCGCCGAGCGCCAGCAGGCCGACCACGCCGGCGGCGATCGACCACAGCACGCAGGCGAGCGTCACGTGCGCGTCGAGCGGCCCGAGCGCGAGGACGGTCAGCACGACGAGGGCGATCGCCTGCGAGCCGGCGACGACGTCGAAGGAGGCCATCCGCCGCGACAGCGTGCCGCCGAGGAAGTCGGAGGTGCCCCAGAGCAGGCTGGCCAGCAGCGCCAGCAGGACGCTCACCCCGGGCTCACCTCGCACGCGCCTGCGCCGGCCCTGCCGGTCAGGGCGGCGCATCCACCGTACGCGAGGCCGGCGACGGGAACGGGCTACCGGCTCAGCCGCCGGCGCCGAGCGCGCGCAGTCCCCTGGTGGCCACCCTCGTGGTCATCGACCTGCCCGTGGCCGGCAGGTAGGCCCCGACGATCGTGCCCCTGCCGTCGGGCGGCGTGCCCGTCCAGATCAGGCGGTCGCCGGACCACACGACCGTGGCGTCCGGCACGCTGGGCGCGAGGTGGACGCTCGGCTCGATGACCGTGCTCGCCCCGCTCAACAGGTCGACCACGGCCCAGCCCTGCGGCAGCTGGTTGCCCGAGGACGCCAGCGGTAGCCCGCCGAGCTCCACCGCGGCGTACCGGCCGTCCGGCGAGAACACCTCCCGGTCCTCGAAGAGGAACCCCTCGCTCGGCCGCCCGGTCACGACGGTGACCCGGCCAGCCTCGGCGTCGAGCACGTCGTGGCGGCAGGCGTCGCTCGAGATCCGGCCGGCGTCCGTGCCGCCCGTGCACTCGGTCGACCCGTTCCAGAGCGCCGCGCCGTACCCGCCCTGGTCGGGCAGCGGTGCCTCGACGCCGCCGACCCGGTGGAGCCTGCTGGCCGCGTCGACCCGCACGAGCCGCAGGTGGTCGCCGCTGGCGGGGACGCTGACGTAGGCCCCCTTGCGCCCGACGGCGATGACCGACTGCAGCTCGGGCAGGGTGATCGGGCTGCCGATCGGGTTCCCGTTGAGATCGACCGGCACCAGCTGGCTGTGGGGCACCGGCCCCTCGGGGTCGGACGGGAGCTGCGCCGCCCAGAGCCACAGCGTGCCGCCGCGCGCGAGGTAGGGCAGCACCGTGTTGCGCCGCCCGACGCCGGGCACGTCGTAGCCGGCCGGCTCCCCCCCGTGCTCGCGCTTCTGCGCCAGCAGCGGGCGGAAGCCCTCTGGGTGCGCCGGGTCGATCGCGACGAGATCGCGCGCCGCGCTCCACGCGATGATCGTCCGACCGTCCGAGGCGGTCCCCACGGCGGCGTGGAGCGTGTCGCTGACCTGGATGCGGGGCCCGCGCAGCTGCGTGGCGGTGGTGGACGCCAGGTCGCCCAGCCGGAAGATCCGGCCCTGCAGATCGGCGAGCAGGATGCTGGTGGGCACCTTGGTCGCCGGGAACGCGGTGGTCGTGGGCGGGTGGGCGAGGTCGTTCGAGCTGCTGGCCGAGACGGTGGTGACCGCGACGGTCAGCGCCACGACGGCGGTCGCGGCGGCGGAGACGACCGACCCGCCGCGGCGGCGGCGGATCACGGTAGCCCGGCGGCGGACCCGAGCCAGCCGGTCGGGAGCCACCGGTGCCTCGTCGACCAGGCGGGCGAGCTGGCCGCGCAGGTACTCCGGGGAGCTCATCGGGCCTCCTCGTCGACCAGGGGCAACCCGCCCCCGCCAGGCGCGTGATCGCTCAGGTGCCGCGACTCGCGCAGCTTCGCGAGCGCCCGCGAGCACTGGCTGCGCACCGTCTGCTCGCTGCAGCCGAGCAGGCGGGCGACCTCCGAGTTCGGGAGGTCCTCGTAGTAGCGAAGGACGATCGCCGCGCGCTGCTTGCGCGGCAGCTCCATCAGCGCCGCCCATAGCGACTGCCGGTCGTCGATGCCGGGGTCGTCGTACCAGGGCCGGTCGGGCAGCGTCGCGGTCGGCAGCTCGCCGTGCCACCGACGGCGCCACCAGCTGGTCGAGGTGGTCACGAGCACGCGCCGTACGTACGCCTCGGCCGCGCCGTGCCTGGCGATGTGCGACCACCGCAGGTACGTCTTGGCGAGCGCGGTCTGCAACAGGTCCTCCGCGGTCGCCCAGTCACCAGTCAGCAGGCAGGCGGTGCGCAGCAGCGCCTGGGAGCGGGCGGCGACGAACATCGCGAACTGCTCGTCAGGGTCGGCGCCCCGGGCTTCGACCACTGCTCCCCCCATCTCCGGGCGTGCATCGCTATGACGCGCGTCAGCGCCCGATGCGCTGCACCGCAGGGGAGATCGGTGCCGGATGGCCCGGCGCGAACCGGCCGGCACCGCCGCACCGTCCGTATGCGCCACCGTAAGCGGCCTCGCTGGCCGCGTCGACACGATGCCGGTCGATCGGCCGACGGTGCGGCCGATCCGGCGAGAGCCGGCGGTGCGCTGCGCGTCAGCCAGGCACATCTGCTCGTCGGCGCGGTGGGTGCCGCCGCCGTGGAGGGCCGCTCTCAGCCAAGCACTCTGATCAGTTACGACGGGTCATCTCGGAGCGCCTTCCAGAGCATGGCCTCCCGTGCCGGGGCTTCGTCGATCGTGCCGAGCGCGGCGCATGCCGCCTCCACGACCTTGGTCGCGGGCAGGTCCTCCTCGGTGAGCAGCGCGAGCGCGTCGAGGAGCGGCTCGCGGAACCACAGCACCGAAGGCACGGAGACCTCGTACGTGACCTCCTGCTCCTCCGCCTTCCGCAACTCGCGACGGTGCGCCGATCGCACCCGCTTGACGGCCCGCGCGTCCCCGGCGTCCAGCGGCGCCCCGCCATGGCGGCGGCCAGGACGCGGTCGGGCGACGGCCGCAACGCGTCGGGCGCGTGATCGGCCATGAGGCGGACCGCGGTCACCACCAGGCGTCGCAACCATACGCGCCGCTGACCTGCGGTGACGAGGTTCGGTGCCCGCCTGACCTGGGGTTTACCGTTGGTCCACGTGGCTTGCGTTGGCTGTCTGCGAACCTGTTGCGGACTAGCTGCGGACTGACAGCCTCGTCTGACCGGGCGGTCATTGACGCGTTCTACCGCACCTGCACGGGCCCTGGCGTCAGGACTAGTCGGAGAACCCGCTGTCGCGCGGGTCACGGAACGGTTCGCCATCAGCTTCCAGTAGCGCGACTCCTGCAATCTCTCGACGCTGCACGTCGTGCACGCTGCGCGCACGGTGCCCGAGCGCCTTGTCCCGCCGGACGCTGCGCACGTACAGCACGGCGATGAGCAGGAC
Organism: Frankiaceae bacterium; assembly: GCA_045807125.1. Taxonomy (GTDB): domain Bacteria; phylum Actinomycetota; class Actinomycetes; order JAWWOL01; family JAWWOL01; genus JBJMHZ01. Next base: position 200,894 of record JBJMHZ010000052.1, read on the forward strand.
CCCTGCCGCGACGGCGAGGGCGATGACAACGGCCATGGCCGCACGGTACGTCGAAGGCGAGCAGGAGTCGACCACCTGCGAGCACGTGGAGAGCCGGCGAGGGGGGTCGGGCAGCGCTTCGTCCATCGTGGCCGGCTCGGACCCAGCGACCACGCCTCACGGGCCCGCTCACGAAGGTCAAGATCTGTCAGCAACGGAACCGACAGCTTGCCGGAGCTGCTGCGTTGATGATGGGGGGTCCAGTAACTCGCGGCTGGTTACTGGACCCTGGCGGCGCACCGGAATCACCGGCCGGCAAGATCGGAGCGCACGTCATCATGCGTCGAATTGCTGCCACCGCCCTGCTTGCCTCCGTCGCCGCACTGACGGCGCTCGTCACCGTCCCAGCGGCGGCGGGTCAACTTGCCAGGGCCGGCCCCGCCCCCTCTGGCATCCCCTGCTGCACGCCTCAGTAGCGCGCTTGGGTGGTGGCCAGCTCGCTCCACAAGGCGTGGGTCGCAGAGCTGTCCACTGTCGAGCGGCCAGCCCTCAAGAAGCGGCGCGCGGCGGTCGACGGCAACGAGCCGCCGCGCCGCGAAAGGGCGGTTCAGTTGCCCAGCGTTTGCAGGCGGGTGACAAGCTCGAAGCGCGCTTGGTCCCACGCCCTGCCAGGGTCGTTCGCTGGCATCGGCTCGGTCTCCATGACGATCTTGCCGTCGACCAGCACCATGCCCACGTACTCCTCGGGGTCGACCGACACGCACCGGGCGGCGATCTCCCACCGGATTGCCGTGCCCATCGGGAAGACCGCGCCGGAGCGGACCTCGACGCCGCCGATGGTCTTGCGGCTGTAGCTTCCGAACGTCATGCCCGCCAAGGCTACCCGCGCGCCGCCGCGTCGCCGCGCAAGCGGTCCTGGTGCGTTCCGCGAGCCGGCTGGGCGCTCTCAGAGGCGTCGTTCTACGAGGACGACGACGTGCCCCGTGGTCGACGCATGACCCGTCGCATGTATCAGGAGCAGGGTACCCGCGACTCAGCGTCGGTTGCCCGTCGTGGGCGCACCTGCCACCGCCCCTCAACAGCCGAGAGGGACGACTACCCATGACCACACCACTTCCGCGCAGCTACTACAGCGCAGCCGAGACAGCCTCGTTCGTTGAGGCGACTCTGCGCCACGCCTTCCCCGGCGTCGAGTTCGAGGTAGCCGTAGAGCGCCGTGACGACGGGCACCATCTGACCGTGCGCTGGCCGGACGACGGCCCGGACGTGCTGGCCGTGCATCGCCTCGTGCGCTGCTTCGTCGGCAAGCAGCCCGACCCGGACCATCCAGGCGAGATGCGCGACGTGACGACCCTGCTGCTGGACGACATCGGCGAACCGTGGGAGGCGAGGTTCCCTGTCGTGGCCGTGACCGCGCAGCGTGTTCGGCCCGTCGAGCCCTACCCGGTGAGCATCGGCCGGCGCTGGGCCGGTCGGCTGCGTCTCCGGCGCTAGCGCCGGGTCGCATTCGCATTCGCAATTCGCGTTTGGTCCCCCGCGCTCACCCGAGGGTCGCGTAGCCGCAGGTCAGCGCCCCGGCTGACGGCACAAGAACCCCCGCCCGGCGACCGTTCGGCCTTCGCAGAAACCCTGCCCGCCTGCATCCGAGGGGGACGGTTGCGCGCCGCGTGGCATCGTGCCCAGGCATCGCTTCCAGTCCCGCGATCCCCGCGCCATCAGCTTCGGCATACGTGGCTCGTGGACCGGAGCACCAACCACGTCGAGAGGTCGGCGGCGAAGGCGTGCTCGGCCTTCAGCAAAAAGTCCAAGCCGTGCTCACGCAGGAGCCGGGGCTGGAAGGGGCGAGCCGGTGAGCGCGCCCTTCCACCGGTTAGCGCGCCCTTCCAGGTGATGCCGCCGCTCGTCACCGACGAGTACGGCCGGATCATCGACGGCCACCACCGCTCGCGCATCGCAGCCCGGCGGCACCTGAACCGCGAGCTGATCTCGATGGGGATGGACCCATTTCTGCCTCCACCTGCCACGATCGGAGGGGTCAGAGTCCGCGCCCCTACAGGTAGTTCGGATCAACTCCACGAGCCGCGGCGAGCTGCTGCTTCGACACCACGGCGCGCCTGTGGTCGGCGCGCGTGAGGTCGGCGCCCCTGAGGTCGGCGCCCGTGAAGTTGGCGCGCGTGAGGTTGTATCGCTCGAGCCGGACCTCCAGCAGGTCGAGCGGCGGCTCGCCTGGGACGGGCCTGCGGCGCCCCAACACGGTGAGGACAGCCTGCACGTCCACCTGCGCAACGGGGGGCGTCGTCCGTGGATGTGCAGTCGTTCGCCGACCAGCGACCCTACGGTCACGCAGGGGCTCCGGAGGTGGTGGCGCCTTGAGCGGTGCTTGGGTGCGGACGAAGGCGGCGAGGGCTTCGATGATGGTGGGCTGGTCGCGTGGGGAGTCGCGCATCAGTCATTCGAGGGCGTAGATGCCGCCGAGCCGCACCTCAAGCTTTTCGCTGCCGAGCTGTTCGATCGCCGCGGTGTAGCGCGTCGTGCGGTTCTGGTCCCGGTCGAGCTCCTGCCGCTGGTGGGTGTACCAGAGGGTCAGCGCAGCACCGATCCCAGCGAGGATGGCGAGGAGGTTGCGCCGCTCGTCGCTGATCCTCGCTGCCTCGTCGTTGGGCTTCAGCCGTAGGTGCTCCTGGTGGACCAGCCACGGTGGCCCCTTGTAGACGACCCACAGCAGGCCAGCCAGGAGGAGGAGGAGTCCCGCCGCAGCGACCACACGCGCGGCACGCCGGCTTCGCCAGCCGCCACCGAACGACTGGCGGTCGGCCAAGGCGAGGGGGCGCGCTTGCCGACGCGGCCGGGTCATACCGTCGCCGCTCGGCGCTTCGCACGTCGCCGGATAACGCTGTCCTTCACCACTGCCCAAGCGGCGAAGATGCCAGCGATCCCCAGGTCGGCCTCGGCGTTCTGCCCCTCGTCCAGCTTGCATCGGCTGACGGCAGAGGCGTAGTCGCCGGCAGGCGCATCCATGATGTCCATCGTGGTTGCTGGGCCGAAGTCGCCCGGCGCGTAGCCAAGCCACTGCGGGTGGGGTCGTAGGCGGGAGCCGAGGCCAGACCCGCAGTCGTACAAGTAGCCGCCACGCGAGGATGCGACTGCGGCGCTCGGCCAGATGGCCGGCACGACGAAGACCAACGCGAGCCCAAGGGAGAGCCACGCCCGCTTAAGCGGCCCTACGCCATTAAGCGTGGTAGGCGGCCTCTGATCCGTGCTGGTTGTTGAGTGTGCCAGTCGACGCCGCAGTGGAGCAGGAGACGCAGCCGGTAGTTGTCGAAGTTCCGGAAGCCGTGCCCGGTTCGCTTGATCTTCTTGATCAGCAGGTTGACGGCTTCGGTGGGTCCGTTGGAGATCCCGCCGGTGTCGAAGTAGGCGAGCAGCTCCTCGCGCCAGGCGTCGATGGTGCGGGCGAGGCGGCGCAGCTCGGGGACCTCGGCGTCGGCGCAGTAGGTCAACCAGCGGAACAGCCGCTGCTCGGCGTCGGCGCGGTCGCGGGCGCGGAAGAGCAGCCGCAGGTCTTGGGCGGCGATCCAGGCGGCGCTGATCTCACCGTGCACGTCGGCGGCCTCCAGCCCGGCGAGCAGCCGGGCCCACGAGCGATCGCTGTGGTGGTCGAAGCCGCGACGCAGCAGCCGCCTGATCCGGAACAGCGGTTCATCGCGGCGGCCGCGATGGCCGAGCGTCTCCCGCTGAGCCCGGCGGCGCACCCGGTCCAGCGCGTCGAACCCGAGCCGAGTGACGTGGAACGCGTCGAGCACCCGGATCCGCGTGCGGAAGGCTGGTCCGCAGCGCGGTGGCATAGCCGCGGAACGGGTCCAGCGCGGCCACCGACGCACCGGCCCGCCACGCCTCGTCACGGCCGGACATCCAGCTGGACAAGGCGATCCCGGTGCGGGCCGGCAGCACGTCGAGCAGCCGTGGCGGACCGGTCAGGTCGACAACGCCGGTGACGAACCTCGTCGGCCGGCGGGCGCTGGCGGCGAGGAACGCGGTCTCGTCCACGCCGAGCGCGCTGACCCCGGCGAGCCTGCTCGGGTCGTCGACCAGCGGGGCGCCGTGCTCGCGGACCGCCCGCATCAGCGTGCCCCACGCGACCCCGAACGCCGCCGCGACCTGGGCCACCGCGTGGCCGTCCTCACCGACGCGCCGGCAGGCTTCCCGGCGGGCCCGCTCGGTCAGCGACGCCCGCGCCCGGATCGCCTCCGACGTCTCGGTCCACGTCGCGCGCGGGCAGGTCGGCTCGACGCAGCGCCACACCCGCTTGACCCACACCAGCGTCACCGGACGACCACCGGCCGGCAGGTCGCGGATCCACGTCGGACGCCGATCATGCAGCCGGGCGACCACCCCGCAGTCCGGGCAGCCGGCCACCTCGGCGGTCGTCTCGATCGCCTGCTCCAACTCGCCGACCTGCTCGGACACGGCCAGCAACCGGAACCCAGCCAACCCGAGCATCGCTGTCGCCGCGCTAACCTCATCAACCACCTGGGGCCTCCCCTCGACTCGTGTCCAGCCACCACGAATCGTGAGGCCCCAGGCCCCTCCCACCGCCTCAACGCCGCGCCGAGACGATCACCCGCTACCACGCTCAATGACGAAGAGCCGCTTAAGCCTCGCGCGGACCGCTGGAGGTGGCACGGGTTCCATCATCGTCATAGGTGCGTCCAGACCCCCAGCCATGTCTAAGGCCAGGTCGAGATGTGGCAGGGGTTGTCGAACGACCCACAACCCGAGGCACCGGCCGAGCCCGCTGACCCCGCCGCCCCTGCCGATCCCTGCGGCCCGGTGGAACCGCGCGGCCCCATTGGACCCTGCGGTCCTTCAAGTCCTGACGGTCCTTGTGGCCCTTCCGGGCCGGCTGGCCCCTGCGGCCCAGGTATCGACCGCAGGTGCTCCACCTTCACAACGCGCGCCCGAAGCTGCGCCACCTGCACGTAGCTCACGGCCAAGGCACCAGCCAGCACCAGGACGAGGCCCGTGAGGCCGGCGACGATTACTCTCCGCATCCGATCATTGGAGCAGCACCGACCGCTCCTCTCAACCGGAATGTCGAAACCCGATGTCCCTAATCACGGCCCTAAAATCGGACTCTGGACACCGACGCCTGCGCTACGAAGTGCGCTGACCTGCGGTTAAGTTGGAGCCGGCGCCCGGATTCGAACCGGGAACCTGCCGATTACAAGTCGGCTGCGCTGCCAGGTTGCGCCACGCCGGCGGGCAGGGCCGATCGTACGCGACGGACGGCACCGGCCCTGCTCGCTCAGCCGGCCTCGGCGACGGACCGCTCGCGCACGTGCAGCTCGATCTTGCGCTTGACCCGCTGCAGCGCGTTGTCGACCGCCTTGACGTGCCGGTCCACGCGCTCGGCGATCGCCTGGTAGGACAGGCCGTCGAGGTAGAGCCGCAGCACCTCCACCTCCAGGTCGGACAGCGCCTCGTCGACGTGCCGCTGCAGCGCCCGCACCCGCTCGGCGGAGATGACGAGCTCGGCGGGGTCGCAGCCGGTGGTCGAGGACCACAGCTCACCGATCACCCAATCGCCCTCGCCGGCCGCGTCGTCCGGCCCGGCCGGCCCGGAGAGCGACACGTAGCTGTTGAGCGGGGAGTGCTTGCGGCGGGTGGCGCTCTTGACGGCGGTCAGCACCTGGCGGGTGACGCACAGGTCGGCGAAGGCGTGGAACGGCACCCCCTGCGCGCCGTCGTAGTCGCGGATCGCCTTGTAGAGCCCGATCATGCCCTCCTGCACGATGTCGTCGTGGTCGGCGCCGACGAGGAAGTACGCCCGGGCCTTGGCCCGCGCGAAGCCGCGGTAGCGGAGCAGCAGGTCGGCCAGCGCGCGCTCGTCACCGGTCCGGGCGCGCACGAGCAGCGCCTCGTCCTCGTGCGGTGATCCGCTCACGCCGTCCCCCCAGGGTCGGTGGCCGCTGCGCCCATGGCGGGCGGTCCAACGACACCGCTGACGGCCGGTTACGGGATCGGCGCCGACCCGGCTCGGGATGACGCGAACGGCCCAGCAGGGCGGCTCAGCGGGACGGTCCAGCGGATGCGCGGCGGCGGGCCACCTCGTACAGCGCGACGCCGGCGGCCACGCCCGCGTTGAGCGACTCGACGCCGGATGCCATCGGGATGCGCACCCGCAGGTCGCACGTCTCGCCGACCAGCCGGGACAGGCCGCGGCCCTCGGAGCCGACGACCAGCGCCAGTGGCCCGGTGGCGAGCTCGAGCTCGCCGACGTCGAGATCGCCGTCGGCGGCGAGCCCGACCACCATGAGCCCCGCGCGAGCGCAGTCCTTCAGCGCCCTGGTGAGGTTGGTCACCCGCGCGACCGGCAACCGGGCGGCCGCGCCGGCGCTGGTCTTCCAGGCCGCGGCAGTGACGCCGGCCGACCGCCGCTCCGGCAGCAGCACGCCGTGCGCGCCGAAGGCGGCGGCCGAGCGGATGACGGCGCCCAGGTTGCGGGGGTCGGTCACCCCGTCGAGCGCGACCAGGAGCGGCTCGGTGGTCGACTCCTGCGCCCTCGCGAGCACGTCGTCGGCGTGGTGGTACGAGTACGGCGGCACCTGGAGCGCGACGCCCTGGTGCAGCGCCCGTCCGCTCAGCCGGTCGAGCTCGACCCGGCCAGTCTCCACGATCGCGATGCCGCGGTCCCCGGCCAGCTTGACGGCCTCGCGCACCCGCTCGTCGGCGTCGATGCCGGTGGCGACGTAGAGCGCGCCGGCCGGGACGCGGGCGCGCAACGCCTCCACGACCGCGTTGCGGCCCGCCACCGTCTCGGGCGCGTCGGCCTCGGCCCGCGCCCGCTTCGCCGCCACCGCGGCCCGCTTCTCGGCGGCGGCCGCCCGCCGCTCCGCCGGATGGCCCGGCCGCATGCGCGCCGGCGGCGTCGGGCCCTTGCCCTCGAGGCCGCGGCGGCGCTGGCCGCCGGAGCCGACGGTCGGCCCCTTCTTGCTCGACGGCCGCTTGCGTGGCTGGGCCATCAGGCCCCGCCCGGTCCGGTGGCGAGGCGCCACCTGGTGCCCTCGGCGGTGTCCTCCACCACGACGCCGGCCGACTCCAGGCGGTCGCGGATCGAGTCGGCCGCCGCGAAGTCGCGGCGGGCCCGCGCCTCGGCCCGCGCATCGAGCGCGACCCGCACGAGCGCGTCGACCACCTTCTCGAGCTCACTGCCCGCACCGGTCGTCGCCGGCCACTGCGCCACCGGGTCGAGCGCGAGCACCTCCAGCATCCGGCGCACGGCGCCGAGCGCGGCCGCCAGCCGCCGGCGGTCGCCGTCGGTCAGGGCGGAGTTGCCGGCGCGGACCGTCTGGTGCACGACGGCGAGCGCCTGCGAGACGCCGAGGTCGTCGTCCATCGCCGCCGCGAACTCGGCCCAGGCCGCGTCGCCGTCCCCCGCCTCGACGCTCGCGGCCTCGGACTCGGCGAGGCCGCCGAGCGCGTCGACCGCGTTGCGCACGAACGTCTCGATGCGGGCGTACGCGGTGGCCGCCTCCTCCAGGCCAGCGTCGCTGAAATCGATCATCGAGCGGTAGTGCGCGGCGCCGAGGTAGTAGCGCAGCGCCTGTGGTCGCGCGCGCTGGAGCATGTCGGCGACCACGTACGAGTTGCCGAGGGACTTGCTCATCTTCTCGCCGCCGATGTTGAGCAGGGCGTGGTGCACCCAGTAGCGCGCGAAGCCGTCCCCTGCGCAGGTCGACTGGGCGTGCTCGTTCTCGTGGTGCGGGAACACGAGGTCGAGCCCGCCACCGTGGATGTCGAACGCCGGGCCCAGGTACTTCGTCGCCATGGCCGAGCACTCCAGGTGCCAGCCGGGCCGGCCGTCGCCCCACGGCGTCGCCCAGCTCGGCTCTCCCGGCTTGGCGCCCTTCCACAGCGCGAAGTCGAGCGGGTCGCGCTTGGGCCGGTCGGCCTCGTTGCGCTCGGTCACCGCCATGTGGTCGAGCCGCTGCCCCGACAGGGCGCCGTAGCCCGCCATCGACCGGACGTCGAAGTAGACGTCGCCACCGCTCGCGTAGGCGTGCCCGGCGTCGATGAGGCGCTGCATCAGGACGATCATCTCGGGCACGTGCCCGGTGGCCCGCGGCTCGTACGTCGGCGGCAGGCAGCCGAGCGCGTCGTACGCGGCGGTGAAGGCACGGGTGTTGCGGTCGGCGACGACCCACCAGGGCACGCCCTCGGCGGCGGCCACGGCGAGGATCTTGTCGTCGATGTCGGTGACGTTGCGGACGTAGCTGACGTCGTAGCCGGACGCGATCAGCCAGCGGCGCAGGATGTCGAGGGCGACCGCCGAGCGCACGTGGCCGACATGCGGCGGCGACTGCACCGTCGGCCCGCAGACGTACATCGTCACCCGGCCCGGCTGGAGCGGCTCGAAGGGCCGCGTCTCGCGGGCGAGGGTGTCGTGGAGGCGCAGGGTCACCTCTGACAGGGTAGTGCGAGGTCCCTTCCGCCCTGCGGACCGCGGCAGAAGGCATCGCATGATCCACCATTTCCCTCTTGTCGCGAGTGTTCCATCGTGCATGGGTGTCTCACTTTCTGTGATGCATCGGGCACTGCACCCGAGCCGGCTGGATGGGGGGCGGCGAATGCTGACGCAGCGGGCGCCGGGGCGGTGGACGGGTGCTCCAGGCAGCACCGGCGCCGGCCTGCGGGTGCGCTTCCTGCTGGAGGACGCTGACCTCCTGGCCGACGTGGACCCCCGCCTCGCCGCCCACCTCCAGCGGACGGTGACGGCGCCGCTGGTTCAGCTGGGGCCGCGCAGTCCCGCCTTGCTCCAGCTGCCGAGCCGCGACGCCGCGGAGGTAGCGGCAGCAGCGGGGGTAGCGATGGATCCGGCGGTTCGGGCGAGGAGCGGTCGTCCGGCGTGGCCACCCTCGTGAAGGCGAAGGCACCGATAATCCTCGCGAACCTGGCCAACGCGACGGTGCGGGCCGCGGCAGGCGTTGCCAGGAGGAACGGCGTACGGGCATGGAAGGAGCAGTACACCAACCCGGACGAGCAGCAGCGAGCTACCGCCGAAGGCAAGTGGAAGTCCTACTACGAGGGATCCCTACGCAAGATCAACCGAAACCCGATCCTGCGGCGTGGCAGCAAGTGGCTGGGGCCGTTGTCGTTCGGCGCCGGAGTCGTGCTCAACCATGCCGAGGGGGACAGCTGGGGAAGGGCGACGGTCAAGAGCGCGGTCTCGACCGCGGCCGGAGTCGCGGCCGGTGCAGTTGTTGGCGCCGGCTGCGCGGGTGTCACGGCGATGTGGGGAAGCGTTCTGTGCGCGGTAGCAGGGGTCGCTGTCTCCGAGCTCGCCTCCGCGGCCGCCGACTACGCGTTCGATCATCCCCAGGACGCCTTGCATGATGTGGTGCAGCACGCCTTCCCCACTGTCATGTCCTTCTTGTAGGAGCTGACGGAACCCGAGGCGGCGGTCCGCACGGTGCGGGTCGCGAGGACGACCAGCGGCTAGCCCACCCACCGGACGGTGCCCGTTCGGGTGCCGTCGACCAGCAGCTGGGCCCGCTCGCGGGTGCCCTCGCGCGCGAAGTGGTCCGCTTCCTCGGCCTGCCAGCGCAGCCACTCGCCGCGCAGCGCCTCGCCGTCGCGCTCGACGCCCCTCGCGAGCCCGAGGTCCCGCGGCGCCTCGACCCAGACCGCGAGCGTCGTCTCGTCGGCCACCGCGCGCCGCCCGGCACCGACGCCCTCGAGCACGAGCACCACCGGCAGCCCGACGTCGTGCCAGTCCTCGCCCCAGCGCCCGGCCGGCCAGTCGTAGTGCCGGACCCGCGCGGGACGGCCGGCGCCCAGCGGGGCCAGCAGCCACTCCTCGACCCGCGGCCAGCAGTCCTCGATGTCGTGCCAGCCCTCGTACAGGTCGTCCATGTGCACGACGACGGCCGTCTCAACGAGCGCGGCCACCAGCCCGGCGGCGAACGTCGTCTTGCCGGACCCGGCCGGCCCGTCGACGGTGACGAGCCGGACCGGCCCGAGCCGCGCCGGCGCCGCCAGCACGCTCGCCGCGATGTCGTCGTACGGCTCGGTCACCCTGCGCCTACCCCGAGATCTGCGCCACGTGCTGCTCGACGTGGTCGACCAGGAACTCGTCGATCAGCTCGGCGACCGTCATCTCGCCGAGGGTGGAGTGCACGCCGGTCATCCTGAGCTCGTCGTCGGAGAGGCGGTCGAGCAGCGCGACGGCGTCGGCCACGCCGGCGTCGATCCGCGCGAGCAGCGCGGTCGGCTCGTCGTGACGCCCCGACTCGATGCGCTGCAACCGGGAGGGCGTCGCCTTCGTCCGGCCGAACGGCACGTTGTCGCCGCCGGACGACACGACGTGCATGACCTGCCCCACCCAGTACGGCAGCATCTCCGCGACGTGCGAGAGCACCTGCCCGCGGTCCCACTGCTCGCCGGTCTGCGGGTCGGCGGAGGTAAGTCCGTCGAACCGCGGGCCCAGCTCGTGCAGGCGGGCGGCGGCGGTCAGCAGCCGGGCGACCCGGTCGGTGGCGAACGCCGACGGCTCCGCGCTCACTCGGCCACCTCCTCCGCCACCTCGGGACGTCGTCGCGACGGGTCCTTGCGGAACGGCGGCGAGGACGCCTCGACCACCGCGTTGGCGAGCACGCCGATGCCCTCGACCTCGAGCTCGACCTCGTCGCCCGGCCGCAGGAACGGGTACTTCTCGCTGCCGTGGCTGAGCGCCAGCTCGAGGATGCAGCCGGTGCCGCACGTCCCCGACCCGATGACGTCGCCCGGCCGCAGCGCGACCGCCTCCGCCGCGTACGCGATCATCTCGGCGAAGGACCAGTAGATGGTGTCGAGGTCGTTGCGGGAGTACTCCACGCCGTTGACCCGCGCCGTCATCGCCGCGCTCGGCACGTCGCGCAGCCCGCCGGGCGCGAGCTCCGACCGCGTCACCAGGCACGGCCCGAGCGAGGTGGCGAAGTCCTTGCCCTTGACCGGGCCCATCGACAGCTGCATCTCGCGCCGCTGCACGTCGCGCGCCGACCAGTCGTTCATCACCGTGAAGCCGGCGACGAGCTCGTCCACCGCGTCGATCGGCACGTCACGGCCACCGCGGCTCAGCACGACCGCCACCTCGAGCTCGAAGTCGAGCTCCTGGCTGCGCGGCGGCACCGCCACCGGGTCGCCGGGGCCGACGACCGCCGCCGGGTTGGAGAAGTAGAAGACCGGCAGCTCGTACCAGTCCTCGTGCATGTCGAGGCCCCGGCGGCGGCGCGCGGTGCGCACGTGCTGCTCGAAGGCGTAGAAGTCGCGGATGCTCGGGACGCTGTCGACCGGGCTGAGCAGCCGCAGGCCGTCGAGCGGCACCGGGTCGCCCGTGGGAGCCGGCCGCAGCTGCGGGTCGGCGTTGGCCGCCTCGGCGAGATCGAGGACGGCGGCCAGGCCGGCCGGCCCGTCGCCCGGCGCCACCGGCATGACCCGCTCGCCGTCGATCCAGCCCACGACGGCGCCGGTCGGCGCCGCGTACCGGACGATCCTCATGCCGCCTCCCTGTCTGCTCGCCGCGGCACGAACCATACGCCCTCCACGCCGGGCCAAGGACGGCCAGACTGGGCCGGACCAGGACCCAACGCACGGAGGCAACCATGCGGATCGCCGTTCTCGGTACGGGCGTGGTCGGGCAGACCCTGTCCGCCGGCCTCGCCAAGCTCGGCCACGAGGTGACAATGGGCACCCGCGACGTCGAGGCCACCAGGGCGCGCGACGGCGACGGATCGGTGGCCGGCTGGCTCGGCGGGCACCCCGAGGTGGCGCTGGCGACGTTCGCCGACGCGGCAGCCGGCGCGGATCTGGTCGTCAACGCGTCCTCGGGCGCGGCGTCCCTCGCCGTGCTGGAGCAGGCCGGTGACGCCAACCTCGACGGCAAGCCGCTGCTCGACGTGTCCAACCCGCTCGACTTCTCGGCCGGCTTCCCGCCGACCCTGCTCGTCAAGGACACCGACTCCCTCGCCGAGCAGATCCAGCGAGCGCACCCCGGCGCCCGCGTCGTGAAGTCGCTCAACACCGTCAACGCCGCCCTGATGATCGCGCCGGCCGACGTGAGCGGCGGCGACCACACCATCTTCGTCGCCGGCGACGACGCGGACGCGAAGCAGGTCGTCGAGGGCCTGCTGCACGAGCTCGGCTGGCGCGACGTGCAGGACGTCGGCGACCTCACCGGCGCCCGCGGGCTGGAGATGCTGCTGCCGCTCTGGCTGCGGCTGCTGCAGACGTACGGCTCGCCGGCGTTCAACTTCAAGGTGGTGCGCTGACCGAGCCGGTCGGCTGGGTCGGCGGGGGCAGCTCGATCCCCTCAGTCGGTCATCGACGGCATCGCGGGGCCGTCGCCGGACGCCTGCTCGCGGCGCGCCCAGCTCCAGGCGTACTCCGGCGCCTCGCAGGCGAGCGCCGCCGGGCCGAGCCGCAGCGGCCGGAAGGTGTCGACCATGACGGCCAGCTCGTCGGTGGCCGCCTTGCCGAGCCCCGCCTCGACGCTGCCCGGCTGCGGGCCGTGCACGAAGCCGCTCGGGTGCAGCGTGATCGAGCCCATCCCGATGCCGGCGCCCTTGCGCGACATGAAGTCGCCGCCGACGTAGAACAGCACCTCGTCGGAGTCGACGTTGGCGTGGTTGTACGGCACGGCGACGGCCAGCGGGTCGTAGTCGAACAGCCGCGGGACGAACGAGCAGACCACCACGCCCGGTGCCTCGAACGTCTGGTGCACCGGCGGCGGCTGGTGGATGCGCCCGGTGATGGGCTCGAAGTCGTGGATGCTGAACCGGTACGGGTAGACGTAGCCGTCCCAGCCGACGACGTCGAACGGGTGGTGCGCGTAGGTGAAGCGCGTCAGCCCGGCTCGCGTGCGCACGAGCACCTGCGCCTCCCCGTCGTCGACGACGAGCGGCTCCTCCGGCGCGTGGATGTCGCGCTCGCAGTACGGCGCGCCCTCCTTCAGCTGGCCGTACTTGGTGAAGTAGCGCGCCGGCGGCCCGACGTGGCCGCGGGACTCGACGACGAGCGCGCGCACCTCGCCCTGCGGCAGCCAGCGGTGCGTCGTCGACGTGGGCACCACCACGTAGTCGCCCTGGCCGACCTCGAGCCGCCCGTAGACCGACTCGAGCACGGCACGGCCGCTCTCGACGTAGACCAGCTCGTCTCCGACGCCGTTGCGGTAGAGCTCGCTCGGCGAGCCGCCGGCCGCGTACGACAGCCGCACATCCTCGTTGACGAGCAGCAGCTGCCGGCCGCCGACGAGGTCGCCGCCCGCGGGCAGCCCGTGGGTGTGGAGCAGCCGCGGCTGCAGCGGGTGGTTGGGCTCGGCCCGGTCGGCGCCGACCGGCTCGTCGACGGCCTCGGCCTTGACGATCGCGGTCGGGCTCTCGCGGTGGTAGAGCAGCGAGGTGGAGAACGAGAAGCCCTCCTGGCTCATCAGCTCCTCGGCGTAGAGGCGGCCGTCCGGCTGCCTGAACTGCGTGTGGCGCTTCGGCGGCACCTCGCCGACCCTGCGGTAGTGCGGCACGGTCGCGTCCCCTCTCTCTGCCCGTACCTCGCAGGCTAGCGCCGGACCACGAGCGCCGTCGCCACCGCGGCCAGCCCCTCTCCCCTGCCGGTGAGACCGAGCCCGTCGGTCGTGGTCGCGGCGACGCTGACGGGGGCGCCGGCCGCCGCCGACAGGGCAGCCTCGGCCTCGGCGCGGCGGCCGCCGATCCGCGGCCGCGCGCCGACCACCTGGATCGAGACGTTGCCGACGACCCAGCCGGCCTCCTGGAGCCGGCGGACCGTCTCGGTCAGCAGCTCGGTGCCGGACGCGCCGGCCCAGCGCGGCTCGGCCGTGCCGTACTGCGCACCGAGGTCGCCCAGCCCGGCCGCCGCGAGCAGCGCGTCGCACGCCGCGTGCGCGGCCACGTCGCCGTCGGAGTGCCCCGCGAGCCCTGCCTCGGCGTCCGGCCACTCGAGGCCGGCGACCCACAGCGGGCGCCCGGCCTCGAAGGGGTGGACGTCGACCCCGATGCCGACCCGTGGCACCGACGTCAGGGCGTGGGCGATCGGCACGACGGTGGCGGGGTCGGCACCCGAGCCGGCGAGGTCGCCGGCGAGCGGCCCCGGCTCAGCGGACATGACCGGCCCGGCGACGAGCGAGGACGGCCTCGGCCAGCAGCAGGTCGAGCGGCCTGGTCACCTTGAACGCCTCCTGGCTGCCCGCGATGACGGTGACGGGGTGACCGATGCGCTCCACGAGGGCGGCGTCGTCGGTCGCCGGCGCCGCGCGGGGCGGGGCATCGGCCGGGGAACGGGCCGCCTCGTGGGCGGCCACCAGGACCTCGCGGCGGAAGCCCTGCGGCGTCTGCACCGCGCGCAGCTCATCGCGCGGCATCGTCTCGATCACCTCGCCGGACGCTCCCACGCGCTTGATCGTGTCAGGCACCGGCACGCCTGGCACGACGGCGTCGGCACCGCCGCGCACCGCCGTCGCCACCGCGTCGGCGAGCTCGCTCGGCGCGAGCGGCCGGGCCGCGTCGTGCACGAGGACGACGTCGACGTCCGGCGGCAGCACCGACAGCGCGCTGCGCACCGACTCCTCGCGGGTCGCGCCGCCGGCGACCACCCGCACGTCGGCCGGCACCTCGTGCGAGCCGAGCACGCGCTCGACGTCGGCCAGGTCGTCCGGCGGGGCGGCGACGATCACCAGGTCGACCAGGCGCGCCTGGGCGAGCGCATGCACCGCGTGCACCAGCATCGGCACGCCGGCCAGGTCGCGAAGCGCCTTGGGCGCCCCGGGGCCGAGGCGCTCCCCGCGCCCGGCCGCCGGCACCACCGCCGCGACCCGGCCGGGCTCGCTCACGCGCGGATCCCACGACCGCGGGCCGGCTCCGGCTCGAGCGCCGGCCTGGCGAAGACCATGCGGCCGTTCGCGGTCGTCAGCACGCTCGTGACCCGCACGGTCACCTCCTCGCCGACGTGCGCGCGACTGCGCTCGGCGACGACCATAGTCCCGTCGTCGAGGTAGCCGACCGCCTGTCCCGGCTCCTTGCCGGGCTTGAGCAGCAGCACGCTGACGTCGTCACCGGCCGTCACCGGCGGGCGCAGCGCCAGGGTGAGCGCGTGCAGGTTGAGCACCGGGACGCCGGCGAGGGCCGCGGCCTTGGCGAGGTTGGTGTCGAGGGTCAGCAGCGCCGAGCCCCTGTCGAGGCAGAGCCGGACCAGCTTCCCGTCGACCTCCGGCACCTGCGGCACGGTGTCGTCCAGGACCACCAGCTCGACGCCCGGCTCCCGGCGCAGGGCGGCGAGGGTGTCCAGGCCGCGCCGGCCGCGGCTGCGGCGGACGTCGTCGGCGGCGTCGGCCAGCGCCTGCAGCTCGGCGAGCACCGGAGCGGCCACCACCAGCTCGCCGTGCAGGAAGCCGGCCCGCACGACGTCCAGCACCCGGCCATCGACGGCCACCGACGTGTCGATGATGCGTGGCAGCGCCGCGGGCGCCGGCGGGCGCGGCGCGATGCCGGCCCGTCCGCCCAGCACGGCGAGCACGCCGTCGCGCTTGGCCATCCCGACCCGAAAGCCGAGCGCGCCGAGCACGACGACGACGAAGCCGAGCAGCGGGATCGAGAGGTACGCCGGGTGCACGAGCAGCAGCGGCCAGGAGACGGCGGCGGCACCGGCGACCCCGCCCACCAGCCCGATGCCGCCGGCGACGAGCGTCTCGGCGCTCACCGCGCGCAGGGCCGACTCGGTGCGGTCGACGGCGGTGAGCGTCGAGCGGCCGAGCGCGCCACCGAGGGCGTAACCCAGGCCGGAGCCGACGATGATGCCGATGGCCGCGCCGTTGAACGGCCCGAGGACGCCCCGCCCGCTGGACGTCACGGCCCTGGACAGCTCGAAGCCAGCACCGGCGCAGAAGATGACGACGGCGAGGCGCAGCAGTTCGACGACCGCGCTGGGGGCGCGGCGGAGGGGCCCGTTCACGATCCGGTCCTCCCAGTGCCGGGGCGCCTCCCGGACGGCAGGCGTACGGCACTTATCGGCCGGTGCGGGGCCCTTACGAAGCGAGAACCTCGTCGAGAATGGCCTCGGCCTTGTCCTCGTTGGTGCCCTCGGCGAGGGCGAGCTCGCTGATCAGGATCTGCCGGGCCTTCGACAGCATCTTCTTCTCGCCGGCCGACAGGCCACGGTCCTTGTCGCGCCGCCAGAGGTCGCGGACCACCTCGGCGACCTTGTTGACGTCGCCGGAGGCGAGCTTCTCGAGGTTGGCCTTGTAGCGACGCGACCAGTTGGTGGGCTCCTCGGTGTGCGGCGTCCGCAGCACCTCGAACAGCTTCTCCAAGCCGTCCTGGCCCACGGCGTCGCGCAGTCCCACGAGGTCGACGTTGTCCGCCGGCACTCTGACGGTGAGGTCTCCCTGGGCGACCTTGAGAACGAGGTAGATCCTGTCTTCGCCCTTGATGGTCCGGGTCTCGATCGCCTCGATGAGCGCGGCCCCGTGCTGGGGGTAGACCACCGTTTCGCCGACCTGGAAAGTCATGTGCTGAGTACCCCTTCCGCCGGCCTCCAGGGTAGCACGACGTGACCTTCGAGCCGGTGCGACGAGCGACCGGCAGTCGCGCATAACCGCAGGTCAGGGGCTTGACAGACGGCCGATCACGTGCTGGGCGGACCCTCGGCGGATACCGGCCGGTACCCCATCGCCTGGACGAACCCCGAGGTCAGCGCAGGTGCCGGCGCGGCGCAGGAGGGCAGCACCAGCAGCACCCGCAGGTCGATGAAGGCGTGCACCAGCATCGGTACGAGCAGGCTCCCGGTCGCCGCGTACATCACCCCGAGGGCGTAGCCGGCCCCGCCGGTGAGCAGCATGCCCGCCCGGCCCTGGTAGGAGTGCGCGAGGCCGAAGGCGACCGACGACGCGGCGAGCGCACCGCCCAGCCCGAGCCAGGGCCAGGTCTGGGCGAACCACAGCGTGACGATCCCTCGGTAGAGCACCTCCTCGGTGATCCCCGCCGTCACGGCGAGGACCGCGAACGCGCGCCGCTCCGGTGCGGTGCGCGGCAGCAGGGCGGCCACGGGGCGCAGCAGCCGCTCGGCCCACGCCCGGTCAGGGCGCCGCCGCGCCTGCCGGCGCAGGACGAGCGCGACCAGCAGCGCCACCACCACCAGCTCGGCCACCTCGGGCGCGAGCGAGAGCGCAGCCCGCAGGTGGACGGCCAGACCGATGTCGCCGGGCGCGACGCCGCTGGCGAGGACGGCCAGCACGACCACGCCGGTCAGGAGCCACTGCCGGGCGAGCGTGCGCCGGTAGAACGCCGACCGGTCGGTGCCGGGTCCCGGCATCGCCAGCGCGCGGTAGCGCAGCCGGCCGGCCAGCGGCGCGCCCACGACCAGCCAGGCGACGGTCGCCGTCTCGACGGCGTGCGCGACGGGGCCCGGCATCCCTCCAGGGTGCCCGCCCCCGAGCCGGCCATCCAGCGGGGAGCGGGCGTACCGGCGGATCGTCCGGGCATGCGCGGTGGATACGCTACGGCCGCCGCCGCCGATCAGCCCGCCCGAGGAGCCACCGTGAGCCCACTCCAGCCTCGCGCCACCGGCAGCGCCCTGGTGGCCGTGCTGCTCGCCGTCGCCCCGCTCGCGGCCGGGTGCGCCGCCGGGCAGAACGCGGAGACCAAGAAGGAGCGCTTCGCCGTCGGAGCGGGCACCACGATCGGCACCGTCCGGCTGCAGAGCATCGCCTTGCACCCGGCGCCCGGCAGCGACACCGTCGACGGCGCCGCCACGCTCACGTTCTCCGTCTACAACCAGGGCCAGGACCCGGTCAGGCTCACCGGCATCACCACGGGCTCCGGCAGCGAGGTGCAGCGCGGCGGCCTGACCCCGCCGGCGTCAGCGTCGCCATCGGCGTCCGCGTCGGCGTCGGCGTCGGCGAGCGCCAGCCCGTCGGGCAGCGCGAGCGCGTCGGGAAGCGCATCGCCCTCGGCGTCCAGCTCGACACCGGCCAGTGCCTCCCCGTCAGCGTCCCCCTCGGCGTCCCCGTCGGCGTCCCCGTCAGCCTCGCCGACCCCGTCGGCGCTCCCCCTCACCGTGCCGCCGGGCGGGGGGCTCGTCGTGACGCCCTCGGGCCCGATCATGCTGAGCATCACCGGGCTCGACCAGGGCATCCGGGTGGGCCGGACGATCAACCTGATCTTCTCGTTCGACCCCGGTGGCTCGACTCCGCCGGTGGCGGTGCCGGTGACGCCGCAGATCGGCGGCACGGCGACGATCTCCACTCCCTCGCTCGCGCCCACGTCGTACCCGCCGGAGGACGTCGACCCGTCGTTCACGCAGGCGCCGTACGACGACCGGACGGCCTCGCCGGCGCCCTCCGGCTCTGGCGGCTGACCCCTGCCTGAGCCGGCCTGACCTGGCTGACCGGGCCTGACCCGGCGCGCCCGTCCACAGCGTCCGCGGAACTGTCGGCCCGGCCCCGTACGGTCGGCGCCATGGTGAAGACCGCGAGCCGCGAGCGGCCGGCCTACCGCTGCTCGGAGTGCGGCATGCAGATGGCCAAGTGGGTCGGCCGGTGCCCCGAGTGCCAGGCGTGGGGCAGCGTCGACGAGGCCGGTCCGCGACCCCTGCGCACGGTGAGCGCGGGGCCGGTCAGCGCGCCGGCGCGGCCGATCGGCGAGGTCGACGTCGAGGCGGCACGGGCCAGGCCGACCGGGCTGGGCGAGTTCGACCGGGTGCTCGGCGGCGGCCTGGTCCCCGGTGCGGTCGTGCTGCTCGCCGGCGAGCCGGGGGTCGGCAAGTCCACGCTGCTGCTCGAGGTGGCCGCCCGGTGGGCCGGCCCGGGTGGCACGAGCCTGGTGGTGACCGGCGAGGAGTCAGCCGCCCAGGTGCGGCTGCGCGCCGAGCGGGTCGGCGCGGTGGCCTCCCGGCTCTTCCTGGCCGCCGAGACCGACCTGGCGGCCGTGCTCGGCCATCTCGACGCGGTGCGGCCGTCCCTGCTCGTCGTCGACTCGGTGCAGACGATCGCCTCCACCCAGGTCGACGGGGCGCCCGGCGGGGTGACCCAGGTGCGCGAGGTGGCCGCGGCCCTCAGCAAGGTGGCCAAGGAGCGGGGCATCACCACCATCCTCGTCGGCCACGTGACCAAGGACGGCGGCATCGCCGGTCCGCGGGTGCTGGAGCACCTCGTCGACGTGGTGCTGCACTTCGAGGGCGACCGGCAGGCGGCGCTGCGGATGGTGCGGGCGGTCAAGAACCGCTACGGCGCGGCCGACGAGGTGGGCTGCTTCGAGCTGGCCGACGCCGGCATCGTCGAGCTGCCGGACCCGAGCGGCCTGTTCCTGTCCAGGCACGGCACGCCGGTGCCGGGCACCTGCGTCACCGTGGCCGTCGACGGCCGGCGGCCGCTGGTGTCGGAGGTGCAGGCGCTGGTCGCCGCGACCCCGGCGCCGACGCCGCGGCGGGCGGTGTCCGGGCTCGACTCGGCCCGCGTCGCGATGGTGATCGCCGTCCTCGCCCGCCGCGCCCGGCTGCCGCTGCTCGACCGGGAGGTCTACGCGGCGACGGTCGGCGGCGTGCGGCTGGTGGAGCCGGCCGCCGATCTCGCGCTGGCGCTCGCGGTGGCCAGCGCGGTCGCCGACGCCCCGCTGCCCGCCGGCCTGGTCGCGATCGGCGAGGTGGGGCTCGCCGCCGAGGTGCGCCCGGTGACCGGGCTGGGGCGCCGGCTCGCCGAGGCGGCCCGCCTCGGGTTCACCAGGGCGGTCGTGCCGCTCGGCTGCGGCGCCGCGGCGCCGGCGGGGATGCAGGTGGTCGAGGCCGCCGACCTGCACGGCGCGCTCGCGCTGGTGGGGCCGGACCGCGCGCGCAGATAGACTGATCTCGACCTCTCCAGCTCACGATCAGCTGACGACCTGGGAGCAAGGTGGCCACCGGCGATCGCGACAACCAGCTCCGCGCCACGCTGGCCGCGGCGGCCCCGGGCACGCCGCTTCGCGACGGGCTCGAGCGCATCCTCCGGGGCAACACCGGTGGGCTCGTCGTCCTGGGCTACGACAAGACGGTCGAGTCGCTCTGCACCGGCGGCTTCGCGCTCGACGTCGAGTTCTCCGCGACCCGGCTGCGCGAGCTGGCGAAGATGGACGGCGCGATCGTCCTCGACGAGTTCTGCAGCCGCATCGTGCGGGCCGCCGTCCACCTGGTGCCCGACCCGGCCCTGCCCACCGAGGAGTCCGGCACCCGGCACCGCACCGCCGACCGCGTCAGCAAGCAGACCGGCTACCCGGTCATCTCGATCAGCCAGTCGATGCACATCATCGCGCTCTACGTCGACGGCCGCCGCTACGTGCTGGACGACTCGGCGGCCATCCTGTCGCGGGCCAACCAGGCCCTGGCCACGCTCGAGCGCTACAAGCTGCGCCTCGACGAGGTGGCCGGCACCCTCTCGGCGCTCGAGATCGAGGACCTCGTCACGGTGCGCGACGCCATGGCGGTGAGCCAGCGGCTCGAGATGGTGCGCCGGATCGCCAGGGAGATCGAGGACTACGTCGTCGAGCTCGGCACCGACGGCCGGCTGCTGTCGCTCCAGCTCGACGAGCTGATCACCGGCGTCGAGCCGGAGCGCGAGCTGGTGGTGCGCGACTACGTGCCGTCGGGCGGGCGGCGGGCGCGACCGGTCGAGGAGGTCCTTGCCGACCTCGACGGGCTCTCGGCGAGCGAGCTGCTCGACCTCGCGACGATCGCCAGGGTGGTCGGCTTCGCCACCGGCGGCGACGCGCTCGACGCGCCGGTCAGCCCGCGCGGCTACCGGCTCCTGGCCAAGGTGCCGCGGCTGCCCCGTACGGTCGTCGACCGGCTGGTCGAGCACTTCGGGAGCCTGCAGAAGCTGCTGGCGGCCGGCATCGACGACCTGCAGGCGGTCGAGGGCGTCGGCGAGACGCGGGCCCGCAGCGTCCGCGAGGGGCTCTCCCGGCTGGCGGAGTCGTCGATCCTCGAGCGCTACGTCTGAGCGGGCGCGGCGCCCGCCCCTGCGCCGTCGGCCGGCACCGCGAACATCGCGCGCAGGTCCACCAGGAAGACCTGCGCGTCGCCGTCGTGCAGGACGTCAACCACGTACGGCGGCAGCAGCCCGGTCGCGACCGGGCCGGCCGAGGGGCGCAGCGCGTCGGCGCCGACCACCGACCGGACCTCGTCCACCACGACCCCGAGCGGTGCCGCGCCGGCGGCGACCTCCAGCACGAGCACGTCACCGCCGGGCCGCCCGCCGTCCGGCACCCTGCGGATGTCGAGCACCGGCAGGGCGGTCCCGCGCAGGTCGATCACCCCGGCGAGCGGGGGCGCCATGCCAGGCAGCTCGGCGAGCCCCTCCAAGCGGACGATCTCGCGCACCATCGCGAGCGGCGCGGCGTAGCAGCGCTCGCCGATGCGGAAGGTGACGTGGCCCGTCAGCGCGGTGGTCATCGCCGACCCCCGGTCGACGCCTTGCGCTCCTCGCTGCCGGCCAGCGTCCGGCAGAGGGTGACCAGCTCGGTCAGGCTCCGCCCGCCGAGCTCGGCGGCGACCGCGTCGCCAGGGCGCCGGCCGAGCGTCTCGGCGGCGGCCCGGTAGGAGCGCGCGGCCGCCGTCCGCTCGCCGAGCCGCGACAGCGCACCGGCGAGCAGGAAGTGCGCGAACCCGGCGTCGGCGTCGAGGTAGACCGCCTTGCGCAGGTCGACGAGCGCCTCCCGGTCGCGGCCGAGGTTGGCGAGCGCCATGCCGCGCAGGTAGTGCGCCTCGGCCAGCAGCGGGTGGCGCCTGGCCACGTCGCCGGCCAGCGCGGCGGCCTCGGCGTAGCGCCCGGCCCGCAGCTCGCCGGAGACGCCCTCGAGCGTGGGTGGAGCAGCCGCGGGCGGTTCCGCCACCGGCGTCACCGGAGCGACCGGCGCGACCGGAGCGACCGGCGCGACCGGTCCGGCTTCGGCGGGCGCCGCCCGGCGCCCGAGCGGCAGCCCCAGCGGCCGGGCGAGCGCGCCCAGCACCGAGGGGAGGCGAGCCGCGGGGCGGCCCGGCGCACCGGCGGCACCGGCTGCGCTGGCTGCGCTGGAGGGGCCCGCGACCGCTCGCGGTGGGTCGAGGCGCCGGTAGACGAACGCGTCGTCGATGGCCACCAGCCGGAAGTCGTCGGTTATCTGCCACAGCGTCTCGGCGTGGCCGAGGAAGAGGTAGCCACCGTCGCGCAGCGAGCGGTGGAACCGGTGCATGAGCCCGCGGGTGGTCACGCGGTCGAAGTAGATGGTGACGTTGCGGCAGAGCACCAGGTCGACCTCGCCGGTCAGGAACGGCGACGGGTCGGTGACCAGGTTGTGGTGGCGGAACTGGACCAGCTTCCTGACCTCGGGCCGGACGACGTAGTCGCCGCCGTCCACGTCGAACCACCGGCCCACGGTCTCGGCGTCGGCGAGCTGCACCGCACGCTGCCCGTACCGGCCACGCCGCGCCATGGCCAGCGCGCGCTGGGAGACGTCGGTCGCGACGATGCGGACGTCCCAGTCCCGCAGGTCCGGGATCAGCTCGCTGAGGATCATCGCGATGGTGTACGGCTCCTCGCCGGTGGAGCAGCCGGCGCTCCAGACCACGATCCGCTGGGTCTCCTTGGCGGCCGCGACGAGCTCGGGCAGCACCTGCCGGCGCAGCGCCCTGATCTGCGGCGGGTTGCGGAAGAAGTACGTCTCGGGGATGGTCACCTCGTCGACGAGGCACTGCCGCTCGGCCTGGCCGGCCGCGCCGGTCACCAGGTCGAGGTACGCGGCGACGTCCGCGCAGCCGCTGGCCGGCAGCCGCTCGCCGACCGCGTACGCGAGCGAGTCCCGGCGGGTCGTGTCGAAGACCAGGCCGGCGGTGTCGTGCAGCAACTGGCGCAGGCGCTGGAAGTCGGCGTCGGTGAGGGCGGCCTTCACGGCGCGCTCCTCGCGCCGGCCGGGCGGACGAGGGACAGCAGGAACGGTGCGATCTGCGGCAGCGGCAGCTCGTGCTCGACGGCACCGAGCGCCATCGCCGCTCCCGGCATCCCGTAGACCGCGCTGGTGGCCTCGTCCTGGCCGATGGTGGCCGCGCCCCGCTCGCGCATCAGGCGCAGCCCGGCAGCGCCGTCGCGCCCCATGCCGGTGAGGATCACGCCGATCGCCGCGGCACCGACGCTCGCGGCCACGCTGCCGAACGTCGCGTCGATGCCGGGGATGTGGTACTGGGACGGCGGCGGCTGCTCGCAGCTGATCCGCAGCCGGTCGTGGACGAGGAGGTTGAGGCCGCCAGGGGCGACGGTCACCGTGCCGGGCTGGAGGCGCTTGCCGCTCGCGCCGACCCGCACCGGGAGGGCGCACTGCGAGTCGAGCCAGGCGGCCAGGCCCTCGAGGAAGCCGTCCGCCATGTGCTGGACGACGACGACGGCCTGGGCGAGATCGGCCGGCAGCTGCCCCAGCAGCACCGACAGCGCCTGCGGGCCGCCGGTCGACACCCCGACGGCGATCAGCTCGTAGCCGCGACGGCCATCGCCCGGCTCGGCCGGCGCGCGCACCGGCCGCTCAGGCAGCGGCGGGAACGGCTCCGGCCGGCTCGCGTCCGTCCTGGCGGGCCCGAGCGGGCTCGCCGTGCCGCCCGGGCGCAGGCGCGCGCGGGGGTGGGTGATGACGCGGACCCGGCTCGCGACCCGCAGGCGGCGGCGCAGGCCCTCGGCGCAGCTCTCCAGATCGGGCTCGTCGCCAGGCTCGAGCCGGGCCACGACGTCGACGGCACCGGCGGCGATCGCCGCGAGCCGGCCGCCCTCGGCGGCGCCGCTCGACGAGTAGGCGAGGATGGGCGTCGGCCGGCTGGCCATGATCCGCTCGATCGTCTCGATGCCGCCCGTCGCCGGCAGGTCGAGGTCCATCAGGACGACCGCCGGCCGCAGCCGCTCGACGAGGGCGACCGCCTCCCGGCCGGTGCGGGCCTCGCCGACCACCGACAGGTCCTGGCCGCAGTCGATCATCGCGCGCAGGAACCGCCGCTGCACCGGCGAGTCGTCGACCACCACCACGCCGACGGGCGCCGTGCCGGTGGGCGCGCCTGGCGACGCGGCATTGCGCACGCCGTCCCTCACCTCGCGCCCCTCGAGCCGCCGGTCCCGCCGCCGCCTGGGCTGCCGTGCTGCACGGGACCTCGCTTCCCTGGGCACCGTCCGGTGCGGCCGCTGACCGACGTTTCGACCGGATGCGAGGCCCCCTTGAGGGCCGGTCGGCGCCCGTTGCGGGCCGGGCAAGCTCAGCCGGAGGGGAGGGTGAAGACGCTCTGCCCGGAGCTGAACCGGCCCACCTTGGCGATCACCCGGTAGGTGCCCGGCAGCGCGGCGACCGTCGCCGTGGACGGGCAGCCGGGCGCCGACCGGTGCCTCGACCACGCGATCGAGTAGGCGACCCGCTGGTGCGGCCGCAGCGTGACCACCCGGTGCGCCGCGGCCGCGCAGTCGGCGCTCGACCAGATGCGGTCGGCGCCGGAGCGCACGAGGAACGAGCGCGACCCTGGCCCGACGTCGAGCGTGCACGGGCCGGTCCCTGCGCCGGTGACGGCGAGGACGAACCTCGGCTCCGCGCCGGCCGGGTAAGCGGTGTGGTCGGTCGACACCGCGAGCCGCACCTGGCGGGCGGTGCAGGCCCGGATGGGCAGCCGCACCGGCGCGTCGGAGGCCGTGACGCCCGCTCCCGGCGCCGGCCTGGTCGCGGCGCGGTGGGCCGGGGCGGTGGGCCGCGCCGCAGCGCTGCGGTGCGCCGTGGACCCGGAGGTGCTGGCCCCTGCCCGGCCACCGCCGCCCCCCGTGAGCGAGCCGAGCAGGACGGCGAGGACGACCACCGCGCCGAGCAGCACCAACCGGCGCCGCCAGTAGGTCGCCACCGGCAGCGGACCGACGGGCCGCAGCAGCGCGCGCGGGTCCATGCCGGCGATGGTAGGTCGCCCGCCTGGCGGCCCGCGGTCGGCGCGCCGTGCGAGGATCGGCCGGTGCCAGCCCCACCGTCACCACCGCCGGCACCGGCGGCACCGCCGGCACCGCCCCAGGCAGCGGGCGCCGCCGAGCCGCTGCCCGTCGCCGTCCGCCGGTGGTACGCGACCGCCGCGCGCGACCTGCCCTGGCGGCGCCCGGGCACCACCGCCTGGGCGGTGCTGGTCAGCGAGGTGATGCTGCAGCAGACGCCGGTGGCCCGGGTCGTCCCGGCGTACGAGGCGTGGCTGCACCGCTGGCCCACGCCGGGCGCGCTGGCCAGTGCCTCGCCCGGCGACGCCGTCCGCCAGTGGGGCCGGCTCGGCTACCCGCGGCGCGCGCTGCGGCTGCACGCGGCGGCCGCGGCGGTCGCCGAGCGGCACGGCGGGGAGGTGCCCCGTGACCTCGCCGACCTGCTGGCCCTGCCGGGAGTGGGCGACTACACGGCGCGGGCGGTGGCGTCGTTCGCGCACGGCCAGCGCCATGCCGTGCTCGACACCAACGTCCGCCGGGTGCTGGCCAGGGCCGTCGGAGGAGCGAGCGACGCCCCGCCGGCGCTGACCGCCGCGGAGCGGGCACGGGCCGAGCAGCTGGTGCCGGCGGAGGCGCCGGAGGCGGCCGGGTACGCCGTGGCCGTCATGGAGCTCGGCGCGCTCGTCTGCACGGCGCGCGATCCCGGCTGCGGGCACTGCCCGCTCGCCGCCGGCTGCGCCTGGCTGGCGGCCGGCCGACCGGCCACGCCCGGCACCGGGCGCCGGCCGCAGGCGTACGAGGGCACCGACCGGCAGGCGCGCGGGCGCCTGCTCGAGCGCCTGCGGACGGCCGTCGCCCCGGTGCCGGCCGACCGGCTCGCCGCCGCCTGGCCCGACGAGGAGCAGCGCGACCGCGCGCTCGCCGGCCTGCTGGCCGACGGCCTGGTGGTGAGCGGCCCGGCCGGTTACCAGCTGCCGAGCTGACTGCCGCCGAGCCCGACCCGTGCGCGCCGAGCCCGACCCGTACGCGCCGCAGCCCCGGACTCGAGGTCCGGGGCTGCGGGTCGTCCGGCTGGGCTACTCCTGGGCCTCGGCGGCCGGGCCGGTGGCCGTCTCGACCGGGACCGAGTCCGGCATCGGGGCCGGCTTCAGCTCGCCGCGGAAGACGAATCTGCGCTCGTCGCCCTCGCCCTCCACGTCGACCACGACGATATGGCCGGGGCGCAGCTCGCCGTAGAGGATCTTCTCGGACAGGATGTCCTCGACCTCGCGCTGAATGGTCCGCCGCAGCGGTCGAGCGCCGAGGACCGGGTCCCAGCCCCGGTCGGCCAGCATCTCCTTGGCCGCGCGGGTGAGCTCGAGGCCCATGTCCTTGTTCTTCATCTGCGTGTCGACCCGGTTGAGCATGATGTCGACGATCTTGACGATGTCATCGGTCGACAGCTGGTGGAAGACGATGATGTCGTCGATGCGGTTCAGGAACTCGGGCCGGAAGTGCTGCTTGAGCTCGTCCTGCACCCGGTTCTTCATCCGCTCGTAGTCGACCTGCCCCGAGCCGGTGGAGAATCCGATGCCGGGCCCCTTGGCGATATCACGGGTCCCGAGGTTGGTGGTCATGATGATGACCGTGTTCTTGAAGTCGACGACCCGGCCCTGCGAGTCGGTCAGCCGGCCGTCCTCGAGCACCTGCAGCAGCGTGTTGAAGACGTCGGGGTGGGCCTTTTCGACCTCGTCGAAGAGCACGACCGAGAACGGCTTGCGGCGCACCCGCTCGGTCAGCTGGCCGCCCTCCTCGTAACCGACGTAGCCGGGCGGGGAACCGACGAGCCGGGACACCGTGTGCTTCTCCATGAACTCGCTCATGTCGAGCTGGATCAGCGCGTCCTCGTCGCCGAAGAGGAACTCGGCGAGCGTCTTGGACAGCTCGGTCTTACCGACACCGGACGG
>JBJMHZ010000053.1:0-1587 GCA_045807125.1 Frankiaceae bacterium
CGACATCGGCCAGCGGATCGTCGCGATCCAGGGCGACGCGCAGGCCGCCGTGCTCGCGATCGAGGAGATCAGCACCGTGATCGGCCGGATCTCCGACATCCAGAACACGATCGCCTCGGCGGTCGAGGAGCAGACCGCAACCACCAACGAGATCACGCGCCACGTGACCGAGGCGGCCACGGGCGCGAACGAGATCGCGGCGAGCATCACCGGCGTCGCCCAGGCCGCGCACGACACCTCGTCGGGCGCCGCCTCCACCCAGGTGTCGGCGCGCGATCTGGCGCAGCTCGCCGATGAGCTCAACCGCAGCGTCATGCGATTCGTCGTGCGGTCCAACGGCAACGGCCATGCCGCTCCCCATGCCATGGCCGAGGCCGCGCCGTACGACCCCCAGGCCCAACCCACCCTGGCCCCCATGGCCACGAACTGAAAGACGGAGGTGAAGCAGACATGCGAGCACTGGTCGTAGATGACTCCCGCGCCATGCGGATGTTGCTGAAGCGTGAGCTCGTCTCCCTCGGGTTCGAGGTCGACGAGGCCGGCGACGGCAACGAGGCGCTGGACAAGCTGAAGACCGACGGCGCGGTGGACGTGGTCCTCGTGGACTGGACGATGCCCGGCATGGACGGGATGTCCTTCGTCCACGCGGTCCGCGCCGATCCCGCCTACGAGGAGATGCGTGTCGTCATGGTGACGTCCGAGGGCGATCCCGCCCAGATCTTCCACGCGTTGATGGCGGGCGTCGACGAATACGCCACCAAGCCGATCACGAAGGAAGCGCTGGCCGAGAAGCTCGGACTCGTGGGTCTCGTCGAGCAGGACTGATGCACCGACCCCGGGTCCTGGTCGTCGACGACTCCGTCGTCGTGCGCAGGCTCGTCTCCAAGGCGCTCGAGGCCGAGGGTGAGGTCGAGGTGGTCGGCGTTGCGGCCGACGGCGCGATCGCGCTGGTCAACATCGAGCGCCTGCATCCCGACGTCGTGATCCTCGACGTCGCGATGCCGGTGATGGACGGCCTCGCGGCGCTGGCGGAGATCCGCCAGCGCTGGCCCGGCTTGCCGGTGATCATGTTCTCGACGCTCACCTCGCGTGGCGCCGAGGTCACCCTCGACGCGCTGGCGCTCGGCGCGTCGGACTACGTGTTGAAGCCCTCGAGCACAGACCCGGACTCGGCGATGGCCGACATCCGGGCGCAGCTGCTCCCACGGATCGCCGCGCTCCTTCCCCAGGCGCGGGAGGCACGGGAGCGGTCGCCGCGAGCAGGCGAGCGCGCGGCACGGCCCTCCGGCACCGTCCAACGGCCGGCAGGGCCCCCCGAACGGATCGACGTGATCGCGATCGGCGTCTCGACCGGCGGACCGACCGCGCTCGCCCAGCTGATCCCGTCGTTGCCCGGCGATCTGCCCGTGCCGATCGCGATCGTGCAGCACATGCCGCCGATGTTCACGAAGATCTTGGCAGAACGTCTGGACCACAAGAGCGCGCTTGCTGTGGCCGAGGCCGCGGACGGCGATCGCCTGCGGCCCGGCCGCGTCGCGATCGCGCCCGGCGACCGCCACCTGTCGGTGGTCGAGCGGGACCGCGACC
>JBJMHZ010000054.1:0-173675 GCA_045807125.1 Frankiaceae bacterium
CGCGCGCCGGCTGGCCGGCCATCCGGCGGTGGCCGCCGCCGCCTCCGCCGTCGCGGCGGTGGCCGTCCGCGAGGGGATCTCGGCCGCCCGGCGGCTCGCCGTGCGCGCGGCCGCCGGCGAGGCGAGGGAGGCGGCGGCCGGGCAGCCGGTGCCGGTCGTCGTCGTGGTCGCGGTGGTCGACGTCCTCGTCGTGCACCGCTAGGGCCGGCGGCCCCACGCCGAGACCAGCGGCGCGGTCGCCAGGTCGAGGTGGCCGGCCGCGACGTTGCGCAGGTGCGCGGCCACGTCGGCGTCGGTGGCCAGGCCGGCCGCGACCAGCCGCTCGCGCACCTGCTCGACGGTGGCCAGCTCCAGCGGGGCTGCCGCCGGCGCGGTCAGCGGGAAGAAGACCTCGGCGGCCACGTCGGCCAGGCCCGCAGCCCTGAGCAGGCGCGGCAGCGTCCGCCCGTACGCCAGATCGGCGTCGCGCATCGCGAGCAGCGTCCGGAACCCGCGGCGCAGCTCGTTGGCCAGGCGCTCCTGCGGGCCGCGCTCGTCCGGGCAGGCGAGCGGCTGCAGGGCCGGATCGGCGTCCTCCACGAGCAGCCGGCCGCCGGGGCGCAGCGCACCGGCCATGGCGGCGAGCGCCTCGTCGCGGCGGGGCAGGTGGACGAGCACCAGCCGGGCATGCACGAGGTCGAACGGGCCGTCGGGCGGGTCGTCGGCGGCCACGTCGTGCCGGCGCGCCTCGTACGGCGCCGCGGGGTCGGAGAGCCACGACAGGTCGATGTCGGTGGCCAGCACGTGCCCTTGCGGGCCGACCCGCCCAGCCAGCCAGGACGGCACCGCCGGACCGCCCGCGCCGACCTCCCAGACCCGCCAGCCGGGCGCGATGCCGAGGCGATCGATCTGGCGGAAGGTCCACGCGTCGAACAGCGCGGAGATCGCCGCGAAGCGGTCCCCGGCCTGCGCCTGGCGGTTGTCGAGCAGGTAGCCCTCGTCGCCGTCCACGCGGCGATCATCGCCCCTCGCGGTGGGGCGTGACACGCCGGGCAAGGCATCCGGTCCGGGCAGGACCACGAGGGTTGGTGATCGTCACCGGGCCGGCTCGTCCCTTCCACCCGACGCCGGCGGTCGCGAGCTAGGCTGCCCCACCGTGCCAGCCGTCCAGCCAGCCGCGAGCGCGCCGCGCGAGGAGCCCTCGCCGGGCCGCCCGCTGCGGGCCTGGCAGCGCCGCGCCCTGGCGGCGTACGAGGCGGCCGGCACGCCGGACTTCCTCGTCACCGCGACGCCGGGCGCCGGCAAGACGACGTTCGCGCTCGCGCTCGCCGGCCGCCTGCTCGCCCGCCGGACGGTCGAGCGGGTGATCGTGGTCTGCCCGACCGATCACCTGCGCACCCAGTGGGCCGAGGCTGCCGACCGGGCCGGCATCGCGCTCGACCCGACGCTGCCCAACTCGGTGGGGCCGGTGCGGCCGGGCCTGTCCGGCTACGTGACGACGTACGCGCAGGTGGCGGCGGCGCCCATGCTGCACCGGGCGCGCACCGATGCGCGCAAGGCGCTCGTCGTGCTGGACGAGATCCACCACGCGGGCGACGGGCTGCGGTGGGGCGATGCGGTGGCCGAGGCGTTCGGCCCGGCCCGGCGCCGGCTGGCGCTGACCGGCACGCCGTTTCGCACCCGGCCGGAGGAGCGGATCCCGTTCGTCCGCTACGAGGACGACGCCGAGGGCGAGGGCGGCCTGACGAGCGTCGCCGACCACTCGTACGGCTACCGGGAGGCGCTCGCCGACGGGGTGGTGCGGCCGGTGGTGTTCGCCGCCTACACCGGCGTGTCGCGGTGGCGGAACAGCGCCGGCGAGGTGGTCGCCGCGTCGCTGACCGAGACCGGCACCCGGACGACCGAGGCCGCCGCCTGGCGCACGGCGCTCAACCCGCGCGGCCGATGGGTGCCGCACGTGATCGCCGCGATGGACGAGCGCCTCGCGCACCTGCGCGCGAACGGGATGCCGGACGCCGCCGGCCTCGTCCTCGCCTCCGATCAGGAGGACGCCCGCGCGTACGCCGCGATCGCCGAGCGGGTGACCGGCGAGCGGCCGGTGCTGATCCTCTCCGACGACCCCAAGGCCAACCGGCTGATCGCCGAGTTCGCGCGCGGCACCCAGCGGATGGCGGTGTGCGTCCGGATGATCAGCGAGGGCGTCGACGTGCCGAGGGCCGCCTGCCTCGCCTGGATGACGTCCTACCGGACGCCGCTGTTCTTCGCGCAGGCCGTCGGCCGGGTGGTGCGGGCCCGCCGCCGGCACGAGTCGGCGACCGTGTTCCTGCCGGCCGTCCGGCCGCTGCTCGCGCTCGCCGCCGAGCTCGAGGCCGAGCGCAACCACGTGATCCCGCCGCCCCCGCCCGGCCACGACCTGCTGGACCCGCTGCCCTCCGCGGAGGAGCCCTCCGACGGCACGGGGCGATGGGAGGCGCTCGACGCGGAGGCCGAGTTCGCCCACGTGCTGCAGGCCGGTCGTGCGGTGCTGGCCGACGACGTGGCCGGGATGGTCGCCGACGATGCGCTCGACCCGGACGCCGAGGACTACCTGGGCCTGCCCGGCCTGCTCTCGCCCGAGCAGACCGCCACCCTGCTCGCCAGGCGCGACGTCGAGATCCGCCGCCGCGCGAGCGGCGCGCCGGCGCAGAGCGACGAGCCGCCCCCCGCCGCCTGGGAGGAGGTCGCGGCGCTGCGCCGGGAGATCAACCGGCTGGTCGCGGCGGTCGCCGCCCGTACCGGCGCGCCGCACGCCCGCGTGCATGCCGAGGTGCGCCGCGCCGTGCCCGGGCCGCCGTCGGCTGCCGCGCCGCTCGACGTGCTGGTGCGCCGCCGCGACCACCTGCTCGCGCTCGCGCGGGCGTCCTGACCACCGGCGGCCGCGCGCTCCCGTAGGCTGCTCCCGTGCCCCGACGCCGACCCGGCCGCCCGCCCGACCGGCGGCGGCCGACGGCCGCGCGCCACGACACTGGCCGGGTGCGGGCGACCGCCCCCCAGCCGCCTCCGCCGCGGACGTTCGGCCCGCACTTCGCGAGCGCGCTGCGCGAGCTGTTCCTGCAGACGGTGGCCGGCTGGCGGCTCGTGGCGCTGGGGGTCGCGATCGTGATCGGCGTCTTCGGCGGCGCTTCGATCGCCGGCGCGCTCGGCATCGACGGCAACTGGGGGATCGTCGGCGTGCAGGCGCTGGTCGTCCTGCTCGTGGTCCTCGTGATCGCCGTCCTGGTCGCCGTCGGCCGGTTGCGCAACGCGCGCCGGCTCTGAGGGCAACGCGCGCTGCGGTGTCGGGCCCGCGGCGCCGGGTACGGGCTCGCTCATGAAGGCGGTCACCTGGCACGGCAAGCGCGACGTCCGCGTCGAGGAAGTGCCCGATCCCACCATCCAGGAGCCGACGGACGTCATCGTCGGCATCACGTCGACCGCGATCTGCGGCTCGGACCTGCACCTCTACGAGGTGCTGACGATGTGGATGACGCCCGGCGACATCCTCGGCCACGAGCCGATGGGCATCGTCGAGGCGGTCGGCTCCGAGGTCAGCCACGTGAGCGTCGGCGACCGGGTCGTCATCCCGTTCAACATCTCCTGCGGGCGCTGCTGGTTCTGCGACCAGCAGCTGTACAGCCAGTGCGAGACGACCCAGGTGCGCGAGCACGGCAAGGGCGCGGCGCTGTTCGGCTACACCAAGCTGTACGGGCAGGTGCCGGGCGGTCAGGCCGAGCACCTGCGGGTGCCGATGGGGCACTTCGGCCCTATCAAGGTGCCGGAGGGGCCGCCGGACGAGCGGTTCCTGTTCCTGTCCGACATCCTGCCGACGGCGTGGCAGGCGGTCGACTACGCGGCCGTGCCGCCGGGCGGGGCCATCGCGATCCTCGGCCTCGGGCCGGTCGGCCAGTTCTGCGCCCGCATCGCGAAGCATCGCGGCATCGCGACGGTGCTCGCCTTCGACCCGGTGCGCGAGCGCCGGCTGCTTGCCGAGCAGTTCGGCGTCGAGGCGCTCGACCCGCAGGCCGCCGACCCGGTGGAGGTGGTCCGCGAGCGCACCGCCGGCCGCGGGGCCGACGGGGTGGTCGACGCGGTCGGCATGGAGGCGCACGGCTCCGGCGTGCTCAAGCTCGCGCAGGAGTCGGCCGGCTTGCTGCCGAAGCGGGTCGCGCAGGAGCTGACGCTCCGGATGGGCGTCGACCGGCTCGCCGCGCTCACCACGTCGATCGACTGCGTGCGACGGGGCGGCACGGTCTCGGTCAGCGGCGTCTACGGCGGCATGGCCGACCCGCTGCCGATGATGAGCCTGTTCGACAAGCAGGTGCAGCTGCGGATGGGCCAGTGCAACGTCAAGCGCTGGATCCCGGAGATCCTCCCGCTGCTCACCGGGGACGACGACCCGCTCGGCACCGAGCGCCTCACCACCCACGCCCTGCCGCTCTCCGACGCGCCGCACGGCTACGAGATCTTCCAGAAGAAGACCGACGACTGCATCAAGGTGGTGCTGAAGCCGTAGCCCGGCGGTGAGGGGCGCGCCGGGAGGCTCGGGGAGACTGGTGCCCATGGAGCTTCGAGCGCTGGGCCGGCGCGGCGGGCCCGTTCCCGTCGTGGGGATGGGGACGTGGCGCACGTTCGACGTCGCCGGCGAGCTCGCCGAGCGGGCCCGCCGCGAGATCGTCGACGCCGCGCTCGACAGCGGCGTCCGGGTCGTGGACTCCTCGCCGATGTACGGGGAGGCCGAGCGGGTGCTCGGCGCGGTGCTGGACGGCCGGCGCGAGCAGGCGTACGTCGCCACCAAGGTCTGGACGCCCGACGACGAGGAGGCGCGGCGGCAGGTGCACCGCTCGCTGCGGTACTTCGGCGGCCGGGTCGACCTGCTCCAGGTGCACAACCTGGTCGCGTGGCCCACCCGGCTCGACCTGCTGGAGGGGGCGCGCGACGCCGGCCGGGTGCAGGCGATCGGGGTGACGCACCACTCGGAGTCCGCGTACGACGAGATGGCCGCGGTCATGCGCTCTGGGCGGGTCGACGCGATCCAGGTGCCGTACAACCCGCTCCAGCGCCGCTGCGAGGACGAGATCCTTCCGCTCGCCGCCGACCTCGGGATCGGCGTGGTCGTCATGCGCCCCTTCGGCGAGGGCGGGCTGATGCGCCACCCGCCGGACCAGGACGAGCTGGCCCCGCTCGCCGGCTTCGGCGTCCGCACGTGGGCGCAGGCGCTGCTGAAGTGGGTGCTCTCCGACGAGCGGGTCAGCGTCGCGATCCCCGCGACCAGCAAGCCGGAGCGGATGCGGGAGAACGCCCTCGCCGGGCGGCCGCCGTGGTTCGGCCCGGAGGAGCGCGCGCACGTCGCCAAGCTCGCCGGCCGTTGACCAGGCGCCCGGTCGCACCGTCGGCGCGGATCGCCCCGGAGGCGCTCGTCCTGACGGCGATCGCCTCAGCGCAGACCGGTGGCGCGCTCGCCACCAAGCTGTTCGACCGGGTGGGGCCGCCCGGCGCCGTGCTGCTGCGGCTCGTCCTCGCGAGCGCGGTGCTGGCTGCGCTTCGCCGGCCGGCGGTGCGGGGCAGGGACCGCTCCGACCTGGCGCTGATCGGTGCGTTCGGGGTGGCCTTCGCCGCGATGAACCTCACGTTCTACCTGGCGCTCGACCGCATCCCGCTCGGGGTCGCGGTGACGGTGGAGTTCGTTGGCCCGCTCGGCGTCGCCCTGGCCGGTTCGCGCCGCCCGATCGACGGGCTGTGGGCGCTGCTCGCCGGTGGCGGCGTCGTGCTGCTCACGTCGGCCGGCGGCCGCGTCGGCCTGGCCGGCGTGCTGCTCGCGCTCGCGGCCGGTGCGTGCTGGGCCGCGTACATCCTGCTGAGCAAGGCGGTCGGGCGCCGGTTCGACGGCAACACCGGCCTGGTCGGCGCCATGGTGATCGCCGCCGTCATCGCGCTGCCGTGGGGGATCGCGAGCGGTGGCCGCGAGCTCCTCTCGCCGCCGGTTCTCGCGCTTGGCCTCGGCGTCGGCATGCTGTCGACGGCGATCCCGTACTCGCTCGAGCTGGCCGCGCTGCGCCGGCTGCCGACGCGGGTGTTCGGCGTCCTGATGTCGCTCGAGCCGGCGATGGCGGCCCTGGCCGGCTTCCTCATCATCGGCCAGTCGCTGGGGCATCGGGCGCTGCTCGCCCTCGCGATGGTGAGCGCGGCGAGCGTCGGCAGCACAGTGGCGCACCGGCGGCAGGCCTCGCCGGTGCCGGTCATCGACTGACTCGCTCGCCACCTGGCGGGTAGCCGGGTCACTGCGCCAGCCGGACCCCCAGCAGCAGCGCGGCCAGCGCCCCGATGCCGGCGAGCGCGCCGCCGGCCGCGAGGACGGCGCGCGACCTGGCCCGCTGGTGTGCGAGGGCGCCGGCCCCCGACAGCGCGACGAAGCCGAGCTTGACCCACAGCGTGCGCTGGTACGCGGCGCCCTGGTCGCCGACGGCGACGACGTTCCAGGCACCGGTGCCGACGAGGAGCGCGAACGCCGGCCACGCGATGCGGGCGAAGGCGCGCGCGACCGCGGCGGGCGCCCCCGGATCGAGCCGGCGCAGCACCGGCACGAGCGCCGCGAGCAGCAGCTGGCCGCCGACCCATACCGTCGCGCCGAGCACGTGCAGGAACAGGCGCAGCGACTCCCAGTCCAGCCCCAGCACGCTTCCGCGCTCCCCTCAGCCTCGCTCGAGTCGATCGTAGGCAGCTCGCGGCGCCCGGCTAGGTTCGGGTGCATGAGCCGAGGGACCGTCCTGCACGTGCTGCGCGCGTTCGTCGACGACGACGGGGGCAACGGCAACCCGCTGGGGGTCTTCCTGGCCGGCGGGGACGTGCCGGCAGCGCGGCGGCAGGCGGTGGCGGCGGCGCTGGGCTACAGCGAGACGGTCTTCGTCGACGACGTGCGGACGGGGGAGCTGCGCATCTTCACGCCCGCCGTCGAGCTGCCGCTCGCGGGTCATCCGCTCGTCGGCACCGCGTGGCTGCTGGCCCGCACCGGCCACCGCGTCGATGCGCTGCGCCCGCCGGCCGGGCGGGTCCCGGTGGAGACCGACGGGTCGGGCCTCACCTGGATCACCGCCGACCCGTCGACCGCGCCGCCGTGGCATCTGCACGAGCTGCCGTCGAGCGAGGCCGTCGAGGCGCTCACCGAGGACCCCACCGGCACCGGGGCCGGGTGCGCCTGGGCGTGGCAGGACCACCGGGCCGGGACGATCCGCATGCGGGTGTTCGCCTCCGCTCTCGGCATCGCCGAGGACCCGGCCACCGGCTCGGCGGCCCTGCTGCTGGCCGCGCGCGTGCAGGCCGACCTGCGGATCGTGCAGGGCACCGGGTCGGTCATCCTGACCCGGATGGCCGGTGACGGTCTCGTGCGGGTGGGCGGTCGCTGCGCGCTCGACGCGCAGGGCCCGTACGACATCGAGCCGTCCGGCAGGGCCTAGCGGTCCCGGTCGCTCCGCCCACCCTCGAAGTCCACGTCGACGTTCTCGAAGCCCTTGTATCGCTCGGACTGCGCGTACGAGTCGTACGCGCGCTCGTCGGCCCTGGTGAGGCGCGCCCGGTCGGTGAACGGCGTGAGCAGGGCCCGCGGCCACAGCCGCTTGGCGCGGACGACGTTGATCTCGGCGGCGAGGACCACCGTCAACGACTCCAGCCACAGCCACGCGATCAGCCCGAGCACGAGGCCGAACAGGCCGTACACCTCCGTCGCGTGCTTGAGCTCATGACCGACGTAGTACGTCCCGATCGCCTGCAGCACCTGCCAGGCGACGGCCGCGACCACCGCGCCGACGATGACGTCGCCGGTCTTGATGTCGCGCGCGGTCAGCACGCGGAAGGCGAGGACGAACAGCCCGATGTTCACCGCCACTGACAGGACGATCGCGGCGATCCGCATCCCGGTGCCGAGGTCGACGCCGTAGCCCTTGGCCGACGCGGCCAGCCCCGACAGGACCGTCGTGGCGATGACGCCGGTGCCGAGCACCAGCAGCAGCGCGAGGCTGCGCAGCCGGGCGAGGAACGGGTTGGGGCGCTCGTTGCGCGGTACGGCCCACACCCGGTTCAGCGCGTTCTGCCCCGCCTGCGCGACGCCCAGGCCGCCGTACAACGCTCCCACGATGCCGACCACCAGGGCGAGCGCGCTGCCGTGCAGCGAGTGGACGTTGCGCTGCAGCTGGGTGCCGATGATCGGGAACTGGCTCAGCGTCGAGTCGACGACGCGCTGCTGCAGCGCCGGGTCGTCGTGCAGGGCGAAGCCGAGCACCGTCGCGAGGAGCAGGAGCAGCGGGAACAGCGACAGGAACGCGTAGTAGGTGATCAGCGCGGCGAGGTAGGCGCCCTGGTCGTCAACGAACTTGTAGGCGACGGCGACCGGGTAGCCGAGCCATCGATGCCGTCGCTGGTACGCGTCGAGGCGGGCGATGCTCACGCGATGGGCATACCCAGGCTGAGCGGTGAGCCGCCGGCCGGAACGGTGGGACTCGGAAGCGCTAGGTCGTCCCGAGCCCGGGAGCCTCGCGCGGGACCGCCGCGGCGACCGGCCGGGGCCGACGCCCTGGCAGGAACGCCGCGGCGCCCAGCCCGAGGAGGCCGATGGCGGCAAGAGCGATCATCGCGGCGGCATAGCCGTGCTTGTCCGCGCTCGCGACGATGATGGTGCCGGCGATCGCCGTGCCGAGGGAGGACCCCAGGTTCGAGATGCTGCGTGACAGGCCGGAGATCTCGCCCTGCAAGGTCTCGCCGAAGCTCGACTGCACCACGTTGATCGACGGGGTGAGCATCGCGCCGATGCCGAACCCGAGCACGAAGAGCCCGGGCGTCAGCGCGTAGGCGCTGTCGGAGAGGTTCACCATGCCCAGCAGGATCCCGATGCCGACGATGCTGAGGACGAAGCCGGCCATGATGAGGCTCCGCTGCGCGCGCCGCTTGGCGAACCGCTCCGCTCCCAGCGACGACAGCAGCAGCCCGATCGTGGCCGCGGTGAAGATGACGCCGGTCTGGATGGGGTTGTACCCGCGGACGACCTGCAAGTAGGCGGCCACGGTGAAGGACGCTCCCATCAGCATCAGCCACTGCACGTTCTGCGTCACCAGCCCGAGGTTCGACACGCGGTTCCGGAACAGCGCCGTCGACAGCAGCGGCTCCTTCTTCCCCGCCCGCTCCATCGCGCGCGTCGAGACGAAGAACCCTACGAGGGCGAGAGCGCTCGCGGCCAGCAGGCCCAGCATCAACCAGACGTTGTTGTCGGCGGCGAGGATGCCCATGACGAGCAGCACCAGCCCGACGGCGGACAGGACCGCTCCACGCAGGTCGAACGTGCGCGTCGGGTCGGCCGGCAGCGGATCGTGGACGTGCCGCGCCAACCGCATGATCACCACGATGACGAGCGCCTGGAAGACGAAGGCCGCGCGCCAGCTGATCGCGGAGGCGATCAGGCCGCCGATCAGCGGGCCGGCGGCGGCGCCGACGCCCGCCGCCGCGCTGATCGTGCCGAACGAGCGGGCCCGCGAGACGGTGTCCGTGAACAGCAAGGTGGTCAGGATGTAGACGGGCGGGATCAGCAGCGCGGTGCCGACCCCCTCCAGGATCGAGTTGCCGACGATGAGCAGGCCCAGCCCGGGAGCGACCGCGCTCAGCAGCGCGCCGACCCCGTAGACCAGCAGGCCGAGCCTGAACAGCAGGATCCGCCCGTAGCGGTCGGTGAGCTTGCCGCACGGGATCATCAGCGCAGCCATGGTGAGCAGGAACACGGTGATCGCGGTCTGGATCCCCTCGACCGTCGTGTTCAGGTCCTTGCTCATGTCGTTGATCATCACGTTCATGTTCGAGCCGGCGAAGCTGCAGATGAACTGCGCGAGCGCCAGGGGGACGAGCGCGTGGCGCAGTGCGGGGGACGGGCGTCCCGATGCGACCGTCTCTGCCATTGGGCACCTGCTTCTCGTCAGGCCGTCGCCGAGGCAACGGGCACCACCCTGCGCCACGCAACGATGTCTCGCGGACCCGGCCGGGGCCATCACCCGATGCGGGTGACCCACCCGCCGCCGCCCGCTCGTGCACCGGTTCATCCGCGGCGGATGACGTGGAGCCAGCCGTCCCGCTCCTACGCTGCCGACGCCAAGATCCCCCCGGGAGCCGCGATGCCGATGTCCGCGCTGCCGCCTCGCGCGCCTGCGGCCGCAGAGCGGTGGCTCGCGCGCGGCGCCCTCGCCGCGGCAGCGCTGGCGCTCGTCGTGCTGGTGGCCGCTGCCGGCATCCGGACGATCCCGCTGCTGCTGATCGTCATCGCCATGCTTGCGGTCGTGATCGCCGGCGCGTGGGTCTTCCTCGCGCACCGCGGCGCGGTGCGCTTGCTGGGTGCAGCGCTCGCGGTCGTCTCCATCGTCGCGGTGCTCGTGCTCGAAGTGGCGCAGGGCCTGCTCTGGGCGGGCATCGTGTGCGGCGCTCTGCTGCTGGCGTCGCTCGCCGCCGCGGGCGCGGCCCTTCGCCCGGCCGTCGCCGGCAGCGCCGGATCGGGGACCCGCCAGCCGCCGCCGGCGCATGCCTTCCTCATCATGAACCCGCGCTCGGGTGGCGGGAAGGTCGACCGGTTCGGGCTGCGGGACAAGGCGAAGCAGCTCGGAGCCGAAGTCGCTCTGCTCGACGGCAACGGCACCACGGACGTCGCGGAGCTCGCCCGGAGCGCGATCGCGCGCGGCGCCGACCTGGTCGGAGTCGCCGGCGGCGACGGAACGCAGGCACTGGTCGCGGGGGTGGCGGCCGAGCACGACATCCCGTTGCTCGTGATACCGGCCGGCACGCGCAACCACTTCGCGCTCGATCTCGGGCTGGATCGCGACGATCCCGCGAAGAGCCTGGAGGCGCTGACCGACGGCGTCGAGATACGCGTCGACCTCGGCGACGTGGGAGGCCGGCCGTTCGTCAACAACGTCTCGTTCGGTGCGTACGCCGACATCGTGACGCGTCCCGACTATCGCGACGACAAGCGCCGGGTGACCCTCGACGTCCTCCCCGACGTGCTGTCCAAGCACGTGGACGCGGGGCTGACGGTGCGCGCCGGCAGCACCACCGTCCGTGATCCGCAGGCCGCCCTCGTCAGCAACAACCCGTACCTGACGAACGACATCGTCGGCCTGGGCCGTCGAGCGAGGCTCGACGGTGGCCTGCTCGGGCTCATCGCGGTGCGCGTGGCGAGCGCTCGTGAGGCAGCGCAGCTGCTGCGCGGGCGGCATGCGTCCGCCCTCACCACGGCGACCGCCGAGGCCGTCGTCGTCGAGTCGGCCGGCGGGCAGCTTCCCGCCGGCATCGACGGCGAGATCGTGATGCTGACGTCACCGGTGGAGTGCCGGGTGCGCGTGGCGGCCCTCCGGGTGCTGATTCCTCGCGACCGCGCGGCACGGCCACCGCGGGAGGAGCCCCTCACGCTGCGCGCCCTCGTTCGCGTCGCCGCGCCTGCCGGCCGGCGCAGCCGGGCGGCCACGGCATCAGTGGGCGCCCACCGTCGCCGGCAGGCCGAGGGCCGCGATGTGGTGGGCGCCGATGAGGGCTCGGTCGGCAGCGACCGATGATGGAGCGCCGGTTCGCTCGTCAGTACCCATGACAGGCAGCCACGCCCCGAAGGGACCCGCCCATGACACCGCCAGCCGTGCCACCGATCGTCGACCGCGAGACCTGGCAGCGCGAGCGCGAGAAGCTGCTCGTGCGGGAGAAGGCGCACACCCGCGAGGGGGACGCGATCGCCGCCGCTCGCCGGCGGCTGCCGATGACCGAGGTCGACGCCACGGCCGTACTGGTCGGGGAGGGCGGTCCGACCCCGCTGCTGAGCATCTTCGAGGGCCGCGATCAGCTCATCGCCTACAAGCACATGTGGCATCCCGGCAAGCCGGTCGAGGAGCAGTGCGAGGGCTGCACGCTGAGCATCTGGAGCTTCCAGGACGCGTGCTACCTCCATGCTCGCGACGTGAGCTTCGCGGTCCTCTGCGAGGGGCCGTGGGAGGAGGTCCGGCCGTTCCGCGAGCTCATGGGCTACCGGCTCCCCTGGTACTCGGTGGCGGGCGTCGACGACCCCGCCGTCGCCGGCGGGCTCTGCGACGGCCGCGGGCTCATCTCCTGCTACCTGCGCGTCGACGACCGGGTGCTCCTCACCAACGAGACCATCCACCGTGGCGTCGAGGCGATCATCCCCACGCTGAGGCTGCTCGACATGAGCGTCTACGGCCGGCAGGAGGCATGGGAGGACTCTCCCGACGGCTGGCCGCAGGGCCCGGCGTACGCGTTCTGGCGCCGCGACGGCCGGCCGACGGCGCAGTGGACCCGTCCCGGCATCACGCCGGTCGGCATGCGCCGCGCTTAGGGCGTGGTCGTACGAGGCTCGATGCTCCGGGTCACGGCACCTGGCCGAGCAGCGCAGCGAGGCGCCGGACGCCTTCCTCGATGGCGTCGTCGCTCACCCGGCTGAACGACAGCCGCAGGCTGTCGGTGCCCCTGCCGTCCGGGAAGAACGGCACGCCCGGCACGTACGCGACCCCGTGCGCCAGCGCGGTCTCGGCCAGCGCCACCGAGTCGTGCCCCGGCGGCAGCGTGAGCCAGCTGAAGAAGCCGCCCCGCGGCGTCGTCCACCGCGCGGTCGGCGGCAGGTGCCGCTCGAGCGCCGCCAGCAGCAGCGCGCAGCGGTGCCCGTACAGCGCGCGGGACCGCTCGACCTGCGCGTCGAGATGGCCGGAGCGGCCATACGCCTCGAGCAGCCGCTGGCCGAGCGCACCGGCGCACTGGTCGGTGCACTGCTTGGCGACGACCAGCCGGGCGAGGACGGCTGGCGGTCCCGCGGCCCAGCCCAGCCGGGTGCCGGGGGAGAACGTCTTCGAGAACGTGCCGGCCTGCAGCACGACGTCGGGGCCCTCCGCCCACAGGCTGGGCAGGCGGTTGCCGTCGAAGCCGAGCTCTCGATAGGCGACGTCCTCGACGACGAGGAAGCCGTAGCGCCGCGCGAGCGCGACGAGCGCGCTGCGGCGCTCGGCCGACATCGTCACGCCGGCCGGGTTCTGGTGGTCGGGGATCGCGTAGACGAGCTTCGGGCGCAGGCCGGCGGCGAGGCGGCCGGCCAGCTCCTCGACCACCATCCCGTCGGCGTCGAGCCCCACCGTCTCGATGCGCGCGCCCTGCCCGCGGAACGACATGAGCGCCCCGAGGTAGGTGGGTGCCTCGGTCACCGCGACGTCGCCGGCGTCGAGGAAGCAGGTGGCGACGAGCCCGAGCGCCTCGATGCCGCCGCTGGTCATCATCAGCTCGTCCTCGCCCGGCCGGTGCCCCTCCTGGGCCGCCAGCCGGTCGCGGAGGAAGTCCCTGGTGCTCGGCAGCCCGGCCGTGGGCGCGTACTGCAGCGCGACGGCGCCCCCGTCGGCGAGGATCTCGGCGAGCAGCTGCGGGAGGGCGCCGGCCGCGACGGTCACCGGGTCGGGGAAACCGCCGGAGAACGAGATGAGGTCGGTCGCCGTCGACAGCGCCATGATCCTGGCGATGGCGTCGTCACCCTCCCCGGCCGTCCTGGCCGAGAAGAGGTCGGCCCAGCGGACCCCCTCGTGGATGGTCATTTGCCGGCCTCCTCGCCTGGTGCCCGCGCCTGCCCCGGCACTGTAACCCGGTACGGTGAGCCGAGGCGGCCCCCGATCGGCTCGCGGGCAGGGGCGGCACCGCACGAGCATCGGGAGCGAGGACGGCATGGGCAGCGTTGACGACGTCCCGCACTTCAGCGCGGTGGCGAACGGCGAGCCGACCGCGCCCGGCCGCTTCGTCGAGGTGGCGAGCATCGCCCCGGTGGAGCTCGTCGAGGGCCTGCGGTTCCGGCCCGTGCTCGGCGAGGCGCTGATGACCAACTTCGTGTCCTTCGAGCCGCGCACCGAGGCACCGGTGCACGTGCACGAGGAGGAGCAGATCGTCATCGTGCTCGAGGGCGAGCTCGAGTTCGAGGTGGACGGCGAGGTGCGCACCATGCGCCCCGGCGACGTCGCGGTCATCCCGCCGTGGGTGCCGCACGGCGCGCGCACCCTCGACGCGCGCTGCCTCGAGGTCGACGTGTTCCACCCGCCGCGCCGCACGCTCGTCGACCATGCCGCGGCCCAGGCGGCCCGCCGACCCGACTCCGCCTCCGGCTCGCACTAGATTGAGCGGCATGCTGCGCGTTGCCGTCATCGGGTCGGGCCCGGCCGGGATCTACGCGACGGAGGCCCTGCTCCGCGACTCCCGTGCGAGCGTCGACGTCCTCGACCGGCTGCCGTGCCCGTTCGGCCTGGTGCGCTACGGCGTCGCGCCCGACCACGAGAAGATCAAGTCGATCTCGGTCGCGCTGGCCAAGGTCTTCGACGCGCCCGCCGTCCGCTTCCTCGGCAACGTCGACGTCGGCGTCGACGTGTCGCTCGACGAGCTGCGCCGGCACTACGACGCGGTGGTCTACGCCTTCGGCGCCGCCGTCGACCGGCGGATGGGCGTGCCGGGCGAGGACCTCGCCGGGAGCTTCTCGGCCACCGAGTTCGTCGCCTGGTACTGCGGCCACCCCGACGCGGTCATCGACCGCTTCACCCTCGACTCGACCGAGGTGGCGGTCGTCGGCATGGGCAACGTCGCCGTCGACGTGGCCCGCATCCTGCTGAAGCCCGTGCAGGAGCTGGCCGGCACCGACGTGCCCGACCACGTCCTCGAGGTTCTCGGCAAGAGCCAGGTGACCGACCTGCACATGCTCGGGCGCAGGGGGCCGGCGCAGGCCAAGTTCACCACCAAGGAGCTGCGCGAGCTCGGGCAGATCACCGACGCCGACGTGGTGGTCCACCGCGACGAGCTCGCCATCGACGAGGGCGGTGCCGACGCGGTCCGTCACGACGCCGCCATCCGGCGCAACGTCGACATCCTGCAGGAGTGGGCCGACCGCCCGCTCGAGGGCCGCCCGCGCCGGCTGCACCTGCGGTTCCTGCTGCGGCCGGTCGAGGTGCTGGGCGACGCCGCGGTCACGGGCGTACGGCTGGAGCGCACCGCCCTCGACGGCAAGGGCGGTGCAGCCGGCACCGGCGAGCTGCTCGACCTGCCGGCGCAGATGGTGCTGCGGTCGATCGGCTACCGGGGACTGCCGATGGCGGGGGTGCCGTTCGACGACCGCGCGGGGGTGATCCCCAACGAGGCCGGCCGGGTGCTGCGCGACGGCCAGGTCGCGGTGGGGGAGTACGCCGCCGGCTGGATCAAGCGCGGCCCGACCGGGGTCATCGGCACCAACAAGCACGACGCCAGGGAGACCGTCGCATCGCTGCTGGCCGACGCCGATGCCGGCGCCCTGCCCCGGGCGCCCGTGACCGACCCGGGCGCGCTGCCGGCGCTGCTCGCCGAGCGCGGCGTCTCGGTCGTCACCTGGGACGGCTGGTGCGCCATCGACGCGGCCGAGCGCGAGCTCGGCGCGAGCCAGGGGCGAGCGCGGGCCAAGCTCGCCAGCCGGCTCGACCTGCTCGCCGCCGCGCGCAGGGCACGGTGAGGCTGGCGGCCGTCAGCCGACGGTGACCGTCACGGTCGCCGAGGTGACCGCGGCCCACGGGAACGCCGGCCGGGCCTGCACCCGGAAGCGATGCGTGCCCGCCGAGCCGGTCGGGAGCGTCACCCGCACCCAGCCGTGCGGCCCGGTGACGACCGAGCGGAGGGCGTGCCAGGCGCCGGAGCGCTGCTCCTGGACCTGCACCGGGCGGTAGCCGCCGGTCACCGTGGTCGTCAGCGCGTCGCTGCCACCGACGGGCACGCTCGCCGACGCGACGTGCACCGTCGCGGTCGACGGCCACGGCCCGGCGTACGCGTGGAGCAGGCCAACGCGCGCCTTCAGCCGCAGCAGCCGCCTGGCCGAGGCGATCGCCCTCGCCCGGCTGATCCGCCCGTCCTGGATGGCGCTCGTGACCGCGCTGACCACGCCCGAGGGCGAGCAGGTGAGCGCGATGTCGGCGCCGGAGCGCAGCGCCCGCACCGCGGCCCGCGGCGTCGTGAGCCCGACGGCGGAGGTCGCCGCGGCCATCGACAGCGAGTCGGTGACGATGAGGGTGTCCCACCCGGCGTGCCGGCGCAGGTAGGACAGCGCGCTCGGCGACTCAGTGGCCGGCCAGGTGCCGTCGGTGAGCCCCTCCGAGCGCAGGTGGCCGACCATCACGGCCGGCACGCCGATGG
Organism: Frankiaceae bacterium; assembly: GCA_045807125.1. Taxonomy (GTDB): domain Bacteria; phylum Actinomycetota; class Actinomycetes; order JAWWOL01; family JAWWOL01; genus JBJMHZ01. The sequence continues at coordinate 16,189 of JBJMHZ010000054.1, forward strand.
CGAGGGCCGCGTTGAACGGGATCATGTCCCGGGTCTCGAGGGTCGACAGCGGCGGGACGGTGGCCGCGCCGGTGTGGGTGTTGGTCGCCTGCCCGTGGCCGGGCCAGTGCTTGACGACGGTCGGGACGCCGCTGGCGCGCATGCCCCGGATCCACGCCTTGACGTCGGTGCTGACGTGGTTGGGCCAGCGCGAGAACGCGCGGTGCTGCGAGGCGATGTAGTAGCCCGGGATCGCGAGATCCGAGTCCGGGGCGAAGTCCATCAGCACGCCGAGCTTGCGCATGCGGGCGGCGTAGCTCTTGGCCGTGCCGTAGACGTGCGTCGTCGTCCAGCCGCCCATCGTCTCGGCGGACGGCAGCGGGTAGATGACGTTGGACAGCCGCTGGACGAGCCCGCCCTCCTCGTCGCTCGCCACCAGCGGGGGGATGCCGTGCGGGGCGGCGGCCCGTACGCTCGCCAGCCGGGTGGCGAGGTCGGCCGGGGCGTCGCGCCCGAGCAAGCCGAAGCCGCCGATGCCCTGCGCCGCGAGCGAGCGCATCGTCGCGGTCGCCGACGAGTCGAGGCAGACGAACGTGAGCTGCGCGGCGAGCTGGCTCGCCGACCAGGTGGCCGGGTCGAGGGCGTCGTACGACGTGGTCGTCTGGGTGCTGACCGGGCTGGCGCCCACCGGGGAGGCGCCGGTCGTCAGGCAGGCGAGCACGGCCAGCACGGTGCCGATGGCGGCGAGCGCGGTGGCGAGGCGGCGGTGCGGCACGGGAGCTCCCCTGATCGTCGTGGCCCGAGCATCCCATCCCGCCCGTGGCCTCACGTGCAGGACGCGCGATCGCCCGTTGTGGTTGACGCGGGCCGACCCTCGGGTAGATCGCCACCCATCCGGACCAAGGAGGACCTCCGAGATGGCTGACACCGACGTCATCGACCTGCTGACCAAGGACCACCGCGAGGTCGAGCGGATCTTCGCCAAGCTGGAGTCGGACTCGACGCCGGACGAGGAGAAGGCGCGCCTGCTGCGCAAGGTCGCCGACGAGCTCGTCGCGCACTCGAAGGGCGAGGAGGACGTCGTCTACCCGGACGTTCGCGCATCGGCCCCTGACGAGGGCGACGACGTCAAGGACGGCGTCGCCGAGCACCACCACGTCGAGGAGATGCTCGTCCAGCTGCTGGGGATGGAGCTCGACGACCCGGGGGCCGACGGCATCCTCGCGGCGATGGTCGCCGAGGTGCGCCACCACGTCGAGGAGGAGGAGCAGGACATCCTCCCGGCCTACCGCAAGGCGACGACCGCCGAGCAGCGGGCCGAGGTCGGCGCCCGGTTCCTGGCGCGCAAGCAGCAGGAGCTGGCGAGCCGCGGCGCGGCGCCGGCCGGGGAGCCGCAGCCGGCCGGGAAGTCGCTGGCCGACCTCACGGTGGACGAGCTCTACGAGCGGGCCAGGGAGGCCGACGTGCCTGGCCGCTCCGACATGACCAAGGACGAGCTCATCAAGGCGCTGCAGGGCTGACCGCCCGGCGGGGGGCTCGCTACAGCTCGACGGCGACGTACTTCGTCGAGAGGTACTCCTCGATGCCCTCGGCACCGCCCTCGCGCCCGAAGCCGGACTCCTTGACGCCGCCGAACGGCGCGGCGGGGTTGGAGACCAGCCCGCGGTTGAGGCCGACCATGCCCACCTCGAGCCCCTCGACGATGCGCATCACCCGGCCGATGTCGCTGCCGTAGACGTACGCGACGAGCCCCACCTCGGTGTCGTTGGCCGCCGCCAGCGCCTCGTCGTCGGTGTCGAAGGTCAGCACCGGCGCGACCGGCCCGAAGATCTCCTCCCTGGTGACCTCGGCGGTCGCGGGCACGCCGGCGAGCACCGTCGGCTCGTAGAAGTGGCCGGCGCCACCGCGCCGCGAGCCGCCGCAGAGCACCTTGGCTCCCTTGCCGACCGCGTCGTCCACCAGCGACTCGACCTTGCCGAGCGTGTCCTCGTCGATGAGCGGGCCCACCTCGATGCCGTCCTCGGTGCCCCTGCCCACCTTCATCGCGCCGAGCCGCTCGGCGAGCCGCCCGGCGAACTCGTCGGCGACCGACGAGTGCACGTGGAACCGGTTGGCCGCGACGCACGACTCGCCCATGTTGCGCATCTTCGCGACGACGGCGCCCTCGACCGCCGCGTCGAGGTCGGCGTCGGCGAGGACGAGGAACGGCGCGTTGCCGCCGAGCTCCATCGAGACCCGCAGCAGGTGCTGCGACGCCTGCTCCATCAGCTTCTTGCCGACGGGGGTCGAGCCGGTGAACGACATCTTGCGCAGCCGGCCGTCCTCGAGCAGCGGCTGGGCGATCGCCGACGCGGACGAGCCGCACACCACGTTGAGCACGCCGTCCGGCAGCCCTGCCTCCGTCATCAGGTCGGCGAGCGCGAGCATCGACAGCGGCGTGAGCTTCGCCGGCTTGACCACCATCGTGCAGCCGGCGGCGACGGCCGGGCCGATCTTGCGGGTGCCCATGGCCGCCGGGAAGTTCCAGGGGGTGATGAGCAGGCAGGGGCCCACGGGCTGCTTCATGGTCAGCAGCCGCCCCGAGCCGCTCGGATCGCGCGACCAGCGGCCGGAGACGCGCACCGCCTCCTCGGCGAACCACCGCAGGAACTCGGCCGCGTAGACGACCTCCGCCCTCGACTGCGCGACCGGCTTGCCCATCTCGAGCGTCATCAGCAGGGCGAGGTCGTCGGCCCGCTCGACCATCAGCTCGTACGAGCGGCGCAGGATCTCCCCGCGCTCGCGCGGCGGCGTGGCCGCCCACTCCTCCTGCGCGGCGCAGGCCGCGTCGAGTGCGGCCGTCGCGTCGTCGGCGCCGCCGTCGGCGACCTCGGCGATCTGCTCGCCGGTCGCCGGGTCCTCGACCGCGAACGTCCTGCCACCGGCGGCCTCCCGCCACTGGCCGCCGATGCGCACGCCCTTCGAGACCGCGTCCAGCACCTTGCGCTCGCCCTCGCTCGTCGTCATGGCACCGGCCTACCCTGCCCGGCGCGCGCGTGCAACCTCGGCGCCCGGCCGCCGCCCCGTGCATGGCAGAGTTGGCCCGATGAGCGAGTCGGTGCTGGTCCTCTGGGACGACGCCATGCTCCGGTACGACCTCGGGCCGACGCACCCGATGCGGCCGGTGCGGCTGGAGCTGACGGTGGCGCTGGCCCGCGGGCTCGGCCTGCTCGACCAGGCCTGCGCACGGGTCGTGGCGCCCGCACCGGCCGGCGACGCGACGCTCGAGCTGGTGCACGAGCCCGATTACGTCGCGGCGGTCCGCCGCGCCCCGCACGACGTGATGGCCCGCCTCGGCCTGCGGTACGGCATCGGCACGCCGGACACCCCCGTCTTCGCCGGCATGCACGACGCGACCGCGCTCGCGGTCGGCGCGAGCGTCCAGGGGGCACAGGCGGTGTGGGACGGCTCGGCCGGGCACGCCGTCAACATCGCCGGCGGCCTGCACCACGCGATGCGGTCGAGCGCCTCCGGGTTCTGCGTCTACAACGACGCGGCGATCGCGATCGCCCGCCTGCTCGAGCTCGGGGCGCGCCGGGTGGCGTACGTCGATGTCGACGTGCACCACGGCGACGGGGTGCAGGCCGCGTTCTACGGCGACCCGCGCGTGCTGACGATCAGCCTGCACCAGAGCGGGCGGACCCTCTTTCCCGGCACCGGCTTCCCGACGGAGACCGGCGACGGCGAGGCGCACGGCACGGCGGTCAACGTCGCCCTGCCGCCGGGCACCGGCGACGACGAGTGGCTGCGGGCCTTCCACGCCGTCGTGCCCGGCCTGCTGCGCGCCTTCCGGCCGGAGGTGCTGGTGAGCCAGCACGGGTGCGACACCCACGCGGAGGACCCGCTGGCCGACCTGCGCCTTTCCGTCGACGGCCAGCGGGCCACGGCGGCCGCCGTGCACGAGCTGGCGCACGAGGTGACCGGCGGGCGATGGCTCGCGCTCGGCGGCGGCGGCTACTCGCTGTGCCGGGTGGTGCCGCGCACGTGGACCCACCTCATCGCGGTCGCGACGGGCGCCGAGCTCGACCCGTCGACGCCGACGCCGGAGGCCTGGCGGGAGCTGGCCCTGCGCCGCACCGGGGAGGCGCCGCCGCCGGCGATGACCGACGAGGCGCGACCGCGCTGGACGCCCTGGCACCCGGGCGACGCGGAGGACGCCGTCGACCGTTCGATCCTCGCCACCCGCAGGGCCGTCTATCCCTTGCACGGCCTCGATCCGCTCGATCCCCGGGATTGACGGAACGGCATCCCGGGAGGGGATTGGATGCTTCGGGCGAAGCACGGATCGCCGGCTCGCACCGACGCCGAAGGCGTTTCGCACCCCTTGCACCGCCTTGGCCCGATTGGTCCGGGCCGTTGAATCGCCCACCGCGATATCGGAGCGTGGTTCTTTGGTGGCTTTGCGCTCAATAGCACGCCAATAGCTCGTTCGGGCCATGGGTCAGCGCGCTACTCGCGTGGACCGTGTGCGACGGGTATCCCCAGCCCGGGCGCAGGTGTGCCCTCCGGCGATGCCCTCCCGCCGGCGCCCGTCGACGGGTCGAGCTCGGCAGCCTCGCCTGCCGCACAGCTTGGGGGTTACGTGAGACGAAAGAAGATGGTGGGTGCGCTGGTAGCGGCGCCCGCCCTGGTCGCGGCGGTGCTCGCACCGCTGGCCGCGTCCACGCCTGCGCATGCCTCGACAGGTGCCACCAGGCTCATCGCGAGCGGTGGCACCGCGTCGTTCGCCGGCGCGGCTGCGCAGGGCCCCGACGCAGCGATCCAGGACCCGGAGTTCCCCGGCGAGCCCGACGGCGACGCCGCCGACGGCGGTGCCGGTGCGGACCGCAGCAAGTCCGACTTCCCGACCCTTCCCGCGGCGCCGAGCGCCTCGGGCAAGAAGGCCAAGTCCAACCCGACCCTCAACCGCTCCTTCGACGGTCTCAACTTCCGTCAGCAGCGCCTCGCCAACGGCGGCAACCAGTTCTCGGTCGAGCCGCCCGACCAGGGCATGTGCGTCGGCAACGGCTACGTGCTCGAGTCGACCAACGACGTCATCCGCGCCTTCCACAAGGACGGCTCGGCGGCGAGCGGCGTGGTCGACCTGAACTCGTTCTACGGCTACGCGCCCGCCATCAACCGCAGCACCGGCGTGCGCGGCCCGTTCGTGACCGACCCGACCTGCCTGTACGACAACGACACGCAGCGCTTCTACCACGTCGTGCTGACGATCGACGGGTTGCCGAACGGCGCCTTCACCGGGCCCAACCATCTCGACCTCGCGGTCAGCCAGACCTCTGACCCGACCGGTGGCTGGAACATCTACCGCATCCCGGTGCAGGACGACGGCACCGACGGCACGCCGAACCACCACTGCGACGGCGGCCCCTGCTTCGGCGACTACCCGCACATCGGTGCCGACGCGACCGGCCTCTACCTCACCACCAACGAGTACGACTTCTTCGGCGACGGGTTCCACGGCGCGCAGATCTACGCGCTCTCCAAGCGCGCTCTCGCGAGTGGTGCGGCCAGCGTCGCGCTGACGCAGATCGACACCGCCGGTGCCGACAACGGCAACCCCGGCTTCACCGTCTGGCCAGCCCAGGCGCCGGCCGGTGCCAACACCCACGCAGCGGGCGGCACCGAGTACTTCATGTCGTCCAACGCGGCCGAGGAGGCCAACGGCACCGGCTCCTCCAGCACCCTCCTGCTGTGGGCGCTGACCAACACGGCGTCGCTCGACTCCGCAACGCCCGCGGTCGCGCTGTCGCACAAGGCGCTCGGCGTCGGTTCGTACGTCATTCCTCCCAAGGCCGACCAGAAGGCCGGCAACTACCCGCTGGGGCAGTGCCTGAACGACACCCCCTGCGCGACCTTCCTCAACGGCACTCCCGACCCGTTCGCGCCGGAGCCGGAGTCGGTGCTCGACTCCAATGACACCCGCATGCAGCAGGTCACCTACGCCAACGGCAAGGTGTGGGGCGCGCTCGACACCGGCATCAACGTCGGCAGCGCCACCAAGGCCGGCATCGAGTGGTTCGTCGTCACGCCCGACGTGTCGACCGGCTCCGTGACCGGCAAGGTCACGAAGCAGGGCTACCTCGCGATCGCTGGCAACAACGTCACGTACCCGACCATCGGCGCGCTCAACAGCGGCCGCGGGATCATGTCGTTCACCCTCGCGGGTGCCGACTACTACCCGAGCGTCGGCTACGTCGCGATCGACCCCAACGTTGGCGTCTCCGGCGACATCCAGGTCGCCAGTGCGGGTCTCGGCCCGCAGGACGGCTTCAGCGGCTACGGGTTCTACGCCAGCAACCCTGGCCACCCGCGCCCGCGCTGGGGCGACTACGGGGCGACCGCGATCGACGGCGGCACCATCTGGTTCGCCCAGGAGTACATCGGCCAGACGTGCACGCTGGCGCAGTACGAGACGACTCCGTTCGGCTCGTGCGGCGGCACCCGTGCCACGCTCGGCAACTGGGGCACCCGCATCTCGCAGGTCACGCCATAGCCTGCGCAGCTCGGAACGAGAGGGCCGTCCGTCACCGGGCGGCCCTCTCGCCGTTCCCGGCCCTCGGCTAGCGTGCGGAGCGTGGCCGACTACCCGCACGGCTGGGAGGCCGACGTCGTGCTGGCCGACGGCGGCACCTGCCACCTGCGGCCGATCCGGCCGGACGACGCCGGGCTGCTCGTCGAGATGTTCCAGCGGCTGTCGCCGGAGACCATCTACCGTCGATTCTTCATGCCGCGCAGGGAGCTCGCGCCGCGCGAGGTCGAGCGGTTCACCACCGTCGACCACGTCGAGCGGGTCGCGCTGATCGCCACCCTGCACGGCGAGATGGTGGCGGTCGGCCGCTACGAGCGCCTGCCGGGCAGCGACGAGGCCGAGGTGGCCTTCGTCGTGGAGGACGCCCACCAGGGCCGCGGCATCGGCTCGGCGCTGCTCGAGCACCTGGCCGCCGCGGCGCGCGAGCGGGGCGTCCGGCGCTTCCTCGCCGAGGTGCTGCCGGGCAACCGGGCGATGGTGGGCGTCTTCACCGACGCCGGGTACGAGGCCCGCCGCTCGTACGGCGACGGCGTCGTCACGCTGACGTTCCCGATCGAGCCGACCGAGCTCTCCGAGCGGGTGCGGCAGGCGCGCGAGCACCGCGCGGAGTCGCGGTCGGTCGAGCGGGTGCTGTGGCCGCGCTCGGTCGCCGTCATCGGCGCCGGCCGGGAGCCGGCGAGCGTCGGGCAGCTGCTGCTGCGCAACGTCGTCGGCTACGGGTTCACCGGCGAGGTGCACGCGGTCAACCCGGCAGCCGGGGAGATCGCCGGCGTGCCGTCGTACGGGTCGGTCGCCGACGTGCCCGGGCCCGTCGACCTCGCGGTGGTGGCGACGCCCGCCGAGCAGGTCGAGGACGTCGTGCGGCAGTGCGCGGCGAAGGGCGTCCACGGGATCGTCGTGGTGTCCGCCGGCTTCGCCGAGGCGGGGGAGGAGGGCAGGGCGGCGCAGCGGCGGCTCGTGGCGCTCGCTCGCGAGTCCGGCATGCGGCTGATCGGCCCGAACTGCCTCGGCGTGCTCAACACCGACGAGGCGGTGCGGCTCAACGCGACGCTCGCGCCCGTCATCCCCGAGCGGGGCCGGATCGGGTTCTTCTGCCACGCCGGCGCGCTCGGCGTCGCGATCCTCGAGCAGCTCGCCGAGCGGGGAGCCGGCCTGTCGACCTTCGTCTCGGCCGGCAACCGCGCCGACGTCAGCGGCAACGATCTGCTCCAGCTCTGGGAGGACGACCCGGCGACCGACGTGGTGCTGCTCTACCTCGAGTCGTTCGGCAACCCGCGCAAGTTCGGCCGGCTCGCCCGCCGGGTCGGCAGGAGCAAGCCGGTGGTCGCGGTGCGCAGCGGCCGCTCGGCGGCGGTCGACGCGCTGTTCCGGCAGGCCGGCGTCGTACGGGTCGACACGCTCGCGCAGCTGCTCGACATGGCGGTGCTGCTGGCCGGCCAGCCGCTCCCGCGCGGGCCGCGGGTCGCGATCGTCGGCAACTCGTCCGCACTGACCGCGCTGGCCGCCGACGCGTGCCTCGGCAACGGGCTCTCGGCGGTCAGCGTGGTCGACGTCGGCATCGCCGGCACGGCGGACGACGTCGCCGGCGCGCTCGGCTCGGCGCTCGCCGACGACGGCGTCGATGCGGTCGTCGCCGTTCTCCTCCCGCCGATCCCGCCGCTGCCGGTGGCGGGCGCCGAGCTGGCGGAGGCGCTGGCCCGCGCCGGTGCCGGTGCGCGCAAGCCCATGGTCGCGACGTACTACGGCTTCGCGGGCAGGAGCGGTGCGCCGGGCACGGCGGGCAGGGCGGGCAGGGCGGGCAGGGCGGGCACGGTGGGCACGGTGGGCACGGTGCCGTCGTACGCCTCGCCGGAGGCCGCGGTGCTGGCGCTGGGGCGCGCCGTCGCCTACGCGCAGTGGCGGGCCGCGCCGCCCGGCCGGGTGCCCGAGCCCGGCGTGCCGGCCGGTGCCGGCCGGGCCGTGGTGGAGCGGGCGCTCGCCCGCGGGGGCGGGGCGCTCGAGCGGGACGAGACCGCCGAGCTGCTCGCCGCGCACGGGATCGCGCTGCTCCCGGCGCAGCCCGCCGCGTCGGCCGAGGAGGTGGTCGCGGCCGCCGACCGGCTCGGCTACCCGGTGGCGGTGAAGTCGACCGCGGCTCACCTGCGGCACCGGCCCGACCTCGGCGGCGTGCGGCTCGACCTGGCCGGGGCCGCCGAGGCGCGCGCGGCGTGGAGCGCGCTCGCCGAGCTGGGCGGGGATGCCGTCGTCGTGCAGCCGATGGCGCCGGCCGGGGTGCCGGTGGTGATCGGGGTGTCCGAGGACCCGTCGTTCGGCGCGATCGTGTCGTTCGGCATCGGCGGGGTGGCCACCGACCTGCTGGGCGACGTGGGCCACCGCAGCCTGCCGCTGACCGACGCCGACGCGGCGGCGCTCGTCCGGTCGGTGCGGGCCGCGCCGCTCTTGTCCGGCTACCGCGGCAGCGAGCCGGTCGACGTCCCGGCCCTCGAGGACCTGCTGCTGCGGGTCGCCCATCTCGCCGACGACCTCGAGGACGTCGCCCAGCTGGTGCTCAACCCCGTCCTCGTCTCCCCGAAGGGCCTCGCCGTGGTCGACGCGGCCGCCAGGGTCGCCCGCGCCCCCGGCCCGCTCGACGCCGGTCCCCGCCGGATGCGCTGAGCCCGGGCCGGCGTCAGATCGAGCCGATCGGGCCGAGCGCCGGGACGGACGCCACCTCCGGCGGCGCCGGCTCGAGGGGCCTGGCCGGCTCGTCCAGCCGGGTGAGCGCCCTGGTCGAGCGCGGCAGCAGCCCGAGCGTGCAGGCCACCAGCCCGATCAGGCCGCCGCCCACCAGCACCTGGACGCCGCCGAGCGCTCTCGCCACCGGGCCGGCCAGCAGGTAGCCGGCCGGGAGCAGCGCGAGCGAGCCCATCCAGTCCCAGGCCGAGACCCGCGACAGCAGGTGCGGCGGGATGCGCTGCGCGAGCGCGGTCTCCCACCACACCGCGAACACGCCGATGCCGAGCCCGGCCACCGCCATCGCCGGGTAGAGCACCGGCAGCGGTGGGCCGGCCGCGAACAGGGCGATCGCGCCGGGCCACGGGATCGCCCCGAGCATCCCCGCGAGCATCGGCCGGCGCGGCCGCCACCGCGCCCCGATGACCGCGCCGCTCACCGTGCCGATGCCCCAGGCGGCGTTGACGATGCCGTACACCGCCTCGGTGCCGTAGACATGCCGCGACACCGACGCGCCCAGCACCAGGAACGGCGCGAGCGCCACGAGCAGGGCGACCGAGAACGCGGCGATCGTGCCCCACACCCACGACCGCTCGCGCACGGCGGCCCAGCCCTCGCGCAGCTCGCGCAGGACCGTGCTGCGCTGGCCGGCCTCGCCGCGCTGGCGGGCTCGCACCCGCACCAGCAGGGTGGCCGACACCGCGAACGTGAGGGCGTCGAGCCCGAACGCCGCCGCGCCGCCCACGCCGAGCACGAGCACGGTCGCGAGCGCCGGGCTCATGAACTCCGCCAGCTCGCGGCTCACGCCGCCGAGCGCCTGCGCCGACTGGATGTCGTGCTCGGCGACCGTCTGCGGGACGAGCCCGGTGTAGGCGGGGCGGAAGAACGCCTCGGCCGTCCCGTACAGCAGCCCGATCACGACCATGTGCCACACCTGCACGACGCCGGTCGCGATCAGCACCGCGAGCGTGCCGTGCAGGGTGCCCCTGACGACGTCGGAGACGACCATGACGGTCTGCCGCGGCAGGCGGTCGGCGATCACGCCGCCGACGAGCACGAGCAGCACGAGCGGCAGCGCGTACGCGGCGAGCACCAGCCCGACGTCGCTCGGATCGCCGAAGTAGCGGGTGACGAACAGGCCGATCGCGACGATGATCAAGGAGTCGCCGATGACGCTCGCCGACTGGCTCAGCCAGAGCAAGCGGAAGTCGCGGGAACGAAGGGCGGCGAGCACATGTCAACGCTAACCGCGCTGTCACGCGGTTTTCCGCGCGTTCAGCGCGTGCGTACGCCGATCGGCGCCCCGGGACGGCCGTGCGCGATCAGACGGCGGCGAGCGCGCAGGGGAGGGCACCGGCGAGCCGCCGGTAGTCGTCGAGCTGGTTGTAGACCTGCGCCGACACCCGGACGTACGCGGGCGCGCGGCTCGGCATCAGCGGCACCTCGATGCCGTGCCCGGTGAGCAGCCGCAGCTCCACCTCGCGGGCGGCCGCGGCGTCGAGGGTCCGGCCGAGGGGCACCGCCCGCATCGCCCCGGACATCTCGTCCGGCACCGGCAGCGAGGTGCCTAGCGCGCCGGCCACGAGGAGGGCGCCGTCGCGGGCCAGCTCCCGGTTATGGGTCCGCACGTCGTCCCAGTCCAGCTTGGCGAAGAGCTCGACCGCGGCGGGCGCGGACAGCAGCGGCGAGGGGTCGAACGTGCCCGTCCAGTCGAAGGCCGGCAGCAGGCCCTCGTGGTGGGAGTGCGACGCGACGAGCGGACGCAGCGCGTCGCGGTGCTCGGGCCGGGCCCACAGGACGGCACCCGACTTCGGTGCGCACAGCCACTTGTGCAGGTTGCCCGTCCAGTAGTCCACGCCCAGCTCGTCAAGGCGAAGCGGCAGCATCGCCAGGGCCTGCGCGCCGTCCACCACGGTGAGCACGCCGCGCTCCCGGCAGTGCGCGGCGAGCAGCTCCACCGGCATGACGATGCCGGTGGGCGAGGTGACGTGGTCGAGGACCAGCACGCGGGTGCGGCTCGTCATCGCCGCCGTCACCGCGCCGGCCACGTCGTCCGCTCCCGTCACCGGCAGCGCCACCTCGGCCTCGACGACCGTCGCCCCCGTGCGCGCGGCCAGCAGGTCCAGCTGCACCCGTACCGCGTTGTACCGGTGGTCGGTGGTGAGCACCTCGTCGCCCGGCTCCAGCTCCAGCCCGGCGAGCGCGGTGGCGATGCCGGCGGTCGCGTTGGTGACGAAGGCGAGCCCCGCCGGGTCGGCGCCGAGGAAGCCGGCCAGCTCGATCCTGGCCTCCTCCAGCAGCCCCGGCAGCCGGCGGACGAGGAAGTCGGTGGGGTTGCGCTCCATCAGGTCGCGCCAGCGCTGCTGCTCCTGCAGCACGCCGACGGGCGTGGCGCCGAAGCCGCCGTGGTTGAGCTGCGCGACGCCGGGGTCGAGCCGCCAGTGCCGCCTCGCGCCGGGGAAGCCGCTCACTCGCCCGCCGGTCCGCTGAACCGGGGCGGCCGCTTGCCCTTGATGGCGTCGACGCCCTCGCGGACGTCCGGCCCGGAGAAGCCGAGGAACTCCATCGCGAGCGACGCGTCGAAGGTCGGGCCGGCGAGGCGCAGCCAGTTGTTCAGCGCCAGCTTCGTCCAGCGGATGGCGCTCTGCGAGCCGGCGGCGAGGCGCTGCGAGATCTCGAGGGCGCGCTCGTGCACCACGTCGTCGTCGACGCACAGCGAGACCAGGCCGATCCGCTCGGCCTCCTCGCCGGACAGCGGCTCGCAGAGCAGCAGGTGGTACTTGGCCTTGGCCAGGCCGCAGAGCAGGGGCCAGACGACGGCGGCGTGGTCGCCGGCCGCGACGCCGAGCTTGGTGTGGCCGTCGATGATGCGCGCCGACCTGGCGGCGATCGAGACGTCGGCGAGCAGGCCGACGACGAGGCCGGCGCCCACGGCCGGTCCCTGCATCGCCGAGACGATCGGCTTCGAGCAGTTGACGACGTTGTAGACCAGGTCGCGGGCCTCGCGGAAGACCGCCGTGCGCAGCGCGAACCCCTCGTCGGTCTGGTCGCTCATCTCGCGCACCATGTCGAGATCGCCGCCGGAGGAGAACGACGTGCCCTCGCCCCTGACCACGACCGCGCGGACCTGCGGGTCGCGGTCCACCGCCAGCCACACGTCGGCGAGGTCGCGGTGCATCTCGTGGTCGGCGGCGTTGAGCCGCCCCGGCTTGCTCATCACGATGCGCAGGACGCCGTCGGCTGGGCGCTCGAACCGCAGGCCGGTGAAGCGCGCGTAGGGATCGGTCACCCGCCCATCATCGCTGACCCCGTGCCGCGCCCGCGCGAGCGCCCGGACGGGCGTGGCGCTGCAGCTTCTTGACTAACGAGCGACCGTCCAGTCAATGACCGGGGCTTCCGGCGAACGACCCATAGCGGGGTGCAATGGCTGGTCAGTACGGGGATCTGCGCACGTATGTCGCCAGCCGACTTCTGGTGGTGAAGAATTCTGACTACTCCACCCGCCCGTCTTCTTGACTCTGGGTCGGCGGGTCGGTCAACCAGCGGAGCGTTCGAAGGAGCTCACCATGCGCCGCATCACCGCCGCCCTGCTCGCCGCCGTGGCCGCCGCCGTCACCATGACCGCGGTCGCCGCCGGGACGCCCTCGGCCGGTGAGGGCGCCAACGGCCCGATCATGTGCTGCCGGGCATAGGAGCGAGCCAGCGACGGGTAATGGGAGCCGGCCCGGTCCGCCCAGCCGGCGCTAGCCGAGAGGGTGCCGCTCGCCGCGCCGGACGAGCTCGCCGGTGGGGACGGGCGAGCGGGTCGCGAGACCGGCCGACTCGGCCACGTGCCGGTAGGCGCTGAGCGCCTCGGTCATGAGACCGAGGCTCACGAACGCATCGGCGAGCTGGCACCAGGCCTGCGCGGCCTGCCGGGACGCCCCTGCCTGCTCCAGCTCGGTCGCGGCCCGGAGGTACTCGTCGACGGCCGACGGGTCGCCGACCGCCAGGAGGGCGTCGGCCAGCACCACGCGGGCGCGCGCGCCGTCGAGGCGCGGTCCGTCGGAGAGCCGCGCGACGGCGGACCGGCCGAGCTCGACGGCCCGGGCCGGATCGCCGTCGAGGAGGGCGCAGCGGGCCAGCTCCGACTCGGCGGTCGCGATGTCGGTGGGGCGGCCGACCTGGGGCAGGTCGGCGAGGGCACCCTCGAGGAGCGCGGCTGCCCGCTTCGTGTCGGGCTGGGGCATCCGCAGGTGCAGCCACGCGGTGTTGACCTGGAGGACGGCGATGGCCCAGGCGTTGCCCACCTCGCCGAACAGGGCGAGGGCCCGCTCGGTCAGGCGGAAGGCGGTTGCCATGTCGCCGCGCGCCTCGGCCAGCACCGCGGCGTTCCATGCGGCGGAGGCCCGCGCGCGCAGCGATCCACCGGCCTCGGCGGCGGCGAGGACCGACTCGGCGAGCAGCGTTCCCGTCGTGAGGTCGCCGCGCTCGTAGTAGCAGCAGACCAGCGTCGACGCGAGCTCGATGACGTCATCGTCGCGCAGCCGCTCGGGCGAGCCGCCGGCCTCGCGCAGGGCGGCCTCGCCGATCTCGATGGCGCGGTTGAGGTCGCCGCAGCCCATGTACGTGCGGCAGAGCATCTTGAGGACGGCCGTCCTCGACAGCGCCGCCGGGAGCGTCCGCTCCTGGTTCAGCTGCTCGAACCCGCGCAGGGCGACGTCGAGCTCGTCCAGCGTCTCGTGCGCCCGGCTGAGGCCCCAGAGCGCCTGGAGGCGCTCGTCGCGGTAGGCGTTGCCGAGCCGGGTCGCCCGTTGCATGGCGGCGGCGAAGCGGTCGCGGGCCGCCGCGGCGTCGCCGGATCGCAGCGCGAGCTCGGCGAACCGCAGGTCGAGGTCGAGGGTGTCGACGATGGCTCCGCCACGCCCCGTCAGCAGGTAGTCGACGCTGCAGCTCAGCCGCTCCGCGATCTGGTGCAGCACCCGCTCGCGGGGAGTGCGCTTGCCGGCCTCCAGCAGCGACACGTAGCTGTGCGAGAGCTCGAGCTCGACCGCGAGCTGCGCCTGCGTCCACCCTCGACGGGCGCGCAGCTCGGCGATCCGCTCACCGATCGTCCCCGACTCCAAGGCGGCGCCTCCTCGCGCGGCAAGATCAACCGACTAGCGCTCGTGACTATACAGAACTGCCCGTGTCAGTACGTAAGCGTTCCGCAAAGGGCTCGCCAACCGGCGCTCAGCTCGGCTCCCAGGCCGGGATCGCGTCCCAGGCACCGGCCGCCACTGCGCGCTGCTCGGCCCGCTGCTCCACCAGCGAGGCCAGGCGCTCGGCCATGTCGAGCGACTCCTCGCGCAGCTGCCGCTCGCGCTCGGCCGCGACCCGCGCGGCCTCCTCGTCGCGGCGCCGCCGCTCCTGCTCCTGCCAGACCAGCTCGGCCGCCTCCCGCGCGGCCAGCTCGGGAGCCCTGGCGGCCAGCCGCTCCAGCCCGGCGACGTCGTCGACCACCGCCTCGGCCCTCGCCTCGGCCATCGCTTCGGCCGCCGGTACGCCCTGAGCAACCTCGGCGGCCACGGCCCCGTCAGCCGCAGCCGGCGCCGTCCCCGGCTCGGCCGCAGCGGGCACGGGTGCCCGGCCCGGCTCGGTGCGGCGGCGCAGCCAACCGCGCCGCTCGGGCAGGATCGTGGGGCTGAACGACTGCTGCGCCATCGGGCTGCCTCCTGGCTCGTGCCGGCTCTGGTCAACAGATCGACCGCCGCACCGCCACGTTGAGCGACCGCCCGGAGCAACCGGCGGTACGGCGACAGGACCCGCCCGGGTGCCTCCCGCCGCAGCTCCCGCGGGCGGCCTCCGTAGGCTGAGTCCGCGCATCAGGCCGTCCGGCCGCCGCGCCGGGTCGCCCAGAAGGAGGTCCAGGTGGACGAGGCCGAGGCCGGTCAGGTCGTCGAGCGGTTGCGGGCGCGCGGCGTCTTCGCCCACGTGCACCGGGGCGGCGTGTTCCAGTTCGGCGTCCGCGTGGTGATACCGGACGGGCGCGAGGCGATCTGGGACGCCGACGGAGCCGCCGGTCTCGAGGCCACCATCATGCGCGACGGGATGCTGGTCGGCATGGTCGAGACGATCGCCGGCTCGGAGGACTTCGACGTCGCGCAGGTCGTCGACGCGATCGCGGCCGCGGACTACGGCGAGGGATAGGCCGGCGGCCGTCCGCCCGGTATCGCGATCGCGCGGGCGGCCAGGGCGGCGCCCGCCGCGAGCGCGTCCGAGGGCGGGGCGCCGGCCAGCCGCGCGGCGAGGAAGCCGGCGGTGAAGGCGTCACCGGCGCCCGTCGTGTCGACCGCGGTGCCTGCCGCGGGCGCTGCCGGGGCCCGTACCACCGTCCCCTCGCCGACCCACACCGCTCCGTCGGCGCCCAGGGTGACCACGACCTCGCGGTACGCGGCGGCCAGCGCGCGGCCGGCGGCCACGGGGTCGCGGGTGCCGGTCAGCACCTCGGCCTCGTCGAGGTTGGGCAGGCACAGCCAGCCGCCGGTCTCGTCGAGGAAGCGGCCGGCGCCGAGGGCCCGCAGCGGCGCCGCCGACGAGGGGTCGACCGAGACGGTGACGCCGGCCCGCCGGGCGGCGTCGAGGGCTGCCAGGGCCGCGGGGCGCGAGGGACCGTCGAGCAGCGGGTAGCCGGACAGGTGCAGGTGGCGCCCCGCGACCAGCTCGGCGGCCGGGATGTCGGCTGGCGCGAGCGCCCGGTTGGCGCCGCGGTCGGGCAGCATCGTGCGCTCGCCGCCCGGCTCCACCACGACGATGCACGTGCCGGTCGGGCGGTCCGGGTCGATCGCGAGCCGGGTGCGCACCCCCGCCGCCTGCAGGGCGAGCTCGGCGGCGTCGCCGAGCGGGTCGGCCCCGCGGCGGCCGAGGAGGGTCACCTGCGCACCGGTCGAGGCGAGCCAGGCCGCGGTGTTGGCCGCCGACCCGCCGCCGTGCGTGGCGATGCTCGCGGCGGTGTCGCTGCCGCGCTCGACGGGGCCGGCGATGCGGGCGACCACATCGGTCATCACGTCGCCGACCACGACGACGTGGACCGGGCCGCTCACCGCGCGGTCACGGGCGCGGGTCGCCGAGGGCGACCGCGATCTGCGCGGCCAGCCGCGCGTTGCGCAGGATGATCCGGACGTTGGCCTCGAGGCTGCGGCCCGCCGTCGCCCGGTGGAAGTGGTCGAGCAGGAACGGCGTCACGTCCTTGCCCTTGACGCCGCGCAGGCGGAGCTCGCGCAGCCCTTCCTCGAGGACCCGGTCGTGCAGGTCGGGGTCGAGCTGCTCCTCCGGCGGCAGCGGGTTGGCCACCACCAGGGCCTGCGGCAGGCCGAGCGCGTCCCTCGTGGTGAGGACCTGCGCGACCTCCTTGGGATGGTCGGCCCGCCACGGCACCGGGAAGCCCGAGTCGGACAGGTAGAAGCCGGGGAAGCGGTCGGTGCCGTAGCCGACCAGGCCGATGCTGTAGGTCTCCATCCGCTCCAGGGTGGCGCCGACGTCGAGGACCGACTTCACGCCGGCGCAGACCACGACGACCGGGATCTGGCCGAGGGCCGGCAGGTCGGCCGACTCGTCCCAGCTCTCGCGCGCCTCCCGGTGGACGCCGCCGAGGCCGCCGGTGGCGAACACCCGGATGCCGGCGCGGTGCGCGAGGTGAGCGGTGCTCGCGACGGTCGTGGCGCCGTCGCGCCCGAGCGCCATGGCGGCCGCGACGTCGCGGATGCTCACCTTCACCACGCCGTCGCTCTCGGCGACGTGGGCCAGCTCGTCGGGGGACAGGCCGATGCGGGCCGTCCCGCCGAGCAGGGCGATCGTCGCGGGGACCGCGCCCTCCTCGGCGACGATGCGCTCGGCCTCGCGGGCGACCGTGAGGTTCTCCGGCCGGGGCAGCCCGTGGCTGATGATCGTGCTCTCCAGCGCGACGACCGGCCGTCCCTCCTGCAGGGCCGCGGAGACCTCGGGGCTCAGCCGGACCAGGTCGCTCATGTCGCCTCCTGTCGTCCGGGCCGGCCCCGGAGCGCCATCGCGCCATCATCCCATCCGACGCCACCGTGGCCCGGCCGCGCGCAGGGCACGGTCGGGCCACGGGTCCCCGTCAGCTCGGTGCCGGCTCGCCGGCTCGCTCGCGTCAGGCGTAGTCGCGGAGGCCGCGGGACCGGCTGGGGTGGCGCAGCTTGGTCATGGCCTCGCGCTCGATCTGCCGGATGCGCTCCCTGGACAGGTCGTAGACCTGCGCCACCTCGGCGAGGGTCTTCGGCGCACCGTCGTACAGGCCGTAGCGCATCGCCACGATCTGCGCCTCGCGGGCGTCCAGCGTGTCGAGAGCGGCGCGCAGCTCGTCCTGCATCGCGGTGAAGATGACCGCCTCCTCGGCGACCATCGCGTCGGAGTCCTCGATGAAGTCCCCGAGGGCCGAGTCGCCCTCGTCGCCGATCGGCGTCTCCAGGCTCACCGCCTCGCGGCGGTGCTCCTGCATCTCGAGCACCTTCTCCACCGGGATGTCCAGGCCCTCCGCGAGCTCCTCGGGAGTGGCCTCGCGGCCGCGCTCCTGGAGGAACTGGCGCTCCAGCCGGGACAGCTTGTTCAGCTGCTCGACCAGGTGGACGGGGAGCCGGATCGTCCGGCTCTGCTCGGCGAGCGCCCTGGTGATGGCCTGGCGGATCCACCACGTGGCGTACGTGGAGAACTTGAAGCCCTTGGTGTAGTCGAACTTCTCGACCGCGCGCACCAGGCCGAGGTTGCCCTCCTGGATGAGGTCGAGCAGGTCGAGGCCGCGGCCCTGGTAGCGCTTCGCGAGCGAGACGACGAGCCGGAGGTTGGCCTCGAGCAGCGCGCGCTTGGCCCGCTGGCCGTCGACCGCGAGGGTGGCGTAGTCGGCCTTGGCCCGCGCGCCGAGCTTCTTCGGCAGGGCGCCCTCGCGGTCCTGCTCGAGCTTGTACGCCGCGTACAGACCGGCCTCGATGCGCTTGGAGAGCTCGACCTCCTGCTCGGCGTTGAGCAGGGCGACCTTGCCGATCTGCTTGAGGTAGAGGCGGACGGCGTCCTCGGTGCCGGTGAGCTGGCCGTCCTTGGCGAACGCGCCGGTCTCCTCCTCGGCGTCGTCCGCGTCGTCCTCGGGCTCCGCCTCGGTCGCGGCGGCCTCGACGGGAGCAGGGTCGCTGGCCTTGGCGGCGGCGGCCTTGCTCTTCCTGGAAGGGGCCGCCTGGGTGGGCGCCTTGGCGCGGGCGGCTGGGTCCGCCTCGCCGACCGTCACGCCTGCCGCGGACAGCTCGCGCAGGATCCGCTTGGCCCGGCTGGGCGCGAAGCCGGCGGCGTCGAAGGCGGCCCGCAGCTCGTCGATGGAGACGTGGCCCTGCTGCTGGGCGCGCTCCACGAGCCGCGTCACGGCGGCCTGGGCCGAGACGTCCGCGGGCAGCGTGCTGGCAAGCGACAAAGCTGGTCCTTCGCTATCGGTGGGGGCGAGATGCTGGGTCGGGGCGGCACTGGCGCTCACCGACCCCGACTGGCCTGGTCGGGCGGGCATCAGGTGCCTACGGTCGCTCCAACGGACGGCGCCCGCGGAAGATTCCCCGCGGCCCCGCGCCGGCCGAGCGGAGCAGCCGCCAAGGATACTGTCAATCCGGGTCCCCTCCTCAAGTGGGTTCCGGTGCGATCCACGTCACAGCGGGCGGCCGGCGACAGCGCTCATCCGTTATGTCTTGCCCCGTCCGGTTCGGTTGCTACCGTCCGGGTCCTGCTGACCCCGGGCGCGCCCCGGGCGCTCGCGTGGCCCAGCCCCGGGGCCACCCCTGGCCTGGGCCGCCCCCGGTCGCCGGGGGACGATGCCCCGGTGGCGGACGACGGACCAGCGGCCGGGGGGCGGGCGTGACACCTGGAGCGGCCGCGGCGATCCTCGCCGCCGGAGCGGGGGCCGGGACCATCAACGCGATCGTCGGCTCGGGATCCCTGATCACGTTCCCGACGCTCGTCGCGCTCGGCTACAACCCGCTCGTCGCCAACGTCTCGAACAACATCGGCCTGTTCCCGGGGTCGGTCAGCGGCGCGGTCGGCTACCGGCGGGAGCTGACCGGCCAGCGGCGGCGCCTGATCGTCTTCTCGATCGTCTGCGCGATCGGGGCGGCCCTCGGTGCCGAGCTGCTGCTCGCGCTGCCGCCCTCGGTGTTCAAGCGGGTCGTGCCCGTGCTGATCCTGCTCGCGATGGTGCTGGTGCTGGTGCAGCCCTGGCTGTCGCGGCGGACGGTCGACCGGCACGGAGCCGGTGGCCGGCTCGGGCCGGTGGTGATCCTCGGGATGTTCCTCGCGAGCATCTACGGCGGCTACTTCGGCGCCGCCCAGGGCGTGAT
Organism: Frankiaceae bacterium; assembly: GCA_045807125.1. Lineage (GTDB taxonomy): Bacteria > Actinomycetota > Actinomycetes > JAWWOL01 > JAWWOL01 > JBJMHZ01. The sequence continues at coordinate 35,791 of JBJMHZ010000054.1, forward strand.
CTACATCGCGCTGCTCGGGATCTTCCTCGCCGACCACCTGCAGCGCGTCAACGCGCTGAAGAACGCCGTGTCGGCGGTGGTCAACGGGGTGGCGGCGGTGGTGTTCATCGTCCAGGCGCACCCCGACTGGGCGGTGGTCGCCCTGATCGCGGTCGGCTCGACGATCGGTGGCCAGCTGGGGGCGCACATCGGGCGCCGGCTGCCGCCGGTGGTCCTGCGCGCGGTCATCGTGGCGGTCGGCGCGATAGCGATCTGGCGCCTGCTCTGAGGGGGGCGGGGACGCGTCAGCGGGCGACGGCGAGGGCGGCGACGGCGGTGCGCACGCCGGTGCGCCGCATCATCCTGCGCTCCTCCTCGGTGGTGCCGCCCCAGACGCCGGCGTCCTGGTAGTTGCTGAGCGCCCACTGGAGGCAGTCCTGGATCACCGGGCACTGCCGGCACACCTGCTTGGCGCGGTCCGCCTGCACCACGGCGGGCCCGGTCGACCCGATCGGGAAGAAGAGATCGGGGTCCTCGTCCAGGCAGCGCGCATGATCACGCCAGTCCACGTCAGCTCCTTAGCCCGCTCCTTGCCTGCGGGTCCTCGGGACGGCATCACCGCGAGCGGCGAGCACACTGGCCGGGCCTCTCCCCGCCAGGGGGGCGTTCATGCACGCTCGGCGCAAGAAATGTTTGCCGCATGCCACCTACCACCGCACCTGGCGAGCAGGTGCGCAGGTCAGCGGGCGGTCAGCGGGCGATCGCGATCTTGGACCCCACCACGGCGAACCCGGCCCGCTCGTAGATCCGCTGCTCCGCCTCGCCGGCCGGCTCGAGCCAGACGGTGGCCGCCCCGCGGGCCTGGGCCAGCATCGCCAGCCGAGCCGTCACGGCCCCGGCGATGCCGCGGCGGCGGAACCGGCCCCGCACCGCCACGGCGGCCAGCTCGCGCACGCCGGCGGCCGGCGCCGTGCACAGGCCCGCGCCGGCCCCGTCGCCCGTCGCGGCCTCCCTGGCCAGCACGACCACGCCCCCGGAGCGGACGGTCCGGCGCAGCCGCTCGACGTCGGCCGGGCCGGGCGGCACCGGCTCGCCGTACGCCTCGTGCTGCACCTCGGCGACGGCCAGCAGGTCGTCGTCCCCGACCGCCTCCACGAGGTCGAAGCCGGGCGGTGGCGGCAGGTCGCGCACCCCGTCACGGGCGCAGGCCAGCACCGGCGCCAGCCGCTCGACCGCGAAGCCGGCGGCGAGCAGCGCGGGCTCCACGGCCGGCGCGCGGCCGGGAACGTACTCCAGCCGGGGCGTCCGGTCGTGCCGCTCGAAGAGCGCGACGAGCGCGGCGACGTCGCCAGGGCCGGGCTCGGCGCCGTCGTCGGGCACCGCGTAGTTGCGGAACGGGTTGGCGCTCGCCCGGTCGAGGCCGACGGCGAACGGGCCGATGCGGTGGTGCTCGCCGCGGGTCGTGACGGCGAGCAGGTAGGAGTGGACGGCGGCGTCCAGCGCACCGGGCACGGGCAGCTCAGGCATCCGGGGCAGCCTCGCGGGGCGAGGGGCGCGCCGCAACCCGTTTTCACCAGGCATAGCCGCTCCTGCGCCGGCGTTGGCCCGGGCGATGAGCAGCGACGCGACCGCGACCGACGTGACCGACGGCGCCTCCGCCGCCACGGGCCCGGTGCCGGTGGGCGCGGCGCGGGCGGCCCGGGCGGACGGCGGCCAGCGGGCGACCCTGATCGGCCTGCTCATGGTGGTCACCGCGGTGGCCTTCGAGGCGCTGGCCGTCGCGACCGTCATGCCGGTCGTCGCGCGGAGCCTGTCCGGGCTGTCCCTCTACGGCTGGGCGTTCACCGCGTTCTTCATCACCAGCATCGTCGGCATGGTGGTCGCCGGGCCGTGGTCGGACCGGGCCGGGCCGGTGCCGGCGTTCATCTCGGGGCTCGCGGTGTTCGCCGCCGGCCTGCTGATCGCCGGCTCGGCGACGAGCATGCCGGTCTTCATCGCCGGCCGCGCCGTGCAGGGCTTCGGCGCCGGCGAGAACATCGTCGCGCTGTACGTCGTGATCGCCCGGGTGTTCGCGGAGGCCGACCGTCCGCGCGTGTTCTCCGCGATCTCCGGCGCCTGGGTGCTGCCCTCGGTCGTCGGACCGGCCGTGGCCGGGCTCGTCGCCGAGCACGTCGGGTGGCGGTGGGTGTTCTACGGGCTGCCGCCGTTCGTCGTGGCCGGGCTCCTGCTGCTCGTTCCGGCGCTGCGGGGGCTCGGGCCCGGCCCGGCCGCGGACGGCCGCCGGATGGCGGCCCGCTGGCCGGTGGCGCTGCGGCTCGCCGCCGGGGTGACGCTGCTGGAGGTGGCCGGTCAGCGGCTGACCTGGTGGTCGATCCCGCTCGCCGGAGCTGGCGCCGTCCTGCTGGTGCCCTCGCTGCGCCTGCTGCTGCCGGCGGGCGCGCTGCGGCTGGCCCGTGGCCTGCCGGCGGTGGTCGTGTCGCGCGGACTGCTGGCCGGGGCGTTCTTCGGGGCGGAGGCGTTCCTGCCGCTGGACCTGCAGACCCTGCACCACATGCGGCCGGGCGTGGCCGGGGTGCCACTGACGGTGGGAGCGATCGGCTGGTTCGCCGGGTCCTGGTACCAGGGCCGGCTGCCGGCCGGCCGGTCGCGGGACGCGCTGGTGCGGCAGGGCTTCGCCCTCGTCACGGCCGGCGTCGCCGGTCTGGTCGCGGTCACCTATCCGGGCGTCCCCGGCTGGTTCGCCGTCCTGTGCTGGACGGTCGGCGGCGCCGGCATGGGGCTCGCCATGTCGACCGTGGGTCTCCTGACGCTCCAGCTGTCGCCGCCGGGCGAGCAGGGCGTCAGCTCGGCGGCCCTCCAGATCTCCGACGCCGTGGGCAGCACGTTGTGCATCGCCGTCGGCGGCGCGCTGCTCGCGGTCGGCCGCGAGGCGCTCGGCACCGGGCCGGTGCTGCGCCTCGTCTTCGCGCTGATGGCGGCGGTGGCCGGCGCGGGCATCCTCGTCAGCGGCCGTACCCGGCCGGCCGCTTGAGTCAGGCGGGGTCGCCGGCGTCGTCGACGACCTGTGCGGTGAACATCGTGACGAGCTCCATCCCGCCCCATTCCTGAAGGTTCTTGCCCGAGTCGACCCAGGCGTCGCTCCGCGTCCCGGCCTTGAAGGCGTCGAGATCGTCGAAGTAGAGCTCGGCCAGCACGTAGTACGCCGGCTCGCCGACCATCATGCGGGTGACCTTCGCCACCTCCGCGCGGACCAGCCCTGGCGTCTGGTTGACGAGCGGGACGTGCTCGCCGAAGTAGTGCCGGTCGAAGTCGGCGGGGTCGCCGGGGCTGCGGTAGAGCGCGACGAACTTCAGCATCATGGCCTCGTCTCGGCTGGTCTGTGGCTGGGTCCGGCTCGCCGGAGGACTCGCTAGACCGTACCGGGCAGCGGCCGGCGCCCGGCGAAGCCGACCTCGGGGCGGTGGTACCACGCGAGGTCCGGCTCGCCCTCCAGCCAGCACAGCAGCACCTCGACACCGTCGAGCAGCGCCGGGAAGTCGACGAGCAGCGGCGCGACGCCCTTCACGTGCAGGCCCTGCTCCTGCAGCCAGGTCACCTGCTCGTGGAAGCGGGCCTCCGCGGCCTTGAGCTCGGGCATGCCGCCGAGCGGCGAGTCGGACCCCGCCCGCAGGGCGGCCGCGATCTCGGCCAGGTCGGCGCGCGCGGTGACCGCGGCGTCGGCGCGCCGCCGCAGCTCGGGCATCAGCTCCCTGGCCTCGTCGAGGCTGAACATGCGCTCCATCACCGCGAGGCTAGCGGTCGTGCCGCCCGGCGGGTCGCCGCCGCGCGCGATGCATGATCCGCGCGAGCGGCGGGACAATCTGGCCATGACGACCAGCGACGCGGGGGCCCCGGCCTCCGGGGGCACCGGCCCGCGACCCGACGAGGCGCTGGCCCACGGCCGCGACCTCACCGAGGACCAGCGCCGCCAGGCGCCGCAGCTGCTCACCGAGCAGCGCTACGCGACCGGCAGCCCGTTCCCGCCGATCGCCGACTACGCGTTCCTCTCCGACTGCCACGTCAACGCGCTGGTGGCGCCGAGCGGCAACGTCGAGTGGATGTGCCTGCCGCGGCCGGATGGCCCGTCCGTCTTCGGCGCCATGCTCGACCGCGCGGCCGGCGGCTTCCGGCTCGGGCCGGAGAGCGTGTCGATCCCGGCCGGCCGGCGCTACATCCCCGGCACCAACGTGCACGAGACGACGTGGCAGACCCCGACCGGCTGGCTCCTGGTGCAGGACTTCCTGTCGATGGGGCAGTGGTACCACGTCGACCATCGGTCCAACGACCACCGCCGCGCGCCGGACGACTGGGACGCCGAGCACACGCTGATCCGCGTCGTCCGCTGCCTGCTCGGCGAGGTCGACCTGGCGCTCGAGTGCGAGCCGGTCTTCGACTACGGCCGGCGCGACGCGTGCTGGGAGTACGTCTCGGACGGGTACGGCGCGGCGCGCGCGTCGGCGCCCGACGTCGAGCTCTCGCTCACCCTGTGCACGTCGCTGCGCCTCGGCTTCGAGGGCCGCCGCGCGCACGCCCGCACCAGGATGCAGGCCGGCGAGACCGCGTACGTCGCGCTCGGCTGGGCCGACCATCCGAGCCCGGCGTCGTACGACGAGGCGTACGCGGCGCTCCAGCGCACCGAAGCGTTCTGGCGCGAGTGGCTCGGCCGGGGGACGTTCCCCGACCACCCGTGGCGCACCTACCTGCAGCGCAGCGCGCTCACCCTCAAGGGACTGACGCACATGCCGACGGGCGCGCTGCTCGCCGCGGCCACCACGTCCCTGCCCGAGTCGCCGGGCGGCATCCGCAACTGGGACTACCGGTACAGCTGGGTGCGCGACGCGACGTTCACGCTGTGGGCGCTGTACACGCTCGGCTTCGCGCACGAGGCGAACGACTTCTTCTACTTCATCGCGGACGTCTGCGAGAACCATCCCGACCTGCAGGTGCTGTACGGCGTCCGCGGCGAGCTCGAGCTGCCGGAGTCGACGCTCGACCACCTGTCCGGCTACGAGGGCGCGCGGCCGGTGCGGGTCGGCAACGCCGCGTACGACCAGCAGCAGAACGACGTGTGGGGCTCGCTGCTCGACTCCGTCTACCTGCACACGAAGTCCCGCGACTACCTGTCGGAGCGGGTCTGGCCGATCGTCGAGCACCAGGTCGAGGAGGCGCTGCAGCACTGGCGCGTCCCCGATCGCGGCATCTGGGAGGTGCGCGGCGAGCCGCGGCACTTCGTGTCGAGCAAGCTCATGTGCTGGGTCGCCGCCGACCGCGGTGCGCGGCTCGCGCAGCTGCGCCAGGAGGAGAAGCACGCCGAGCGCTGGCGCCAGGCGGCCGACGAGATCCACGCCGACGTCTGCGCCAACGGCCTGGACGAGCGGGGGGTCTTCACCCAGCACTACGGCGGCCAGGCGCTCGACGCGTCGGCGCTGCTCATGCCGCTGTTCCGCTTCCTGCCCGGCGACGACCCGCGGATCAGGGCGACGGTCCACGCGATCGCCGACGAGCTCACCGTCGACGGGCTGGTCAAGCGCTACCGCGAGGAGGAGACCGACGACGGCCTGTCCGGCGAGGAGGGCACGTTCGCGATCTGCTCGTTCTGGCTGGTGTCGGCGCTGGCCGAGATCGGGGAGATCGACCGGGCCAGGCAGCTCTGCGAGAAGCTGCTGTCGTACGCGAGCCCGCTGCACCTCTACGCGGAGGAGATCGACCCGCGCACCGGTCGCCATCTCGGCAACTTCCCGCAGGCGTTCACCCACCTCGCGCTCATCAACGCCGTGATGCACGTGGTCCGCGGGCTCTAGGAGACTCGGGCGAAACGATCAGCGAAACTCACCAGGAAACCGTAACCCGACCGTGACGTTGGTTCGGCAGACGTGCTACTCGCTGACCTGACCCTCGTCGGCGTTCTCAGCGTCAACGAGTTCAGCGTTGCGTTGGGTCCACGGGCTGACGTGTTCGTGGCACAGGTAGCGAACGGCCTCGCTCGGTCCATTTCCAGCGACCCGGCCGACGTAGACGTAGACGCCGTGCGGCGGTCTGCGGGCGGGGCCGTCGCATACGGCGCAACGGGCGTTGTGCGGGATGGGCGGCAGATCGTCTGTCACGAACCGATCATGCCCTATGCGACCAGCGGGAGCGCGACGGCCCGCGCGGTCAGGAGCGCGGAGGCGAGCCGGGCCAGCATCGTCAGGTCGGTGTGCAGCCGGACGCGGACCAAGCGGCGCACGCGCAGCGGGAGGAATCCCCACTCGGTTTTCAAGTGGCCGAAGCACCGTTCGACCGCGCCGCGCGAGCGGTAGAGCGAGCGGTAGCGGTCGGTGCCGCGCGGGATGAGCGGGTGCAGCCGGTCAGCCTTGACCCACACGGACGCGGGCGAGCATTCGCCGGTCGGGCAGCGCCACTTGCTCGCCTGCCGCTTGGCGTCGGCCCCGGCGAACGCCCACGTCCCGTGGTCGCAGGACGGCGGGCGGTGCTTGCCAGCGCGCACGGCCGGGGTCATGCGCAGCGGGATCACGGGGCGGATGCCGCGCGACTCGCACTCGGCGTAGAGGGCCGTGGTGTCGTAGCCGCGATCCATGACGCAGTGCGCTGGCACGATGCCGCGAGCGGCCAGAGTGTCGAGCAGCGGCGCGACGATGACCGTCTCGCTCACCTTGGCCGTCTCCACCTGCCACGCCACCGGCAGGCCGGTCGTGGCGCACACGGCAGCATGGATTTTATAGCCGTAATATCCGCCGCCCGACCGGGTGGAAACGGACGACCGATGTCCCCAGGATGCGTCAGGGTCGGAGAATCGCTTTCGCTCCGGTCCATTCCGGCTGACGAATCGCTGACCGTTCGCGTAGGCGGGCATGTCCGACCCGTCAATGGCGACCGTCTCGCCCATGCTCGGTAGTTGCTCCCGCAGCCCGGCCAGCACCCGGTCAAGGCACGCGGTCAGCAGGTCGCCATGCTCGCGCAGCTTCGCAGCGAACCGGTAGGCGGCGTGGACGCTCGGCGTGTCGCCGAGAATGGCTTGCAGCGCCGCATGCTCGGCGACCAGTCGCACGGTGCGCGTCCAGGTCGGTAGCGCGTAGACCGACTTGGCCAAGGCGAGCCCTACCAGGGAGCGCACCGGATACCCAGGTCGGCCGGTCCAGCGCGTCGCTTCGAGGTCGGCGATGAGCCCCGCGACCTCGGGGCTGTCCAGTAGCGCGGCGACCTGTTGAGCGTCGCGCGCCGGTGCTACCGTGAGCGTGGCCATTGGGGTCTCATCCCTTTGGTCCGGCCCCCCGGAGACGCCAATCTCGCGGGGGGCACCTATTTGGTTGACAGGGCTCACGGTATCGGAGAGGTACGACAAAAAAGGCGACGCAAAGCGCGCCCGCGCATATTTTTGCCGATAATTTTTGCCGCTGCGCCGGCCTCGCCACAAGAGCGAGAGCGAGGGCAGGGATCAGTCGCGCCCCGGCGTGGGCGCTGTACAGGTCTGCTCCGAAGTCGTACCTTGGCATGGCAAGGGACGGCCTCTCAGGGTGAGAGACCGGCGGTGCCCCCGCCGGGATTCGAACCCGGTTCGCCGAGGTAGCAGCTCGGCGTGTTATCCGTTACACCACGAGGGCCGGTCATTGCAGGCGGAGCCGGGGGGCTGTTGGGGCGCTACTCCTCCGCCCCCCGGCTCCGGGCATCACCTCCCTCGTCAAGATCGCCCGGTCCAGGGCGTGCTCTCAGTCTGTGCTCGTTCCCGCAGTCATTCAAGCACGACGCGCGCGTGTTGCGGGAACTCTGGCCCCTTGGCGTTGACAGATGTAAAGTTCTGCCATGATGCAGCGCCAGGACGTAGTGACCTCGTTGAAGTCCTACCGCGACGAGTTGCGGGAGGAGTTGAGCAAGGTCGAGACTGCCCTCGCGGCGCTCGACGCCCTCGACGGGCCGACCGGCCAGGTTCACCACCAACGGGCAGGCGCGGATTCGGCGCCAGCGGAGTCCTCGTCATCGGCAGCGGTCACGCGCCGGGGCGGGTCGGCCAGCGGCACCTTCGACCTGTTGCGAGCCATCTTCCAGGACAAGCCCGATCTGGTGCTCGACGCGGCGACTGCCCATACAGAGCTACAGAACCGGGGATGGAAGTCCGACGCGGAGGACCCTGTGAACGCGATCCGCACGGCCCTCGCGCGCCTTGAGCAGTGGGACGAGCTGACGCGCGTCGGACGGGGCAAGTACAGGCTGCGGTCGGAGGAGGAACGGGAGGCGGACGAGCTTCAGAAGGCCGCCGACTACGTGGCCGAGGGGGGCGACCTCGGAAGCAAGGACGAGGAACGCGAGCCTATCGACTTCTGACCCCTGCTCGCTGACCCCTGCGCCCCTCAACGGGGGCTACGACGACGATGGACGTGAGCCTCGCGAGCGACGCTGATCTTGTACGAGAGACCACGAGAGACCACGAGAGACCACGAGAAACAACAAGAGACTGCAAGTAGCAACATGGGACTGCAAGTAGAAACCGGTTTGGTTGAGAGTCCATCAGACGCAACGGAGCCCCCGGTAGCGATCACCGGGGGCTCCGTTGCATGCCAGGCCGGGCGGACAGTCAGAGACTCACCAGCCCTTCCACCACGTCGGCGAGCCGGACCAACGCGGCGGCGAGGGAGCGGCTGGCCGCGCTGCTCAGGGTCAGCAGGTCGGTGTCCCCGTCTGCCAGCAGCACCCGGACGACCGACCCGCCGAGCGGCAGGGTCAGCAGCGCGTGCAGCACGGTCGGCACCTGGTCCGGCCGCTCGGCATTCACCACGAGGTCGTAGCCCTCATGGGTGGCGGGGTGAAGCGGCGTGCCCGCCCGTTCGCTGTCCTGGCACCACCACGGGCACGGGCTGTCGGGCGGTTCGGTCGGGTCGTGCGATTCTGTGGTCACGGCGCGCGCCTCCTACAAAGGCGTTGCGTCCAGGCCACGGCGGGTGTTCTAGCACTCGCCGTGGCCGCCCTCGCCGGGTCGGCGAAGCGGCAGCACGGACGCTACGAGCACCCTCCGACAGTCCCGAGAGGCGACGAAGATGAGCCGTGGGGTAACGATCAAGGGATCGTGGGGTAAGGCTCCCGCGAACGGTCAGCGGGCGAGCCGCCTACCTGCGGCGATGAGTTTCGCGAGAGTCTCCTAGGGCGGCCGGTCCGGCAGCTCGCCGCCACGGCCGAGCTGCGCATGGCGCCCCCTCGGGGTAGGCCGGGGCAGTGGACCTGGTTCTCGACGGTTCGATCGCCGGCTTCGGCACGGCGAGCGGGCACCGCTTCGTGATCGGGCGCTGGACGACGTCGCCGTACGGCCCGCTCGCCGACGTCATGCACGAGGACCCCGCCGGGCACCGGACCCTGCTGGCGCCCACCGCCGAGCTAGCCGAGCTTGCGGCCGCGACCTACCGGTTCGACGAGGTGCGGGTCGTCCCGGTCGAGGCCGCGGGCGCGGGCGTGGTGGCCGGCGAGCTCGTGCTGCGCATCGTCGTCGGGCGGCGGACGGCCGTCGGCTGGCTGCTGCGAGCCGTCCCGCGGCCACTGGCCCACTCGCTCGCGTGGGTCGGCCTGCTCGACCGGGTGGCCGGGGTGCTGCTGCCGGGCGTGCGGACCAGGGGAAGCGCCGGTCAGGGCCGCGAGGAGTGGTACGCGGCCACCGACAACCGGCGCATCGTCGCCGCGACGGCATCGCTCGGCGGCGAGGACCTCGGGGCGCTCGCCGACGTCGACCCGCCGGTGCGGTTCGGCTTCGGGTCGGTGCCCCGCCGGCCGTCGTGGACGCGGGTGAGGACGACCGTGCGGGTCAGCTCTCCCGCTTGACGCCGAACAGGATGTCGTCCCAGCTCGGCACCGCGGCCCGCCGGCCGCTCCCGCGGCCGGCCTCCTTCGGCTGCCGGGCCGCGCGCCGGCCGCCACCCTCGGCCGCCGCCTCGCGGGGGTCGAGCTCGCGGACGTCGATCGCCGTCTGGACTGCGGCACCGGCACCGGCGTCGGTGCCTTCGTTGGCCTCGGTGGCGCCGACCTCGTCCGGCGTGGCGGGCGCGTCGTCCTCGGCGCGCGCGCCGAGGGAGGGCACCGGGTCGCCGGGGTCGGCCAGCGGAGCGGTCGCTGCCGGGGCAGCGGCCGGTGCCACCATCCGCAGCCCGACCAGCGCGGCCGGCGGCTCGGGAGCCGCCTCGGCCGCCGCGGAGCCCGAGGTCGACAGCGTCCGGGCCGCGGCGCCGTAGGGCCGGAGCTGCCGGCGGCCGGGGTGCCAGGTCCACTCGGCGGTCTGCCGGGCGCCATCGGCGAGGTAGCTCACCTGCACGATCCAGGTGCCGTCGTCGCGCCGCCAGGAGTCCCACTCGACGTCGTCCGGCCGCACGCCCTCGGCCTCGAGCCGGCCGCCGACGATCTCGTCGAGCGAGCCCGGCTCGCCGTCGCCGCCGGACCAGCCGACGCGCGCGGCCCGCGCCTCGTCGGCGACATGGGTGCGCTCGGCCAGCACCGGCCCGGCGAACCGCTCGATCTTGGCGGCCGGCACGCCCGCCGCCCTGGCGAGGGCCTCCGGGGCCTCGCCGGCCCGGATCCGGCTCTGGATCTCGCGCGGCGTCAGCGGCTCGTCGGCCGGTGGCTCCGGCCGGGTGGTCCTGACCGGTCCGGCGAGCGCGTCGCGCAGCTCGTCGGTGAGCGGCAGCAGGAACTCCTCGTCGTCGAGCTCGGGCGCGCGCAGGATCACGTGATCGCCGTCGTCGTGCACCGAGACGAACCGGAGCTCCAACATGCGGGGCCTCCTCCGAGCAGCATGCGTGGGTCCACCGTACGTGGCACCGACCCGGCGCCCGGCGAGCCACGCCGCCCGCCGCCGTGCCCCGGCCGGCTCCCCGCTCATCGACCGGCTCCCCGCCCAGCGGGGCGGTGCTCCTGCGGGCCCGCGCGGTGCCGTAGGTTCAGGCAGCGACCGGGCAGCCGGAGGAACGGGAGCGCGATGACCGACACGCCCGACGAGGTGCTGCGGCTGGCCGGGGTGACCGTCGAGCGCGACGGCGCGACGCTGCTGCGCGACATCTACTGGCGGGTGCGGGCCGGTCAGCGCTGGGTCGTCGTGGGGGCCAACGGGGCGGGGAAGACCACCCTGCTGCAGGTCGCCGCCGGCTCGCTGGTGCCGACGAGCGGCAGCGCGACCGTCCTCGGCGAGCCGCTCGACGCGACCGATCTCGACGAGCTCCAGACGCGGGTCGGCTGGGCGAGCGCGGCTCTCGCCGACCGGCTGCCACCTGGTGAGCGGGTGCTCGACGTGGTGGTGACCGCCGCCCACGCCGCCGTGACGCGGGCGGCCGTACCGGGCGGCCTCGCCCTGGACTCCTATGACAGCTACGACGAGCAGCGGGCGCTCGAGCTGCTGGCTCAGCTCGGCTGCCGGGCGCTCGCCGGCCGCCGCTTCGGCACCTTGTCCGAGGGCGAGCGCAAGCGGGTGCAGATCGCCCGCTCGCTGATGACCGATCCCGAGCTGCTGCTGCTCGACGAGCCGGCGGCCGGGCTGGACCTCGGTGCCAGGGAGGCCCTGCTGCGCCGGCTCACCCGCCTGGCCCGCGACCCGGGGGCGCCGACGACCGTCCTCGTCACCCACCACGTGGAGGAGGTGCCGGCCGGCTTCACCCACGCGCTGCTGCTGCGGCGTGGCCAGGTGGTCGCGGCCGGCGAGCTGGCTGGCGTGCTGACCGGCCCGCTGCTTTCGGCGACCTTCGGCCTGCCGCTGCTGGTCGAGGCCCGCGACGGCCGTTACGCCGCCCGGCTGCCACCGGCCTGACGCCCGAGGGAACGGCGCGGGGAGCAGGGGAGCAGGGCCGGCCCGGCCCGGCCGGCTCAGTCGGTCCACGACGCGCCGATGACCACGACGGAGCCGGCGTCGGTGCGCACCGTCCACGCGAGGGCCTCGCCCCAGCCGTCGGCGTCGTCGAAGTAGGTGGACCAGTTGCCGACGAAGCGGTAGGCCTCCACGTCGTCACCGGCTCCCGCGAGCAACTGCTCGACGGCGGCGGCGAGGACGCGGTCGGGCGCCGCCGCGGCGGCGAGGACGTCGGCGAGCCCCCACACCGCGCCGGCATGGTCGGGCACCAGCCAGCGGTCGGCATCGCCGCCCCTCGCCCGGTAAGGGCCGCTGGCCTTCGGGGACCGCTCGTCGGTCACGGTGGCCCGGTCGTCGGGGCCGAGCAGCTCGGCGAACCGCCTGCCGCTGGCGTGCAGCAATCGCCCCGAGCCCGGGTCGAGGCGCCGCCCCAGCAGGTCGGCGGGGGAGAGCCGGCAGCCGAGGAGGCGGCGCAGGTCGGGTGGCGCGTCATCGGGCCGCCCCCGCTCCGCGGCGAACCGGGCGACCGCGGCGGCCGCGGCAGCCCGGTGCGCGACGTCGGGCGGATCGGTCACCGGCGCGGCCATCAGCAGGACGTCGAGCGGGACATGGCTGTCGCGCATGGCCTGCACGGCGGCGGCCTGCGCGGCGGTGAGGGCCGCGGGTGCGACCGCAGGGACCTCGGTCAGTGGGCGAAGCATTGCTCCTCCTCGGGCAGGTCGAGCCGGTCGAGGTAGACGGTCACGATCAGCAGCCGGCCGCCCTGCTGGCGGGCCTTGAGGCAGACGATGTGGGACAGCTCGCGCCGGCCGTCGGCGCGGACCACGTGCCCGACCGGCTGCTCGAGCTCGACCCGCAGGAAGTAGCGCCGGCCGGACGGCCCGGCGAGGTAGCGGCGCAGGCCCTCCTCGTCGGCGCGGATCGCGGCGGTGACCGCGCTCTCGGCGCTCTCCACGTCGAAGAAGCTGGACGCGGCGACGAGCCCGTCGCGCCGGATGCGCGCCCGCAGCCAGCCGGGCGACTTGCCGACGTGGCGGGCGAGGGTGTGACCGTTGTGCCAACCGGCCTCGTGCCGGTACAGGTCGACCTCCTCCTCGACGATCTCGGGCAGCGTCTGGCCGCGCTTGGCCCTCACCGCGATCCGGTGCAGCCACCCGCCGAGCCCGCCGGACGTCGTGCGAACGGCGGCCCCGCCGAGGCCGCTCACCAGCAGCCCGCCGGGATCGAGGCGGCCGCGCTCGAGCAGCTGATCGGCCGCGGCCGCCCCGCCCTGCACCGCGCCGACGGTCGCCGACTCCACCGCCGAGCGGCCGGCGGCCGGCAGGGCGCTGACCGCGTCGGCGGACCGGACCGCGCGCAGCGCCGCGCCGGTGCCGGCCGAGGTGGCGGCGGTGAGCGCGAACGCCTCCAGCAGCCGGTCGGCCCGCAGCCGGTGGGCGCCGAGCTCGTCGAGCGCCGTGACGCCGGCACCGGCCAGGCCCTGGACGAGGTGCGGTGCGAGCGCGGCTGCGAGCGGGCGCAGCCCGGCGAACAGCTCGCCGCAGCGCAGCAGCGCGCCCGTGGCGCCCGCCTCGGCGACGCCGGCCGCGGCCGCCGCCGCCTCGGTGCCGGCCAGCGCCGCGCCCACCTCGACCGCCGCCAGGGAGCCGACCGGCGCGAGCGCACCGACGGTGACCACGACGACGGCGCCCGTCACGGCCACCAGCCCCCCGACGGCGAGCAGCCGCCCGATGGACCGGTGGTGATGGTGCTGGGCGCGCTCCAGCTCCTGCGCGAAGCGGTCGAGCCGGCCGGCCGTCTCGCGCAGGCCGGTGACCACCAGCGCGGCGTTGACCGACAGCGCTGCACTGGCCGTCGCCCGGCCGGCGCTGCCGCTGCCGCGCCACCGGTCGCCGAGCCCGTCCAGCTCCCCGACGGCACGCCGGCCACCGGCGTCGACGTCGTCGGCCAGCGAGCGGCACGCCGCGGCGATGGCGCGCGCCGCGGCCGGGTCGCCTCGCGGCCGCGCCGGCACGGTGACCGGTCGCGGGAAGGCCGGCGGCGGGACGGCGCCGGTCGGGACGCTCACCGCCGGCGGCGCAGCGCGCGGGCGTCGGTGACGGCATAGGCGGCCGCGATGCCGTGCAGTCCGTCGGCGGCGACGAGGTAGTCGTGCCGCAGGGTGGTGGCCGCGGCCCCGGCCGCGGTCAGTGCCTGCTCGGCGGCGGGCGCGGCGCGCGGCCCGAGGGCCGGCAGGTTGCGGGCCGCCGTGGCCTCGAACCGGTGCACCGACGCGCCGAGATCGGCCGCGAGGGCGCGCAGGGCCGCCGCTGCCGCATCGAGGTCGTCGGGTCGTACGAAGAGCTCCATCCGGTCCCCCCGGGGACGTGGTCCGCCTGGTCGACCGTCACCTTGCCGCAGGGCGGTGACGGTCTGCAGGCGTCGTCCACAGGGGAGGACCGGGCGGGCTCAGCTCCTGATCGCAGCCTCCGCCCACTGCCGGACGATGTCGCGCACGGACACGATGCCGACGACCTCGCCAGCGTCGAGGACCACGAGGTGCCGGAAGCCGCCGCGGGTCATCAGCGCGGCCGCCTCCTGGAGCGTCATGTCCGGCGACGCGAACACCAGGTCAGTGGTCAGGTGGTCGCCGACCTGCTCCTCGTTCGGGTCCTGGCCCGCGCCGACCGCGTGCAGGACGTCGCGCTCGGTGATGATGCCGAGGCCGTCGACGTCGCCGTCGTGGACGACGGCCGCGCCGACGCCGCGGGTCGACATCTGCCTGGCGGCCTCGCGCAGCGAGTGCGCCGGGCCCACCGTGAGGACCACGCCGCTCATGGCGTCGCGTACGAGCATGGTGCGCCTCCTCGAGGCCGCGGGACACAATCTTCCGGCCCCGGCGCCCCGGTGTGAAGCCCCAGGCCGGCCAGCTGCCCTTCAGGGCACGTCAGGCGAGCGATTCGCGCCAGGCCTGGTGAAGCGCGGCGTAGCGGCCGGTGCCGGTCAGCAGCTCGGCCGGGCTGCCGTCCTCGACCAGCTGGCCGTCGGTCATCACCAGCACGCGGTCGGCGATCTCCACCGTCGTCAGCCGGTGGGCGATGATCAGCGCGGTGCGGCGCTGGAGCACCGTGCGGAGGGCGCGCTGCACGGCCCGCTCCGAGGGCACGTCCAGCGACGAGGTCGCCTCGTCGAGGATGAGGACCGCCGGGTCGGCGAGGAACGCCCGGGCGAACGCGACGAGCTGGCGCTGCCCCGACGACAGCCGCCCGCCGCGCTTGCGCACCTCGGTGTCGTAGCCCTCGGGGAGCGCGGCGATGAACTCGTGCGCCCCGAGGGCGGCGGCCGCGCTCTCCACCTCCTCGCGGGTGGCTCCCGGCCGCCCGAGCGCGATGTTGTCGGCGATGGTTCCCGAGAAGAGGAAGTTCTCCTGGGTCACCATGACGACGGTGCGGCGCAGGTCGGCGTCGTCGATGTCGCGCAGGTCGACGCCGTCCAGCCGCACGGTGCCCGACAAGGGGTCGTAGAACCGGGCCAGCAGCCGCGCGACGGTGCTCTTGCCCGCGCCGGTGGCCCCGACGAGCGCGACGGTCTGCCCTGCCGGTACGCGCAGGTCGAGCCCCGGCAGCACGATGCGCGACTCGCCGTAGCCGAAGCGGACGCTCTCGAAGGCGACGTCGCCCCTCGGCGCGGGCATCGCCACCGGGTGGGCCGGCGGCGGTACGGCGGCCTGCTCGTCGAGCACGCCGGACAGCTTCTCCAGCGCCGCGGCTGCCGACTGGAACGAGTTGTAGAACTGGCTCAGCTCGACCATCGGCTCGAAGAACTGCCGCAGGTACAGCAGGAACGCGGTGAGCACGCCGATCGTCATCTCGCCCTGCATCGCCCGCCAGCCGCCGTAGAGCAGGACGAGCGCGATCGTCAGATTGCCGAGCATCTTGACGGCCGGGCCGTAGATGCCGATGAGCATGAACGAGTCGGCCGTCGCCTTGCGGTAGCGGTCGTTGAGCTCGGCGAAGATCTGCTGGTTGCGCGGCTCGCGGCGGAACGCCTGCACCGCGCGGATGCCCGCCAGCGACTCCACGAAGTGCACGATCACCATCGCGATGGCCTCGCGGGTGCGGCGGTAGGTCGCCTCCGAGCGGCGCCGGAACCACACCGTGAGCCAGATCAGCAGGGGGAACACGGCCAGGGTCGCGACCCCGAGCGGCCAGTCGAGCAGGACGATGACGACCGCGATCGTCACCACCGACAGGACCGCGGTGATGAGGCCGGTGAGCCCCTCGTCGAGCAGCTCGTTGATCGCGTCCATGTCCGACGTGAGGCGCGAGATGACGCGCCCCGAGGTGTAGCGCTCGTGGAACGACACCGACAGCCGCAGCACGTGGTCGAAGACCCGCCGCCGCAGCTCGAGCAGCATGGCCTGCCCGAGCGTGCCGACCATGCCGAGGAAGGCCCGCCGGCACGCGGCCTGCACGAGCGCCGCCACGACGACGAGGACGACCGCGGTCACGAGGACGGCGTGCCCGCGGCCGGCGCGCGCGTCGGCGATGCCACGGTCGATGCCCCATGCCACGAGGAACGGCTGCACCAGCATGGCCGCGTTCATCAGCACGACGGTGAGCACCGCGACGACGATGCCCTTGCGGTGCGGCCGCGCCAGGGACGACAGCAGGCGGCGGGTACGGGCGCGGAGCAGCGCCGACACGGGAGCGGTCAGCTCGTCGGCGTGGTCCTCGGCGGCGACGCCGCGCCAGGTGTCGAGCAGGGTCATCGCGACGCCCCCAGCTCGGACTCCTGCGAGAGGATCGCCCGGTAGGCGGGCACGGTCTCGAGCAGGTCGTGATGGGTGCCGACCGCGGCGATCGCGCCGTCCTGGAGCAGCGCGACCCGGTCGGCCAGCAGCACCGTCGAGGGGCGGTGCGCGACCACCAGGGCGGTGCTCGACGCCAGCACCCGCCGCAGCGCCGACTCGACGAGCGCCTCGGTGTGCACGTCGAGCGCGGACAGCGGGTCGTCGAGCACCAGCACCGGCGGGCGGCCGAGCACGGCGCGGGCGAGCGCGAGCCGCTGCCGCTGGCCGCCCGAGAGCGTGAGGCCCTGCTCGCCGACGCGGGTGTCGAGGCCCCACGGCAGCTCGTGGACGAACTCGGCCTGTGCGATCTCGAGCGCCTCCGCGATGTCGTCGTCGCTCGCGGTGGCGACGCCCAGGGTGAGGTTGTCGCGCACGCTGGAGGAGAACAGCGTCGGCTCCTCGAACGCGACGCCGACCGCGCGCCGGAGCGACTCGAGGGTCACGTCGCGGACGTCGACCCCGTCGAGCAGGATCCGTCCCGACGTGACGTCGTACAGCCGCGGGACCAGCGAGATGAGGGTCGTCTTGCCGCAGCCGGTGGTGCCGACGATGGCGATCGTCTCGCCCGGCTCGACGGTGAGGTCGACCCCGCGCAGCACCGGAGTCGCGCTGCCCGGGTAGGCGAACGCGACCTGCTCGAACCGCAGCTCGCCGCGCACCGGCGCGAGCGGCGTCGCGCCCGGCCGGTCGACGATGTCGGGCTGCGCGTCGAAGAGCTCCATGACCCGCTCGGCGGCGGTCGCCGCCTCCTGCGCCGTGCCGAGGATCCAGCCGAGCTCCTCCACCGGCCAGGCCAGCAGGTACATCAGCGAGATGAACGCGACGAGACCACCGACGGTGAGGTGCCCGGTGGAGACGGCGGACGCGCCGAGCAGCAGGACGAGGGCGAGCGCGACCCCCGGGATGACCTCGAGCAGCGCCCAGAAGTGGGCGAGCAGGCGCGCCTTGCGCACCGAGGTGTCGGCCAGTCGCTCCGCATGCTCGCCGAACCGCTCGGCCGCCGTCCGGTAGCGACCGAACGCCTTGATGACCCGGATGCCGACGGCGGCCTCCTCGACGTACGTCGCGAGGTCGCCCTGCTGGTCCTGCACCCGCCGCGAGACGCCGACGTAGCCGCGCTCGAACTCGAGCGACACCCAGCCGATCGGCACGGCGAGCACGCCGACCAGCACGCCGAGCGGCCAGTACAGCGCGATCAGCAGGCCCACGACCACGAAGAAGTCGGCGATGGTGACGATGAAGAAGATCAGTCCGAAGGCCACGAAGCGGCGGATCGCCGACAGGTCGCTCGTGGCGCGCGAGAGCAGCTGCCCGCTCTGCCACTGGTCGTGGAAGCCGACGGGCAGCCGCTGCAGGTGCGCGTACATGTCGTCCCGGAGCGACTTCTCCATCGACAGCACGGATCGCGACTGGATCCACCGCCGGCCGAAGATCAGCGCCGCCTCGCTGATGCCGAGGCCGAGGGCGGCGAGGCCGAGCACGACCAGCAGGCCACCCTCGTGGTGGCGCACCGGCCCGTCGATCACCGCCTTGGTCACCAGCGGGACGGCGATGCTCGCGGCCACCGACAGGCAGGCCATGACGAACATCGCCACCAGCTGCCCCATGTGCGGGCGGAGGTACGGTCGGAGCCGCCACAGCGCGTGCAGGCTTCGCCGGACGCGCTGATGAGGGGGCATGGCCTCGACGCTAGCTCCGGCACCGGGCGGACGCACGCAAATATCTCGCTCGGCGCGGCTCCTGGACGATCATCGCCGCAGGAGTGCGAGAGGTGGCCGTGGACGGGGTAGGGGAGCGGCGTGGGCGAGATCAAGGTCGGCACGGCGTCGTGGACCGACAAGACGCTGCTGGCGTCGGGCTGGTACCCGGACGACGCCAGCTCGGCGGAGGAGCGGCTCGCCCACTACGCCGAGCAGTTCCCGCTGGTCGAGGTGGACGCGACGTACTACGCCCCGCCGAACGAGCGCAACTCGGAGCTGTGGGCGGTCCGTACGCCCGCGAGCTTCACGTTCAACGTCAAGGCGTTCTCGCTCCTCACCCAGCACCCGACGAAGGTGTCGGCGCTGTACAAGGAGCTGCGGCCCGAGACGAGCAAGCGCAACGTCTACCTCAAGGATCTCGAGCCCAAGGTGGTGGACGAGGTCTGGGACCGCTTCCTCGCGGCGCTCGCGCCGCTCAACGCGGCGGGCAAGCTCGGCGCGGTGCTGTTCCAGTTCCCCCAGTGGTTCCCGATCGGCAAGGCCAACCGCACGTACGTCCTCGAGTGCCAGGAGCGGTGCCGGGCGCACGGCATCCGCATCTGCGTCGAGTTCCGCAACAAGACCTGGCTGTCCGAGGGCAACGAGGACGAGACCCTCGACTTCCTCCGCTCGTACGCGGTGCCGTACGTGTGCGTCGACATGCCGCAGGGCTATCCGAGCTCGGTGCCGCCGGTGGTCGCCGCGACGGCGCCCGACCTCGCGGTGGTGCGGTTCCACGGGCACAGCGACAAGTGGGAGAGCCGCGACATCTACGAGCGCTTCGGCTACCTCTACTCCGAGAGCGAGATGAAGGAGTGGGCGCCGAAGGTGCGCGAGCTCGGCACGCAGGTGCGCGAGACCCACGTGCTGCTGAACAACTGCTACCAGAACTACGCGCAGGTCAACGCGCGCCAGCTGGCCGACCTGCTCACCGACGCCCACTAGGACGAGCGCCGTCGCTTCGCGACATGCTCGATGCCGTCGCCTTCGCCCTTGCCGGCAAGAGGGATTGCGCTGGACGCACCGTGATCGCGACGTGCGATCGCCGTCAAAGCGCGAGGCAGGGCAGCGCGTCGAGCACGTGCAGCCGCTCGGCCCACGCCGCTCTCGCCGTCGCGACGTCGACCGTCGTGAACCGCACGGTCCAGCCAGGTCGTGCCTGCGCCAGCAGCGGCAGGTCGGCGGCGCACACCACGGCCGGCACGGGGTAGCCGCCGGTGGTCTGGTGGTTGGCGAGCAGCACGACGGGCTGCCCGTCGCCGGGCACCTGCACGGCACCGGCGACGAGTCCGTGGCTCGCCACCTCGCGGTCGTGCCGGCGCGGCAACGGCCCCCCGGACAACCGCAGCCCGGTGCGGTCCGATCGCGGAGTCACCGTCCACGTGCGGCTGGCCGGCGTCTCGGCGAACCACTCGGCGTGCGGTCCGGCGACCGCGCGCACCGTCACCTCGCCGTCGAGGACGGGCGGCCAGTCGACCGCGACGCCGGCGAGCGGCGCTCCACGAGCCGCACCCAGCGGGAGGCGGTCGCCCTCGGCGAGCGCGCGGCCGCCGCGGCCGGTCAGCGTGTCCGTCGACCGGCTGCCGAGCATCGGCGGCACGTCGATGCCGCCGGCGACGGCGATCCAGCAGCGCAGGCCGCCCTCCACGGCGCCGACGTCGAGCACCGCACCGGCGGCCAGCTCGACCGCCGCGCCTACCGGCGCACCCGCCCCGGCCACCGTCACCGGCACCCGCGGACCCACCACGGCGACGGCGGCCGCGCGCTGGAAGCGCAGCGCCGGGCCGCGCAGGACGCACTCGAGGACCGCCGCGCCCTCGTCGTTGCCGACCAGCCGGTTGGCGATGCGCACCGCGAGCGGGTCGAGGGCGCCGGCCGGGGGCACGCCCAGCCTGGCCAGCCCCGGCCGGCCGAGATCCTGCACCGTGGTCGACGGACCCGGCCGCAGCACGGTGATCGCGGCGCTCACGCGGGCACGAACCGGAGCCGGTCGCCGGGGCGGAGCAGGGCGGGCGGCGTGGCGGCCGGGTCGAACAGCGTGGCGTCGGTGCGGCCGATGATCCGCCAACCACCGGGCGTGGGCCGCGGGTAGATGCCGGTCTGGTCGCCGCCGATGCCCACCGAGCCGGCCGGCACGCTCGTCCTCGGCGTCGGCAGCCGCGGCACGCGCAGCGCAGGGTCGAGGCCGACCAGGTAGGGGAAGCCGGGCACGAACCCGAGGAAGGCGACGACGTACGCCGGCGCGCTGTGCCGCGCCACCACCTCGGCCGCCGTCAGGCCGGTGAGCTCCGCCACGTCGGCGAGATCGGGGCCGTCGTAGGTGACCGGCAGCTCCACCGTGCGCCGCCTGGCCGGCGCCAGCGCGGGCAGCGGCCAGCCGGGCAGCTCGCCGCGCAGGCCGTCGAGCCGGTGGGCATCCTCGGGACGGGCGACGACCAGCAGGGTGTCCCAGCCGGGCACGACGTCGGCGACCCCCGGCGGATCGCGGTCGAGCAGGGCCGCGTGCAACCGGTGCACCGTGTCGAGGTCCGTGCACCGGACGAGGATCGCCCGCTCGCCAAGCGGCACGACCTCACGGATGCCGTCGCGCGCGCTCACGCGAACCGCTCCACGCCGACGCCGGCGTCGGCGAGCCCGGCGCGCACCGCGCGGGCCAGCGCCACGGCGCCAGGGGTGTCACCGTGGACGCAGACGCTCTCGGCCGCCACGGGCACGTCGTCACCGGTCACGGCCCTCACCACGCCCTCGGCGGCGAGCCGGACGACGCGCGCGACGACCTCGGCCACGTCGGTCACCAGCGCACCGGTCTCGCCGCGCGGCACCAGGCGGCCGGCCGGGGTGTAGCCGCGGTCGGCGAACGCCTCGCCCACCACCCGCAGGCCGGCCGCCGCCGCCAGCTCCGCGGCGACGCAGCCCGGCAGGGTCAGCAGCGGCAGGCCGCCGCCGTGGTCGGCGATCGCGGCCACCACCGCGGCGGCCTGCTCCGGGTCGCCGGCGATCCGGTTGTACAGCGCCCCGTGCGGCTTGACGTACGCCACCCGGATGCCGGCCGCCCTGGCGATGCCGTCCAGCGCGCCGATCTGGTAGACGACGTCGGCGTAGAGCTCGTCCGGCGTCACCGGCATGGGGCGGCGGCCGAAGCCGCGCAGGTCGGCGTACGACACCTGCGCGCCGACCGCGACCCCGCGGGCGGCGGCGGCGCGGACGACCCCCGTCATGATCTGCGGGTCGCCGGCGTGGAAGCCGCAGGCCACGTTGGCGCTCGTCACGACGTCGAGCAGGGCCTCGTCGTCGCCCAGCCGCCAGGCCCCGTACCCCTCGCCCAGGTCGCTGTTGAGGTCGATCACGCCGCCATCCTGCCGCGCCGCGGGGTCAGGCGGCGAGCGCCGCCGGGAGCGGCCGGGCGTGGACCACGGTGAGGCTCGACACCGCGCGGGTGAGCACCACGTACAGCCGGCGCAGGCCCTGCTCCTCGCCGCCCTCCGCGTCGGCGATCGCGGCCGGCTCCACCACCACGACGTGGTCGAACTCGAGGCCCTTCACCCGGCTCGCCGGCACGAGCGCCAGCCGCCCGGGCGCGTCGTCGCGGGTGAGGTCGCTGACGTCGAGCCCGGCCGAGCGCAGGCGGGACAGCAGCCGCTGCGCCGTGCCGTCGTCGCTGACCACGGCGAGCGAGCCCTCCTCCGCGGCAGCCGCCACGGCCAGCCGCACGGCAGTGGCCAGCAGCGCCCGCTCGGAGACCGCGGTGACGGTGAGCGCACCGGGCGAGGTGCGCACCGACACCGCCGGGGCGACGCCTGGCGCGATGTGCGGCAGCACCCGGTTGGCGTAGCCGATGATCTCGCGCGGGACGCGGTAGCCGCGGGTGAGCACCTCGACGTGGGCGTCCGGCTTGCCCATCTCGGCGAGGGACGTCGCCCAGTCGCGCGCCGCCCAGGGCGTGGTGCCCTGCGCGAGATCGCCCAGCACGGTGGCCGATCCGGTCGAGCACCGCCGCCCGATCGCGCGGCACTGCATGGCCGAGAGGTCCTGCGCCTCGTCGACGACGACGTGGCCGAAGCTGCCGGTGCGCTCGATCAGGTCGGCGGCCTCGTCGATGCAGTACGCGTCGGCGACGCTCCAGGGGGCGCCGCCCGGCCGCTGGGGCGGCTTCGCCCACAGCAGCAGCCGCTGCGCGTCGGCGTCGAGGATGCCATCGGCCGCCCGCGCGAGCGCCTCCGGGTCGCTGAGGAGCCGGTGGACGACCGCGGCCGGGTCGAGCTTGGGCCAGGTCGCGTCGACGAAGTCGCGCACCGGTCGGCTGCGGGCTACCCGGTCGAGGACGCGGTCGTCGGGGGAGTCGCCGGCCTCCTCCATCTGCCGCAGGATCGCGTCGGCGACCCGCATCGGGAGCATGGCTCGCGCCGAGCCGTACCGCACGTCGTGGGCGAGCAGGTCGCGCACGATCGCGGTCAGCCGGGCGCTGCCGACCCGCCAGCGCCGCGAGCCCACCGGCAGCACGACCGGCTCGTCAGGCCTGCGCACGTGGGCATAGACCGCGCGGCGCAGGACGGCGGCCATCCTGGCGTCGCCCTTCAGGGCGGCCACGGGTACGGGGTCGGCGCCGCGGATGCGCACCCCCGGCACCAGGTCGTCGACGCTGCGCTGCTCGACGGTGAGCTCGCCGAGCGCGGGCAGCACCTCGCCGATGTAGCCGAGGAAGGCGCGGTTGGGCCCGACGACGAGGACTCCCGAGCGGCGCAGCTGGTCGCGGTGGGCGTAGAGCAGGTAGGCCGCCCGGTGCAGGCCGACCACGGTCTTGCCGGTGCCGGGCGCGCCCTGCACGCAGACGGTGCGCGACAGGTCGGCGCGGACGATCTCGTCCTGGTCGGGCTGGATCGTCGCCACGATGTCGCGCATCGGGCCGACGCGCGGCCGCTCGATCTCGTCCTGGAGGATGCGGCTCCCGGTGCCGCTCTCGCGCTCGCCGGCGCCCAGCCGCTCGTCCTCGTACGCGGTGAGCCGCCCGCGGGAGAAGCCGAACCGCCGGCGCAGCTCCAGTCCCATCGGGACGGCCGCGCTCGCCCGGTAGAAGGGCCGGGCGATGGCGGCGCGCCAGTCGGCCACCATCGGGTCGCCGCGCTCGTCGTGCACGTGCCGGCGGCCGATGTGGAACCGCTCGCCCGGCCGGCCGGGGGAGTCCCCGCCGCCGGCAGCCGGCCCGTAGTCGATGCGACCGAAGAACAGCGGCGTCGACCCGTCGTCGCGCAGGCTCTCGACGCGGTGATGAAGGGTGGCCGCGAGGTAGGCGGCCGATACCTCGTTGCCGCCGAGCACCTCGAGCGACGCGGCGCGCTCGCGCATGGCCGCCAGCGCGGCGCGGCTCGCGTGGAGGTGGGCCTGCTCGGCCGCCAGGTCGGAGAGGGAATCGGCGGGGGGATCGGTGGGATCAGGAGGCTGGTCGGCGTCGGTGGTCAGGTACGTCACGGGGCACCTTCCGTCCGTGCGCGCGCCGTGGGCGCAAGGCTCGACACCCTAGCCCCGCGCGGGATGGCGCTCAACGGCTTTCGTACCCGCCAAGGCGTCGTTGGCTGCTGGGCGGGCAGCGTGCATCGCACGGCGGCAGGTGCGGCGTCGACGCATCAGCCCAGCAGGGTCGCCGCGATCTGCGCACGGTGCGCGGCGGCGTGACCCTCGAACGCGGCGAGCCACTGGGCCCGCTTGTAGTACCGCTGCAGCGGGTGGTCCCACGTGAAGCCGATGCCGCCCATCGACTGGATCGCGCTCTCGGCCGCGAGGACGGCCGCGTCGCCGGCCGACGCCTTGGCCGCCGCGACGGCGACCCCGGCCTGCTCGTCCGACTCGGCGACGCACCACGCCGCCCAGTAGGCGAGCGAGCGGGCGAGCTGGACCGCCACGTACATGTCCGCGATGCGGTGGGAGACGCCCTGGTAGGAGCCGATCGGCCGGCCGAACTGGTGGCGCTCCTTGGCGTAGGAGGCCGCGATGTCGAGGCAGCGCTGCGCGACCCCGACCGCCTCGCACGCCGCGAGCGCCAGCGCCCGCGGCCGGATCCCGGCGACCGCCTCGGGCCCGGCGACGCGCTCGGCGGGCGCGCC
Organism: Frankiaceae bacterium; assembly: GCA_045807125.1. Classification (GTDB taxonomy): domain Bacteria; phylum Actinomycetota; class Actinomycetes; order JAWWOL01; family JAWWOL01; genus JBJMHZ01. The sequence continues at coordinate 60,286 of JBJMHZ010000054.1, forward strand.
GTCGAGCACCACCTCGGCCAGGCGCCTCGACCGGTCGGTCGTCGAGCGGGGGACGACGGTCACCCCGTCCGCGTCGCTGCGCACCGCGTGCACGCCGTCGGCCGCGACCACGTACAGCACCTCGGCGACGGCACCGTCGGGGACGTGCAGCTTGCGGCCGGACAGCCGGCCGTCGTCGGCCTTGGCCGTGAACCGGGGCGCGTCAGCGAGCGACGTGGCGCCCTCCTCCGCCCAGGCGAGCGCGGCGGGGCGCCCGGCGGGGACCAGGCCGCCGCACAGGGCGACCGTCGACCACCACGGCCCCGGGTAGAGCGCGTGGCCGGCCTCCTCGGCCAGCACGGCGTGCTCGAGCAGGCCGAGCTCCGGGTCGAGCCAGCCGAGGCGCTCCAGCTCGCCCCAGGAGGCCGGGTCCCAGCCCGGGTCGGCGTCGACGAGCGCGACCACGCGGTCGACCGGGTAGCGGTCGGCCAGGTAGTCGCGGGCGGCGGCCCGCAGCATCTCCTGCTCGGCGGAGAGCGCGAAGTCCACGGTCACTCCCTCTGTCTGCCTGCGCAGGTCCCTCAGCGCGACCTGGGCAGGCCGACGACCCGCTCAGCGATGATGTTGCGCAGGATCTCCGACGTGCCGGCCTCGATCGTGTTGCCTCTGCTGCGCAGCTGCTGGTAGCTCCAGAAGCCGTCCCAGAAGCCGCCCTCGCCGTCGAGCTGCCCGGCCGGGCCCAGCAGCTCGACGGCCAGCTTCGTCAGCCGCTGGTTCGCCTCCGACCAGTGCAGCTTGGCGACGCTGCCCTCCGGCCCCGGGGTGCCCGTGCGCACCAGCGTGGTGAGCGCGCGGTAGTTGGTGTAGCGCAGCGCCTGAAGGTCGATCCAGAGCGCCGCCAGCCGGTCCCTGACGAGCGGGTCGTCGGCACCGACCCGGCGCGCGGTCTCGATCAGCCGGCCGAGCAGCTGCTCGAGGCGGGCGGTGAGGGCGAAGCCCAGCGTGCCGCGCTCGTGCAGCAGGGTCGTCATGGCGACGCCCCACCCCTGGCCCACGTCGCCCAGCGCGTTCGCGACCGGTACCCGCACGTCGGTGAGGAAGATCTCGTTGAACTCCGGGTCGCCGGTGATCTGCCGCAGCGGCCGCACCTCGACGCCCGGGGTCCGCATGTCGAGCAGCAGGTACGTGAGCCCCGCATGCCGCACCGAGCCCGGCTCGCTGCGGGTGAGCAGGATGCACCAGTCGGCGATGTGCGCGAACGACGACCACACCTTCTGGCCGTTGACCACGTAGTCGTCGCCGTCGAGGACGGCCCTGGTGGTGAGCGACGCGAGGTCCGAGCCGCTGCCCGGCTCCGAGAAGCCCTGGCAGAACACGATCTCGCCGGTGAGGATGCGCCGCAGGAAGTGGTCCTTCTGGTCGGGCCGGCCGTGCACCATGATCGTCGGGCCGGCCATGCCGAGCCCGATGACCCCGATGTGGTCCGGCGCCTGCGCCCGCGCCGTCTCCTCGAGGTAGATGCCCTGGTAGCTGTACGGCGCCCCGGCGCCGCCGTACTCCGCCGGCCAGGTCAGGCCCGCGTAGCCGGCCTCTGCGAGCTGGCGGCTCCACTCGCGGGAGCGCTGCTCGTCCCAGCGGCCCACGACCGGCGCCCCGCCGGTCCAGCCGGCGGGCAGGTTGTCCTGCAGCCACCGCCGCAGGCCGGCGCGGAACGCGGCCTCGTCGGGGGAGTCGCGGAAGTCCATGGCCGTCACCCTAACCGAGCCGCGTTCGGTCGGCAGGTCACCGCCCGGACGGGTCGATCCGCACGACGCCCATGAAGTGGCCCATCGGCACCGGCCGCAGCGAGACGACGTCGCCGGTGTGCGGGGCCACGAGCATCATCCCGCCGCCGGCGTAGAGCGCGACGTGGTCGATGAACCCGGGAGCCGTCGGGTCGTACGCCCAGAACAGCAGGTCGCCGGGCCGGGCGTCGGCGTAGGCGACGTGCGGGCCGGCGAGCCACTGCTGCGCCGCCGTGCGCGGCAGCGCGATGCCGGCCTGGCGGTAGGCCCAGCCCACGAGGCCGGAGCAGTCGAACGCGTCCGGGCCGGTGGCGCCCCACCGGTACGGCGCGCCGAGCCGGCTGCTGGCCGCCCGCAGGACCGTCCGCAGGGTGGCGCGGGAGGCGAGCGAGCCGGGATCGCGCAGCGTGACGACCCGCTGCAGCAGCTGCACCGACGCGCTGCTGCCGACGATCCGGCGCAGCGCGGCGCGCAGGCGCACCGGGTCGGCGTGCGGGGCCGAGACGACGGCCCCGCGGCTCGGCGCCAGCCCGAGCTCGGCGGAGCGCGCCCGATCGACGACGGCGTCGGTGTCCGGCAGGCCCATCGACGCGAAAGCCCCGACCCGCACCGGAGCGCTGCCCCGCGCCGCGTCCAGGACGACGGTGCCGCCGAGCGGCAGCTTCAGCTCGTGGGCCATGTCGAAGGACGCCGCGAGCTCGCCCCGGCCGATCGACTGCCACAGCGCGTCGGACCGCGCCGACGGTGCAGGGGAGAGGGGCCGGAACGTCGCCGGGTCGACGCCGTAGACCACGGCCCTCGCGCCGCTGATCCGCACGGTGCCGACGTCGACGCCGCTGAGCGCGGTGACGCCGGGGACGGCGCGCAACCGGTGCAGCGCGGTGGCGGAGAGCGAGCGGTGGGCGAGGACCAGCACGTCGGGCACCAGCGGCGCGGCGGCGCCCGGCCGGGGCTGCGCTGGGCGCACCGGTACGGTGGCGGGCGGGCGAGCCGTCGCGGAGGCCGGCCGGTCGAGCGCGACGGCCGGGCCGACGCCGCCGGCCGACCGGTGGGCGGAGCCCTGCGCACGGTCCCGCCCGCTCGTGGCGATCACCGCGAGCGCGGCGCCGGTCACGGTCAGCGCGGCGCCGACCGCCACGGCAGGCACGGCGAGGCGCCTCGCGCGCGTCGGTCGGCGGCTCACGCGCTGCCAACGACCGGTGCGGGCCGAGGTGACGCCGGCGCGGTCGCCCTCAGGCGGCGAAATGGGGCAGCACCTCTCGCTCGTAGAAGGCGAAGAACGCCTCCTGGTCGGGGCCCACCTGGTTGACGTAGACCTCGTCGTAGCCCGCGTCGACGTACTCCTGGATGGCCCGCACGTGCACCTCGGGATCGGGGCCGAGCGGGATGCTCTTGCCCACCATCTCCTCGGTGACGAGCTGGCTCGCCTCCTCGAAGTGCTTCGGGGACGGCAGCTCCTGGGCGAGCTGGCCGGGTACGAGCGAGTTGCGCCATAGCCGGTGGAACGTCCCACGGGCCCGATCGGTGTCCGTGTCGTAGCAGACCTTGAGCCCGCCCTGCGCCGGCCCCCTGCCGCCGAGCTGCCGGTAGCGGTCCACCATCTCCTTGTCGGGCATCGTGGCGATGTAGCCGTCGCCGATGCGCGCGGCCACCTCGAGCGCCTTGGGCCCGAACGCCGAGACGTGGACAGGGACCGGCTGCTGCGGGTGGGTGTAGAGCCGGGCCGACTCGACCGCGTAGTGCCGGCCGCGGTGGGTGACGAGCTGCCCGCCCCACAGCTCGCGCATGACCTCGACGGCCTCCTCGAGCATCTCCAGCCGCTCGTCCGGCGCCGGCCAGCGGTCGCCGAGGACGTGCTCGTTGAGGTTCTCCCCGGTGCCGACGCCGAGGCCGAACCGGCCCTGCATCAGCTCCGACGCCGTGGCGGCGGCGTGGGCCACGATCGCCGGATGGATGCGGATGATCGGGCAGGTCACGGCCGTCCACAGCCGCAGCCGGCCGGTCGCGCGCGCGATCCCGCCCACGACCGCCCAGACGAACGGGCTCTGCCCCTGCTCGTCCAGCCACGGGTGGAAGTGGTCGGAGATCCACGCGGTGGCGAAGCCGGCCTGCTCGGCCCTCGCCGCCTGGTCGACGAGCTCGCGCGGCCCGTGCTCCTCGCTGCTCAGGAAGTAGCCGAGCGTGACCATGCCCCGTCCTCCTCGCCTGGCCGCTATCCGGCCACCGGTGACGAGGAGGCCGCTACCCCCGCGCGAGGGGGCCGACACCGGCCGCCCGCGCTGGTCAGCCGATGCGGCGCAGCTGGTCGCGGTAGCGCCGGCCGTTGTCGGCGTAGTCGCGGACCGCCCGGTCGAACGCGCCGGGCGGCACCGCGCCGGGGCGCACCCTGGCCGGCACGCCGAGCGCCATGGCGCCGGACGGGACCTCCATGCCGTTGGGGACGACCGCACCAGCCCCCACCAGCGCGCCGCTGCGCACGATCGCGCGGTGCAGCACGACGGCGCCCGAGCCGACGAGGGCGTCGTCCTCGACGAGGCAGCCCTCGAGGTGGGCGATGTGCCCGATCACGCAGCGGGAGCCGATGCGCGTCGCCAGTTCCTCGGTCGCGTGGACGACGGTGCCGTCCTGCACCGACGTCCGCGCCCCGATGTGGATCTCGCCGTAGTCCCCGCGCAGCACGGCACCGGGCCACACGGTGGTCTCGGGGCCGATCTGCACCTGGCCGATGACGACGGCGTCGGGGTGCACGAACGCGGCCGGATCGATCGACGGCTCGCGGTCCCCGATGGCATAGATCGGCACGATCTCGCTCCCAGGATCTGCCGGTGCGGTGTGCCGCACTGGACTCGTGAGGCAACATTGAACACACTCCGCACGGGTCGCGATTCAACCGACCGCTCGCGGGCACACCGAGGCGCCGGACGGGCCGGCCGTCGGCCGGCGGAATGCCCCTGGACGGAGCCGGCGCACCGGGCACAAAATCGCCGTCCTGCGCGTTACCACCGCGCCGACACCACCTAGTCGATGCAAGAGCTCGATGCAAGAGATCGACAGCACGGCATCGACGCGAGGTCGAGACCGAGTCGACGAACGAGGGGAGGGACAACCAATGGCTACCGATTACGACAGCCCCCGGGTCGACGACGACCTCGGCGAGGACAGCCTGGAGGAGCTGAAGGCGCGTCGTGCCGAGGCTCAGTCGGGCATGGTCGACGTGGACGAGGAGGACGTCGTCGAGTCGCTCGAGCTGCCGGGCGCGGACCTGTCGGGCGAGGAGCTCACCGTCCGCGTGCTGCCCAGGCAGGCCGACGAGTTCACCTGCTCGCGCTGCTTCCTGGTGCACCACCGCAGCCAGCTCGCCACGGAGAGCAAGGGGCAGATGATCTGCCGCGAGTGCGCGGCCTGATTCACGCCGGGGCCCCGCGCCCCGGCCATCGACGGAGGTGGGCATGCCCGAGCCGAGCGAGCGTCCGCGTCACGATGACGTGACCGGCGCCGGTGCGGGACTGTCCACCGACCTCGAGCCCCGGCCCGCCGAAGGGCCGGACGAGGTGCTGAGCCTCGTCCGGCGGCTGACGTCGGGCGACGATGACGCCGCCGAGGGCGGCACCAGGCGCACGATCATCCGGCTGGTAGGGGCGCTCGCGGCCAACGCGCGCACCGCCGGCCTGCTCGCCGTCGCCGGCGGCCGATGGCTCGCCGATCTCGTCGTGGACGTGGCGCCCCAGCTGCAGATCCGCGACCTTCCCACCCTTCAGGCCGCCCACGAGGGCCGTACGGGCGATGCGCTCGCCGAGGCCCTCGTCCGCACCGCCAGCCGCACCACCGCCGCCGTGGGAGCTGCCGGCGGCGCGATCGCCGCCGCGGAGATGGTGGTGCCACCCACCCTGCTCGGGATCCCGCTCCAGCTGGCGGCCGAGACCCTGCTGGTCGTCGCCGTCGAGCTGCGCCTCATCGGCGAGCTGCACGAGGTGCACGGGCAGCCGGTGGCCGGCTCGGCCCGCCAGCGCGCCACCGCGCTCGTCACCGCCTGGGCGCGCCGCCGCGGCGTCGACCCGCTGGGCGCCGGGGTCGCCGGGGCGCTCGGCATCGCGGCCCGCCGGGAGCTGCGCGCGCGGGTGCTGCGCCGGCTCGGGCGCAACGTCACCACGCTCGCCCCGTTCCTGGCCGGCGCGGTCGCTGGTGCCGAGCTCAACCGCCGCGAGACCGTCGCCCTCGCCGAGCGCGTCCTCGCCGACCTGCGCGCCGGCAGGCGTGGCTGACCGTTCCCGCCGCCGTGACGCGGGCAGGACGCGGACGGGGGGCCGCTGTGACTTTCCTTGCGCGCGCTGCCATGACATTCTCAGTCAAGTCATGGCCGATCGTGATCCTCGGTGACTGAGCGCTAGCGGAGCGTCGCGTACCGGCCCTGACGATGTCGATCGCGTATCGGGGACGATGCTCGGGGGCCGCGCGGTGCAGGTTCAGCAGATCGACCACATCCACCAGATCGATTCGATCGACCCGATGGTGCCGGTGGAGGTCGCCGGCGGCCCGGGGCCGGGCATTCCGCGCGCTGATCCGCCCCCCGTCGTCGCGCTGCCGGACCGGGCGGTCGCGGCGGCCGCCGGCGGCGACCCGCGCGCGGCGGCGGCCATGGCCGTCCTCGCCGGTGACGACGTCACCGACGTCGCCGAGCGGTTCGGCATGCCGCTCAGCCGGGTGCTGCGCTACGTCGAGACGTTCCGCGCCGCGGGCATCGCCGCGGTCACCGGCATCGCCCCGGCCGAGGAGCAGGCGGTCGACCGTTACCTCGGCATGCTCGCGCACGAGATGCGCGGGCCGCTGTCCGCGGTCCAGGGCTGGGTCGAGGTGCTCGGGACCGACCGGCTGGGAGAGGACGAGCAGGAGCCGGCCCGCGAGCTGATCTTCGCCCGCCTCGGCCGCCTGAAGCGGCTCAGCGACGATCTGCTCGACGCGACCGCGCTGCGGCTCGGCCGGCTGCGCCTGCACCGCAAGGAGCTGGACTTCGCCGCGATCGTCTCCGACGTGGTGCGCGCCCTCGCCGACGACCGGGTCGTCGTCCACGGCAGCGGCGCAGCCCTCGTCCACGGCGATCCCGACCGGCTCGACCAGGTGGTCACCAACCTGCTCACCAACGCGCTGCGCCACGGCGCCCCCGGCCCGGTCGTCGTCCGCCTCGCGACGGCGCCCTGCCACGTCGAGATGGCCGTGCGCAACGCCGGCCCGCTGCGCGGCCCGGTGCAGGCCGAGCGGATCTTCGACGCGTACGAGAAGGGCTGCGGCGCCGGTCACGGCCTCGGGCTCTACGTCACCAGGGCGATCGTCCTCGCGCACGGCGGCGGGATCGAGGTGCACGGGGGCCCCGACGTCACCGAGTTCGTCCTCAGACTGCCGGTCGACGGGCCGCCGCCCGGCCCGTTCGACGTCCCCCCGATGCGCTGAGCCGCTACTCGACCTGCTCCAGGCCGGGCGGCAGCGCGCCGGTGCGCTTCTCCCACATGCCGGCGGCGACCTTGCGGGCCACCAGCCGGGCGACGCCGACGATGGCGCCGGAGACCATGGCGTAGGCGATTGCCTCCGGCCAGGTCGTCCTCGGGTGCTCGGGGTTGGCCGGCGGCTCGGTGCCGGTGACCGCCCTCCACGCCTTGTGCAGCGCCCGCTTCGCCGCGACGCCGCTGCCGGTGGCCGTCAGTCCTCCCACCAGGGTCCACGCCTGCTTGCCGGGCACCGCTCGCTCCTCTCACCGGGCGCGCTCACCGGCGGCGCCGGCCCGTGCCGCGCCACCGGTCGTGGACGTGCCCGGCCGGGCGGTGGTGAAACGGCTCCTGGCGAGGGCCTGGTGGTCGCGGACGCGGTGCGCGTCGAGATCGCTGTCGGCGTACTCCTCGATGCGCACGATCCGTCCGTCGCGGATCCAGACGCGCATCGCGGCGTCGAGGCAGTAGTGGCTGCCGGACCGGTCGGTGAGGCGGAACGTGGTGCGCTGCAGGTACCCGTCGGGCAGGTAGTCGCGGCGCACGTCGTCGACGCGGAACGTGGGATAGGCCTGGTGCAGCGCGCTCAGGGTGGCCAGGCTGGCCTGCTTGTCGCGCGGGACGCGGTCGGTGTTGTGCCAGACGACCAGGTCGGGGGCGTAGAGCTGGTCGGCCGCCTCGAGATCGCCGGACTGCAGCGCCCGGTCGAGCGCGTCGGCCAGCTCGGCGGTGGCGTCGGTGGAGGAGCGCACGTGCCAGTGGCCGCGGCTGATCGTCCCGGTCCGCGGGTCGGTCAATGTCGCGGTGCGCCGCCACACGTCGTCACTCCGTCTCGGTCCGGTGAAGGGTCGGCAACGGCTGGCCGGCAGGTGACGGCTGAGGTCGCGGCGCGCCGGTGAGCTGCTCGGCGCGGACGAGGCAGGCGAGGTCGCGGCCGGCGATGCGCTCGACGGCGGGGTCGATGCGGGCGCAGCGCGGCTCGGCGAGGCGGCAGCGGGTGCGGAACCGGCAGCCGCTCGGCGGGCGGGCGGGGTCGGGCACGTCGCCCGGCAGGTCGACCGGCAGGACGCCCCGGCCGTCCGCGCGGGGGATGGCCGCGATGAGCGCCTCCGTGTAGGGGTGGGCGGGCCGCTGCCACACCGCGGGGGTGTCGCCGGACTCGACGACGCGACCGAGGTACATGACGGCGACCCGGTCGGCGACCTGGCGCACCACCGAGAGGTCGTGGGAGATGAGCACCATGCCCATGCCGGTCTCCGCGACCAGGGAGGTCAGCAGGTTGGCGATCTGGGCCTGAGCGGAGGCGTCCAGCGCGCTGATCGGCTCGTCGGCGACGATGCAGTCGGGGTCGGCGGCCAGCGCGCGGGCGATGGCCAGCCGCTGCCGCTGACCGCCGCTGAACTCGTGCGGGTAGCGGCGCAGCGAGTCGTCCGGCAGCCCGACCCGACCGATGAGGTCCGCGGCCCGGCGGCGAGCGGTCGGCCGGTCGACCCCGCGCAGCCGCAGCCCGTCCGCGATGAGGTCGCCGACGCGCCGCCGCGGGTTCAGCGAGACGTACGGATCCTGGAAGATCATCTGCAGGCCGCGCAGTGCGGCAGGGCGGCGGCGCAGCGAGAGCGGCGCGACGGCCGTGCCGCGGTAGTGCACGGAGCCCGTTGCGGCCGGTTCGAGCCCGACGAGCGCCCGGCCGAGGGAGGACTTGCCGCAGCCGGACTCGCCGACCAGTCCGAGGATCTGCCCGGGCCGCACGGTCAGGTCGACCCCGTCGACCGCGCGGACGTGCTGGCCGCCGCGGCCGTAGTCGACCGACACGCCGGCGGCGACGAGCAGGGCGGTGTCGGGCTCAGCCATGCGCGCCGGCGAGCGGGTCGACGGGGCAGGCAAGGTGGCGGCCGGCACCGATGCTGGCCAGCGGTGGGCGGGCTCGGGCGCAGCCGGGCTGCCGGTACGGGCAGCGGGGCTCGAACGCGCAGCCGGCGGCGACGTGCCCGAGGGCCGGCGGGCTGCCGGCGATCGGGCGCAGCGCGACGGTGCTGGTCTCGCTGCTGGTCTCCGGGTGCGGGAGCGCGTCGAGCAGGCCGCGGGTGTAAGGGTGCCGCGGGGCGGACAGGACGTCGGCGCGCGCGCCGACCTCGACGAGGCGGCCGCCGTACATGACGGCGACGCGGTCGGCGACCGCCGACATCACGCCGAGGTCGTGGGTGATGACGACGACGGCGAGGCCCTGCTCGCGGCGCAGCCGGTCGAGCAGCCTCAGGATGCCGGCTTGCACGGTGACGTCGAGAGCGGTGGTGGGCTCGTCGGCGAGCAGCAGCCGGGGGCGGCAGGCCAGTGCCGACGCGATCGCGATCCGCTGCCGCATCCCGCCGGAGAACTGGCCGGGGTGGCGTCGCAGCGCCTCCTCGGGGTCCGGGATGCGCACGGTCGCCAGCAGGTCGACGGCGCGAGCGCGGGCGTCGGCCTTGCTCAGCCCGAGGTGGTGCCGCACGTGCTCGGTGAGCTGGGTCTCGATCGACAGCATCGGATGCAGGCTCGTCGCCGGGTCTTGCGAGACCAGGGCGATCTGGCGGCCCCGGACGGCGCGCAGGCGCTCGCGGGGCAGCCGCAGCAGGTCCTCGCCGGCGAACCGGGCGGCGCCGCCGGTGCGGGCGCCGTGCGGCAGCAGCCCGAGCAGCGCCATCGCGGTCATCGTCTTGCCGCTACCGCTCTCGCCGGCCAGCCCGAGGATCTCGCCCTCGGCGACGGAGAAGGAGACCCCGTCGACCGCCTTCTGCGGTCCGCGCTTGGTGGCCAGCGTGACGGAGAGGTCCTCGACGTCGAGCAGAGTGGTCACGTGCGCTCAGTCCCGGATCGCCCGAGCGGTGCGCGGGTCGAGCGCGTCGCGGAGCGTGTCACCGACGAAGTTGAACGCGAGGACGACGGTCAGGATCGCCAGCCCGGGGAACAGCCCGATCCACCACTTGTCGAAGTTCTGCGCGCCGGCGGCGACCATCGCGCCCCACTCCGGGGCGGGTGGCTGCGCGCCGAGGCCGAGGAAGCTCAGCCCGGACAGCAGCAGCACTGCGTTGCCGACGTCGAGGGCGGCCATGACCAGGATCGGACCGAGCACGTTCGGCCGGATGTCGACGGCGAGCGCGCGCAGCGCCGACGAGCCGAGCAGCCGGCTGCTCAGCACGTACTGAGCCGACCGTGCGGAGAGCACCAGGCCGCGGACCAGCCGGGCGTAGGCGGGCCAGGAGACGACGATGACCGCGAGGACGGCGTTGCGCAGCTGCGGCCCGAGCGCGGCGGCGACGGCCATCGCGAGGATGATGCCGGGGAACGCGAACGTCAGGTCGGCGGTGCGCATCACCACTGCATCGACCCAGCCGCCGAGGAATCCGGCGACCCCGCCGAGGACCCCGCCGATGAGCATGGCGGCAAGGACGAGCAGCAGCGCGAGCGGCAGGCTGATCCGCGCGCCGAACATGACGCGGCTGAGCACGTCCCGGCCGAGCTCGTCGGTGCCGAACGGGTGCGCCGAGGACGGGGGCAGGAACAGCGCGGACCGCTGCGCCAGCGGGTCGGTCGGGGCGAGCAGCGGCGCCGCCGCCGCGACCAGCGTCCATGCCGCGATGACGGTCAGGCCGATCAGGGCCAGCGGCTGGCGCCACGGGGACCGGCCGACGGCTCGATCCTGCCGCGGCATGGGCGTCGCGGGTTCCTGGCCGGCCGGGGAGACGGGCGCTGCGAGTGCGCTCATGCCAGCCGGATCCGCGGGTCGATGACGCTGTACAGGAGGTCGACGACGAGGTTGAGGACGATGTAGACGATCGCGACCACGAGGCTGACGCCCATGATCGCCGGCAGGTCGAGGTTCGTCGCGCTGCGGAACGCGTACTGGCCGATGCCGGGCCAGGAGTAGATGTTCTCCACGAGCACCGTGCCGGACAGGAGGCTGCCGAACGCGACGCCGGCCACGGTGATGATCGGTACGAGCGCCGGGCGCAGCACGTGCCGGAGCACGACCACCCGCTCTGGCAGCCCCTTCGCGCGAGCGGATTGGACGTAGTCGTTGCCGAGGACCTCGAGCACCGACGCCCTGGTGAACCGCAGCAGCAGCCCGATGGTGTAGATGGCGAGGACCAGACCGGGCAGCAGCAGGTGCGCCAGGGCGGAGCGGAAGAGCGTCCATTGCCCGTGCAGCATCGCGTCGACGGTGTACAGGCCGGTCAGGTGGGCCGGCGGGCTCTGGTCGGGGCTGAGCCGGCCGCCGCCGGGGAACCATCCGAGCTTGTAGAACAGCAGGTAGAACGCGAGCAGCGCGATCCAGAACGTCGGCATGGACACCCCGGCCAGGCTGGTCACGCGCAGGAGCTGGTCCGGCCAGCGGTCGCGGGTGATGGCCGCGATGACGCCAAGGGCCACGCCGACCAGCAGGGAGACGGCGATGGCGAACAGCGCGAGCTCCATCGTCGCCGGCACGTGCTCGGCCAGGTCGTTCCGGACGGGCCGATGGGACTGCTGCGAGACGCCGAGGTCGCCCTGGACGAGGCGGGACAGGTAGAGCCCGTACTGAACCGGCAGTGGCTTGTCCAGCCCGTAGTGGGCACGGAACGCCGCCACGGCGGCCGGATCGCTGATGGCCCGCTGACCGAGGTTGGCCGCGGCCGGGTCGCCAGGCACCAGGTGGGTGAGCAGGAACGAGACGAGGGTGATGCCCACGACGAGCACGGCGCCGATGCTGAGCCGCCTGGCGAGGAACCGGGTGAGGTCGGACCGCCGGCCCGGTGCACGTGCGGCCCGGGCCGGCAGGGACGTCGCGGCGCTAGCGGAGCTCACTCAGGTTCACCAGCCACAGGGCGTTGGACTGCAAGTTCTTCACCGAACTTGCGCCGACGAGGATCTGCGCGGGCTGGATGAGCGGCATGAACGGGCTCGAGGCGTTCATCTGGTTCTGGATCTGCTCGAACTGCTGCTGGCGCGCCTTGTTGTCGATCGTGGCCGCCGCCGTCGCGCCGAGGGACTCCAGGGTGGGGTCGGCGCCCTTGGCCCAGTTGGCGCGCAACCCGACGGTGGCACCCGGCAGGAACGCGAGGTAGTCGCTGGGGTCGGGGAAGTCGGGACCCCAGTACCACAGGCCCATCTGCTCCTTGCCGTCCCGGTAGGCCGCGAGCTCGGTCTGCGTGGGGGCGGGGGCGAGCTTCACGTTGATGCCGACCTCTTTGAGGTTCTGCTGGATGCGGGCGGCGAGGTCGCCGAAGCTCAGCCCGTTGACCTGGAGGTCGCTCGGGTAGCCGAGCGTCACCGTGGGGTTCGTGAGCCCGGCCTTCGCCAGTGCGGCCTTGGCACGGGGCACGTCGCGCTTGACGGCGTTGCCGGCCGGGAGGCTGCCCAGGAACATGCTGGGGATGATCCCGGCGGCCTGCACCGCGCCGGTGCCGGCGACCTGCAGCAGGCCCTGGTAGTCGAGCCCGTAGCGCACGGCCTCCTGGAAGTCGGGGTTGCTGGTCGTCGCCGACACCTGCGGGCTCTGGTTGGTGAGCACGAAGAACACGTTGGGCGACGCGCCGTTGATCACCTGGACGCCCGACAGGCCCTGCGCCTGCGCCGGCGAGAGGTCGACCGCGACCTGGGACTCGCCCTTCAGCACATTGATCCTCTGGACGTTGGCGGCCACGTTGCGGATGACGATCTTCTTGTAATGCGGCTTGTCGCCCCAGTACTTCGGGTTGGCGGTGAGCACGACCTGGGTGGTGGGGCTGAAGGTCTGCAGCACGTACGGGCCGCTGCCTTGGGACTTGCCGTTCAGCGAGCTCTCGGCGCTGTCGGACTTGTCGGCGTCGGCGGCGTCGCTTCCCCCGGCAGCCTTGACGGCCTTGGAGTTGAGGATCCCGAGGGCCGGGTTCGGCACGATGAACGGGATGGCCGCGTTCGGGGTGGCGCTGGTGAGCACGACCGTCGACGCGTCCGGGGCGCTGACGGTGATCCCGCTCATCAGGAACGACGGGTTGCCCTTCAGGTTGGCCACCCGCTGCAGCGAGAAGACGACGTCGGCGGAGGTCACCGGCGTTCCGTCGGAGAAGACCGCGTCCTTGCGCAGGTGGAACGTGTAGGACTTGCCGTCGGGGGCGGCGGTGTAGGAGGTCGCGAGGTCCGGCACCGGCGTCTTCATGTCGCCGCCGGCGAAGGTCAGCAGGGTGTCGTAGACGGCGTGGTCGACGAGCAGCCCGGTCGGCTCGAACATCCGGCCCGGGTCCGCCGTCTTCAGGTTGAACGACGTGTCGACCACGAGCGTCCCGCCGGCCTTGGACCCGCCGGTGGTTCCGCCGCCGCCGCCGCTGGCTCCGCAGGCGCTGATCCCCACGGTGACGGCAGCGCCGACGATGAGTGCGCCGAATCGAAGTCTGGTGCGCACGTGATCTCCCTGAGATCGGGTGACAGGCCGGCCGCCCGCCGCTAAAAGCTCGTACCGTTCCTGCGTCAGGAGTTCGGGTATCGTGCGGCAGGACAGTAGGAGGCTCGGCGGGTCCATGTCAACGCTGCTCGCCGTACCGTGACGCGACTGCAGCGCGCGAGGCACCGAAACGGGGAGCTTTCGACGGTGGACGAGATCATCGAGCGCGCGGGGCGGCGGCTGCGCCAGCTCCGCCGCGCCCGCGGGTTGACCCTGGCCGAGCTGGCCGACCGGGCCGGCTGCACCGACGGCTACCTCTCCAACGTCGAGAACGGTGCGACCGCGCCGACGCTGAGCTCGCTCGCGACCCTGGCCGCCGTCCTCGGGACGGACATGTCCGTGTTCTTCCCGAGCGGCGAGCGGCCGCGGGTCCACGTCCACCGGGCCGCCGAGACCCGCCATCTGCGCATCGCCGCCAGCGGCAACGAGACCTACACCATCTTCTCGGCACGATCGGTCGACCCCGCGTTCACCGGCCTGCTGGAGGAGATCGCCCCGTCACCGTCGGACACGTCGTACAGCTACTTCGGCGAGCGGTTCCTGCTGATGCTGAGCGGCGAGATCGAGCTGCGCATCGGCGCCGAGGCCCACCGGCTCGGCCCCGGGCAGACCATCCACTACTCCTCCCACCCCGACCACCTGCTGCGGGTGACCTCCGCGTCGCCGGCGAGCATCCTGTGGATCGTCACCCCGGCGCTGCTATGACCACCACGCACGAGGACTCGCTGGCGCGGCGCATCGGTGAGCGCCTGCGCACCCTGCGCAAGGACCGGGGCCTGACCCTGGCCGCCCTCGCCGAGCAGGCCGGCATGTCCGTCTCCTACCTGTCGGCCGTCGAGAACGGCGTCAACCTCCCGTCGCTGCAGCTCCTGGCCCGGCTCACCGACGCGCTCGGCGTCAGCATCCCGGCCGTCCTCGCGGCGGAGGGCAGCCCGCAGGTGCGGGTGGGGGCGATCCCCGCCGCGGACGGCGTCGTCGCCGCCTCCCATCCCGGGCTGCAGCTCGAGACGGTCATCGTGCGCAGCGACGGCGGCCGGGGCGGCGCCGCTCCCGTCGGGCTCGAGGGCCGCGACCTGTTCGTCTACCTCGTCTCCGGCGACCTGGCCGTCGACATCGACGGCACCGCGTACGCCCTCCGCGGCGGCGATGCGCTCGACGCCGCCGCGCCCGGTGCCGTCTCGTGGTCCAGCTCGGGCAGCATCGCCGTATGGGCGAGCTGCCCCACCTCCACGTCGACGTAGCCGCCGAGCCCGCTCGCGGCGCGGCCGGGCACCGGAACTGTCGGCGCCCTGCGGCAGGATGACCGGCATCGCACCGCACCGCACCGCACCGCTGAAGGGATCCCGCCGATGCCCCCGGTCGACCGGCTGTCCGCGGCCCAGGCCCGCCGCCTGGCGCTCGCCGCCCAGGGGTTCGACCGCCGCCGGCCGAGCGGAGCGGTCGACCGGCGCCACCTGCGGCGGCTCGTCGGCACCCTCGGCCTGCTCCAGATCGACTCGGTCAACGTCCTCGCCCGGGCGCACTACCTGCCGGCCTTCGCGCGCCTCGGCCCCTACCCGCGCGGGGCGCTCGACCGGATGGCGTGGCAGGACCACGAGCTGTTCGAGTACTGGGCGCACGAGGCGTCCCTGCTGCCGGTGGAGCTGTGGCCCTACTGCCGGTGGCGCATGGCGGCCATCCGCGGCAAGGCCGGCTGGGGGCGGGCGGAGGGGCTGCTCGAGCGCCGCCCCGGCTACGTCGAGGCGGTGCTCGAGGAGGTGCGCGAGCGCGGGCCGCTGTCGGCCCGCGAGCTGAGCGATCCGGGCGGCCGGGCGGGGCAGTGGTGGGGCTGGGCCGACGGCAAGACCGCCCTCGAGGCGCTGTTCGCCTGGGGCGAGCTGACGGTCGCCGGGCGGGTCAACTTCGAGCGCCGGTACGACCTGCCCGAGCGGGTGCTGCCGGCGGCGGTGCTGGCGGCTCCGGCGGTCGACGGCGACGAGGCGCGGCGCGAGATGCTGCGCATCTCCGCCCGGGCGCTCGGCGTCGCGACCGCGGGCGACCTCTGCGACTACTTCCGCCTGCACGGGCCGCGATCGGCACCTCGGCTGGCGGAGCTGGTCGAGGCCGGCGAGCTGCTGCCGGTCACCGTCGAGGGGTGGCGGCAGCAGGCCTACCTCTGGCACGAGGCGCGGCTGCCCAGGTGGATCCGGGCGAGGGCGCTGCTCTCGCCGTTCGACTCGCTGGTCTTCGAGCGGTCGCGCGCCGAGCGGCTGTTCGACTTCCACTACCGGATCGAGATCTACACGCCGGCGCCCAAGCGGGTCTACGGCTACTACGTGCTGCCGTTCCTGCTCGGCGACCGGCTGGTCGGGCGGATCGACCTCAAGGCCGACCGCAAGGCTGGCGCGCTCGTGGTGCAGGCGGCGCACGGCGAGCCCGGCGCGCCGCCGGAGACCGTGCCCGAGCTGGCCGAGGAGCTCGCCCTCATGGCGTCCTGGCTCGGCCTCGACCGGGTCGACGTGGTGCCGCGCGGCGACCTCGGGCCGGCCCTGGCGGCGGCGGTGCGGCCTCCGCGCCCGGCGCCGGCCCGGGGCGGCACCGGCGGCAGGCTCGACGACGACGAGCCGGTCACTGCCCCAGCGCCGCCGCGAGCCGCTCGGGGTGGCGGGTCGACACCAGCCAGTACGGCGTCGGGTCGTCGGGGTCGGTGACCTCCACGAGCACCGCGGTGCGCACCCAGGACCGGACGAACGCGTACGCCCGGGGATCGGCGCGCGGGCCCATGAGCTGCCGGCGGGCCGCCTGGTCCACCAGCCGCAGCTCGCCGACGAAGCGCACCGGCAGCCGGGCCGGCCCGGCGATCAGCTCGCCGTCGGCCACCGCCACCGTCGCCAGCGACCAGCTGACCAGCCCACCGGTCAGCACCCCGGCGACGGCGGCGGCGGTGATGACCTGCCAGCCGACCCACAGGTGGCCGAGGACGAGCGTGGTGGTCACCTCGAGGCAGAGCAGGGTGGCGGCGCCGAAGCCGAGGACCCACCAGGTCCACGGGACGTAGAGGCGCTCGCGGTACGCCGGGCGGCCGGCGGCGGCGAAGTCACCGCCGCGGCCGGGCGCCTCGTCGCTCCCGCGCGCGGTGGCCGCCATGCGACGAGGGTCTCACCTCGCCCGGGTCCGCCGCGATCGGTGTCGCCGCCGGCTCTCGACGGCACGACGTGGGCGCGGCACCGTCGTTGCGGGAGACCGGTCGGCCGCGGCGAAGGGCCCGCACGTCGTCGGCCGAGGCCGTCGGCTAGCGTCCGGCTCGTGACCGATATCGCCATGACCCGCACCCCGTTCCCCGATCTGATCGACCGCTTCGTCGACGACCTGCTGGCCGCCGACCCGGTCGTCGCCACGCTGGCCGGCCGCACCGAGCACGACGCCGAGCTGCCCGACCTGTCGGCCGAGGGGCACCGGCGCCGGTCGGCCGCCGAATCGGCCTGGCTCGACCGGTTCCGGGCGATCCGGCCCGACGAGCTGACCGCCGACGAGCGCATCGACCGCGAGCTGGCGATCATGTCCTTGCGGAGCCGGCAGATCATGCACGAGTGGGGCGACTGGCTGCGCAGCCCCGACGCCTACGTGCAGGCCGGGCTCTCCGGGGTGCAGCTGCTGTTCGTGCACCGGCTGCGGCCGGAGCCAGAGCTCGTCGAGGCGGCCGCGGCCCGGCTGGCCGCCGTGCCGGACGTGCTGGCCGCCGCCCGCGCCAACCTCGACCCCGAGCTGGCGTCGCCGCTCATCGTCGGCCGCGCGGTGCGCCAGGCCAGGGCGGCGGTCGGGTGGGCCCGCGACGCCGTGCCGCAACTGGTCGCCGACGAGGGCGCCCGGCGCCGGTTGGCCACGGCTGGCGAGGCGGCGGCAGCCGCGTACGACGCGCTCGTCATCCACCTCGAGGACCTCGCCGAGCGGGCGAGCGGCGACTGGGCGATCGGGGCGGAGCGCTACGACGCCCTGCTGCGCGAGGCGGAGGGCCTCGACTTCGGCTCCGACGAGCTGCACCGGCGCGGTGCCGAGGCGTACGACCAGCTGGCCGGCGAGCTGCGCCGGCGCAGCCGCGAGCTGCGCGGCGACGAGGACTGGGCGGCGCTGCTCGACGACCTCAGCGCCGACCACCCGCCCACGCCCGAGGCGATGCTCGACGCGTACGCGGAGTGGAGCGAGCGGGCCCGCCGCTTCTGCAGGGAGCGCGACCTGATGAGCTTCGCCGAGGGCGAGGAGTGCGTGGTGGAGCCGGCCCCGCCGTTCCAGCGCGGCGTCTTCGCCGTCGCGTACTACATCCGGCCGCCGGCCTTCACCGGCTCGCGCACGGGGCACTTCTTCGTGCCGTACCCGCCGGAGGACGCCCCGCCCGAGCAGGTCCGCGAGCGGCTCGCCGGCAACGGCTACGCGAAGATCCCGACGACCGCCGTCCACGAGGCCTACCCGGGCCACCACTGGCACCTGTCCTGGGCGGCCGGCCAGAAGAGCCCGCTGCGGCGGATCCTCTCGACGTCGTACTTCAGCGAGGGCTGGGCGCTCTACGCCGAGCAGCTCCTGCGCGAGCAGGGCTTCTACACCGACCCGCGCCACGAGGTCGGGCAACTCGCCGCCCGGCTGTTCCGGGCCGCCCGGATCGTGGTCGACACCGCCCTGCATGCCGGCCGGATGACCTACGAGGAGGCCGTCACCCACATGCGGACCAGGGCCGGCCTGCCCGAGGAGGTGGCCCGCACCGAGGTCACCCGGTACTGCGCGTGGCCGACCCAGGCGGCGTCGTACCTCACCGGCGCGCTCGAGATCGAGCGGATGCGCGACGCGTGGGTGGCGCAGGGCCGCGGCCCGCTGAAGGAGTTCCACGACCGCCTGGCCGGCAGCGGCTCGCTGCCGATCGCCCTTGCCGAGCGGGCGGTGCTGGGCGAGGGCTAGCTGCCCTGATCCGGCACGGGCGGGACGAGGGGGCGGCGGGACCGGCCGGTAAAGTCCGGCACCCGAGCAAAGGAGCAGCCGGTGAGGATGCGGTCCGCCTCGGCGGCGACCACGCCGCCGCCCGACGCCGAGCAGCCGTCGCGGGCACCGGCGGCGCCACCGCCCGGCACCGCGCTCGGGCCGCACTACGCCCACTGCGTCGGCTGCGGCGACCGGCACCCGACCGGCCTGCGCCTGAAGGTGACGGCCGGCGACGGCGTCTCGATCCAGGCCCGGTTCACGGTCACCGACGACCACCAGGGCGCGCCGGGGCTCGCGCACGGCGGCCTGCTGTCGGTGGCGTTCGATGAGGCCATGGGGTTCGTGCTGGTCCTGCTCCAGCGGCCGGCGGTGACCGGCCGGCTCGAGACCGACTACCTGCGCCCCGTCCCCGTCGGTACGACGCTGCACATCAGGGCCGAGTGCGTCGGGGTGGCCGGCCGCAAGATCTACACCAGGGGCGAGGGTCGCCTCGGCGCGCCGGACGGACCGGCCGCCGTGCGCTCGACCGGGCTGTTCATCGCCGTGCCGCTCAGCCACTTCACCAGGCACGGCCGGCGCGACGTCACGCAGGAGTGGAGCTACAACCCGTGACCGGCGACCCCGCTGGCTCCCCCGCCCCGGCTGGCGGAGGAGACCCAGGCGGCCCGGCTGGCCGGCTGCTGGTGCCGGTTCGCCGCCTGGACCCAGGCGTGCCGCTGCCCGCCTACGCCCACCCGGGCGACGCCGGAGCCGACCTCGTCACCACGGTCGACGCCGAGCTGGCGCCGGGAGAGCGGGCCGTCCTGCCGACGGGGCTCGCCCTCGCGCTGCCCGAGGGGTACGCCGCGTTCGTCCACCCCAGGTCGGGGCTCGCGGCCCGGTGCGGGGTGTCCCTGGTCAACGCGCCGGGCACCATCGACGCGGGATACCGTGGTGAGATCAAGGTGATCATCGTCAACCTCGACCCCCGGACGCCGGTGCGCCTGCGCCGCGGCGATCGCATCGCCCAGCTGGTCGTCCAGCGCGTCGAGCGGGTCGGGTTCGTCGAGGCGGACGAGCTGCCGCGCTCGGAGCGAGGGGCGGCGGGCCACGGCTCCACCGGCGGGCATGCCGCCGCCGAACCCGCGGAAGGAGACTGAGGTGTTCCGACGTCGTCGCCAGGACCCCGTCGATCCGGTCGATCCGGGAGCCGAGGACGACGAGCTGCTCGACTCCGAGGACCCCGACGCCAGCCGGGGCGGTGACGACTCCGCCGGCGGCGAGCCGGCGCCGGAGCGGACCGGCGGGCCGTGGGACGCCGACGAGCTGCCCGCCGAGGCCGGCGCGGGCGCCGAGGCCGAGCAGCCCCGCGTCGACCTCGGCGGCCTGCGGGTGCCGGTACGGCCCGACGTCGAGCTGCGCGTCGACATGAGCCCCGAGGGCGTCGTCATGGCCGTCACCCTCATGGCCGGCGCGAGCGCCCTGCAGGTCAACGCGTTCGCCGCGCCGCGCACCGCCGGCATCTGGGCCGAGGTGCGGGACGAGATCGCCACGTCGTTGCGGGCCGGCGGTGGATCCGCCGAGGAGGCTGAGGGACCGTTCGGCACCGAGCTGCGGGCCCGCGTGCCCGGCGAGGGGCCCGGCCAGGGACGGGCGCTGCAACCCGCCCGCTTCATCGGCGTCGACGGGCCGCGCTGGTTCCTGCGCGGCCTGCTGTCCGGGCCGGCCGCCACCGACCCGGTGCAGGCCGCCCTGCTCGAGGACCTGTTCCGCGGCATGGTGGTCGTGCGGGGCAAGGACGCGATGGCCCCCCGCGACCAGCTGCCGCTCGCGCTGCCCAGGGAGCTGACCGAGGCGGCGGCCGCCGAGGCGGCCGAGCCAGGGTCGAGCCAGCCGGACATCAATCGCCTGGAGCGCGGTCCGGAGATCGCCGAGACCCGCTGAGGGCGACCGCCGCGGCGGCGCCGAGATCGGGCCCGGCCGCCCGGTCGGCGGGGCCGAGGGGCACCGTCACCAGCCGGGCCGCCGGGATCAGCCGGGCCCAGCCGGCGGCGACCGCTGCCGGGTGCAGCGGATCGCCGCTCAGCGCCACCAGCGCGGTGGGCGCGGCGATCCGGCCCAGCTCGGCCGGCGTCGGTGCCCGGCTCACGGCCGCGGCCCGCAGCGCTTCGACGAGCCCGGCGGCGCCGTACCGCGGCCAGGCCAGCGCCAGCTCCGCGGCCACCCACGGATGGGCAGCCGCGCGCACCCGGGCCAGCGCGGCGGGCAGCCCGAGCCGGGCGATCTCGTCGGCCGCCGCGAGCGCGGCCAGCCCGGTGCGCCCCGGCCGCCCGCTCCACGCCGGCATGACGAGCAGCAGCCGCCCGGCGTACCCGGTGCGCGCCGCCCACGCCGCGGCCGCGTGCGCGCCGAGCGAGACCCCGCCGACCAGGGCCGGCCGCAGCGCGGTGGCGAGCCGGTCGAGGGCCGCCTCGGCCGCCGCCGCGCCGCCGCGCCCGTCCTGCTGCCACGAGACGGTTCGGTAGCCCAGGCCGCCGAGCGCCCCGCCGAAGGCGCGCAGGACGAACTCGGCGCTCGAGCCGGCCCCGTGCGCGAGCAGTGCGGTGGGTGGGCCAGCGGGCAGGTCGGTTGGCAGGACGCCCTCGAGGTCGCCATGATGCGAAGCGGGCACGCTTCGCATCGTCGCAGTGGCGTGGTCGCATGGGCGGAGGGACGGGCGATGGGCGAGGAGGCGGGGCACCGCCAGGGCCGGCTGCGCCGCGCGCTGCACCGGCTCTCGGCCGACGCCGACCAGCTCGACGCCGAGGAGCTGCAGGAGGACACCGTCGCCGAGGGCGCGACCCCGGTGGCGAGGTGCGGCGACCGGGACGTGGTCTGCGTCTACGGCGTGCTGCGGATGGTCACGCTGAAGCCGCGCGGCGGGGCGCCGACCCTCGAGGCGCAGCTCTACGACGGCTCGGGCAGCGTCTACCTGATCTGGCTCGGCCGGCGGCGGATCGCCGGCGTGCAGCCGGGGCGGCAGCTCGTCGCGCGGGGCCGGCTCACCGTGCACGAGGGGCGGCCGGTCATCTTCAACCCCGACTACGAGCTGAAGGCGTCCTAGCGCCGTCCGGCCTCAGAGCGCCCGGCGGGCCTCCTCCGGTGGCGCGTCGTGCACCCGGCCCGTGAGCAGCGCGTCGAGGGCGTCCTCCACCGCATCGGTGGCGACGAACATCAGCTCGTCGCCGGCCTCCATCGGGTCGTCGCGCGTCGGCACGATCACCTGCTCGTCCCGGACGATCGCGACGAGCGCGACGTCCTGCGGCCACGGGACGTCGCCCACCCGGCGGCCGACGTACGGGGAATCGCCCGCCAGCGTCAGCTCGACGATGTTGGCCTGGCCCTGGCGCAGCGAGAGCAGCCGGACGAGGTCGCCGACGGTCACCGCCTCCTCGACCAGCGCCGAGAGCAGCCGCGGGGCCGACACGGCGACGTCGACGCCCCACGACTCGTTGAACAGCCACTCGTTCTTCGGGTGGTTGATCTTGGCGACCACCCGCGGGACGCCGAACTCGGTCTTGGCGAGCAGCGACACCACGAGGTTGGCCTTGTCGTCGCCGGTCGCCGCCACGACGACCTGGCAGTCCTGCAGGCGGACCTCGTCGAGGCTCGTGAGCTCGCAGGCGTCGGCCAGCTTCCATTCCGCGCCCGGCACGCTGTCGACCTTCAGCGCGGCCGGCTCGCGCTCGATGAGCAGCACCTCGTGACCGTTGCCGAGCAGCTCGCGGGCGATCGAGCGGCCGACGTTGCCGGCGCCGGCGATGGCGATCCGCATCCCCTGCTCCTCACTGCTCCTGCTGCTCGGGCGGCTGGGCGAGGATCCGCTCGACCGCCTCGATGCGGTCGGCGACGACCGCGACGTGGACGAGGTCGCCCTCCTGGATGATGGTGGCCGCTCCCGGCAGCATGCCCTCGCCGTTGCGGGTGAGGAACGCGACCCGCATGCCGGCGGCCCGCTCGATCCGCTCGACCGGCGACCCCACCCACTCGACGGCGATCGCCACCTCGGCGAAGGCGATGCGGCCGGTGGCGTCGCGCCACTCGATCTCCGAGCCCTCCGGCAGCAGACGGCGCAGCATCTGGTCGGCCGTCCACTTCACGGTCGCGACCGTCGGGATGCCGAGCCGGCTGTACACCGCGGCCCGCTTGGGGTCGTAGATGCGGGCGACGACGTTCTCGACGCCGAAGGTCTCCCTCGCGACCCGGGCCGAGATGATGTTGGAGTTGTCGCCGCTGCTCACCGCCGCGAACGCGTGCGCCTCCTCGATGCCGGCCTCGACCAGCGTGTCGCGGTCGAAGCCGATCCCGGTCACCTGGCGCCCGCCGAAGTCGGGTCCGAGCCGGCGGAAGGCCCGCTGCTCGCGGTCGATGACGGCGATCGAGTGCCCCAGGC
Organism: Frankiaceae bacterium; assembly: GCA_045807125.1. Lineage (GTDB taxonomy): Bacteria > Actinomycetota > Actinomycetes > JAWWOL01 > JAWWOL01 > JBJMHZ01. The sequence goes on from JBJMHZ010000054.1 coordinate 83,320, forward strand.
CCTCGAGGTTGTGGGCGAGGGTGGAGCCCACCCGCCCGCACCCCATGATCACCACGTGCACGGCTGGTCCCCTTCACCGGCTGGACGTGCTCGGCGGCTGGACACGGTACACGCCGCACGCCGCTGCCGGCGCGTCGAGCTTGGGCCGTAGCATGCCATCCGTGCCGTCGCTGCGGAACCTGCCCAAGCGGTTGTTCGTCGGCCGCCCCCTTCCGAGCGGGCAGTTGGGCGAGACGCTGCTGCCGAAGCGCCTGGCACTGCCGATCTTCTCGAGCGACGCCCTCTCCTCGGTCGCCTACGCCACCGAGGAGATCCTGCTCGTCCTCAGCCTGGCCGGGCTCGCCTACTACGGCTACACCAAGTGGATCGCCCTGGCCGTCGCGGCGCTCATGGCCACGGTGGTGCTGTCCTACCGGCGCACGGTGCACGCTTATCCGAGCGGCGGCGGCGACTACGAGGTCGCCGGCACCAACTTCGGCGCCCGGGTCGGCATCCTGGTGGCGGCCTCGCTGATGACCGACTACGTCGTCACGGTCGCGGTGTCGGTCTCGGCCGGCGTGGCGGCCATCACGTCGGCCGCGCCGTCCGTCTTCCCCTACCGGGTGGTGATCGCCGTCCTGTTCGTGGCCGCGATCGCGCTCGTCAACCTGCGCGGCATCCGCGAGTCGGGCACGGCGTTCGCCCTGCCCACGTACGGCTTCATCCTCGGCATCATCGGCCTGCTCGCCGTCGGTGGCTACCGGTGGCTCGTCGACGGCTCGGTGCCGCAGGCCGAGAGCGCCCACTACGCCATCGTGCACACCGAGTCGGTCGCCGGCCTCGGGCTGATGTTCCTGCTGCTGCGCGCCTTCGCCTCCGGCTGCACGGCGCTCACCGGCGTCGAGGCCATCGCCAACGGCGTGCCGGCGTTCAAGGTGCCGAAGAGCGCCAACGCCGCCCGCACCCTGGCCCTCATGGGCGGCATCTCCCTCGTCATGTTCGGCGGGATCACCGCGCTCGCGCTCGCCACGCACGTGCACGCGGCGAGCGGTGTCGACCTGCGTGGCCTGCCGGCGGGTGCCGAGCCCAAGACGGTCCTCTCGCAGGTGGCCGCCGCCCTGCTCGGAGGCCACAACCTCGGCTTCTTCTACGTGCAGGTCATGACGGCTGCGATCCTGACGCTCGCCGCCAACACCGCGTTCAACGGCTTCCCGGTGCTCGCCTCCGTGCTCGCCCAGCACCGCTACCTGCCGCGGCAGCTGCACACCCGTGGCGACCGGCTCGTCTACAGCAACGGCATCATCCTGCTGGGCACGTTCGCGGGCGTGCTGATCTGGGCGTTCGGTGCCAGCACGACCAAGCTGATCGAGCTGTACATCATCGGCGTGTTCATCTCGTTCACCACCAGCCAGCTCGGCATGGTCCGCCACTGGACGCGCCGGCTGAAGGTGGAGGACGACCCGGCCAAGCGCCGCTCGATGCGGCGCTCGCGCGCGATCCAGGGCTTCGGCGGCACGTTCACCGGCCTGGTGCTGGTGGTCGAGCTCGTCACGAAGTTCACTCACGGCGCGTGGCTCGCGGTGCTCGCCATCATGGTCTTCTACTCGATGATGCGCGCGGTCCGCCGGCACTACGACCGGGTGAGCGAGGAGCTCCAGCCCGCGGGCGACGAGACGATCCTGCCGTCGCGCAACCACGCGATCGTGCTGGTGTCGAAGCTGCACAAGCCGACGCTGCGGGCGCTGGCCTACGCCAACGCGACGCGGCCCAGCACGCTGACCGCGCTCACCGTGCAGGTCGACCCGGAGGAGACGAGGGCGCTGCAGGAGGAGTGGGACCGGCGCGGCTTCGAGACGCCGCTCGTCGCGCTCGACTCGCCGTACCGCGAGATCACCCGCCCGGTGCTCGAGTACGTCAAGGGCGTGCGCCGGCAGAGCCCGCGCGACGTCGTCACCGTCTTCATCCCCGAGTACGTCGTGGGCCGCTGGTGGGAGCACCTGCTGCACAACCAGAGCGCGCTGCGGCTGAAGACGCGGCTGCTGTTCTCCCCTGGCGTGATGGTCACGAGCGTCCCCTGGCAGCTCACGTCGTCGAAGCGGCGCATCATGCGGCCCGAGCCGACTCGCGCCCTGTCGCCGCGCTGGGGAGTCGACGTGCCGCCGCCGGACGGCCGGCGCCCCGATGCCGTCGTGCCGGCCGCCGGCGACGGCAAGGCCGGCTGAGCCGGCGGTGGCGGTCGGCGACTCCGTCGAGGTCGACGTCGAGCGGGTGGCGCACGGCGGCTTCTGCGTCGCGCGGCTCGACGGCAGGGCGGTGTTCGTCCGCCACGCGCTGCCAGGCGAGCGGGTCCGCGCCGTCGTGACCGAGGAGCGGCCGCGCTACCTCCGGGCGGACGCCGTCGAGGTGCTCGTCGCGTCCGCGCACCGGGTGCAGGAGCCCTGCCCGTACGCCCGGCCCGGCCGCTGCGGTGGCTGCGACTGGCAGCACGTCGAGATCGGCCACCAGCGCGCGCTCAAGGCGACCGTGGTGGCCGAGCAGTTGCGGCGCATCGCCGGGCTCGACCGGCCGGTGGTGGTGGAGGAGGTGCCCGGGCACCCGGACGGGCTCGGCTGGCGCACCAGGGTGCAGTGGGCGGTGCGCCGCGACGGCGCGGTCGGGCTGCACCGGCACCGCTCGCACGCGGTGCAACCGATCGAGCGGTGCCTCATCGCGCACCCGGAGGTCACCGCGGTCGGCGTCGAGCGCCGCCCCTGGCCGCACGTGCGGCGGGTCGAGGTGGTGACCGCGGCCGCGACCGGGGAGCGGGCGGTCGTCGTCACGCCGGTGAGCCGCCGCCAGCCCGTGCGCCCGATGGACCTGGACGCGCCGGCGGCCGTCCTGCGCGACGACGGCGGCGGTGCCACGACGGCGCTGCGCGGATCCGCTGCGGTGACCGAGCTCGCCGCCGGCCGCCGGTGGCGGGTGAGCGGGAGCGGCTTCTGGCAGGTCCATCCGGCGGCGGCCGACGCGCTCGCCGGTGCCGTGCTCGAGCTCGCGGGCGCGCGCCCGGGCGACGCCGTGCTCGACCTCTACTGCGGTGCGGGGCTCTTCGCAGGCGCGCTGGGGGAGGCGGTGGGCGACGCCGGCCGGGTCGTCGCCGTCGAGGCCGATCGCGCGGCCGCGGCCGACGCGGCGCACAACCTGGCCGACCTCTCGCACGTACGGGTCGAGCGATGCCGGGTCGACGCCGGCTCGCTGCCGCGGCTGGCCGGGCTCGCCGGCCGGCCGGTCGACGTCGTCGTGCTCGACCCGCCGCGGGCCGGCGCCGGCATCCCGCTGGCGCAGGCGATCGGCGCGCTCGGCGCGCGGGCGGTCGTGCACGTCGCGTGCGACCCGGCGTCCCTCGCCCGCGACATCGCCGCGCTCGCCGGTGCGGGCTACCGGTTGGAGCGGCTGCGCGCCTTCGACCTCTTCCCGATGACCGCCCACGTCGAGTGCGTGGCGCTGCTGACGACCGATGGATACCGATCGCCCTGCGAGTGAAGGGCGCTCGCATCGCCACAAGACACGTGACGACTGCGGTTGACGCTCCTCCGACCCGATGGTTACGTGGCTGACCTGAGGCGCTCGGTGCGGTGGGGACCGGCCGGCGTCGCGTCGACAGGTCGGGGGGCTCGGCGATGAGCACTGCCATGCGGTTCGGCACGGTGCCGGCTCAGGTGCCGGACGCCTGCGTCGAGGAGATCCTCGCCACCGCCGCCGCGGTCGTCCGCACCGGCACGCTCTCGCCGAGCGGGCACGGCAGCATCAGCCTGCGGATGCCGAGCGGGGACGAGGCCCTCTGCACCACCGCGCCGTCGTTGCGCGACGTCGACGAGCGGTCGCTGGTCCGGCTCCGCCTCGACGACGAGGTGCCCGACGAGCTGGCGATCCATCTCGTGGTGCACCGGGAGCGGCCGGAGATCGGCTGCGTCATCCACACCCACGCGCCGTTCGCCACGGCGTTCGCGGCGGCCGGCCGGCCGATCGGCTGCTGGTCGGAGCCGATGATCGAGGCCGGCCTCGGCGACGGCGTGCCGGTCGTCCCGTACGTCCGGCCCGGCTCGGCGCACGCCGTCACCTGCATCCGGCGCATGCTGGGGGCAGGGCGGCGCGCCGTGCTGCTCGCCAACCACGGCGTGCTGGTCCTCCACGAGACCGCCGCGGAGGCGGTGAGCCTCGCTGCGCTGATCGAGGAGGCGGCGCAGCTCGGCCTGCGCGCGGCGGCCATCGGCGGGCCGGTCGAGATTCCCGGCCGGCTCCGCCAGCTGCCCTGACTCGATGACCGGATCGCTCAGGCCGACCGGAGGTGGCCGTGCAGCGAGGTCACTGCCTGCCCGGCGATGCGCACGCCGTCCTCGCCCGCCGACACCCGCAGCTCGCCGCCCCGCCGCGACGCCTGCCAGGCCCGCAGCCGCGGCAGCCCTCTCGCCGCCCAGTACGGGCCGATGAGGCAGTGCGCCGTGCCGGTCGCCTGGTCCTCGAACCGCTCCGACGGGACGAACCACCGCGAGACCACGTCGTAGCCGCCTGAGCCCGGTGCGGTCACCGCGAGCCCGACGGTCGGCAGCCGCGCCAGCGCGGCCAGGTCGGGGTCGAGCCCGCGCACCGTCGCCTCCTCGGCCACGGCGACCAGCACGTGCTGCTCGGACCGGACGACGGCGACCGGCGTCGCGCCGAGCGCCTCGACCGCCCACTCCGGCAGCTGCCAGTCCTCGAGCTGCTGGGCCGGCATGAGCAGCTCGATCCAGTCGCCGCGCCTGGTGGCCGTGAGCCGCCCGAGGCGGGTGGCGTACGCGATCGACGCGAGCCCCTGGTCGCGCCCGAGGGCGACGTGCGCGGCGGCGAGCGTCCCGTGGCCGCACGAGGGCAGCTCCCTCGGGCCGGTGAACCAGCGCAGCGACGGGCCGGCCGGGCCGTCGCCCGCCTGCTGCACGAACACCGTCGCCGGCAGCCCCAGGTCGCTCGCCGTGAGCCGCATCCACTCCTCGGAGACCGGCGAGCCCAGCTCGATCACGGCGGCCGGGTTGCCGCCGCCGCGGTGATCGGTGAACGCGTCGACGATGTAGGTGGGCATGGCCCCCTCGCCGGTCATCCCGCTGCACCCCCTCTCGCCCCGGGCCGATCCGCCGGCCGCCGGGTCACGATACGGCCGTCTCCGATCGTGCCCCCTCCGCGCATCGCGGCCACCTGGAGCCTGCCGCGCCGGTCGCCGGTTTGCGCGGCCGGCGAAGGGCGGGAAGGATACGGTGTTGTTGCGAACCACTCGCAACAAGGAGTTGCTTGCAGGCGGCGGGGGGCCGGACGAGGTTGGGAGGCGCGGTGACGGCACGCCCGGCGACGTCGGTGCCTGCGGGGGGCAAGCGGCAGCGCGCGATCAGCTTCGACCGGGGGGAGACGACGCGGGTCGCCGCGCTGCTCGGCATCGTCGTCGCCCTGCACGTGATCGGCTTCGGGCTGTGGGCCCACTACAACGCGATGCCCCAGTTCCACGACCTGCGCGACTCGAAGGGGACGCTGCTCTACGCGAGCGCCGCCGGCCTGGCGTACGTCTTCGGCCTCCGGCATGCGTTCGACGCCGACCACATCTCGGCGATCGACGACACCACCCGGCTGCTGCTGCAGAAGGGCCGCAAGCCCATGGGCGTCGGCTTCTTCTTCTCCCTCGGGCACTCCTCCGTCGTGCTCGCGCTGTCGGTCGGCATCGCGCTCGCCGCGCAGGCAGCCCAGCGGTTCCAGCACTCGTTCGAGGGCGTGGGCGGCGTCATCGGCGCCTGCGTGTCGGGGAGCTTCCTCTACGCCGTCGCGGCGCTCAACCTCGTCATCCTGGCCGGGATCTGGCGCACCTGGAAGGAGATGAAGCGCGGCCGCTACAGCCCTCAGCAGCTCGACGAGCTGCTCGCCCAGCGCGGGCTGATGGCCCGCATCTTCCGCGGCCGCTACAACCGCTTCATCAACCACTCCTGGCAGATGTACCCGGTCGGGCTGCTGTTCGGCCTGGGGTTCGACACGGCGACCGAGGTCGGCCTGCTCGGCCTGTCCGCGGCGGCCGCGTCCGGCAGCGCGCCGGGCAGCGGAGCCGGCGCGGGTGGCGCCCAGCTCCCGCCGCTCGCCATCATCGCGCTGCCGATCATCTTCGCCGCCGGCATGAGCCTCATGGACACGTTCGACGGCGTCTTCATGGCCAAGGCCTACAGCTGGGCGTTCACCAACCCGCTGCGCAAGATCTACTACAACCTCACGACCACCGGGCTCTCTATCTTCGTCGCCTTCGTGATCGGGACCATCGAGCTGGCCGGCGTCGTGGCCGACAAGTCGGGCCTGGCCGACGTCCAGCCGTTCCGGTTCATCCACTCGATCGACCTCAACCGGATCGGCTTCGCGATCGTGGGCGTGTTCCTGCTGACCTGGCTCGGCAGCGTCGCGCTGTGGCGGTGGCGCGGCCTCGAGCAGCGGTACGCCCATCGCCTCTCCACCGAGCCGGGCGAGTGAGCAGAGGAGTGATCAGGGGGTGAGCCGCGGCGCGCTGCCTCCAGGGTGGCCGGCCGAGGTGCGCCCGCCCGGCACGGCGGACTGGGAGCGCAGCGCGCTCGCCTGGCTGCTCGACCTCTGCCCGCCCGACTACCGGGCCCACGAGGTGCTGCGCCGCCACCCGGTCATCCTCGCCCGGTTCGCCGCCGGTCACGTCGAGGCCGGCGTTTCGGCGGCGAGGAAGGGGCTCGCCACGGTCCGCGCCGACCTGCGCGACCTCGTGCCGCCGGAGGCGATCGACGCGGCGGTCGCGGCGTACGAGCGCGAGGGCGACCGGCTGGCCGCCGCCGGCCGGGGCGTCGCGGTGGTGGCCGCGGCCCTGCGCGGCGAGCGCTGGGTGCCGCGCCTTTGACCAGTGGCCTGACCGGCCTGCTCGAGCAGCGCCGTGAAGGTTCACGACATGAACAAGCGATCGGCCCGTGGTGCAGGTGGTTCTCCATAGCTTGACGGGCGTAGGCGTCGAGGCCACGCTGTGGCGTCATGGTCAGCCCGACACCTGGGTCGCAGTCGTCCCTCCGCGAGGCGAACGAGCAACGGGTCCTGCGCTCGCTGCTCGCGCACGGCGCCCAGACGCAGGCGGACATCGCCCGCCGCACCGGCCTGTCCCCGGCGACCGTCTCCAACATCGTCCGCGACCTGCGCACGGCCGGCGCGGTCGAGGTCACGCCGGTCGCCGGCCGGCGGCGGGCGGTGCGCGTCTCGCTCGCGCGGTCGACCGGCGTCGTCGTCGGGATCGACTTCGGGCACCGGCACCTGCGGGTGGCGGTGGCCGACCTGTCGCACACCGTCCTCGCCGAGACCAGCGAGCAGCTCGACGTCGACCACAGCGCCACCGAGGGCCTGCGGATCGCCGTCGCGCTCATCGACCGGCTGCTCGCGGAGGCCGGGGCCGACCGGGACGAGGTGGTGGGCGTCGGCATGGGGGTGCCCGGCCCGATCGACACCACGACCGGCGCCGTCGGGTCCTCGTCGATCCTGCCGGGCTGGGTAGGGCTCGACCCGGCCGCCACGCTGCGGGAGGCGCTCGACCGCCCCGTCCACGTCGACAACGACGCCAACCTCGGTGCCCTCGGCGAGGCGGCGTGGGGCGCGGGCCGCGGGCACGGCGACGTCGCCTACATCAAGGCGGCGACCGGCGTCGGCGCCGGTCTCCTGCTCGGCGGGCGGCTCTACCGCGGGCGGGCCGGGACCGCCGGCGAGATCGGCCACACGACGATCGACGAGAACGGCGACGTCTGCCGGTGCGGGAACCGGGGCTGCCTCGAGACCTACGTCGGCACGCCGATGCTGCTGTCGCTGCTGCGGCGCAGCCACGGGCAGGAGCTGACGCTGCGCGACGTGCTGCGCCTCGCGACCGACGGCGACGTCGGCTGCCGGCGGGTCATCGCCGACGCGGGGCGCTACATCGGCGTGGCGGTGGCCAACCTGTGCAACCTGCTCTCGCCCGAGCTCGTCATCGTCGGGGGCGACCTCGCCGCGGCCGGCGACCTGCTGCTGCAGCCGCTGCGCGACGCGGTGCGCCGCTACGCCATCCCGTCCGCGGCGCACGCGATGCGGGTCGTGCCGGGGGAGCTGGGCGAGCGGGCGGAGGTGCTCGGCGCCCTGGCCCTCGCGCTGCGGCGGTCGGAGGCGCACCTGGTCGACGACGCGCTTGGAGCCATCACGGTGGGGTAGCGCCCGCTGCGCCAGGGCGATCGCCGCGGCGGGTCGGCCGGCCCACTGTCATCAAAACGAGACGTTCAACTGTTGACTGTCGAGGCGGAGGCCGCAAGACTGCTCCGCCAAGAAGTGAACAAAGACAAGCGGGCACGGCAACGGCTGCCGGGCAGCCCACCGAGCGGTCCTTCGGAGGTCATCGTGCGCTCAGCACAACGCCGGTTCCTGGTGGCCGGCACCCTGATCAGTCTGGCCGTCGGGGCCGCGGCGTGCGGCGGGAGCAGCGGTGGCGGCACCGCGGCCGGCGGCACCACGACCACCGGCGGCGGCAGTGGCGCCGGCGGCGCCAACTGCAAGATCGCGCTCCTCCTGCCGGAGAGCAAGACGACCCGGTACGAGACGGCCGACAAGCCGGACTTCGAGAACAAGGTGAAGCAGATCGACTCGAGCTGCACGGTCGACTACTTCAACGCCAACCAGGACGCCAACCAGCAGCAGAGCCAGGCGCAGAGCGCGCTCACCAAGGGCGACAAGGTGCTCGTGCTGGACGCGGTCGACGGCAAGGCCGCCGCCAACATCGTCAACCAGGCCAAGCAGCAGAACGTCCCGGTCCTCGCCTACGACCGGCTCGCCTCCGGCCCGGTGTCGTACTACGTCTCGTTCGACAACAACAAGGTCGGGCAGCTGCAGGGCCAGGCGCTCGTCGACGCGATGAAGCACGACGGCGCCGCGGCCGGCGCCCAGATCATCATGGTCAACGGCTCGCCGACCGACCCCAACGCCGCGCAGTTCAAGGCCGGCGCCCACTCGGTGATCGACAGCTCCGGCTTCAAGGTGGCCAAGGAGTACGACACGCCCAACTGGGACCCGACCGCCGCGCGGTCCGAGGTCACCGCAGCCGTCCAGGCCGTCGGCAAGGACAAGGTCAAGGGCGTCTACGTGGCCAACGACGGCATGGCCGCCGGTGCGGTCGCCGCCCTGCAGGCCGCGGGCTTCAACCCGCTTCCCCCGGTGACCGGGCAGGACGCGCAGGTCGACGGCGTGCAGCGGGTGCTCGCCGGCCAGCAGGCCGTGACGATCTACAAGGCGATCAAGCCCGAGGCGGAGAAGGCTGCCGAGGTCGCCGTCCAGCTCGTGGCCGGCAAGCAGGTCCAGGGCGACACCACGGTGAAGAACGACACCGGCGACACCGTCCAGGCCACCCTGCTCACCCCGGTGGCGGTGACCCCGGCCAACGTGGCCGACACGGTCGTGAAGGACGGGTTCCTCACCGTCCAGCAGATCTGCACGGCGCAGTACCAGTCCGCCTGCACCAAGGCCGGGATCAGCTGACCCTGGCCCGTCCATCGGTGACTCTCCGGTGGGGCGCGGTGCTTCCCGTGCCCCACCGGCAGGGCCATCCTTGACGCAGGCGGACGCACGGCGCCCACGGGCGCTCGGACGCACGGCGCCCACGGGCGCACCAACAGGCGGGCACTACGGCGGCACCGTCCCCGGGCGGCGTGGTCGGGCGAGGAGCGAGTCGTGGCACCCCTGCTGTCCCTCACCGGCATCTCGAAGCGGTTCGGCGCCGTCCAGGCGCTGACCGACGTCTCCTTCCACGTCGACGCCGGCGAGGTGGTCGCGCTGGTCGGCGACAACGGAGCAGGCAAGTCGACGCTGGTCAAGTCGATCGCGGGCGTGTCGCCGGCCAACGAGGGCGAGATCGTCTTCGACGGCCATCCGGTCCACATCCACGCCCCGTCCGAGGCCAGCGCGCTCGGCATCGCGACCGTCTACCAGGACCTCGCCCTGTGCGACAACATCGACGTCGCCGGCAACCTCTTCCTCGGCCGGGAGGTCGTGGTCCCCGGCGTGGGTGCGGCCACCGGGTGGATGCGCCAGGTCGAGATGGAGCGGCAGGCGTCGGAGCTGCTGCGCACGCTGTCGGTCAAGATCCCCGACGTGCGGCTGCAGGTGGCGTCGCTGTCCGGCGGCCAGCGCCAGTCGGTCGCCATCGCGCGCTCGCTGCTCGGCGAGCCCAAGGTCGTCCTGCTCGACGAGCCGACGGCGGCCCTCGGCGTGGCGCAGACCGCGCAGGTGCTCGACCTCATCGAGCGGCTGAAGCACCGCGGCCTCGGCGTCGTCGTCATCAGCCACAACCTGGCCGACGTGTTCGCGGTGGCCGACCGCATCGCGGTCCTGCGCCTCGGCCGCAACGCGGGGGACTACCGGGTGGCGGAGACCACCCAGGAGGACGTCGTCGCGGCGATCACCGGGCTCACCACCGGCACGGGCGAGGGCCGCCGGGTCGGCCTGCCGGCGGTGCAGCCGGCGCACGGTGCCACCGCGATGGAGGGAACCGGCACGGACGGACGGTCGGAGGCGACGTCGGCATGAGCAACACCACTCTCGAGCGCGACCCCAGGCTCGCCCTCCAGGAGGAGGGCGCCGGCGCCTACGTGCGCGCCAGCCTCGACCGGCTGCGCACCGGCGACCTCGGCTCGCTGCCGGTCGTCGTCGGCATCATCATCATCTGGGCCGTCTTCCAGTGGCAGAACGACGCGTTCCTCTCGCCGCGCAACCTCGTGGCCCTCGCCGTGCAGATCTCCTACGGCGGCCTCATCTCGCTGGGCATCGTCATGGTGCTGCTGCTCGGCGAGATCGACCTGTCGGTCGGGTCGATGAGCGGCCTGTGCGCGTCCATCATGGGCGTGCTGTCGGTGACGCACGGCTGGAACCCGGCGCTCGCGATCATCGTCGCGGTGGCCGTCGGCGCCGGGTTCGGCGCCGTGCAGGGATTCTTCTTCAGCCGCTTCCAGATACCGTCGTTCGTCGTCACGCTGGCCGGCCTGCTGGCGTTCCTCGGCCTGCAGCTCAAGGTGCTGGGCAACACCGGGACGCTGAACTTCAGCTTCGGCGGCGCGATCTCGGACCTGACCAACAAGCACTTCGGGCCCGCCGTCGCCTACGCGATCGCGGCGATCTGCGCCGTCGCCTACCTCGCCGTGCTGCTCGACACCCGGCGCCGCCGGTCGGCGGCCGGCCTCACGTACGAGCCGATGTTCGCCATCGCGGTGCGGGTGGCCGTGGTCGCCGTCGTGCTGTTCGTCATCATGTGGGAGCTCGAGCGCGCGCAGGGCCTGCCGCTGGCCTTCGTCATCTTCCTCGGATTCGTCGTGCTGTTCAGCGCACTGACGACGCAGACGACGTACGGCAGGCACGTGTTCGCCGTCGGCGGCAACGTCGAGGCGGCGCGGCGGGCCGGCATCAGCATCTCGATGATCCGCATCACCGTGTTCGCGCTGGCGGGGATGATGGCGGCCATCGGCGGCATCATGAACGCCTCGTACACGCTCTCGGTGAGCCAGACCTCCGGCGGCAGCGATCTGCTGCTCTACAGCATCGCGGCGGCCGTCATCGGCGGCACGAGCCTGTTCGGCGGCCGGGGGAGCGCGTGGTCGGCGCTGCTCGGCTGGCTCGTCATCGGGTCGATCTACAACGGGATGTTCCTGCTCGGGCTCAAGGCCGACGTGCAGTACATGGTGATCGGCGCCGTGCTGCTGGTCGCCGCCGCCGTCGACGCGCTGTCCCGCCGGGGGCGCCAGGCCAGCGGCCGCGCCTGACGCCCCCTGCCGCCACCTGTCGACAGCCGCCTGTCGACAGTCGTTCAATTGGGCGTCCACCGCCGGCGCCCGCGTCCGGAGCGCCGGTGCCCGCGCCGCGCACTATGCTCTTTCGTGACGTACCTAGAGATCCGTTCCGAGATACGTACCGAGACGCGTGCCGTGCGCGCTGCGCACGGGCTGGAGGACGAGCCGTGATGCTGCTCGAGTCGGTGAGCGGCCCGCAGGACCTGCGGGCGATGTCGATGACCGAGCTCGAGCAGCTCGCCGCCGAGATCCGCGAGTTCCTGGTCGACTCGGTGTGCCGCACCGGTGGGCACCTCGGCCCCAATCTCGGCGCCGTCGAGCTGACCCTCGCGCTGCACCGGTCGTTCGAGTCGCCGCGCGACCTCGTCCTGTGGGACACCGGGCACCAGGCCTACGTGCACAAGCTGGTGACGGGCCGCATGCGCGACTTCGACCGGCTGCGGCAGAAGGGCGGCCTGTCCGGCTACCCCAGCCGGGACGAGTCCGAGCACGACGTCATCGAGAACTCGCACGCATCCACCGCGCTGTCGTACGCGGACGGGCTCGCCAAGGCGTTCGCGCTGTCAGGGCAGTCCGACCGGACGGTCGTCGCGGTGGTCGGCGACGGGGCGCTCACCGGCGGCATGTGCTGGGAGGCGCTCAACAACATCGCCGCCGGCAAGGACCGCTCGCTCGTCGTCGTCGTCAACGACAACGGCCGCTCGTACTCGCCGACCGTCGGCGGCCTCGCGCAGCACCTCGCCAACCTGCGCCTGCAGCCCGGCTACGAGCAGGCGCTGTCGGTCATCAAGTCCTCGCTGTCGCGCACGCCGCTCGTCGGCCCGCCGCTGTACGAGGCCCTGCACGGCATCAAGAAGGGCCTGAAGGACGCGCTCCAGCCGCAGGTGATGTTCGAGGATCTCGGCATCAAGTACGTCGGCCCGATCGACGGCCACGACCTGGAGGCGATGGAGTCGGCGCTCGCGCGGGCCCGCGACTTCGGCGGCCCGGTCATCGTGCACTGCCTCACCGTGAAGGGCCGCGGCTACCACCACGCCGAGGACGACGAGGCCGACCGCTTCCATGCCGTCGGCATCATCGACAAGGTGACCGGCAAGGCCACCTCGGTGTCCGGCCCGACGTGGACGACGGTCTTCGCCGAGGAGATGGTGCAGATCGGCCGCGAGCGCGACGACGTCGTCGCGGTCACCGCGGCGATGCTGCAGCCGACCGGCCTGTACCCGTTCTCCCGCGAGTTCCCCGAGCGGGTCTTCGACGTCGGCATCGCCGAGCAGCACGCGGTCACCTCGGCCGCCGGGCTGGCGCTCGGCGGGTGCAAGCCGGTGGTCGCCATCTACGCGACGTTCCTCAACCGCGCGTTCGACCAGACGCTGATGGACGTCGCGCTGCACGAGCTGCCGGTCACGTTCGTGCTCGACCGGGCCGGCGTCACCGGCGAGGACGGCCCAAGCCACAACGGCATGTGGGACATGTCGATGCTCCAGCTCGTGCCCGGCATGCGCATCGCGGCGCCGCGCGATGCGGCCACCTTGCGCACCCTGCTGCGCGAGGCCGTCGCCGTGACCGACGGCCCGAGCGTCGTCCGCTACCCCAAGGCGAAGATCGGCGACGACATCCCGGCCATCGGCCAGGTCGGCACGATGGACGTGCTGCGCCGCGACGAGGCCGGCGACGTCCTCGTCCTGACGTTCGGCGCGATGGCCGAGACCGCCCTGCAGGTCGCCGACCGGGTGTCGGCGCAGGGCATCGGCGTCACGGTGGTCGACCCGCGCTGGGCCAAGCCGCTCGACCCGATGCTGCCCGCGCTCGCCGCCGGCTACCGCCTCGTCGTCACCCTCGAGGACAACGGCCGGGTCGGCGGCTGCGGGGCCGCGGTGGCCCAGGCGCTGCGCGACGCAGCGGTCGACACGCCGTTGCGCGACTTCGGCATCCCGCAGCGCTTCCTCCACCAGGGCAAGCGCGACGAGGTGCTCACCGACATCGGCCTGTCGGCGCAGGAGCTGGCCCGCCGGGTCACCGAGGCGATCGCGAAGCTGGAGCCGGCGATGGAGACTCACGTCACCGATTGATCGGACCGCCGGTCAACCGAATCGCCCGCTGCCGCATCTGATCCGGTGACGGCAGGCTTGGGGGTGTGGGCGTGGACCCGGAGACCGACGAGGCGTTCGCCGCCTTCGTGGCGGCGCAGCAGGGCGCCCTGCTGCGCACCGCGTACCTGCTGACCGGTGACCGCGACAGCGCCCGTGACCTGGTCCAGACGGCGCTCGCCAAGACCTACCTGCGCTGGCGGCACATCCGGCGCAGCGACGCCCCCGAGGTCTACGTCCGCCGGGTCATGGTGACCACGCACGCCGGCTGGTTCCGCCGCCGGGTGGACGAGGTGCTGCATGCCGTGCCGCCCGAGCGGGCGGACGACGACGACGAGGCGACGGCCGTCGCCGAGCGGGACGCGATGTGGGCACTGCTGCGGACGTTGCCGCCAGGCCAGCGGGCCTGCATGGTCCTGCGCTACTACGAGGACCTCTCCGAGCGGGAGGTTGCCGAGGTGCTCGGCTGCTCGGCCGGCAGCGTCAAGCGGCAGACCTCCCGCGCCATGGACAAGCTGCGGGCCGCCCTCGGCGGCGCGACCACGATGGAGGTGTCGCGGTGAGCCCGGTGGACGACGACCTGCTCGAGCGCAAGGTGCGCACGCTGCTGGCGAGCCGGAGCGGCGACGTCGGGCCGGAGCCCGCCCTGCTGGAGGGGGTGCGCGGCGCGGCCCGCCGGCTGCGGGTCCGTCGCCGGGCCGGCACGGCCGCAGTGACCGCCGTCGCCCTCGCCGTGGCGGCCGTCGTGGGTCTTGGCGCCGGCGGCCGGCAGTCCCTGGCACCGGTGCCGCCGGCCGGCACCGGCCCCGCGCACGACGGCCTCCCGTACGACTGGCCGGTCCGTGGCGCCCTGGCCGGCGACGCCGACGCACGGGCCGCCGCCCTCGATATCGTCAGCACGGGCTCCTACAGCCACCCGCACCTGCTCTGGATGGGCCGCGTGGCCGGTGGTTACGCCGCTCTCGTCCGGGTGGTCGACCACGGGCAGCTCTACGTGTGGACTGAGTTCTCCCGCGGTCGCATCGCCGCCGGGAACTGGGCGTTCTTCGGCTCCAGCGGCCTGGTGCACGAGCTCGGCGACCATGCCCTGCTGGCCGCCCTGCTGTCCGCACCGTCCGACGTCGAAGGCACCAGGATGCTGCTCGTCCTCGGCGCACCCGGCGAGATCAGCTCGGCGCAGTACGCCACCGCCGCCACCGTCGGCGGCGGCGGCAAGATCCGCCGGGACTGGCGGGCGGTGACGCCGCGGGACGGCGTGGTGCAGGTCGACGAGCTGTCGAAGGATCAGCTGCTCGACCTGACCGTGCGGCTGCACCTGTCGTCGGGCGAGACCGTCGAGACGATGCCGGGCAACGCGGACGGCGGCGTCACGCTGGCCGGCCCTTGGCTCGGTCAGCGCCGCCGCCCGGGAGTGCCAGACCCCGTCCGCGAATGGCTGGCCCGTCACGGCGTGCCGTCGAGCGAGGGCTGGTTCGAGCGCGTGTGGAGCGACCGCCTCCCCGACGGCACGCCCGCCGCCCTCGACGTTGCGAGCGTCGGCCGGTACGCGTGGGCAGCCTTCGGCGCCGGGAAGGGTCAGCTGGCGGCCGACGTGCGGCTGCCCGACGCCCAGTCCGCCGACGACTACGCCGGGCCGCCGGAGATGAGCGCGTACCTGCCGACATCGGGGAGCCATCCGTGCGCTCTGGTCGTGGTGGTGCCGCGCAGCGTCACCCGGGTGCGGCTCGACGGGTCCGCGCTGCCGCTCGATCACGGTGCGGCGATGGTCTCGACCGACCGGTGCAGCGGCGGCCAGCTGACCGTACGGACCAAGGGCGGCCGGACCACCTACCGAGGGCCGGTCGACACCGACCGCTAGCTCGCGGCGTGCGGCGCGAGGTTCGGTGCTGACCGCAGCCGGCGCTGGCGGGCGAGCGCTCCCCGCGCCGGGGCGGTGGCGAGCAGCTCGCGCAGCGCCTCGGCCGGCACCGGGCGGCTGAAGTGGAAGCCCTGCCCGTGCCGGCAGCCGAGCTCGACCAGCGCCGCGAGCTGCGCTGCGGTCTCGATGCCCTCGGCGACGACGTCGAGCGACAGCAGCTCGGCGAGGCCGACGATGGCGCCGGCGAGCGGCGGCCGGCCGGTCGGCTCGCCGAGCCGCTTCACGAAGGCCTTGTCCACCTTGAGGGTGTCGACGGGCAGCCGGTCGATGTAGGACAGCCCGGAGAAGCCGGTGCCGAAGTCGTCGATGGCGATCCGGATGCCAAGCGTCTTCAGCTGGGTCAGCTGGGCGACGACGGCGCGCTCGTCGGCCATCAGCATGCTCTCGGTGATCTCGAGGGTGAGCAACCGGCCGGGCAGGCCGGTCTCGGCGAGCACGCCGCTCACCTCGTCGAGCACGTCCGAGCCGACCAGCTGGCCGGCCGAGACGTTGACGTTGACCGAGTAGCCGCCGAACGGCGACCCGTGCTGCCACGAGGCCGCTTCCTGGCAGGCCTGGCGCAGCACCCACCGGCTGATCGGCGCGATGAGCCCCGACTCCTCCGCGAGCGGGATGAAGACGCTCGGCGGCACGAGGCCGCGCTTGGGGTGGTGCCAGCGCAGCAGTGCCTCGGCGCCGATGATGCGGCCGGTCGAGAGCTCGACGATCGGCTGGTAGTGGACGGCCAGCTCGCCCTTGCCGAGCGCCCGGGTGAGGTCGGTCTGCACGGTCGCCCGGTCGAGCATCCGCTCGCGCATCGCCGGCTCGAACACCGCGACCCGCGCCTTGCCGGCGTCCTTCGCCGCGTACATCGCCATGTCGGCGCGCTCCAGCAGCTGCTGCGACGTGCGCTCGCTGGCGTCGGTGCCGACCGCGATGCCGAGGCTCGCCCGGACGAACACCGGCAGGTTGCCGCAGACGACCGGCTGGTGCATCGCCTTGGTGAGCCGCGACGCCACGGCTCGCGCCGCCGCGAGGCCGCCCGTCGTCAGCAGGACGGCGAACTCGTCGCCGCCCAGGCGGGCCGGCAGGTCGCCGCCGCGCACGCAGGCCACCAGCCGGTTGCCGACCTTCACGAGCAGCTCGTCGCCGGTTCGGTGGCCGAGCGTGTCGTTGACCACCTTGAAGTCGTCGATGTCCACGAACAGCACGGCGACCTCGTCCGGCGGGCGCTCCCGCAGCGCCTGCTCGAGCCGCTCGCCGAACAGCCGGCGGTTGGCCAGGCCGGTGAGGGTGTCCTCGGACGCCTGCCGGCGCAGCTCCGCCTCCCGGCCGGTGAGCTGCTCCACCAGGCGCATGTTCTCCACGATCGTGAGCACCTGCCTGGCGAGGACGAACGCGAGCACGATCGCGCCCAGCACCATCGACCCGGCGTCCGGCGCCCGGCCGAGCAGCGCGTCGGCCAGCATGACCGACGCGGCCGGCACCACGAGGGCGTACGGCAGGAACGCCGCGCGCCACGCCCGCGCCCGCGCGATCCGGCGCGACGGCTCGCCGCGAACGGTGTTGAAGCACGACGCGGCCGCCGCCCCGAGGAGGCAGCCGACCATCCAGCCCACGTCGGTGAGGGCGCCGTCGTGGTAGCGGTGCATCGAGCGCAGCGTCGCCACGCCCGTGTCGGAGAGAGCGAAGGCCGCTATCGCGCACGCCAGCAGGGTGAGCGAGACCCGCCGCCTGGCCGGTGCGGCCGCGGCGACCAGCACGCTGAACGACACGAGCACGAGGTCGCCGAGCGGGTACAGGAAGGCCGTCCACCACGCCAGCTCCGGCGCGTGGTGGCGGAGGATGACCCGCAGCGCGACGTCCCATGTCACGAACGAGGCCGCCGAGACGACGGTGAGCGCGTCGAGCATCCGCCGGCCCCACGTGCTGAACGCGGCCGGCTCGCGGGTGAAGCGGGGAAAGGCGGCGAACGCAAGCAGCACGGCGAGCAGGTAGCACGCCTCGCCGTCGATGGCTCCCAGCTGCGACGGCGAGACCAGGAAGTCGCGCACCGCGTAGTCGAAGGTGCCGGCCAGCCAGCAGGAGAGCGACGTGGCCAGCAGCACCCAGGCGCGGCGGTCGCGGCCCTCGGTGGAGCGCACGACCCGCCAGCAGGCGAGCACCGCCACGCAGCCGCCGGCCAGCAGCAACCCGTGGTCGAGCGCCTTCAGGCCGAGCGAGCCGGCCGGCAGCAGCAAGCTGCCGGCGAGGAAGCCGGGTGCGACGAGCGCGGCGGCGGCCAGGCAGGCCACCGGCACCCGTACGAGACGCTCCCTGCGTGAGGACACGCCTCCCTATCGGCGGCCGGGAATCGCTGCTGAGCAGGCCGAATGGCGCAGTCGGGCGGCCGGCCGGACTATCCGGGCGGGTGCCGGCGTGCCGCGACGAGCAGCGGGGGAGAACGGCGTCGAGCATCGCGGCATGATGTGCCGCGGACTGCGACCAGCGGGAGGTGGCGATGTACGTACGGGCGCTCTTGGTGACGGCGGACCGAGGACGGGTCGACGAGATCATCGCGCATGTGAGGCAGCAGGTCGTCCCTATGATCCAGGGGCAGGCTGGCAACCAGGGCATCGCGATGGCGGTCGACCGGCAGGGCGGCCGGGGCTCGGTGGTGTCGTTCTGGGCCGATCTCGACGCGCTGCGCGGCAGCGATCCGCTCGCGAAGCGGCTCCAGGACGAGGTGCGCGAGCGGTACGGCGCGACGTTCGACACCACGCCCGCCGAGGTCGTCGAGATGCGGGTGACCGAGCAGCCCAAGCCCGGCTGCTGGAACCGGATCTCCGTCCTCGACGTCGGTGCGGACGGCGTCGACGCCGCCGTCGAGGCGCTCCGCGCCCGGGCGCTGCCCGCCGTCGAGGGCCTGGACGGGCTCTGCGCCGTGCTGGTCTGCGCCGACCGGGAGCGTGGGCGGGTCATCGGGGTCACGACGTGGCGGCATCGCGACGCGCTCCAGGGGAGCGCCTCCCACGCTCACGAGCAGCGCGAGCCGGTCCGCCAGATGGTCGGGGCACCGACGCTCGAGGTGACCGAGCAGGAGGTCGTGATCGCCGCCGGATCAGCGGTAGAGCCGGATCAGCGGTAGAGGACGTCGCGCTCCCAGGACTGCTTGGCCGACGGGTCGCGCAGCACGATCTCGGCGGGGCGGCCGTCGGCCTTGGCGAGCACGACCTCCTCGGCCGTGACGAGGACGGGCCGCTCGAAGCCGCGGTCGGCCGGCGCGGTCGCCGCCGCCGCGGCGAGCGCGAACGCGGGGTCGATGCGGGCGAGGTCGAGCCAGCCGCGGGTGCGCATCGGCGCCGCGACCGCGCGCATGCCGCCCGCCTCGCCGGCCACCAGCGCGCGCCGCAGCTGCGCCGACCCGAGCAGCGTCACCACGTCGCAGTCGCCCATCGGGCGCAGCGCAGCGCCGGGCGCGCGCGCCCAGCGGGCGGCCGCCATCGCGCCCATCCGCTCGAGGTAGCCGCGCGCCGCGGGCCACAGAGCCACCGCGTCGACGCCGGCCGCGGCGAGCGCCTCGTCCGGCACCACGACGACGTCGTCCGGCCGGCCGGGCGCGAGCCCGACGAGACCGATGCCGAGATCGAGCGCGTCGCCGAGGACGCGGCGGCGCACCCACGCGGCGCCCGGATGCAGCGCGTGGCCCACCGGCAGCCCCACCGGCCGGGCCATCGCGGCGATGCCGTCGTCCGGACGGTCGGCGAGCCAGCGCCTGGCCAGCAGCCACCGGGCCAGCCGCTCGCGGCCCTCGTCGCTCTCCGGGTCGGCGTGGCCGACCGCCAGCAGGCACTCGGTCCAGTCCACCGGCACGACGGGGTGGCCCGTCAGCGCGATGCCGCCACTCGTCGGCACCAGGTCGAGGTCGTGCATCACGCAGACGGCCAGCGCCGCGCGGCGGAGCGCGGTCAGCGAGCCCTCGATCGGCATACCGGATGGTTACCCGCGCGCCGCTGGAACTGGATAGGTCGATCGGGTGATTTCGGCGCGCGAACGGCCTATGGCAGCGTCGCGACCCCCGGCGGGGCGAAGCGGCGTCCGGTCACCCGCTCGGACACGCCCGTGCGGTCGAGGTACGGCGTGATGCCGCCGAGGTGGAACGGGTAGCCGCCGCCGGTGATCAGCGCGAGGTCGACGTCGGCCGGCTCGGCGACGACGCCCTCGTCGAGCAACCGGGCGATCTCGTCGGCCATCGCCTCGACGGCGCGGCGCAGGATCTCCTCGCCGGACACCGTCACCGGCCCCTGCCGGTAGAGCCCGCGCACCCGCGGGTCGAGCGCGCCGTCCGGGCCGAAGAAGCTCGTGACGCCGCTCTCGACGACCCGGCCGAGGTTGTCCGACACGTAGAACCGGTCGGGAAGCGCGTCGTGCAGCGTGCGCATGACGTGGTACGACACCGCCGGCCCGGTGAACGTGAGCAGCTGCAGCGGCGTCATCGGCAGCCCGAGCGGGTCGAGCGCGTGCTCGGCGACGTCGAAGTCGGCGCCCTCGTCGATCGCCCGCGTCACCTCGTTGAAGAACCGCATGAACAGCCGGTTGGCCACGAAGGCCGGCGCGTCCTTGACCGCGATGCAGGTCTTCCCGAGCTTCTTGCCGACCGCGAAGGCGGTGGCGAGCGTCGAGTCGTCGGTGCGCTCGCCGCGGGCGATCTCGAGCAGCGGCATCACCGCGACCGGGTTGAAGAAGTGGAAGCCGACGACGCGGTCCGGATGCGCGAGCCCCTCCGCCATCGCGCTGACCGACAGCGACGACGTGTTGGTGGCGAGCACGCACTCCGGCTTCACGTACGACTCGAGCTCGCCGAGCACCTGCCGCTTGACGCCGAGGTCCTCGAAGACCGCCTCGATCACGAAGTCGCAGTCGGCGAAAGCGCTCTTGTCGAGCGAGCCGGTGACGAGCCGCCTCAGCCGGTTGGCCTTGTCGGGGCCGAGCCGGCCCTTCTGCAGCAGCTTGTCGATCTCGGCATGCACGAAGCCGACGCCCTTGTCGATGCGCTGCTGGTCGACGTCGGTGAGGACGACCGGCACCTCCAGCCGGCGCACGTGCAGCAGCGCCAGCTGGCTCGCCATCAGGCCGGCGCCCACGATGCCGACCTTGGTCACCTCGCGGGCGAGCGACGGGTCGGGCGCGCCGGCCGGGCGCTTCGCTCGCTTCTGCACCAGGTCGAAGGCGTACAGCCCGGCCCGCAGCTCCTGGCTGACGGCGAGGTCGGCGACGGCCTGGCTCTCCGCCTCGAAGGCCTCGGCGCGGCTCGCCGTCCTGGCCAGCGCGACGAGGTCGAGAGCGCGATACGGCGCCGGTGCCGCGCCCCGCACGCGGGCGTCCGCGAGCGCGCGGCCGCGGGCCACCGCGGCGGCCCACGCCTCGCCACGGTCGGGCTCGGGGCGGTCCACCGTGACGGCGCCGGTGAGGACGCCGACGGCCCAGTCGAGGGAGCGCTCGAGGAAGTCGGCCGGCGCGATCGCCACGTCGGCGATGCCCAGCTCGTGCACCTGCCGACCGGTCAGCATCCGGTTCTGGTTGAGCGCGTTGTCGATGATGACCTGCACTGCCCGGTCGGCTCCGATCAGGTTGGGCAGCAGGTAGGTGCCGCCCCAGCCGGGCAGCAGGCCGAGGAAGCACTCGGGCAGCGCGACGGCGGTCACCCCCGTGGAGACCGTGCGGTAGCGGCAGTGCAGCGCGAGCTCGAGCCCGCCGCCGAGCGCGGCGCCGCCCACGAGGGCGAACGTCGGCTTGGGGCCGGTGCCCAGCCGGCCGAGCACGTGATGCCCGTACCGGGCCAGCCGGAGCGCACCGGCCCGATCGTCGCGGCCGCCGGCCGAGCCGATGGTGGTGAGGTCGAACCCGGCGATGAACCAGAACGGCTTGCCGGTCACGACGATGGCGTCGGCGTCGGACGCCTCGGCGGCGTCCAGCGCCGCGTCGAGAGCCTTCAGGCCGCCGGGACCGAGCGTGCTGGGCTTGGTGTGGTCCTCGCCGTTGTCGAGGGTCACGATCGCGAACCGCTTGCCGCTGCGGTGGTCGGCCAGGCGTACCAGCGCCTTCGTCAGCCGCTCGCCAGGCACGTCGGGGATCTCGTCGCGGGCCGGTGCCGTGCTTGTCGTGCCTGCCGTGCTTGTCGTGCTCATGCGCCGCTCCAGCTCGGGTTCTCCCAGATCACCGTGCCGCCCATGCCGAGGCCGACGCACATGGCGGTCAGCCCGTACCGGACGTCGGGCCGCTCCTCGAACTGGCGCGCCAGCTGGGTCATGAGCCGCACGCCGGAGGACGCCAGCGGGTGCCCGATGGCGATCGCGCCGCCGTACGGGTTGACCCGCGGGTCGTCGTCGGCGATGCCGAAGTGCTCGAGGAAGGCGAGCACTTGCACGGCGAACGCCTCGTTGAGCTCGAGCAGCCCGATGTCGCCGATGGCGAGGCCGGTACGGGCGAGCGCCTTCTCGGTCGACGGGATGGGGCCCTCGCCCATGACCTCCGGCTCGACGCCGGCGAACGCGTAGCCGACCAGGCGCATCCGCACCGGCAGGCCGAGCTCGCGCGCGACGTCCTCGGCGGCGAGCAGGCAGCCGGTGGCGCCGTCGTTGAGCCCGGCGGCGTTGCCGGCGGTGACCCGGCCGTGCGGGCGGAACGGCGTGCGCAGCTTGGCGAGACCCTCGACCGTCGTGTCCGGGCGGGGCTGCTCGTCGGCGGTCGCGAGCCCGTAGCCGAGCTCCCTGCTGCGGACGGCCACCTCGACCAGGTCGCGCTGCACCTTGCCGTCGGCGAGCGCCTTCGCGTACCGCTGCTGGCTCGCGGCGGCGAAGGCGTCGGCCCGCTCCTTGGTGAGGCGCGGGTAGCGGTCGTGCAGGTTCTCCGCCGTCTGCCCCATGACGAGCGCCGACATGTCGACCAGCTTCTCGGCGAGGAACCGCGGGTTGGGGTCGACGCCCTCGCCCATCGGGTGGTGGCCCATGTGCTCGACGCCGCCCGCGATGACCACGTCGTACGCGCCGAAGGCGATGCCGCTCGCGGTGGTGGTCACCGCGGTCATCGCACCGGCGCACATCCGGTCGACGGCGAAGCCGGGCACCGACCGCGGCAGGCCGGCGAGCAGCGCGGCCGTCCGGCCGATGGTCAGCCCCTGGTCGCCGATCTGCGTGGTGGCGGCGATCGCCACGTCGTCGACGCGCTCGGGCGGCAGCCCGGGGTTGCGCCGCAGCAGCTCGCGGATGACCCGGACGACCATGTCGTCGGCCCGCGTCTCGGCGTAGGCGCCGGTGGGGCCGGCCTTGCCGAACGGGGTGCGCACCCCGTCGACGAGCACGACGTCGCGGACGGTCCTGGGTGGTCTGGATTGCGTCACGGCGGCTCCCGGCGGTGAGGCGGCGACACCATATTACCCGTTGGTAACCGAATGTCATTCGCCGGTGGTCACGACCTGCTCCGCGCCCGCACGACTCCGATCCCCCACGCGAGCGGCCCGTGCCGGCCGTCGACCGGCCCCGCTACCCGGGCGGCTCGGCGAGTGGCTCAGCGGGTCCCTCCGGGGCGGCGGCGAGCGCGTCGGTCAGCGGGTCGGCGGTGAGGCCGACCTGCCACGAGCGGGCGCCGGCGGCGGTCATCACCTCGGCGACCGCGGCGGCGGTGAGCGGCTCCGGCGGAGTCCAGGCGAGGCGGCGGACGAGGTCGGGGGAGAGCAGGTTCTCCACCGGCAGCCGGTGCCCGTCGGCGATCGCGGTGACGGTGGCGCGGGCCGCGGTCAGGCGCTCGGCGGCCACCGGGTCGCGGTCGGCCCAGCGGGCGGCCGGCGGCGGCCCGTCGTAGGACGGGGTGGACGAGGGCAGCTCGTCGTCGGGCAGGGCCGTCGCGGCGGCGAGGGCGGCCAGGAACGGCTCGGCGTTGCCGCGCACCGCCCGGCCGCCGAAGCCCGAGATGGCGCGCAGCGCCTCGAGCGTGGCGGGCCCGCTGGTCGCGGCCGCCACGAGCGCCGCGTCCGGCAGCAGCCGGCCGGGCGCGACGTCGCGCTTGGCGGCCAGCGCGTCGCGCACCTCCCAGAGCGCCCGCAGCGCGGCGAGCTGCCGGCGGTTGCGCACCCGGTGGATGCCGGACGTCCGCCGCCAGGGCTCCCGGCGGGGCAGGGGCAGCGGGGCGACGGCGAGCGCGGCGAACTCCTCGTGCGCCCACGCCAGCTTGTCCTGCCGGCGCAGCTCCTCCTCGAGCGCGTCGCGCAGGTCGACGAGCACCTCGACGTCGAGCGCCGCGTAGCGCAGCCACGGCTCGGGCAGCGGCCGGCGCGACCAGTCGGCGGCCGAGTGCCCCTTCTCCAGCCGGATGCCGAGGACCCGCTCGACCATCGCCCCGAGGCCGACCCGCTCGAAGCCGGCCAGCCGCCCGGCGAGCTCGGTGTCGAACAGCCGGCCGGGGCGCAGGCCGATGCCGGCGAGGCAGGGCAGATCCTGGCTGGCGGCGTGCAGCACCCACTCGGCGTCGGTGATCGCGTCGCCGAGCGCGGAGAGGTCAGGGCAGGCGATCGGGTCGATGAGCGCGGTGCCGGCCCCGCTGCGCCGCAGCTGCACCAGGTAGGCCCGCTGGCCGTACCGGTAGCCGGACGCGCGCTCCGCGTCGACCGCCACCGGGCCGGTCCCGCGCCCGAGCGCGTCGACGGTCGCCGCGAGGGCGGCGGCGGTCTCGACGACGGGCGGGACGCCCTCGCGTGGGGTCAGCAGGAGCACCGAGCGCGGGTCGCCGGACGGGCCGGCACCCGACTCGCCCTCACCGAGTCCGCCCTCCAGGGCACCCCCGTCGTTCGACCCGCTCGGCATGTCGGTCGAGCGGGACGTCACGGACCTACGGTACGCCGAACCGGGTGGCGGGCCGGGGAGGTGGCGGCCCGTCCGCCCGGACGGCTGCAGCGTGGCGCGAAGCGGCGGCGCGGGGCCGGGCCCGCTCCGCCGCTCAGCGGATGACGCCGGCGCGCATGGCCAGCGCCACCATCTCGGCCCGGTCGCCGGTGCCGAGCTTGCGGGCGATGCGGGCGAGGTGGCTCTTGACGGTGAGGGCCGACAGGCCGAGCTTGTCGCCGATCTGCTTGTTCGACTGGCCGTCGGCGACCAGGCGCAGCACCTCGAGCTCGCGGCCGGACAGCTCGCTGACGCCCTCCGACGCCGGGGTGCCGCGCAGCCCCACCGCGAGCAGCGACGCGACCGACGGGTCGGCGTACACGCCGCCGTCCAGCACCCGGCGCACGCCGTCGGCGACGACGAGCGGGGAGGCCGACTTCAGCAGGTAGCCCTGCGCACCGGCGACGAACGCCGCGCGCACCGAGTACGGGTCGTCGGCGGCCGACAGCACGACCAGCCTGGTCCAGCCGGCGGAGCGCAGGTCGGCCAGGAGGTCCAGGCCGGAGCCGTCGGGCAGGCCGAGGTCGAGGACGCAGAGCTCGCGGGGCCCGCTGGCGTGCGCCCTGGCCCGTGCCTCCGCCACGCTGGCGGCCTCGACGACCTCGCGAGCGCCCATGGCGGTGAGCCGGCTGACCATCGACTCGCGCACGAGCGGGTGGTCGTCGACCACCATGGCCGTGAAGCCTGGCGACGAGCCAGGACCGGCCGGTTGCCCGGCCCGCTCCACCAGCGTTGTCACCGTTCCTCCAGATGCTTCGTCCCGCACCGCGTGCGGGTTCGTCGTTCCAGCCACCGTGCGGGTGGCCGCCTGCCGTTCTTTCGGTCCACGAGGCGGTCCGCTGTAGTCCCGCCATGGCCCGCGCTGCCCGCCGCCCCGGCCCGCGGCGGCTCATGGTCACGGAGGACGGGGCCGGGCGCCCCTCCTGACTGCTCCGATCGGGCGAATGGTGGGCCAGGAGCGAAAGTCGCGGGTGGCCGCGGCCGATCGCCAGGACAGGTACCGGACTGCCCGGTGCCGGATTGCGACTGCGGAGGCGTGCGTGTCTCTCCTGCATCGGCGGCGTCGAGTCGCGGCACCGGCCGTCCTCGTGTCCGCTCTGCTCGCTGCCGTCACGGCGAGCGGAGCCGGGCCCACGAGCGCGGCACCGGAGCACCAGCGGATCTCCCCGCACGGGGACCGGCAGCTGCGCGCTGTCGTCGCCCTGGTGGGAACGACCGGGGTGACCGCTCCCGGCGTACGGGTCGTCGGCGTGCTGCCGGGCGTGCGCAGCGAGGTGGTCGCCGGCTCGGCGGCCGCGCTCGCGGGCCTCGCCCGCGACCCGCGGGTGCTCGGGCTGCGCCCGGACGCCAAGGTCGTCCTCGCCGGGCACGACACGGGCACCGGCCCGGCCGTCGCCGCGTGGCAGCGGATCGGCGGCCGCGCCGGCCGGACCGGCGCCGGTCGCGGCGTCACCGTCGCCCTCGTGGACACCGGCGTGAGCGACACGGCGGCCCTGTCCAGGGCCGGCGGCCGCCTCGTCGACGTGGTCGACACCTCGCCGCTGATCGACCTGCAGCAGCCCCTCACCTCCGGCACGTTCGCGGACGGCTTCGGGCACGGCACCTTCCTCGCCTCGCTGATCGCCGGCGGGCCGGCTCCCGGCAGCGGCGGGCGGCCGGTCGGCGTGGCGCCAGGCGCCACCGTCGACGTCGTCAAGGTGGCGAGCGCTGACGGCACGACGTCGCTGGCCGCCGTGCTCGCCGGGCTGAACTGGGTGGCCCTGCACGCGGACTCCGTCCAGGTCGCGAACATCGCCCTCGGCCTGCCCACCGGCGGCCAGTGGGGCGCCGACCCGCTGAACCTCGCCACCCAATGGGTGCGCGACGCCGGCGTCCTCGTCGTCGCCGCGGCCGGCAACGTGCCCGGCCAGGTCGCCGACCCCGGCTTCGACCCCCGCGCGCTGACCGTCGGCGCCGCCGACGCCACCAAGGGCCGGGTCCGGATCGCGCCGTTCTCCGGCAGCGCCCGGATCGCGGGCGTGGACAAGCCGGACGTGGTCGCCTCCGGCGTCGGCGTGCTCGGTCTGCTGCCGCCCGGCTCGCTCATCGCCCAGCAGTACCCGGAGGCGCGCCAGCCGAGCGGGCTGTGGCGCGGCTCGGGCACGAGCGAGGCGACCGCCGTCACCAGCGGCGTCGCCGCCCTGTACTTCGCCGACCACCCGCGGGCCACCCCGCGCCAGGCCAAGTCCGCCCTGCGGGTCGCCGCCCGGCCGGTGCGCGGCAAGGGCATCGGGGCGCGCGCCGGCGAGGGCCTGGTGCACGCCGCCGAGCAGGCCGACCGGGCCGCCGCGCGGGACGCCGGCGAGGGCAGCTTCGACGCGGTGGCCTGGACGACCAGCCCCTGGGCCCAGGTCTCGATGACGGCAGCCTCGTGGGCCGCAGCCTCGTGGGCGCGGGCCGCCTCGTGGGCGGGCAGCGCGTGGCAGGGCAACCAGTGGGCCTCCGGCTGGTGGGAGGCCGCCTCCTGGGCGCGCGCCGCCTCGTGGGCCTCCTCGTCGTGGGCGCGGGCCGCGTCCTGGGCCGCCGCCTCGTGGGCGGCCGGTTCCTGGGCGGCCGGATCGTGGGCCGCGGCGTCCTGGGCCCGCACGCCTGGCCGCGACTCCACCGGCCCCGGTGCCGGCCACGACGGAGCGCGCTCATGAGGCCGGTCCCCGCAGCGGTGCGGATCCGCTCGGCCGCGGTCGGCTGCCTCGCGGTGGCGAGCGCCGCGGCGACGTACGCCGGCTGGGGCCGGCCGGGCTGGTACGCGATCGGCCTGCTCGCGATCGTGGTCGCGGTCAGCGAGATCGCGACGGTCTACCTGTCCTTCGGCCGCCAGCAGTGGGCGATGTCGCTCACCGAGTCGGCGGTCGGCGCTGCGCTGGTGCTCGACCCGGGCGCGTGGACGGTCGTCGCGGTCATGCTCGGCGTGCTCGCCGCGCAGGCCTTCCGGCACCGGCCGCGGCTCAAGGTCGAGTTCAACGTCGCCCAGTTCGCGGCGTCCACCGCGGCAGCCGCGGCCACCGCGATCGCCGTTGGGGGCGGCGTGCTGGGCGGTCTCGCCGGCATGGCCGTCTTCTGGGCGGTCAACTACGTCGCCGTCGCGGTCGCCATCTCGATGACCACCACCCAGCGCCTGGCGAGCGTCCTCACCAGCGCCGGCCCGCTCAACCTGCTGTCCAGCGTCGGCAACACCAGCATCGGGCTGCTCGCCGCCTGGCTCGCGCTGCACGGGCCGTTCGGCCTGCTCGCCCTCGTCGTGCCGCTCGGGCTGCTCTGGGTGTCCTATGACCAGCAGACCCAGCAGGCGTTCGAGGCCAGGCTGTTCGCCGAGCTCGCGATGGGCCAGGAGCGGGTGGCCGGGCGCTCCACCGACGTGTCGGCGCGGGTCGTGCTGTCGGCCGCCGCGCGGCTGTTCGGCGGCGACGCCGAGATCGTCATCTTCGACGGCGACACCCCCGTGCACTACGTGGGCGACGAGCACCGGGTGACCAGGCGGGTGGCCGTCGCGGACACGTTCGACGAGCCGTGGGTGCTGCGCGCGCTCGGCTCGCGCGGGCTGGTCAGCGGCGTGCAGGACGGCCGGCCGTACTGCTCGGCCGTGCTGGGGGAGCGCGACCACCCGCTGGCTGTCATGATCGCCCGCCGCCCGGCGGGGGCGCCGCCGTTCCTGCGCCGCGAGCAGGCGCTCGCCGCCGTCATGGTGCGGCAGGCGCAGAGCTGGCTGTCGGTCGCCGAGCTGACCGCGTCCAGGGACCAGGCGCTGTCCAGGGCCGAGCTGGCCGGGGAGACCGCCCGCGCGCTGGGCGACCTCGGTGCCCACACCTGGCCGGCGCTGCTCACCCTGCGCGAGTCGGCTGCCAGGCTGGCCCGGCTGGCCAGCCTGCCCGAGGGCCCCGACCCGGTCGGGGAGATCGTCGACGAGCTGCACTCGGCCGAGCGCGCGGTCGCCTCGCTGCTCGGGGCCATCGCCATCGCGGCCGACCCCGACCTGGCCGAGATCGAGTCCGGCCACGCGGTGCCGGCCGTCCCGCTGACCGGCCCCGTCGCCGACGGCGACGACGGCTGGACCACCACCGGCGTGCTCGAAGCTGCGCTGGAGGGATCGTTCGACAGGGCGGAGGTCGGCGCGCAGCCGTGACCCGTCGCCGCTCGTGGCCGGCTGCCCTGCCGCTCGCCGTGCTCGCGGGCGGAGGGACGGCGGCGGCCGCGCTCACCGCGGGCCTCGCGGCCGTGGTGGCGCTGTCCGCCCTCGGCGCGCTGGACGGCCGGACCGGCGCGAGCGTGCTCGTCGCGGTCGTCGTCGGCCTGCTGCCGGCGGCGGTGACCGGCTACGGGGCGTCGCGGCTGTCCGCGTCCCTGCACGAGCTCAACGCCGACGCGGTCCGCCGGCTCACCGAGCCGGGCACGTCGATGCTGCCGCGCCCCCGCTCGCGCGGCGCCCTGCTGCGGGCGAGCGCGGAGTTCGCCGCCCTCGAGCGGACGCTCGACGCGCTGCACCTGCGGGTCCGGGTCGCCGACGAGCTCGCCGAGCGCCGCCGGCGCACCGCCGAGACCGCCAGCGCCGGCATGTACGAGCTGCTGTCCGGCCTCGTCGCGGCGGAGGAGGGCACCCGCGGGCAGCTGTCCGCGGAGCTGCACGACACGGTCGCGCAGTCGCTCGCGCTGGCCCGCACGCTGCTGGCCGACGTGCTGTCATCCGGGCCGGTGCCGGCCCAGCTCGAGCGCGCCGCCGATTACGTCGCCGAGGCCGAGGAGCAGGTGCGCGCGGTCATGGCCCGCACCCGGCCGCCGGCCCTGCGCGACGGCGACCTCGCCCGCGCGGTGAGCATGCTGCGCGACGACATGGCTGCCCGCTACGGCCTCGCCGTCGAGGTGAGCTGGCCGGACGAGCCGTACCCGCTCTCGCTGGTCACCGCGATCACCGTCTACCGCTTCTTCCAGGAGGCGCTGGTCAACGTCGTCAAGCACGCCGACGTCGACGAGGCGGTCATCTCCCTGCAGGTCAGCGAGCACGAGATCGTCGCCGAGGTCCACGACGAGGGGCCGGGCTTCGACCCGGCGGCCGTGCGCCCGGACAAGGGCCGCCACGTCGGCCTCGGCCTGCTCCGCGAGCGGGTCCGCCTCGCCGGCGGCAGCCTGACCGTGGACGCCGCGCCGGGGGCCGGTACCCGGCTCGCCCTGCGCCTGCCCCGCGTCGGCGCCGCCGCGCGCACCGGCCCGCGGTCGGCCGCCCTGCTCGCCGGCTGAGCCGGCTGAGCCAGCTGAGCCAGCTCAGCCGCCGCCGGCTCGCTTGCGCGGCGGCGGCAGCGGCGCGACGCCGGGCGCGACCGGCGGCAGGCCGCCCGCGTAGCAGAGGACGTCGCACCACGCGCGCAGGTGCGCGGACAGGTCGACGTCCAGCGGCGTCCACGACGCCCGTACCTCGACCTCAGCGCTCGTCGCCCGCCCGGCCATCGCGCCGAAGCTCTCCGACGCGGCCCTCGTCACCGTGCCCCCGGCCGCGGCGTAGGCCGCCCCGTGCGCCCCCAAGGCGTCGAGCAGCCAGCTCCAGCCCACCCCGCCGAGGAACGGGTCGGTCGCGATCTCGTGCTCGAGGTCGGCCCGGACGAACGCGACGATGCGCATCGGGCCGCCCCACGCCGGGTCGCCGGCCGGGTCGTAGAGCAGCACCAGCCGCCCGGTGGCGAGCTCGAGGCCGTCGTCGACGACCTCGGCGCCGAGGGCGAACGCGTGCGGCGCGAGCCGGGTCGGCGCCGGGGTCTCGGTCAGCACCACCTCGGCGCGGACGCTGACCGACCGCAGGCTCGTGACGGCCTCGGCGAAGGCCGCCGGAGCCGTGGGTGGCAGGTTGCCGGCGCGCATGGGCACCAGCGTAGGTCGCCGCGGCCGGCGCGGGAGCCTGCGGCGCGCCGGGGCACGGCAACCTCTCCGCGCGGTCGCGACACGCCGCCCGCGCCTCCCGCGCTCCCGTCACGGCGCGTGCGAAGGTCGTCGCGTGCTGGAAGACATGTTCTGCGTGATCTGCCGTACGGAGATGCCGTTCGAGCAGCCGCCGTGCGCCGACGGCCACGACGCCGACTGCGCCGAGTGGGTGTGCACCGCCTGCGGCGCCGCCATGCTGCGCGGCCAGGCACCGGCCGTGGTCGCCGTCTCGACCGGCATCGCCGCCGCTTAGCCGCCGCTCGACCGCTGCTCCGCCGGGGCCGTCGCGGCGGGCGGTGCCGGGGTCGGCGTGGGAGCATCAGCCGGTGAGCAGCCCGTCCGGCCCGTCCAGCGCACCCGAGCGTCCCAGCCCGTTCCTCGACGCGTGCCGGCGCAAGCCGGTCCCGCACGCGCCGGTCTGGTTCATGCGCCAGGCGGGGCGGGCGCTGCCCGAGTACCGCAGGCTCCGCGAGGGCGTCGCCATGCTGGACGCCTGCCGCCGCCCCGACCTGATCCACGAGATCACCATGCAGCCGGTGCGCCGCTACGGCGTCGACGCCGCGATCCTGTTCTCCGACATCGTGGTGCCGCTCGCGGCGGTCGGCGTCGACCTCGACATCGTCCCCGGCGTCGGGCCGGTCATCGCCCGGCCGGTGCGGGAGCCGGCCGACGTCGAGCGGTTGCGGCCGCTCGAGCCGGGCGACGTCGCGTACGTCGCCGAGGCGGTCCGATCGCTTCGCGCCGAGCTCGGCGGCACCGCGCTGATCGGCTTCGCCGGCGCGCCGTTCACGCTCGCGAGCTACCTCGTGGAGGGCGGTCCCTCGCGCAACCACGAGCGGACCAAGGCACTGATGTACTCCCGCGACCCGCTCTGGAGCGCGCTGCTCGACCGCCTCGCCGACATCGCCCTCGCGTTCCTGCGGGTGCAGGTCGAGGCCGGCGCGCAAGCGGTGCAGCTGTTCGACTCCTGGGCCGGTGCCCTGGCCGCCGCCGACTACGAGCGGTACGTGCTGCCGGCGTCGGCCCGGGTGCTCGACGGGCTGGCGGCCTCGGGCGTGCCCCGCATCCACTTCGGCGTCGGCACCGGCGAGCTGCTCGGCCTCATGGGCCGGGCCGGGGCCGACGTCGTCGGGGTCGACTGGCGGGTGCCGCTCGACGTCGCGGTCGACCGGATCGGCCCCGGCCGCGCGGTGCAGGGCAACCTCGACCCGGCGGTGGCCTTCGCGCCGTGGCCCGTGGTGGCCGAGCGGGTGCGCGAGGTGCTGCGGGCCGGGCGGGCCGCCGAGGGGCACGTGTTCAACCTCGGGCATGGCGTGCTGCCCGGCACCGACCCCGACGTGCTGACCCGCGTCGTCGAGCTCGTCCACGAGGAGTCCGCCAGGTGAGAGCGCCGATCGGCGTCCTCGCCATGGCGTACGGGACGCCGCGCGACCGCGACGGCATCGAGGCGTACTACACCGACATCAGGCGCGGCCGCCCGCCCACGCCGGAGCTGCTCGCCCAGCTGGTGGCGCGCTACGACGCGCTCGGCGGCACGTTCCCGCTGCGGGCGCTGACGGCGGCGCAGTGCGCGGGGCTGCAGGCCGCGCTCGACGACGTCGACGCCGGCCGCTACGCCGTCGCGCTCGGGCAGAAGCACGCCCAGCCGAGCGTCGAGGACGGCGTGCGCGAGCTGGCCGGGCGCGGCGCCCACCGGGTGGTCGGCCTGGTGCTGGCGCCGCACTACTCGCGGTTCTCCGTCGGGGAGTACGCCGAGCGGGCCGCCGCCGAGGGCGAGCTGGCCGGGGTGCCGGTTGAGACCGTCGAGTCGTGGCACCTGCTGCCCGCGTACGTCGACTTCCTCGCCGCGGCGGTGACCGACGCGCTCGCCGCCGTCCCGCCCGGCAGCGACGTGCTGTTCACCGCGCACTCGCTGCCCGAGCGCATCCTGGCCACCGGCGACCCGTACCCGGCGCAGCTGCGCGAGACCGCCGAGGCGGTGGCCGGGCGGCTGCGGCTCGACCGGTGGGCCGTTGGCTGGCAGTCGGCCGGGCGCACCCCCGAGCCGTGGCTCGGGCCGGACGTGCTCGAGGTGGTGCGGGCCAGGGCAGCCGCCGGGGCGGCCGGTCTCGTGGCGTGCGCGTGCGGCTTCGTCGCCGATCACCTGGAGGTGGCCTACGACCTCGACATCGAGGCGGCCGGGCTCGCCGCGTCGCTCGGGCTGCCGTTCGCCCGCACCCGGTCGGTCAACGACGACGCCGGCGTGCTGCGCGAGCTGGCCCGGCTCGTGGCTGACCGGGCCGACCGGGCCGCCCCGTGACCGACCGGCCCGGTCGGGTGGGCTGAGCGCGGCTCAGGCCTCCGGCGCGGGTGCCGGCGCCCGCGTCCCACGGCGGTCGCGCACCGCGCGCCTGCCCCACCACCAGGCGGCGCCGAGCAGGGCGAGGACCACGGCGAAGGGCAGCACCGCGCCGAGGACGACGACGAGCGCGACCACGGCGGTGGTGAAGGCGTGCCAGCCGCCGCGCAGGCCGGCGAGGAAGCTGGTGCCGCGGTCGAGGCTCGCCGCCGGCGCCGGGTGCCCGGCCTTGGTGAGCTGGAGGCTGATCGAGCTCAGCGCTACCTGGTCGGTGAGCAGCCCGAGCCGTCCCTCGAGCGACTCGAGGTCGGACTCCCGGCTGGTCAGCTCGCCCTCGATGTCGACGATCTGCCCGACGGTGGTCGCCCTGGCGAGCAGGGCGCGCACCCGCGCGACGCTGGCGCGGGCGGTCGCGACCCGGCTGGTGAGGTCGACCACCTGGTCGCTGACGTCCTCGGCGCTCGCCGACGTCGACAGCCGGGTGCCGAGCCGGCCGAGGGCGGCCCGTACCTCGGTGAACTTCGCCGCCGGCACCTTGAACGCGAGGTCGTCGCTGTCGTTGCCGCTCTGCTGCTCGCTCGCGAGGTAGCCGCCGGCCGCGGTCACGATGTCGGTGGCCCTGGCCGCCTGCGCCGCCACGTCGCGGACCCGCAGCGCTAGCTCGGCGCGGTAGACGATGGAGCGGTCGACGTCGGTGCCGGGGCGCAGCAGGACGCGGCCGGGCGGCAAGGCGCTCGACCCCGACCTGGCGCCGCCCGCCTTGGCCGGCATGCGACCGGCGGTGCCGGTCCCGCCGCCCGCCACGTCGCCGGCGCCCGCCGCAGGGGCGGCCTGCCCGCCGGCGGACGAGCTCCCGGCCCCTTCGCCGCTGCCGCCGCACCCGCTCGTCACCAGGATCGCCGTCAGGCCGAGCGCGGCGCCGACCGCCGGGCGCCGCCACCGCCGTGCCGAAGCTGTCGTCATCCGCCCGCTCCTGTCCGTGTCCAGCCAGCTGCCGCCCCGGCCTGCGTGCGGGGCGCCGTCGGTGGTGAGACAGCGGCCCGAGCGCTCCGGTTTCACCGGCTCGGGAACGATCCGGTAACGCCGCCCCTCCCGCGCCGTGGCAGGGTGAGCGCGTGAGCGAGGTGCCCGGCCGTGCCGGTGATGCGCCGCACCGGCACGCCGTCGTGGTGGGCGGCGGGATCGCCGGGCTGGCCGCGGCGCACCGGCTGGCCCGCGCGGCGCCGCCCGGCACGGCCGTGACGCTGCTGGAGGGCTCCCCGGCGCTCGGCGGCAAGCTGCGCACGAGCGAGCTTGCCGGCCTCGCCGTCGACGAGGGGGCCGAGGCGCTGCTCGCCCGCGTCCCGGAGGCGCTCGCGCTGGCCCGCGAGGTCGGGCTCGGCGACGACCTGGTGCACCCGGCGACGACGCAGGCGGCGCTCTGGACCCGCGGCGCGCTGCGGCCGATCCCGGCCGGCACCGTCATGGGCGTGCCAGGCGACCTCGCCGCCCTCGCGCGCTCGGGGGTGCTCTCGTCCGCCGGGCTGCTTCGCATGACGCTCGACGTCGCGCTCCCGCGCACGCCGATCGGCGACGACGTCGCCGTCGGCTGGTACGTCGCGCAGCGGCTCGGCCGCGAGGTGGTCGACCGGCTGGTCGACCCGCTGCTCGGCGGCGTCTACGCGGGCCGCGCGGCCGAGCTGTCCCTCGCCGCCACCGTGCCGGCCCTGGCTGCCCGGGCGCGCGAGCGCCGCTCGCTGGTGGCCGCCGCGCGAGCCAGCCGTAGCACCGGCACCGGCCCCGTCTTCGGGGCGGTCCGCGGCGGGCTCGGCCGGCTCGCCGCAGCCGTCGCGGACGCCGCCGCGGCCGCGGGCGCGCAGGTGCGCACCGGCGCGATGGTGCGCGAGCTGGCCAGGTCGCCGGACGGCTGGCTGCTGACGGTGGGGCCCACCCGCGACGAGGAGCTGGTGCGCGCCGACGTCGTGGTGCTCGCGCTGCCGGCGCGACCGGCGGCCCGGCTGCTGCGCGACGCCGTTCCCGCCGCGGCGCGCGAGCTCGACGGCATCGACTACGCGAGCATGGCGCTGGTGACGCTCGTCCTCGATGCCGGATCGCTGCCCCGGCTGCCCGGCTCCGGCTTCCTGGTGCCGGCCGTCGAGGGACGACTGGTCAAGGCGGCGACCTTCCTCACCCGCAAGTGGCCGTGGCTCGCGGAGCGGGCGCCGGGCCTCGAGGTGATCCGCTGCTCGGTCGGCCGTCACGGCGATGCGTCCGACGTGCAGCGCGACGACGACGACCTGGTCGCCGGCTGCCTCGCCGACCTGTCCGCCGCCCTCGGCGGCGGCGGCCGGCTGGTCGCCTCCCGGGTGACCCGCTGGGGTGGCGGGCTGCCGCAGTACGCCGTCGGTCACCGGGCCCGCGTCGAGCGCATCAAGGCCGCCGTCGCGGCGCATCCGACGCTCGCCGTGTGCGGCGCGGCGTACGACGGGATCGGCGTCCCGGCCTGCATCCGCACCGCCGGGTGCGCCGTGGACCGCGCACTGGCGGCCCTCGCCGGCTGAGGGACAATCGAGCCATGACCGACGAGCCCCTGATCACGGATGAGACCAGCGCCGCGAGCGGCCGGACGAGGCCCAGGGCGCGCGATCTCAACAACGAGATCCGTTACGTGCTCTACGCGGTCTTCCGCGCCCGCACCGGTGCCGGCGGCCTCGACGACGCCGACCGCGCGGCTGCCGCTGTCGAGGTGCAGGAGGTGCTCGACGGGTATGCGGCGAAGGGCGTCCTCACCCGGGGCTGCTACGACGTGTCCGGCTTCCGCTCCGACGCCGACCTGATGATGTGGTGGGTCGCGCCGAGCGCCGACGACCTCCAGGAGGTCAACGCGGCCTTCCGGCGCACCCGGCTGGGGCGGGCCTGCGAGCCGGTGTGGAGCGCGATGGGCCTGCACCGCCCGGCGGAGTTCAACAAGGGCCACATCCCGGCCTACCTCGCGGGGGAGGACCCGGGGCGCTACGTGTGCGTCTACCCGTTCGTGCGCTCGTACGAGTGGTACCTGCTGCCCGACGCCGAGCGCCGGGCGCTGCTGGCCGAGCACGGGCGGATGGCTCGCGACTTCCCCGACGTGCGAGCCAACACGGTCGCCGCGTTCGCGCTGGGCGATTACGAGTGGATGCTCGCCTTCGAGGCCGACGAGCTGCACCGCATCGTCGACCTGATGCGCCACCTGCGCGGGGCCACCGCCCGCCTGCACACCCGGATCGAGATCCCCTTCTACACCGGGCCGCGCAAGCCCGTCGCGGAGATCATCGCCGCCCTGCCGTGAGGCGCCGGCCGTAGGTCCGGCTCAGCCGCGACGCGCCGTCTCGACCCGGCCGGCGGCGTCGAGGGTGACGTTGATGCGGTCCTCGGCGTACTCCATGGTGTAGGCCCGGTCCGGCTCGATCACCCGCAGCCGCAGGCCCTCCTCGGACGCGACGCGAGCCGCCTCTTCGGGGGTCAACCCGATGAGGCGGCTCGCGACGTCGTGCTCGTCGTTCACCGGTGGGCCGGCATGCAGCCGGCTCTACCAGTAGTGCCGGCGGCCGCCGACCGCGCGGCCCATGGAGCCCAGGATCCAGAGGATGACCCCGATGACGAGAAGGATGATCCCGATCGTCCAGAGGATCGAGCTGCCGATGATGAAGCCCACGATGAGAAGTATGAGCCCGAGGATGATCACTGCCTGCCTCCTGACAGAGCCCGGGACGCCCCGGTTGCGTGCGGTGATCATGCCCAGGTGGGCCGAAGTCATGCGTGCCGCGGGCACCGATTCGCGGGAGCGGTAGATCGGCCTGACCGGGTGGTTAGGTAGCGGTCTCGAAGGTGAGCGAGACCGAGTTCATGCAGTAGCGGTCCCCGGTCGGCGTCTGGGGGGCGTCGTCGAAGAGATGCCCGAGGTGCGAGCCGCAGCGGGCGCACCGCACCTCGGTGCGGGTCATCCCGTGGCTGTGGTCGGGGATCAGCTCGACCGCGTCGGAGCGCTCCGGGGCGTAGAAGCTCGGCCAGCCGCAGTGCGAGTCGAACTTCGTCTCGCTGCGGAACAGCTCGTTGCCGCAGGCCCGGCAGCGGTAGACGCCGACCCGCTTCTCGTCGAGCAGCGGCCCGGTGCCCGGCGGCTCGGTGGCCGCCTTGCGCAGCACGGCGTACTCATCGCGGCCCAGCTCGGTGCGCCACTCCTCGTCCGTCTTCTCCACCTCGTAGCCCATGGCTGCAGCGTACGTCGCGGGTAGCGTCGCGGGCATGGGTGAGTGGCTCGCCGCGATGCCGGCAGCGGTCGCTCGCCAGCGCGCGCTGCTGGAGCGCTGGTGGCCGTCGTCGCCGCCGAGCCGGCGACGACCGCGCTGGTGCTCGGCTGCTCGCTGGCCCGCGGCGCCGGCGACAGGTGGTCCGACGTCGACGCGCGGCACCTCTTCGCCCAGTACGCCGACGGGCTGCAGCTCTCGCTCGTGGTCCGGCCCGCGGGGGAGTGGCAGGGCCGCGCGCCCGGCGAGGTGGTGCTGCACGACCCGGCCGGCGCGTTCGCGACCGACCGGGTGCCGGCCGTGCTGCGCGCCGACGCCGACGACGTGCGGGAGTGGGCCTTCCTCGGCTGGATCGCACTGGCCGACCTGGTGAAGTACCTCGCGCGCTGCTCGCCGCCGGCCACCGGCTCGCGGACGTGCTGGCCGACGCCTCGGCGCCGCGGGCGAGGTGCGCTGCACCCGCGCCCGGCGGCCGGTACGGTGCCGGTATGGCAGCTTCGCCGTTCGTCGAGCTGGACGTCGACGGGTTCACCGTGAAGGTGACCAACCCGGAGAAGGTCTACTTCAGCGCGCGCGGCGAGACGAAGCTGGACATGGTGCGCTACTACCTGTCGGTGGGGGAGGGCATCGTCCGCGCGCTGCACGAGCGGCCGACGACGCTGAAGCGGCACCCGGAGGGCGCCGAGGGCGAGGCGATCTACCAGAAGCGGGTGCCGGAGAAGCACCCGGAGTGGATCGAGACGGCGCGGGTGCGCTTCCCGTCCGGCCGGCACGCCGACGAGCTGTGCGTCACCCACCTGGCGGCGGTGGCGTGGGCGGCCAACCTCGGCACGATCGACTTCCACCCGTGGCCCTCGCGACGGCACGACACCGAGCACCCCGACGAGCTGCGCCTCGACCTCGACCCGCAGCCGGGCACCGCCTTCGCCGACGCGCAGCGGGTGGTGCCGTTCGTCCGCGAGATGCTCGACGAGCTCGGGATGACCGGCTGGCCGAAGACGAGCGGCAACCGCGGCCTGCACGCGTACGTCCGCATCGAGCCGCGCTGGTCGTTCACCGAGGTGCGCCGCGCCGCACTGGCGTTCGGCCGCGAGCTCGAGCGGCGCGTCCCCGATCTGGTCACCACGGCGTGGTGGAAGGAGGAGCGCGGCGCCAAGGTGTTCCTCGACTACAACCAGAACGCGCGCGACCGCACGATCGCCTCGGCGTACTCGGTGCGGGCGCGCCGCGACGCGACGGTGTCGGCGCCGCTCACCTGGGACGAGGTCGCCGACGTGGCGATCGAGGACTTCACGATCGCGACGATGCCGGCCCGGTTCGCCGAGCTGGGTGACCTGCACGCGGGCATCGACGACGCGGTGTGCGCGCTGGAGCCGCTGCTGGAGTGGGCCGAGCGCGACGAGCGCGACCGCGGGCTGGGCGAGGCGCCGTACCCGCCGAACTACCCGAAGATGGAGGGCGAGCCGATGCGCGTGCAGCCCAGCCGCGCGCGCAAGGCGCCCGAGGAGTAGTCAGCGGGCCCCGGGCGGCGAGGGACTCAGCCCACGCAGCCCCCGCTGTTGACATCGGAGTTGACCACCACGTTGCCACTCGGGTCGATGACCAGCGTGATGATCTCGCGGACGACGTAGTTCGGGCGGCCGTCCTTGCTGACCTGCGCGTAGATCAGCGGCTCGACGAAGACCGTCACGCCCTGGGTGCCGGTGCGCACGATGTCGTGGTAGTGGGCGTTCAGCACGTACGACGAGCCGCTGGTGAGCCCGACGCCGGTGAGCTGCTGGCTGTAATTGAGCGACCGCACGAAGGTCGTCGGGCCGGAGACGGTCGTGAGGACGGTGTCGTAGCCGCCGGTCCACTCGACGGGCTCGCTGGTGCACGGGGGCGAGTCCTCGACGAACGTGCCGAAGTCGACGTGGGTGCGCTCGGTGGTCGTGGTCGTGGGCGCGCCTGCCGCCGCCGCGCCGCCCGGCGTCGCTGCGAGCATGGCGCCGGCCGCGATGCCGACGGCGCCCAGCTTGATGGTGCGGGAGAGTGCGGTCATGGTCGCATCCCGTTCTCCTGGTGCGGTAGCCGCCAGGATGCGCGCGTGCCACGCCCGTTGGCAATGATTGCTTTCGTGCCAGCAGCGAACGACCGGTCAGCTCGACATCGACAGGACGACCGAGTCGAGGTCGCCGTGGTAGTAGTCGCAGCCGACCCAGCCGTACGACGGGTTGCACGACGCCTTGCCGCCCATGACGAGGTTCCACGTGTTGGCGATGTGGCCGGCCCGCTTGTAGGTGACCAGCGGCGTGCCGCCGTCGATCTGCATGCGGACGTACGTGATGTGCTTCTCGCAGACGATGCGGTGCCAGGCGCCGTTGTTGATGCGGTTGCCGTACTTCAGGCCGACCGTCGAGCGGGTGCCGTCGGACGTGACGCCGGTGAAGACGCAGCTGGGGACGCCGTCGTCCATCTGCACCTTCCAGAAGCCCCCTGCCGTCGCGGCCTGGCCCTTCTGCACGATGTTGAACTCGCCCGAGTAGCTGGTGCGCACGCGCAGCGAGATCTGCACCGTCCGCCAGCCCGGGTCGAGGTCGGGCGCGTCGGGCACCATCACCAGCCGCTCCGGGTCCTTCACCGTGGCGGCCGGCGGCGCGAACCGGAAGGCGGTCTCGTAGTAGCCGGGCGCTCCCGGCTGGACCTCCGCGCCGATGCTGCCCTCGTGCTCGTTGCCGGAGACGTCGTGCGCCCAGGTCGCGCCATGCTCCTCGTCCAGCATCCAGCGACCGACGACCACCAGGCCGGTGCCCGTGCTGGTCGTGCTGGTCGTGCTGGCGGTCGCGGCGCCGGACGGCACGGTGCCGGCGAGCGCCGTGGCGAGCGCGAGCCCGGCGACCCCCGCGGTGCCGGCGAGCGTGCGGGCGGTGGCGGGCATGCGGGGGCTCCCTGGAACTCATCGATGCCGTCCGGTCGGCATCCCTCAGCCCATGGACAGGACGACCTGGTCGAGGTCGCCGCGGTAGTAGTCGCAGTCGATGCCGTTGTCCGGGGCGCACGACCACTTGCCGCCCAGGACGAGCGGCCAGGTGTTGCTGATCCTGCCCAAGGCCTTCCAGGTGACCATCGGCGCCGCGTCGTCGATCGTGAGCCGGACGGAGCCGGCCAGCTTCTCGCACAGGATGTGGTGCCAGGCGCCGTCATCGACCGGCGTGGCCCACGTCAGCCCTGCCGACACCCGCGCGCCGCTGCTGCTGACCCCGGTGAGGACGCAGCTGGGGTAGCCGTCGTCGAGCTGCACCTTCCAGAAGCCGCCGGCGGTGGTGGCCTGGCCCTTCTGCATGACGTTGTAGTCGTCGGCGTAGCTGGTGCGCACCCACAGCGAGATGTGCAGGTCCCGAGTGCCGGGGTCCAGGCCGGCCTGATCGGGGACCTTCACCAGCCGCTGCGGATCGCTCACGTCGGCCGATGGCGGGGCGAACCGGAACGCCGTCCCGCTCGCGCCGGCGATGCCACGGGTCACGGCGCTGCCGATGCTCGCGGAGTAGCCGTTGCCCGACGAGTCCTGGGCGACGGTCGCTCCGGCCCGCTCGTCGAGCTGCCACTCGCCGACCGTCGTGGTGGCCGCCGCACCGGCGGGGGAGCAGGCGAGCGCAGCGACGGCCGTGACCGCTGCGCACGCGCTGGTCACGGCCGTCGCCACGGGGTGACGGTTGGTAGTCATGCTCACTCCACAATCGGTTGACTGTCGCGTTCCGTTACCCCGGCATCGTGATCTCATGCGCAATCCCGGCATTGCTTCGATCATCGGCCGATCCAAGCGGTGCCCTCGGCCGGTCAGGGCAACAATGGGTCGATGAGCGCACCGGCGTACGACCTCGCCGTCATCGGCGCCGGCCCGGCCGGGGCGGCGGCGGCCCTGCGCGCGCGCCAGCTCGACCCCGCCGCACGGGTCCTGCTGCTCGACCGGGCCGACTTCCCGCGCGACAAGCCGTGCGGCGACGGGGTGAGCGCCCACAGCATCACCGAGCTCCGCGAGCTCGGGGCCGAGTCGGTGCTCGACGGGTACGAGCCGGTGACCAGCCTGCACGTCCGCTCGCCGTACGGCGTCGAGGTCGCCGCGCCGCTGCCCGATGCGTGCACGGTGGTGCCGCGGCGGGTGCTCGACGCGCGGCTGGTCGAGCTGGCGGTGGCCCGCGGCGTCGAGCTGCGCAGGCACCGGATGCGCACGCTCGACCGCTGCGCCGATCGGGTCGTCCTCGACGGCGAGATCGAGGCGCGGGTGGTCGTCGGCGCCGACGGCGCCAACTCGGTCGTCCGCCGGGCGCTCGGCGTCGCGCCCAACCCGCCCGAGCACGTCGCCATCGCGGTCCGCGGCTACCTCGACCTGCCGGCAGCCGGGATGGCCGACGAGCTCGTCATCGTCCTCGAGGAGCCCGGCACGCTCGCGTACGCGTGGGCGTTCCCGCTGCCGGGCGGGGGAGCCAACGTCGGGTACGGCCGGTCGGTGGCCGAGGCCAGGGCCGACGGGGGCGGCGGCACCGACGACCTCGTGGCCCGGATGCGCAAGCTGCTGCCGTTCGTGGATGGCGTCGAGGACCTGCGCGCGCACCGGCTGCCGCTCGCCTCCGCTCCGGTGCGCCAGCCCGACGGCCGGGTG
The DNA here is from genome assembly GCA_045807125.1 of Frankiaceae bacterium. GTDB lineage: Bacteria > Actinomycetota > Actinomycetes > JAWWOL01 > JAWWOL01 > JBJMHZ01. The sequence goes on from JBJMHZ010000054.1 coordinate 125,217, forward strand.
CTGCTGGCCGGCGACGCGCTGTCGTACGTCAACCCCATCACCGGCGAGGGCATCCACCACGCGCTGCGATCCGGGCGGCTCGCAGCCGAATCCGCGCTGGCCGCGCCGGGCGACGGGGCCGCAGATCCCGGTGCCGCCTACCGGCTGGCGCTGCACCGTGCCTTCGGCCGCCATCTGCGGCAGACCGCGGTGATGTCGAAGCTCTGCCGGCAGCCGGGGTTCATCGACGCGGTCCTCGATCTCGCCGGGCGCCGTCGCGACGTCTGGCAGTCGATCTGCGACACGGGTCTCGGGTCGGGCACCATCCCGAGGGCGCTCATCGTCCGCCAGCTGGCGGCGTACGCCGGCTGGCGGCTGCGCCGGCCCGCCGCCGCCCGGGGCTGAGCCGGCGCCCCGGGCTGAGCCGGGCGGGGCCCGCCGGAGCTAGTACCAGGTCGCCGACCAGGGCGACATCGCGCCGCGGAACATCGCGTCGGCACCGGCCAGCGCGCCGCTGCTGCGCTCGATGACGAGCCCGGCGGTCGCCAGCTCCTGCAGGCCGGCGCCGCCGAGGTAGACGGCGCCGAGCTCGCGCACGTCGAGGCTCAGGTCGGCCGACCGGGTCGTCGGGCGGCACTCGGCACCGTCCGGGCTGCCCTCGAGCTCGTAGCGGCCGCCGGACATGCCGAGCCCGTCGACGACCTCGAGGACGACCCGGCCAGGCGCGGGGTAGCGGCGCGCGGCGAGCGCGGTCGGGACGTCGAGCAGGCGCACCCACTGGAAATCGGCGCGGTCGCGCTGGTGCAGCGCCCTGGCGTTGCCTAGCTGCCAGCGCAGCGGCTCGGCAACGCTTCGATCAGCGGCCTTGACGGTCATGACCAGGTCGATGTCGCAGAGGAAGCGCCACAGCCGGGTAGCTGCCGCCTGGTGGGTGGTCACCATCTCGCGCAGGGTGAGCAGCACGTTGGGCCGGCGGCCGTCCCAGCGGTCCTCGATGGTGAACGTCGCGTAGCCGGACGTCTGGCCGTCGTCGTCGCGGCACAGCACGTGCACGTCCTTCGAGTGGTCCGACCACGGCGCGGTGAGCTGACCGAAGGTGACGTCCCACGTGCGGTCGGTGCGCCCGATCTCGCTCACGCTGGTCAGCCGGTGCGCGTCGAAGACGGCCGGCGCGAGCGCGCGCATCTCGTCGGCGGTCGAGTAGGCGACCGTGCCGGCGCCGCCGTCGACGAAGCGGGCGGAGCGCGCGTCGAGCTCGTACTCGGCGTGCTCGGTGGCCGCGCCGAAGCCGAACCGGCCGTAGATGCTCCACTCCGAGGCGATGAGGATCGCGACCGGCTCGCCGCGGTCGCGGGCGGCGCGCAGGTCGGTCGTCATCATCTCGGTGAGCAGGCCCTGGCGGCGGTGGGTGGCGCTGACCGTGACGGCGGTGATCGCGTCGGCGGTCAGCACGCCGCCGCCGGGCAGCGTCAGCGGGGTCGGGAACGATCGGAACGTCGAGACCACCTGCCCGTCGGCGTAGCCTGCGAGCGTGCGGTCGAAGTCGAGGCCGCCGCGGCGCACCTCGGCGGAGGCCGCCGGGTCGTGCGGCAGGAAGAACGCGTGGTTCAGCACCGCGCACCAGCCGACGAGATCGGCTGGGTCCAGGGTGCGCACGTCGGCGCGCGTAGTGGTCCTCACGCGTGGCACGCTACCGGTGCCGGGCGGGTCGTTCAGCCGAATATCTCGGCCAGCGCGAACGACGTCGGCCGTTCCAGTTGCTCGTACGTGCACGTCCTCGGCTCGCGGTCGGTGCGCCAGCGCCGGAACTGCGCGGTGTGCCGGAAGCGGGTCCCCTCCATGTGGTCGTACGCGACCTCGACGACGAGCTCGGGCCGCAGCGGCACCCAGGACAGGTCCTTGCCGGCGTTCCACCGGCTGGTCGCCCCTGGGAGGCGCTCGCTGCCCTCGGCGCCGGCCGCCCAGTGCGCCCACGGATGGCCGGTGAGGTCGGGCATGCGGTACGGCTCCAGCTCGCCGACCAGCTCGCCGCGCCGCTTCATCGGGAACGATGCCGAGACGCCCACGTGATGCAGCGTCCCGCCCTCGTCGTACAGGCCGAGCAGCAGCGAACCGACCACCGGCCCGCTCTTGTGCCAGCGGAAGCCGGCCACCACGCAGTCGGCGGTCCGCTCGTGCTTGACCTTGAACATGACGCGCTGGCCCGGCCGGTAGCCGAGCTCCAGCGGCTTGGCCACGATGCCGTCGAGGCCCGCGCCCTCGAACTCGGTGAACCAGCGCTTGGCCACCTCGACGTCGTCGGTCGCCGGCGTCAGGCGCATCGTGGCGCCGGCACCGGTGCCGGCGAGGGAGGCGACGAGCCGCTCGCGGCGGACGTGGAAGGGCACGTCGACGAGCGTCTCGTCGTCGACGGCGAGCAGGTCGAAGGCGACGAAGCTGGCCGGGGTCTCGGCGGCGAGCTTCGTCACCCTGGACGCCGCCGGGTGGATCCGCTGCAGCAGCGCCTCGAAGTCCAGGCCGCCGGGGGTGGCGATGACGATCTCGCCGTCGACCGCGCAGCGGGTCGGCAGCTCGCGCCTGGCCGCATCCACGATCTCCGGGAAGTAGCGGGTCATCGGCCGCTCGTTGCGACTGCCCAGCTCCACCTCGTCGCCGTCCCGGAAGATCACGCAGCGAAAGCCGTCCCACTTCGGCTCGTACAGCAGGCCCCCGGGCACGTCGGCGGGGACGGGCACCTCCTTGACCGCCTTGGCCAGCATGGGCTCCACGGGAGGCATCACGGGCAGCTGCATGAGCCGATCCTGCCAGGTGACCGGTGCGTCGTCCGCCGCCCGTCGGGCCCTCGGTCCGCCGCCTCGGTCTGATCTGCATCTCCGCCCGGCGAGGGCACAGTGCTCGACCTGCGGGTGCGCGTGCGCCCGGAGCAAGGTCCCTGGACGCGAGCGACCCGCCGGTAGGCTCGCCGTCATGACCGACCTGGACGAGCATGGCCGTCCTGAGACTCCCCGCGCGGCGGACGAGGTCGCTTCGCTCCTCGGCTTCCTGGACTACCAGCGCGCGACCCTGGCGTGGAAGTGCTCGGGCGTGGACCCGGCCGGCCTGCGGGCGACGGTCGGCGCGTCGCCGATGACCCTGGGCGGGTTGCTCAAGCATCTCGCCTACATCGAGGACGACTGGTTCTCTCGGTGGCTGCACGGCCAGGACCGGCAGCCGCCGTGGGACAAGGTGGACTGGCGGGCCGATCGGGACTGGGACTGGAACTCGGCCGCCGACAACGACCCCGAGCAGCTCCTCGTCCTGTGGCGGCACGCGGTGGCGCGCTCTCGCACCCTGGTCGCGGAAGCGCTGGCCGATGGCGGCCTGGAGCGGCTGGCCCGGCGCACGTGGCCCGACGGCACGGCACCCAGCTTGCGTTGGATCCTGCTGCACATGCTCGAGGAGTACGCGCGTCACAACGGTCATGCCGACCTCCTTCGGGAATCGGTGGACGGGCTCACCGGCGAGTAGCCACCGAGGCGCTCATCCCGTCGCGCGAAGTGGAAGTCTGCCCTGGCGCAGCGACGGGCTCGGCGGTCATGCACAGGCACCCCACCTATCCACAGCGGGATGGATGCGGGTGAATCGTGTCGGTGGCGGCCGGTACGTTCAGCGGATGGTTCAGTCACCGGCTCCGCTGGACGCCCTGGGGGCGCTGGGCGCGGCGATCGACGACCTGCTGGTGGTGGGGGATCTGGCGCATGGGGAGCTGGTGCTGGGCCTGCTGGTCGAGCGGGACCGCCTGGACGCGGCGCTGCTGCGGCTGGTCCGGCTGGCGGAGGCGGCCGGGACGGCGGTGGCCGACGGGGCGGCGTCGATGGCCGCGTGGTTGCGGTGGCGCGCCCGGCTGGCGCCGGGGGAGGCGGCGTGCCTGGCCCGCACGGCGCGGCGGCTGCCCGAGCTGCCCGATACCGGCAAGGCGCTCGATGCTGGCGAGATCAGCGCGCGGCACGCCCGGGCGGTCACCGACCTGCTCGCCGACGTGCCGGCCGGGGCGGTGCGCCTGGCCGAGCCGGCGCCGCTGGCGATCGCCCGCGAGCACGACCCCCGCCACGTCGTGGCGGCGGCGGCGCGGGTCCGGGAGGCCGCCTTCCCGGACGGCGCCGCCGAGGCGCGCCGCCAGCTGCGCGCGGGCCGGTTCGAGAGGCTGACCGAGGGGTTCGCCGGCGAGGCGGCCGCCACGCTGCAGGCCGCGCTGGCGCCGCTGCTGGTGCCGGCCGGGCCGGCCAACGGCCGCAGCGCCGCCACGACGGCCTGGCCGAGATGGCCCGCCTCGCCCACGCCACGGGTGAGCTGCCCGCTTCGGGCGGGGACCGCCCCCGGCTGTCGATCACCCTCGACTGGACCACCCTCACCGGCGGCGGGGACGGCAGCGGCGGCGGGGAAGGCGGCGGTGGCGCGCGGCTGGGCTGGGCGCGCCTACCACCACCACCTGATCCACGAGCAGCACTGGCAGCTCGCCCCCGACCCCGACGGCGGCTGGACCGCCACCGCACTCGACGGCCGCACCCACCACCGACACCGACGACGAACCACCGCCTGACCCCAGCACCCGCGGGTCAGGCGAGGGAGAGCGCGGCGCTGAGGCGCGGTACGGATGCACCGGGCGGGTAGCCGTGGTGCAGCAGCGAATGACGGTGAGGAGGCGCAGCTGAGCGACGAGCGCAGCGCGGAGGTTCGAGCGGCCGGCCGCGGCTCGGGCGACGCCCCCGGCCGGCGGCGACTACGACTACGACGATCCGGGCGGCATCGATACCGCGGGCCAGCAGGAGACGACCGGCGACGGGTCGGAGGGGTGACCGGGCGCGCTCACCGGCGCAGGTAGCGAGCGAACAGGTAGCCGTCGTCCGCCTCGAGCAGCCGGCCGATGGTGAAGCGTTGCGGCTCGATCGGGTGGTCGACGGTGAGCCGATGATGACCGCCGCCGGCGATGACCGGCGCGAGGGTGAGGCACAGCTCGTCCACCCGATCGGCGGCGAGCAGCTCGGTGAACAGCCGGGGGCCGCCCTCGCAGAGCACGTGGCGCAGCCCCCGCGCGGCGAGCTCGTCGACCATCAGGCCGGTGTCGACCATGGACTCGCCGGCCACGACGATGTCGGCTCGCTCGGCGGCGGCGGCGCGGACGCGCTCGGGCGCCAGCTCGGTGGTGAAGACGAGGGGGCGCGCCGTGGCGGCGGTGAAGAACGCCGAGTCGAGGTCGACGGCGAGCCGGGTCGTGACGATCGCGATGGGCGGCACCGGGGACTGGCCTCGCGACGCCCGCAACCGCTGGCGCTCCTCGTCGGGCCGGGCCGGGCCGTAGCGCTCGTCGCGCACCGTGGCGGCGCCCGCGAGGATCACGTCGGCCTGACCGCGCAGCAGGTGGAACACCGTCCGGTCGTGCGGGCTGGACAAGGCCGCCGAGGCGCCCTCCAGCGTGACCGCGGCATCGAGCGAGGAGACGAAGTTGACCCGGACGTACGGCGTCGCCGCATCGGGCACCGCGTAGGCCTGCTCGAGATCGACCTCGTCAGCGGGCTCGGGAAGCAGCTGGCGCATGGCGCCATGCTGGCACGCCGGTCCCGGCAACGGGCCGAGGGCCCGGCCGTGATGGCCGGGCCCTCGTTGGTGCTGGGTGATGGTGCGGTGCGGTGGTGCGGGCCGGTCAGAAGGCGCTGAGACCGTTCGGAGTGCCGAGGCCCGTCGGGCCGTCCCAGCCGGTGACCGCGTGGCACCACAGCGACGGCGAGCAGGTGCCGTTGCTGCCGCTGGTGACGTCGTGCAGGCCACTGGCGTGACCCCACGTGTACTGGCCGGCGTAGGTGCCGAAGTTGTGCGCGAGCGCGTAGACGCTGGCGATGATCGGCGACGAGACGCTGGTGCCACCGAAGACGAGCCAGCCCGACAGGCCCTGGTACGCGGTGGAGTCGTAGACCGCCACACCGGTGTTGGGGTCGGCGACCGCGGACACGTCGGCGATGGCCTTCTTGGCGCACTGGGTGCCGGTTTGCCAACCCGGGTTGGCGTTGATCGTGGAGCAACCGCTGCCCGCACCGTTCCATGCCGTCTCCGACCAGGTGGTGCCCGAGCGGGTCAGGTGCGTGCCGCCGACGCCGACGACGTGGGTGTAGGAAGCGGGCGACTCGACGCCGTAGCCACCGTCACCGCTCGACGCGGTCACCGCGATGCCGGCAGCAGCGGCGTTCTCGTACTGGGAGGCGTTGGTGTTGTCGCTGCCGCCGTAGCTGTTGCTGATGGCGATGACGCCCGGCACCGACGCCGCGTAGCCGACCGCAGCGGCGAGGTTGGAGAACGAGTTGCTCGACGCCTCGACGAGCAGGATGTGGCAGTCGGGGCAGATGGCCGAGACCATGTCCACGTCGAGCGAGATCTCCTGCGCCCAGCTGGCGTTGCTGCGGGGCACCTTGCCGCCGGTCTGCCCGACCTTCTTGAAGCAACCGTTGGCGGTGGTGCAGGCCGACAGGCCGAACTGGCTGCGGTAGACGCCGAGGTCGGCCTCGGCGGTCGGGTCGTCGTACGCGTCGACGATCGCGACGGTCCTGCCGCCCGACGAGGCGCCGGCGAGGCCGTAAGCGGACTGCAGGTCGGCCGGGAAGTAGCCGGACGGCGTGGCGGCGCTGGGGACGGGCTTGCCGTTCTTGTCGACGTTGAACGAGACCTTGGCCATGCAGGCGGCGTAGCCGGCGCTGGCCCGCGGGCACACGTTGGCGACCCGGTGCGTGGTGCCGGTCGGCGAGGGCGCTGCGTTGGCGGCGCTGCTCGCGGCGAACGGCGCCGCGATGGCGAGCGCGCTCGCTGCGGCGAGCACGAGACGACGGTTCATCAGACCTCCGGTGTGGGTGCCCCTGCTAGGGGCGACGCAATGGTGCCGACATTGCCGGAGCCAGGGCTGGCTGTCCATGACCTGGCAGGTCAACAGTTGTCATAGCACTGGTAAAGAGTCTTTGACCAGATTCGCGGAACTTCACCCGATATTCGGTGAGATGTCCCTCTTGGCCTATGAATGCATGACTCGCTGGAAGGCGTGGCCGACGAAACGTGCAATGAGGCCGTTGGTGCCGGGCAAGCAGGTTGTCACCTCCCGGTAGCACCCGGGACGGGACCAACGGCCCTGGTAGAGGATCCCTATTGCTCGCTACCGGCTCAGCCGCGGTCGGCGCCGGTGAGCCGGCGGGGGAGCGACGGCAGCCGTGCGAGCACCGGCGTCCCGCCGCCCGCGTGCTCCTGGATGCCGGCGAGCAGCTCGCGCAGGGCGTCCATGCTGTCGTGCCGCGGCTGCCACGACAGCTCGGCGGCGGCGCGGCCGCAGTCCATGACGGGGGCGCTCATGGCGAGGTCCAGCCAGCCGGGCTCGGTGGGCTGAAGGTGCAGCCGCCAGCTCAGCTCGGCGACCGCCCGCACCAGTGGCGGCGGCAGCGGCAGCGGCCGGGCGCCGAGCACGGCGCCGAGCCGCTCGGCGTCGAGCACCGGGCCGGCCGCGACGTTGTACGCGCCGCGCGCGTCCTCGTTGACGATCGCCGCGTGGTAGGCCGCCGCGACGTCGTCGACGTGCACCGCCTGGAACGCCAGGCCGCGGGGCAGCGGCAGCACCGGCAGCAGGCCGGGCCGCAGCAACCGGGCCGGCACGAACCGCCCCATGAAGTACCGGACGATCTCGCTGCCCGCCGCGCGCTGGAAGATCAGGCCGGGACGCAGCCGCACCACCCGTGCCTGGGGATGGTCGGCCTCGAGCGCGTCGAGGATCGCCTCGACCTGCGCCTTGTCGCGGGAGTACTCCGAGGTGGGTACGCCGTCCCGCGGCCAAGCCTCGTCCACCGGCCGGTCCTTGGGGCCGGCCGAGTACGTCCCGACGCTCGACGCGTGCACGATCGTCGGCACGGCCGCCTCGATCGCCGCCCGGAACGTGCGCCGGCTGCCCGCCACGTTGACCCGCTGCAGGACGTCCGGTCGATGGCTCGGCTGGATCAGCCAGGCGAGGTGCACGAGCGCGTCGGCGCCGTGCAGGTGCGGCGTCAGGTCGTCGGTCACGACGTCGGCCGCCACCCAGTGCACGTCCGACCACCGCGGGTCGTCGCGCTGCGGGGGACGCCGGCAGATGCCGACGATCTCGTCCACCTCCGCCGAGTCGCGCAGGTAGCGGATCAGGGCCGTGCCGACGTTGCCGCTGGCACCGGTGATGGCGACGCGCATGCCCTCTCGGTCCCCGTGGCCGGGCACCGGAAACCGCAGCGGGGTGCCGGCGCGCAGGTCAGAGCGCCGTCCCGGCCAGTGCCGCGACGACCACCGACTCCCCGGCGAGCGTGACGCCGCCAGGGTCGAACGCGAACCCTTCGCGACTCGACAGCAGCACGTCGAGCACCGGCTCGCCCACCGGCACGCGCTGCTCCGCCTCGGCGAGGTTGACGACGACCGCCAGGTCGGCGCGCCGCATCACCAGCCATCGGGCGTCGTCGTCGTACGCCACCTGCACGCTGCCGAGATCGCCGTCGGCGAGGGCCGGAGCCATGCGCCGCAGCTGGATCAGCCGGCCATGCCACGTCAGCAGCGCCGCGTGGTCCTCCTTGTCGAGCTCGGACCAGTCGAGGCGCGACCGCTCGAACGTCTCGGCCGCCTGCGGGTCGGGCACCTGAGCCGGGTCCCAGCCGAAGGCGGCGAACTCCTCCCGCCGCCCGGTGCGCACCGCCTCCGCGAGCTCGTGGTCGTCGTGGTCGGTGAAGTACTGCCACGGCGTCGACGCGCCCCACTCCTCGCCCATCCACAGCATCGGCGTGAACGGGCTCGTGAGCACGAGCGCGGCACCGATCTCCAGCCGCCCCCGCGACAGCAACGCCGAGGTGCGCTCGCCGAGCGCGCGGTTGCCCACCTGGTCGTGGTCCTGGAGGTAGCCGAGCAGCCGGTGCCCGGACAGGCCGGTGAAGGGGCGGCCGTGCCGGCGGCCCCGGTAGCCGGAGCGCTGCCCGGCGTAGACGTAGCCACCGGTCAGAGCGGCCGCGAGATCGTCGAGCGAGCCGTAGTCGCCGTAGTAGCCGTCGTGCTCCCCGGTCAGGACCGCGTGCAGCGCGTGATGGAAGTCGTCGGACCACTGCGCGTCGATCCCGTAGCCGCCGGCCTCGACCGGACGGACGATCCTCGGGTCGTTCAGGTCGCTCTCCGCGACGAGCACCAGGGTGCGGCCGAGCGCGCCGGACAGCGCCGCGACCTCGCTCGCGAGCTCCTCGAGGACGTGCAGGGCCGAGGTGTCGACGATCGCGTGGACCGCGTCGAGCCGCAGGCCGTCGCAGTGGTAGTCGCGGAGCCAGCCCAGTGCGTTGTCGACGACGAAGCGGCGCACCTCGTCCGAGCCCGCGTCGTCGTAGTTGACCGCCTGCCCCCACGGAGTGCGGTGCGCGTCGGTGAAGTACGGACCGAAGCGGCTCAGGTAGTTGCCGCTCGGCCCGAGGTGGTTGTAGACGACGTCCAGCAGCACGCCCAGGCCCTGGGCGTGGCAGGCGTCGACCAGCCGCTTGAGCCCCTCGGGACCGCCGTACGCGTCGTGCACGGCGTAGAGCCCGACCCCGTCGTAGCCCCATCCGCGCTCACCGGGGAAGGCGTTGACCGGCAGCAGCTCGATGAAGTCGACGCCCAGCCCGGCCAGGTGGTCGAGCCGGTCGATCACGCCGTCGAAGGTGCCCTCCGGGGAGAACGTCCCCACGTGCAGCTCGTACACGACGCTGCCGGCCAATGGCCGTCCGTGCCAGGCGTGGTCGTGCCACTCGAAGGCGGCGTGGTCGACGATCCGGCTGGGCCCGTGCACGCCGTGCGGCTGCCAGGCGGAGCGCGGGTCGGGGAGCGGCCGCCCGCCGTCGAGCACGAAGGCGTAGTCGGTGTCGTGCGCGCTCGGCGGCAGGGAGACCTCCCACCAGCCACCGTTGCCGGCGGTCATGCCCTGGCGCTCCCCGTCCCGCTCGATCTCGACGGTGCTCGCGTCCGGTGCCCATACCCGCAGGGTCGTCATGGGCGTCGCCCTTCCCAGCGCGCTCGCCGTTAGTCGCGTGCGGCGCCCGCGGGCGGCGGCTAGTGTGCTCGGTCACGGCCAGGCGGGGACGGCGTCGAGGACGTCGAGGACGTCGAGGACGTCGAGGACGTCGATGAGGGCGGCGGGGAGGACGGAGCAGCATGACGGATGAGGCACCCGACGGCAGGCGCGGCGGGATCGCGGCGCTCGCCGACTCGCTCGTCGTGGCACTGTTCGACGCTGATCCGCTGTTCGCCACGCTCGTCGGCGTCCACGACCGCGACGAGCGGCTGCCGGACCTGTCCGCGGCGGCGCAGGAGGCGACGGCCGAGCGGCTCGTCCGGCTCGCGGCGACCGCCCGCGAGGCGAGCGCGGCCGACGCGGACGAGCGGGTGACCCGCGACGTCGTCGTCCATGCCGCGACCGCGGAGGCGCAGCGGCTGCGCGCCGGGCTGGTCGAGCTCACCGTGACCGACCTGTGGGTGGCGCCGGTCGCCGCGATGCTGGCGTTCTTCCCCGACATCACGCTGCCGGAGCCGGAGCTGGCGACCGCCTACCTGCGCCGGCTGGAGGCGCTGCCCGGCTACGTCGGCGCCGCCGCGGAGCGGCACCGGCAGGGTACGGCGGCCGGCCGCACCGCCGTTCACCACCTCGTCGAGGCCGCGATGCACCAGCTCGACCGCTGGCTCGACGGCTCGGAGCGCGACCCCTTCGCGGTGAACGAGCCGCCGGCCGGCTGGGGCGGCGCCGAGCGGTTCGTCGCGGAGCGCGCGCGGATCATCGCCGAGGTGGTGCGCCCGGCGATGGCCGGCTACCGCGACGCGCTCCGCGCCGACGTGCTGCCGCATGCGCGCCCCGCCGACCGGGCCGGCCTGTGCTGGGTGCCCGGCGGCGACGAGCTGTACGCGACGATGACCCGGCTGCACACGACGACCGACGCGACCCCGCACGACCTGCACGCGCTCGGGCTCGAGCTGATGGACCGGCTGGACGAGGAGTACGCCGAGATCGGGCAGCGCGCCTTCGGCACGTCCGACGTCCCCGTCATCCACGGCCGGCTCCGCGACGACCCGGACCTGCGCTTCCGCGACGCCGACGAGATGGTCCACGCCGCGCTCGCGGCGGTGCGGCGGGCCGAGGACAGGGCGCCCGAGTGGTTCGGCACCGTGCCGGAGCAGCCCTGCGTCGTCCGCCCGGTGCCGTCCGAGGCGGCGGATCACGCGCCCGGCGCGTACTACATGCCCGCCTCGCTGGACGGCTCGCGCCCCGGCGTCTACTACCTCAACACGCTGAACGCGGCCCACGAGCTGCGCGCGGGCGCCGAGGCTGTCGCGTTCCACGAGGCCTGCCCCGGCCACCACTTCCAGAGCGCGCTGCTCGTCGAGTCCCGCTCGCTGCCGCTGCTGCGCCGCATCCTGTCGATGACCGCGTACGACGAGGGCTGGGGGCTCTACAGCGAGCGGCTGGCCGACGAGATGGGGCTGTACTCGGACGACCTGTCGCGCCTCGGCATGCTGGTCGCCGACTCGATGCGGGCCGCCCGGCTCGTCGTCGACACCGGCCTGCACGCGCTGGGCTGGAGCCGCGAGCAGGCGGTCGGCTTCTGCCGGGAGCGCACGCCGATGGCGCTCCACGACATCGAGGTCGAGATCGACCGCTACATCGCCGACCCCGCGCAGGCGCTGGCGTACATGGTGGGCCGCCTCGAGATCCAGCGGCTGCGGGCCGGGGCCGAGCGGACGCTCGGCGAGCGGTTCGACCCGCGGGCGTTCCACGACGTCGTCCTGCTGAACGGCTCGGTGCCGCTCGGGCTGCTCGGCGAGCTCGTCGCGGAGTGGACGGCAGCCACGGCGTCCTGACGTGCGGCTCGGAGCCGGTCGGTCATTCGCGCCGGCCGTGCTCGAGCACGACCTCGAGCAGGAAGGCCGCCGCGCACATCGTGCCGAGCCAGAAGCAGGTCCGGTCCAGCCAGCTCTCCACGAGAGCGCCCGCGACGGTGCGGTGCAGGTGGATCGGCTCCCCGACGACGAGCATCGTCATGATGAAGCTCACGGCGTAGAGGCCGAGGGTCGCGCGGAGCAGGTTCGAGCGCACGGCACCTCCTGGTCGGCCCGGCCCGGCCGTCCCGAGCGTGCCGCCAAGCATGACGGCAATCCGCCGGCATGCTCGTAGCGACGCACCGACCCTCAGCCGCCGGCCGGGTGGAGCAGGGCGACCGGGAAGTCCGCCAGCAGGTCGGCGAGCCGCACGGCGTCGCCCTCGACCACGCCGCCGGTGAGGACGTCGCGCCACGGCCCGGCCGAGGGCAGGCCGAGCGTGGTGTCGCCCCAGCCGCCGCGCCGGCCGAGGCCCACCGGCAGCCGCGGGACGACGGTCACCGCCGCGTCGGCGCGGGCGAAGGCCACGCAGTGCGCCGCTGCCTCGCCGTCGGCGACCAGCGCGCGGTACGCCCCGCGCTCGTCGAACCACTCCGGCCGCTCCCGGCGCAGCCGCAGCGCGCGCGAGGTGACCAGCAGCTTGGCCGCCCCCGAGTCGTCGTGCACGGTGGGCAGGTCGGCGGCGCCGGCATCCATCGCGGTCAGCAGCGCGCGGCGCAGCGCGAAGTCGACCGGTCGCCGGTTGTCGGGGTCGACGAGGGACAGGTCCCAGCACTCGCTGCCCTGGTAGACGTCCGGCACCCCGGGCATGGTGAGCTGCACCAGCTTCTGGGCGAGCGAGTTGACGCGGCCCGGCACGAGCACGGTCGCGACGAACGACTCGACGTCGGCGAGCAGCGCCTCGTCGCCGGTCACGCCCCTGACGAACGAGCGCAGCGCCTCGTCGTACCCGGCCGCCGGATCGACCCAGGAGGTGCGCTGCTTGGCCTCCCTGGTCGCCTTCTCCAGGTAGGCGGCGAGGCGGTCGGCGCCGATCGGCCAGGCGCCGACGAGGGTCTGCCAGAGCAGGTACTCGGCATTGGGGTCGGGGGGGCTGGCATTGGGGTCGGGGGAGTTGGCATTGGGGTCGGGGGAGCCGGAAGGGGCGTCGGGGCCGGCGGGGGAGCGGTGCCGGGCCGCGGCCTCGTGCCAGCGCCGCACCGCCTGCGCCCACTGCGCGGGCAGCTCGGACAGCACGGCGAGGCGCGCCCGCACGTCCTCGCTGCGCTTGGTGTCGTGGGTCGACAGCGCGGTCATCGCGAGCGGCCAGCGCTCCTGCCGGAAGAGCGCGTCGGCGTGGAAGTCGGCGACCGGGACCCCGAAGACCGACGGGTCGCCGCCCACCTCGTTGAGGGACACCAGCCGGTGGTAGCGGTAGAACGCGGTGTCCTCGACGCCCTTGGCCATCACCATGCCGGTGGTCTGCTGCAGCCGCACGACGAAGGCGCGCTCGATCCCAGGACGGGCGATCGCGGCCCGCCGCACGCCGTGCAGCGCCTCGTACAGCGCCGCATCGGCAGGGCGGCGGGCGGCCGCCGCGTCGATCGCGCCGGCGATGACCGACGCCGGACCGTCCTCGGCGGCCTCCTCCCGCGCCGGGTGGAAGCGCAGGTAGCTCCGGTAGGCATCGAAGGACGCCAGCAGCTCGGCGAGTGGCTCGACCGCATCCTCCCACCGCTGCACGACGCCCGCCCGCTGGAGCAGCGCGGCGAGGCGCGATGTCTCGGCGCGCAGCACCGTGCGGGCTGCCTCCCCCTTGAGCGCGTGGGCGATCGCGGGGAAGTCGGTCGGCTCGCCGGTGAGGGCGCCGTACGCCTCGGTCAGCGGCCGCTCCCCGGCGGGGTCGACGAGGAGGCCGCCGATCGTGCGCATCGCGTCGTACCCGGTGGTGCCGGCCACCGGCCAGCGCGGGTCGAGCCGCTCGCCGGGCTCGAGGATCTTCTCGACGACGATCCACGCCGCCGGCGCTGCGGCGGCGAGCCGTTGCAGGTAGCCGAGGGGATCGGCCAGCCCGTCCGGATGGTCGATGCGCAGCCCGTCGAGCTCGCCGGCCGCGAGCCACGCCAGCACGGTGTCGTGGCTCTCGTGGAAGACGCGGTCGTCCTCGACGCGGATGGCGGCCAGGTCGGTGACGTCGAAGAACCGCCGGTAGTTCAGCGCCCGGTTGCCGAGCCGCCAGTCGGCGAGCGCGTAGTGCTGCCGGTCGAGCACGTCGCCGACGTCAGCACCGAGCTCACCGCTGCCGTCGGCCACCGGGAACCGCCTGTCGTGGTAGGCGACCAGCAGCTCGCCGTCCTCCTCGACCAGTCGCAGCTGCTCGATCTCGGCCGGATCGCCGCCGAGGACGGGCAGCAGCAGCCGCTCGCGGTGGCCCGGCTCGGCCGCGTACGGCGCGTCCCAGTCGATGTCGAAGCGACCGGCGCACGGCGACGCGGTGCCGTGCTTCAGGACGTCCCACCACCACGCGTTGTCCCGCGGCGTCGCGACGCTCATGTGGTTGGGGACGATGTCGAGCACCTGCCCGAGGCCGTGCTCGCGCAGGGCACGCACCAGCTCGCGGCGGCCCTCCTCGCCGCCGAGGTCGGCGCTCGCCCTGGTGTGGTCGACCACGTCGTACCCGTGCGTGGAGCCGGTCGCGGCCTGCAGGTAGGGCGATGCGTAGAGATGGGTGACGCCGAGCGCCGCGAGGTAGTCGGCGAGGTCGGCAGCGGCCGTGAAGTCGAACGCAGGCTGGAGCTGGACGCGGTACGTCGACAGCGGTGCCGGCACTAGTAGAGCCGCCTCAGCACGAGCAGCGAGCGGGCGTCGACCGCGATGCCGTCGCCAGCCTTGAGCGCCTGCTCGACCTCGGCGCTCGGCGCCGCGGTGTCGAGCTCGACCGCCCAACGCTCGCCGAAGTCGTCCGGCGGAAGCGTGAACGTCAGCGGCTCATGATGGGCGTTGAACAGCAGCAGGAACGAATCGTCGCGCACCGGCATGCCGCGCTGGTCGAGGCCGGGGATCGCCTCGCCGTTGAGGAAGACGCCGAGCGACTTGGCGAAGCCGGACTCCCAGTCCTCGTCGCTCATCTCCTCGCCCTCGGGCGTGAACCAGACGATGTCGGCGAGGCCGCCGGAGCCCCGTACCGGCATGCCGGCGAAGAACCTGCGCCGCTTGAAGGCCGGGTGCTCGCGACGCAGCTTGGCCACGCGGGCGGTGAACTCGAGCAGCGCCCAGTTCTCCTCGGCGAGGCGCCAGTCGACCCACGTCAGCTCGTTGTCCTGGCAGTAGCCGTTGTTGTTGCCGAGCTGGCTGCGGCCCATCTCGTCACCGTGCAGCAGCATCGGCACGCCCTGGCTGAGGAACAGCGTGGTGAGGAAGTTGCGCTTCTGCTGCTCGCGCAGCACGATGATGTCGAGGTCGTCGGTCGGCCCTTCCGTGCCGCAGTTCCACGACCGGTTGTGGCTCTCGCCGTCGTTGCTGCCCTCGCCGTTGGCCTCGTTGTGCTTCTCGTTGTAGGAGACCAGGTCGTGCAGGGTGAACCCGTCGTGGGCGGTGACGAAGTTGATGGACGCGCTGGGCCGGCGGGTGCTGAACTCGTACAGGTCGCTCGACCCGGTCAGCCGCGACGCGAACTCGGCGAGCGTGCCGCCCTCGCCGCGCCAGAAGTCGCGGACGGTGTCGCGGTACTTGCCGTTCCACTCGGTCCACAGCGGCGGGAAGTTGCCCACCTGGTAACCGCCCTCGCCGACGTCCCACGGCTCGGCGATGAGCTTCACCTGCGAGACGACCGGGTCCTGCTGCACGAGGTCGAAGAACGTGGACAGCCGGTCGACGTCGTAGAACTCGCGCGCCAGCGCCGAGGCCAGGTCGAACCGGAAGCCGTCGACATGCATGTCCAGCACCCAGTAGCGCAACGAGTCCATGATGAGCTGCAGCGCGTGGGGGTGCCGCACGTTGAGCGAGTTGCCGGTGCCGGTGTAGTCCATGTAGTAGCGCTGGTCGTCCTCGACCAGGCGGTAGTAGGCCCGGTTGTCGATGCCGCGGAACGCGAGCGTCGGCCCCATGTGGTTGCCCTCGGCCGTGTGGTTGTAGACCACGTCGAGGATCACCTCGATGCCGGACTCGTGCAGCGACCGGACCATCGCCTTGAACTCCTGCACCTGCTGACCGACCTGGCCCGACGAGCAGTAGCCGTTGTGCGGCGCCAGGTAGCCGATGGTGTTGTAGCCCCAGTAGTTCGACAGTCCCCGCTCGAGCAGGTGGTGGTCGTTGACGAACTGGTGCACCGGCATCAGCTCGACGGCGGTGACGCCGAGCGCGTGCAGGTGGTCGATCATCACCGGGTGCGCGAGGCCTGCGTACGTGCCGCGCAGCTCCTGCGGGATGCCAGGGTGCAGCTTCGTGAGGCCCCTCACGTGGGCCTCGTAGATGACGGTCTCGTGGTACGGCGTGCCAGGCGCGCGGTCGTTGTGCCAGTCGAAGAACGGGTTGATGACGACCGACTTCATCATGTGCGGCGCGCTGTCGGCGTCGTTGACGTCGTCGGGGTAGTCGAACCGGTAGCCGAACAGCGACTCGTCCCAGTCGATCTCGCCGTCGACCGCCTTGGCGTACGGGTCGAGGAGCAGCTTGCTCGGGTTGCAGCGCAGCCCGACCCGCGGGTCGTACGGCCCGTGCACCCGGAAGCCGTAGCGCTGGCCCGGGCCGATGTTGGGCAGGTAGCCGTGCCAGACGAAGCCGTCGACCTCGTAGAGGGAGTGCCTCGTCTCGACGCCCTCGTCGTCGAACAGGCACACCTCGACGCGCTCGGCGGCCTCGGAGAACAACGCGAAGTTGGTGCCCGTGCCGTCGTACGTGGCCCCCAAGGGATAGGGCTGCCCGGGCCACACCTGCACGTCCACGACTCTCTTTCTACTCGACCTTTCTGCTCGACTTCGCCGGAGGGCACCGGCCGGCCGGCCGGCGGTCAGCTCTCGAGGTCGAACCGCAGCAGCGCGCCGACGCCACCGCGCGGTGACTGCTCGAGGCCGCCGGGCACGCGCACGACCTCGGCGTTGGTCGCGACGGCCGCGCGCAGCAGCGCGTCGATCGCGACGGTCTGCGCCGGCTCGTCGACGCCCATCGCCCCGAGCTCGTCCTTGGTCGCGCCGAGGTGCACCGCCTCCGGCCCGAACCACACCCGCTCGTCGCCGGTCCAGTCCTCGGTGAGCAGCAGCGTGTCGACCTGGCTGCCCCGCAGGGCGCCGATCACCGCGGCGAGGCCGTCGGCGGCGAGCGTGCCCCTGCCGCGGTTCTCCTCGTACCTCTCGAGGACGGCGATGACGTCCTTGGTGCGCCGTTCCTCCAGCTTCTCGGCGACCTGCTCGAAGACGTGCCCGTTGCTGCCGTCGGCGCCCCTGCCGCCGGACACCTGCTCGACGATGCCCCGCTGCTCGGCGGGCAGGTCGCCGCGCACCAGCTCGATCTCGCGGTCGTCGCCCGCGACGACGATCAGCGTGGCGTCGATGTCGCGGCAGGCCCGCTCGATCGCGTCGGCGATCTCCTTGGCGTTGTGCTCCCAGCCCTCCTCGGCGCGCGCCTGCATGCGCCGCATCGCCCAGCCGCCCGCGCCGTGCACCTTGCGGATGTCGGCCGCATCGCCGCGGACGACCGTGAAGTCGGCGATCTCGGTCTCGCTCTCGGCGTAGGCGTAGACGTCGGCGCCGGTCCGGTCGATCAGCGCGACCACGTGCGGCCGCACGCGGGACGCCGCGTCGACGAGCGGCGCCACGTGGGGCAGCGGCGACACCCGTACGAGGTCGCCCGGCAGCGAGCCGGGCAGCGACCTGGCGAGGTGCACCGACCCGTTCGAGGCGATGACGGCGCGGGTGTCGCCCTCGTCGTGCGTGCCGCGGGCACCCGCGACCGCCTCGACCGTCGCCTGGTCGACGCCCTGGTCGGCGAGCTCGCGCTCGAGGTTGCGCCACGTCGTCTCGTACATCTGCTGGGCGTTCTCGACGGCGCTCCGCGCGCCCACGTACGCCGAGACGAACGGGCCGTCGGCCACGTACAGCTTGCCGATCATGCTGAGGTCCAACGCGGCTCTCCTCGATCCGGCGCGCGACGGTGCGCGGCGCAGCGGGCTCCTGCGGGTCGTCGTGCCCCCTCCGGCGCGCGGATATGCCCGGTCACTCCCCTGGCGGGCCGGTGACCGGCTCGACCGGCCCTGGCGGGGGCCGGTGCTGGCAGTCGCACCAGGAGCCGCCCCGGCACGCGTCGTGCTGCCGCTCCTTGCACGCGTCGCAGATCATCGCGAGCCCATGATCCTCGGGGGAGCGCGCCCCGCGCTAGCCGACCCCGGGGTGGGCGCGCTCGATGATCGCGGCGACGTCGATGCCCCCGCCGCCCCCGCCGCCCCCGCCGCCCCCGCCGGCCGGCGGCAGCGTCCCGAACGACGCGCTCCGGTCGTCGCCCAGCCGCGACGCGCAGAACGCGTCGGCCACCGCCGGGTGGCCGTGCCGCACCAGCAGCGAGCCCTGGAGCGCGAGCGCCATCCGCTCCACCAGCCGGCGCGCCCCTGCCTGCGCCTGCGCCCGGTCGGTCGTGGCCAGCGCGGCGAGCTCGCCGGCCAGCCGGCGCCGCGCCTCGTCCAGCCGGTGGTCGGCGCCGGCGGCCAGGTCGATCTCCGCGAGCAGC
The DNA here is from genome assembly GCA_045807125.1 of Frankiaceae bacterium. Classification (GTDB taxonomy): domain Bacteria; phylum Actinomycetota; class Actinomycetes; order JAWWOL01; family JAWWOL01; genus JBJMHZ01. The sequence goes on from JBJMHZ010000054.1 coordinate 143,799, forward strand.
GCCTCGGCGCACGCCTGCTCGGGGTCGGCGAGCGCCCGCAGGACGTCCAGGGCGGTGACGTTGCCGGAGCCCTCCCAGATCGAGTTCAGCGGCGCCTCGCGGTAGAGGCGGGGCATCGGCCCCTCCTCGACGTAGCCGTTGCCGCCGAGGCACTCCATCGCCTCCGCGGCGACCGCCGGGCCGCGCTTGCAGGCCCAGTGCTTGCCGATCGCGGTGGCGATCCGCTTGAGCGCGGCCTCGTCCCCCGTCGCCCCGTCCGCCGCGGTGGCGTCCACGGCGGCGGCGAGGCGCAGCATGAGGACGGTCGTGGCCTCCGACTCGACGGCGAGGTCGGCGAGGACGTTGCGCATCAGCGGCGCGTCGATCAGCTCCGCCCCGAACGCGCGGCGGTGCGCCGCGTGGTGGACCGCCTGGGTCACCGCCGCCCGCATCAGCGCCGCCGTGCCGATGACGCAGTCGAGGCGGGTCAGGTTGACCATCTCGATGATGGTCCGCACGCCCCTGCCCTCCTCGCCGACCCGCCAGGCCACGGCGCCGTCCAGCTCGATCTCGCTGGAGGCGTTGGACCGGTTGCCGAGCTTGTCCTTCAGCCGCTGGATGCGGATCGCGTTGCGGGCGCCGTCGGGCACCACCCTGGGCAGCAGGAAGCAGGTCAGCCCGCCCGGCGCCTGGGCGAGCACGAGGAAGCCGTCGCACATCGGCGCGGAGCAGAACCACTTGTGGCCGGTGAGGACGTAGTGATCGGCGGAAGGCACGGCGCGCGTGGCGTTGGCGCGCACGTCCGACCCGCCCTGCTTCTCGGTCATCGCCATCCCGAGCAGGGCGGCGCCCTTGTCCTGGACCGGCGCGAGGACGGGCTCGTACGCCCTGGCCGAAAGGCGCGGCTCCCAGACCGCGGCGAGCCCGGGCGTCGCGCGCAGGGCCGGCACCGCCGCGTAGGTCATCGAGATCGGGCAGCCGTGGCCGGCCTCGACCTGGCTCCACAGGTAGAACCCGGCCGCCCGTGCGACGTGGCCGCCGGGGCGCCCGTCGCGCCAGGGAGCCGCGTGCAGGCCGTGCGCGGTGGCGACCGTCATCAGCTCGTGCCAGGCCGGGTGCAGCTCGACCTCGTCGATGCGGTGCCCGAAGCGGTCGTGGGTGCGCAGCACCGGCGGGTGCGCGTTGGCAAGGGTGCCCCACTGCTGGGCCCGCTCGGTGCCGGCGAGCGCGCCGAGGCCGGCGAGCTCGCCCACCGCCCAGCCGGCGCCGTGCCGGCGCAGCCCGTCGGCGAGGGCGGGGTCGGCGGCGAGCAGGTCGTGGCCGGCGAGCGGTGGCGGCTGGTTGGTGACGTCGTGGGTCCGCGGGCCGAGCGCGACGGGCTGGGTGGGCATGGGCGGCCTCCTCAGCCGAGGGCCGTGACGCAGAAGCGGACGAGGTTGGCGACGAGCAGGTCCCGGTCGGCGGCCTGGTCCTCGGACGAGAGCGGGCCGACCAGCGCCTCGCCTATGGCGCCGACGAGCGCGGCCGCCGTGGTGGGCGGGTCCTGGGGCGGCAGGCCGCCGTCCGTGACGCCGCGCTCGACGACCCCGGCCAGGAGGTCGCGGTAGGCCCGGCGGAAGGCGAGCCGCTCGGTCTCGACGGCGGGGTCGACCGGCTCGGCGAGCAGCGCGTACGCCAGCCGCCCGCCGCGCAGCGCCCGGTGCGCGAACGCCTCGACCGCCGCCTCGACCGCGTCCCCCGCCCGTTCGGGCGGCACGGCGGCGAGCGCCCGGCGCACGGCGGCGAGCTCGCGGTCGGACGCCTGCCGGAACGTCTCGGCGACGAGCGCGGACTTCGAGGGGAAGTGCCGGTAGACCGTCCCGATGGCGACCTTGGCCCGGTCGGCCACCGCGGCCAGCGAGACCGCGGCGTAGCCGCCGTCGGCCATCAGCGCGAGCGCGGCGTCGACGATGGCCGCCCGCGACGCGGACAGGCGCGCGGCGACCACGGGCGTACGGCGGTAGGCCACTCAAGAAGTGAACCATGGTTCATGACTTGCGGCGACGCCCATCGGTTCGCGACGTCCGCGACGGGACGGACGATCACGCCGTACCGTTTGAGCGTGGACGCGCAGCGCAGCGGCGACGGCCCCGCGGCGCGGGGCGCGACCGCCGGTCGGCTGCCCCCCTGGCGGGGGCGCGGCGAGACGGCGCATGCGCCCGACCACGCGACGGTGCCGCTGCCGCCCCGGCTCCGGCCGCTGGGCCCGCGGGGGGTCGCGCTGCTGCTGCGCCGCACGGCCTCGAAGGCATGGGACGACCGCATCCTCGGCCTGTCCGCCGAGGCGGGCTTCTGGCAGCTGCTCAGCCTGCCGCCGCTGCTGCTCGCCGTCCTCGGGACCATCGGCTTCTTCGGCCGCTACCTCGGTGCCGACACGAGCCAGCGCATCCAGAACTACCTCACCGACGTGCTCGGGCACGTGCTGGCCCCCGCGGTGATCACCGACGTCGTGCAGCCGATCGTCGGCGACATCCTGCGCAAGGGCCGGGCCGACGTCGTCTCGATCGGCTTCGTCATCTCGCTGTGGTCGGGCTCGTCGGCGATGGCGACCTACGTCAACACGATCACCATCGCGTACGACATGCGGATGCAGCGCACGGCCTGGCGCAGCCGCGCGCTCGCCTTCGGCCTGTACCTGCTCGCGGTCGCCTACCTCGTGGTCGTGCTGCCGCTGCTGGTCGTCGGCCCCGGCTTCATCACCCACCGCGCCCCCGCGCTGCGCACGGTGGTGGCGGCCGGCTACTGGCCGGTGCTGGTGGTCGCCGGGCTGCTCGGCGTCGCGACGCTCTACCACCTCGCGGTCCCGGTCAGGACCAACTGGTACCGCGACCTGCCGGGGGCGGCGGCCGCGATGCTGCTGTGGGTGGGCAGCAGCGTCGCGCTGCGGTTCTACCTCGGCGCCTTCCTGAGCCGCGAATCGGTCTACGGCCAGCTCGGCGCGGTGGTCGCCGTCCTGCTCTTCCTGTACTTCACCGCCCTGTCGGTGCTGCTCGGCGCCGAGCTCAACGCCCAGATCGACAAGCTGTGGCCGACGCCGGTCACCGCCGCGGCCCGCCGCGACGAGCACCGCAAGCTGGCGGCGGTCATCCAGCGGCGGGAGCAGGACATCGAGTGGCGGCGCTCGGAGGGCAGGGACTAGGCCGGCTGGTCCACCGGGGCCAATCGGCCCGAACGCGCCGCATGCACGGTGCGGGCGGCGCTAGCGTCGGACGCATGGACTCCCGACGCGTGCTCCCGACACCGGCCCCCGTCCCGGCCGCCGAGCTCCCCGCCACGTCGCCGGAGGCCCTGCGCCGGGTCGCCGCCGAGCAGGCGGCTGCCGTCCGGCGGCACGCGCGCACCGGGCTCGCCGGCCTCGCCGGCACGATCCTCCTGGCCGGCGTCCTTGTCGCGGCGCTGCGCGATCACGGCTTCGCGGCCGAGCACCCGGGGTCGATCTCGCTCGACGGCTCGCTGGTGGCCCTGCTGCTGGTGCTGGCCGGAGGGGCGGCGGCGCAGGCGGCCACGGCCCTGCGGGCCGGCCGGCTCGCGACCCGCGGCCCCGCCCCCGTGCCCTGCAGCGTCCAGCGGCTGAGCACCGACACCCGCATGCGCCGCGACTACCTGCTGCTGCACCGGGAGGGCGCGGGAGGCGCGGGGGGCGCGGGGGGCGCGGGGGGCACCGAGAGCTCGGGCGGCACGGTGCGGCCGGTCCTCGTCCGCTGCGACCGCGACGCCGGCCTCGCGCGGCTGCCGGAGCGGTGCACCGGCACGCTCGTCGCGGGCGGCCGCTTCGGGCCGGTCATCATCGGCACGCCCGACCTGCCGCCGATCACCGGGCACGCCGGCCGGTACGAGCGGCTGCTGCCGCGCAACCTGCGCAGGGACTGGGTGCGCGCGGCGGTGGCCGGGCGGCAGCGCGCGAAGACCGACTGACCGGCCGTCGACCGGGCCGACCGACGGCCCGTCCACCGGCCAGTCGACCCCGGCTTGCTTCAACCCGGCCGCTGCGGTCAAGGTGGCGGTCATGGCAGACACGATCACGGTGACCAGCGACCTGTTCCGCGAGGGGGGCACCATCCCGGTGCGGGCGGCCCACTCGTCCGTCGGCGGGCAGAACGAGAGCCCGCACCTGGCCTGGACGGGGGTGCCCGACGGCACCGCGAGCATCGCGGTGACCTGCTACGACCCCGACGCGCCCACGACGATCGGGTTCGTGCACTGGGTGCTGTTCAACCTCGACCCCTCGACCACCGAGCTCCCGCCAGGCGCCGGCGCGGCCGGCGCCAACCCGCCCGGCTCGGTGCACGGCTTCGTGGACTACGGCTCCAGCGAGTACGGCGGCATGGCTCCGCCGCCCGACGACCCGCCGCACCGCTACGAGTTCCGGGTCTTCGCCCTCGACCAGCTGATCGACGCGGACGAGACCACGACGTACGCGAAGCTGCGCTTCATGATGCGCGGGCACGTCCTCGCGGAGGGGTCGCTGACCGGCCGGTTCGGGCTCGGTGACCGGCCAGGAGGCTGACCGGGGGCTGACGGCCGGCTGAGCCGACACGGCCACGAACGCGAGGGGTGTCGGCAGCGGCGGGGCTCATCGGCTACCGTCCGGGTCGTGCTGCTCGCCGTTCCCACCGAGACCGCGCCCTACGAGCGCCGCGTCGCCGCGGTGCCCGAGACGGTCGCCAAGCTGCGCGCCGCCGGCTGCGACGTCGTCGTCCAGTCGGGGGCCGGCATCCTCGCCTCCTACCCGGACGACGCCTACGCGGAGCAGGGCGCCGAGGTCGTGCCCGACGCCGCCGAGGCGCTCGGGCGGGCCGACGCCGTGGCCAAGGTGGCTCCTCCCGAGCCGGCCGAGGTGGCCCTCATGCGCCCCGGCGCGGCCTACGTCGGCTTCCTGCCGACGACCGCGGCCGAGTCGATCAGGGCGATGGCCGCCCGCAAGGTCGACGCGTACAGCCTCGACCTGCTGCCGCGGATCAGCCGGGCGCAGGGCATGGACGCCCTGTCCAGCCAGGCGACGGTCGCCGGCTACCGGGCCGCGCTGGTGGCCGCCGGGCTGCTGCCGCGGTTCCTGCCGATGCTCATCACCGCCGCCGGCACCGTCCCGCCGGCCCGCGTGCTGGTGCTGGGCGCCGGGGTGGCCGGGCTGCAGGCGATCGCCACCGCCAAACGGCTCGGCGCGGTGGTCTCCGCGTACGACGTCAGGGCCGCGGCCGCCGACGAGGTGCGCAGCCTCGGCGCGAAGTTCCTCGAGCTGGAGCTGTCCACCCAGGAGGGCGCGGGCGGCTACGCGCGCGTGCAGGACGAGGACTTCCTCGCCCGCCAGCGCGAGCTGATCGGCGCCCACGTCGCCGCGTCCGACGCGGTCATCACGACCGCGCTGGTGCCTGGCCGCCCGGCGCCGCGGCTGGTGACCGCCGAGATGGTGCGCGGCATGCGCCCTGGCTCGGTGGTCGTCGACCTGGCGGCCGAGACCGGCGGCAACTGCGAGCTCGCGCAGCCGGGGGAGACGGTCGACGTGGGGGGCGTGCGGGTCTGGGGCGCGCGCAACATCGCGAGCTCGATGCCGGTGCACGCGAGCATGCTGTACGCCCGCAACCTCGCCAACCTCGTGCAGCTCATGGTGCGCGACGGCGCGTTCGCCCCCGACCCCGACGACGAGATCGTGAGCGGCACGAGGGTGACCGCCGACGGCGAGATCGTCCATCCGCTCGTCCAGGAGCGATTCGCCCAACTGGGCAAGGAGGACGCCCGTTGATCACGTCCAACGTCGGGCTCGTCACCGTGTTCGTGCTCGCGGTCTTCGTGGGCTTCGAGGTGATCTCGAAGGTGTCGAGCGTCCTGCACACGCCGCTGATGTCCGGCGCCAACGCGATCCACGGCATCATCCTCATCGGGGCGATGCTGATCCTCGGCTACGCGCACGGGGCGCTCCAGACCACGCTCGGGTTCATCGCCGTGCTGCTCGCGACCGTCAACGTGGTCGGCGGCTTCGTCGTCACCGACCGGATGCTCGAGATGTTCAAGGGGCGGCGCCCCGGCGCGCGGCCGGCGGCCCGCGAGGTGGACCGGTGAGCGCCACCACCCTCGGCTGGATCTACCTCATCACCATCATCTGCTTCGTCCTCGCGCTGAAGGGCCTGTCGTCGCCGCGCACCGCGCGGCCCGGCAACCTGCTCGGCGCGGCCGGGATGCTCATCGCCGTCATCGCGACGTTCTTCGTGTCGCCGCGCCTGCACCATCTCCCCCTGATGCTGGTGGCGATGGCGATCGGCACGGTCATCGGGGTGCCGGCCGCCCGGCAGGTGCCGATGACCGCGATCCCGCAGATGGTGGCCATCTTCAACGGCGTGGGCGGCGGGGCGGCCGCCGTCGTGTCGATCGCCGAGTACCTGCGCTCGGGCGGCGACGCGGGCGGCGGCGTGATCACGGCCATCGTGTTCAGCATCCTGGTCGGCTGCGTCTCGTTCACCGGCAGCGTGCTGACCTTCCTCAAGCTCCAGGAGCTGATGACCGGGCGGCCGATCGTCTACGCGGCGCAGCAGGCCGTCACCGGGGGGCTGCTGCTGGTCATCGTCGTCGGCGCGGTGCTCACCGGCACGGGCAACAGCGACGTGGGGCTGGTCCTGCTCGCGCTCGGGTCCCTCGCGCTCGGCGTCGCGCTCGTCCTGCCGGTCGGCGGTGCCGACGTGCCCGTCGTCATCTCGCTGCTCAACTCGTTCACCGGCCTCGCGGTGGCGGCGTCCGGCTTCGCGCTGAAGAACACGCTGCTGATCGTGTCGGGCACCCTCGTCGGCGCCTCCGGCGCGCTGCTCACCCGGCTGATGGCGACGGCCATGGGCCGCTCGCTGCGCAGCATCATGTTCGGCGCGCTGAAGGGCGGCAGCACCGCCGGCAGCACCGCCGAGCTGACGACCGACCAGCAGGTGCGGTCGAGCACCGCCGACGACATCGGCGTCATGCTGGCGTACTCGCAGCGGGTCACGATCGTGCCCGGCTACGGGCTCGCGGTCGCCCAGGCCCAGCACACGATCCGCGAGCTCGTCGACCTGCTCGAGCAGCGCGGCGTCGAGGTCGCGTACGCGATCCACCCGGTCGCCGGCCGGATGCCCGGCCACATGAACGTGCTGCTCGCCGAGGCCAACGTGCCGTACGAGCAGCTCAAGGAGATGGACGAGGTCAACCCCGAGTTCGCCCGCACCGACGTGGCGCTCGTCGTCGGCGCCAACGACGTCGTCAACCCGGCGGCGCGCGACGAGCCGGGCAGCCCGATCTACGGCATGCCGATCCTCGACGTCGACCAGGCCAAGCACGTCGTGTTCATGAAGCGCAGCATGCGCCCGGGCTTCGCTGGCATCGACAACAAGCTGCTCTACGACCCCAAGACCGTCCTGCTCTTCGGCGACGCCAAGGAGTCGCTCGGCAAGCTGGTCGCCGCCGTCAAGGCCTCCTGAGCCGGGCCCGGGTCGTCAGGAGACGGTCAGGCCGGCGGTGACGTCGCCGACGCCGTTGCCCTCGACGACGACCGTCCAGGCGCCGGCCCGGTCGAGCTCGACGACGAGCTCGCCGCTGTCGCCCGGCTCGATGTCCTCCTTCGCGCCGGCGATCTTGCCGCTCGGGTCCTTGACCTCGAGCGTCCGCTCCCCGCTGGCGTTGTTCGTCAGCTTGAGCGCGACCCGCTCGCCCTTCCTCGCCCCGCCGGACAGGCCGGTGATCGTCGCGCCGTCGGTCGCCAGCTCGATCTCGCGGTCGTGCGCCGCCTCGCTCGTCGTCGCCGCGGCGCCGGCCGAGCCGGCCGAGCCGGCCACGGTGATCCGGGTACGGATGCCGTCGCCGGTCATGCCGGGCTTGCAGGCCACCTCGTACGTCCCGCCGCCAAGGGTCACCGGCATGTCCCTGGAGGTGCCGGGCCCGATGTTCTCGACCTCGCCGATCACCTTCGTGAACGCATCCCCCTGCCGGCCGTAGACGTAGACCTCGGTCACCTTCGAGCCCTTGTTCGTGACGGCGAACGTGGTGGCTCCCGCGTCGAGGGCGGTGCGGCTGAGCCGGCAGCTGTCGTCGCCGGCCTGCACGGTCACCTCCGTGCCGCCGGCCGACGACGATCCGCCCGAGCCGCCCGACCCTCCGCAGGCGGCCAGCAGCGGCAGCGCCGGCACGGCGACGAGGGCGAGCAGGGTCGACGAGCGGCGGATCATGGGGCAGCTCCGATCGGCGGGGCAGTGGGAGAGCGGCAGGGGAGGGCGCGGCGTCAGCGGGACGGCGCGGTGGGCACCGACTCGGCCGGTGCGGCCGCCGAGCTCGCTGCTCTCGCCGGCCGGCCCGGCCGCCGGAGGAACAGGGCCATGACCGGCACGATGTAGGCCAGCCAGGCGATCGCCTGCAGCCAGGTGGTCTGCGCGGTGAGGTTGACCGTGCCGCGCAGGAGCGTCCCGTACCAGCTGTCCGGCGGGATCGTGCCGGAGATGTCGAACGCCAGCGAGCGCAGGCCGGGCAGCGCGCCGGCCTCCTGCAGGTCGTGCACGCCGTACGCCAGGACGCCGGCGGCGACGACGACGAGCGCGGCGCCGGTCCAGGTGAAGAACTTGGCCAGGTTGATCTTGAGCGCGCCCTTGTAGAACAGGTAGCCGAGGATCACCGCGGTGACCAGGCCGAGGGCTGCGCCGGCGACCGGCTGGGTGCTCTGGCCGGTGGCCTGGACGGCCGACCAGATGAACAGCGAGGTCTCGAGCCCCTCGCGGCCCACCGCGATGAACGCGGTCAGCGCGAGCGCACCGGCGCCCATCGCGAGCGCCGCGTCGAGCCGGCCGCGCAGCTCCCGGGAGAGGTTGCGGGCGGTGCGCCGCATCCAGAAGACCATCCACGTGACGAAGCCGACCGCCACGATCGACAGCGAGCCGCCGAACCCCTCCTGCGCCTCGAAGCTCAGCCGGCTGGAGGTGAAGGTGAGCAGCGCGCCGAAGCCCAGGCTCAGCGCGACCGCGCCGAGCACGCCGGCCCAGACCGGCCGCAACCGGTCGCCGTGCCCGGACTTCACCAGGTAGGCGACGAGGATGCTCACGACCAGCGAGGCCTCGAGGCCCTCCCGAAGACCGATCAGGTAGTTGGCGAACAACGGCTGCTCCAGCGTCGGCGGTCGGTGGACTTAGGGTAACCTAACCTCTGCCGCTGCCCGCAACCCCCCAACTGGGGGGAGCCGGGCCTGGATACGCTTCGCCGGTGAGCGATCAGGGGCGGCCCCCGCTGGCGGCGACCTTCCGGGAGCTGTTCGGCGCGCTGGCGGCCATCGGGCGCGACCCCCGCGGCGGCTGGTCCCGCTTCGCCTGGACCGCCGAGGACGCGGCCGCGCGCGCCTGGTTCGCCGCCGAGGCCGGCCGGCGCGGCCTCGCGGTCGAGGTGGACGCGGCCGGCAACCAGTGGGCCTGGTGGCTGCCCGCCTCGGGCGAGCCGGCCGGCCGGCCGGCCGGCGCGGTGGTCACCGGCAGCCATCTCGACACGGTGCCCGGTGGGGGGGCGTACGACGGCGCGCTCGGCGTGGTGTCGGCGCTGCTCGCCGTCGACCTGCTGCGCGCCGAGGGTGGCGAGCCGCGCCGCCCGCTCGCGGTGGTGGCGTTCGCCGACGAGGAGGGCGCGCGGTTCAACCTGCCCACGTACGGCAGCAAGGCACTGTCCGGGCAGCTGGACGTCGACGCCGCGCTCCGCCGCCGCGACGTCGCCGGCGTCACGCTCGCCGAGGCGCTCGCGGCGGCGTCGATGCCGGCCCCGCGGCGCGACGACGAGCTGCTGGGCCGGGTGGCGGCCTTCGTCGAGCTGCACGTCGAGCAGGGCCGCGGGCTGGCCGACCTCGACGCCGCTCTTGCGGTCGCCACCGGCATCTGGCCGCACGGCCGCTGGCGGCTCGACGCCAGGGGAGAGGCCAACCACGCCGGGACGACGAGGATGGCCGACCGGCGGGACCCGGCCGCGGTCCTCGCCGTCGCGATCGAGAGCGCCCGCGAGCACGCGATCGAGCTGGACGCCGTCGCGACCGTCGGCCGGGTGCTGGTGGAGCCCAACGGCACCAACGCGGTGCCCTCGGCGGTGACCGCCTGGCTCGACGCGCGGGCGGTCGACGACAACGCGCTGGAGCAGCTCGTCCAGGGCTTCGAGTCCGACGTGACCGAGGCGGGCGAGCGGTACGGCGTCGAGGTGACGCTCGGGCAGGAGTCGTTCAGCCCGGCCGTGCAGTTCGATCCGGAGCTGGCCGAGCGGGTCGCCGGCTCGCTCGACCGGATCGGCCTGCCCGCGGTGCGGCTGCCGACCGCCGCCGGCCACGACGCCGGGACGCTCGCGCCGATCGTGCCGACGGCCATGCTGTTCGTGCGCAACCCGACCGGCGTGAGCCACAGCCCCGCCGAGTCGGCCTCGGACGAGGACTGCGTCACCGGCATCCGTGCGCTCGCCGCCGTCATCGAGGATCTCGCGTGCCGCTGACCGCCGGGCCGCCCGCTGCCTGGTGGGCCGAGCACGCGTGGCTGGGCTCGCCCGAGGCGGGGGCCGTGCACGACGTCCTCATCGAGACCGCCGGCGAGCGGATCGCGGCGGTGCGCGTGGGAGTGCCGCCGCCGGCCGGTGCGGCGCGGCTGCGAGGGCTCACCCTGCCGGGCATGGCCAACGCTCACTCGCACGCCTTCCACCGCGCGCTGCGCGGGCGGACGCACGCGGGGGCCGGCGACTTCTGGGCCTGGCGCGAGGTGATGTACGAGGTGGCCGCCCGGCTCGACCCCGACGGCTACTACCGCCTCGCGCGGGCCGCGTACGCCGAGATGGCGCTGGCCGGGATCACCGCGGTCGGCGAGTTCCACTACCTGCACCACGACCGCGACGGCCGCCCGTACGCCGACCCCAACGCGATGGCGGGCGCCCTCGTGGCGGCCGCTGCCGATGCGGGAGTGCGGCTCACCCTGCTCGACGCCTGCTACCTGCAGGCCGACGTCGACGGAAGCCCGCTGGCCGGGCTGCAGCTGCGCTTCGGCGACGGCGACGGTGACCGGTGGGCCGCGCGGGTGCGGGAGCTGCGCGCGACGGCGACGTCCGGGCTGGTCGTCGGCGTCGCCGTCCACAGCGTCAGGGCGGTGCCGGCGGCCGCGCTGCCCGTCGTCGCCGACCTGGCCGCCGAGCTGGCCGCGCCGCTGCACGTCCACCTGTCGGAGCAGCGCAGGGAGAACGCGGCCTGCCTCGCCGCCACCGGGCGCACGCCCGCCGGTCTGCTCGCCGCGCACGGCGTCCTCGGCGACCGGACGACGGCGGTGCACGCCACCCATCTCACCGACGACGACGTGCGGCTCCTGGGGGAGTCGGCCACCGCCGTCTGCCTCTGCCCGACCACCGAGCGCGACCTCGCCGACGGGGTGGGGCCGGCCCGCCGGCTGGTCGAGGCCGGCAGCCGGCTCTGCCTCGGCAGCGACAGCCAGGCCGTCGTCGACCTGCTCGAGGAGGCGCGGGCGGTCGAGCTCGACGAGCGGCTGGTCACCGAGCGGCGGGGCAGCCACCGGGCCGGTGCCCTGCTCGCCGCGGCCTGCGCCGGCGGCGCGGCTGCGCTCGGGCGCCCGGACGCCGGCCGCATCGCGCCCGGCGCGCTCGCCGACCTGGTCACGGTGGGGCTGGGCAGCCCGCGGCTCGCGGGCGCGGCGCCCGGCCTGCTCGTCGAGCACGTCGTCTTCGCCGCGACGGCGGCCGACGTGACCGACGTCGTCGTGGGCGGCCGGCCGGTCGTACGGGACGGCCGGCACCTCGCGGTCGGCGACGTGGGTGCCGCCCTCGCCAGCGCGATCGGCGCCCTGACTGGCGACTGAGCGAGAGGCCGTCCGGGCTCAGGGCTTCGGCGACGGCTTCGGCTTGGGCCTGTGCTTCTTCGTCGGCGGCGGCGACGGCTTGGGCGGGGGCGTCGGCTTGGGCGGCTTGGTCACCGTCGGCGTGGGGGTCGGCGTCGGTGCCGGCGTCGTCCTGGTGGGGGCCGACGTCGGCGGCGGCGCGGGCGCGTGCGGGATCGCGAGCGGCTCGGGGAAGTCCTGCACCGGCACGCCGCGCAGGGCCCCCGCCATCGTCCGCTGCCAGATGATGGCCGGCAGGTCGCCTCCGAACACGACGTCCCAGTACTGGCCGTCGGCCCGGATCCGGTGCAGCGGGTACTTCGGCCCCCGCGGGTCGCCCACCCAGACCACCGTCGCCAGCTGCGGGGTGTAGCCGCAGAACCACGCCATCTGCTCGTCCTGCGTCGTCCCGGTCTTGCCGGCCGCGGGACGGCCGATCGAGGCCCGGATGCCGGTGCGGGCGCCGTTGGGGCCGTCGATGACGCCGCGCAGCACCGACGTCACGCCGCCCGCGACCTCCTTGCTGAGCACCCGCTTGCACGACGGCTTCACGCTCTCGATGACCTTGCTGCCGCTGAGGACCCGGCTGATGGCGTGCGGCTCGCAGTACGTGCCCTCCGCCGCGAACGTCGCGTACGCCCCCGCCATCTCCAGCGGGCTCACGGAGTTGGTGCCGAGGAAGAACGACGCGTAGGCGCCGAGCGGCTTGTCCGGGAACGCGTGCACGCCCATCTGGCCGGCGAGCCGGGCCGGCCCGACGGTGCCCGTCAGCTGCTCGATCTGCATGTAGCAGGTGTTGACCGACAGCCAGGTGGCCTCCGCGACGTTGAACGTGCCGGCCTCGCTGTCGCCCGCGTTGCTCACCGGGTACGGGAACGGCCGGTCGTTGGGAAAGGCCGTGCTCTTGTACTGGTTGGGGCAGTGGAACGTCTTGTACAGCGGGATGCCCTGGCGCAGCGCGTCGGCGAGGACGAAGACCTTGAAGGTGGAGCCGGCCTGGTAGCCGGTGCTGCCGCCGAGCGCGTAGTTGACCGAGGTGGCGCCGTGCTGCCGCTCGTGGCTGTACTTGCGGTCGATCGCCATGCCCGTGACGGCGCCGGTGCCCGGCTGGACGGTCACCGACGCGGCGGCGATGCCCGTGCCGCCGTTGTTGCGGTTGGTGGGCGGCACCGTGCGGTCGACGGCGTCCTGGGCGGCGGCCTGCACGGTGGGCCGCAGGGTCGTGAAGATGCGCAGGCCGCCGGTCAGCAGCAGCTTGCGCCGGTCGTCGACGGTCTTGCCGAGGTGCCGGTCGGCCAGCACCTCCTTGATGACGTAGTCGCAGAAGAACGGCGCCCACGAGCTCTCGCAACCGTTGCCGGTGCGGGTGATGTGGATGCCGAGCGGCCGCTGCATCGCCCGGTGCGCGCGCGCCTGCGTGAGGTAGCCGAGCTCGGCCATGCGGGCGAGGACGGTGTCCCGGCGCGCCTTGGCCTCGTCGGGGTGCAGCACCGGGTCGTAGCCGTACGGGTTGCGCACGAGGCCGGCCAGCAGCGCGGCCTGCGGCAGGGTGAGGCGCTGCACCTCGCGGCCGAAGTAGTGCTTGGCCGCGGTGCCGATGCCGTACGCGCCCTCGCCGAAGTAGACGATGTTGAGGTAGCGCTCGAGGATCTCCCGCTTGGACATCGAGTTGGCGAGCGCGATGGCGTAGCGCGCCTCGCGGACCTTCCTGGCCAGCGTGTCGGAGGTGGCCGCCTCCTGCTGGGCCTTCGTGGTGGCCGACTGCACGAGGACGTTCTTCACCAGCTGCTGGGTGAGGGTCGAGCCGCCCTGGCGCACGTCGCCGGAGCCGGCGTTGGTGACGGCTGCCCGCAGGATGCCCTTGATGTCGATGCCGCGGTCGGAGTAGAACCGCGAGTCCTCGATCGCGATGATCGCGCGCTGGGCGGTCGTCGGCACCTTGGTGAGCGGCACGACCTCGCGGTTCTCGTAGTAGAACGTCGCGAGCGGGGTGCCGTCGGCGGCGAGGATCTGCGTGCGCTGCGACAGCTGCGGCATGGTGAGCTGGCTCGGCAGCGACTCGAACGCGGTGGCCGCCCGCTTGGCGCCGGCCCCGAGGCCGCCGATCACCGGCATCAGCATCCCGGCGAGGACGATGCCGGCCACGACGCTCACCGTGAGGAAGAGCGCGAAGGCTCGCAGGCGGTGCTCGGACTGACGCAGGGCGATCGCTCCCCGTGCTGGAGGACAGGTCGGGCGCCGGGGCACGGCGCGGTCGGCCGGGCGGCTGCGCCCGGTCCGTGATCTGTCTTCCGCCGGGCACCGCCGGGCAAACGCCGTGATCCACCCGCGGCCCTCGCACCCAGGCTAGCTCGTGGCCGTGATCCCCCAGGTGGTGGCGACGCTCTCGCCGGGGGCCAGCTCGATGAGGTCGGTGCCGGTCTGCAGCGCGTTGGGCGGGGCGGTCATCGGCTCGACCCCGAGCCCGGTGCGCCGCTTGTCCGGCTCCGGGAGCGCATCGCCGGTGAAGATCTCCAGGTACGGGAAGGCCGGGCCGGCCCACAGCGAGACCGATCGGGCGCCGTCCGGCGTCGAGAGCGTCACCACCGCCCGGCCGTCGCCGTCGCGCTCGAGGTCGGTGATCGTCGTGTCGATCTCGACCGAGCCGATCTGGCGCGGCTCCCGGAAGTCGTGCTCGGTGCCCGCGACCGGGCGGCGGTCGACGGGGATGCCGCGGTCGTCGGTCGGCAGGAAGGTCGCGCCGGGCACCCGCAGCACCGCATCGTCGATGCGGTCCAGCCCGACGGTGAGGTAGGGGTGGAACCCGAGGGCGTACGGGCACGGTTCGGCGCCGACGTTGGTGGCGACGGTCCGCACCGTCAGGCCGTCGTCGCCCAGCGCGTGCTCGTTGCGCACCTCGAGGGCGAACGGGTAGCCCGGCTGCGGATGCACCCGGCAGGCGAGGGTCAGCCGATCCGGCTCGGCCGGCGTGCCCTCGCCGTCGACCGGCGTCCAGGAGCACCAGCGCAGCAGGCCGTGGATCGCGTTGCCCTTGTCCGGCTCGGTGATCGGCAGCTGGAGGTCCTTGCCGCGGTGACGCCAGCGGCCGTCGCGCACCCGGTTGGGCCACGGGACGAGCGTCTGGCCCCTGGCGCCGGTGCACGTCTCGTCGGCTGCGTACCCGTCGAGCACGTGGACGCCGCCCACCACGTAGGTGCGGATCCCGCCGCCGACCTCGACGACGGTGACCGACTGCTCGCCGTGGCGCAGCTCGTACTGGCGACCGGAGGGAGGCCGTGGAGGCTCTGGAGGCCCTCCCGGCCCTGCCGCGATCTGGTCCATGACGCCTCGCCCTCGCTCCCGCGCATGTCGCGCTCGTCGCGCGCTCGTCCTGCGCCCGTTGCTCGTGACGGGCCCTTGCCGCCCGCGTGCGCGATCAAACGCCGCCGGGCCCGCCGCCCGGTTGTCCACAGCCGCGGCGCTGAGCAGGGCGGGCGCGGGCCGCTCGCCGCTAGCGTGTGCCGATCATCGTCGCCCCGCTCACCGGGCGGGCCGGTCACGGGAGGGATTCGCATGGCTGGTGGCATCAAGGTCACCCCGGAGCAGTTGCAGGCGCTGGCGGGGCAGGTGGCCAGGGGATCAGGCGAGATCGAGCATCAGCTCGGCGGGCTGACCCAGGCCCTCGCGCCGCTCGGCTCGGACTGGGCCGGTCAGGCCCAGCAGCAGTTCCAGCAGCTCTGGTCCGAGTGGCACGCCGCGGCCACCCGGCTGCGCGCGGCGCTCGACGGCATCAGCCGCCTCATGGGCCAGGCCGGGCACGCCTACGCCAGCGCGGAGCAGGAGATCGCGGCGACGTTCCGCGCCTGACCAGGCTCAGCGGCAATAACAGTCGGCAGGGGCGCCGGGCGGCACGCGTCGTCCGGCGCCCCTGCGCGTCGTCGGCCCCGCTCCGAGCGGGTCAGTCGTCGGGGATCGCCACCTGCACCGGCGCGGCGACGCCCTTGAGGACGAGCGCGGCCCGGCCAGGGACGGCGGCGTCGCAGGCGCCGCGCGGCAGCCGCACGCCGAGCAGGTCGCCGTCGGACGGGCTGCGAGGGGCGAGCAGCAGCCCCGACCTCGACCGGCGCACGTCGACGGCGAAGCCCCGGAAGGCGGCGTGCAGGTCGTCCGTCGTGCCGGCGACGAGGACCGCGTGGCCGCGGTCGCGGGCGATGCGCACCGTCGTGGCGAGGACGCTGGCGAGCGGACCGTCGGGGACCAGCTCGGCGTCGTCGACGACGACCACCAGCCCGGGGCCGTGGCGGTGGGCGAGCGCCTCGAGGGTGGCCGCCTGCGTGGCATCGGCCCCGTCGGTCACCACCGTGGCGACGCCTGGTCGCCCGGCCAGGTGGCGCAGCGGGCTCGGCCGCGGCGCCACGACCGCCAGCGTGCGGCCGTGCTCGTGCAGGTGCGCCGCCATCGTCAGCAGCGCGGTGCTGCGCCCGGTGCCCGCCGCGCCCGCGACGAGGAACCCGGGCCCGTCGGCGGCGAGGTCGACGCCCACCGGGCCGAGCTCGTCGCCGCCGACGCCGACCAGGGCCCACAGCGCGGACCCGGGCGGCGCACCGTCGGCCTCGGCGGCTCCGAGCGCCGCCATAGCTCCGAGCGTCGCGGTGGCTCCGAGCGCCGCGGTGGACAGCGCTTCTCGGCAGCTGACCCGCGGCGGCAGCGCGTCGACCCGCAGCGGCCGGTGCAGCCGCGGCCGGCCGCCGCAGCGCTCGGCGAGCGCGTGGGCCAGCGCCGCCAGCGCGGCGCCCTGACCAGTGCCCTGACCGGCGCCGCCGCTGCGATCGTCGGCCAGCAGGGCAACCTGCGCGTCATGGGTGCCGTCGGCACCGACGCGCACCGCCCGCCCGCCCGGCATCGCGGCGGGCGCGTGGCGGCCGCTTGCGCCGGCGAGGGCGTAGTCGGCGGCGTCGGGCAGGCGCAGCAGCAGCCGGTCGGCGATGAGCGCCGGGAGCCGCCCGACCAGCCCAGAGCGATCGGCGGAGATCACCGCTCGCAACCCGGCGCCAGGGCCGGTCCGCAGCAGTGACGTCGCCGCGTCGAGCAGGCGGCCGCCGTCCGCCTCGGCGTAGCTCCCGACGAACCCTTCCCAGCCGTCGAGCAGCAGCACGAGCCACGGCAGCCGCTCGCCGGGCGGGCTCGCCGCCCGCTGCTCGGCCGCGCCGGCGAAGCCGCCGGCCGCCAGGAGCCGCTGGCGGCGAGCGACCTCGCCGGTCAGCCTGGTGAGTAGCCGGTCCACCCGCGCGCCGTCGTCGTGGGTGACGACCGCGCCGCAGTGCGGCAGCGCCGAGACCGCGCGCAGCTCACCGGCCGCGCAGTCGAGAACGTGCAGGTGCAGATCGTCCGGCGACCACCGGCCGGCGAGGGCACCGGCGACGGTGCGCAGCGTCGTCGTGCGCCCGGAGCGGGCCGACCCCGCCACCAGCAGGTGGCCGCCTCGCTCGACGTCGAGCCGCAGCAGCCGGCGCGCCTGCCGCTCCGGCACGTCGACGAGCCCGAGCGGCACGCCCCCCTCGGCCCCGGACGGGTCGCCGGCGAGCCCGGCGGGTGAGGTGAGCTCGGTGAGCTCGGTCACGGTCACCCGCTCGGGCAGCGGCGGCAGCCACGGCGCCGGCTGCGGCGGCAGGCCGAGGCGCCGGGCGGCTCCGCTGGTCGCCTTGACGACGGCGTCGAGGTCGGTCAGCCCGTCCGGTTCGCCACCGGCCGGCCCGCCGGTCACCGGGTCGGCGTCGCCGAGCCGGGCCCACGGCAGCAGCTCGCACCGCGGTCCCGTCGGCTCGGCCGGCCGGACCGGCAGCCCGACGCGAGCGGCCTGGAAGCCGACCAGCGGCGAGCCGCCCGTGCGCAGGTAGCCCTGCCCCGGCCGGTCGTCCGGGATCGTCGCGGCATCGGGCGCGTCGAGCACGTCGGAGGACTCGGCCGCGGAGGCCACCCGCAGGCAGATCCGCAGGTTGGTGTTGGCCCGGATGTCGGCGGCGACGACGCCGCCGGGCCGCTGCGTCGCCAGCACCAGGTGCACCCCGAGCGAGCGCCCGCGCTGCGCCACGCCCACCAGTCCGCGCACGAAGTCGGGCAGCTCCTCGACCAGCGTGGCGAACTCGTCGACCACGATGACGAGCCGCGGTGGCACCGGTCCGGGCGCCGGCCGTCGCCAAAGCTCGTCGAGGTCGGTGGCTCCCCCCGCCGCGAGCGCCTCCTCGCGCCGGCGCAGCTCGGCGGCGAGCGAGCGCAGCGCCCGCTCGCCGAGCCCCGCATCGAGGTCGGTGATCAGCCCGACCACGTGCGGCAGCCCGGCGCACCCGCGGAACGCCGCACCGCCCTTGTAGTCGACGAGCACGAGGGCGAGCGCGTCCGGCCGGTTGCGCAGCGCGAGCGCCGCCACGAGCGTGCGCAGCAGCTCGCTCTTGCCCGCGCCCGTGATGCCGGCGACGAGCGCGTGCGGCCCGTCGCGGCGCAGGTCGACGGCGACCGGGCCGCCGGCTCCCGTGCCGATGACGGCGACCGGGTCGGCCGGCGCGCCGGCCCAGCGGCGCACCAGCTCGTCCTCGTCCGGGACCACGCCGCTCACGTCGAGCAGCCGGAGGTCGCGACCGGCCGGGAGGTCGCCGTCAGCCCGGCCCGAGCCGCCGGCCGGCCGCAGCGGCGCGAGCGCCCGGCCCACGGCGTCGCCCCACCCGGCGTCGACCTGGTCGACCAGCACGCCGTCGACGGTCGTGCCGCCGGCCTGCACCCGTGCGCGATGAGCGAGCGGAGCCTCGGCGAAGGTCACCACCGCCCCGCACTCCCGCGGCAGCAGCCGCTCCTCGGCGTCGAGGCAGATCGCGTGGACGCCGACCGCCGGCCCGGTGGCGAGCAGCTGCGAGACGCCTGGGCAGTCGCGCAGCCGGTGCGCCCCGTCGAGCAGCACCACGACCGCCGGCGCCCGACCCGCGTCGCTGCCGGTGTCGCTGCTGGCCATGCCACTGCCGGCCCTGCCATGGCCGCCCGTCCGGATGGACACCAGCCGCAGCAGCTCGTCGACCCGCTGGGCGGTCGAGCGGTGGCCGGTGCCGAGCAGCACCGGCCGGGACCGCTCGGGATCGGCCCGGGCGTGCGGGAGCCAGCGCAGCAGGCCCCACTCCGCCTCGCCGCGGTCGCCCGCGAGGACGACGAGCCGCACGTCGGACGGGGCGTGCAGGACGGCGAGCTGCCCGAGCAGCCAACGCACCAGCGACTGCGCATGCGGCGGCGGGCCGGCCACGCCCAGCACCCCGGCGGATCGCAGCGGCACGGTCACCGGCACGGCGCGCGCGACCGGGCGCGCCTCCGGCTGCCCGGGCGGACCGGCGCCCGGCGGCCGCTCGACCACGATCTCGGCCGGCCGGTCGGCCACGCCGATCCGCAGCAGCAGGAAGTCGTCGTCGCCGCGGCGGCGCTCCCACAGCCGCCCGGTCGGCCCGGTGGCCGCGAGCAGCAGGCTCGCCGGGTCGGGCGCGGCGTCCCTGCGCCGCCGCTCGTCGTCGCGGCAGGCAGCCGCCAGGCCGGACCTGGCTGCCAGCAGCGCGGTGGCGTGCTCGCGCAACCGGCGCCGGTGCCCGGCCCGCGCGCTGCGGCGGTCGCCGACCGCGCCGGCGATCGTGGCGACGGGGGAGAGGACGGCGAGCAGCAGGTACTGCCAGCTGCGCAGCACCGCGCACATCGCGAGCCCGAGCAGCAGCGGGGCGGCGAGCGCCGCGGTGGCGAGCCGGCCGGTCTCCGGTGGGTCCGGCGGCGCCGGCAGGGTCACCGTCACGGCGGGGACCACCGGGCGCAGCCGCGGGGGCCGGTTGACCGCGAGCGTGGTGCCGGGGCCGGGAGCCAGCGCGGCCAGGTCGTCGCCAGGCACCGCGCAGGCGAGCAGCGAGTCGCCCAGCGCCAGCATCGCCCCTGCCGGCAGCGGCGCCCGGCCGGCGACGGGCTCGCCGTCGACCAGGGTGCCGTTGGCCGATCCGAGGTCGGTCACCGTGACCTCGCCGGCCGGGTCGACCGACAGCTCGGCGTGGCGACGCGAGACGCGGAGGTCGTCGATGCGCACGGCGCAGCCCTCGCCGCGGCCGACCACCACCGAGCCGGCGGGCAGCCGGTGGACGACGCCGGCCGCCGGTCCGCCGATCACCCGCAGCTCGCGCACCACCGGCCGCACGGACGGCGTCGCCGCGGCGGCGCCGGCCGGCTCGCCGAGCACCACCACCGACCCCGGGCGCAGGGCGCTGAGGGCGAGCGGTGCCGCGAGGTCGAGCGGGCGCCCCGCCACGTGGGCCGGCACCAGCGCGGGCGGGCCCGGCGCGCCCCGCGCGCAGCCCGCGAGCGCCAGCAGCGCGTCGCCCGTAGCCGTGGCCGGGTCGGCGCGCAGCCGTACGTCGGTGCGGCGCCGCGTCGCCGGATCGACGACCGTGAGCGTCAGATCGAGCGGCTCGGCGGGCGCCATCGCCGGTCGCCTCCCTCCCTCGACGAGCCTGCCGTGGTGGTGCCGCGTCACCGTACCGGCGGTCGACGACGGTCCTCTGCGCTCGCGGGGATCCTGGGGATAACCTCCGTCCGACGAAGCGCCGCCGATTCATGACGGGTCACGAGCTGCAGCAAAAGCGCGGCAAAGCGTCACCCAGGAGTGGTTGGCTGTGCCGGACAGCAACGAGATCGCACCACCGGCCGGGGGGCGGCAGCGGCACTCCCTGGGTGGGTGGCACGACGTACCCTCTCGCCTCGACTGGAGCGCCATGGACGCCTACCTGAGAGTCCTCCGCATCCCGGACTTCAGGCGGTTGTGGCTCGGGCTGGTGCTGAACCTGCTCGGCGACGGAGCCACCTTCACCGCGATGGCGTGGCTCACCGTCGAGCGGGCGGGCGCCGGCGGGCTCGGCGTGCTCGGCGTCTGCTACACGCTGCCGGTGCTGCTCGGGGGCGCCGTCGTCGGGCCGCTGCTCGACCGGTTCTCCCGGCGCGCGCTGCTGGTCAACGACTCGCTGTTCCGGGCGGTCGTGGTGGCGAGCATCCCGCTGCTCGACCTGCTCGGCGTCTTCGCGGTGTGGCAGCTGTACGTGGTTGCCGCGGTCTACGGGCTGCTGAAGATCATCCCGCTGGCCGGCACGCCGGCGGTGCTCCCCGAGCTCGTCCCCGCCGATCGCCTGCAGGCCGCCTCCGGCCTGGAGGCCACCGCCATGAGCGCGGCCAACATCGCCGGTCCGGCCATCGGCGCCGTCCTCATCGCGGTCGCCGGCGCGACCAATGTGCTGCTGCTCGACGCGCTCACCTACGTCGCCTTCGCCGTCCTCATCATGCGGATCAGCGCGCCGCTCGGCCGCCCGGAGCAGGTCGGCGAGACGAGCGGCGGCGCCTCGGCCGAGCGGCACGGCTGGGGGCCGGTCCTCAACCTGCTGCTGCACGACCGGTTCCTGCTGTTCCTCACCCTCTCCTTCGCGGCCTTCAACATCTCCTCCGGCGCGCTGCTGGTCGCCCTGCCGTGGCTGTCGAAGTACGTGTTCACCGGCGGCGCCGGCACCCTCGGGCTGCTGCTCGCGACCGCTGCGGCGGCCGAGCTGATCGGCTCGCTGGTCGCCGGCGCGGCGAAGACGTCGGACCGGCAGATGGTGCGGATCGGCTTCCTTCAGTTCCTGGCCGGGGCGACCCTGCTGCTGATGGTGCCGCGCCACCTGCCGACGGTGATCGCCGGCCTGGTGCTGAGCAGCATCCTGACCAGCCCGATGACGGTGCTGGGCGGCGTCGTCCGGCTGACCCGCACGCCCAACGCCCTGCGCGGCCGGGCGATGACGTTGATGCGCACGACGATGAGCGGCGCCCTGCCGCTCGGCTCCGCGCTCGGCGGCCTGTTCCTCGTCGGCGGCCACTACACGGCGCTGATCGTCTGCGTGGCGCTGCTCGCGGCCTCGCCGGGCCTGCTGACCGCGCTGAGCTTCCGCCACGCGTCCTTCCGGCTCGGCGTCGAGCCGGAGCCGCTCGCCGTGCCGGCCCCCACGCCGGCGTCGTGACGATGGCGGGGGGCCATCGTGACGGCGGCGCGGAGCTGGTGACCGACCGGCCGCGGAGCAGGGCCGGCACCGCGGGGACCGGCCGGGTCGTCCTCGATCTCGAGCCGTCGCTCGGGGCCGCCCTCGCGGACCTCGGCAGGCGCTGGGCGGTGCGACCGGGGCCGTTGCTGCTCGCCGCCTTCGCGGTGCTGCTGCGCCGCTACGGCGGGCAGGACGACGTGGTCCTCGCGCTCGACCTCGTCGGGGGCACCGGCAGCACGGCGGGCAGGGCTGGCACGGTGCGCCTCGCCGTCGACCCGATGGCGCCGGTCCGCTCGCTGGCCGGCGCGGCGCAGGCCGCGACGCACCGGCTGGCCCCGGCGGACCCCACCGGCCCCGCCCCGGCGCTCGGCCTCGCCGACCACCCGGTGCCGCAGGGGACGGACCTCGCGAGCGATCTCGTCCTGTCCGTCGGCGGCGTCGACCGGCTGCACCTGGACTTCGACGCGGCGCTGCTCGACCGCGCGAGCGTGGAGCGGCTGGCCGGGCATCTGCGCCTCGTCCTGCGCGCGATCGCCGAAGCCCCGGATCGGCCGGTGCGCGCGATCGACCTGCTCGCGCCCGGCGAGCGGGCCCGCATCCTGCGCGAGTTCAACGCGACGGCGCGGCCGTACCCGCGCGACCTCTCGGTGCACCGGGCCTTCGAGGACCAGGCAAGGCGGACGCCGGAGCGGCTGGCGGTCGCCGAGGGCGGGACGCGGCTCGCCTACCGCGAGCTCGACCGGGCGGCCGACCGGCTGGCGCACCGGCTGCGGCAGGCCGGTGCGGGCGGTGGGCGGCCGGTGGGACTGCTCGTCCCGCGGTCGGCGACAGGCGTCGTGGCCAGCCTGGCGATCCTCAAGGCCGGCGGCGCCTACCTGCCGATCGACCCGGGCTACCCGCGCGAGCGGGTGGAGCTGCTGCTCGCCGACAGCGGGGCCGGCGTCCTCGTCGCTGATCCCGTTGCGGCGCAGGGCATCCGGTTCGCCGGGCGGGTCGTGCCGCCGGCCGACCGCGACGCGCCGATCGAGCCGTCGGCCGACGTGGCGGCCACCGACCCTGCGTACCTGATCTACACGTCCGGCACGACGGGCCGGCCGAAGGGCGTGCGGGTGGCCCACCGCGGCGTGGTACGGCTGGTGCGCGGCACGGACTACGTCCCGCTGTCGGAGGAGACCCGCACCCTGCCCACCTGCGCCGCGGTGTTCGACGTCGCCACGTTCGAGATCTGGGGAGCGCTGCTGAACGGCGGCAGCCTGCACGTCGTGCCCGACGACGTCATCCTCGACGCGGGCGCGCTCGGCCGGGCGCTGGCCGAGCACCGGATCACCACGATGTGGCTGACCGCGCCCCTGTTCAACCAGCTCGTCGAGCAGGACCCGGGCGCCTTCCGCCCGCTGCGCCACCTGCTGGTCGGCGGTGACGCGCTGTCGGCCCGCCACGTCGCGAAGGCGATGGACGCCTGCCCGGGCGTGACGATCGTCAACGGGTACGGGCCGACCGAGGGCACCACGTTCGCCACCACGCACCGGCTCGACCGGGACGACCTCGACCGCATCCCGATCGGCCGGCCGATCGCCAACTCCACGGCGTACGTCGTGGACGCCGACGGCGGGCTGTGCCCCGTCGGGGTGCCCGGCGAGCTCTGCCTCGGCGGCGACGGGGTGGCCATCGGCTACCACGAGCGGCCCGAGCTCACCGCCCGCGCGTTCGTGCCCGACCCGTACGCGCCCGGCGGCACGATGTACCGCACCGGCGACGTCGCGCGCTGGCGCCCCGACGGGGTCCTCGACTTCCTCGGGCGGCGCGACCACCAGGTGAAGGTGCGCGGCTTCCGGATCGAGCTCGGCGAGATCGAGCAGGCCCTGCTCGGCCATCCCGGCGTGCGGGAGGCGGTCGTGCTGGCGCGGGAGCGCGCGGTCGGCGACCGCTACCTGTGCGGCTACTACGCGCCTGCGGGGGAGGTGACGCCCGCCGAGGCGCGCGCGCACCTCGCCGGGTCGCTGCCCGACCACATGGTCCCGCCGTTCCTCCTCGCGCTCGACGCGCTGCCGCTCAATGCGAGCGGCAAGGTCGACCGGGCGCAGCTGCCCGACCCGCTGGACCGGACGGGCGAGCCCGCCGCCTCCGTGCCGGCCGGCGGGGTCGAGGGAGAGCTCTCCGGGCTGGTGGAGCGGACGCTCGGCGTGCGCGCGTCGAGCAACCGCGAGCAGCTCGCCGACCTCGGCGCCGACTCGCTGACGGCGACGCTGCTGGCGAGCGCGATCGAGCAGGCGTTCGGTCGGCGCATCCCCGTGCGCGGCCTGCTGGGGAGCGCCACCCTGGAGAGCATCGCGCGCCGGCTGGCCACCGCCGAGCCGCTGCGCGCCGCCATCCCGCGGGCACCCGACCGGCCGACCTACCCGGTCGCGCCGCAGCAGCGGCGGGTGCACGTCGAGCAGTGCAAGGACGAGTCCGCGACGCACTACAACGTCCCCGTCGCGGTCGAGCTGCCGCCCGGCGCCGACGCCGACCGGCTCGTGACGGCGCTGTACCGGCTGGTAGAGCGGCACGACGCGCTGCGCACCGAGATCGTCGTGCTGGACGGCGAGGCGCGCCAGCGGATCCGCGACCCGGCCGACGTCCCGATCGAGGTGACGGTCGGGACGGCGGACGGCCATGCGGACGGCCAGCCGCCGATCGATGCGCTCGTCCGGCCGTTCGACCTGGCGCGCGCGCCGCTCTGGCGGGCCGCGATCCACCGCACCGGCGAGCGCCTTCGCCTGTTCCTCGACCTGCACCACGTCATCACCGACGGGCTGTCGATCGGGGTGCTGCTCGTCGAGCTCGCCGCGCTGCACGATGACCCGAGCGGCCGGACGCTGCCCGACCCCGGGCTGCGCTACCGCGACTACGCCGACTGGATGGCCGGGCCGCAGGCCGCCGCCGCCGTCGCCGCGCAGCGGGTGCACTGGCACGAGGTGCTCGCCGTCCCGCAGCCGCGCAACGACCTGCCGATCGACATGCCGCGCTCACCGGTCCGCTCGCCCGACGGCGGCAACGTCGAGTTCGCCGTCGACGCGGACCGCGCCGCGGCGCTGCGCCGACTGGCCAGGCGGGAGGACGGCACGCTGTTCGGCGTCCTCGCCGCGCTGCACGGTGCGCTGCTGGCCGGGCTCACCGGCGCGCCGGACGTGACCGTCGGCACCCCGGTGTCCGGCCGGGGCTGGCCGGGCGTCGAGCGGACCCTCGGGATGTTCGCCAACACCGTGTGCCTGCGATCGACGGCCCGGCCGGAGCTGCCGTTCGCGGCCTACCTGCGGGAGGTCGGCCGCGTCGCGCAGGACGCGTTCGACAACCAGGACGTGCCCTTCGAGGAGGTGGTCGCGCCGGCCCGGCGCGACTACAGCCGCAATCCCTTGTTCGACGCGCTGATCGCCCTGCACAGCGAGCGCTACCTGACGTTCCCGTTCGCCGGGGAGCGGGTGCCGATCCGCCTGTGCTGGAACGGCGGCACCCCGTTCGACCTCAACATGCAGATCCGCGAGCGGGCCGACGCGCTCGACGTGAGCTGGCAGTACGCCAGCCGGCTCTTCCACCGGTCGAGCGTCGAGGCGCTGCGCGACGGCTTCCTCGCGCTCATCGACGCCGTGCTGGCCGCCCCGGGCGTGCCCGTGGGCGAGCTCGGCGCGCTCGCCGGGAGCGCCCGCCCGGCCGCGGTGCCCGTGCCCGACCTCGACTTCGACCTCTGACCCCGAACCGCTGACTCCGAACCCGCTGACCCGATCCACCTCCGACCGAGACCGAGCCAGGACCCGCTCGCCGCTCGAGCCGACTCGATTCGCGAAGGATTCCCATGGTGGCACCCGATGCCGTCACGCTGCCGGAGCAGGCCAACGCCCCTGATCCGGCTCCCCGCCCGGCGTCCGCGGCGTACTGGCGGGCCCGGCTCGCCGGCCTGGGCGAGAAGAGCTGCCCCGTCGCCGACCTCGCACCGCCGCCCGGCGCGCCGCGGGCGCGCGCATCGCACGTCGTAGCACTGGCCGCGCCGCTGGCCCGCCGGCTGGACGAGATGAGCCGGCACGAGCCCACCGCGCTGCACGTCCTGCTCGCCACGGCGCTCGCCGCGCTGCTGCGCAGGCACGCCACCGGTGACGAGGTGGTGCTCGGGCAGCCGGTGCCGCTTCCCGCCGCGGGTGGCGCCAACCGGATGCTGGTGCTGCGGGTCGACGTCGCGGCGGACGACACGTACCGCGCGCTGCTGATGCGCATGCGCACGCTGGTGCGGGAGGCGCTCGAGCACGCGGACTTCCCGGTGGCGGAGCTGGCCGTCGAGCTGGGCCGCGCCACCAGCCCCGCCGGTGCCGCCGGTGATCCGTGCGCGGACGACCCGTACCTCGACGTGGCGATCGAGCTGGCCGGGCTGCACGACCCGCGCTTCGCGGCCGATGTCCCGGTGCGGCTGCTGCTGTCGGTGACCCGGGCCGGCGAGGCGCTCGACGTCGAGCTCCGCTACGACGCGAGCCGCTTCCTGCCGGCGAGCATCGAGCGCTTCGCCCTGCACTACGTCGCGCTGCTCGAGGCCGTCACCGGCGATCCCGACCGCCCGCTCGCCGGGATCGACCTGCGGACGGCCTGGGACCACGCGATCGCCGCCGCGAGCAACGACACGGCCACCGCGATCGACGAGGGCGCGACCGTTCACGGACTGCTCGCCCGGCAGGCCGCGCTGACCCCGGACGCGGTGGCCGTCACCGCGCAGGGCGGCCAGATGACGTACGCCGAGCTGGACGAGCGCTCGGACCGGTTGGCCCGCACGCTGCGCGCGCGGGGCGTGGGTGCGGACGTCGTCGTCGGCGTGCTCGCCGACCGGTCGGTCGAGATGGTGGTCGCGGTGCTGGCCGTGCTCAAGGCCGGCGGCGCCTACCTCCCGCTCGACCCGGCGTACCCGAGCGCCCGCATCGCACAGCTCATCGGCGACAGCCGCACCCGGCTCGTCCTCGCGCGGGCTGCGGTCGCGCGCGACCTCGCGCCCGGCGTCGGCAGCGCAGGCGTCCTCGATCTCGATGCGGCGGAGTCGTACGAGCCGGCCACCGGCTCGTTGCCGGCCGTCGGGCCGCGCGATCTCGCCTACGTCATCTACACCTCCGGCTCCACGGGCGAGCCCAAGGGCGTGATGGTCGAGCACCGGTCGGTCGTCAACCGGCTGGCGTGGATGCAGCGCGCGTACCCCATCGGCGCGGGCGACGTGATCCTGCAGAAGACGTCGATCTCCTTCGACGTCTCGGTGTGGGAGCTCTTCTGGTGGGCGGCCACCGGTGCGACGCTCGCGCTCCTCGAGCCCGGTGGCGAGAAGGACCCGGCCGCCATCGCAGCCGCGATCGAGCGGCACGGCGTCACCACGATGCACTTCGTGCCGTCGATGCTCGGCATGTTCCTCGCCCATGCGGAGCGGTTCGGCGCGGCCGGCCGGCTGACGAGCCTGCGGCAGGTCTTCACCAGCGGCGAGGAGCTCGGCCGCGACCAGGTGCGGCGGCTCGCCGGCCTGGTGCCGGGAGCCCGGATCGTCAACCTGTACGGGCCGACCGAGGCGACCGTCGACGTGACGCACTACCCCTGCGACGAGCTCGGCGCGCAGGCGCGGGTGCCGATCGGCCGGCCGATCGACAACATCCGGCTGCACGTGCTCGACGAGGAGCGGCGGCCGGTGCCGGTCGGCGTGCCGGGCGAGCTCTACGTCGCGGGCGCGGGCGTCGCGCGGGGCTACCTGCACCGCCCGGAGCTGACGGCGGAGCGGTTCGTCGAGGACGGCCCGGTGGCGGGGGAGCGGCTCTACCGCACCGGCGACCGCGCGCGCCTGCTGGCCGACGGGACGCTCGACTTCCTCGGCCGAGTCGACCGCCAGGTCAAGGTCCGCGGCTTCCGCGTCGAGCCGGGCGAGATCGAAGAGCGGCTGCGCGCGCATCCGCGGGTGCGCGACGCGGCGGTCATCGCGACGGCCGACGGCTGGCAGACGTCGCTGCACGGCTTCGTCGTCATGCGCGATGCCGCCGATGCCGTGCCCGAGCAGGAGCTCAAGGCGCACCTGCGCGAGACGCTGCCCGAGCACATGGTGCCGAGCCGCGTGCTGGTGCTGCACGAGCTGCCGCTGACGCCCAACGGCAAGCTGGACCGTGCGGCGCTGGCCCGTCCCGACCTGCGGCAGCGGCTGGTCGTCCAGCACGTGCCGCCGCGCGACGAGCGCGAGCGGGCGCTGGCCGCCATCTGGAGCGAGGTGCTCGGGGCGCCCCGCGTCGGGATGATGGACAACTTCTTCGCCCTCGGCGGCAACTCCATCCACTTCGTCGCCGTGCTGGCCAAGGCGCGGGCGGCCGGGCTGCGCTTCACGTTCCAGCAGCTGTTCCGGCACCAGACTGTCGCCGCGCTGGCGGCCGCGATCGCCGCCGAGGAGCAGCGCACCGACGTCGCGGACGCGGTCCAGGCGGAGCGCGGCGCGCACCGCCCGTTCGACCTGATCTCGCCGGAGGACCGCGCGAAGCTGCCGGACGACGTCGAGGACGCCTACCCGCTGTCGATGCTCCAGGCCGGCCTGATCTTCCAGACGGAGGTCACCGGCGGCCTCGGCCAGTACCACGACGTCCTCGGCTACCTGATCAGGGCGCCGTTCGACGCGGCGGCGTTCGAGGAGGCGGTGCGCACGATGGTGCGGCGCCATCCGGTGCTGCGCACGACGTACCACCTCACCGGCTACCGCGAGTTCCTGCAGCTGGTGAGGCGGGAGGTGCCGCTGCCGCTCACCGTGGTCGACCTCCGCGACCGCGACCGCGCCGCCCAGGAGGCGTACGACGCCGAGTGGGTCGCGCAGGAGAAGGCCAGGCGCTTCGACTGGGAGGAGGGCGGGCTTGTCCGCATCCACGTGCAGATCCTGGCCGACGACCTCTTCCGCTACACGGTGAGCCAGCACAACTCCGCGCTCGACGGCTGGAGCATCAGCCTGCTGCACACGCAGCTGTTCGAGCTGTACTTCGCGCTCCGCGACGGGCGCACCGCCGAGTCGCGCGATGTCGACAACCACCTGCGCAACTTCGTCGCGCTCGAGCAGGAGGCCGTCGCCTCGCCGGAGTCGAGGGGCTTCTGGACGCGGGTCCTCGAGGGCACCACGTCGACGGAGGTGCCGCGTCGCCCTGGTGCGCGCGAGACGGCCGACTTCTCCGTCGCCATGCACGACGTCGACCTGCCGGCCGGCCTCACCGAGCGGGTCGTCGCGCTGGCCGATGCGCTGTCGGTGCCGGTCAAGGACGTCCTGCTGGCCGCGCACGTCAAGGTGCTCGCGACCGTCTCCGGCGAGCGCGAGGTGCTCACCGGGTACGAGCACAGCGGCCGGCCGGAGCTGCCCGACGCGGAGGCCGCGCTCGGGCTGTTCCTCAACACCGTCCCGCTACGGGTCCGGCTCACGGACGGCTCGTGGGCGCAGCTGGTGCGCGACGTCTACCAGGCCGAGCTCGACCTGCTGCCGCACCGCCGCTACCCGATGGCGCGGATGAAGCAGGACCTCGCGACGCAGCGGACGCTGTTCGAGACCACCTTCAACTACACGCACTTCTACCTGCTGAAGCGGTTGCGCGAGCTGCCCGAGTTCGCGCTCCTCGACATGCGGGTCGACTCCGAGACGGAGTTCGTGCTCCGCACCGAGGTGTCGAGGCACTTCTTCGACGACGACATCCGCTTGTGCCTGCACTACCACGCGCACCTGTTCGACGCCGAGCAGATCGACCGCATCGGCGGCTACTTCGTCCGCGCCCTGGAACTGATGACGAGCGAGCCGTCGGCGCCGCACGACGCGCGGCCGCTGTCCGGGCCGGCCGAGCAGCAGCGCCTGCGCGAGCTGGCCGCCCGGGGGCTCGACGCCGTCGACGGCCCGGACGGCTGGCGCGCGCCGGCCGGGGCGGCCGGGCCGGCTGGGCCGGCTGATGTCGCCGCGGTGCACGTGCTCGACGCCG
>JBJMHZ010000055.1:0-189238 GCA_045807125.1 Frankiaceae bacterium
CGGCCGCGGCGCCGGCGGCGGCGGCGAGCCCGAGGCCGGCGAGCGACGCCCGGTCGCGGCGCCGGCGCGGGGCGCCCGCCCGGACCGCCGGCTCGAGCCCGGGCTCCAGCACCGGCTCAGAGGTCAGCGCTGGTCCGGCCACCAGGAGGGCGCCGGCCGGCTCAGCGGCCGAGCGGGGCGAGGAGGAGCCAGCGCCAGGAGTCGGGGCCGAGGAGGCGGTCCTGTCCACCGTCGTCACCGATGATCATCTCCTGTCCGTCCGGCAGCGTCAGGAGCCCGGTGACGGGGTCGTACGGCGCCACCACCTGCTCCGACCCGGACAACGACGACCGCGACCCGCCGGTTACGGGCTCGGCGTGCGCGACCGCGCCGTGCGAGGCGGTGCCGTCGCCCTGGCCCTGCGCCTCCGGCCGGTACGGCGGGCGGTCGGTGTCGTCGCCGGCCGGTCGTGGCGCGTTGCGGGCGCCCCGGACGTCGCTCGTGGCGCCGTGCGGCAGCAGGCAGTACGCGTTGCGCTTCGCGGTCCCCCCGTCGTCGCGGGCCGGGTCGCGGCCCGCCCCGCTGCGCCGCTGCGCCGGCGGCACGTAGCCGGGGCCGGAGCGGTCCTTCGCGTACGTCTGGCAGGGCGGCGGCTGCTGGTCGGTGACGAGCCCGAACCGCGACGCCGCGGTGCCGGCCGGCACCACGTTGAAGCCGTCGTAGACGTTCTCGGGGTAGGCGGTGAGGATCGTCCGCAGCCCGTCGAGGCGGACGGGGACGGCCTGGATGCGCCCGATCGTCACCAAGTTGTCCAGCAGCACCGGCAGCACCGACGAGCTCTGCCGGAGCAGGGCGCGGACCTCGTCGGACGCGACGACCCCCCTGTCGAGCACGGCGCGCAGCTGCGGGTCGTCGGCGCGGACGGTGGCGGACAGCTCGGCGAGGCCCTTGGCCCACGTCCGGAGATCGCCGGCGACCGCGCGCTGGGTATCGAGCACGGTCTCGCCGTGGTCGATGAGCGAGATCGTCTGCGGCAGCGCTGCGGTCATCGTCCTCGTGAGGCTGTCGCCGGAGTCGATGATCCGCTGCAGGTCGCGGCCGCTGCCGCCGAAGGCCTCGCCGAGCTCGCCGACGAGCGTCGACAGGTGGCGCCGGTCGACCGACGCGACGAGCTGGTCGAGGTTGGACAGCAGGATCTCCGGCCGCAGCGGGACGTGCGTGCGGCCGCGGCCGATGACGCTGCCCGCGCGCAGGTACGGCCCTTCATCGGTGCGCGGGCGCAGGTCGACGTACTGCTCGCCGACCGCCGACAGGTCGGTGACGTAGGCGTCAGTGTCGGCCGGGATGCGGGTGCCGGCATCGAGCTCGAGGCGCACCGCGACCCCGTCGCGGGCCAGGTGCAGGGAGGCGACCCGGCCGACCCGCACGCCGCGCTCGGTCACCTCCGCGTTGGCGAAGATGCCGCCGGACTCGGGCAGCACCGCGGTCACCGCGTACGCGCGGTGCAGCAGCGTCCGGCCGAGCCCGACGTAGGTCGACCCGGCGTAGGCGACGCCGACGACCGAGATGGTCAGGAAGACCAGCAGCTGCAGCTTCACCGTCCGGCTGATCACGGCAGGCCTTCCAGGAGCAGGGCCGCGAGCCCGCCGGCATCGGCCGAGCCGCCGGACGGCGCGCCGCCGGACGGCCCGGCACCGCCCGTGCCCGAGCCGGGCAGCGGCGGCAGCCCCGGCAGGCTGGGCGTCGGCACGGGCAGCGGAGCGCCGCCCCCGCCGCCCCCGCCGGGGAGGCAGACCGGCGGGCAGAGCGGGCCGCCGCCTTGGCCACCGGGCGGCGGTGCGAGCAGGTTGCCGATCGAGGAGTCGAGGTCGAGGGTCAGCCGCAGCCCCGCGTAGTCGCCCTTGATCGCCCCGGTGGCGGTCTTGGGGAACGGGTAGTCGAGGAGCAGCTCCAGCGCGCCCGGCAGGTTGGTGCCCGCCTCGTCCAGCTTGGCGAGGATCGGCCGCAGCGCGGCGAGGTCGGCGACCGTGTCGGCCCTGCTGGCCCTGATGACGTTGGTCGCGACGTGCCCGAGGCGGGCGAGCCCGGCCAGCATCGTCGTCAGCTGGCGCCGCTGGTCGGCGAGCGCACCGAGGCCCGGCGCGATCCGCTCGAGCGCGGTCGCGATCGTCCCGCGCTGCCTCGCCAGCGTGGCCGACAGGCGGTCGAGCGAGTCGAGCGCCCGGACGATGTCCGCCTTGTGCGCGTCGAGGCCGCCGACGAACGTCCGCAGCTGCGCGAGGAAGTCGCGGACCTGCGCCTCCCGGCCGGACAGCGCATCGGTCAGCTCGACCGAGATCGTGTGCAGCTGGCCCACCCCGCCGCCGTTCAGGAGCGCGGCCAGCGCGCTGAAGACCTCCTCCACCGTCGCCGCCTCGCTGGTGCGCAGCGCGGGTATCGTCGCGCCGTCGGCGAGGTCGCCCTTCGGCTGGCCGGGCGCCGGCGGAAGCAGCGCGACGTACTTCTCGCCGAGCAGGCTGGTCTGCTGCAGGACCGCGACCGAGTTGGCTGGCAACCGCACCGACCGCTTGATCCGCATCTCCACCCGCGCCTCGAAGTGCCGGCCGAGGCTGATCCGGACGACGTCTCCGACCGCCACGTCGTTGACGCGCACCGACGACTGCGGCACCAGGTCCATCACGTCGTCGAAGACGGCAGTGACCCGGTAGGTCGGGCCGCCGGCCGCGGCACCGCCGGGCAGCTGCATGTCGCGCACGCCGCCCCACCGGCAGCCGGTCGCGAGCAGCGCCACGGCCACGAGGGCGGCCAGCCGCCGGGCAGGGCGCGCCATCGGTCGGCTCATGACCGCACCTTCAGCATCTGGTCGAGCGATCCCGGCGCACCGGCGGACGGGACCGGCGGGGTCGGCAGGTGCTTGAGCTGGTCGGGGCACGGCACGCCGACGCCCGCGAGCAACTGGCAGACCGCCGCACCGGGGTTGGTCAGCTGGTCGAGGTTGTTCCGGGTGTCGAGCGTGTGGTGGGCAGGGTTGTACGCGTCGCGCAGGTTCATCAGCGCGAGGGGTGCCTCGTCGAGGAACTCGGCGAGCGCCCGCTGGTTGCGGGCGAGCACGGTCGTCACCTCGGCAAGCCCACCGACGTCGGAGGCGATCGCGTCGCGGTTGGCGTGCACGAAGCTCGCCACCTCGCGCAGCGCGATCGAGAGGTTGGACAGCGCCGAGTCGAGGTCGCCCCGCTCGTCGGACAGGAAGCTCGCCACCTGCGCCAGATCGCGATTGACCGCGCGCACCCCCGCGTCGTCCTTCGCGAGCACGGTGGTGAACCGGCTCAGATGGTCGACGGTGCCGACCAGGTCACCCTTGTCCGCGTCCAGCGTGCCGAGCAGCTGGGCGACCGAGTGCAGGGTGTCGTGCAGCCGCCGGCCGTTGCCGTCGAGATTGGCAGCGCCCACGTCGACGAGCCGCGACAGGGCACCGTCCGCGTTGGCGCCCTTCGGGCCGAGAGCGACGCTGAGGTCGCTCAGGCTGGAGACGATCTGGTCGTACTCCACCGGCACGGCGGTGCGGGCCAGCGGGATCCGGCTCCCGTCGGCGAGCACCGGGCCGCCCTCGTAGACGGGGGTGAGCTGGAGGTAGCGGTCGCCGACGATCGACGGTGGCACGACGACGGCGCCCGCGCCGGCCGGCACCCGGTTCTTCGCGGCGTAGGCGAAGTCGACCTCCACCGTGCTGCCGCGCGGCTCAATGCGCGTCACCTTGCCGACGGGCACGCCGAGGATCCGCACCGTGGAGCCGACGTAGAGCCCGGTGGTACGGGCGAAGCTGGCGCTCGCGTGCACCATCCGGTCGCCGGGCGCCAGCACGAGGTAGGCACCGACGCCGATGACGACCGCCACCACGGCGGCGAGGGTGGTCAGCACGGTACGGGTGCCCGGTCGCCTGCGCTCCGCGCTCATCCGGAGCCTCCGATCCCGGGCGAGTCCGGGGCCGGCGGCACGTTGGCGACGATCGTGTCGAACCATCGGCCGTTGCCGAGCGCGTCCGCGAAGTTGCGGACGAACGGCGCGAGCACCTTGATGGTGCTGTCGATGTTGGCCTCGTTGCGCCGGAGGATGGCGAGCACCTGGTGCAGGTGGGCCAGCGCCGGACCCATCTGCGCCTGGTTGTCGCGCACCAGGCCCACGAGCTGCCGCGACAGCGCGGTCGTGCCGACGAGCAGCCGGTGGATGGCTGCCCGCCGCTGCTCCACCACGCGCAGCAGCAGGTCGCCGTCGTCCACCAGCTTCACCAGCTCGGCATCGCGCGCTGCGAGCACGCCGGTCACGCCGTCGGCATGCCGCAGCAGCTCGTGCAGCTGGTCGTCCCTCGACGCGATCGTGCGGGAGAGCCGTTGCAGGCCGGTGAGCGCGGCGGCGACCTCCGGGGGAGAGTCCTTGAAGGTCGCGGCGATGGTGTCGAACGCGGTGGCGAGCTGCTTCGTGTCGATGCGGTCGAGGCGGCTCGCCAGGCCCTGGAAGGCCTGCGGCACGTCGAACGCCGGCTCGGTGCGGGAGAGCGGGATCGCCTGCGACGGCGAGAGCCGGCCGGGGCCGTCCGGCTCGACGGCAAGGTACTTCTGCCCGAGCAGGGTCTTGATGCGCACCGACGCGCCGGTGCGGCTGCCGAAGCGACGCCCGCCGTCGACGCGGAAGGCGACGTCGACGTGGTCGCCTGCCAGCCGTACCGAGGTGACCTGGCCGACCTTGACCCCGGCCACGCGCACGTCGTCGCCCTTGCTCAGGCCGCTCGCGTCGGAGAGCTCCGCGTGGTACGTCGTCCCGCCGCCGATGAGCGGCAGGCGCTGCACGTTGAAGGCGGCGACGAGCGCGACCGCCAGCACCAGCAGGCCCGCGATGCCGATCGGCATGGGGTTGCGCTCCCGGAACGGCGTCACGACCCACCTCCGCAGCTCGGCACGTCGGTGTGGCTGTGCGCGATGACCTTGCCCTGCGCCTCGACCTCGAAGTCGCAGAGGTAGAAGTTGAACCAGGAGCCGTAGGTGGCGGTGCGCAGGATGGTGTTGAGCTTCTTCGGGATGCGGTGCAGGTACTCGTCGAGCACGTTCTGCCCTTGCGCGTTCCTCGTCGAGGCCAGCGTGCCGGCCACCCGGCCGAGCCGGCCGATGTCCGGCTTCAGCGAGGGACGGACGTCGGCGAGCAGCCCGGACGTGGAGTCGGTCAGGTCGCCGATGCCGTCGATGGCATCGGCGATGGTGCCGCGATCGGCCGCGAGCCCCGACACCAGCCGCTGCAGCTGGAAGACGAGGTCCGAGAGCTGCTGGTCGCGCTGGTCGACCGTGGCGAGCACCGCATTGAGGTTGCCGACCACCCGGCCGACGACGGCGTCGCGGTCGGCGATGGCGCCGGTGAGCGACGCGGTCGTCGCGAGAAGCGAGTCGACCGTGCCGCCCTCGCCCTGCAGCGTCCTGATGATCTCCATCGAGAGCTTGTTGGTCTCGGCCGGGGAGAGCGCGGCGAACAGCGGCTTGAACCCGTTGAACAGCGTGGTCAGGTCGAGCGCCGGCCGCGTGCGGTCGAGGCCGATCGTCGCTCCCGGCGGGAGGACCGCGCCGCTGCCGGCCGCGTCGACGAGCACGAGATAGCGCTGCCCCACCAGGTTGCGGTAGCGCAGTTGCGCGATCGTCGAGCGGCTGAGCCGGTAGTCCGTGTCGACCGAGAAGCGCACCATCGCGTAGCGGTCGTGCACGAGCGTCACCTTGTCGATCTGCCCCACGCGGACGCCCGCGATCCGTACGTCGTCGCCGGGCAGCACTCCCGTCGCGTCGGTGAGCTCGGCCTGGTAGTGATGCGTGGGCGCGAAGCTGATATTGCCGATCGTCATGGCGAGCAGACCGGTGGCCGCGATCGTCACGACGGCGAAGACGGCCAGCTTGACCAGCGACGCGGTGACCTTCATCGCTGCGTCACCGCCGTGCCGCGCAGCATCGGCCCCATCAGCAGGTCGGCGAGACCGGGGCTCGTGGACCCTCCGGCGCCGGGCGCACCGAGCACCGGAGCCACGAGCGCCGTGACGAGGTGCTGCTCCGCTGCGCTTCCTACCGGCCCCAGATCGCCAGGGACGTCGGGCAGCGCCGCACCGTGCGCCGGCGGCGGCGAGCCGGGCGACGGCAGGCCGTGGCAGCTCGGCGGCCCGTACCCGCGGTAGCTCGGCCAGTCCTTGCCCGGCACGTACCCGCCCCTGCTCGGTACCGCCTGCAGGACGATGTGCAGGTACGGCCCCGGCCCGAACACCGGCTCGATCCGCTGCTCGAGGTCGGTCAGCCCCTTGGTGAAGCAGGGGAGCTCGGGCGAGTACGTCGCGAGCACGGCGAGGGTGGGACGGCTGACCGACGCCAGGGTGATGAGGCGGTTGGCGTTGTCCTGGAGGAAGCGCGTCGTCGTCGTCGAGAAGGCCTGCGCGGAGGAGATCAGCTGGGCCAGCGCCTGCCTCTTCTCGTCGACGGTGCGCCACGTGACCGAGGCGTTGCGCGCGAGCGCGAGCAGGTCGGGCGCGGCGTCGTTGACGTTGGCCGCGAGGTCGGCCAGCCCGGAGATGTCGGCCTCGATCGCGGGGAGGTGCTGGTCGAGCTTGGCGAAGTAGTCGTCGGCCAGCACGAGATTGCCGCCGAGCTGCCGCCCCCTGTCCTGCAGCGCATCGGCGATGGCCGACAAGGTCTCGTTGAGCTGGGCTGGCTTCAGCGTGCGCAGCAGCGGGAGCACGTCGTCGAAGACGCGCTGCAGCTCGATCGCGGTGCTCGACCTGTCCTGCGTGATGACGTCGCCCGCGGCGATGTGGCGCGGTGACGGGTCCGGCGGGAGCACCAGGTCGACGAACTTCTCGCCGAACAGCGTCTTCGGGAGGATGCGGGCTCGCACGTTGGCCGGCACCAGATGCACGTCGCCGGGGTCGAGCGCGAGCTCGAGCGTCGCCTGCCTGCCGTCGCTGCGCACCGACCGCACCTCGCCGACGACGATGCCGCGCAGCTTGACGTCGGCCGGCACGACGAGCTGGTTGCCGATCGAGCTCGCCCGCAGGGTGACCCGCACCACCGGGGTGAACGCCTTCTGGTACACGAGCACGGCGAGCCCGAGCAGCGCCGCGCAGATGCCGATGAGGGCGAGGCCGGCCAGCCGCACCCGCGCGGTGCGGCCGAGCGAGCGCACGGGGCCGGGCACGAGCAGCAGGGACATCGGCTACCCCGCTATCCGTACGGTCACGTGGGCGCCCCAGATGGCGAGACTGAGGAAGAAATCGACCACGTTGATGACGACGATGGCGGTGCGGACCGCGCGGCCGACCGCCACGCCGACACCGGCCGGGCCGCCCGATGCGTGGTAGCCGTAGTAGCAGTGGATGAGTACCACGCAGACCGCGAAGACCAGCACCTTGAGGAACGAGTAGAGCACGTCGCCCGGCGGCAGGAACTGGTGGAAGTAGTGGTCGTACGTGCCGGCCGATTGCCCGAAGTAGCCCGTGACGATGAACCGCGTCGCGAAGTAGGACGAGAAGAGCCCGACGATGTAGAGCGGGATGACCGCGATGAATCCGGCGAGCATGCGCGTCGTGACGAGGAACGGGATGGACGGGATGCCCATCACCTCGAGGGCGTCGACCTCCTCGCTGATGCGCATCGCGCCGAGCTGCGCGGTGAAGCCCGACCCGACGGTGGCCGACAGCGCCAGCCCCGCCACGAGCGGCGCGATCTCGCGCGTGTTGAAGTACGCGGAGATGAAACCGGAGAACTCGGCGACGCCGATCTGGTTGAGCCCCTGGAAGCCCTCGAGCCCGACCTCGGTGCCGGTGAAGAACGTGAGGAAGAAGATGACGCCGACCGTGCCACCGATGACCATCAGGGCACCGCTGCCGAGCGCCACCTCGGCGAGCAACCGCAGGATCTCCCGCTTGTAGCGGCGCACGGTCCGCCACGACCATCCGAGGGCGCGCAGGTAGAACCACAGCTGGGTCCCGAGGTCGTCGAGCGCCTGCAGCGGCCGGTCGAGCGCGATCCGGCGCACGCGGTGCAGCGGCGACGCCAGCGGCCGCCGCAGCAGATCCCCGCCGAGCGCCATCACATGCCCTTCTGCGGCACGAGCTGGAAGTAGACGGCGGTCATGATGAAGTTCACGCAGAACAGCAGCATGAACGTGACGACGACCGACTGGTTGACCGCGTCGCCGACGCCCTTCGGACCGCCCTTGGGGTTGAGGCCCTTGTACGCCGCGACGAGCGCCGCGAGCGCGCCGAAGACGAGCGCCTTGACCTCGCCGGCGTACAGGTCGGGAAGCTGCGCGAGCGCGGTGAACGACGCCAGGTAGGCACCGGGCGTGCCATGCTGCATGACGACGTTGAAGTAGTAGCCACCGACGACGCCCACCACCGAGACGAGGCCGTTGAGCAGCACGGCGACGAGGCTCGCCGCGAGCACGCGCGGCACGACGAGCCGCTGGATCGGCGAGATGCCGAGCACCTCCATCGCGTCGAGCTCCTCGCGGATCTTCCGGGAGCCGAGGTCGGCGCAGATTGCCGAGCCGCCGGCGCCGGCGATCAGCAGCGCGGTCACGATCGGGCTGGCCTCGCGGACGATGGCGAGCACCGCGGCCGATCCGGTGAAGGACTGGGCGCCGAGCTGCTCGGTGAGGTTGCCGAGCTGCAGTGCGATGACCGCGCCGAACGGGATCGACACCAGCGCGGTCGGCAGGATCGTCACGCTGGCGATGAACCAGGCCTGATTGACGAATTCGCGCCACTGGAAGGGCCGCTTCACCGACATCCGCAGCGTGTCCAGCGACATCGCGAAGAAGCGGCCGGACTCCCGTACGGCACCCGCGCTCATCACCGCCATGTGGCCTCCCTCGGCGCGGCCTCGTCGTGCGGCCGCGCACCGTTGCCGGCGACCGTGGCGGGCGTCGGGTGGCGAGACGCATCGGCGGCGAACGATCCGGGTGGCGGCGCGACGCCGTGCTCGCGCAGCCACGCCCC
The DNA here is from genome assembly GCA_045807125.1 of Frankiaceae bacterium. Classification (GTDB taxonomy): domain Bacteria; phylum Actinomycetota; class Actinomycetes; order JAWWOL01; family JAWWOL01; genus JBJMHZ01. Next base: position 8,996 of record JBJMHZ010000055.1, read on the forward strand.
CGCAGGGCGCTGCGACGCGCGCGGCGACCCGCTGCTCGGCTCGAGCTGCGGCGGGATCGGCGGCAGCGCGGGCAGCCCCTCGCCGGACTCGGCCTCGGCGGCGAGCTCGGCCGCGTCCTTCTCCTCCGCCATGCCGATCGGGCCCTGCCGCTGGGCGTTGAGGAACTGGCGGACGACCGGCTCGTTGCTCGACAGCAGCATCTCGCGCGGGCCGAACATCGCCAGGTGCCGCCGGTAGAGCAGGCCGATGTTGTCCGGCACCGTGCGGGCCGTGTTGATGTCGTGGGTGACGATGAGGAACGTCGCGCCCGTCGCCTGGTTGAGATCGACGATGAGCTGATTGAGGTAGGCGGTGCGGACCGGGTCCAGGCCGGAGTCGGGCTCGTCGAAGAGGATGACCTCCGGGTCGAGCACGAGCGCCCGCGCGAGGCCGGCCCGCTTGCGCATCCCGCCGGAGATCTCGCCAGGGAGCTTCGACGTCGCGTCGGCGAGGCCGACCATCTCGAGCTTGTCCATGACGATGCCGCGGATCTCGCCCTCGCGCTTGCGGGTGTGCTCCCGGAGCGGGAACGCGACGTTGTCGTAGATGGTCATCGAGCCGAACAGCGCACCGTCCTGGAACAGGACGCCGAAGCACTTGCGGACCTCGTAGAGCCGGTGCTCGGACAGGTGCGGGACGTCGTTGCCGCCGATCCAGACGTGACCACGGTCGGGCTTGAGCAGGCCGACCAGGTGCTTGAGGAAGACCGACTTGCCGGTGCCGGACGGGCCGAGCAGCACGGAGATCTCGCCCGCGGGCAGGGTGAGGGTCACGTCCTCCCAGATGACCTGCCGGCCGAAGGACTTCGTCAGCCCCTCGACGCGCACCTCGACGCCCACGCTCACCACCTCGGAGGACCGGCACCTGCCCCGACGTACCTGGCGACGAGGAGAACGAGCAGGGCGGCCCGAGGTAACGCGAAGGGGCGGCCACCCGTACGGGTGACCGCCCCTCTCGGCGTGCGGGTGGTGCGGGCTACTTGACGGTCACCGTGGCGCCGGCGCCCTCGAGGGCAGCCTTGGCCTTCTCCGCCGCCTCCTTGTTGACCTTCTCGAGCAGCGGCTTGGGGGCGCCGTCGACGAGGTCCTTGGCCTCCTTCAGGCCGAGGCTCGTCAGCGACCGCACCTCCTTGATGACCTGGATCTTCTTGTCGCCGGCAGCCTCGAGGATGACGTCGAACTCGTCCTGCTCCTCGGCCGCCTCCTCGGCGGGGGCACCGGCGGCCGCACCGGGAGCGGCGACGGCGACCGGGGCGGCCGCGGTCACGCCGAAGGTGTCCTCGAACTGCTTCACGAACTCCGAGAGCTCGATCAGCGTCATCTCCTTGAACGCGTCGAGCATCTCGTCGGTGCTGAGCTTCGCCATCGTGGCGGTCCTTTCGCTTCTCGGCTCGGGGCCGGGTCGATCGAGTGGGTGAGTGGCGCTTGCGGTCGGTCAGCCCTCGGCCGGGGCGTCGCTGGTGCTCGTCTCGCTGGCTGCCTCGGCAGGTGCCTCGGTCGCGTCCTCGGTGGATGCCTCGACGGCAGGTGCCTCGTCGGCGGGAGCCTCGTCGGCGGGAGCCGGCGTGCCGGCACCGCCGCGCAGGATGCTCGGGTCCTGCTCGGCCTTCTGGCGCAGGGCCTCGGCCAGGCGGGCCACCTGCGCGATGGGAGCCTGGAGCAGCGCGGCTGCCCTGGCGAGCGACGCGTTGAGAGCGCCGGCCATCTTGGCAAGCAGCACCTCGCGCGACTCGAGGTCAGCGAGCCGCCGGATCTCGTCGGCGGTGAGCGGCCTGCCGTCGAGGACGCCGCCCTTGATGACGAGCAGCGGATGCACCCGCGCGAAGTCGCGCAGGCCCTTGGCGGCCTCGACCGGGTCCCCGCCGACGAACGCGACCGCGGTCGGCCCCTCGAGCATCGGCTCGAGCGTGTCGACCGTGCCGGCTGGCATGTCGGCGCCGCGGACGGCGATCTTGGTCAGCGTGTTCTTGACGACCGCGTAGGTCGTGTCGGCGCCGAGGGCGCGCCGAAGCTCCTTGAGCTGCGCCACGGTGAGCCCGCGGTACTCGGTCAGCACCGCAGCTGACGAGCCACGGAACCGCTCCGTGATCTCGGCGACCGCGGCAACCTTGTCAGGCCGTGCCATGGGCCTCCTTCCGGGTGGGCGCCGGCGCCCGCATGCAAAACGCCCCGGCGCAGGCGCCCGGGGCGTGAGGCGGGCCGCGCAGCGCGCGAGCCCGGAGCACGTACCTTCACCTGCGCTGGTCGTCCGCTGGTGCGGAGCCTTCGGCCGTGCAAGCACGGCGACCGGCGGTCTTTGGCTCGTCCGAGGGTACGGGGCCGATCCCCCGAGCGTCAAAGCGGCGGTCAGCCGCGACGGGTGGGCGCGAGGTGGGCGAGGGCCCGCTTCCACGCCGGGACGACGAGCAGGTGCCCGGCGCCGGGCGACATCTCGATGCGGGAGTCGGGCACGTGCGCCTTCCACCAGCGAGCATGCGTCGACGCGGCGACCGGGTCCTTGCTGCCGTGCAGCAGCAACGTCCTCGCCCGTACCGCCTCCGGGGCGAAGCCCCAGGGCCGCAGGTGCAGGGCCGCGAGGTCGCCCGCCAGGCCGTCGAGTCCCGGTGCCAGCGCGGCCTCGACCATCGCGGTCAGCCGGTCGGCGGCACCGGGGCGGGCGAGCGCGGCCTCGTCCGCGTCGCTCGCGTGCAGCAGGGCCAGCGCCTCCTCGCGCGTCGGCGACCGCGGCACCCGCGCTGCCAGGTGCGCAGCGATCGCCGCGTGGGCCTCCTCGGGCGACGCGTCGCGCACCCCGTCGAGCAGCGCCCGCTCCTCCGCGGGCAGCCAGGGCACCTCGGCGTCGGGTGCCGGCGTGCCGATCAGCACGACGCGGTCCACGAGATCGGGATGCAGGGCCGCGACCGCCAGCGCCACCACGCCGCCCTCGCCCCACCCGGCGAGCCCGACCGGCGCGGCCGCCCGCTTCGCGACGGACGCAGCTCCCTCCGCGGCCACCGCCACGGTCGGCCAGGTCGTACGGGGCAGCGGCGCGGCCGTGCTGTACCAGGGACGGTCGGCGCCGAGCAGCGTCACGTCGCGGGCGTCGGTCTGCTCCGGATCCGGGTCGAGCGCGCCGCAGCCGCCGAGCGGGTGGCAGAGCAGGACGGTGCGGCCGGTCAGGCCTTGCGTCCGGCGAGCACGTCGTGCAGGTCGACGGTTCGCGAGGCCGGCGGCGCGCTCACGCTGACCCGCTCGCCGTACCGGGAGATCACGAGGTCGGTGCGCATCGACATCATCGAGCCGCTGACGCTCGTGACCACGCGGCGCGTCCGGCCGGCCGAGTCGATCCAGGCGTCGACGTGCTGCTGCTTGAACCCCATCTCGGTGATGCCGCGGCGGGCGAGCCTGCGGGTGGCGCCGGCCGGCAGCTGGCGCAGCGCGGCGGCGACGTCGACGGTGCCGGCGTAGTGCGTCGTCGGGACGCCGCTCACGGTGCCGGTGCCCACCCTGTGGATGCGCCCGGAGGCGCTGAGCAGCTGCAGCGACTGCGACGGGTCGAACTGGCGGGCCTGGCTGAGCATGGAGCTGAGGTTGAGGCCGGTCGCCTTCGACACGTCGGAGAAGCGGATCTCGACCCAGTCCTTGCCGAGCTGGCTGCGAACCGCCGGGAAGCTCAGGTAGAGCGCCGTGCCGGTCATCACCGCGTGGATCGTCCCGGTGCCGGTGCCCATCACGTCGAGCCCGGACATCGTGTAGCGCATCCGCAGCGACGGGCGCCACTGCTCGTCGGCCACGAGCCGCAACGTCTGTCGCTGCCCGTTGCCGGCATCGGTCACGCTGATCCGCCCGACGACGTGGGCGGTGCTCGCCTTGCTGACCTGCGCGGCGGCGAGGCGGACGGCCTCGAGCGGCGTCGCCGCGCCGGCCCCCTTGCCGCTCGTCCCGCCCGCGGGCTGCTTGGCGGCGGAGCCGGTCCTCGGCTGGTGGGCCGACGTCCGCGCGGAGTGGTCCGCGGTGCACCCGGTCAGGACCACGGCGGCGGCCACCACGCCGCTCGCCGCACCGATCCGCCATCCCTTGCGCCGCATGGGGCCGCCCTTCGCATCCGCCCCGCCGGGGCGAGGTCGTCGGCTCGACGATACGCGGGCGCGAGCTCTCCCGACCGGCAAAAGCCGGGAGGCGGAAGACGATCACCACCGGTCGCCGTACGCAGCGACCCGCCGGGCGACACGCGCGCTCCCAGGCGATACGGCGAGAGGCGCTGATCATCCAGCGAGCGCAGGCGGAGGCAGCAGCGCGAGCGACGCTGATGCGGTACGGGTCAGACGGCCGCCGGAGCGGTCTCCTCCATCAGGTTGCGCAGCTTGGCCGCGTCGACCGGGATGCCCGGCCCCATCGTGGTGGAGAAGGTGATCTTCCTGAGGTACTTGCCCTTGGCCGCGGACGGCTTGGCCCGGACGACCTCGTCCATGGCGGAACCGTAGTTCTCGACCAGCTGCTGGTCGGTGAAGCTCGTCTTGCCGATGACGAAGTGCAGGTTGCCCTGCCGGTCGACGCGGTACTCGATCTTGCCGCCCTTGATGTCGCCAACCGCCTTGGCGACGTCGTTGGTCACCGTGCCGGTCTTCGGGTTGGGCATCAGGCCGCGAGGGCCGAGCACCCGGCCGAGCCGGCCGACCTTGCCCATCATGTCCGGGGTGGCCACCGCGGCGTCGAAGTCGAGCATGCCGCCGGCGACCTGCTCGATGAGGTCGTCGGCACCGACGTGGTCGGCACCGGCCGCGCGGGCCTCCTCGGCCTTGTCGCCGGCCGCGAAGACCGCGACCCTGGCCGTCTTGCCGGTGCCGTGCGGCAGGATGACCGTGCCGCGGACCATCTGGTCGGCCTTGCGCGGGTCGACGCCGAGGCGGATGGCCACCTCGACCGTCGCGTCGAACCGCTTGGTGGTCGAGGTCTCGCGGGCCAGCCGCACGGCCTCGAGCGGGGTGTAGAGCCGGGCGTGGTCGATCTTCTCGACCGCGCTGCGGTACGCCTTGCTGTGCTTCACGAGCGATCTCCTTGGGTGAAGTCGTGGTCGGCGGGCCAAGGCTGGCCCTCCCACGGTGGGTGCGCGGCGCCTACTCCTTGACGGTGATGCCCATCGAGCGCGCGGTGCCGGCGATGATCTTCATCGCGGCGTCGACGTCGTTGGCGTTCAGGTCCTGGAGCTTGGCCTGCGCGATGTCGCGGACCTGGTCCTTGGTGATGGTCGCGACCTTGGTCTTGTGCGGCTCGCTGGAGCCCTTCTGGACGCCGGCGGCTTGGAGGATGAGCTTCGCGGCTGGCGGGGTCTTGGTGACGAAGGTGAACGAGCGGTCCTCGTACACCGAGATCTCCACCGGAACGACCTGACCGCGCTGGGACTCGGTCGCCGCGTTGTACTGCTTGCAGAACTCCATGATGTTGACGCCGTGCTGGCCCAGCGCGGGGCCGACCGGCGGTGCCGGCGTCGCGGCACCGGCGTTGATCTGCAGCTTGATGATCGCCGCTAGCTTCTTCTTGGGAGGCATGACTTCCTCGGTTGGGGACGGTTGCGCGAGGCGACGGTAGCCCGCGCGTCAGATCTTGGCCACGTCGCTGAAGCTCAGCTCGACCGGCGTCTCCCGGCCGAAGATCGACACCAGCACCTTGAGCTTCTGGGCGTCGATGTTGATCTCGTTGATCGTGGCCGGCAGGGTCGCGAACGGGCCCTCCATGACCGTGACGGACTCGCCGACCTCGAAGTCGACGACCTTCGGCTTGGGCTTGCCCGCGCTCGGCTTGGCCTGCGGCTCCGGCGCGAGGATGCGGGCCACCTCGTCGAGCGACAGCGGCGACGGCTTGGTGGTCATGCCGACGAACCCGGTGACGCCAGGGGTGTTGCGCACCGCTGCCCAGGACTCGTCGGTGAGCTCCATGCGGACGTAGACGTAGCCCGGGTACTTCTTGCGCGTCACGTTCTGCCGCTTGCCGGCCTTGATCTCCACGACCTCCTCGGTCGGGACCTCGATCTGGAAGATGTAGTCCTCCATGTTGAGGCTGCCGATGCGGCTCTCGACGTTGCTCTTGACCCGGTTCTCATAGCCCGCATAGCAGTGCACGACGTACCAGTCGCCCGGCATCCGCTCGAGCTCGCGGCGGAAGGCCTCGACCGGGTCCTCCTCCGGCTCCTCCGCCGCCTCCCCCTCGGCCGGCTCGCCGGCGGCTGCCTCGGCCGGCTCGCCGGCATCGGCCGCCTCGCTGGCGGCAGCGGTGGCGTCGGCCGTATCAGCGGCGCCAGCGGCGTCGGCCGTGGTGTCGTCGTCGAGGTAACCGGGGGTCGGGTCGTCGTTGCCGCCGAGGCCCTGCTCCTCGACGCTCGCGGCACCGGACCCGGCGGCGGTCGCCGGCACCTCGGCGCCCGCGGCCTCGACCGCCTCCTCCTGCTCGGACAGCGCAGCCCCCGCCGCGCCGGCGCGGCCGGGCAGCGAGGTGTCGGAGGAGATGTCGGACACGGTTCTTCCTGTCGGTCGGAGGCGGGGGGACGAAGCGGTGGCGACGCGGCGCGCGGGCCGGCTAGCCGAAGATCTCGAAGACGATCTTGGAGAAGCCGAGGTCGAGCGCGTAGACGAGGGAGATCACGAACGCGAGGAAGACCACGACCACGGTCGTGTAGGTGAACAGCTCGGTGCGCGTCGGCCACACCGCCTTGCGCAGCTCGGCGGTGGACTCCCTGGAGTACAGCGAGATCCGCGTGAGGGGATTGCGCGTGCCCCGCCCGGCCCCCCGGCCGCCGGTCGCCGGGGCCGGCTTGCCGGCCCGCTCCCGGGTCGCGGAGCGGCCCGCGCTGCCCGTCTCGGTCACATGTCCTCACTACGGTCGGGTCCGCACGCTCGCGGGCTGATGCCCGCGGCGGCGCGACGACGAGATGGTGCTCGCCTAGCAGGGCAGGAGGGACTCGAACCCCCAACCACCGGTTTTGGAGACCGGGACTCTGACCAATTGAGCTACTGCCCTACGGGTGATGCAGGTGGGTGGAGCCGGTAGGTGGTGCGTGGTCCTGCGGGCGTGCCGAAGATGGGGCGGCGCCCCGGACCGGGCCCAGTGTACGTCGCGGCTCGCCGATGGGTCGACTCGTGCCGGGCGGCCCCCTGGCCTGGTGGACCCGGCCTGCCCCGTAGGCAACGATGGGCAGCATGACCGATCGGCAGCGCTCCTCCGCAGGGGCCCGGCCCCGGGCCAGGATCTCGGCCAGGGTGGCCGGCATCGGCGAGTCCGCGACGCTCGCGGTCGACGCGAGGGCGAAGGCGCTCAAGGCCGCCGGGCACGACGTCATCGGCTTCGGCGCCGGCGAGCCGGACTTCCCGACGCCGGGGCCGCTCGTCGAGGCGGCGGTGCGGGCCTGCCGCGACCCCCGCTACCACCGCTACACCCCGGTCGCCGGGCTGCCCGAGCTGCGCGAGGCGATCGCGGCCAAGCTCCGCCGCGACTCCGGCTACCAGGTGGCGGCGAGCCAGGTGCTCGTCACCAATGGCGGCAAGCAGGCCGTGTACGAGGCCTTCGCGACGCTGCTCGACCCCGGCGACGAGGTGCTCGTGCCGACGCCGTACTGGACCACCTACCCGGAGGCGATCCGCCTTGCCGGCGGGGTGCCGGTCGAGGTCTTCGCCGACGAGACGGCCGACTACCTGGTCACGGTCGACCAGCTCGACGCCGCCCGCACCGAGCGGACCAAGGTGCTGCTCTTCTGCTCGCCCTGCAACCCGACGGGCGCGGTCTACCCGCGCGACCAGGTCCTGGCGATCGGCCGGTGGGCCGAGGAGTGCGGGCTCTGGGTGGTGACCGACGAGATCTACGAGCACCTCGTGTACGACGGCGCGGAGGCGGCCAGCATGCCGGTGCTGGTGCCGGAGCTCGCCGAGCGCTGCCTCGTGCTCGGCGGCGTCGCGAAGACCTATGCGATGACCGGGTGGCGGGTCGGCTGGCTCGTCGGACCTGGCGACGCGGTGGCCGCGGCCACCAACCTCCAGTCGCACCTGACGAGCAATGTCAGCAACGTCGCGCAGGTCGCCGCCCTCGCCGCGGTGTCCGGCGACCTGACGGCGGTCGAGCAGATGCGGGCCGCCTTCGACCGGCGGCGCCAGACGATCCACCGGATGCTCTCCGAGATCCGCGGGATCGCCTGCCCGCTCCCGAAGGGCGCCTTCTACGCCTTCCCGTCGGTCCGCGAGCTGCTCGGCCACCCGCTCCGCGACCGCCGGCCGCAGACCTCCGCCGAGCTGGCGGAGCTGCTGCTGGACGAGGTCGAGGTCGCCGTCGTGCCCGGCGAGGCGTTCGGCGCTCCCGGCTACTTCCGGCTGTCGTACGCGCTGAACGACGATGACCTGGTGGAGGGCGTCTCCCGCATGGCGAAGGCGCTCGGCGAGGTCGACTGGACCGCCTGACCGGACCGGGCTCCGGCCGCTCCGCCGGTCAGCTCCACGGCATGGTGGGGAACCAGCCGTAGCCGAAGGCCGCGGGGACGCGGACGACCCAGTACAGGATGCTGAACGTCCCCACCATGACGAAGGCGGCCGAGGTGAGGCTGCCCGCTCGCCGCGCCATCCAGCGCTGCACCCGGCCGCCGGACAGCGCCGCGAGGAGCAGGAACAGCAGCGACACCACCACGATGTTGCCGATCGACTGGAGCAGGAGGACGACGGCGCCGTACGCCACGTCGTGGGTGTCCACGGCGTGCTCGAACATCTTGTGGAACAACGGGAACGGCCGCCCGATGAGGAAGCCGCCGATCAGCGCGCCGAGCACGACCAGGCGGGCGTGCGGGAACCGGCGCTCGAGCCGGGCGATCGGATCGGGCACGAGCCGGGCGGCGCCGAGGCCGAGGTAGACGAAGCAGAGGCCGAGGACGCCGAAGACGACCGACGCCTGGAGCAGCCGGACCGGGAACCCGTCCCCCACGGTGGCCGTGGACAGCTGCGGGATCCGGTGGCCGAGCGCCACGCCAATCGCGCCGTACGGCGCGGAGACCAGTGCCGCACCGGTGAGCAGCCACCGCACCGGCGCGAGGAGGGAGGCGATCCGGGTGCGCCGGTCGGGGCCGGCCTCCAGCAGCGCAGGCAGGCTGCCGAAGACCGCGATGTTGCACGCGGTGAACGTGCCGGCGAACCCGCTCACGATCGCGAAGACGACGCCGGCCCATGCGCCGCTGATCGCGGTCGTGCCGGCGTCGTGCCCGAGCAGGGTGCTGGCGACATTGTCGCCGATGGTGTCGTCGACGAGCGTGAACGACCAGAGCACGGCCATCAGCGCCCCGACGACGAAGCCGCACGCGACCGTGCATGCGGCCCGCCTGGCCGAGTACGTGTGGACGATGAGCCCCGTGCCGAGGGTCTGCGTCATTGCCGTGCGCTCCTGTCCCGGGGCTCGTCCGCGAGCCCCTGCGCGAAGTGGTCGGATGAGGAGGCCGGTGCCATCCGGCCGGCGGCCCGGCGGGCCGCGGCGAGGCTCGACCACGCGACCAGCTCGACCAGGGCCGCGTCGTCCGGCGAGGTCTCGCGGAAGTGCGCGACGTCCGGCCGGGTGACCTGGTAGGAGGCCAAGGCGGTGAGCAGCGCGAGCCGCCCGGCCGGCCGCTCGCCGGCCGGCAGCCCGGTCACGGCTTCGTCCAGCCAGGCTCGGCCGGGCCCCTGCGGGCGGGCCCTGGGAGCGGCCACCGTCGCAGTGACGAGATCGCGCACGCGGACGGGCACCGAGCGGTCGCCGGCGGCTTCGATGACGGCGGCGGAGCGTGCGAGCGCGTCGCCGACCGTCCCGTCGCCGGCGGCCCACGTCAGGTCCGCCGGCAGCGGCGCGGGCGGCAGCAGGCCGAGAGAGAGTCCAGGCGGTACGTGCCTCGCCGTCCTCGACCGCATGAGCCGGCCGATCAGCCGGCTCATCCCGTCGCGCGCCGTCAGCGGCAACGGGGGCAGCAACGGCTCGCCGACGAAGACGTTCACCACGCGGTTCAGGTAGTGGAACGTCAGGGCGACGCCGACGGCCTGCGCGGCGTCCGCCGGATCGGGCTGCGGGCCGGCCGGGCCGGGCGGCGCACCGGCCGTGGCCCACTCGGCGCACCACCGCACCCTCGGATCGGTGACCCGCTCGAACCGGCCGCCGGCGACGGCAGCGGCGTCGCGCCGCGCCAGCAGGCCGTGCAGCGTCGTCCCGTGCACGTCGACGCAGTACGGGCAGGCGTTGGCGAGCGACACCGCCGTGGCGACCGCTTCCTTCGCCGCCCTGGGGAGCGAGCCGGAGGCGATGAGCGTCTCGCGCAGCATGACCCAGGAGGCGGCCAGCACGTCCGGCGCGGGCGCGTGCAGCGCGACCGGCGGCGCGAGCATGCCGAAGTCGCGGACCATCTGCCCGTACACCTCTGCGATGGGGCCGGACGCGGCGTCGGGCGATGGCACCTCGACGTAGCGGATCTGGCCAAGGGCGCGGCGGGACGCCACGCGCAGCAGCGCCCCGCCGCCCTCGGGCGGTGTCGTCGTCACCTGCGGTCGCCTCAGGTACCGGTCAGCTCTACCGCACGCCGCTCGATCGCGCGCCGGGCGCTCGTGGCCCCGTCCGGGGTCGGCGCGCCGTACCGCACGTCGACGCCCCGCTCCTGCGCCGCGCGCACGATGCCCGGCATGGCGCGCTCGGCGAGAGCGGCGATGGTGAGCGCCGGATTGACGGTCAGCGCGCCGGGGACGGCCGACCCGTCGGTGACGAAGATGCCCGGGTGGTTGCGCAGCTCGTGCCGGTCGTCGAGGGCCGAGGTGGCCGGGTCGTCACCGATCCGGCAGGACGCCAACGGATGCACGGTGTAGGCGCCGACGACATCGTTGGTCCACGGCGCGACCGTCCCGAGGCCGTCCGTCTCGAAGATGCGGCGGATCTCGGCGTCGGCCACTGCCCAACCGTGCAGCGTGCTCGCGGTCGGCGCGTACTGAAGCGGGCCGCGGCCGAGCATCTGCTGCGAGATGCGGATCGCGTTGCCGGACGGCGGGGGCGGCCCGAACACGCCCTCGTTGTCGTCTTCGGACATCGTGAAGATGGTGAGCCACGACTGCCACCGGCTGAGGAGCTCCTTCTTCTCCACCCCGAACCAAGTGGGGCCGGTGGCTCCCGGCACCTGCGCGAGGATCGTCCCGAGCCCCGGCGGGAAGTACAACTGCTCGAGCGAGAAGCGGGAGAACTCGGGGAGCGAGCCGTCGAGCTGGTCCCAGCTCGCGACCACCGGCCCCTTGCCGATCTGGTTGGCGGCGTACGCCTTGCCGTCACCGCGCGACAGGCCCAGCACCTCGCGCACCCGGTCCTCGTTCAGCACCGCGGTGTTGAGCCGCTCGCCGTTGCCGGAGAAGTACCTGCCGACCGCCTCCGGCATCGTGCCGAGGTGGTCCTCGGAGCGCTGGAGGATCACCGGCGTCGCACCGGCGCCGGCGGCGAGCACGACGATCCTCGCCTCGATCGCGCCGCTGCCCACCCGGATGCGGTAGTCCTCCTCGTCGATGACGTCGTAGTGGACGCGGTAGCCGCCGTCGTCGGTCCGCGTCAGGTACTGGACCTCGTGCAGCGGCCGGATCTGCGTGCCATGGGCGATCGCAGCCGGTAGGTAGTTGAGCAGCAGCGAGCGCTTCGCGTCGAACCGGCAACCCGCCATCATCCAGTTGCAGTTGGTGCAGGTCTCCGCGTCGATGGCCACCGGCACCGGGTTGGCGGTGCGCCCGGCGTGGTCGCACAGCGCGGCGAACAGGCCGCCCGCGTACGTGATGCCGGACCACTCCTGCCGCGTCACCGGCAGCGACTCGGACACCCGGTCGTACCACGGCTCGAGCGTGTCGCGGGTGATGGACCGCGGCCACATGCGCTTGCCGATCCCGCCGCGCCGCTCGAAGACGAAGCGCGGCGCGCGTGGCATCGCGGCGAAGTAGACGACGCTGCCGCCACCCACGCAGTTGCCACCGAGCACGCTCATCCCGTCGCCGGCGACGAAGTCGAAGACCCGCGTGTACGACGAGCCGAGGAGGAAGTCGTGCTCGAACTCGTCGCTCGAGAGCCAGGGACCGCGCTCGAGCACGACCACCCGTGCGCCGCCGGCGGCCAGGTGGTACGCAGCGATCGCACCGCCGAAGCCGCTGCCGATGACCAGGACGTCGGTGCGCTCGAACGTTGTCATGCCGGGCTCCCGGAAGGCGTCGTGGCGGGGTGGGTGCGGGCGAGGGGACGGCCGTAGGAGTAGTCGGGGAACCGCCACAGCCCGTCCTCGTCCGGCGACGCGAAGCCCATCGCGGTCAGCCCGGGATGGCCGGCGGCGAGCGCGTCCGCGGTATGCAGGTGCGCCGCGGAGTCGTAGGCCATGTTGCTGAAGAGGGCGAGCAGCACCCAGCCGTCCTTCTCGGGGTGGCCGGGCGCGAGCAGCGACTGGACGAGCGCGGTCCGGTGCCCGAAGGGCAGCGCCACGAACGGCGGCAGCGCCTGGTCGAGCTCCACGCCCTCGCGCGCCGCGTAGTCGCGCGCGTGCTGGTCGAGCGTGGTGGCGAGGTAGTCCAGCGCCTGGGTGATCCCGGTCGCCGGCGTGCGCAGCAGCTCCAGCGCCCCGGCGGCGACCGCTCCGGCGCCGGAGGAGGCGCCCGCGATCGCGTGGTCGTCGGGCGACCGCTTCTCGCCAGGGATGATCGTGTCCGCGAACGCCTCGAGCGTCATCGTCGCGGCCGACCCGTCCGCCGGAATGATCGGTTCCACGCCATCTCCTCCTAGCGCCGTGCCCGGCGCGGTCAAAAGGAATGGATCACGAGCCGATGCAGGCACCTCTTCGGGATCCTGATTGGTACGCGCGAGATCGCACGGCGAGACAGCGCGCTCGGGCGTGCCGGTCACGTCAGACTAAATGATCCACTATTCTCCGGCATCTTCTATATTGCTGTCACCAGTGGTCGACGGCATCATGACTGCCCGTCATCCGCATGTTACGTTGCTAGCCATTCCGAATCATGCATCGATACGCCCGCGCAGCCAAGCACCCCAGTAGTGGGGCACTTCAAATCGCGCGGTGCGGCGATCGAGCGCTGCCCATCGACATTCATCTCGGGGGAGACGGATGACCACGCTCATGGACAAGGCCGCCGAGCGCGCCGTCGCGGCCATCCGCCAGAACTTCGGAGAGCAACTGACCGTCGATGACCTGGCCAGGGCTGCGATGTATAGCAAGTTCTACTTCTCGCGGGCGTTCAAGCAGGTCACAGGCGTATCGCCGGGTCGTTTCCTGTCCGCCGTGCGCATCCAGGAAGCGAAGCGCCTGCTGCTCACGACTAAACTCAGCGTCACCGAGATCGGGCACCGCGTCGGATATACCAGTATCAGCACATTCAGTACGCGCTTCAAGAGCAGCGTCGGTCTGTCGCCGTCGGCGTACCGCCGGGGCGGCGGATATGCAGCTCGTATTCCGACGCTTCCCCGGCGCAGCTCGACAGCCTCTTCCACCTCAATCGTCGGCAATGTCCAGGGCCCGCCGACGGAGGCCCTCTCGGCAATCTTCGTCGGTTTGTTCCCGACTCCCGTGATCGAGGGCACGCCGATCGCCGCCACGGTCCTCGACCGGGCCGGCACTTTCCATTTCCGTGGCGTGCCGGCCGGCTCTTGGTGCCTTTCGGCGCTGGCCGTATCGGAAGGCTCCGACCGGAGCGCGGCATATCCGGCGGACGATGACGACGACGTGCTCCTCGCCGTCCTCCCCGAGGTCGTGGTGCGCACCGGCGTGACGACGAAGGCACCCGACATGGCACTGCGGCCCCGGCGGCCGGTCGACCCGCCGGTCCTGCTCGCGGTCCTCGACCTGCGCCACGGCTCCCGGCCCGGAGGCGCCCTCGTCGGCCGGTACGGCGGCGACGCCGGCTAGTGCCGCCGGCCGGCGGACCAGCCCAACGGCCAGCCCAGCGACCAGCGAAGCGGAGCGCCCCGGGGTCCGCCACCCGGGGCGCTCCTGCGTGCGAGCCGCGCTCAGCCGGCCCTGCGCACCGTCATCGGGAGCCCGCCGCGCAGCCGCAGCGACAGCATCGGCTCGGGGACGACGCGGTACCCGGGCATCGTCGTCAGCTCGAGCTCGCGGTTGACCATGGCGGTGACGAGGACGGCCTCCATCATCCCGAGCTGGTTGCCGACGCAGAACCGCGGTCCGGCACCGAACGGGATGTAGGCGTACCGCGCGCGATCCTGCGCCGCCGACCGGTCGAAGCGGTGGGGGCGGAACCGCTCGGGATCGGTCCAGAACCGCGGATGGCGGTGCAGCGCGTACGGCGACACGAGCACGTCGGCACCGGCCGGCACGCGATGGCCGCCGACCACGTCGTCGGCGAGCGCCTGGCGCGGCAGGATCCAGACCGGCGGGTAGAGCCGCATCGCCTCCTCGACCACCATCGTCGTGAACGTCAGGCGGTGCAGGTCCTCCACGACCGGCAGCCGGTCTCCGAGCACGGTCACCGCCTCCTCGTGCACCCGCGCACGTGCGCCCGGGTTGCGGCTCAGCAGGTGGAAGACCCAGCCGAGCGTGCTCGCGGTGGTCTCATGGCCGGCGAGCAGCAGCGTGACGAGCTCGTCGTGCATGCGCTGCTCGGCCTCGGTGCCGGTCTCCTGCCGCGTCGCGGCGATCAGCCGGGACAGCACGTCATCGCCGTCGAGCCGGCCGCCGGCGGCGAGGCGCTCAGCCACCAGCTCGTTGACCACGCGCTGAAGGTCGGTGCGCGCCGCGCGGAAGCGACGCTGCTTGGGCAGCGGGATCCACATCGGCACCACGCCGAGCGAGACCACCTCGAACATCGCCTGGTCCTGCACGGCCTCGAACGAGTGCCCGATCGACGCGAAGCGGTCGAGGTCGGCGGCGAGCAGCGCATGACCGAGCACGCCGAGGGTGAGCGCCGTCAGCTCCGTGACGACGTTGACCGGTCCCCTGCCCTCGCGCCGGCGCAGCCGGTCGACGAGACCGGCCGCCTCCTCGACGACGACGCCGGCCTGGTCGGCGATCCGCTTGCTCTGGAACACCGGCTGGATGAGCCGGCGCTGCTTGCGCCACAGCTCGCCGTCGCTCGTGAGCAGGCCGTCGCCGAGCGCGCGCCGCGCCTGGGACTGGCCGAGCCCCTTGCGGTAGTTGGCGGCGTTGTCGGCTAGGACGTGCTTGGCGTGCTCGGGATGGTTGAAGAAGTACATCGTCTTCGGCCCGATCGCGACGCGCACGGCATCGCCGTACGTGGCCGCCGTCGTCATGAGGCCGAGCCGGTCCCAGATCAGCTTGCGCAGCAGGCTGAGCGTCGCCGTGCGCGCCGGGCCCGGCATGGGCGCCCGTACGGTCGTCGCAACCATCACGTCACCACCTGGATGGGAACGGGCGCGAGCCGGCGGAACCGCCCGTTCAGGAACAGCAGGGCCTCGTCGTCGGACCGCCAGTCCGCCGAGAGCAGTCGTCCGACGAATATCGAGTGGTCGCCGCCGTCGTACGTGCGCCACAGCTCGCACTCGAACTGCGCCAGCGCGCCCTGGATGAGCGGCACGCCGGAGCACCGGCCGGGGAGCCAGTCCACCGTGTCGAACTCCGTCACCCCGCGCGTCCTCGTCGGATCGGCGAAGTGCCTGGCGACCTCCTCCTGGTCGGCCGCCAGCACCGAGACCGCGAAGAGCCCCGTCGCGGGCAGCGCGTGGTGCATCAGGGCCCGGCGGTCGACGCTGACCAGCACGAGCGGCGGGTCCAGCGACACCGACGTGAACGAGTTGGCCGTCATCGCGTGCGGTTCCGTGCCGCCGGTGGTCACCACCGTGACGCCGGTGGCGAACGTGCCGAAGGCCTGCCGCAGCAGCAGCCGGTCCAGGATCCCGGCCGACGGCTCGTGCTCCACGCCCTGGTCCACGTCCCCCTCGCCCCTCATGACGCGGGCCGGAGCGACGGGGCGTACGGCTCGAGCGCGCGCACCAGTGACTCGGGAACCCTGGTCGGCACCGTGCGGGTGTTCGGGCCGCGCATGCACGCGATCCGCTGCTGGCCACGGGCGACGAGAGTTCCGCCCGGCTCCGACCCCAGCCGCACGTAGTCGAACGCGAAGTGGATCTGCGTCTGCCCGAGCTCGATGAGCTCCATCCGGATGCTGAGCTCGTCGAACGCGGTGAGCTCGGCGTAGAACTCGCAGTCCACCTTGAGCGTGAAGAGCTTGAGGTCGTCCTGGAGCTCCGCAAGGATGTCCGGCGCCCGCTCCTTGAGGAACATCTCCCGGCAACGGCCCTGCCAGCGCAGGTAGTTGACGTAGTAGACGTTGCCGACCAGGTTGGTCTCCTCGAGGCCGACCGTGTGCCGGTACTCGTAGTAGCGCTCCATCGTCAGTCCCGCCCTTCGGCGAGGACGACGAAGACCGCGGGCTCCGTCGCCTCGCGCAAAGTCACCAGCGCCGTGGCGATGAGGAGAGCGCCCGAGGCGAAGACCGCCCAGCCGGGACGGCGGTCCGGCCGGAGGTCGAGCGGCGCGTCGGAGGTCAGGCCCGCCTTCTGCAGGCTCTCCAGCGCCCCCCAGACCCTGGTGCGCGCGGCGTCCGGATCCTCGCCGAGCTCCATCGCGACCAGGTCGGCGAGCGCCTCGTGCCGGCCGAGCAGGCTCGACCATGTCGCAGGGGTGAGCCGCTTGACGGTCTCCGCGTCGCAGCCGACCGTCCCGGCCGCCGCCACGCAGAGGGTCACCGACGCCCCGTGCGCCGCCGAGACCGACAGCGGCCCGTCGATCTCCGGACGGCCGTCCGGCCGGTAGCGAACGGTCACCGGCCGGCCCACCGTCCTGGCTGCCGCCAGCGCGGTGCGCGAGCGCCTGGCCTCGAGCGTGGACCCGCCGGGGTCGGCGCCGTCCGGCTCGACGACCACCGCAACGGAGGTACCGAGCAGCGTGCCGACCCACCGCTCCAGGTAGGGACCGAGCAGGGCCGGCACCCACGGTCCGCGCCCGTCGCCCCGCCGGACGGCCCGCAGCCGCAGCCCCTCCCACCGCTCGACCACGTCACCGGTCCGCGTGCGCACGGCGATGTCGTACGTGTAGAGGTCGCCGTCCTGGGACCGCTCGGTCGCGCAGTAGCGCAGCTCCTGCTCGTCGTCGATGGCGGCGCCCGCCGGGTGGACCCGGTCGATGCCCTCCGGCAGCAGGGTCGCGTCGGGGACGCACACCTGGTTGCCGTGCATGAGCGCGTCGCGCATCCCCGGGTCGCCGAGCAAGAGGCGACCGGGCAGGTAGCCCGCGAACCAGTCGGTGCCGCGGGTGGTCGCCACGACGGCGTCCACGTGCCTGGCGGCGGCCCGGTGGTAGCGACGCAGGCGCTCGAACCGCGGGCCCTGGAACAGCACGCCGCCGTACATCTCGGTGAGGGGATCCAGCGGCACCGCCGGAACGCCGTCGTCGATCTGGTCGGGCGGACCGGCCGGGACCGCCCGGTCGCCGAAGACGACCTGGGCCCGGAAGTGCTCGGCCGCGAACGCGGTCTCCGCGCTGCGGATGGTCACCGCGACACGGTCGTCGTCGACGACCACGGCGGCGATCCGCACCGTGGTGCTGCCGCCGGGCATGACGACGATCGGCCGGAGGAACTCGGCCCGCTCGATGACGGGCACGTCCGTCCGTCCGGTCACCGCCGTGGCCACCTGGACCATGGCCTCCATGCCGAAGACGGCGGGGAAGAGCATGTTGCCGTCGAGGTGGTGGTCGGGCAGGTACAGGTCCGTGCCGGCGGAGAGCTCCACCTCGGCGACGAGCTCGACGCCGTGGTAGCGGAGCAGCACGCGCTCCACGAACCGCAGCAGCGGAAGCTCCGGCACGTCGTACCGGACGGTGCCCACGCCCTCGGTGCGCCCGCTCACCACCGTGACGACAGGGGCGTCGGGATCGGTGACGAGGCGTCGCAGGATCGCGACGCCCTGGTCCGGCGTGACCGCCGTGACGCCCTGCCGGTTGAGCGACTCCACGACGGACAGCCGCTCGCCCATGCCGACGCCGGACCAGACCGACCACTCCACGCACAGGCAGCGGCAGTCGGGGTAGCGGTCGGCCATCTCCTGGGTCAGGTCGGCCAACCACTCGTTCGCCGTCGCGTAGTGCGCCTCGCCGGACAGGCCGGCCCTGCCGATGATGCTGCCGAAGGTCACGAGCAGCCGCAGCCGGTCCTTGTCGACGGCGTCGAGCACGTTGCGCAGCCCGTCGACCTTCGGCGCGAAGGTGCGCCGCAGGTCGTCCATCGCGAGAGCGGCGAGGCCCCCCGGCTCGTTGCGGCCCGCACCGTGCAGCAGGGCAGTGACGGGGCCGAGCGCGCCGGTGAGCTCCTCGACCGCTGCTCGTACGGCGGTGGCGTCGGTGACGTCGGCGCGCGCGTACCTGACCGTCAGGCCGGCCTCGGCCATCCGTCGCAGGTTGGCGGCGAGCTCATCGTCGGTGGCGGGGTCGGAGCGGCCGAGCACGGCGACCTTTGCGCCCGCGTCCCCGGCCAGCGCCAGGGCGGACTCCGCCGTGATGCCCTTGCCGCCGCCGGTGACGAGCAGCACGTCGCCTGAGCCGAGCGGATCGATGCGGCGCGCCGGCCGCACCGGCATGGCCCGCAGCGTGGGCACCCGCCGGAGGCCCTGCTCGTCGTAGTGCGCCTCGCTGAAGCGCAGCGTGCCGGCCACCTCGGCGACCACGTGGGTCACCATCCGGTCGGCGTCCGGCGCGCCCGCCGGCAGGTGCACCACCGTCGTGCGCAGCTGGGGCGCCTCGAGGTGCAGCGTCCTCGCCAGCCCGGCGGCGCCCTGGCCCTGCTGCACCAGCACGAACCTGGTGCCAGCCGGGGCGGTCAGGGCGGCCTGCGCTCCCTCCAGGGCAAGCCGCAGGTCGTCCGGCGCGCACTGCGGGGGAAGGCAGACGAGCACTCCCCCGCCGACGCCGGCCCGCTGCAGCGCCGCGCGCAGCGGCTCGGCGAGCGGATGCCCGTCGGTGGCCAGCGCCCGCCATGCGCCGTCGCCCTCGTGGCCCGACCTGGCCGGCACCGGCAGCTCGACGCGGTCCACCGCGAACGCCCGCGCCCACGCGGCCGCTCCGGCCACCTGGTCGGCACCGGCGTCCTCGGCCGGCTGCGCCAGCTCGGCGAGCGCGTCGAGCGTCTCGGCCAGCTCGCCGAGCGTGGCAGTGGCGAAGTTCGTCGGCGTCCGGCTGGGCGGGATGCCCACGTGCTGCGCGGCCTGGTTGACGATCTGGCCCACCGTGATCGAGCTCAGGTGCAGGTCGTCGAGCAGCCGGCTGCCGGGGTGGAGCATCTCCATCGGCAGCTCGGTGCGCTCGGCGGTGAGCCGGCGCAGCAGCTCCAGGCCGCCGCCCGGCCCCTCGGCCGGCGGGCCGCCGGCCGGCTCGGCAACGGTGGGGGCACCGGGGTTGGCTCCGGCCACCGCCCCGGCCATGGCTCCCGCCATGGCGCCGGCCGCCGTCGCGCTGACCGTCGCGGCTCCCGTGCCGCCGCGCACCTCGATCGACGGCGCCTGCTCGCACGGGTTGGCGAAGAAGCTGAGCTCCTTGCCGATCTCGATCGGGCGGAACAGCCGGCCGTGCAGGATGGCGGCCGGTGCGTCGGAGCAGCCGACGACGTACGCCGCGCCAACCACCCGCAGCAAGCTCGCCGCCGACTCGTCGTCGGTGTCGAGCGAGACCGCCGGCACCGCCGTGGTCTCGGCCGCGAGCGCGGAGAGGACGCGACCGGGTCCAGCCTCGACCCACAGATCGATGCCCTTGGCCGCGACGGCGACCGCCTCGGTGAACAGCACCGGCGCGGTGATCTGCGCCTGGAGCAGCGCGTGGATGTCGGCGTCGGACGGCAGCACCTCCCCCGTCACGGTGGAGACGACCTGCCGGTCGACGCCGTCGAACGCGAGCTCGTCGAGCTGCGCGCGGAACGCGGCGGCGGCCGGTGCCACCAGCGGCGAGTGGAACGCGTGCGACACCGGCAGGCGAGTGGCCGTCACGCCGGCGGCCCGCGCCGCGCGCTCGAGCGCCTCCACCGCGTCCACCGATCCGGCGACGACGGTCTGCTCGGGCCCGTTGTAGCAGGCGACCACCACCGGCAGGTCGCCGATCAGCTCGATCACCGCCTCCGGCGCGGCGGCGAGGCTCGCCATGGTGCCCGACGCGCTGTGCGCGCGCATGGTGGCGCCCCTCGTCGACGCCACCCGAAGCAGCGTCTGCTCGTCCATGGCGCCGGCCCACTGCAGCGCGGAGAGCTCGCCGAGGCTGTGCCCGACGGCGACCGTCGCGTCGATGCCGAGGATCGACAGCGCGCGCACCGCCGCCGTCGAGCCGGTGACGATGCGCGGCTGGGCGACGTCGGTCGCCACCATGTCGCCGGCCGTGGGCAGCGTCGCCCGCGCGTACGCCTCGGCCACCTCGGGGAACCGGCGGCGCAACGCACCGCCGCTCGTCCCGCGCCCGGAGCCCTGGCCGGGGAACAGCAGCCCGATCCGGCCGGGACCCGTGGCGTGGTCGAGGAACGCGAGGCCGTCGTCGGCGAACAGGCTCGTCTCGCCGGCGTCGAGGGCCGCCAGCAGCCGGCGCAGCCCGCGCTCGGCGTCGGTGCCGAAGCGGACCACGACAGCCGCGCGGTACGGGAGGTGGCGCAGCCCGTTGCCCAGCGCGCCGGCGAGGTCGGAGAGCTCGGCCATCGAGAGCTGGGGCACGAAGTCGGCGAGCTCGGCGATCCGCTCGCGCAGCTCCCGAGGCGAGCCGCCGTCGATCAGCAGCAGCTCGGCGTCCTGCACGGACGCCGCGATCGACCGCGAGCGCGGGTCGAGCGACGGCCGCCGCGTCCGGCCGGCCTGCTCCAGCACCACGTGGGTGTTGATGCCGCCGAAGCCCATCGCGGAGACGCCGGCGCGGACGGGGGCGCCGGCCGGCCATGGCTCCGCCGTCCGCAGCACGCGCAGCGCACCGGCCTCGCCCTCGAGCACCGGATGCGGATCGACGCAGCCCACGGTCGGCGGCAGCACCTGGTGGTGCACCGCCATCGTCGCCTTGATGAGCCCGGCGATGCCGGCCGCGGCCTTGGTGTGGCCGATCATCCCCTTCACCGAGCTGATCGCGGCCGGTGCGGCCGCCGGGTCCGCGGCCGCCCGCGCACCTGCGATGGCCCGCAGCTCCGTGACATCGCCGACGGCGGTGCCCGTGCCGTGACCCTCGAACATCGGCACCGTGTCGATGCCGAAGCCGGCCCGCTCGTACGCGCGACGCAGGGCGAGCTGGTGCCCGGCGAGCTCGGGCCGGGTGATGCCACCCTTGCCGTCGGAGGAGATGCCCCAGCCGGGGATGGTGGCGTAGATCCGGCGGTTGGCGGCGATGGCGTCGGTCTCCCGCATCAGCACGACCATCCCGCAGCCCTCGCCCGGCCAGAAGCCGTTGCACTCCCGGTCGTAGATGCGCATCTCGCCCTTGGCGAGCGCACCGGTCTTCGCGAAGCCGATGATCTCGAACGGGTCGATGGACAGGTCGACCCCGCCGACGACCGCCGCGTCGAGATCCCCGTCCAGCAAGGCCTTGCAGCCGGTGGCCACCGACAGCAGCGACGACGAGCACGCACCGTCGACGCTGTAGCCGCCGCCCTTGAAGTCGTAGTAGTTGCAGATCCGGCCGGCGATGGTGTTGGACAGGCCGCCGGCGAGGGTGTCCTCGTTCGGCGCCGGGAACGGTGCCTTGTACGCCTGCTCGAGCTCGTCGAGCAGCGCGGCGAGCTCCTCCTCGTCCCAGCCCTTCTCCTTGAGCGTGCCGGCCACGGTGCGGCGGACGTACGGCCACCGCAGGCGCAGCACGTTGGCCCGCGTGAACTCGCCGGTGAGCGTGTTGCCCACCACCACGCCGGTGCGCTCCAGCGGCAGGCCGTCAGCGTCGACGAAGCCGGCGTCGGCCAGCGCGCGGCTGGCGGTGTCCAGCGCCAGCCAATGGGTCAGGTCCGTGGACCGGTAGGTGCTGCCGGCGATGTGGTAGCGGGCGCGGTCGAACTCGTAGCCCTCGATGACCGCGGCGGTTGACGAGTAGAACCGGTCGGGCGCGGACGGGTCGGAATCCCAGTAGTCCTCCAGTCGCATGCGGACGTCGGGAAGGCGACGGAAGGCACGGCGGCCCGCTATCGCGTTCTCCCAGAGCTCCTTGGGCGAGGTGGCGTCCGGGTAGCGGCACGCCATCCCGACGATCGCGATCCTGCTCATGCCGGCACGGACTCCCTATTCGACGGGCCGGAGAGGGCGGGGGCGCTCTGATCACCGACGGCACGGTTCAGCTGCGCCTCGCGTGCCACGCGCGAGCGCTCCACGAAGTGCAGCGCCCAGAGGAAGCCGCCGCGAATGAGGCAGACCGTCGTGGTGGCGAAGAAGATGCCGTACGCGACGTGCGCGCTCATCAACAGCCCGTAGACGGTAGCGACACCGGCGCCGAACGCGATCTGCGAGCCGCGTTTCGACGGGCTCGTGCCCGGGTCGGTGACCATGTAGTTCGTGAACAGGACGAAGGCGATGCCGGTCATCATGGCCAGTCCGCCCTGGATCGACGTGCCGGTGAGCAGCCCGCGGAAGACCGCCTGGAGCGCGAACGTGACGAGCCATGCGCCGATGAGCCACATGCGGCCGGTCAGCATCCCGTTCAGCATGGTGCCGGCCATCAGGATGCCCACCACGATCAGCCAGTCGACGATGCCGTGCACGTGCTCGCTGAAGTGGTACGGCGGCGCGATGCTCGCCCAGGGGTAGACGAGCAGGATCGTCGTGATGCCGAGGTTCGACGGGTTCATGAAGTGCCGCAGCCGGCCGCGCACGGGCGCCCGCAGCATCCACTTGGCGCCGATGGCGACGACGACGCCGAAGACCATCACCATGATGCGGTCGTTGACGTAGATCAGCATGTTCAGCGCGAGGCTGGTGATGTGCGCGGGGTAGAGGAACTCCCGCACCCCGCGCACGCCGTTGCCGAGGAATCGCGGCGTGCGGCGCTCGGCCCGCGACCCGATGAGCTCGAGTCCGATCTCCGTCGTGTAGCCGACGAGCAGGGCGATGAAGGGCCACACCCACGGCTGCTCGAAGCCGAGGACGGTGTAGCCGACGATGTTGAACACCGTGATCGAGAAGGCAAAGTTGCGAAGAGCGGTGACGACCTTCGCGTCGCGGTAGGGAGTCGGTGCAGGGTTCGCCATGTCGTCACTTCTCCTTGGCGCTCGTGCCGAGCTCGATCGTGTGGCGGCCTGCGCTCATCACCATGTCCTGCTGGTGGAGCTGGCCGGTGCTGTCGCGCCACTGCAGATGGACCTTGAGCTGACCGCTGATGTTGCCAAGGCCGATATGCACCTCGTGGCTGCGCTTGCCGGAGTGGCCACCGCCGCCGTCGACGTGGGAGACGTACGTCCGCCCGTCGGGCGTCGTCACGGTCACCTCGGCGCCGATCGCCGGCGTGCCAGGGGCCTGCAGGAGTTGCGCAGCCTGGGACGGCACCGGCTGGCGGAACAGGTTCAGCTCGAGGTACGCGCCGGTCGAGGGACTGACGTTGTGGTAGAAGATCGGGGCGTCCCACTGCCGCGCCACGGCGAAGTCGAGCCGGCCGTCCCCGTCCGAGTCGCCGACCGCGATGCCACGGGTCGGCACCGGGATGGCGAGCCCCAGCTTGGGCGCCAGGTTCACGTACCGGCCGTCGGGCGCCTTGGCGAAGAAGTGCAGCTTCTGGTTGCCGCCGATGTCGTCGCCAGCATTGACGCGCGGCCACCACCAGGGGTAGCGGACCAGCTCGTCGTTGGACGTCGCCATCTCCTGCAGCTGCGGCCAGCGGTCGGTCTTGCCCTTCACGAAGCCGGTCGCCTGGGCGATCTGCAGCTCACCGCTGTTGTCGAAGTCGGCCATCTTGACGTCCCAGCCCCAGCCGGACCACGACAGGTTCAACCCCGAGCTGTCGTCGCGGTACGCCGCCTTGCCGTCGCGCAGTTGCTCATGCATGTCGCTCGTGCTCTTCGCCGTGCTCATGAAGGCGAAGTTGCTCTCCTGGATGCCGAACGACGTCGTGATGTTGCTGACGAACATGTCGTCGATGCCGTCGTGGTTGAGATCGGCGAAGTCGACGCCCATGCCCTTGAACGAGTCGTTGCCGAGCCGCTTGGACTTGGGGATGAGGCCGTTGTGGCCCTGCTTGACGATCGCGAAGTCGATGTGGCCGGGCGTGGACCGGTTGTCGAGCAGCCGGTCGGGCCCGAAGTCCTGCGCCATGTAGAGCTCGGGCAGCCCGTCGCCGTCGAGGTCGTCGGCGGCCGCGCCCAGCACCCAGCCGGTAGCGGCCACGCGCGGGATGGCACCGGGCTGCTCCTTGAAGCTCACGGTCGGAGCGGTGCCGCCGGTGCCACCGGTCCACCGGAGGACGTGGTCGAGGCCGCCGTTGAACCCGCGCGACAGCGAGTCGGGCATCACGACGCCGCCGTTCATCGACGGATCGAGCAGCGGCGAGTCGGGGAAGTAGTCGCCGATGTAGATGTCGTCGTGCCCGTCACCGTCGAAGTCGGCGACCGCTGCCGCGTTGGTGTTCCACAGCGGGCCGGTGTACCGCGTGGTCCCGACGTTAGGCACCAGCTCGGTCGGGCGGAACGAGCCGGCGGACAGCCCTGTCCGGCCGGGCAGCCCGAGGTAGACGATCGGCGTGCGGCCCCACCAGTAGACGAGCAGGTCGGTCCGGCCGTCCTCGTTGTAGTCGCCGGGGACGCAGCCCATCGGCGCCATCGTGCTGCTCATCGGCAACGGGCTCGGGTCCAGGGCGAACGGCGCGTACCGGCCCGACGCCTTGCCGGGCGTCGGGGTCACCATCACCTTGTCGAAGCGCGGGTCGGTGACGCACAGGTCGTTGGCCAGGCCGTCGCCGTCGATGTCGTCCATCGCGATCCCGGCACCCACCGACGAGATCCACGCGTCGATGCGGTCGTACGCCTTGTTCACCTTGCGGATCGACTGCTGCGGCAGCCCGCTCGGCAGCGCGATGGACATCGGCTGGAACGAGAACCGGGCGGCCAGGGCATTGGTGCTCGCGGCTGACGTCCCCGGCAGGCGAGCGACGATCAGCAGCGCGATCACCAGCAGCAGCGCGGCGACGCCGGCCAGTTGTCGACGGAGGAAGCGGACGGTCGTGGTCATGCGGGAGCACCCTTCCGAAGGGTCACGAGCTCGTCGGCGACGCGCAGTCGCCAGTCCTGATAGCTCCGGTAGTCGGTGGGATCGGGCTTCGCCGGCCGCAGGTCCTGCGTGATCTGGGCGGCCCTCGATGGCGTCGTGCCGCACAGCACCTGGGTCGCGATCCCGGTGTGCGGCATCACCAGGCCGGCGCGCACCCGCGCCTCGGCGGCGAACGACGACGCCTGGGCCACCAGCGGCTGATGCGAGCCGGAGCGGCGCCAGAGGGCGCGCAGCCCGTCGGCATCGCAACCGCCCGCGTACGTCGCTGCCAGGCCTGTGCCGCTGTAGAGATCGGCGTGCCGGTGCGCGGGGAACGCGTCGATCAGGTCGGCGACGCGCTCGGGGTCGGCACCGGCGACGAACCACATGGCCCGCCCGATACCCTGGTCGACGACCTCGTTGACGACATCGGCCGGCGCACCCGCCGGCCAGCGCACCGCAGTGTCCTGGTAGTGCTCGTGCACGTACCGCTTGGTATGGAAGTAAGCCTGGTGGAAGCCGTAGCCGTCGAGGGCCAGCCACCGCAGCAGCGGATCGGGCGTGACCAGTGCGGACCAGCGGAACCTCGGCAGCCGCGCCATCGCCCAGCCGACGCCCACGTAGACCATGTAGACGTGGTCGCCGCCTCGCCCGGCCAGGAAGCGAGGGACCCGCTGGTTGCCGCCACCCGGCAGGCCGTCGAGGATCGCGAACCCCATGCCCGCGCCCTCGTAGGCAAAGCCGCGGAACGCCGACGGCACCTGCTCGAGACCCTCCACGGCCGCTTCGGGGCCCCGCGCCCCGAGGGCGCAGGACATGCCGGTGAGGAAGCTCTCGCCGACGGTCTCCAGTAGTTCGCGCGCAGCGGGATCCTTGGCGTGGAATCCACGCACCTCGAGCTTCGTCTGCGACGCGTCGGGCATGAAGATGCGGCGCCGCAGCGCGCGCAAGGCGTCGGACAACGTGTCCCCTCCGATAATGGCCAACTCCGCCGCGATTTCGCTTGGTCGCTTCGCCGCGATCATTTGGTCCGCCGCGACGAGCCCTGAGGAGCATCGCACTCCCACCGAGGCGGTTCTTCTCGCTGCGTGCCTACCGGATCGCCCTGTCACCGACGGCAATTGAGCTGCGCGGAACTGCATTCGGACTGCATTCGAGCCGCAGTCGAGCTGCAGTCCAGCTGCACTGAACGGGATCGAACTGCGCGGAACCGCCTCGGGCTTCGCCCTTTCATCCGCTGCGCACGGCCGCTGCGCGCTCGGCCGGCACGCGGAAGCGCTGCTGGACGCGGCGCCGCCACGACTCGTACGGCGGGACCCCGGCCGCGGCGTCGGCGTCCAGCTCGCGGCCGGCCTCGTCGGCGAGCCGGACCGCCTCGCCGATCGTCAGGCCGGTGAGCGCGTGGAGCGTCGCCGCCGTGCGCTCTGGCACGAAGCCCGCATGGTCGCGCGCCTTCGCCGCGAAGACGGCGCCCTGGGCGAGCTCGGCCTGGCACCCCTCCGCGGTGGCGCGCAGCCGGGCGAGCTCCTCCTCGCTCTCGCCCCCGGCGAACGTGGCCGCGACGCCGACACCGCTCCACAGATCGGCCTGACGGTGCGGGGCGAAGCGGCTCACCGCGGCAGCGACCGCCGTGCCGCGCGCCGCGTGGATGAACCACAGCGCCCGGCCGATCCCTTGGTCGACGGCGCGGTTGAAATAGTCCGGCTTCCCCAGCCATGGATACGGTGCGGGCACGTCCTGTCGATCCACCCATCGGTCCGGGTGGAAATAGGCGAGGTCGAATCCGTATCCGTCGACGGCGAGCCAGCTCATCGTCGGGTAGTACGGCGAGTCACCGAGATCGGGCAGGACATTGCGCCAGAGCGGCCGGGGCAGGCGCGCCATCGCGAAGCCGATCCCGATGTAGGCCAGGAAGATATGCGGACGGCCCGGCCCGAGCAGGAGATCGCGGGTCCACTGACCGCGACCGCCCGCCATGGCGTCGCGCACCGTGAACGCCATCGTGGCGCCCTCGTACGCGAACCCCCGCAGGCCCGGCTCCACGACCGCGAGACGGCGCTCGACCTCCCACTGGTCCCTGGCGTCGATCCCCCACTCGAACCCGCAGATCACCGACTGCGGGATCGACTCCAGCTGCTCGATCCGGTCGGGCGGCGCGACCTCGGCGTCCGGGAAGCCGCGGACGGCGAACGTCACCTCCCGAAGCGACGGGGTCAGGACGAGCCGGCGGAGCGAGCCAAGAACGGTCGGCACGGTCGGCCGCCCTCAGGCGCCGCGACCGGCGAACTGGCCCGGTTCGCGACCCGGCCCCGGTGAGCCGCGGTACGCCTGCGCGACGTCGGCCCATCGGTCGGCCTCGGCCCCGCTGATGCGCAGCGCGAGGTCGGCGCGATGCCGACGCCTGGTGACGAGCAGGCAGAAGTCCTTGGCCGGCCCGCTGATCCGGTCGGCAGCGTCCTCCGGGCCGAAGTCCCACCGCTCGCCGGACGGCGCCACCAGCTCGAAGCGCATCTCGACGGTGGACGGGGCCTGGCCGCGCATCAGGTAGCCGAAGTCGCGGTTGCGCACGGCGAACGCGGTGAGGTGGCGGATGCGGTCGGTGCGCTCGATCACGGTGCCGACCGCATCGGCGATGTCCTGACCGTGCGCGAAGAGCTCCATCATCCCGGCGCTCGCCAGGATGTGCGGCGGCAACGGGTTGACCAGCCATGGCACCGGCTTGTCGGGCGGTGCCTGCAGGAGCGCCTCGCTCGCGGCGGTGCGCTCGGCCTGCCAGCGCTCGAGCATCGCGGCGGGGTCCGTCAGGTACATGGAGAGCGCGACCTTCACGTTCGCGTCGAAGTCGTCGCTCAGCCGGGACACCATCGCGGTGAACGCCGCCGGCTCGCCGGCAGCCATCCCCGCCATCCGGAACGTCGCGGTCAGATGAGCGACCTGGTGCGCGACGGTCCACCCTGGCGCCGGCGTCGGCAGCGCCCACTGGTCGGGACCGAGACCGGCGAGCACGGCGTCGAGCTGATCGCCCTCCGCGTCCAGGTCGGCGACTACTTGCTTCAGCTCGATCACGGATCCGTCCTCTCGGTGGGCACCACCGGCGCGCGATGGCGACGCGGGTGACTCGCCGCGTCGCCCGCGTCATCCGCTGGCGACGAGGGCCAGCCGGCGGGCATGGGCATCGGCTTCGGTCGAAGTCTGTTGTCCGCACCGCGCGTTGTCTTCGTCGCACGTGCTGAGCTGCGACGGCCACGTGCTCGCAGCAGATCGACCGGCGCTCTCACTGGGCCGGCGGGCGCGGGAAGCACGACGAGCGGTGGCGGCCCGGAGGGGCTGCCACCGCTGGAGGAATCGAGTTGCGTAGGCCGGCCGGGCTCGACGCGCGTCCGGCCTCAGGTCATGCGCCGAAGCCGAAGGCTCCCAGCAACGTCGCGTCGCTCACCACCGGACCACCGGCGGCGCGCTCGCCGAAGCCCTTCTGGAACTCCTGGAACGCGGGCAGCTCCGATAGCGAGACGGCGTCGTCGTCCATCACAGCGACATGCACGAAGCCCACGCCGTCGGCCAGCCGGAACGACGCGTAGCGCACGCCGGCCGGGCTCCGCTCCGCCAGCTCGGCGAAGACGTTCTGGATCAGCGCCTGGTTCTCGTCGGCAGACTCGGGACGCATCTCGTAACGGATGACGAGTGCCTTGCTCACGATGGCCTCCCCTGGCCTGCCCCATGGGCGGTGCGCGCTCCTGGTAGTGCCGGCGAACCTACCACCAGGAGCGGCATCGCCGTCACCGCCGCGTTGCGCTGGTTGGTGCCGGTCAGCTCTCGGGGCTGTTCTGGTACGCGGCCAGCCGCCACTCGCCGTCCTGCTTCACGGCGAGCCACGACGCCCGGACCGCCTCGTCGTCGCGCACCTCCGTCTCACCCGGCGCGATGACGCCGCCCCGCGTCAGCAGCAGCGCGACGCCGTCGTCGAGGTAGCGCACCGCGAACGGCTTGCCGGTGACCAGGCTGCCCTTGTACGGGCCCTCGAAGCCCTTCGCCATGAACGCACGGATCTCGTCGCGACCCGTGCACATGACGCCGGGCAGGATCATCGTGCCGCTCTCGGTGAAGGCGCCGGCGAACGCGTCGGCGTCGTAGCTGCGCCACGCACCGGCGATGCGGTGGGTGAGCCCGACGAGCGCCGCCTTGTCGGGGTCGGTCTCCGCCGCGACGTCCTGATCGGTGCTGGCCATCGTGTCGATCCTCTCGGTCTGGACGGGCTGGACGGGCTGGACGGGCTGACGAGATGGGCGGTCAGAGCTTGAGGCCGAGGACGCGCGCGATCACGCCGGGACGCATCAGCGACTGGGGCGGGTCGACCAGGCCCGCGGTGCGCAGGAAGGCGTTGGTGAGGGTGCCGTCGTTGACCGCCGCGGCCTGGAGCCGGGGGATGTAGACGTTGCCCATGCGCACCTTGAGCGTCCGGTTGCCCTCCACGCCCGGGAAGCCGAGGTCGGCACCGGCCGACATGTCCCACGGGGCGTCGATGATCCTCGAGAGGTCCCGGAAGTACGTGCGCGGCGACGGCGCGCCGCGCTCGAGGTGCTGGGCCAGCATCCTGACCTCCATCGCGGCCACCGTCATGCCCTGGCCGTAGACGGGGTTGAAGACGCACGCGGCGTCGCCGAGCACGAGCAGGCCATCCGGGACGCGGTCGAGACGCTCGTAGTGCCGGCGGATGCTGGCCGGGAAGTGGAAGGACATCGGCTGGCCGAGCGGCTCGGCGTCGCGGACGGCCTTGTAGACCTCGGGGATCGGCAGCGACTGCACGTAGGCGAGGAAGCCCTCGAGGTCGGTCGGCGGGCGGTCGCCAAGGATGCCGGTCAGCGAGACGGCGTAGCGGTCGGGCAGCCGCGCGAAGATGCAGCCGCGCGGTATCGCCGGCGTCGCCACTGGGATGAGCGCGATGTCGTCACCGATCGGGTCGTACGGCAGCGGGCCCTTGAAGTCGCAGGTGGTGTAGGTCAGGTCCATCTTGACCCGCTCCTCCTCCACCCGCGGATAGCCCAGCTCCTCGAGCCACCGCGCGGTGCGCGAGCCACGACCGGTGGTGTCGACCACCAGGTCGGCGTCGAGGACCTCCTCCGGCGCGTCCGCGTCCTCCGCCCGCACCCGCACGCCGGTGATGCGGCCGCGGTCAGCGGAGGCCACCAGGCTGACGATGTCGGTGCGCTCGCGGTACGTCACGTTGGCGCGCGCGTCGACCCGGCGCCGGATCCTGGCCTCGAGCAGCGGCCGGCCGGCCGCGACGCAGACGAGCCCGGTCTCGGCCTTCTGGATCATCTGGCCGTTGAAGTACCAGCTGAGGCTCGTGCCGAAGTCGCCGATCGGGACGCCGATCGAGACGAGCTCGTCGGTGAAGCCGGGGAACAGCTCGTCGAGGATCTGCTGACCGCGGGCCAGCAGGGCGTGGATGTGGTACCCCTGCGGGATCGCGTGGCGCGGGCCGCTGGCCCC
Organism: Frankiaceae bacterium; assembly: GCA_045807125.1. GTDB lineage: Bacteria > Actinomycetota > Actinomycetes > JAWWOL01 > JAWWOL01 > JBJMHZ01. Next base: position 39,713 of record JBJMHZ010000055.1, read on the forward strand.
GCTCAGGTCGTCGCGGTCGACGACGGTCACCCGCTGGTAGGACTCCGCCAGCACCCTGGCCGCGAGCGACCCGGCGATGCTGCCACCCAGCACGACCGCGTGACCGCCCCGTTGATTCCCCATCACGAATGACCTCCTCGTCCGGGGCTCGCACCGGACTCGCCCCGGACAGCGCTCTTCGATCCAAGGGCATGATGGTCCGGGCCCGGCGGCCGTGCTTCTCGCCTCGTGCCGTCCGGAGCGAAGAAGCACGCCGCTCTCCGAGACGGTCCGACCCGCACGTGACCGGCCGGCACTCGCGGGAGCGCGAGCGCCGGCCGGTCAGAAGCGGTCGAAGCTAGATGAAGAAGGTGTTCGGCTCGAGCCCGCACAGGACCCGGCCGTACAGCTCCGTCGTGGTGGTGGGCAGGTGCAGCGCGTGCAGGGTCACCGCACGCACGTCGCGCCGGATCCGCTGGATCGGCTCCTTGCTGTAGATCGAGGACGCGCCGCACGCGCCCGCGAGGATGTCGACGGCCTCGGCCGTCAGCTGCGGGACCCGGCCGGCCACGGCGCGGGCGTACGCCCGCTCCTCCAGCGTCCACTCCTCGCCGGACAGGGCCTTCTCGTCCACCATCGATGCGAGCTTGCGGCCCTGAAGCTCGGCCTCGTCGATCTTCAGCCTCGCCTCGGCGACCTGGAGGTGCGTGATCGGGGCGTCGATCTGGCGCTCGTAGTTGGTGTTGGAGATCGGCCTGGTCGCGATGCGCTCGATGAACCGCTCGTACGCGGCGCGCGCCATGCCGACCATCTTGCCGGCGGTGGACGCCGCTACCGCACCCACGAGCGGAGCGCGGAACATCGGGAGGTCGAGGTTGAGCTTCGAGCCGTAGTTCCCGGTGGTGAAGTCGGCGATGCGCATGTAGCGGGCGGCCGGAACGAGCACGTCCTCGGCGACGGTCGTCACGCTGCCGGTGCCCGAGAGCGCCGAGACGTACCAGTCGTCGACGATGCGCAAGTCGCTCATCGGCACGACCGCCATGACCGGCTCCGGCTCGCCGTCCGGCGTGATGAGGATGGTCGAGAGCAGCTTCCACTGGCTGTGGGCGGCGCCGCTGTTGAAGGCCCACTGGCCGTTGACGACCATCCCCCCGTCCTTGGCGACGCCGGTGCCGTTGACGACCAGCGTGCCGCAGACGCGCGTGTCGGGGTCGGCGAAGACCTCGTCCTGCACCTCGTCCGGGAACAGGCCGACGTTCCAGGTGGTGATCCACCAGGCGGCTACGTTGAACGCGGGCGCTCCATCGCCACGGCCGAGCTCGATGCCGACGTCGACGAGCGTGTTGGCGTCGCACTCGTAACCGCCGTAGCGAGCCGGCGTGCGCATCCGGAAGATGCCCGCGTCGACCAGCGCCTCGACGGTCTCGTCGGCCAGGCGACGGTTTTGCTCCGACCACAGGGCGTTCTTGCGCAGGAGCGGCACCAGGTCGGCAGCCCGCTTGGCGAGCTCGAGCCGTTCCGGCGCATGGGTTGTCTGCATTGATTCTCCTTCGGAGGCGACGTTCATCCGCGGGCGGGCAGGCAGGTGGGTGGTCATGACTGGCCCAGGGCGCGAGCGAAGTCGCGCAGGTCACCGACGAGCAGGTCCGGCACCTCCATCGCGGGGAAGTGGCCGCCGCGCTCGTGCTCGCTCCACTGCACGATGTTCGGCAGCATCCGGTCGGCGAAGCGCCGGATCGGCTGCGCAGGGTCGCGCGGGAAGACCGAGACGCCGAAGGGGAACGGCAGCGGCGGCGGCGGCGCGGACGGCGTCGGGGCCGTCGGCATCATGTCGGCGTTGTCGTAGTAGAAGTGCGCCGAGGACATGCCGGTCCTGGTGAGCCAGTAGACCATCACGTTGGTGAGCATCTGGTCGCGCTCGACCGCGTCCTCGGGAGCCTTGGCCGAGTCGGTCCACTCCCGGAACTTCTCCACGATCCAGGCGAGCTGGCCGACCGGCGAGTCGGTCAGCGCGTAGCCGAGCGTCTGCGGGCGGGTCGATTGCAGCTTCATGTAGCTGGACAGCTCGTTGGCGAACCGCATCAGCAGGCCCAGCCGGCCCATCTCGATCTCGGTGAGCCCGTCCAGATCGGCCGGGTCGTCGCTCGGCGGCGTGATGAGGAAGCTGACGTGGCTGCCGACGATGCGCTCGGCGTCGATGGCAGCCAGCACGTGGTTGATCCACGCACCCATGTCGGTGCCGTGGGTGGCGTAGCGCTCGTAGCCCAGCCGCCCCATCAGCTGCGCCCACGCGCCGGCGACCCGCGGGATGGTCCAGCCAGCCTCCCGCACCGGTCCGGAGAAGCCGAAGCCGGGGATGCTCGGGATGACGAGGTGGAAGGCGTTGGCCGGGTCGCCACCGTGCGCGCGGGGGTCGGAGAGCGGCCCGATCACCTGGACGAACTCGACGAACGAGCCCGGCCAGCCGTGCGTGATCAGCAACGGCAGCGCGCCGGGCTCGGGCGAGCGCACGTGCAGGAAGTGGACGTTGGCGCCGTCGATCTCGGTGACGAACTGCGGGTACGCGTTGAGCTTGGTCTCGGCGGCGCGCCAGTCGTACTGGTTCTGCCAGTAGTCGACGAGCTCGCGCAGGTAGTCGAGCGGAACGCCGCGCTCCCAGCCGGGGCTGTGCCCCTCGTCCGGCCAGCGGGTCGCCGCCAGCCGCCGGCGCAGGTCCTCGAGCTCAGCCTCTGGAATCTCGATGCGAAAGGGTTGCATTCGTCGCTCCTTGATCTGTGTCAGGCGTCGCGGCGCGGTGCCCCGTCAATTCCGGGCAGCAATGCCGAAGATGCGGCGAGAATCGACGCGCAATCCCCGGGGCAGGAGAGACCGAGATCGGCGCTCCGGCCCAGACTAGCCAGCGACGGTATTGCCGAGAAGGCCGGAGAAACGGTCACCCGGAACTGCGCATCCTCGAAGAAGGAGAAAGGTTCCCGGGCGATACGGTGAAGCACACCGCCGGCGCCTGGATCCCGCGCGCGCCGTTCGCACCGCGCCGCCAGGGACCCCCTCCGGCGCTGCCGGTGCCGGCCCGATCGGGACGCAGGGAGGATGCAGATGGGCGAGCTGTCCGGACGGACCGCCGTCGTGGTCGGGGCCAGCCGCGGCTTGGGTCGCGGGGTGGCCGAGGCCTTCGTCGCCGCCGGTGCCACGACGGTCGCGCTGGCTCGCGACACCGCGCCGCTGGCGCGGCTCGCCGCCGAGCGCTCGTTGCTGACCCTCGAGCCGGGTGACGCCACCGACCCCGCGACGGCTGAGCGGCTCCTCGAGCGGCACCGGCCGGACGTGCTGGCTCTCGTCGCCGGCGCCACCCCGCTCATGCGGCCCCTGCACGAGCACACGTGGGAGAGCTTCTCGGTCAACTGGGCCACCGACGTGCGCATGACGTTCGCCTGGCTGCGCGCGGCGCTGCTGCTGCCGTTGCGCTCCGGCAGCCGGGTCATCGTGACGAGCAGCGGCGCCGCGCTGAAGGGCTCGGTGCTGAGCGGTGGCTACGCGGGCGCCAAGGCGACCCAGCGGTTCCTGGCCGACTACGCCGCAGAGGAGGCCGGCCGCGCCGGGCTGGGCATCGCGGTCGCCGCCGTCCTGCCGCAGCTGACGCCGGCGACCGACCTCGGCCGGCCGGCGGTGGCGGCCTACGCGCAGCGCGCCGGCGTGCCGGTCGAGCAGTTCCTCGCCCCGTTCGGCCGGCTGGTCAGCCCCGAGGTCGCCGGGGCCGCGTTCGTCGAGCTGGCCGCCGGCCGGCGGGAGGACGGGGCCGGCGCCTACCTGCTCACCGGGGACGGGCTGCGCCCGCTGCCCTGAGCGGCAACCGCGAAGAAGCACCGCCGCCCGTCCGCGGCCCACCATGTGCCTCGTCCGGACCGCCCGGGCCGCGCGAGCGGAAGAGGACGAACGTGGTGGAGAAGCGGACGGACCCCAAGGGAACGGACGTCCTGGTGATCGGCGCGACCGGCTATGCCGGCTCGTACGTGGCCGCGGCCTTCGCGGCGGCCGGGTGCCGGGTGGCAGCCCTGCAGCGACCAGGCGGCCGGCCGGTGCCCGACGCCTACCGCCCGGTGCCCGGCGACCTGGCCGATCCGGCGTCGCTGACCGCGGCCGCGCAGGGCTTCGACGTGGTGGTCCAGGTGGGACGGATCGAGGGCGACCCGGAGCGCATCGGCGCGGAGGCCCTGCTGGCCTCCGGCGCCCGGTTGGTCCACACCTCGGGCGTCGACGTGCTGGGGCCCGGCCACAACCATGAGGGCACCGTGCCCGCCCCGCCGAAGGTCGTCGCCTGGCGGGCCGCCGTCGAGCGGGCGGTCCTGGACGGCGGCGGCATCCTGGTCCGCCCAGGGCTCATCTACGGCAACAAGGGCGGCGTCATCAAGGACATCTTCGTGCCCGTCGCGGAGCGGGCCGGTGCCGGCGTCTACCTCGGCCGCGAGGGCATCCGGTGGCCGATGGTCCACGTCGAGGACCTCGCCCGGCTCTACGTCCTCGTCGCCGAGCGGGCCGCGCCCGGCACCGCGTGGAACGGCTGCGTCGACAGCGCGACCGTCGACCAGATCGCCGCCGCGGTCGGCCGCGGCCGCGCGATCCGCTGGCCGGCCGACCAACCGGTTCCCGAGGAGATCGCGCCGATCGAGGAGCTGTTCCTCATGGATCACGTCGTCAGCAGCGAGAGGACCCAGCGCGAGCTGGGCTGGGAACCGGCCTGCACCGACTCCATCGCCGTGCTGACCCAGGAGCACGCCTGAGCATCACCGGTGAGAACGAGCGCACCGCCGCCCCGAGCCGTGGCCGGGCGACGGTGCGCTCGTCACGAGGAGGGGCCGCGTCAGCTCGGCCGGCCGATGGTGAGCAGCTCCTCGTACTTGTCGTGGTGGCGAAGCCAGGGGCGCGCCTTCTCCGTGGGCCGGCCGCTCGGTGTGAGGTCGAGGAAGTTGAACGTGTTGTGGAACACATCGATCCCGTCGCCGTAGCACGAGTACGTGTGGAATGCGCGATCGCCCTCGCGGAGGAAGACGCTCATGCCGCCGGTCTCGCCCTCGGTGAACCACTCGCCGTGCGCGGCGAGGGTCTCCTTGTCCTGGTAGTCGTACATGACCGGCGCGACCGTCTCGTCGAGGGTGGCGTGGTAGTCGTAGTTGAAATCGCTGCCGTACGACGAGTACCACGGCAGGTCCCAGCCCATGCGCGTGCGAAACGGCACGATCTTGTCGAGCGGTGCGCGCGACACCAGCGCGATCGTCGTGCCGAGCGCATGCAGATGGGCGGTGCTGCCGATGCCGTCGGTCAGCAGCGAGCAGTGCCGGCAGCCCTCCGGCCATGCGGGGTCGAACATGAAGTGCTGGACGATCAGCTGGCTGCGTCCTTCGAACATGTCGAGCAGGGTCACCTTGCCCTTGTGGCTGTCGAAGACGTACTCCTTCTCGACGGGCACCATGGGCATGGTCAGGCGCGCCGCGTTGACCGCGTCGCGGAGCTTGAGCAGCTCGCCCTCCTGGGCGCGCAGTTCCTTGCGGGCAGCCAGCCATTCCTCGGGCGATGCCACCTGTGGACTCATTGCCACGCTCCCTTTCGGTGGTGCCCCCTCAGGGGGCCGTCATGTCGTACGTAAGCAAACCGTGGGCACGGTGAGCAACCGTACGCACGGTGAGCGCGGCAGGCGGAGCAGTGCGGCCCGCCGTCGTCGCCTCGTCCGGCCCCTCCGACCGCTGCGGAAGGGCCGGCCCACCAGCGGCCCCCGGCCGCGCTCGCGCACGACCGGGGGCGCTGGCGACGCGCCGGTGCTGCCCGGCGCATCGGCCGGACCGAGGTCAGGCTCCCTCTTCCGGCGGGGGCACGAGGTAGACCGGCACCGAGCCGTAGCCGTTCATGATGAACGTGCCCTGCGGCGGGATCTCGTCGACCGGCACGGCGAGCCGCATGTCGGGGAAGCGCTCGAGCAGCGCGGGCAGCGCGATCATCGCCTGGGTCGTCGCGAGCGACTTGCCGAGGCAGCTGTGCGGGCCGTAGCCGAAGGACAGGTTCGTCTTGGTCTCGCGGGTCATGTCGAACGTGTCGGCGCTGTCGCCGTGGATGGCCGGGTCGCGACCGATGCCCGCGTAGGCGACGAGCACGAGGTCGCCCTTGGAGATCTTCGTGCCCGCGACCTCCATGTCCTCGATCGCGTAGCGGAACGGCAGCATCGCGACCGCGGCGTCCTTGCGGACCGCCTCGTCGAAGGCGTCCTGCCAGCTGCACTGCCCGCTCCTCAGCAGCTCGAGCTGCTCGCGGTCGTTGATCAGGTCGACGACCAGGTGCGCCATGACGTTGCTCAACGTCTCCGACCCGGCGCCGAGCATGACGTGCAGCGTGCCGACGAGCTCCTCGTCGGTCAGCACCGAGCCCTTCTCGTGAGCCGCGATCAAGACGCTGGTGAGGTCCTCGCCCGGGTGTGCGTGCTTGCGCGCGACGAGGTCCTCCATCGCCTGGTGCCACTGCTGGAGGTTGGCCTCGGCCTCCTCCTTGGTGTTGGTGGTCTTGCTGTTGGTCACCGCGCCCCGCAGGACGTTGTCCCGCGCCTCCTCGGGCACGCCGAACAGGTCGCAGATCACCATGGCCGGGAGCGCGTAGGTGAACCGGCCCTTGATGTCGACCACCTCGCCCGGCGGCACGGTCGCGAGGTCGTCGAGCAGCTGGTTGACCAGCTTCTCGATCCTGGGCCGGGCGAGCTCGACCTGGCGCGGCGAGAACGCGTGGGAGACCAGCTGGCGCAGCCGGTCGTGGTCCTCGCCGTCGCGGGTGGTCACGTTGTCCATGACGACCCACGTGATGAGCTCCCAGTCGGGGGGGACCTCGCCGTTGATCAGCGGCGGCCAGTGCTCCTTGGCGTTCTTGGAGATCCGCGGGTCGGCCAGCACGCTCTTGCCCACGTCGTACGTGGTGATGACCCATGCCTTGTAGCCGCCGGGAACCTCGACCTCGGTCACCGGGCCCTCCGCCCGGATCCGCTTGGCTTCGGCGTGGATATCCTTTCCGGTACGGTCCAGGACGATCGGGCAATTCCCCATCGAATATCCTCCTGAAGAGATCGCGCGCGGGCCGGGCTCGCCGTACGCGTGGGCGCTCCACGGACGCGGACTATTGGTCGCGCGCTGCCAACCGTAGCGAGCGCCGCGACCGGATGTTTCTCCACGAGTGCCTAGTGCGCGACCCGCACTAGCCAGTCGGTAGGGCAATTCCGAAGAGGCGCGGAACAGCAATCGAAGAATAGGATTCACCCTCGCCCGTTCCGATTTCTCGCTGTGAGCTGTCGGTGTCCGCACGGGCGCGACCTTGTGGAGGCGTACGCGCATGGCCAGGTTCCAGGTAGGCGTGCAGATCAGGCCCCAGCACTGCACGATGGGGCAACTTCGGAAGGCATGGCGGGCGGCCGAGGAGCTCGGCGTCGACACCGTCTGGAACTGGGACCACTTCTACCCGCTCTACGGCGACGAGGACGGCGCGCACTTCGAGTGCTGGACGATGCTGGCCGCGCTCGCCGCCGACACGTCGCGGGTCCGCTTCGGCACGCTCGTCACCTGCAACGGCTACCGCAACCCTGACCTGCTGGCCGACATGGCCAGGACGGTCGACGAGATCGGCGACGGGCGGCTGATCCTCGGCCTCGGTGCCGGCTGGTTCGAGCGGGACTACGCCGAGTACGGCTACGACTTCGGCACGGCGCCGGACCGGCTGCGCGCCCTGCGCACGTCGGTCGAGCGGATCCGCGCGCGGCTGCCGAAGCTCAACCCGCCGGCCCCCCACGTCCCGCTGCTGATCGGCGGTGGCGGGGAGCGGGTCACGCTGCGCATCGTGGCCGAGCACGCGGATCTGTGGAACGACTTCGGGTCGCCCGAGAAGTTCGCGCACAAGAACGCGGTCCTGAACGACTGGTGCGCGAAGGTCGGCCGCGACCCGGCACGCATCGAGCGGACGACGATGATCAACCCGGACGAGGTGGACGGCGTCGACGCCTACCTCGACGCCGGGGCGACGCACATCATCCTCGGCTGGGACGCGCCGTTCGACACCGCCGACGTGGAGCGCCTGCTCGCGAGCGCCAAGGACTGACCACGCACCAGGGCCGGCCCAACCGTGGCCGCCCTGTCCGAGCGCGTCATCGAGAGCCTGCGTCCGTGACCGAACCTGCAGAGCCTGCAGAACCTGCACGGCCATCGCAACGAGAGAGGGCGAAGACAATGACAAGCACCGATCAGCGAGAGGCCGACGCCACTGCAGTGGCCGGCCTCACCCGTCGCATGGTCGCCGCGTGGTCGAACCACGACCCGGACGCGTTCGCTGCGCTGTTCACCGAGGACGGCACGATGATCCTGCCGGGGCTGTTCCGCAACGGCCGCGAGGAGATCCGGTCGTACATGGCCGACGCCTTCGAGAACGAGTACAAGGACAGCCAGGTCACCGGGCAACCGCTGGACCTCCGGTTCCTCAGCGCGGACATCGCCGTGCTGCTGACGGAAGGCGGCGTCATCGCTCCTGGGACGACCGAGGTCGGTGACGACCGCGCGATCAGGGCAACCTGGCTCGCCGTGAAGCAGGACGGCGAATGGCGGCTCGCGGCCTACCAGAACACCCCCCGCAACTGACGTACCGCCCGAGAGCCGGACGGTGCGCGACCTCGCCGCCGGCTCGACCTCACCTCTGCGATCACGGTCACCGCTGGACTGGGGCCGCACCGCTCGCCCGGCCGGAGACGGGGCAATCGATGAGAAACGGTCGAGCAGCGCACGGGATAGCCTCGAGAGCGGCACGGAACGAACCGCCCGTGTCCCCCGCACGGCGAGGGCCATCTGCTCGACCAGAAGAACGGCGCTGCACTGAGTGCCGGAGCTCTTCGCCTCGTGATGGGTCCACCGGCCGGCCGGAAGGCCCCCCTCCTGAGTCGGCCGAGGGTGGTTCGCGGCGCGTCCCGGACGCGGGGCGCGCCGCGACCGAGCCCGGCGCTGTCCGGTCGGGTCCGGCTCCGGCCGAGCCGGTCGGCAGCGCAGCCGGTGTGCCGGCTCCGACGAACGGGCGACGGTGACTCCCGTCGCTGTGCCCTGCATGCGCGACCGGGGCACCGGCACCCCACCATCAGCGGCGCTGTGCCCTGCATGCGCGACCGGGGCACCGGCACCCCACCATCAGCGGCGCTGTGCCCTGCATGCGCGACCGGGGCACCGGCACCCCACCATCAGCGGCGCTGTGCGCTGCCCCCACATTCGGGACGGCACCGTCCCGGATCTGCACCGGGTCGTGCGCAGCTGCGAGAAGGGGCATGGGCGCCGTGCCGCTCGCCGCCCTCCCCCTGCACCGCTCGCCGCCTCCCCCCTGCACCGCTCGCCGCCGTGCCCGCTGCACTGCCCACAGATGTCGGTGCAGTGCACAGCGTCGGGAAGAGCGGTCCCTCGGTCTCAGACCGGAGCGAGTACCAGGCGCCAGGCCGAGCGGGCCTGCGACTCAAGCCGAGCGGGGCACCCGTCTCAGGCGAGCTGGACGACGGCCCTGGCCCTCGCCAGCACGGTCTCCCCACTGGAGGTCGCGGTGATCTCGACCTGCACCCGGCCACCGTCCAGCTTCTCGGACACCCGGGCGCCCACTTCCAGCAGCGCGCCGACGTCGTCGTCCGGCACGACGACGGGGCGGGTGAAGCGCACGCCGTACTCGACCACGGCTCCCGGGTCACCGGCCCAGTCGGTCACGACCCGGACCACCTCGGCCATCGTGAGCATCCCGTGCGCGATGACGTCCGGCAGCCCCACAGCCTTCGCCACCCGCTCGTTCCAGTGGATGACGTTGAAATCGCCGGAGGCACCGCAGTAGCGCACCAGGTCGAGGCGCTGGATCGGGAAGCGCTGCGCCGGCAGCTCGGTGCCGACCTCGACCTCGTCGTAGCGGACCCGGGCGGTCATCCGTGCCCCTCGTTCGCGGTCCCCCTGGCGACCAGCGTCGAGTAGGCGGTGCAGACGTGCTCGCCCTCGACGGTCGAGACGTCGCCCCTGGTGGTGAGGATGTCGTTGCCTCGCGCGCTCCGGACGGAGTCGACCGTCACGACGACGCGGAGGCGGTCACCGGCCCGGATGGGCCGCTCGTGCACGAATCGCTGCTCGCCGTGGACCACCCGGCTGTAGTCGAGCCCGAGGGCGGGGTCGAAGACCACCTGCTGGGCCGCCCGCATCGACAGCACGATGACGAACGTGGGCGGCGCGATGACGTCGGGGTGCCCCAGGGCCCTGGCGGCCGCCTGGTCGCGGTAGACCGGGTTGAGGTCGCCGATCGCGTCGGCGAACTCGCGGATCTTCTCTCGGCCGACCTCGTAGGCTTGCGTCGGCGGGTAGCTGCGCCCGGCGAACGACTGGTCGAGTGGCATGGCGCGATCATCGCATGCGAGGCCGGCCGCCTCCGCTCACGAGTCGGCCGCCCGGCTCCCGCGACGGGAGGGGCGGCCGAAGCGGCCGGGGCCTAGCGGGTCTCGCGGTGCGCGGTGTGCCGACGGCAGTTCGGGCAGAACTTCTTCAGCTCGAGCCGGTCGGGGTCGTTGCGCCGGTTCTTCTTGGTGATGTAGTTGCGGTGCTTGCACTCCTGGCAGGCCATCGTGATCTTCGGGCGGACGTCGGTGGCGGCCACGGAAGTGCCTCTTTCTCGATCGAGCGGCGTCGGGTGGCCCGTGCGCGCTGCGCTGCTGCGGGAGACCCTGCTGCGGGGACCCGGCCAGGATAGCCGACCCTCGCCGGAGCCGACAAAGCCGCGGCCGGCGCCGGCCGCAGGCACGTAGCGGAGGCCGGACTTGAACCGGCGACACAGCGATTATGAGCCGCTTGCTCTGCCAGACTGAGCTACTCCGCCCTGGCGACCCGCCCTGGTGCGGCGATGTCGCGTGGAGCCCCCTTACGGAATCGAACCGTAGACCTTCTCCTTACCATGGAGACGCTCTGCCGACTGAGCTAAGGGGGCCGAGCCGCTGCGACGGCGAGGCGCCATCGTAGCGCAGTGCACGGAGCTCACCGGAGGGGGCACCGCCCGTGGGAGGTGCAGGGTTCGAACCTGCGTAGGCTGAGCCGGCGGTTTTACAGACCGCTCCCTTTGGCCACTCGGGCAACCTCCCGCGCGCCGGTCTCCCGGCAGCGACGACGAGAATAGCCGATGACACCCACCCCCCGGAAACGAGTCTCGAAGGACGGCAACCCGTGGCCGACACGTCCAGCTTCGACGTCGTGAGCAAGGTCGATCGGCAGGAGGTCGACAACGCCCTCAACCAGGCGGGCAAGGAGGTGGGGCAGCGCTACGACTTCCGCGGCACCGGCGCGTCGATCGCCTGGTCGGGCGAGACGGTCGAGATCAGGGCCAACGCCGACGACCGGGTACGGGCGGTCCTCGAGGTGTTCAAGGAGAAGCTCGTCAAGCGGGGCGTCTCGCTCAAGGCGCTCGACCACGGTGATCCGCAGCCGGCAGCCGGCAGCACGTCGCGCCTCGTCGTGACGATCCGCCAGGGCATCACCGACGAGAAGGCCAAGGCGATCGTCAAGAAGATCAAGAGCGACGGCCCCAAGGGAGTGCAGGCGCAGGTGCAGGGCGACGCCGTACGGGTCTCCAGCAAGAAGAAGGACGACCTGCAGGTGGTGATCTCGCTGCTCAAGGGAGAGGACTTCGGGCTGCCGCTGCAGTTCGTCAACTACCGCTGATCCCGCCTGCGCCGCCGGGCCCGCTCCTTCGACGCCAGGTAGCCGACGGCCAGGAACAGTAACGTGCAGGCCAGCTGCACGGCGTGGTACGTCGCGACCGCCACCGCCGCGAGGGCGAGCGAGACGACGGCGCCGTACGCCCGCGCCGCGCCGGTGAACAGCCGGGTGAAGGCCAGGGCGGAGAGCAGGTAGAGGACGTAGAAGTTGCCGCCGGCGGCCGCGAGCAGGCCGCCCACCGACACCCCGCCGGCCGAGTTGGCGGCGAGGATCGCCAGCGAGGCGACCGCGAGCGCGGTGACCGCCCGCCGGGGGCTGCCGGACGCCGCGTGCACGCGGGTGAGCGCGGCCGGCAGCAGCCCCTCCCGCGCGCTCGACAGCACCAGCCGCGAGGCCGCCCACATGTTGCCGATGAGGCTCGCCACCACGATGACGACGGCGAGGGCCGACGTGAGATGGGCGACCGCCGCGGTGCTGATCCGCGCGACCACCTCGTAGATCGGCGCGGCGAACGCAGTCCCGTCGCCCTCCGGCAGCTGGGTCTGCACGGCCCAGGCGAGCAGGACGTACATCGCGACGACGGTGACGTACGCGATCGTCACCGCGCGGGGGAAGTCGCGCCGGGGATCGACGTACTCCTCGGTCGTGAACGTCACCATCTCCCAGCCGGTGAAGGCGAAGAAGATGAGGCCGACCGCCGACAGTCCGGTGCCGACGGTGCGCAACGAGACGTCCGGCGCGTGCTGGAGGGGCGAGCCGTCGAGCACGCCGACCGTCCCGACGAGGAGGAGCGCCGCGGTGAGGCACACCGCCAGGACGATCTGCACCCGCGTCGAGAGCCGCACGCCCAGCCACACGACCGACGACGAGGTGATGACGATGAGAGCCGCGGCGACCGTCGGTGACAGCCCGGGCAGCAGCGCGGCCGCGTAGTTGCCGCCGGCGAGCGCGATGCCGGGAATGCCGATCGAGAACGTCTCGAGCAGCAGCACCTCCACGCCGGCGGCAAGGTGCCGGTTGAAGCCGGCCTGCACGAAGCCGGCGACGCCGGCCGCGCCCGGGTAGCGCACGCCGAGCCGGGTGAAGACCAGCAGCAGCGGGATCATCACGACCGACGCGCCGATCCAGGCAAGGAGCGCGCTGCGGCCCACCTGCTGGTAGGCGATGCCGGGCAGGACGAGCACGCCGCTGCCGACGACGATCGTCACCGCTAGCGCCACCGCACCGGGCAGGCGCAGGTGACCGCTGAGGGTCTCCCGCGACGGCTCAGCCACGCACCGGCGCCTGCAGCATCTGCTCGATCTGCTCGGACGGCACGGGCCGGCTGAAGTAGAAGCCCTGGACGGCCTCGCAGCCCAGCTTCGTCAGCTCGTCGACGACCGCGAGCGACTCCACGCCCTCGGCCACCGTGCGCAACCCGAAGCTGCGGGCCAGCTCGATCGTCGCCCTGACGAGCGCGGCGGCCTGCGGGCTCTCGAGCATCGCACCGACGAAGGTGCGGTCGATCTTCAGCTCGTTGACCCGCACCCGCTGGAGGAACGTCAGCGACGAGTAGCCGGTGCCGAAGTCGTCGACCGACAGCTGCACGCCGTGCTGGCGCAGGACGCTCAGCACCTCCTCGACCACGTCCAGCTCGCCGAGCATGGTCGTCTCGGTGATCTCCAGCACCAGGCGGTGCGCCGGCAGGCTGTGCGCGGCCAGCAGCGCGACGACCTCCTCGCCGAACGAGCGGTCGAGCAGGTTGCGGGCCGAGAGGTTGACCGCGACGGTCATCGGCCGGTCGCCGTCCTCCGGCCAGGACAGGCAGGCGGTGATGGCCCGGTCGAGCACGTGCAGGGTGAACTCGTTGATGAAGCCGGACTGCTCGACCACCGAGATGAACTCGGCCGGCGGCAGCAGGCCGCGCTCGGGGTGGCGCCAGCGGACGAGAGCCTCGCACCCGACGACGCGCCGCGTCGCGAGGTCGACCTGCGGCTGGTAGTGAACGTCGAACTCGCCGGACGCCAGCGCCCGCCGCAGCTCCGCTCCGAGCGCGAGGCGCAGCAGGCCGGAGTCGGTCTCGACCGCGCGGTCGAAGCGGTGGTAGCTGCCGCGCGTCTTCTTGGCCGCGTACATCGCCGTGTCGGCCCGCTGCAGCAGGCCGTGCACGTCGCCGGCGTCACCGGGATGGCAGGCGATGCCCGCGCTCGCCTGCACCGACAGCTCGATGCCCGCGACCGTCACCGGCTCGCTCACGGCCCGCATGACGTCGGCGACGATGCGCTCGGCCGCCTCCGGGGACGCGAGGTCGGTGAGCAGCAGGGCGAACTCGTCGCCGCCGAGCCGGGCCACCGTGTCGCGGCTGCGGACGAGGCCGGGCAGGCGTCCGGCGACCGCGATGAGCAGCGCGTCGCCGGCTGCGTGCCCCAGCGTGTCGTTGACGTGCTTGAAGTGGTCGAGGTCGAGCAGGGCGACGGCGATCGTCCGGCCGTCGCGCGCGGCGGCCACCGCCTGCTCCGCCCGCCGGACGAACAGCGCGCGGTTGGCCAGGCCGGTCAGCGGGTCGTGGTCGGCCTCGTAGGACTTGCGCTTGGCCAGCTCCGAGACTTCCTCGTAGAGCTCGGCCGTCACGAGGCTGGCCGCGATCGTGTGCGTGAACGTACGGAGGACCTGCACGTCGCGCTGCTCCGGCTGCACCTGGCCGACGTAGCACAGGCGCAGCCGGCCGGTGAGCCCCCCGACCTCGGGCAGCGGCACGCAGACCACGGTCGCGTCCCCGCCGTCGAGCTGGGAGACGGTGAGGTCGCCGACGGGGGAGTCCGGCGGCTCGTCGTCCCACGCGGCGGGCAGCGGCGTGCCCCTGTCGGCCCGGCGCACCCTGGGCCGGTCGTCCGACCGGCGCCCGCGCAGGACGACCTCGGCCGCGTCGGCCTTGAACAGCAGCAGGGCCTGACCAGCAGCGACGTCGAGCACGCGGTCCTCGTCCAGCCGGTTGAGCTCCTTGGCGGCCTGCTCGAGCTGGCGCCACAGGTCCCGGTCGTGCACCGCCACCACGTAGCTGCGGTAGGCCCACAGCAGCAGGGCGACGACCACCGGCAGGATGGCGAGGGCGACCGGCGCCCGGTCGGCGACGGCCAGCGCCCACAGCGCCAGCCCGATGTTGACGCCGACGACGAGGAAGCTGAGCGCCCGGCCGAGCCGGACGACCTTGCGCACCGGCTGGCCGTACCACGCCGCGAGCACGCAGGCGACGGAGAGCGTCGACCAGAGCCAGTAGACGAGCGCGGCGGCCACCAGCGCCAGCACCCCGGTGCCCGAGTGCAGGTCGGGCGTGCCGCGAGCGATCAGGTGAGCGACCCCGCCGCCGGCGGCCACGCCGAGGACGCTCGTCGAGACGTTGTAGCCGACCTTGACCTTCGACCGGCCGCTCGCCGCCTGGCTGAAGACGGTGGCGAGCGCCACGATCGGGAGCCACGCCCATGGCACCAGCGGGAGCGCCAGGATGAGCGTGGCCTCCATGAGCGAGTACGCCTCGGCCGCGCCGCCGACCCGCACGGTGACGAGCGTCGACTCGCCGGCCGCCAGCAGTGCCGCGGCCACGAGGAGCCGCGCCGTGGGGACCGACGCGCCAGGCGCGAGCGCGGCGGCGATCACCACGGTGACGATCGCGGCGAGCTCGACGGCGAGGATGAGCTGGCGGACGGAGCCGGACATGCCGCCGCGGCGGCTGTCGACCGTTGCCGCCGCCTCGACCCCGGCCGCGCCGGCCGGGTCGTGCGCGGGCCCGGCGTCGGCGGGCGGGCGCGCCTGGACGGGGATCTGGTCGATGACCGTCACGAAGCGCTGCCGGCCGGCCGGGGCTGGCACGACGACGGCCGACTCGGCGCTGTCGTGGGAGTGGGCGGAGCCGGCGGAGCCGGCCGCGCCAGGCGCGCGGCGCGCGGCGCGCGTCGCGCCCAGCACCGAGCCACCTCCGCCGCGGCGAGCGCCACGGGAGGCCGACTCACCGGGCGGCGATGCCGCCGGTGGGCGGAGCGGTACGACCACCGAGCCCTCCGTCCCGGACCGAGCTCCAACGGATCTCACCCACAGTAACGAGCGAAGGACGCCTCGCGCAGGGCCTTCAGACGATCACTCGCCCGCTCCCCGTCGAGGGCGTCCGTGGTGCCAGGCGGCCAGCTCCGCCATCCGGACGAAGGATCCCCGAATAGGTCGGATCACCCAACGTTCCGGGCGCTGAGACGAGACGCCACAAAGGAAGATCGGCGTCCCCATGCGGCGTACGATGGGCCAAACAGGTCAACGGGAAATCTCCCGTGCGCGCGGGAGAGCGTCGTCGCGCGTGCGGTCAGGCACAGGTCGCTCGAGGGGTCTTCAGGATGGGCAAGGAACTGCGGCAGCTCGACCGCGTGGTGATCCGCTTCGCGGGCGACTCCGGCGACGGCATGCAGCTCACCGGCGACCGGTTCACCTCCGAGACCGCTGCGTTCGGCAACGACCTGTCCACCCTTCCCGACTTCCCGGCCGAGATCCGGGCGCCGGCAGGGACGCTGCCGGGCGTGTCCGCCTTCCAGCTCCACTTCTCCGACCACGACATCATGACGCCCGGCGACGCGCCCGACGTGCTCGTCGCGATGAACCCGGCCGCGCTGAAGGCCAATCTCGACGACGTCCCGCGCGGCGCCGACCTCATCATCAACACCGACGAGTTCACCAAGCGCAACCTCGCGCGGGTCGGCTACGACGCGAGCCCGCTCGAGGACGGCTCGCTCGACGGGTACAAGGTCCACGCGATCGCGCTGACGTCGATGACGGTCGAGGCGCTCAAGGGCTTCGACGTGTCGCGCAAGGACTCCGAGCGCGCCAAGAACATGTTCGCGCTCGGCTTGCTGTCGTGGCTGTACAACCGGCCCACCGAAGGCACCGTCCGGTTCCTCGAGAGCAAGTTCGCGCGCAAGCCGGAGATCATGGCGGCCAACGTCCACGCCTTCAAGGCCGGCTACAACTTCGGCGAGACCACCGAGTCGTTCTCGGTGCGCTACGAGGTCAAGCCGGCGCCGATGCCAGGGGGCCTCTACCGCAACATCACCGGCAACGCGGCGCTCGCGTACGGCCTGATCGCCGCCGCCCGGCTGGCCGACCTGCCGCTGCTGCTGGGCAGCTACCCGATCACCCCGGCGTCGGACATCCTGCACGAGCTCAGCAAGCACAAGAACTTCGGCGTGCGCACCGTGCAGGCGGAGGACGAGATCGCCGGCATCGGCGCGGCCCTCGGCGCAGCTTTCGGCGGCGCGCTCGGCGTCACCACGACGAGCGGTCCCGGCGTCGCGCTCAAGACCGAGACCATCGGGCTCGCCGCGATGCTCGAGCTGCCGCTGGTCGTCTGCGACATCCAGCGCGGCGGCCCGTCGACGGGGCTGCCCACCAAGACCGAGCAGGCCGATCTGCTGCAGGCGATGTACGGCCGCAACGGCGAGGCACCGGTGCCCATCGTCGCGCCGCGCTCCCCGTCTGACTGCTTCCACGCCGCCATCGAGGCCGCGCGCATCGCGCTGACCTACCGCACGCCGGTGTTCCTGCTCTCCGACGGCTACCTCGCCAACGGCTCCGAGCCGTGGCTGATCCCCCACGTCGCCGACCTGCCCGACCTGCGGGTCGAGCTCGCGACCGCGCCCAACCACACGACCGAGTCGGGCGAGGAGGTCTTCTGGCCGTACAAGCGCGACCCGGAGACCCTCGCGCGGCCGTGGGCGGTGCCGGGCACGCCGGGTCTCGAGCACCGGGTCGGCGGCCTGGAGAAGGCCGACGGCTCCGGCAACATCTCGTACGAGCCCGCCAACCACGACCTGATGGTGCGGCTGCGGCAGGCCAAGGTCGACGGCATCGCGCGCAGCATCCCGCCGCTCGAGATCGAGGACCCGACCGGCGACGCGACGGTGCTCGTGCTCGGATGGGGCTCGACGTACGGCCCGATCGGCGCCGCCGCGAAGCTCGTCCGCGACAGCGGATCGCCCGTCGCGGTCGCGCATCTGCGCCACCTCAACCCGTTCCCGTCCAACGTCGAGCAGGTGCTCCGCCGCTACGAGCGGGTGCTGGTCCCCGAGATGAACCTCGGCCAGCTCGCCATCCTGCTGCGCGCCAAGTTCCTCGTCGACGTCGTCGGCTACAACAAGGTCCGTGGCCTGCCGTTCAAGGCGACCGAGCTCGCGGACGCGATCCTGGAAGTGATCAAGAGTGTCTGAGCGCAACGGCCACTCCGGCCACCCCGTCTCCCCGCTCGGCGGCCTCGATCTCGTGCCGCGCGCTGACGAGCCGCTGACCCGCAAGGACTTCTCGACCGACCAGGAAGTGCGCTGGTGCCCCGGCTGCGGCGACTACGCGATCCTCTCGGCCGTTCAGGGCGTGTTCCCCGACCTCGGCATCCGCAGGGAGAACGTCGTCTTCATCTCGGGCATCGGGTGCTCGAGCCGGTTCCCGTACTACATGAACACCTACGGCATGCACTCGATCCACGGCCGGGCACCGGCGATCGCGACCGGGCTGGCCGTGACGCGACCCGACCTGTCGATCTGGGTGGTCACCGGTGACGGCGACGGCCTGTCGATCGGCGGCAACCACCTGATCCACGCGCTGCGCCGCAACGTCAACCTGAAGATCCTGCTCTTCAACAACCGCATCTACGGGCTGACGAAGGGCCAGTACTCGCCGACCTCCGAGATCGGCAAGGTGACGAAGTCGACGCCGTACGGCTCGGTCGACACGCCCTTCAACCCGCTCTCGCTCGTCCTCGGCGCCGAGGCGACGTTCGTCGCGCGCACGGTCGACTCCGACCGCAAGCACCTGAGCGAGGTGCTGCTGCGCGCGGCCGCCCACCGCGGGTCGGCGTTCGTCGAGATCTACCAGAACTGCCCCATCTTCAACGACGACGCGTTCGCCCCGATGAAGGCGCCGGAGACCCGCGACCTCTCGGTCGTCCGGCTCGAGGAGGGCAAGCCGATCCGCTTCGGCCCCGACGGCTCGCGAGGCGTCCGCATCGGTGCGGCCGGCGCGCTCGAGGTGGTCGACATGAGCGACGGCTCGGTCGACGAGTCGGAGCTGCTGGTCCACGACAGCCATCGGGACGACCCGTCCACCGCCTTCATGCTGTCGCGCCTGGGTGCCGGGGTCGACCTGATGCACACGCCGATCGGCGTCTTCCGCGACGTGAGCCGGCCGGCGTACGACGACCTCGTGCGCGCGCAGGTCGACGACGCGGTCGCCGACAAGGGCCAGGGCGATCTCGCCGCGCTCCTCGGCTCCGGCGACACCTGGCGCATCGGCTAGCGAGCGACCGAAGGGTGCCCGGACGTACCGCGAACGCCGGGCCGGGAAGCCGTACCGTGAAAAGGGTGCAGCGACTGGGCGCGGTGCGCCGCTGGCTCGGCGTCGTGGCGGTCGCCGCCGTCACGATCTCGCTCCCTGCCGTCGTCTCGGGCCGTCCCGCCTCGGTGGCCGGCGAGTCGGCGCCCGCGCTGCTCGCGAGCGCCCGCGGATCGACCGGCGTCGCGTACGAGGGCTACGTGGAGAGCACCGGCAGCCTCGGGCTCCCGGCGATCGGCTGGCTGAAGGACACCGCAACGCTGCTGGGGCGGACCAGCCGGCTGCGGGTGTGGTGGGGCGATCTCACGCACTACCGCGTCGACCTGCTGAGCCCGGCCGGGGAGCGCGACACCTACCGCGAGGGCGGCGTCATCGTGCAGTGGGACTCCGACCGGCGGCGGGTCACCACGACGACGGCCGATGACGGCCCCCGCACGCCGGTCGCCGCCGACCTCACCCCGCCCGAGCTGGCCAGGCGGTTGCTCGCCCCCGCCGGTCGCTCCGAGCTCTCCACCGGCCCCACCGGGCGGGTGGCCGGGCGCCCCGCCCGCCGGCTCGACGTGCGCGTCGCCGACCGGCGGGTCCTCGCCGGCCGGATCAGCGTCTGGGTCGACGTGGCCACCGGGCTGCCGCTGCGGGTCGCCGTAGTGCCGCGCGGCCAGCACCACGAGGTGCTGTCGAGCGGCTTCCTCCAGGTGCGGATCGGCCGGCCAGCGGCAGCCCGGCTGCAGTTCGTGCCGCCGCCCGACGCCGACCACCAGGTGAGCAGCCTCCCGACGATCACCGACCTGGCCGAGCGGCTGCCGCGCAGCTGGCTGCCGGACCGGCTCGGCGACCTCGTCCGCAGGGACGACCTGCGCGGTGCCGAGGCCTACCCCGGGCTGCATTCGAGCGCCGTCGCGACGTACGGCAACGGCTATGCGCTGGTCGCCGTCATGCCGGTCGACGCGTACGACGCGCGGATGCTCGTCGACCGCTACGCCTCGCCCCTGCATCCGGTGCAGCACCGCTACTACGGCGACGAGATCACGCTCGGCACGCCGCTCGTGTCTGCGCTGCTGCTGTCCGGCTCGCTGCGCGGGTTCGCGCTCGTCGGCACCGTCTCGAGCGGTCAGCTCGACCGGTTCGCCCGCACGGTGGTGGAGGCGCGACCGTGAGCGAGTCGGTGATCGTCACCAGCGGACTGACCAAGCGGTACGGCTCGGTCCTCGCCGTCGACGCGATCGACATCGACGTGCGCGACGGCGAGATCTACGGCTTCCTGGGCCCCAACGGCTCGGGCAAGACGACCACCGTCCGCATGCTGCTGGGCCTGGTCTACGCCACCCGGGGCCAGGTGGAGGTGCTGGGGCGGCCGATCCCGCGGGCGGCCCGCCATGTGCTGCCCCAGGTGGGCGCGCTGGTCGAGGGGCCGGCGTTCCCGCCGTACCTGTCTGGCCGGGCCGCGCTCGCCCGCATCGACGCGGCCGGACCGGGCGGCGGCCGCCGTGACCGGCGCGCGCGGATCGAGGATGCCCTCGACCGGGTGGGGCTGGCCGGCGTCGACCGGCGGCCGGTGAAGGCGTACTCCCTCGGCATGCGGCAGCGCCTCGGCATCGCGGCCACGCTGCTGCGCCGCCCGCGCCTGCTCGTGCTCGACGAGCCGACGAACGGCCTCGACCCGCAGGGCATCCGCGAGATGCGCGACCTGCTCACCGCGCTGAACGCCGGCGGCACCACCGTCTTCCTCTCCTCGCACCTGCTGGCCGAGGTCGAGTCGGTGTGCCACCGGGTCGGCATCGTCAACGCCGGGCGGCTCGTCGCGCAGGACGAGGTGGCTCGCCTGCGCGCCCCGACCGGCCGCATCCTCCTCCGCACGCCGGACGCGGACGCCGCGGCCACGGCACTCGGCGACGCGGTGGTGCGCCGCGACGGCGACGAGGTCGTCGTGACGGGTGACGACCCGGCGGAGCTCAACGCCCACCTGGTCGCGCACGGCGTCGCGGTGCGCGAGCTGATGGTCGAGCGGCGGACGCTCGAGGACGCGTTCCTCACGCTGACCGAGCCGGGCAGCGATCGGGTGGGCGCCCCGTGATCGCCGTCGAGCTGGCGGCGCTGCTGCGCCGGCCGCGCACGTGGCTCTCCATCGTCCTGCTGGCCGGCCTGCCCACGGTGGCGGCGTGGTTCGTGCACGCGAGCGGCATCGCGCCTGCGCCCGACCAGGGGCCCGCCTTCCTCTCCCAGGTGCTGACCCACGGCCAGCTGCTCGCACCGGCCGCCCTCGCGATCGTGATGCCGCTGTTCCTACCGATCTCCGTGGCGGTCGTGGCGGGCGACGCCGTGGCGGGCGAGGCGTCCGCCGGCACCCTGCGCTACCTGCTGCTCCGCCCCGTCGGCCGCACCCGGCTGCTCGTCGCGAAGCTGACGTCGGCCATCGCGTTCGTCCTCCTCGCCGTGGTGGCGGTGGCCGGCACCGGCTACGTCGTCGGCACCCACCTGTTCAGCGCCGAGCCGCTGCCCTCGACCATCTCCGGAGGCCCGGCACTGCAGCGGAACGACCTGCTGCTTCGCTTCGCGGTCGCGATCGGCTACGTCGCGGTGTCGATGCTCGGCGTGGCGGCGTTCGCGCTGTTCTTCTCGACGCTCAGCGACTCGTCGCTCGGCGCCACCCTCGGCGCGCTGGCCGTCCTCGTCTCCAGCCAGGTGCTCGACCTGCTCGACGCCGCCGGGCCGGTGCGCGCCTGGCTGCCGACGCACTACTGGCTGGCGTTCGTCGACCTGTTCCGAGATCCCGTGCTCTGGCACGGCGTGCAGCGCGGCTCGCTCCAGCAGCTCGGCTACGTCGCGGTGCTGCTCGCCGCGTCATGGGCGGTCTTCGCGACCAAGGACGTCACGAGCTAGCCCGTGCTGCCCGAGCGCGTGCCGGGCGCCTGGAAGCCGACGTCCTCCGGCGACGGTTGCGGATTCCGCAACCGCTTGCCGAATCCGCAACCGACTTGAGCGAGAAGCCCTCGCTCAGCTCAGCGCGCCGGCCGAGCGGAGCGCCTGGCACTGCGTGGCCGAGGGCGCTCGTGGCAGCGCGGTGCCGAGGACCGTCCGTACGATGCCGACGGTGAGCGCCTCGCGCGGCACCTGGCCGTGCGGGACGTCGATGCCGGGGCAGACGCGCTGCAGCGCGATGTTGACCGCACCGGCCAGGCGGGCGCTCGTGGCCGGGCGGACGACCCCGTCGTCGGTGCTGTAGATCGAGACCCACAGCGGGCCGTTGGGCGTCTCGTCCTTCGCATTGAGATCGGTGAGCAGGGCCGAGCCGGTGGCCACGTCGCGGCAGGCGGCCGGGCAGAGCTGCGAACCGCCCGCATCGCCCCCGCCGTCGCCGGAGTCGCCGCCGGACCCCTCGGCCGACCCGTCGCCCGCCACCGCCGCGGCGAGATCGGTGCCATGGTGCGGCGAGGCGAGCGTGACGACGCGCCTGGCCCGCCAGGAGCCGCCGTCGTGGCGGGCCCAGTAGCGGGCCACCAGCCCCCCGTCGGAGAAGCCCACCACGTCGACCGGCGGGGCGCCCGACCGCTCGATCCGGGTCACCGCGGCATCGACGGCCGCGGCCTGCTCCGCGATCGGCCCGGTCGCCGAGTCGGGGAGCGCGACCAGGACGACCGCCCGCCCGTCCGCCCTGAGCCGGGCAGCCAGCGAGCGCAGGGGCGCGCTGCTGCCGCCGTACCCGGGCACGATCACGATCGGGCCGAGCCGGTCCTGGGCGGCGGCCCGGTGATCGCTCCGTCCGGCCGCGTGCAAACCGACGCCGGTCGCGACTCCCGCGACCGCCAGGGCGGCAACGCCGATGACGAGAGCGCGGCGACGCGGCGAGAGCGAGGAGAGGCGCATGCCTCCATCTTCGCGGTCAGGCGCGCAGCGCGCCCTCCTCGGTGGCCGTCTCGGGCACCCGCCGCCAGAAGTACCGCACGTGGCTGGGCACGTCCGTTTCGGCTGTCTTCCCGGTCGGTCAATGGCTGATGCCTCCGGCCGGGCAGGCGGCATGATGGGAGCCATGACGGACGAGCCGGCCGGCGGCCGAGCGGACGAGGTGGCTGACGGCGCGCTGCGCGGGCAGCTGCTCGTCGCGACGCCGGCGCTCGAGGATCCGAACTTCCGCCGCGCCGTCGTCCTGATCCTCGAGCACAACGCCGACGGGGCGATCGGGGTGGTGCTCAACCGGCCGTCGCAGGCCCCGCTGGCCGAGGCGCTGCCCTCTTGGCAGCTCGCCGTGAGCGACCCGCAGGTCGTGTTCGTCGGCGGCCCGGTGCAGCGGACGGCCGCGCTCGGTCTCGGGTGGGTGCCGCGCGGCATGCCCGGCGGCGGCCTGCGGGTGCTCGACGACTGCGTCGGGACGCTCGACCTCGACAGCGATCCGGGGACGCTCCCGCTCGCGGGGGCGCGCGTCTTCGCCGGTTACGCCGGATGGGGCGGCGGCCAGCTCGAGGCCGAGATCGCGACCGGCAGCTGGTACGTCCTCGAGGCGCTGCCCGGCGACGCGTTCACCCACGCTCCCGACCGGCTCTGGCGCATCGTGCTGCGCCGGCAGGGCGGCAATCTGGCATTCGTGTCGCTGTTCCCCGACGACCCGACGATGAACTGAGGGCCGGCTCCCTCAGCGCTGCACCGCCCCCATGTCGGGGTAGCGGTCGCCTGCGGCGGCGCCCACCGGCATGACCTCGTCGATACGGCGCAGGTCCTCCTCGGTCAGCCGCACGTCGTCGGCCGCGACGTTCTCCTCGAGGTAGCGGCGCCGCTTGGTGCCCGGGATCGGCACGACGTCACCGCGGTCGTCGCCCTGGGCCAGCACCCAGGCGAGCGCGAGCTGACCCGGCGTGCAGCCCTTCTCCGCGGCGATCTCGCGCACCTTGCCCACGAGATCGAGGTTGCGCGCGAAGTTCTCGCCCTGGAAGCGCGGGTTGTTGCTGCGGAAGTCGTCGGGCGCGAAGTCGTCCGGGGACGTGATCGCGCCGGTGAGGAAGCCACGGCCGAGCGGCGAGTACGCGACGAAGCCGATGCCCAGCTCCCGTACGGTCGCGAGCACGTCGTTGCCCTCGACGTCGCGGGTCCAGAGCGACCACTCGCTCTGCAGCGCCGTGATCGGATGCACGGCGTGCGCCTGCCGGATGGTGCCTGGTGCCGCCTCGGACAGGCCGAGGTGACGCACCTTGCCGGCGTCGACCAGCTCGGCCATCGCGCCGACAGTCTCCTCGATGGGCGTCGCCGGGTCGACCCGGTGCTGGTAGTACAGGTCGATGTGGTCGACGCCGAGCCGCTGCAGCGACGCATCGCAGGCCCGCCGTACGTACTCCGGGCTGCCCTCGATGCCGCGCCGCTCGCCGTTCTCGCCGCGAGAGATGCCGAACTTGGTGGCGAGCACGACCTCGTCGCGTCGGCCGGCGATGGCCCGGCCGACGAGCCGCTCGTTGGTGAACGGGCCGTACATGTCGGCGGTGTCGAGGAACGTGACGCCGAGGTCGAGCGCCCGCTGGATCGTGGCGATCCCCTCGTCCTCGTCCGTGGTGCCGTAGAACTCGCTCATCCCCATGCAGCCGAGGCCCTGCGCCGAGACGGCGAGCCCTTGGCCGAGCATCCGCGTTCGCATGAGCTGTCCCTACCGCGCGGGCGGGCACTCAACCATGCCCGCCCGCGCCAGTAGGCACTCAGGTGCAGCGGGCGCAGCAGCGCCCCTGCGGGAGCGCTTCGAGCCGCTCCCACGGGATCGCGCTGCCGCACGCCTCGCAGACCCCGTACCCGCCGGTCTCCAACCGGCCGAGCGCGGCCTCGATCTCGCGCAGCGCGTGGTGCGCCGCCGCCAGCTCGTCGATCAGCGCTCGCTCCGGAGGGTCGCTGTGCAACCGGAGCGACAGCTCGGTGATCTGCCCGACCTGGGCGCGCCAGGTCGTCTCGAGCAACCTCCGCAAGCGGACTCGCTGCTGCCCGGTCAGCTCGACGCCGACCTGGACAGCGTTCGTCCCTTTCATTCGGCACGCTCCCGCCTACCGCAGCCGGCGTCCGCCGGCCGCGAATGTCGTCCTTCGTCAGGGCGCAAGGGCGACGGCGGCAGGCGGTGCGCGAGGAGCGGGGCCGGCGGGCGTGGTCCCGCACGGACGGGGGGAGGAGCGGCGGCGGCGCGCGCTGGCCGCCGCGGCCAGCACGAGGCCGGCGGCGAGGGCGCCCGGCGCCCACGGGCCCGAGGGGTCGGCCCGCTTGACGAGCGCCGCACCGGCCGCGACCGACAGGTGAGCGGCCGGTGCAGCGCTGCCGGACAGGTGCGCGGACAGCGCCGGTGCGCCGCCCTCATGACCCGTCGCGGCGTCAAGGGCGGCCGATGGGCCGGTCCCTGCGCCGGTCAGCGCCAGCACGAGCGCAACGAGGGCGGCGAAGCCATACGTGCGCAACCGCGATGACGAGGATCTCATGGTCAGTCCGAGTCTACCGGGCGGTGGGGCGCTCGCCGGCAGTCTGCAGGTCCATCGAAAGGCGACGCGTGGCAATGAGCCACCGGTAAAGTAAGGCCATCATGCTCGAGTTGACCGCCTCGGCATTCGTGGGGCGCTTGCAGGAATTTCCGGAGCAGCCAGACTGCAAGCTGGTGTAGTTCCTGGGCGCCGGCTGCTCGATAACCTCGTTCTTCTACCTGGCGGCGCACGTACCGCCTTGATCTCCTCGCGCGACTCGCGGCCGTGGCAACCCACGCCTCCCCATCGAGAGCCTCGACGATCTCCCCGGTTGGCAGGACTGGGCACGCACGGAGCAGGGCGCCGCTGAATGACCACACGAGTGATCCATGCTTGTACCGAGAGAGGCTCGCGATGCCGACCAGGTTCCAGTTGACGATCGACTGCGCGAACCCCGACCGGGTGGCGCGGTTCTGGGCGACGGCGCTCGGTTACGAGCCGGCGCC
This sequence comes from Frankiaceae bacterium, assembly GCA_045807125.1. GTDB lineage: Bacteria > Actinomycetota > Actinomycetes > JAWWOL01 > JAWWOL01 > JBJMHZ01. Next base: position 65,672 of record JBJMHZ010000055.1, read on the forward strand.
ACCACCGGCCGGCTACGAGACGTGGACCGACTACTGGCGCATGGTGGGAGTGCCCGAGGAGGAGCTCGGCGACGGCGGGATCGACCGGCTGGTGGACCCGAAGGGCGCCGGGCCGAACGTCTGGTTCCAGCAGGTGCCCGAGACCAAGACCATCAAGAACCGCTGGCACCTCGACATCTTGGTGAGCGACGGACGCAGCGCCCCGATCGAGCGCCGCAAGCAGCAGGTCGATGCAGAGGTCGAGCGCCTCACCGCAGCCGGTGCGACCACGCTCCGGGTGCTGCACGAGGACAGCATCGACCACTACGCGGTCGTGATGCAGGACCCGGAGGGCAACGAGCTCTGCCTCGTCTGAGCGGCTAACCCGTGCGCCGCCACCCGAGCGGCTCGCCGGCGATGCGGCCGGGCATCCGTACGTGGGTCAGCCGCCCGGCAGGCGTATCGGTCTCTGCCAGCAGATCGGCAACGGAGTCGTCGGCGGTCGACGGGTCGAGCGGCACCCGGCCGAGCGAGTCCAGCCACGCCGCGGTACGGGCCAGCGAGACCTCCGCATGCCACGAGCCGCCCTCGCTCGCCCGGCGCCGCAGCCCGGTGATCGCCGCGAGCGCAGCCAGCCAGCCCGTCGCGTGGTCGAGCGCCTGCGCCGGCAGCGGCTTCGGCCCGTCGAGGCCGGCGGCCCGGCCGCCCTCGCGGGCGATACCGCTCACCATCTGCACCAGGCTGTCGAAGCCGCGCCGCTTCGCCCACGGGCCGCCCGGCCCGTACGCCGACACGTCCACCGCCACGATGCCGGGCCGGATCGCCGCGAGATCGCCCGGCCCGAGGCCGAGCCGCGCCAGCGCGCCCGGCCGGTACGACTGGACGAGCACGTCCGCCTCCGTCACCAGGCTGCGCAGCGCGGCGCGGCCGTCCTCGGTGCGCAGGTCGAGATCGAGCTGCCGCTTCCCGCGACCGGTGTCGAGGTCGAGCAGCGGGATCGTCGGCAGCTTCGAGGAGCCGACGTGGGTGACCTCCGCGCCGAGCCCGGCCAGGGCCCGCCCGCACACCGGCCCGGCGATCACCCGGGTGAGGTCGAGCACCCGCACGCCGGCCAGCGGACGGGCGACCGTGCCCGCAGGGATCGGGACAGCAGGCGATGCGCCCGTCGAGCGGAGCAGCACGACCGGCAGACCGGCGAGCGCGGCGCACTGAGATCCGGAGCGCCACTCGTCCCGGGCACGCATCGCCCCGGCGGCACCACCGGCCGCGATGACCGCCTCCTCGACATCGAGGGCGCCCCGCTCGGCGACCGCGCGCTCGACCGCGGCCCGGTCCGCTGGCACGCCGAGCGCCGCGCACGCGGCGTCGCGGTGGTGATCGAAGTTGCAGTGCAGCCGCACCCAGCCGTCGGCGGCCCGGTAATCGCCCGACAGCGGCGCCCACGGATCGCCGATCGCCTCGCCGTCGAGCCGGATGAACCGCTCGCTGCGGAATGCAGCGGCCGCCTCGCGCATCGACACCTCGACCGCGGCCGGGAGGCCCGCCACCCCCGACGCCGCCAGCAGCGTCGCGCCGACGCACGCGCCGGCGAGCGTCCCGAGCGCGAAGACGGACGGCAGCACCGGCTCCGTACCGGTGATCCGCAGCGCCGTGACGTCGGCGGGCGGCAGCGCAAGCGCCTCCCACAGGGTGGCGACGGCGCCGCCCGCGCTCATCCCGTCCGGGCGACGACGAACTCGGCGAGCGCGACGAGCGCGTCCTTCGCCGCGCAGGCGGGCAGCGGCGCGATCGCCTCCCGCGCCTCGGCGGCCCAGCTCTGCAGGGTGGCGCGGGCCTCCACCATCGCTGGGTGCGCGCGCAGCAGCTCCAGCGCCTCCGCGTGCACCGACGCATCGGTGAGTGGCCCGGCGAGCAGCTGGCGCAACCGTGCCGAGCCGGCATCGCCACCGCGCCGGACGAGCAGCGTGGGGAGCGTCGCGACGCCCTCGCGCAGGTCGGTGCCGGGCGTCTTGCCCGACTCGCCCGAATCGCTGACCACGTCGAGCAGGTCGTCGGAGAGCTGGAAGGCCACGCCGATCCGCTCGCCGTAACGGGTCAGGATCTCGGTGGTCGTCTCGTCGGCGCCGGAGAGCATCGCGCCGAACCGCGCCGACGTCCCGATCAGCGACCCGGTCTTGTCAGCGACGACCCGCAGGTAGTGGTCGAGCGGGTCGGCGCCCTCCTCCGGACCGACCGTCTCGCGGATCTGGCCGTGCACCAGCCGCTCGAACGTGCGCGCCTGGATCCGTACGCACTCCGGCCCGAGATCGGCCAGGATGTCCGATGCGCGGGCGAACAGGAAGTCGCCGGTGAGGATCGCGATCGTGTTTCCCCAGCGCGAGTTGGCGCTCGGGGCGCCCCGGCGCAGCGGCGCCTCGTCCATCACGTCGTCGTGGTAGAGCGTCGCCAGGTGGGTCAGCTCGACGACCACCGCCGACGGCACGACGCCGGGGGCTGCCGGATCGGCGAAGTACGAGGCGAGCAGGACGAGCAGCGGCCGGAACCGCTTGCCGCCGGCGTCGACCAGGTGCCGGGAGGTCTCCGTGACGAACGGGTAGCTGCTCTTCACCGACTCGCGGAGCAGCTCCTCGACCGCCTGCAGGCCGCCCCGCAGCTCGCGCTCGAGCGTCGCGTCGGGCACCACATAGCCCAGCGCGTCGAGCTGCGGCTCCGGGGCCGTCACCGGGCTCCCTCCTCCATGCCCACTACGAAGAGCTAGTGGCCGGCTACGAAGAGCTAGGGCACGAACACGGCGGCCCGGTGCGCCAGGTCGAGGACTGGGCCCGGGACGATGCCAAGCACCACGGTAACCGCAAGTCCGAGGGCGATGGCACTAGCCGTGAACATGCTGGGCACCGCGATGGTCGGCCCCTCCTCCGCCGGCTCCTGCCAGAACATCAGCACGACCACCCGCAGGTAGAAGAACGCTGCGACCGCGCTCATCACCAGCGCCACCACCACGACCGGTACGGCGCCGCCGTCGATCGCCGCCTTGAACACCGCGAACTTCGCCATGAACCCGCTGGTCAGCGGGATGCCGGCGAACGCCAGCAGCAGGAACGTGAAGGAGACCGCCAGCACCGGCGACCGGCGGCCGAGGCCCCGCCACTGCGACAGGTGGGTGGCCTCGCCGTACGGGTCACGCACCAGCGACACGATCGCGAACGCCGCCACGGTCGCGAAGCCGTACGTCACCAGGTAGAACATCGTCCCGGCGAGGCCGTCGCGGTTGACCGCGAGCACGCCGGTGATGAGGAAGCCGGCATGCGCGATCGACGAGTACGCCAGCATCCGCTTGATGTCGGTTTGCGTCAGTGCCAGCACCGAGCCGACCACCATCGTGAGGATCGCGACGCCCCACATCAGCGGCCGCCAATCCCATTGCGCCGGCTCGAAAGCCACGTAGAAGACGCGCAGCAGGGCGCCGAACGCGGCGACCTTGGTGCCGGCCGCCATGAACGCCGTGATCGGGGTGGGCGCGCCCTGGTAGACGTCGGGCGTCCAGGTGTGGAACGGTGCCGCGCTCACCTTGAACAGCAGGCCGACGCCGAGCAGCGCGATGCCGATATAGAGCAGGACGTCGCTGCTGGTCGCCACCTGCACCTTGTTGCGCACCGCGTCGAGGTCGAGCGAGCCGGCGTAGCCGTAGATCATCGCCAGCCCGTACAGGAAGAACGCCGAGCTGAACGACCCGAGCAGGAAGTACTTGACCGCAGCCTCCTGGCTCAGCAGGCGACGCCGACGGGCCAGCCCGCACAGCAGGTACAGCGGCAGGCTCAGCACCTCGAGCGCCACGAACATCGCCAGCAGGTTGTTGGACGACGCGAACATCAGCATGCCGCCGACCGAGAACATCACCAGCGGATAGACCTCGGTCTGCTGGCGCTCGGTCGCGAGCATCCGCCGTTCGTCGGACGAGCCGGGCAGCACGGACGCCTGCTGCACGAACGCGCCGCCGCCGGTGTCGACCGAGCGCTCCGCGACGAACAGCAGGCTGGCTATCGCGAGCGCGAGCAACGTGCCCTCGAGGAACAGCGCGGGCCCGTCGACCGCGATCGTGTTGACGGCGACCGTCTCGGCCGTGCCCGCGAGCATGATGACCGCGATGAGCGCGCCGACCAGTCCGGCGAACGCGAGCGACACCTGAGTCAGCCAGCGGTACGCGCGGGGCACGACCGCCTCGACGCCGACGCCGAGGGTCGCAGCCGACCAGATGACCAGCATCGGCGACAGCCCGCTGTACGAGAGGTGCGGCGCAGTGAACGTGGTCTGCGCCAGCGTCACGCCGATCACTTGTTGCCTCCGCTGGCAGCAGGGCCGGCCGGACTGATGCCCACGCACGAGACGAACGGCTGGCCGGTATCAGCGCCCGGTCCGCGGGCCGGCACCGGCGGGCGGGGGTCGGTGCGGCCGGTGTCGCAGAGCGTGCGCTTGACCGCCGGGTCGATGGTGTCGATGACGGGCTTGGGGTAGACGCCGAGAGCGACGACGAGCACGAGCACGGGTGCGATGACCCATGTCTCGCGCCTGGTCAGGTCGGGCAGCAGGCGGTTGGCCTCGTCGACCGGCCCGTGCATCGTCCGCTGGTACATGATGAGGATGTAGAGCGCGGCGAGCACCGTGCCGAAGACGGCCGCCACGGCGAACCAGCGGTACTTGGTGAACGTGCCGACCATCACGAGGAACTCGCTGACGAAGCTGTTGGTGCCGGGCAGCGCAAGGCTCGACAGGCCGGCGACGAAGAACGCCCCGGCGAGCCACGGCGCCACCTGCTGCACGCCGTTGTAGTCGGCGATCTGGCTGGTGCGCCTGCGGTGGATGAGGAAGCCGACGATGAGGAAGAGCGCGCCCGTCGAGAACCCGTGGTTGACCATGTAGAGCGTCGCGCCCGTGCCGCCCTGCGAGGTGAACGCGAAGATACCGAGCGTGATGAAGCCGAAGTGCGAGATCGACGTGTAGGCCACCAACCGCTTCAGATCGCGCTGTCCGATGGCGAGCAGCGCCCCGTACAGCACGCTGATGACCGCGAGCGCGAGCACGTACGGCGCGAGATCGTGCACTGCGCGCGGGAAGAGCGGCAGGCACCAGCGCAGGAAGCCGAACGTGCCGACCTTGTCGAGCACGCCGACGAGCAGCACCGCCCCGCTGGTCGGCGCCTCGGCCGCCGCGTCGGGCAGCCAGGTGTGGAACGGCCACAGCGGAGCCTTGATGGCGAAGGCCAGGAAGAAGCCGAGGAACAAGCCCTTGTCGACGCTCGCCGAGACGGTGTTGCCGATGCCCTGCAGGTCGCCGAAGAGCAGGCTGCCCCTGATGACGTAGAGCCCGATGACCGCGGCCAGCATGAGCAGGCCGCCGAACAGGCTGTACAGCAGGAACTTCACCGCGGCGTACGAGCGATGGGTGCCGGCCCTGCCGTAGCTGCCGATGATGAAGTACATCGGCACCAGCATGGCCTCGAAGAAGACGTAGAACAGGAACAGGTCGGTGGCCGCGAAGACGCCGACCAGCATGGCCTCGAGCGACAGGATCAGCGCGAAGTACGTGCGGGCGCTGCGCCCGCCGAGCTCGGCCTCGCTCCACGACGCCAGCAGCACGACGGGGACGAGGATCGCGGTGAGGTCGATGAGCACCAGCCCGATGCCGTCGACGCCGACGGCGTAGTGCGCGCCGAACTGCGGGATCCAGCTGTAGGTCTGCAAGAACTGGAACATCGACGCCGAGCTCGTGTCGAAGCCAGCCGACATGATGACCGCCAGCAGCAACGTCAGCAGCGCGACGCCCATCGCAAGCTGCTTGGCCAGCAGGCCGCGTCGCTCGGGGACGAGCGCGACCAGCAAGGTGCCGACGAGCGGTACCGCGCCGATGATGGACAGCCAGGGCCAGTCGCTCATCTACAACCTCACCACCAAAAGCGTGGCGACCATGACCACGGCGCCGCCGAGGATGGACATTGCGTAGGACCGGACGAAGCCGGTCTGGAGCCGGCGGGTGCGCCCCGACGTGCCGCCGAGGAAGGCGGCCAGCCCGTTGACCGCGCCGTCGAGCCCCCTGCCGTCGAAGAAGACCATCGCGCGGGTGAGGTACTGGCCGGGCCGCATGAGGACCGCCTCGTTGACCGCGTCGGCGTAGAGGCCCTTGCGGGCTGCGACCGTCGCGGGGCTGCCGGCCGGCGCGACGACCGGCACCTTGCGCCGGCCGTACAGCGCCCATGCGGCAACGGCGCCGCCGAGCATCGACAGGAAGCCGAGGATGGACAGCGTCGCGGCGGACAGCGCCGGGTTGATGCTCTCGACGGGCTTGCCGAGCGTCGGCTCCAGCCAGTCGGCGAGCGGCCAGACGTAGACGAACAACGCGCCGAAGACCACCGAGCCGATCGACAGCACGATCATCGGCACGGTCATCGTGGCCGGCGACTCGTGCGGGTGGACGCCCTCCTCCCACCGCGGCTCGCCGAAGAACGTCATCAGCATGAGGCGGGTCATGTAGAACGACGTCAGGACCACGACGCCGAGCGCGACCGCGCCGAACGTGAGGTCGATGGCACCGCCCTTGCCGAACGCCGCCTCGATGATCTTGTCCTTGGTGAAGAAGCCGGAGAAGCCCGGGAACCCGATCAGCGCCAGGTAGCCCATCGCGAACGTCCAGAACGTCACCGGCATGTACTTGCGCAGCCCGCCGTACCTGCGCATGTCGACGTTGTCGCGCATCGCATGCATCACCGAGCCGGCGCCCAGGAAGAGCACCGCCTTGAAGAAGCCGTGCGCCAGCAGGTGCAGGATTCCCCAGCTGTAGCCGGCCGTGCCCAGGCCGACGCCGAGCACCATGTAACCGATCTGACTGATGGTCGAGCCGGCCAGCACCTTCTTGATGTCGTCGAGCGCGCAGCCGATGACCGCGCCGTACAGCAGGGTCGCCGTGCCGACGCAGGCGACGGCGAGCAGGGCGGTCGGGGACGCGTTGAAGATGGGGCTCGACCGGGCGATCAGGTAGACGCCTGCCGTGACCATCGTCGCCGCATGGATGAGCGCCGAGACGGGGGTGGGGCCCTCCATCGCGTCGATCAGCCAGGACTGCAGCGGGATCTGCGCCGACTTGCCGCACGCACCGGCCAGCAGCAGCAGCCCGATCGCCGTCACCGTTCCGGAGCGGGCGCCGCCGACGGCGTTGAAGACGCCGGCGAACGAGATCGAGCCGAACGTCGCGAACATCAGCATGATGGCGAGCGACAGGCCGACATCGCCCACCCGGTTGACGACGAACGCCTTCTTGGCCGCGGTGGCCGCGCTCGGCTTGTAGTGCCAGAAGCCGATCAGCAAGTAGGACGCGAGGCCGACGCCCTCCCACCCGACGAACAGCACGAGGTAGTTGGCACCCAGGACCAGCAGCAGCATAGCGGCGATGAACAGGTTGAGGAACCCGAAGAAGCGCTGCCGCTTGGGGTCATGCTCCATGTAGCCGATCGAATAGACGTGGATCAACGTGCCCACGCCGGTGATGAGGAGCATGAAGCACGCCGACAGCGGATCGATGAGCAGCTGCGCAGGCACGTGGAAGCCGTTGACCGGCACCCATGTGAACATCGTGTTGACGAAGGATCGGTCGCTCGAGTCGTGCCCGAGGAGCGCGACGAAGAGCACGATCGCCCACAGGAACGACAGCGCGCTCGCCATCGTGCCGACGACCGGCCCCCACCGTCCGATGCGCCGGCCGGAGAGCAGCAGCACGGCCGCTCCCGCGAGCGGCAGGGCGACGAGCAGCCAGACGAGGTTGAAGACACCGGGGCCGTCGAGGTACCTCACGGCGTCAGCCGCGAGCAGCTGGTGCGTCATCGCGCCTCACTGAGTGCCAGGCGATGGTACGGGCCGTCGTACGGTCGCACGGTCGCTCTCGCTTCCGGTCGGGGGGTCGTCGGGATGCTTGGTGGATGAGGGTCAGTACTTCAGCAGGTTGGCGTCGTCGACCGACGCCGAGCGCCGCGTGCGGTAGATGGTCATGAGGATCGCCAGGCCCACGACGACCTCAGCCGCCGCGATGACCATGACGAAGAACGCGATGACCTGACCTTCGAGGGTGCCCAGCATGCGCGAGAAGGTGACGAGGGTCAGGTTGACCGAGTTGAGCATCAGCTCGATCGACATGAAGACGACGATCGCGTTTCGGCGCAGCAGCACGCCGAGCGTCCCGATCGAGAACAGGACGGCGGACAGGAAGAGGTAGTACGTCGGGTTCATCGCGCCTCGCCCTCCCCGTCGTCGCCGAGCAGGCCTCGCTCGCCCCCTGGCAGCGCCGCCATCGCCGACCCGCCGCCCTGGTCGAGGATGACGGTGCTCACGCTGCCCGGCGCGGCCGTGCCGTCGGGCAGCAGCGCCGGGACGTCGACGGAGTCGTGGCGGGCGAAGACGCCCGGCCCCGGCAGCGGCGACGGGCGGTTGCCCGCGAACCGCTGCCTCGACAGCTCCCGCTGGGACATGCGTGGCGCGAGCCGCTCCTTGTGCGCCAGCACCATCGCGCCGAGGGCCGCGGTGATGAGCAGGGCGCTCGTGACCTCGAACGGGTAGACGTACTTGTTGAAGATGATCTGCGCGACGCCCATCATGTTGCCGTCGTGATTGGCGGCGGCGAGGCCCTTCGAGGGGAAGGTGCTGACCGCGCCCGCGAGCCCGGTCAGCAGCGCGATGACGAACGCGACGCCGACCAGCAGCGCCGCGATGCGGTGCCCGCGGATCGTCTCGACGAGGGAGTCGGACGCGTCGACGCCCACCAGCATGAGCACGAACAGGAACAGCATCATGATGGCGCCGGTGTAGACGATGACTTGCACGAAGGCGAGGAACGGCGCGTCCTGCACCGCGTAGAACACCGCGAAGCCGAGCATCACGAGCGCCAGCATCAGCGCCGAGTGAACGGCGTGCCGCGACAGCACCATGCCGAGCGCGGCCACGAACGTGACGGACGCCACGATCCAGAACGTGACCTGCTCGCCGGTGGAGGCCTGCCCGGCCTGCGCAGCCGCGATCAGCACGGACGTCATGTCGCCTCCCCTGGGTCGACGTCGCGGCCGGTCTCCTCGCGCACCGGTGGACGGGTGATGTCGCTCTCGCGCATCGCGTCGGGCTGGAGGCGGCCCTCGATCGCCGCGCGACCGGGGACGACCGGCGTGTGCGAGACCCCGACGTAGTACGCCTTCTCGTCGTCACCGAGCCGCATCGGGTGGGGCGGAGCCTCCATGCCAGGGGCGAGCGGCGCGACCAGCTGCTGCTTGGTGAAGATGAGGTCCGTGCGGCTGTCGTCGGCGAGCTCGTACTCGTTGCTCATCGTCAGCGCCCGCGTCGGGCACGCCTCGATGCACAGCCCGCAGAAGATGCAGCGCAGGTAGTTGATCTGATAGACCGCGCCGTAGCGCTCGCCGGGCGAGTAGCGCTCCTCGTCGGTGTTGTCGGCGCCCTCGACGTAGATGGCGTCGGCCGGGCACGCCCACGCGCAGAGCTCGCAGCCGATGCACTTCTCCAGCCCGTCGGGGTGCCGGTTGAGCACGTGCCGTCCGTGGTAGCGCGGTGCGGTCGGCTTCTTCACCTCGGGGTACTCGACGGTGTCGACCTTCTTGAACATGGTCGACAACGTGACCCCGAAGCCCTTCACGGGGTCGAGGAAGCTAGCCACGGCCGGACTCCTCGGTGCTGGTGCCAGTGCTGCCGGTGCCGGCCGGGCCGTCCGCGCTCGACGCGGTGGGGCCCCCCTCGATGGTGCGGGCCTCGGTGAGCGGGCCGCCGGTGACGCCGACGGGCGTCAGCGGCCGGTCGGCGAGCAATGCCCGCATATCGGGGACCGGGAACGTGCCGGTGGTGTCGGGCCCGCGCAGCGCCTGCTCCTCCGGCGGCGGGCCGGTCGCCCGCCTGCGGTCGGCGTACTCCGCGATGCCGAGCAGCAGGATGATGACGGCCACCGCAGCTATCAGGTAGGTGAGCAGTTGCGAACGGGTGACGCCGGTGCTGCCGCGCACCGCCTGCGACACCGCGACGATGACCAGCCAGACGATGGCCGCCGGCACGAGCCCCTTCCAGCCGAAGCGCATGAACTGGTCGTAGCGCAGCCGCGGGAGGCTGAAGCGCACCCAAATGAAGAGGAACAGGATGGCGTAGACCTTGAGGACGAACCACAGCAGGCCCCACCAGCCCACGAGGTGCGACAGGCCGGGGATCGGCGGCGGCAGCCAGCCCCCGAGGAACATCGTGGTGCCGAGGGCGGCGACGGTCGTCATGTTGATGTACTCGGCGAGGAAGAACATCCCGAACGTCAGCGACGAGTACTCGGTGTGGAAGCCACCGACGAGCTCGCCCTCAGCCTCGGGCAGGTCGAAGGGGGCGCGGTTGGTCTCGCCGACCGCCGAGATGGCATAGATGACCATCGAGGGGAACAGCGTGAGGAAGTACCAGCCGCCGAAGACCCCCAGGCCCGTTCCGTGGTTCTGGGCGGCGACGATCTCGGAGGTCGACAACGTGCCGGCCTTCAGGAAGACCGGCACGAGCGCGAGCCCCATGGCGATCTCGTAGCTGATCACCTGCGCCGCCGAGCGCAGCCCGCCCAGCAACGGGTACGGCGACCGGCTGGCCCAGCCGGCGAGCACGATGCCGTAGACGCCGAAGCTCGAGCAGGCGAGGACGAAGAGCACCGCCACCGGCAGGTCGGTCAGCTGGAGCGCGGTGCGGTGCCCGGCGATGGAGACGACGCCACCCATCGGGATGACGGAGAACGCGAGGAAGGCGGGCACCGCCGAGATGACCGGGGCCAGCAGGTAGACCGGGCGGTCGACCAGCGTGGGGATGATCGTTTCCTTCAGGCCCAGCTTGATGCCGTCGGCGAGCCCTTGCAGCAAGCCGAACGGGCCGACCCGGTTGGGGCCGGGCCGCTGCTGCATCCGACCGGCCCCGCGCCGCTCGGCCCACATCGTCAGCAGCACGGTGAGCACGAGGAAGGCGAACACCCCGAGCACCTTGATGATGATGAGCCACCACGGATCGTGGCCGAAGCGGTCGAGCGGGAAGTACGGCTCGGTCCCGGCGAGCACTGGCTGCAGGACCGGATGCACGGCGCTCATGCGGCACCTCCGTCGGCTGCGGCGCGCTCGGCAGGGGCGGGAGCGATCCGTACGATCGCGCCGGGGCCGGCGCCGAGCATCGGCCCGACGGCGCTGCCCTCCGAGTTGGCGGGCAGCCACACCACCCGGTCGGGCAGGTCGGCGAGCACCAGCGGGAGGGTGATCTCGCCGCGCTCGGTCGACACCGTCACGAGGTCGCCTGCAGCCACGCCGATCTCGGCGGCCGTGGCCGGCGAGAGCAGCGCGCGGGGCCGCTTCGCGGTGCCGGCGAGATAGGGCTCGCCGTCCTGCAGCCGCCCGTTGTCGAGCAGCAGCCGCCAGCCGGCGAGGACGGCCTCCCCCGCCCCGGGCGCAGGCCGGGACGCGGGCGCGACGCCCGGCAGGCCGGGACGGGTGACGCCGACTCCCCCAGGCGCGCCGACGAGCGTGTCGTACTCGCGGCGCACCGCGTGGATGTCGCGCAGCCCGAGCGGCGCGCCCATCTCGTCGGCCAGGCGGTCGAGCACCCGGAAGTCGGGGAGCGCACCGGTGCCACGCAGCGTCTCGACGAACGGCCGGAGCCGGCCCTCCCAGTCGACGAACGTGCCGTCCTTGTGCACCGCCGAGGCGACGGGCAGCACGACGTCGGCGCGCTCGGTGACGGCCGAGTGCCGCATCTCGATGCTGACGATGAACCGCGCCGAGTCGAGCGCCTCGTGGGCCAGCTCGACGTCGGGCAGGTCGTCGGGCTCGACGCCGCCGACGACCAGCCCCGCGAGCTCGCCCGCGACGACGGCGCGAAGGATGCCGGTGGCGTCGCGGCCGGGAGCGCCGGGCAGCTCGCTGCCCCACAGCGCGGCGACGGCCGTCGTGGCCTCGCCCGAGCCGACGCTCCGTCCGGCGGGCAGCAGGGTGGGCAGGCAACCGGCCTCGACCGCACCGCGCTCGCCCGCCCGGCGCGGCACCCACGCGAGCCGCGCCCCGGTCGCCCCGGCCAGCCGCGCGGCGGCGGTCAGCGCACCGGGCACGGCGGCGAGCCGCTCGCCCACCATGACGATCGCGCCGGCGCCGCGCAGCGCCTCGGCGCAGGCACTGCCCTCGTCGCCGAGCCCGCTGCCGCCCCCGGCGAGCGCGGTCAGCACGTCGGCCTCGCCGCCGGGAACGGTGCGCAGCAGCGTGGCGAAGGCCTTGCGCACGCTCGTCGTGGTGAACGGCGACATCGAGAACACCCGCATGCCGTGCTTGCGAACCGCCTTGCGCAGCCGCAAGAAGACGATCGGCGACTCCTCCTCCGGCTCGAAGCCGGCGAGCAGGACGGCCGGCGCGCTCTCGAGGTCGTCGTAGGACACCTGCAGGCCGGTGCCGGCGACGTGGGCGGCGAGGAAGGCGAGCTCCTCGTCGGAGTGCGCCCGCGCCCGCATGTCGATGTCGTTGGTGCGCAGGGCGACGCGGGCGAACTTCGCGTACCCGTACGCGTCCTCGAGCGTCAGCCGCCCGCCGGGCAGCACGCCGACCCCGCCGGCGTCACGGGCCGCGGCGAGCCCCTGCGCCGCGAGCTCGAGCGCCTCGGTCCACGGCGCCTCGCGCAGCTCGCCGGTCTCGTCGCGCACCAGCGGGGTGGTGATGCGGTCGCGGAGCGTCGCGTACTGGAAGGCCCACCGGCCCTTGTCGCAGTTCCACTCCTCGTTGACCTCGGGGTCGTTGCCGGCCAGCCGGCGCAGCACCCGGCCGCGCCGCCAGTCGGTGCGCATCGCGCACCCCGACGCGCAGTGCTCGCAGACGCTCGGCGTCGACACCAGGTCGAACGGCCGGGCCCGGAAGCGGTACTGCGCACCAGTCAGCGCCCCCACCGGGCAGATCTGCACGGTGTTGCCGGAGAAGTACGACTCGAACGGCTCATCCTCGTAGACCGCCACCTGCTGGAGCGCGCCGCGCTCGAACATGTCGATGAACGGGTCGCCGGCTATCTGGTTGGAGAAGCGCGTGCAGCGCGCGCACAGCACGCAGCGCTCGCGGTCGAGCAGCACCTGGGTGGAGATGGCGATCGGCTTGGGGAACGTGCGCTTGACGTCGCGGAAGCGCGACTCGGCCGACCCGTTGCTCATCGCCTGGTTCTGCAGCGGGCACTCGCCGCCCTTGTCGCAGACCGGGCAGTCGAGCGGGTGGTTGATGAGCAGCAGCTCGATCGTGCCGCGCTGCGCCTTCTCGGCCACCTGGCTGGTGAGCTGGGTGCGCACGACCATGTCGTCGGTGACGGTGGTGGTGCATGCGGTGAGCGGCTTGCGCTGGCCCTCCACCTCGACGATGCACTGCCGGCACGCGCCAACCGGGTCGAGGAGCGGGTGGTCGCAAAAGCGCGGGACCTGGATGCCGAGCAGCTCGGCGGCCCTGATGATGAGCGTGCCCTTGGGCACCGTCACCTCGAAGCCGTCGATGGTGCACGTCACCATCTCGGCCGGCTTCTCCACGGCGCCGCCCGTGCCGCCGGCAGGTGGGTTGGTCGTGACGGTCATCAGGCGAGCGCTCCCGCGAAGAGGGTGGAGGCCATCGGGTCGAACGGGCAGCCGCCCTGCTGCTGGTGGTCGACGTACTCCTGACGGAAGTACTCGATCGACGACGTGATGGGGCTCGTGGCGCCGTCGCCCAGCGCGCAGAACGACCGGCCGAGGATGTTGTCGCACGTGTCGAGCAGGGTGGCGAGGTCGGCCTCGTCGCCCTCGCCGCTCTCCAGCCGGCGCAGGATCTGCACCATCCAGTACGTCCCCTCGCGGCACGGCGTGCACTTCCCGCAGGACTCGTGCGCGTAGAACTCCGTCCAGCGCAGGGTCGCGCGCACCACGCACGTCGTCTCGTCGAAGATCTGGAGCGCCTTGGTGCCCAGCATCGAGCCGGCGCCCATCATCGCCTCGTAGTCGAGCGGCACGTCGAGGTGCTCGGCGGTGAGGATCGGCGTGGACGACCCGCCGGGCGTCCAGAACTTCAGCTCATGCCCCTCGCGGACGCCGCCGGCGAGGTCGAGCAGCTCGCGCAGCGTCACGCCCAGCGGCGCCTCGTACTGGCCGGGCCGCGTCACGTGACCGGACAGCGAGTAGATGGTCATGCCCTTGGACTTCTCGGTGCCCATCGACGCGAACCAGCGGGCGCCGTTGGCGATGATGCACGGCACGCTGGCGATCGTCTCGACGTTGTTGATGACGGTCGGGCTGGCGTAGAGGCCGGCGACCGCGGGGAACGGCGGGCGCAGCCTCGGCTGGCCACGGTAGCCCTCGAGCGAGTCGAGCAGCGCGGTCTCCTCGCCGCAGATGTACGCGCCCGCGCCGGCGTGCACGGTGACGTCGAGGTCGAAGCCGCTGCCGAGGATGTCGCTGCCGAGCAGGCCGGCGTCGTACGCCTCGCGCACCGCCTGGTGCAGCCGCCGGACGACGTGCAGCACCTCGCCGCGGACGTAGATGAACGCGCGGTTGGCACGGAAGGCGTAGCAGGAGATGACGACGCCCTCGAGCAGCGTGTGCGGGCTCGCGAGCATCAACGGGATGTCCTTGCACGTGCCCGGCTCGGACTCGTCGGCGTTGACCACCAGGTAGTGCGGCCGGCCGTCGCCCTGCGGGATGAAGCCCCACTTCATGCCGGTGGGGAATCCGGCGCCGCCACGCCCGCGCAGGCCGGAGTCCTTGACCGCCTGGACGACCTGGTCGGGCTGCATCGAGGTGAGCGCCGTGCGCAGCGCCGCGTACCCGCCGCGCTCGCGATAGGCGTCGAGCGTCCACGACCGTGGCTGGTCCCAGTTCTCGGTCAGGACGGGGGTCAGGATGCCCATGGCGTCAGCTCTTCCCTCGCTCGGCGGACGGGGCGGACGGGGCGGACGGGGCCGAGGCGGATGGGGCAGCCGGTACGGCCGGCGCCTCGTCGCCGCGCTCGCGCGCGATGCGCAGCCCGACCAGGGAGGCCGGGCCGGCCGAGGGGCCGTCGTCGGCGCGGTCGTCGACGAAGCCGGCGAGGATGCGCTCGGCCTCCCGCCAGGTGCACAGCCGCCCGCCGCGGGTGGGCAAGGGCAGGCTCGCCGGGTCGGACCGGTCGGCCGCGCGCAGCCGGTCCACGAGGTCCTTGGCGCTCTGGACGGTCTGGTTGTCGAAGAACTCCCAATTGACCATCACGACCGGCGCGAAGTCGCAGGCGGCATTGCACTCGATGTGCTCGAGAGTCACCCGGCCGTCGGGCGTCGTCTCGTCGTTGCCGATGTCGAGGTGCTCCTTCAGCGCATCGAAGATGGCGTCGCCGCCCATGACGGCGCACAGCGTGTTGGTGCAGACGCCGACGTGGTAGTCGCCCATCGGACGGCGCTTGTACATCGAGTAGAACGTCGCGACCGCGCCCACCTCGGCCTTGGTGAGGCCGAGCAGCTCGGCGCAGAGCGTCACGCCCTCCTGCGTGACGTAGCCCTCCTCCGACTGCACCAGGTGCAGCAGCGGCAGGAGCGCCGACCGCGGCTTCGGATAGCGCGCGATGATCTCACGGGCCTCCGCCCGCGTCCGGTCGGTCAATGGCATGGTTACCGGTCAACTCCGCCCATGACGGGATCGATGCTCGCGACCGAGGCGATGACGTCGGCGATCATGCCGCCCTCGCACAGCGCCGGGGTCGCCTGCAGGTTGACGAAGGATGGGTCGCGCAGGTGGACGCGGTACGGCCGGGTGCCGCCGTCGGACACCACGTGCGCGGCGAGCTCGCCGCGCGGCGACTCGACGGCGGCGTAGACCTGGCCGGCCGGCACGCGGAAGCCCTCGGTCACCAGCTTGAAGTGGTGGATGAGGGCTTCCATGGAGGTGCCCATGATCTCGCGGATGTGGTCGAGGGAGTTGCCGAGGCCGTCGGAGCCGAGCGCCAGCTGGGCCGGCCAGGCGATCTTCTTGTCGCCGACCATGACCGGCCCTGGACGCAGCCGGTCGAGCGCCTGCTCGATGAGCTTCAGCGATTCGCGCATCTCCGCGACACGGACGAGGTAGCGCGCGTAGCAGTCGCCCTCGGTCTGCGTCGGCACCTCGAACTCGTAGTTCTCGTAGCCGAGGTACGGCATCTGCTTGCGCAGGTCCCAGGGCACGCCAGCCGCGCGCAGCAGCGGGCCGGTGATCCCGAGCGCGAGGGCGCCCTCGGCGGAGAGGTAGCCGACGCCCTTCAGCCGCGCGATCCAGATGGGGTTGGCGGTGAGCAGGCCCTCGTACTCGTCGATCCTGCCGGGCATCATCCGCAGGAACTCGCGGATCTTGTCGACGGCGCCGGGCGGCAGGTCCTGGGAGACGCCGCCGGGCCGCACGTAGCCGTGGTTCATCCGCAAACCGGTGATCATCTCGAGGATGTCGAGGATGACCTCGCGCTCGCGGTAGCCGTACAGCATCATCGACACGGCCCCGAGCTCCATGCCACCGGTCGCGAACCACACCAGGTGCGAGGCGATGCGCTGCATCTCCATGAGGAGGACGCGGATGGTCTGCGCCCGCTCGGGCACCTCGTCGGTGATGCCGAGCAGCTTCTCGACGCCCATGCAGTACGCGGTCTCGTTGAACAGCGGCGACAGGTAGTCGCAGCGGGTCACGAACGTGACGCCCTGCGTCCAGTTGCGGTACTCGAGGTTCTTCTCGATGCCGGTGTGCAGGTAGCCGATGACCGTACGGGCCTGGGTGACGGTCTCGCCCTCGAGGTCGAGCACGAGCCGCAGGACGCCGTGGGTCGACGGGTGCTGCGGCCCCATGTTGACGACGATGCGCTCCTCGTCGATGGGGTCGGCGCCGATGGTGTCCCAGTCGCCGCCGGTCACCGTGTAGACGCGGCCCTCCGTCGTGTCGCGCGCCGTGCCGGTGTAGGGGTCGTCCGCACCGACGGCGCTGCCCGTACGGGCGTCGGTCGTGTCGGTCATGCGATCACCCCGCTTCTCTCAGGCATAGGACCGCCGCTCGTCCGGCGGTGGGATCTGCGCGCCCTTGTACTCCACCGGCACGCCGCCCAGCGGGTAGTCCTTGCGCTGGGGATGGCCGATCCAGTCGTCCGGCATCTCGATGCGGGTAAGTCCCGGGTGGCCGTCGAAGACGATGCCGAAGAAGTCCCACGCCTCGCGCTCGTGCCAGTCGGCGGTCGGGTAGACCGGCACGACGGACGGGACGTGCGGGTCGTCGACGGTGACGGCGACCTCGAGGCGGATCCGCCGCCGGTAGGTCATCGACAGCAGGTGGTAGACCGCGTGCAGGCGCCGCTCGTCGCCGACGCCGAGGTAGTCCACCCCAGACACGCCTGAGCAGAGCTCGAAGCGCAGCGCCGGGTCGTCGCGAAGGTGCCGGCACACGTCCCTGACGTGCTCGCGCCGTACGTGCAGCGTCAGCTCGCCCCTGTCGACCACCACCCGCTCGATCGCGTCGGCGAAGCCGGGGTAGGCGCGCTCCAGGGCGTCGGCCATCTCGTCGAAGTAGCCGCCGTACGGCCGCGGCGTCGACACCACGACCGGCGCCGTGCGCACCAGCCCACCGAAGCCGGACGTGTCGCCGACTCCCGTGCCGCCGAACATGCCCTGGCGCTGCTGAGCCTGCCGCCGCGCGGCGGCCGCCGCCTGCTCGGTCGTGCCGCCGGTGGCCCGCGCGAGCTCGGCGCCGGCGCTCGCCTGCTGCGCCGCGGTGTCGCTGTCGCCCGGCGGCACCTGGGTGGGGTCGGTCACGTGCCCTCGCCCCCGACCAGCGCACCGGAGCGGCGCGAGTCGCGCTCGATCGGCTTGAGGTACGGCGCGTCGCCGATCCGGGTCTGCGTGACGTGACCCCGGATGTCGGAGACCCGGATCTTCTCGTGCAGCTTGAGGATGGCGTCGAGGAGCATCTCCGGCCGCGGCGGGCAGCCGGGGAGGTACATGTCCACGGGCACGACGTGGTCGACGCCCTGCACCACCGCGTAGTTGTTGAACATCCCGCCGGACGACGCGCAGACGCCCATCGCGATGACCCACTTGGGCTCGGGCATCTGGTCGTATATCTGGCGCAGGACGGGCGCCATCTTCTGGCTCACCCGGCCGGCGACGATCATCAGGTCGGCCTGCCGCGGCGACGCCGAGAAGCGCTCCATGCCGAACCGCGCGATGTCATGGCGCGGGCCGCCGACGGCCATCATCTCGATGGCGCAGCAGGCGAGGCCGAACGTCGCGGGCCAGACCGAGTTCTTGCGCGCGGTGTTGACGACCTTGGCGACGCTGGTGAGCAAGATGCCTTCCGGCAGCTTCTCCTCCATGCCCATGGTTGGCGCCTTCTTCCGTACGTTGCGGCGGGGACGTCAGTCCCACTCGAGGCCACCGCGCCGCCACACGTATGCGTAGGCGACGAAGACGGTGGCGATGAAGAGCACGATCTCGACCAGCAGGAACACCGACCGGGCAGTCTGCGCGAACGCGACGGCCCACGGGTAGAGGAAGATGATCTCGATGTCGAAGACGATGAACAGCATCGCGGTCACGTAGTACTTCACCGGGAACCGGCCGCCGCCCATCGCCTGAGCCGACGGCTCGATGCCGCACTCGTACGCATCGAGCTTCGCCCGGTTGTACCGGCGCGGACCGACGAGCATGCTGCCGCCCACCGAGAAGACGGCGAATCCGGTGGCGAGCGCCAGCATCGCGAGGATCGGCACGTACCAGGTCAGCACGTGGTTCCTCCTTCCGCGTGGGTGGGTCGCTCGTGGTGTCTCACGATGCGCGAGCCAAGTCTAGGTGGGGCGAGAAGGCGGTCCGGCGCCGGGTTGCGGGCGCTCATGCTGCCGGTGCCAGTCGGGTGAGCGCGGTGATGATGCGGTCCATCGCGTCGCCGTCGTGCGGGTCGGTGAGGTTGGCGAGCAGCTTCAGGGTGAACCGCATCAGCATGGGGTGCGGCAGCCCGTGCCTGGTGGCCAGCTTCATGACGGACGGGTGCCCGATCGCCTTGACGAAGAGGTTGCCGACGGTGAAGTAGCCGCCGTACGCCGACTTGAGGGCGGCCGGGAAGCCCTCCAGCGCCTGCTCGCGGCCCGGCCCCGCGGGCCGCCCGAGCGCCTGCACGACCACCTCGGCGGCGAGCTCGGCGGTCTCCATCGCGTAGGCGATGCCCTCGCCGTTCATCGGGTTGACCGCGCCGCCCGCGTCGCCGACCAGGAGGACGCCGCGGGCGTAGTGCGGCGTCCGGTTGAAGCCCATGGGCAGCGCCGCGCCCCTGATCGGGGTGGCCGTCTCCTCGACCATCCCCCACTCGCCGGGCAGCGTCCGCACCCAGCGCCGCAGCAGGTCCCGGTAGTCGACGTTGCCGAAGGCCTGCGACGTGTTGAGGATGCCCAGCCCGACGTTGGCCGTGCCGTCGCCCATCCCGAATATCCAGCCGTAGCCGGGCAGCAGCCGTCCGGCACCCGGCTCGCCGTCCCACAGCTCCAGCCAGCTCTCGAGCCAGTCGTCGTCGTGACGCGGAGTGCGGTAGTAGCAGCGGTACGCGACGCCCATCGGGCGGTCCTCGCGGCGCTGGAGCCCCAGCGCGAGCGGGAGGCGCGCCGACCCGCCGTCGGCCGCCACGACGAGAGGCGCCCGGTAGGTTACCTCCCGCCGACTGCCGCCGCGCTCCCCGTCGTCGAGCCGCGCGCGCACGCCGACGACGCGGCCGGCCCGATCGGTCACCGGCGCGGTCACAGTGGTCCGCTGGTGCAGGCGCGCGCCGGCCTTCACGGCGTGCCTCGCGAGCAGCTCGTCGAAGTCGAGGCGGCGCCGCACCAGCCCGTAGTCCGGGAAGCTGGCCAGCTCCGGCCAGCGCAGCTCCAGCCGCGACCCGCCGCCCACGATCCGCAGCCCCTGGTTGCGGAGCCAGCCGGCCTCGGGAGAGACGTCGATGCCGAGCCGCAGCAGCTGCTTGACCGCCCTCGGGGTGAGGCCGTCGCCGCAGACCTTCTCGCGGGGGAACGCCGTCTTCTCCAGCAGCAGCACGTCGACGCCGGCCTGCGCCAGGTGCCAGGCCGCGGTGGATCCGCCGGGCCCTGCACCGACCACGATGACGTCGGCGGTGGCGTCAGTGGGGACGTCGGCGGTGGCGTCGGGGGGGACGTCGCGAGGAACGTCGGCAGGGGCGACGGCGTCGCCGGCAACGATCTCGCTCACGGACCCTCCCGCGTGGCCGGTTGAGCGCGCTTGTGAAGCGGTTCACGAGCGCCTCACCGGCGAGTTTATGCCCCGACTGGTCCGCTCGCCCACCGGCCCCCGACCGCCGGCGCGGCCGGGGGTGGCCGGCCCGCCGGCGCCCTCGATGCGGCACCGAGGAGGAACCCCTTTCTCGACGCTGTGCACTGCCCCGGCACCTCGGTGCAGCGCACTGTGCCGTGCACCGACGTCCGCAGCGCGCTGTGCCGTGCACCGACATCCGCACCCCCGAACATGCACTGCCTTCCGCAGCACCCCTGTGCCCTGCACCGAGGTCCGCAGCACCCCGCCGAACCATGCATCGACGCCGGCAGCACCGGGGCGCGAGGGGCACCGACACTCGCACCACCCGGACGCGAGCCGCACCGACGCGTGCATCACCGAGCGCGAGCTGCACCGACGCTCGCAGCACCTTTGAGCCCCGCCCCGCCCTCGCATCACCGCGCCTGACCGCGCCCCCACTCGGTCCGACTCCGTCCCGACTCTCGGAGCAACGCATAGTGCACTGCACCGATGGGTCGGGGCAGTGCACAGCGCGAGGGAGAGGCCTCGACGCGGCCGGCGCGGCCCGTCACCCGACGCGGCCGGCGCGGCCCGTCACCCGACGCGGCCGGCGCGGCCCGTCACCCGACGCGGCCGGCGCGGCCCGTCACCCGACGCGGGTAGCCCGATGCAAGGCCACGATGCCGCCGCTGAGGTTGCGCCAGGCGACGTCGCCCCACCCGGCTCGCTGGATGCGGGCGGCGAGCGCCGCCTGATCGGGCCACGCGCGGATCGACTCGGCGAGGTAGCAGTAGGCGTCCGGGTTGCTGCTCACCCGGCGAGCGATCGGCGGCAGCGCCCGCATGAGGTACTCGATGTAGACGGTGCGCCATGGCGCCCAGGTGGGCCGACTGAACTCGCACACGACGAGCCGGCCGCCCGGCCGGGTCACCCGGGCCAGCTCGGCGAGGGCGGCGTCGACGTCGTGGACGTTGCGGAGGCCGAAGGAGATCGTCACGGCGTCGAAGCAGGCGCCGGCGAACGGCAGGGCGAGGGCGTCCCCGGCGACGAGCGCGAGACCGGGGTGGCGGCTGCGGGCGGCGCGCAGCATGCCGAGCGAGAAGTCGCTCGCGACGACGTCGGCGCCCGCCGCCGCGAGCGCCACGCTCGACGTGCCCGTGCCGGCGGCCAGGTCGAGGGCCCGCTCTCCGGGGCCCGCTGCGACCGCCTCCACCGTGGCCCGCCGCCAGAGCCGGTCGAGACCGAGCGAGAGCACGTCGTTGGTGAGGTCGTACCGATCGGCCACCGCGTCGAACATCGCGGCCACCTCGCGCGGCGCCTTGCCCAGGTCTGCTCTCGTCACCGATCCGCCTCGACGGGGGCCGCCGCGCCGGCGACCAGCCGCCCACGGACGACCGTGGCGACGCATCGGCCGGCGCCGTGGTCGAGCAGCGCGGTCCACGGGTCGCCGTCCACCGGGACGTCGAACGCGGCCAGGTCGGCGCGCGCGCCGGGCCGCAGGACCCCCGCGTCGTCGATGCCGAGCGCGGCCGCACCGCCGGACGTCGCCGCCTCGACGATGCGGCGGTCGAGGTCGCTCGCCCGATAGCCCTGCTCGCGGGCGAGGCCGCGCAGGGCGGCGGCCTCGGCGAGCAGGTCCAGGTCGGGCGTGCTGGACAGCGAGTCGGTGCCGACGGCGATCGGGTTGCCCTCGCTCAGGTAGGCGGCCACCGGTGCGGCGCCGGCCCGCAGGATCGCGTTGGACCGGGTGCACAGCGCGACGGCGCTGCCCCGCGCGCGCAGCAGCGCCCGATCGGCAGGGCCGCAGTGCACGCCGTGCGCGACGTGGACGTCCCGGCCGAGGCCGCCGAGGGCGTCCAGGTGCGCGGCGGGAGAGACGCCCGTGCCGCCGTCGAGCAGCTCGAGGACGAGCCCGGTGCGCCGCATCGCATCGGCGAGGCGCCCGGTGCCGGCGAGGACGTACTCCTCCTCGTCCAGGGTCTCCGCGAGGTGCGGATGCAACCGAAGGCCCTGCTCCCGCGCCAGCCGGACCACGTCGCGGAAGACCTCGGTGCCGAGCGTGTAGAGCGTGTGCGGCGACAGGCCGGCGGCGCGATCGGGCGGTGCCGACGCGAGCGTGGCGAGCAGCCGACCGCGTCCGCGCTCCCGCCACGTCCGGTCGTCGGCCCCCACCGCCTCGACGTACGAGACCCCGGCCAGGCTGCGGTCGGCCGCCGCCTGCAGGCCGGCGCCCTCCGTCACGACGTCGGCGACGCACGTCGTGCCCGAGGCGATCGCCGCGTCGATCGACAGCAGCGCCTGCTCGTACCAGTCGGCTCGGCTCAGCGCCGCCCGCCGCCTGGTGAGCTCGGTGATCCACTCCGGGAAGGGCCGGTCCCCGGCCGCGAGGTCGCCGAACGCCGGTCCGTACTCGAGATGGGCATGCGCGTTGACCAGGCCGGGCGTGACCACCGGCCCCAGCCGGACGACCTCGGCGTCAGCCGGTACGTCGACTCTGCGGACGACGTCGGCCACCCGGCCGCCGTCCACCAGCACGGCCGCGTCGCGGCGGGGCGCGGCGGCGACGGGCACGACGATGTCGGCGAGGTAGGCGGTGACCGGCACGCCGCCCATCCTGCCCCATGCGGGATGACCAACGACCCTGTGGGCGACCCGGCCGACGAGGCATCGTCGTGACCGTGACGGGCAGCGACGGCAGGCGCACCGAGCCGAGATGCCCTGTCCGGCCGGGCGATGCTTGCACGCTCTGCCAGCCGGGCGTCACCGGCCCGCAGGACTGCGGCCTGGTCTATCTCGTGATGACCGACGACGAGCTGCGCGAGGGCCTGCGCCACAACCGGCTGGAACGCAGGAGCGCCCGCGCCGACTGCTAACCGGCATCCACCAGCGTCAGCGCGGTCGAGGACAGGTGCGAGCGCAGCCGCTCGTCGGGCGTGGGGTCGTCGGCCGGCGTCCAGTGCACCCGCAGGTGGCGGTAGAGCGTGTCCCGCTGGGCCGGGATCCGCCCGGCCGTCCTGATGAGGTGGATCATCTCGGCCAGGTTCCAGCGGTGCCGCGCGCCGGCGGAGGAGACGACGTTCTCCTCGAGCATCACCGAGCCGAGGTCGTCGGCGCCGAAGTGCAGGCCGAGCTGGCCGACCTCCTTGCCGGTCGTCAGCTGCGAGGCCTGCAGGTGGGTGACGTTGTCGAAGAACAGCCGGGCCACCGCGAGCAACCGGAGGTACTCGTAGACCGAGGCCTGGGTGCGCCCGCGCAGGTGGTTGTTCTCCGGCTGGTAGGTCCAGGGGATGAACGAGCGGAAGCCGCCGGTGCGGTCCTGGACGTCGCGGATCATCCGCAGGTGCTCGATGCGCTCGGCGTTGGTCTCGCCGGTGCCCATCATGAACGTCGCGGTCGACTCGACCCCCAGCCGGTGGGCGGTCTCCATCACCTCGAGCCAGACCTCGCCCGGCTCCTTGAGCGGGGCGATCGCCCGCCGCGGCCGCTCGACGAGGATCTCGGCGCCCGCGCCGGCGAACGAGTCCAGCCCGGCGGCGGCGAGCCGGCGGATGACCTCCTCGTACGACAGGCCGGACGTGCGGGCGATGTGGACGACCTCCGAGCCGCCGAGCGAGTGCAGGGCGAGCGTCGGGTGGGCCTGCCTGATGGCGGCGAACGTCTCCTCGTACCACTCGATCCCGAGGTCGGGGGAGTGACCGCCCTGCAGCATCACCTGGGTGGCGCCGAGCTCGACCGCCTCGGCGCAGCGCCGCAGGATCTCCTCGCGCGGGTGGGTCCATCCCTCGGCGTGCTTCGGCGCCCGGTAGAACGCGCAGAACCGGCACGCCGTCACGCAGACGTTGGTGTAGTTGACGTTGCGGTCGATCAGGTACGTCGCGATGCCCGCCGTGTCGCCGAAGACCCGCCGCCGCGCCGCGTCTGCCGCCTGCCCGAGGGCATGCAGCGGTGCCCGTACGTAGAGCTCGAGCGCCTCGTCAGGGGCGATCCGGCCACCGTCGGCAGCCCGGTCGAGCACGTGCTGGAGGGATCGATCCACCCCAGCAGCGTAACCGGCGCCCGGCGCCGTCACCCCGCGAGGCAGATGCGCCGCAGGTGCCCGGCCAGGTCGACGATGCCGCTGCCCTTGTCGATGAAGCCGACGGCCCCGCGATCCCTGGCCTCATCGAGGGTCGACGGCGCGTCGTGCGCGGAGAACATCACGACCTTGGCCTCCGGCGCGACGGTGCGCAGCTCGTCCAGCGCGGTCAGGCCGTCCATCACCGGCATGGCCAGGTCGAGCACGATCAGGTCGGGCTGGTGCTCCTCGGACAGCTGGACGGCCTCCAGGCCGGTACCCGCCTCGGCCACGACCTCGAAGTCGTCCTCGAGATCGAGCAGCATGCGTACGACACCGCGCAAGTCCGGAGCGTCATCGGCGACGAGGACGCGGATGGCTGGCATGAAAGTCCGTTTCACGAGGGGACGTGGAGCCAGACCGCTCGCGGCCGGCAACCGGGACGGATGATGCGTGCTGAGACCATCATCGGAGCGTCACCGGACCGGGCGTAGAGCCCGTTATGACCATCCGTCAAATCGGTATGACTATCCCAGCGCGAAGGCCGGCTCCCCCAGGGCGGGCGCGTGCCCGGCGGCGGCGACCCGCCTCGCGAACTCCCGCAGGCCGGCCAGCTGGCGCCCGCCGAGGGAGAAGTCGAGCGCCCGGAAGTAGCCGGCGAGGGTGGCGGCGTCGAAGAGCTCCCAGCGGGCGGCGTGCGCGGCGATCTCGTCCAGATGGGCCACGGCATGGTCCCGGGAGGCCAGGAACGCCTCGTGCACGTCCTTGACCTGCCCCGGGTGGGCCTCGGCGAAGTCGCGCCGGACGGCCCAGACCGCGAAGACCATCGGCAGGCCGGTCCACTCGCGCCAGACGGCGCCGAGGTCGTGCACCGCAAGGCCGCGCCGCGGCGCGTCGTACGTGGCCCGCAGCGCCGCGTCGCCGATCAGCACCCCCGCGCTCGCCTCCTGCATCATCGCGCCGAGATCGGGCGGGCAGGTGAAGTACGCGGGCCGGACGCCGTGCCGCTCCTCCAGCCAGAGCCGGGTGAGCAGCACGCTCGTCCGGCTCGTCGACCCGAGCGCGACCCGGCGCCCGCCCAGGTCGGCGGGCGGCACCTGCGAGACGAGGTTCACCGACAGCACCGGCCCGTCGCTGCCCACGGCCAGGTCCGGCAGCAGGAGCAGGTCGTCGGCGTGGCGGAGGTACTCGACCAGCGAGATCGGCCCGATGTCGAGGGCACCGGCGACGAGGGCGTCGTTCAGCCGGTCGGGGGTGTCCTTGGTGAGGTCGACGTCGAGCAGCGCGTGGGACCGCACCAGGCCCCAGTACAGCGGCAGGCAGTTGAGGAACTGGATGTGGCCGACCCGCGGCCGGCGGGGCGGCTCGCGCGGGGGGGTCGTCGTCACCGCGCCCACGCTAGGCCGCTCCGCGGCCGGCCGCTCATCCGGCCGGCCGGGTAAGGCCGAAGCGGACGTCCTCGACCCCCTCGCTGAAGTGCGCGAGCCGCACGTCGCCCGGCTCGGGCAGGCCGGCGGCGGCGGTGAGCGACTCGTGGACGGCCAGCACCTCCACCGATCGCAGCGGCCACGGCTCGTGCGCGACCGGGGTCTCCAGCAGCGCGCCGCCGTGCCTGGTGTAGGCCCGCCAGCGCCCGGTCAGCCAGTCGTCGAAGGGCTCCGGCTCGATCGGCTCGCCTGGGCGCACGGTGATCTCGTACGACGCACCGCTGCCGCGCGACCCGCGGTAGCCGATCGTGCCCTCGCGCTCCTCGATCGCGAGATCGGCCACCACGTAGGGCGCCCCGAGCAGCGCCCGGGCGGCCAGCGTGAAGGTCGCGCTCGTCACGTCGAGGGAGAAGAACCACACCCCGTCGCGGCCGTTCGGCGCGCGGACGTAGGTGCGCAGGTTGGTCTCGGGGAACGACGGCACCGAGACGGCCGAGGGCAGCGGCGCCGGGCGCAGGTCGGCCATCACGAGGGGCGTGACGCTCACCCAGGCCAGCCCCTCGTGCTCGTCGACCAGGAGCGGCGACGGGAGCAGCCGCTGCACGACGGCCGGGTCGTACGCGTAGTGCAGGAAGGTGAGGGTCCGCCACGCCTGGCGCACCACGGGAAACCTGATCTGCGCGTCTGGCGCCCGCCCGCTCATGGCCTTCGCCGGCTCATGACCCACCCGGCGGTGCTTCCCGGTCGCGGTGCCGCTCCCCGGCGAGCCGCTCGGCGTAGGCGTCCTCGGCCGCGGTGCGGGCCGCGGCCCTGACCCGGTAGCGCTCCAGCCGGTCGGCCACGACCCCGGTCATCACCTCGCGCTGGCGAGCCAGCGCGAAGTAGCTGACCACCATCGACAGCGGCGCCGCCACGAACGCCGCCGCCAGCGCGACCGGCTCGACCGCACGGCCGTCCAGCCGGTGACCGGTGAGCACGACGATGCCGAGGCCGATGCCGAGCAGCACCGCGGTCAGCGCGACGAAGATCGCGAGGCGCCCCACGGTGTAGGTGGCCACCGTGCGGCCGGTGCTCATACCGGCATCGGCTGCGGTGCGTCGCGCCGGGTCGGGTCGGGCCCGTCGTAGACCCGGATCACCTCGTAGCGGGTGTCCCGCTCGACCGGCGTGAAGCCGGCCTCCCTGATCAGCTCGAGCAGGTCGTCGCGGGTCATCGTCGACGGCGTGCCGTAGTGGTCGGCGTCATGGGTGATCTTGTACTCGACCACGCTGCCGTCGAGGTCGTCGGCGCCGTAGGACAGGGCGAGCTGCGAGGTCGTCAGGCCGTGCATCACCCAGAACGCCTTGACGTGCGGCACGTTGTCGAACAGCAGGCGGGAGACGGCGAAGGTCTTGAGCGCCTCCGCGCCGGTGGCCATCGGCTGCCCCATCAGCCGGTTGCGCGGGTCGCCGGCGGCGTCGTGCTGGAACCGCAGCGGGATGAAGACCTGGAAGCCGCCGGTCTCGTCCTGCAGCTCGCGCAGGCGGAGGACATGGTCGACCCGGTGCCTGGGCTCCTCGATGTGGCCGTACAGCATCGTGCAGGGCGTCCTCAGGCCCTTCGCGTGCGCCAGCCGGTGGATGCGCGACCAGTCCTCCCAGTGGGTGTCGTGGTCGACGATGCGCTGGCGCACCTCCCAGTCGAAGATCTCGGCGCCGCCGCCGGTGAGCGACTCCAGGCCCGCGTCGATCAGCTCGTCGAGGATCTCGTCGGCGGACAGCCCGCTGATCCGCTCGAACCAGTGGATCTCGGTCGCGGTGAACGCCTTGATGTGCACGGCCGGCACCGCGGCCTTCAGCTCGCGGATGCTCTTCGGGTAGTAGCGCCACGGCAAGGTGGGGTGCAGGCCGTTGACGATGTGCAGCTCGGTGATGCCGGAGGGCTCCATCTCCTTGGCGAGCCGGACGGCCTCCTCGATGCGCATGGTGTACGCGTCCTTCTCCCCCGGCTTGCGCTGGAAGGAGCAGTACGCGCACGACGCGGCGCAGACGTTCGTCAGGTTGAGGTGGCGGTTGACGTTGAAGTAGACGCGGTCGCCGTTGAGCCGGGTCCGCACGTGGTGGGCGAGCCCACCGAGCCAGGCGAGGTCGTCGCAGTCGTAGAGGGCGATGCCGTCGTCGCGGGAAAGGCGCTCCCCGGCCAGCACCTTCTGCTCGAGCTCTTGCTTGCGTCCGCCGTCCATGGCCGCCGTCCTCGTCCCGTCCCCGTCCCGTCCCCGTCCCGTGCCGCTCGCTCCCCCGCCGATCAGTCCGAGACTACGTCGGGCACCACCGGGTCGCCCGCGGGGGACGGCGAGGTCAGCCGGTCCTCCCACCTCGTCGACAGCACGACGGTCGTCCTGGTGCGGGCGACGCCGGGCGTGCGCCGCAGCACGCCGAGGACGTGCTCGAGCGCGTCGACGTCGGTCGTCCGCACCTTGACGATGAACGCCTCGTCGCCCGCGACGAACCAGCAGTCCTCGATGGCGGGGACGCGGCGCAGCGCCTCGGCCACCTCGTCCTGCTCGGAGGACTCCGTCTGGTAGATCGAGACGAGCGCGGCCACGCCGAGGCCGACCGCCTGCGGCGACAGCGCCGCGTGGTAGCCGGTGATCACGCCGGTCTGCTCCAGCCGGCGGACCCGCTCGTGGACGGCCGGAGCTGACAGGCCGACGAGCCGCGCGAGCTCGGCGTAGGTGGCCCTGGCGTTGCCCCGCAAGGCGAAGACCAGCTGCCGGTCGATCGCATCCATCGCGCGCACTCCCCGAACCATTCGGCCCTGCTAGGCCATGTTAGACTTACGTATCGTAGCTCCAAAGAGCTATTGACTTAAGAACACATGCCATACCGAGAGGAGTACCCCTCCATGCTCTCCGCAGCGCTCGCCGACGAGCATCACCGCGAGATGCTCGAAGCCGCGGCTGCCGCCTACCCCGTCCGCAGCACCCGTCACCACGCCCGCGCGAAGGCGCGCCGCCTCCGCGGTCGCTCGCTGGCCGTCCGGCTCCGGTCACGCTGAGCCCGGCGCCCGGCGCGATCACTGCCCCGGCGCGCCGATAGCACACCACCCGCACAGGCCGACATACTCCTTCCAGTGACATTCGGCCCCCTCCGGTGTACACAGGAGGAGGAACGACGGGGGGGAAGGAGCGTGACATGGAGGCGCGCGAGCGACTACTGACACCCGGAGAAGTGGCAGCTCTTTTCCGTGTCGATCCGAAGACGGTCACCCGGTGGGCCGCAGCCGGCCGCATCGGCAGCATCCGTACCCCCGGCGGCCACCGCCGCTTCCGCGAGTCCGAGGTACGCGCCCTGCTGCGCGGCGAGCTGCCCGGCGCAGCCGTCCCCGAGCAGCCGTCCGCCCCCGTCGACGAGCAGAGCGGCAGCACCACCGGCAACCTTCGCTGATCGACGCCTGATCGAACGAGGACCTCCCGGGGACGCCCCAGGAGGTTCTTCGTCGTCCATGCGACATCGGGAGCCGGCCAGCCCTCTCGGGTTGGACACAGGGACTTGACCTGGGGTGGACAGCGAACGTGCCTGTTCCGTCACCCCTTGGCCTCGCTAGTATCGTGTGTAGAGCTTAAGGCTCTCACCTGTCGGCGGCCGCCGTGCTGAGGCGGCTCGCCACTGCGCATTCCGCCGCCATGCTCCGCTGCGACCGCATGGCGGCCATCCGATCGAGGGGACGCATGAAGCATCGCAAGCGCACCATCGGACTGCTCAGCGCACTGGTCGTCGCCATGGCGGCGACCACAGCGGGAGCGCTGTCACCACTAGCCGGCCCCGCCGGCGCCGCGACCGGGCAGGCGCAAGCGCCGAGCGACCGGCTCCAGGTCTGGAACCTCAATACGCACGGCATGGCGACCGATCCCGCTGGTTGCACCAACGACAGCCCCTGCACCGACTACCGCGAGTTCGTCGACTACATCACCGACCCCACCCGGGTCGCATACGTACCGGACATCGTGACGCTGCAAGAGGCCGGCACCAGCACGACAGGGGTGCAGACCCCGAGCTGCCACGGCTTCGAGAATGCCCTGGAGGCGAGAACCGGTCTCGATTACTACTGCTACGAGACCACGCAGACCGGCGGGGCCGCCGTGGCTACCGGACCGGGCGGCTGTCCTACGTCGGCGGCACGCTGAAGAGCGTTCAGCTCAAGGAGCGAGCGACCACAGGAGCGCCCTGCAACCTCAGCTCGTGGTACGCGCTGGTGCTGCAGCTCAAGGACGACCTGAACGCAGGCCACTACACCAACGTCGCTTCAGTTCATCTGCCCTACTCGACGGACAACAGCGACGCTGACTGCGCCTGGGAGAACATGAAGACCGTGAGCACGGCGATCGACAGCCTCGGCTCGGCGTCGATGCGCGTCATGGCCGGTGACTGGAACCACACCGACGGGGCGCTCGACTCCTCGGGCCAGGTGAGCTGGGAGTGCTGGTATGCCGGCACCAACGCCGATCTCGGGCTCTGCGGCGGCCAGAACCTCGGCTGGAAGGATGCGATGTACCGTGCGTGCAACCTGACCGGCACGGCAGCGTACAACTGCTTGCACAACAACTACTGGACGCACGGCTCGACGCAGGGTCGCATCGACTACCTCTTCGCCAAGGCCTACGCCATCTACAACCAGGTCACCGTGGACTTCGGGCTCGCCTACCAATCGGCGGGCAGCCCGAGCGGCTGGCCGAAGCAATACTCCGACCATCGTGGTCAAGGCGCGCTGCTGCGCTACTACTGACCGGCAGCGAATGGCGCGGGGCGGACGGCTTGCTCGTCCGCCCCGCGCCATTCGTCAGCTTCTGGCAGTCCGGGACGAAGGGCGGCCCGCCCGCAGGTCATCGATCTCGGTGCAGGTACCTGGGCGACGCCTTGCCGGTCAGCCGCACGACTCGAAGACGGTCATGTACCACCCCGGTCGGCCCGCGGCGGCCGCCCGGAAGACCGCCTGACCGCCGTGCCGAGCGTGGCCACCGTGCATCGAGGCCGGGTAGTCGTGGTCGAGATAGCAGACGTACGTGAGGTCCACTTGTGCCTCGCAGTGGTTGAGCCGGAGGTTCACCGCCTCGGCGTGCATCGCGGCGAGCAGGCTGCGGGCGTTCGGGTTGGTCACGTGGCATAGCTGGTCGAGGTCGCGCCGGTTCCATGCCGATGCGAGGTAGCGCATCATCGCCTCCGCCGTCGTGAAGTGCGGCGACGGCGTGGAATGCGGGCACCTGGGCATGGCGATCGGCTGGGTGAGGTGCTCCTCCGGCGGTTCGCTGCTCGCCGGGTCGGTGGTGGTGGCGATCGGCGCCGGCGTCGGCGCCGGTGCCCTGGTCGCAGCGGGACGGGCGACGACCCGGGCGCCGGCGTCGACCTTCCGGTCCTGCCCGGGCGTGCCGCCCGAGCCCTGCGACGTCGAGGCCTGACCGCACGCCGCGACGGCCAGCAGCACCACGACCGACGCACCCACGGCGAGCCTCATGGTGGGAGCCCCTTCCCTGCGCGATCGCCCAGCGCGGGTCGCACGCATGCATGACGCGCCAGGGCGCTCGTTGGTTGCACGCGGGCCGCGACCGGTCCGGCCGGCCCGGTACGGTCCTCGCGCTCGTTACCTGACAGAGCCCGGACGTCGCGCGCTGATACGGCGGACGGGTCAGGAGCGGGCGCCCCCGAGCCGGCCCTCCCAGCGCCGGTAGAGGTCGTGGCGCACGCCGATCGCGTCGAGGGCCTTGCCGGCGACGAAGTCGACGAGCTGCTGCAGCTCGGTCGGCCCGTGGTAGAACGCCGGACTGGCCGGCAGGACCGTCGCGCCGGCGTCGGCGAGCGTCACGAGGTGCGCGAGGGTCGTCCGCGTCAGCGGCGCCTCCCGCGGGACGACCACCAGCGGGCGGCGCTCCTTCAGGGTGACGCCGGCGGCGCGCTGCAGCAGGTCCTTCGACAGGCCGAGGGCGATGCCCGCGACCGACGCCGTGCTGGCCGGCACCACCAGCATGCCGCGACAGCGGTAGGACCCGCTGGACGGCCCGGCAGCGAGGTCGCCGGCCGGCCAGTGCCGCAGGTCGCCCTCATGGCCGGTGCCGAGCCAGCCGGCCAGGTCGGCGCGCCAGGTCTTGTCCCGGAAGGCGACGCCGGTCTCGTCGAGGATGGTGAGGCGGGCGGCCCTCGACACGATGAGGTCGACCGCGCACCCGGCCGCGAGCAGCCCGCGCAGCACGGCGGCGGCGTACGGCGTGCCGGACGCGCCAGAGACGCCGACGATCCACGGGACGCGGTCGGCGCTCACGCGCGCAGCCCCCTGGCCACCAGGTCGGCGAGGGCGAACGCGAACAGCGCCACCCCGACGAACCCGTTGGCGGTGAAGAACGCCCGGTTGACGCGGGACAGGTCGTCCGGCCGCACGATCGCGTGCTCGTAGCAGAACGCGATCGCGGTCAGCGCGAGCCCGGCATACCACCAGCCGCCGTAGTGCACGAGCGCGCCGTACCAGACGAAGGCGGCGAAGGTCACCGCGTGCACGGCGCTCGACACCCGCAGCGCGACAGGGACGCCGAAGCGCGCCGGCAGCGACCGGACGCCGATCGCCCGGTCGACGTCGACGTCCTGGCAGGCGTAGATGACGTCGAAGCCGCCGATCCACAGCCCGACCGCCACGCCGAGCACGACCGCCGGCCACGACCACCGGCCCGTCACGGCCAGCCAGGCGCCGATCGGTGCCACCGCCTGCGCGAGGGCGAGGACGGCGTGCGGCGCCCAGGTGAACCGCTTGGCGTACGGGTAGACGACGGGCGGCACGACGGCGACCGGTGCGAGCACGAGCGTGAGCCGCGACAGGACGGCCGCCACGGCGAGGAACGTCGCCAGCGCCACCGAAGCGCCCAACCACGCCGTCCGCACCGACATCGCGCCGGTCACCAGCTCCCGGTGGGCCGTCCGGGGGTTGCGCGCGTCGATGTGGCGGTCGATCAGCCGGTTGACGGCCATCGCGAACGTGCGCGCCGCGACCATCGCGACAGTGATCAGCGCCAGCCGCCACCAGGAGACGTCGGGGCGCATGGCGGTCAGCGCGGCGATGTAGGCGAACGGGAGCGCGAAGACCGAGTGCTCGATCGTGACGAGCCGCAGGAAGTCGCGGACCGGGCCGCGGCGCGCCCGGCCGCCGAGGTAGGCCAGCTCGGCGGTCACAGCCCGTACTCCGGCCAGCGCCTGGTCACCTTGTCGACCACCGCCCGGTCCTGGACGATCTCGTCCGGCCAGCCGCGCGCGTAGCCCTCGCCCGGCAGCTTCCTGGTCGCGTCGACGCCGAGCTTGCCGCCCCAGAACTGCGCGTACGATGCGTGGTCGAGGTGGTCGACCGGCCCCTCCGTCACCAGCACGTCGTGGGCGTAGTCGACGTTGCCGAAGGCTCGCCAGGCGACCTCGCGGTAGTCGTGCACGTCGCAGTCGGCGTCGACCACGACGACGCACTTCGACAGCGAGAGGAGCCCGGTGCCCCACACCGCGCTCATCACCTTCTGCGCGTGCTTGGGGAAGCGCTTCTCGATCGCCACGATGACGCAGTTGTGGAAGACGCCCTCGACCGGCATGTCGTAATCGACGATCTCGGGGATGGTCAGCTGCACGAGCGGGAGGAAGATCCGCTCGGTGGCCTTGCCGATGGGCCCGTCCTCCTGCGGCGGCCGCCCGACGACGATGGTCTGGAAGACCGGGTCGCGCTGCATCGTCATGCACTCGACGGTGAGCGCGGGGAAGGGCTCCACCGGCGTGTAGAAGCCGGTGTGGTCGCCGAACGGCCCCTCCGGCAGGCGGTGGCCGGGCTCCAGCCAGCCCTCGAGCACGACCTGCGCGCTGGCCGGCACCTGGAGCGGGACGGTCAGGCAGTCGACCAGCTCGACCCGCTCGCCCCGCACGAAGCCGGCGAACAGGTACTCGTCGATGCCCGGCAGCGGCGCGGTCGCGGCGTAGGTCACGGCCGGGTCGCAGCCGAACGCGATGGCGACCGGCAGCCGCTCCCCGCGCCGCTCGGCCACGGCGTGGTGGGCGTTGGAGTCCTTGTGGATCTGCCAGTGCAGCCCGACGGTGCGGCGGTCGTGCTGCTGGAGCCGGTACATGCCGAGGTTGCGCGCGCCGGTCTGCGGATGGCGGGTGTGCGTCAGCCCGAGGTTCAGGAACACGCCGCCGTCACGGGGCCACGCCTGGATGCCGGGCAGCAGGTCGAGGTCGACCCGGTCGCCGGTCAGCACCCGCGCCTGGCAGGGCGCGGTGCGCACCTTGCGCGGCGGGACGCCGCGCAGCGAGGCCAGCTTGCCGAAGGCGTCTCGCAGGCCGCCGAGACCGACCGGCAGCTCCGGCTTCAGCAGCTCGCGGATCCGCTCGCCGATCTCGTCGAGGCGCTCGACGCCGAGCGCCATCGCCATCCGCGCCTCGGTGCCGAAGACGTTGATCGCGAGCGGCATGTCGCTGCCCTCGACCCGCTCGAAGAGCAGGGCCGGCCCGCCCTCCTTGACGACCCTCGTGACGATCTCGGTGACCTCCAGCCGCGGGTCGACCGGCGCCCTCACCCGCCGCAGCTCGCCGCGCCGCTCGAGGGCGTCGAGGAGGTCGCGCAGGTCGTCGTAGCGGGTGGGGGCCACCGGACGATTATCGGTCCGCCCCCCGTTCCGCGCGGCACGGCGCCCCCGGAGCCGCGCGGCGCGGTCCCGTACGCTCGACGTGTCGGGGCCGTCGAAGAGGTGATCGGGTGGACGACGCGGGCGAGCTGACCGCCCTGGTGAGGCGGGCCGCCGAGGGGGACCAGGCGGCCTGGAACGCCATCATCGATCGCTACACCAACCTGCTCTGGTCGATCGGCCGGAGCCACCGGCTCAGCACCGACGCGACCGC
Source organism: Frankiaceae bacterium (assembly GCA_045807125.1). Taxonomy (GTDB): domain Bacteria; phylum Actinomycetota; class Actinomycetes; order JAWWOL01; family JAWWOL01; genus JBJMHZ01. The sequence goes on from JBJMHZ010000055.1 coordinate 100,311, forward strand.
CGACGTCGTGCAGACCAGCTGGCTGCGCCTCCTCGAGAACCTCGGCCGGATCAAGGAGCCGGAGCGCCTCGGGGCCTGGCTCGCGACGACGGCCAGGCACGAGTGCCTGCGGCTGCTGCGCCGGACGCAGCGCGAGGAGCTCACCGAGGACACCGCGCTGGACGCGCCGGACACCAGTGCCCGGCCGCTCGATGCCACGCTGCTGCTGGAGGAGCGCGACGCCGCGCTGTGGCGGGCGCTGTCCGGCATCGGCGAGCGCTGCCGGGAGCTGCTGCGGGTGCTGATGGCCGACCCGCCGCCGTCGTACGACGCGGTCTCGGCCGCGCTCGCCATGCCGGTGGGCAGCATCGGTCCCACCCGCGCCCGCTGCCTCGCCAAGCTGCGCGAGCAGGCGACCGCCGCCGGGCTCAGCTCGCCCATCTGATGTATCAACCGGGCCGGCGACGGCTCCAATGAAGCGAAGGGGGTGCGCGCCATGACCGACGCACACGAGCCGCCCGACGCCGACGAGGCGTTGCTCGGCCGGCTGCGCGCTGCCGCGCTCGTCGGCGACGGCATCCCCGGGCACGTGATCGAGGCGGCCCGCGCCGCCTTCAGCCTGCGCGACCTCGATGCGCAGCTGGCCACGCTGGTCAGCGACTCGGCCGAGCGCGCGGCCGGCGACTCGCTCGTCCTCATGCGCGGCGCCGACGAGCCGCGCGCCCTCACCTTCGAAGCCGGTGCGGTAACGGTCGACGTCGAGGTGACCAGCACCGACGGTGCCCTGCGGATGGTGGGGCTCGTCGCCGGCGGCGAGCCGGGCGAGCTGACCGTGGAGTACGACGACGGCAGCTCGCTGCGCACCGACCTCGACCGGTTCGGACGCTTCGTGACCGACGTGCGGCGCGGCCGTGCGCGGCTTCGCCTGTCCTTCGGCGGCAGCCCCGTCGTGACGCCGTGGACCACCTTCTGACCCGATCGTCCCGGCCCGCTTCCCGGCGGGCCCGCGACCGGTCCGGAACGGCAACGGCCGGTGGGGGTCACCCACCGGCCGCGGCAGGACCGCTTCTCTCTCCTGTATATGTTCGAGCCGCGACTACCCACTCTGATACGCCGTAGTCTGCGGCAGTGACCTCGATCCTCGACGAGAGCCCGGCCGAGCTGGCCGTCGAGGCGCTGCGACTGGTCGAGGTCGACCCCTACCGGGCCACCGCGGTCGCCCAGCGGGCGGCGGCCCTGGCCGTCGCGACCAAGGCCCACGGGGCCCACGCCCGCGCGCTGCGGGCGCAGGGGACCGCCCTGCGCAAGCTCGGTCAACCCACCGAGAGCGAGCGGCTGCTGCGGCAGGCCGTGGCGGTCGCCGAGCGCCACGGCGAGCTCCAGGTCGCCGCCGAGGCCCGGATGAGCCTGTCGTACGTCCTACTGGAGACGGGGCGCCCCACCGTCGCCCTGCGCCAGATCGACAGCGCGATCAGCCGGCTGGAGGGGGTCGACCTCGGCCGGGCCAGGGCGCAGCGGGCCCTGCTGCTCCAGCGCACCGGGCACGCCTCGGCGGCCCTCGACGAGTTCGCGGAAGCGATCCCGGCCCTGCGCCGGCACGGCGACCGGATGTGGGAGACCCGCGCCCTCATCAACCACGGTGTCCTGCTCGCCTACGACGGGCGCATCTCCGCCGCCGACCTGGCGCTGCGCCGGGCCGAGGCGCTGGCCACCGACCTCGGGATGCCGCCGCTGTTCGCGCTGGCACGGTGGAACCGCGGCTTCGTGGCCGGGCGCGCCGGCGACGTCCCTGCGGCGCTGACCCAGCTGGACGAGGCCGAGGCCGCCTTCCACGCGGCCGGGCTGCCGGAACCGGCCCTGCTCGTCGACCGGTGCGAGATCCTGCTCTCGGCCGGCCTGGCGCGCGAGGCGAGCGAGGCCGCGGCGCGGGCCGTGCAGAGCCTGGCCGAGCACGGCCGGCACGCCGACCGGGCCGAGGCGCTGGTGACCCAGGCCCAGGCCGTGCTCGCCGACCACCGGCCGGTCGAGGCGCTCCGGATCGCCGAGGACGCCTGCCGGCTGCTGCGCAGCCAGCACCGGCCGGGGTGGCTCGCGGCGGCGCGCTACACGATGCTGCGCGCCAGGTGGGAGTGCGGCGACGACCCCAAGGACCTGCTGCCGGCCGCCCGGCTCGCCGCGCGCCAGCTGGAGGAGGCCGGCCTCGCGGTCGCCGCGCTCGACGCCCGGCTGATCGTCGGCCGCCTCGCGCTGGCCGCCGGCCGGCCCCACCTCGCCCGCGCGGAGCTGGCGACGGTCGCGCCGCACCGGCGCGGCAAGGGCGGCCGAGCCGACATCGCCAGCCGGGCCTGGCACGCCAGGGCGCTGCTGCACCTGGCCGACGGCGAGCCGGTGAAGGCGCTGTCCGCCCTCCAGCGCGGCATCCGGGTCCTCGACGACTACCGGGCCACCGTCGGAGCCACCGAGCTGCGGGTGCAGATCACCACCCACGCGAGCGACCTCGCCTCGCTCGGCCTCGAGCTCGCCCTGGACCGCGGAACGCCGCGGCAGGTGCTGCGCTGGCTCGACCGCTGCCGGGCCGGCACGCTGCGGTTCCGCCCCCTCCGGCCGCCGTCCGACGACGCGCTCGCGGCCGAGCTCACCAGCCTGCGGATGGTCGCGGCCGACCTCGAGCGCGCCCAGCTGGCCGGCGCGCCGACCGCCGCGCTGGCTCGCCGGGTCGAGGACGTCGAGGACCGCATCCGCCGCCGCACGCGGGCCCTCGCGGCGCGTGGCGAGGCGCCCGCGCCGCAGGCCCCGGTCGGTGAGCTGGTCGCGGCCGCGAGCGGACGGTACGTGCTCGTCGCCCTCCTCCCCCGTGGCGAGCGGATCGTCGCACTGGTCGTCAGGGACGGCCGGGTCACCAAGCACGACCTCGGTGCGGTGGCCCGCCCCGCCCTGCTCGCCAGGGAGAGCCTCGCCTTCGCGCTGCGGCTGCTGCTCGCGCGCAGGTCGTCGCAACGGGCGCAGGAAGCGGCCGGGCGCGCGCTGGAGGCGAGCGCAGCAGAGCTGGACGAGCTGCTGCTCGCGCCGATCGCCGGTGCGCTGGGCGGCGGCGAGGAGATCGTCCTGCTGCCGCCGGCCGAGCTGGCCGCCACCCCGTGGGGCCTCCTGCCGCGGCTGGCCGACCGCCCGGTGACGGTCGCCCCGTCGCCCACCGCGTGGCTGCGCGCCGTCCGCGATCCCAGGGGCACCACCGGCCGGGCGATCGCCATCGCCGGCCCCGGGCTGCCCGCGGCCGAGCGGGAGGCGCGGTGCGTCGCGACCGCCCACCCCGACGCCGTCGTCCTCGCCGGAGCCGAGGCCACCGCGAGCGCCGCACTCGCCGCCGCCGACGGCGCGGCGCTGGTCCACTTCGCCTGCCACGGTCGCCTGCGATCGGACAACCCGCTGTTCTCCTGCCTCGTCCTCGCCGACGGACCGCTCACCGTCTACGATCTCGAGCGGCTGAACGGCGCGCCCACCGTCGTCGTGCTCTCGGCCTGCGAGTCGGCCCAGTCGGCGATCCGCCCTGGCGACGAGCTGCTCGGCCTCGCCGCCGCGCTGCTGGCGACCGGCAGCCGCACGCTCATCGCCGCAGCGATGCCGGTCCCCGACGACCTCGCCGCCGACGTGATGACCCGCTTCCACGAGCGGCTCGCGGCCGGCGCCTCTCCCGCTGCGGCGCTCGCGATGACGCGCAGCAGCTACGCGGGCGACCCGGCGCGCCGCCGCACCGTGGGCGCGTACGTCTGCCTCGGCGCCGGCTGACCGGCCCGCACCCATCGCGCTCGTTGCGGCCACGCGTCGTCCACCCGTCCACGTCGTCGTGACGCCGGCGACGACTCGTGAGGCGAAGCACGGCGCAGGGTCAGGGCGCCGCGCGCAGTACCCCCGAGTGTGCGAGTTCGAGGGTCTCGGTGGGCACCACCGCGTTGACCCTCGGGCCCACGTACCGCACCGGCCACGCATCGCGCAGCCGCCAGGCCTGCGCCGGATGGCCGTCGTCGTCGTAGGCGGTGATGGTCACGGTGCAGCGCGGCGGCCGGTCGAGCGTCTCCAGCCAGGCGGCGAGAACGACGCTGTCGGTCGCGATGCGCCTGGTCAGCCGCACGGTGCCGGCCAGCCCGTAGCTGAAGTCGCCGCCGGTGGGCAACCCCTCGCAGCCCGTGAACGCACCGACGGGCAGTCCCTCCATGCGGACGACGTAGCGGAGCAGCAGCCGCGTCCGTGGACCCCCCTCTCTGTCCACGGGCGATTCAGCGAGCAGTCCGGACATCTGCGACCTCCGGTCGGGCACGGGATAGCGCCTCATCACCCGAGCAGAGCCGCCACGACCAGCGGTGATACATCGCCGGAGCCGATTCGCCCCGTCAGCGGCGGATCGCCGCGCGAGGGGGCCGGAGAGGGGTCGGGGAGGGCGGCGCCGACGTGGCGCAGAGGTGGGCGCAGAGGTGGGGCAGCGCGTCAGGACAGGCCGGCGTAGGAGTGCAGGCCGGCGACCACCAGGTTGATGACGTAGTAGTTGAACAGCAGCGCCGCGAAGCCGAGCAGCGCCAGCACCGGCGCGGTCCGGCGGAAGCTGGGCGTGGCCCTGGCGTGCAGGTAGGCCGCGTAGATCACCCAGGTGATGAACGACCCGGTCTCCTTGGGGTCCCAGCCCCAGTAGCGGCCCCAGGCCGACTCGGCCCAGATCGCGCCCGCGATGACGGCGAACGACCAGATCGGGAACGCGAACGCGATCACCCGGTGCTCGAGCCGCTCGATCGACGAGCCTGCCGGCAGCCTGGCCCCGAGCCCGACCAGGCGGGGCGCCGAGCCGGCGGTGAGGGCCGACTCGTACCGGCGCCGCACCAGGTGCAGGCAGCTGGCCACGCCGGCCACCATGAAGGCGCCGGTCGCGGTGATGGCGGCGACGACGTGGATCTTCAGCCAGTAGGACTGGAGCACCGGCTGGAGCGGGCCGGCCTTGGCGTAGAGCACGGTGCCCGCGAGCCCCAGGTAGAGGACGACGGGCACCATGACGAACACGCCGAGGTAGCGGGCCCGCTGCCGCACGGCGAGCAGCAGGAACCCGGTGACCGCCACCAGGCAGACCGCCGAGCTGAACTCGTACATGTCGCCCCACGGCACCCGGCCGGCCGCGATGCCGCGGGTCACCACCTCGGCCACGTGCACCAGCCAGCCGATCGCGGTGACGACGAGGCCGAGCGTCGCGAGCCGGCCGCCCGCGCGGACGGCCGACGCGGCGTCCACGTCGCCCGCGCCGTCGCTGCCGCGCGGCCGGTCACCGGCGGGGGGCGTCTCGCCGTCGGCCGGTCCGGTCCCGGCCGCCGGTGCGCCGACCAGCACCGGCACGCCGGTGCGCTGCGGCACCGCCCGGGCGGCCGCGCGCCTGGCATCGAGGCGCCGGCCGAACGAGGTGTCGGCGGCGAAGGCGACCATGGCGAGCGCGTAGATGATGACCACGGCGGTGAAGAGATGGTCGCTCGCGCTGGCGAGGGCGGCGTCGGGCACGGGGTCTCATTCCTCCTGGGGCGCGCGCTCCGGCAGTCGTCGCTGGAGACGTCGCGACAGCTCGCCGAGCTCCTCGGCGAACCGGTCGCCGTCGCTGCGGGCGAGACCACCGACCTCGACCACGGTACGCCCGCCCTCCGGCGCGGTCGCCCGGACCCACAGGCGGCGACGGCGCACCCGCAGCGACAGCAGCAGGCCGAGGACCAGGGCCGACGCGGCGACGAGCGCCAGCCGCTTGCCCGGGTCGTACGTCACGTGGAAGTTGGCGAACTCCTTGAACCCGGTGAACGTGATCGACGTCCCGTCCACCAGCCGCCAGGTCTGCCCGGGGAAGAGCGTCTGCGCGGCGATCCGGCCGTGGCCGTCGCCGTACTGGTGCAGCTGGCTGGTGTCGAGCGAGTAGACCGAGCCGGTGTCGACGAGCCGGCCGTGGTAGGCGGTGAGCGTCACGGCGGGGTTGCGCGCGGCGGGGAACGCCGACTGCAGGCCACCGCTGGTGGCGACCGTCGTCGGCGTGAAGAAGCCCTGGAGCGCGAGCTGCTCCGGCGCCGCGTCGGCGACCTTGACGACGCCGTTGGACTGGTAGGTCGTGGCGTTGTCGGGGAGGAACGGCACGTCGTCGTCGAAGACGACCGCGCCCTTGGCGTCGCGCACCACGAAGTGCGGCGCGTAGCCGTGGCCGCCGAGGTAGACCCGTACGCCGCCGGTCAGCAGGTGCGGGTCGACGGTGAGCGGGTGGTTCTCCTTGATGTCGTACGACGTGGTCGGCGCGCCGGGGCTGGGGCGCCACGTCACGTCGGCGTCGAACGAGCGCGGCTGGCCGGTGGCGAGGTAGGTGGCCCGGAAGTCGCGCAGGCCGACGGTGAACGGCTGCAGCCGCGACGCATCGAAGAGCCGGCCGGGATGCAGGGAGTCGTAGGCCAGCGGGGTGTTGGAGAACCCGCGCCCCTCGACGAGCAGCACGTCGCCCTTGTAGCCCCAGAGGCCACCCATGGCGATCGCGGCCAGCAGCGCCACGAGCGCGACATGCAGCAGCAGGTTGCCGGTCTCGCGGAGGTAGCCCTTCTCGGCGGAGAGCGTGGCGTCGCCGCCGCGGACGACGCGCCAACGCGCCCCGGAGAGCATGCGCGCCGCCGCGTCGATGGCGGCCGCCGGTGGCGCGTCGGTGCGCCACGACTCGCCCGCCGGAAGGCGCGAGAAGTGCCGGGGAGCTGGCGGTGGCTGCGCCCGCAGCGCCCTTGCGTGCAGCCGCATCCTGGGCACGAGGCAGCCGATGAGCGAGATGAACAGCAGCAGGTAGACGGCGGCGAACCACGGCGACGCGAAGACGTCGAACAGCGAGAGCCGGTCGAGCACCGGCGCGAGCGACGGGTGCTGCCCGTAGAACCGCTGCACCCGCGCGTCGTCGTTGCCGTGCTGCGGCAGCACCGAGCCAGGCACGGCCGCGAGCGCGAGCAGGAACAGCAGCTGGAGCGCCGTCCGCATCGACGTCAGCTGGCGCCATGCCCGCCTGGCCGCCGCGGCGCCGCGCTCCCCGGCGGTCGGGCCGACGGGCTCCGGTGCGGTGGTGAGCCGCGCGGCCGCCGCCGCGTCCGTAGGGTCGGCGGGCTGCTGGGTGAGGCTGTCGGTCACGCGTTCACACCGCCGGGGTGAAGCCGGAGTAGTGAAGCTGCAGCCAGCGGACGATCTCGGTCCAGCCGCCGGTCACCAGCAGGACGCCGATGACGACGAGGAAGGCTCCCCCGAGCCGGGTCACCAGGGCGTAGTGGCGCTTCACCGCGCCGAGCGCACCCATCGCCCGGCGGAACGCGAGCCCGGCCACGACGAACGGCAGGCCGAGACCGAGGCAGTACGCGAACGTGAGCAGCGCCCCGCGGCCCGCGCTGGCGCTGCTGTCGCTGCCGGCGAGCGCGAGGACGGCGGCGAGGGTGGGGCCGATGCACGGCGTCCAGCCGAGCCCGAACAGGAAGCCGAGCACGGGCGCCCCGGCGAGCCCGGCCGCAGGCAGCCGGTGGATGCGCCACTCCCGCGACAGCCCGGGCACCCAGCCGAGGAAGGCCAGCCCGAGGACGACCGTGACCGCCCCGAGCGACCTGGACAGCACCCGCTCGTGGGCGAGCAGGGCGTGGCCGAGGCCGCCGAACAGCGCGCCGCCGGCGACGAAGACCACGCTGAAGCCGAGCACGAACAGCGTGCAGCCGAGCGCGACGCGGAACCGGTGCGCCGCCTGCGTGGTCCTCTGGTCGTCCGCAGCGCCGAGATCGGCTCCTGACAGCCCGGTGACGTAGGACAGGTAGCCGGGCACGAGCGGGAGGACGCACGGGGAGAGGAACGACACCAGCCCGGCGAGCAGCGCGACCGGCAGCGCGAGCAGCAGCGAGCCGCTGCCGGCGACCCGCTGGAAGCTGTCGCCGACCGAGGCGAGGACGGGCGAGTGCGCGGGGGCGAGCGCGGGGGCGAGCACCTGGACGAGCGCAGGGGCGGCGAGGACGGCTGGCACGGTCACGACTCCTCGGCCGCGACCCGGCGGACGAGCGGCTCGAGCCGGGTGAAGGTCGCCGCCCCGGCGATCATGGCGGCCACCCGGCCCTCCCGGTCGATCACGAGGGTGGTGGGCGGCGACGTGGGCAGCGTCGGCTTGCGGAAGGCGAGCAGCGTCTCGCTGGACGGGTCGAAGATGCTCGGGTAGGTGATGCCGTGGGCACGGGCGAAGCTGCGCGCGGCCGACCGGTCGTCGCGCACGTCGACCCCGACGAACGTGACGCCCGAGCCCTTGGTGTCGGCGTAGACCTGCTGGAGGGTGGCGGCCTCGTCCTGGCACGGCGGGCACCACGAGGCCCAGAAGTTCATGACGACGACCTTGCCGCGCGCCGCGGCGGAGTCGTACGGGCGGGCGTCGAGCGTCGAGCCGGTGACGGCCGGTGCCACCGGGCGCTGCCCGGGCGACCACTCGCGCAGGCCGTCCTGGGCCGCCGACGCGCCGCCGCACCCGGTGGTGAGGGCGCCGGCCGCCAGGACGGCGAGGGCCAGCGCCATGGCGGTGCGCTGGCGGGCGGGGGCGGGCACCGGCGGGCGGGCGGGGGCGGGCACCGGCGGGCGGGCGGGGGCGGGCACGGCCCATTGTCCCCCGCCCCGCGGGCGCACCGCCCGTCGGGTGCGCGGCGCGGGTGCCCCACCTCCCCGCCAAGCAGCCCGGGAAGCAGCAGGTCAGGCCCCCGGTCTGACGGGCCGGCGCGAGGCTGGGCCGGCCGGCTCGGCGTAGCCGACCGATACCAGGCGCTCGCCCTCGAAGCACAGGGTGGTGAGCGAGGCGAGGCCGCACTGCCGGCGGTCCGGCCGGTGGAACAGCGCGCGACCCTCGACCAGGCGCCGGACGATCCAGATCGGCAGCTGATGGCTGACGAGGACCGCCTCGTGGCCCTGCGCGTCGTCGCGGGCGTCGTGGACGGCGGCGAGCATCCGGGCAGCGAGCTCGTGGTAGGGCTCGCCCCACGACGGGCGCAGCGGATTGACGAGGTGCCGCCAGTGCGCCGGCTGGCGCAGCACCCCGTCGCCCACGCCGAAGGGCAGCCCCTCGAAGACGTTGGCCGCCTCGATGAGGCGGCCGTCGACGACGACGTCGAGCCCGTGGCTGGCGGCGATCGGCGCCGCCGTCTCGCGGGCCCGCTCCAGCGGCGAGGAGACCACCCGGACGACGTCGCGGCCGGCGAGCGCCGTCGCGGCGGCCTCGGCCATCCGCCGGCCGTCCGCCGAGAGGTGGTAGCCGGGCAGCCGGCCGTAGAGGATGCCGCGCGGGTTCTCGACCTCGCCGTGGCGGAGCAGGTGGACGATCGTCCGGCTCGTCATGCCGCCGGCCCCTCGGCCACCGCCGCCGCGGCCTTGGCCGCCGCGGGAAGCGCGTCGGCCACCCGCGCGATCGCGTCGTCGTCGTGCGCCGCGGAGACGAACCATGCCTCGTACGCCGACGGCGGCAGGTAGACGCCGGCCCGCAGCATGGCGTGGAAGAACGCGGCGTACCGCGCCGAGGACTGGGTGCGCGCGGTCGCGTAGTCGACCACGTCGACGTCGGTGAGGAAGACGCTGAACAGGTTGCCCGCCGTCGACATCCGGTGCGCGACGCCGGCCCTCGTGAGCTCGTCGTCGACGAGCCGGGCGAGCTGCGCCGCCGTCCGGTCGACGTGCCGGTAGACCTCGTCGGTGCAGGCCCGCAGGGTGGCCAGGCCGGCGGCCACCGCGACCGGGTTGCCGGACAGCGTTCCCGCCTGGTAGACCGGCCCGGCCGGCGCGAGCAGGGCCATCACGTCGCGCCGCCCGCCGAAGGCGGCGGCCGGCATCCCGCCTCCCATGACCTTGCCGAACGTGAAGAGGTCGCCGGCCACGCCCTCGAGCCCGTACCAGCCGGACCGGCTCACCCGGAAGCCGGTCATCACCTCGTCGAGCACCAGCAGCGCACCACTCGCGTGGCAGGCGTCGCGCAGCGCGGCGTTGAAGCCGGGGCGCGGCGCCACGACGCCCATGTTGGCCGCCACCGCCTCGGTGATGACGCACGCGATCTGCTCGCCGTGCCGCTCGAAGGCCTCGTGCACGGCGTCGACGTCGTTGTACGGCAGGACGATCGTGTCGGCCGCGGAGGCGCCGGTGACCCCCGGGGTGTCCGGCAGGGCGAAGGTCGCGACCCCGCTACCAGCGCTCGCGAGCAGCGCGTCGACATGCCCGTGGTAGCACCCGGCGAACTTCACCACCTTGGGCCGGCCGGTGAAGCCGCGGGCCAGCCGGATCGCGCTCATCGTCGCCTCGGTGCCGCTGCTCACCAGCCGCACCTGCTCGACCGGTTCGACGCGGGCGACGATCTCCTCGGCGAGCTCCACCTCGCCGGGCGACGGCGTGCCGTACGAGGTGCCCCTGTCGACCGCCTCGTGGACCGCGCGCCGGACCTCGGGGTGCGCGTGGCCGAGGATCATGGGGCCCCACGAGCAGACCAGGTCGACGTACTCGCGGCCGTCCGCGTCGTGCAGGTAGGGCCCCTCGCCCCGCACCATGAACAGCGGGGTGCCGCCCACGGCGCCGAAGGCGCGGACCGGCGAGTTGACCCCGCCGGGGATCACCGCGCTCGCGCGCCGGAACAGCTCGGCCGACGCGCGCGCCGGCTCACCGGTGGAAGGTGGCATGGAGCCATCCTCCCGCACGGCCGGGAGCCACCGTGAGGGATGGCGCGCGGGTCGCCAGGGTCGTGCGCCTGGAGTCAGCTGTAGGAGGTGGTCCAGTTGGAGTTGAACGCGAAGTTGGCGTCGGTGCCCCAGCTGGAGCCGGCGGGCGGCATCTCCCGGTAGAACAGGCCGCCGGACGACACGACCGTGCAGTCGAGCCAGGCGAAGTAGTAGCTCGAGGCGGCCCCGTACGCGCCGCTGGCGTCCTTGTAGCCGACCAGCTCCCAACGGCGGGCGTTCTGGTCGCTGAGGCTCGAGCCGCTTCCGGTGCACTGGCTGTTGTCGAAGTTCGGCGACGGATATTGGCCCTACGTCAACGCCCACTGGTCGAGGCCGTACCCGCTGCCCTCCCAGGGATGGCTGGCGAAGTCGGGCATCAGGCAGCCGCCTGTCAGCGCAGCCGGCGGGCCACCTCGGTCGCCCAGTACGTGAGCACGATGTCGGCGCCGGCCCGGCGGATCGAGGTGAGCATCTCGGCGATGACGCGGTCGCGGTCGAGCCAGCCGTTGGCGGCGGCGGCCTCGACCATCGCCAGCTCGCCAGACACCTGGTAGGCGGCGACAGGGACGTCGACCGCGTCGGCCACCCGGCGGACGACGTCGAGGTAGCCGATCGCCGGCTTGACCATGACCATGTCGGCGCCCTCGGCGAGGTCGAGCGCCACCTCGCGCAGCGCCTCGTCGCCGTTGGCCGGATCCTGCTGGTAGGCCGACCGGTCGCCGAACCGCGGTGCGCACTCGGCGGCGTCGCGGAACGGGCCGTAGAAGGCGGAGGCGTACTTCGCGGCGTACGCGAGGATCGCCACGTCGCGGAAGCCCGCACCGTCGAGCGCGGCCCGGATCGCCGCGACCTGGCCGTCCATCATGCCGCTGGGCGCGACGACGTGGGCGCCGGCCGATGCCTGCGCCACCGCGATGGACGCGTAGCGCTCGAGGGTGGCGTCGTTGTCGACCTCGCCCGCGTCGGTGAGCACGCCGCAGTGCCCGTGCGAGGCGTACTCGTCGAGGCACAGGTCGGTCATCAGCACCGTGTCGCCGCCGACCTCGGCGACGAGATCGCCGAGCGCCAGCTGGACGATGCCCTTCGGGTCGTCGGCCGCCGAGCCACGGTCATCCTTGACCGCCGGTACGCCGAACAGGACGAGCCCGCCGACCCCGGCCTCGACGGCCTCGACCGCCGCCTTTCGCAGCGATTCCCTGGTGTGCTGCGCGACGCCGGGCATCGACGGCACCGGCACCGGCTCGCCGATGCCCTCCTTGACGAACAGCGGCAGCACGAGGTCGGCCGGGTGCAGCCGGGTCTCGGCGGCCAGCCGGCGCAGGGCCGGCGTGCGACGCAACCGGCGCGGGCGCACCGCCGGGAACCCGGCACCCACCAGCCGGGGGGCGGTCACGAGCCGCTCGCCCGCTTGGAGCCGGTGGGCGTTCCCGCCGGCGGCTTCCTGGCCGGCGGCTTCTTGCGCTGCCTGGCCCGCGCCAGCCGCTCGGTCGGCCGGAACGGCAGCCCGTCGGCCTCCGCCTGCGCCCGCAGCTCGTCGGCGTAGGCGGCCAGCGCGTCGACCAGCTCGGTCACCGAGGGCCGCGGCGCCTTCACGTGCACGGTGAGCCCGTGCTCCTCGGCGGTCTCGCTGGTCCGCGGCCCGATGCAGGCGATGACCGTGGCCTCGTGCGGCTTGCCCGCGATGCCGACGAGGTTGCGCACCGTCGAGCTCGACGTGAACAGCACGGCGTCGAAGCCACCGGTCTTGATCGCCTCGCGGGTCTCGGCCGGCGGCGGGGCGGCGCGCACCGTGCGGTAGGCGGTGACGTCGTCCACCTCCCACCCCAGCTCCTTGAGGCCGGCGACGAGCGTCTCGGTGGCGATGTCGGCCCGCGGCAGCAGCACCCGGTCGATGGGGTCGAGCACGTCGTCGTACGGCGGCCAGTCGGCGAGCAGGCCCTCGCTGCTCTGCTCGCCCGACGGCACGAGGTCGGGCTGGATGCCGTAGCCGCGCACCGCCTCGGCCGTCACGTCGCCGATGCAGGCGATCTTGATGCCGGCGAACGCCCGCGCGTCGAGGCCGTACTCCTCCAACCGCTCGCGCACCGCCCGCCAGGCGTTGGTCGAGGTGAAGACCACCCACTGGTAGCGGCCCTGGACGAGCCCGCGCACCGCGCGCTCCATCTGCTGGGGCGTGCGCGGCGGCTCGACCGCGATGGTCGGCACCTCCATCGGCACGGCGCCGTAGCCACGCAGCTGCTCGGCCACCTGGCCGGCCTGCTCCTTGGTGCGCGGGACGAGGACCTTCCAGCCGGCGAGCGGCCGGCTCTCGAACCATGACAGCCGGTCGCGCTGCCGGACGGCGGCACCGACGACGAGCGTCGCCGGCCCGGCCAGCTCGGCCTCGGCGATCACGTCGCCGATCGTCTCGAGGCTGCCGGCCGCGGTGCGCTGCTCGGGCAGCGACCCGGCGACCGTCGCGGCGGCCGGCGTGCTTCCCGGCATCCCGGCAGCGGTCAGCGCGGTCGCGACCTTCGCCACGCCGTCGGCCTCGAGCATCATGAGGACGAGCGTGCCCGTCCCGGCGGCGAGCGCCGACCAGTCGGGCTCGCCGGCGCACAGGTCGACGACGGTCACCGAGCCGGCCGACCGGTCGAGCGGCGGCACGCCGGCGTAGGCCGGCACGGCGAAGGCGGCGGAGAGCCCTGGGACGACCTGCCACGGCAGCTTCGCCTTGGTCAGGGCAGCGCCGAGCGCAGGGCCCCCGCAGGCGACGAACGGGTCGCCCTGGTAGAGCCGCACGACCTGCCGGCCCTCCCTGGCGTGGGCGACGATCGTCTTGGCCGGGTCCTCGCCGGAGGGCAGGTCGGTGGTGTCGACGACCTCGGCGCCCTCGCAGTGCCTGGCGAGGACGGCGGCGAACCGCTCGGCCGGCCCGACCACGACGTCGGCGCGGGACAGCACCTCGACCGCCCGCACGGTCAGCAGGTCGGGGTCGCCGGGACCAGCGCCGACCAGCGACACCGTGCCGGCCGGCTTCCTGGGCTTGCGCGGCGCCCGCGTCACGACCTTCACCTGGTCCTTCGTCTTCGCCGGGGCCTTCACTGCCTTCACGGCTGCCTTCACTGGGCTCACGGGCGGATTCCCATCAGGTCGGCCGCTCCTGCCTCGAGCAGGTCGGCGGCCAGTCGTCGGCCGATCGCCTCGGCCTCGTCCACGGGTCCGGTCGCGGACGACCGGAGGTCGGCGCTGCCGTCGAGGGCGGTCACGACGGCGCGGAGGTAGATCTCGTACCCGTCGTCGGCCTCGGCGACAACGGCGTGGGCCCCGACCGGTGCGGTGCAGCCGGCCTCGAGAGCCGCGAGCAGGCTGCGCTCGGCGAGCACGGTCGCCCGCCCGCGCGGATCGTCGAGCGCGGCGATGGCGGCGGCGATGCCGGGGGCGTCGGCCCGGCACTCGACCGCCAGCGCCCCCTGGCCGGGCGCGGGCAGCATCAGCATCGGGTCGAGCACCTCGGTGGCCTCGTCGAGCCGGCCGAGCCGGGCAAGCCCCGCCCTGGCGAGCACGACGGCGTCGACCTCGCCGGCGGCCACCTTGGCGAGGCGGGTGTCGACGTTGCCCCTGATCGGGACGACCTCGAGGCCCAGCCCGAGCGCCCGCAGCTGCGCTGCGCGCCGGGGCGCCCCGGTGCCGATCCGGCTGCCGGGCGGCAGCTCACCGAGCGTGGCGCCGCCGCGCGCGACCAGCACGTCCCTCGGGTCCTCCCTGGCGGGGACGGCGGCGACCACGAGGCCGGGCGCCGGCGCGGTCGGCAGGTCCTTCAGGGAGTGCACGGCGAGCTCGAGGTCGCCGGCGAGCAGCCGGTCGCGCAGCTCGCTGACGAAGACGCCCGTGCCGCCGAGCTGCTCGACGGCGGCGCGCGACACGTCGCCGGTCGTGGTGACCTCGACCAGCTCCACCTCGCCGCCGGTCACCTCGCGCAGGGCCTTCGCGACCGCGCCGGCCTGCGCCATGGCGAGCGCGCTGCCCCTGGTGCCGAGCCGCAGGCTCCCGACGCCGGTCACCGCTCGTCCTCCTCGAGCGCGACGTCGGCGCGGGTGACCGCCTCGGGGGCGCTCGGGTCGAGCTCGAACAGCTCGCGCAGCGCCTCCGCGTACTTGTCGCCGCCCGGGCCGTCGGCCAGCTCCTTGACCCGCACGGTCGGCGCGTGCAGCAGCTTGTCGACCACCCGCTGGAGCGTCGTGGCCACCTCGGCGCGGCCGCGCGCGTCGAGCTGCACGCGGGCCAGCAGGCGGTCGAGCTCGATGTCGACGACCTGCGCCGCCTTGCCGCGCAGCGCCGCCACGGTGGGCGCCACCTGCACCGACCGCTGCCAGGACAGGAAGCGGGCGACCTCCTCGGCGACGATGCGGCGGACGGCCTCGACGTCGGCCGCGGCCTCCGCCGACTCGAGGACGCTGCGCAGCGACTCGAGATCGGCGAGCGTCACGCCGGGGAGCCCGCGCACCGCCGGGTCGACGTCACGGGGCAGCGCGAGGTCGAGGACGAACAGTGGCCGCCCCCCGCGCGCACGCACCGCCTCGGCCACCACGTCGTAGGGCACCACGGTGCCGACCGCGCCGGTCGAGCTGACGACCACGTCGGCCTCGGTGATCGCGGGGACGAGCTGGTCGAGCCCCACCGTCGCGGCTTCGAGCGAGGCGGCCAGGCGGCGGCCGTTGGCGACGGTGCGGTTGGCGACCGCGATCCGGGCGACGCCGCGGCGGCGCAGGGTCGTCCCGGTGAGGCTGCCCATCGAGCCGGCGCCGACGATCAGCGCCCGGTGCGCGGCGAGCGAGCCGACCGTGCGCTCGGCGAGGTCGAGGCCGACCGTGACCAGCGAGGCGCCGGCCCGGTCGATGCCGGTCTCGGCGTGCGCCCGCTTGCCGACCCGGAGCGCCTGGCGCACCAGCTCGTTCAGCACCCGGCCGGTCGCCCGCTCTGCCTGGGCGGTGCGGAAGGCGGTGCGCAGCTGGCCGAGGATCTGCGCCTCGCCGACCACCATCGAGTCGAGCCCGCACGCCACGCCGAACAGGTGCTGGACGGCGCGGTCCTCGTAGTGGACGTAGAGATGCGGGGTCAGCTCGTCGAGCACCGGCTCGGCGACCCGCGCGAGCGCCTCGGACACCTGCTGCACGCCGGCGTGGAACTTCTCGACAGAGGCGTAGACCTCGATCCGGTTGCACGTCGACAGCACGAGCGCCTCGTCGACGTGGTCGCACTGCGCGAGCTCGTGCAGCGCCTTGCCGATCTGGTCGCCCTGGAGCACTGCCCGCTCGAGCACGTCGACCGGTGCGCTGCGGTGCGACAGCCCGACCACGAGGACGCTCATCGACGGCCTCCCGACGTGACCTGCTCGGCGCGCGGCCGGGCCGGAGCGAGCGCGGCGGCCACGTCGGCGCCGTCCGCCCGGCCGAGGCCCTCACCGGTCGACCCGGTGGACCCGGTGGACCCGGTGGACGCCTTGCGCTGCTCGTGGAAGGCGAGGATCTGCAGCTCGATCGAGAGGTCGACCTTGCGCACGTCGACGCCGAGCGGCACGGTGAGCACCGCCGGTGCGAAGTTGAGGATGCTCGTGACCCCGGCGCCGACCAGCCGGTCGCAGACGTCTTGCGCACCGCCGGCCGGCGTCGCGATGACGCCGATCGACACGCCGTCCCTGCCGACGATCGCGTCGAGCTCGTCCAGTGGCCGCACCTCGACGCCGTTGATGACCTCGCCGATCCGGCCGGGGTCGGTGTCGAGCAGCGCGGCGACGCGGAAGCCGCGCGAGGCGAACCCGCCGTAGTTGGCAAGGGCATGGCCCAGGTTGCCGACCCCCACGATGACCACGGCCCAGTTCTGCGTGAGACCCAGCTCGCGGGAGATCTGGTAGACGAGGTAGTCGACGTCGTACCCGACGCCCCTCGTCCCGTACGAGCCGAGGTGCGACAGGTCCTTGCGGACCTTGGCCGAGTTGACGCCGGCGGCCGCCGCGAGCGCGTCCGAGGACACCGTCGTGCTGCCATCGTCGGCGAGGCCGTGCAGCGCCCGCAGGTAGACGGGCAGGCGGGCCACCGTCGCCTCCGGGATGCCACGGCGCCCCGCCGGCCGCCCCGCGGTACGGGCGGCGGAGCCGGGTCCGGTGCGCGGCGTGGTCACCAGGCCGCCTCCCTCCGGGTCGCCTCCGACGAGGGTAAGGCTTTGTGAACGTGCGCACAAAGTGGCCGGCGAGCACGCTCGCGTGGTACGGGCACCGCTACCTCCCCCTGTGCCGCTCGCGGCGGTCGCCGCGGGCGGCCTGTCCCGCGACCGTCAGCTCCCGGTCGCCGCCGTGGCCTCGACCGCCGGCGCGTCGAAGACCAGCTCGCTCGTCCGGCGCGGCATGACGAGCTGGCAGAGGGCACCGGCCACCGCGACGGCGACGAGCGCCCAGAAGATGTAGTGCGTGGCGTCGAACAGCGCGCCCCGCAGGAACGCCCCCACCCTCGGGTCGGAGGGGTGCGTGCCGCCGAGCACCAGGCTGGTCGCGTCGACGCTGCGCGGCAGGCGGCCGGCCAGCTCCGCCGGCGGGTGCTGGAGCCGGTGGGCGAGGGTCGAGTTGGCGATCGCGCCGAAGACGGCGACGCCGACCGCGCTGCCGATCGACCGGGTGAACATGTTGGTCCCCGTGACGACCCCGCGGCGCTCCCAGCCGACGACGGACTGCACGGCCACCACCACCGCCGTCGAGCTGAACCCGAGCCCGACGCCGACGACGAAGCAGGCCAGGGCCACCGCCCACAGCCCGGACGACTGCCCCAGCAGCACGAGCAGCACCCCGCCGCCCACCGCGAAGACGCTGCCGAGCAGGGCCGTGTCGCGGAAGCCGATCCGGACGTAGAAGCGGCCGGCGTACGTCGACGCCAGCGGCCAGCCGACGGTCAGCGCCGCCAGGGTGAACCCGGCGACGAGCGCGCCGGTGCCCTTCACGCCCTGCGCGTAGGTCGGCACGTACGAGCTGAGGCCGAAGGTGATGGCGCCGATCGCGACGGCTGCGAGGTTGCCGGCCAGCAGCGTGCGCCGGCCGAGCACCCACAGCGGCAGCACCGGCTCGGCGGCGCGCCGCTCGATGGCGGCGAACGCGACCAGCAGCAGGCCGCCGACGGCGAAGACCAGCACGCTGCGCTGCGAGCCCCATGCCCAGCCGCTGCCGCCCTCGAGCAGACCGAGGATGAGCAGCGAGCACCCCGCCATGAGCGTCGCCGCGCCGGCCACGTCCATCCGGTGCCGCCGCCTGGTGACCCGCTCGGAGAAGTGCCGCACGATCATCCAGACGGCGAGCCCCGCGACCGGGACGTTGACGAAGAAGATCCACCGCCAGCTCGCGAAGTCGGAGAAGACGCCGCCGAGGGTGGGGCCGAGGACCGCCGAGATGCCCCACACGCTGGCCAGGAAGCCCTGCACCTTGGCCCGCTCCTCGACCGTGTACAGGTCGCCGACGATCGTGATCGTGATCGGCAGGACGGCGCCGGCGCCGACGCCCTGCACGCCGCGGAAGACGATCAGCGAGAGCATGCTCCACGCCGCGCCGCAGAGCACCGAGCCGGCGACGAAGATCCCGATGCCGAGCAGCAGCACCGGCTTGCGGCCGATCACGTCCGCGAACCGGCCGTAGAGCGGCACGGTGACCGCCTGGGTGAGCAGGTAGATCGAGAACAGCCAGGGGAACTGGCTGAAGCCGCCGAGGTCGCGCACGATGCTGGGCACCGCGGTCGCGACGATCGTGCTGTCGATCGCGACCAGCGCCGTCGAGAGCATCAGCGCGGCGAGGACCGGCGCCCGCCGGTCGGCGCGCACCCAGGAGCCCGAGGACGAGCCCGCCGGTGGCGCTGCCGGCGCTGCCGCCAGGCCCGTGCCGCCGGTGGTGGTCACCGTGCGCTCCTGCCGCGCCGACACCGCACCCTCCCGCTCCTGGCTGCTGATGGCTGCCCCTGACCTCTCGCGCGCGACGCCCGGCGCGCGGCCGGCCGCCCGGTCGATGTGAAGTCGCCCGGCACCGGCTCCATTCCGCCGGCGAGGATCAGGCCAGCAGCTCCGCGCGCAACCGGTCCTCGCTGACCCGCCAGTAGTCGTGCTCCTCGCCGTCGACGAACGTGACCGGGATGCGCTCGTGGTGCATCGCCCACATCCGCGGCGAGGCGGTGATGTCGACCTCCGACCACGGAACGCCCAGCTCGGCGCAGACCCGCTGGACGACCTGCCTGGCGTCGCCGCACAGATGGCAACCGGGCCGGGTCAGCAAGGTCACCTGGTGGTCAGCGGGCGCCACGCGCAGCCTCCCGCAGCCGGCCCTTGGCCACCTTGCCGGTGACCGAGTGCGGCAGCGCGTCCACGAACTGCACGGCCGTGGGGCACTTGAACCGGGCGAGGCGGGTGGCCGCGTGCCCGATCACGTCCTCTGCCGACAGGCGGGCGCCGGAGCGCAGGACGATCATGGCCTTCACCGACTCGCCCGTGTACGGGTGCGGGATGGCCAGCACCGCTGCCTCCCTGATGTCCGGGTGCGCGGTGAGCGCGTCCTCGACCTCGCGGGGGTAGACGTTGAAGCCGCTGACGAGGATGAGCTCCTTGCGCCGGTCGACGAGGAACAGGTCGCCGTCGGGGTCGGCGTACGCCACGTCCCCGGTCGCGAACCAGCCGTCGGCGTCGGCGCCGCCCGACCCGTCCGGCCAGTAGCCGGAGAACAGGTTGGCGCCGCGCACGGCGATCTCGCCGGGATCGCCCTCGACGGTCGGGCCGCCGTCCTCGTCCACGAGGCGCAGCTCGACCCCGGGGACGGCCCTGCCCACCGAGCCCGGCTTGGCGATCTCGCTCATCAGGGCCGTCGTGAGCACCGGAGCGGTCTCGGTGAGCCCGTACCCCTCGAAGACCGGCCGGCCGGTCACGTCGAGGATGCGCGCGAAGACGTCGGTGGGCAGCGGCGCGGCGCCGGACACGGCGAGCCGCACCGAGTCGAACGACTCGGCGAGGTCGGGGAGCAGCGACCATGCGATGAACATGGGGGGAGCCCCGATGATGTTGGTGACGTGGTGCCGCCGCACGTCAGCGAGGGCGTCCGCCGGGTCGAAGCGCTCGACGAGGACGCCGGTGGCGCCGTGCCAGGCGATCGTCCCGAGCGCCGTGTTGAGCCCGTAGATGTGGAACAGCGGCAGGACGATCAGCACGATGTCGTCCGGGCCGGCTATCGGCGGCTCGATGCGGGCGCACTGCTCGAGGTTGGCCAGCAGCGCCCGGTGGCTCAGCATCGCGCCGCGCGGGCGGCCGCTCGTGCCGGACGTGTACATGAGGACGGCGAGATCCTCGCCGCCACCGGTCGCCGCCACCGGCTGGTCCGCGCCGGCCGCCAGCAGCTCGTCGAACGTCGAGGCGCCGGCCTGGGCCTCGGCCACGTCGGCGACGACGACCCGCTCGACGCCGGGCACCGCGGCCGCGGCCGCGGCCGCGGTCTCGGCCAGGCCGCGACCGCAGACGATCGCCCGGGCCCCGCTGTCGGCGAGCAGATGGCGCAGCTCCTCGACCGTGTAGCCGGTGTTGATCGGTACGGCGACGAGCCCCGCGCGCAGCGCGCCGAAGTACGCGACGACCAGCTCCGGGATGTTGCCCATGAGCATCGCCACCCGGTCGCCCCTGTCGAGGCCCAGCGCCAGCAGGCCGCCGGCCGCCCGGTCCACCGCCGTGTCGAGCGCGCCCCAGGCGAGCCGCTGCTCCCGGTAGAGCAGCGCGATCTTGTCCGGCGTGGCCGTCGCGGTCCGCCGGACGAGATCGGCGAGGTTGGTGGGGCGATCGCTCGTCACTGCGGCATCCTCCGTGTCAGCGACCCCGGCCGGTGCGCCGCGTGGCCCCGTCGGTCGAAGTCTGGCACAGAGATCGTCCCCGGCCGGAGCCGATCGGGCTACCGGACCTCGGCCGCGAAGATGCGGGGGCACCGCCCTGGCAGGCACCTCAGGGGGGCGTCGACGGCCCCCTTTGGCCAAAACGGTCCGATCACCGGCACGACCCGACCGGGTCGAGGAGGCACCGGGAGACGGACATGCGCGCGCCTGCCCTCCCCTCTCGCGATCGACGGCCGCCGTGGCCGCGGCGCGGGCCCACGTGGCCGAGCAGCTCGCCGCGCGCGGTCTCGACCGGCTGATCCCTGACGCCGAGCTGGCGGTGAGCGAGCTGGTCACCAACGCGCTGCTGCATGCGCGAGGCGCGATGTCGGTGCGGGTCCGGCCCACCGAGCGCGGGGCGCGGGTCGAGGTAGCCGACGAGTCCGAGCTGGCACCGGTCCCCAACCCGCTGCAGGGCACCGGCATGTCCGGCCGCGGGCTGCTCCTCGTGGCGAGGGTGACCGCTGGCTGGGGCAGCGAGCCGATGGGGCACGGCAAGGAGGTCTGGTTCGAGGTGCGCGCCGACCACGTGCCGCCGACGACCTGCTCGCCAGGTGGGACTTCGACGACGAGCGGGCCCCGCGCGGGGCCGACTACGTGGCGGCCCGCGACGTCCTGCTGACCGGCCTGCCCACCGCGGCGCTGGTCGAGGTCAAGGCGCGCACCGACGGCCTCGGGCGCGAGATGGCGCTCATCGTGAGCCAGCGCGAGGGCCGCCCGCCGCGCCTGCTGCAGGTCGCGAGGCGGCTCGACCACCTGATGCACGCGCTCGTCCAGCTGCGCTCGGCGATCAGGGCGCAGGCGCTCGCCGCCGCCGGCCGCGGCGACCCGACCCTCGACCTCCAGCTGCGCGTCGCGGTCGACGACGCGGAGCGGATCGAGGCCTACGCCGAGGAGCTCGACGCGGCGGACGAGCTGGCCAGGGCCGGCGGACCGGCCGTCATCGCGACCGCGCCGGCCGCCCGGACGGGCAGGAGCTGAGCGGCACCGCGTTCCACCGATCGGCTCAAGGAACCAGGCGACGGGGTCGACAGACTCCTCGTGCCGCGTCCTCGTCTCCTTCCGGGCCTGACGGCGCTCGGCCTGCTCGCGGGTGCGCTGCTCGCCGCGACCACGCCTGCCGAGGGATCGACGCCCGCGGCCCGGTTCGTCGCCGCGGTCAACGCGGCCAGGGCCGGGCACGGCCTGCCGGCGCTGCGCGTCGCCACCGACATGACCGCCGTGGCGGCGGCCTGGGCCGGGCAGATGGCCGGTGCGCACGACATCGCGCACGACCCGCAACTGCGCACGGCGATCACCGGGTGGCGCGCCCTCGGCGAGAACGTCGGCATGGGGCCGGACGTCGCGAGCATCTCCGCCGCGTTCATGGGCAGCGCGCCGCACCGGGCCAACATCCTCGACCCCCACTACACCGACATCGGCGTCGGCGCGGCCGTCGGAACCGACGGCACCCTGTACGTGGTCGAGGACTTCCGCCAGCCGACGCGGCCGGCCACCACCGGCCCCAGCCCGGCGCCGCGGGCGACCCCAGCGACTCCGGCGCTGACCACGCCTCGGGCGACGAGTGCCCCGCCCGCCGCGGCACCGCGCCCGGCCCACGCGCCGGCCGGCCTCGCCTCCCCGGCAGCGCCCCGGCCACGCCCCCGCGCCCCGGCCGTCCGGCCGCTGGTCGACCGGGTGGCGGTCGCGGTCGGCTTCACGCGGGGGGTCACCGTCGTCGCCGGTTGACGCACCGGCCGGTGCGCCCCAGCCGCGCGAGGCGAACCGTCCTCTACCATCTCGCCAACGCACTCGTCGAGAGGAGTGACCGTACGTGCGCGTTCTGGTCGTGGACGACACCGACCACGTACGGTCCATGCTCGTCGACATGCTGAGCCTCGACGGCTTCGACGTGGTGGGGCAGGCCGCCGACGGGTCGGCCGCCGTGACGGCCGTCGAGGAGACCGATCCGGACGTCATCGTGATGGACCTGCGGATGCCGGGCGTGGACGGGCTGGAGGCCACCAGGCGGATCCGCTCGCGGCGCCCCGACCAGGTGGTCATCCTCTACACCGCCTACCTCGACGACCGCATCAAGGCCGAGGCCGCCGCCGCGGGGGCGCGGCTTTGCCTCGGGAAGATCGAGGGGCTGTTCGAGCTGGAGCGGGAGCTGGACCGCATCCGGTTCGAGCTGACCGGCGAGCCGGAGCGCTGAGCGGACGGTCACCGCGAGATCACAGCCGGTTTCCATTTGCGCCGGTTCGAGGCATGATCGGCCGTACGATCCGTGACAGCGCATGCCCGCGCATGCCAGCGCATGCCTGCGCGCGGGCGATCGAAGCGACCGGGGAGGCCGGCCAGATGAGCGAGCCGGGGGGCAACCTCCAGGTGGGCCTGGCCGCCCTGCGCCGCGCGATCGCCCTGGCCGCGGTCCCGCGGCGGCCGCTGCTGGCCATGGCGGCGATCGGCGCGGCCGGCGGCGTCGAGCCGCTGCGCGCCCCGCTCCCGGACGCGGGCACCGACGCCCCGGCAGCTGCCACCGACGTTGCCACCGACACCGCCATCGACGCTGCCACCGACGTCCCTGTCGATGTCGTCGCCCTCGTCGCACGGGCGCAGGCCGGTGACCCGGAGGCCTTCGGGGAGCTCTACGACCGCTACGTCGACCTCGTCCACCGCTACGTCTACTACCGGGTCGGCGCCCGCGCGCTGGCCGAGGACCTCACCAGCGAGACGTTCCTGCGCGCACTGCGGCGGATCACGTCGTTCACCTGGCAGGGCCGCGACATCGGCGCATGGTTCGTCACCATCGCCCGCAACCTGATCGCCGACCACTACAAGTCCGGCCGGTTCCGGCTCGAGGTGCAGGTCGCCGACATGCTCGACGCCGACCGGGCGCAGGACGGCCCCGAGGGCGAGGTGCTCGACGCGCTCACCAGCCGCACCCTGCTGGAGGCGGTGAAGCGGCTCAACCCGGAGCAGCAGGAGTGCATCGTCCTGCGCTTCCTGCAGGGGCTCTCGGTCGCCGAGACCGCGCTCGCGATGGGCAAGAACGAGGGCGCGATCAAGGCCCTTCAGTACCGCGCCGTGCGCACCCTCGGCCGGCTCCTGCCGGAGGGCTTCGCGCCATGAGCCAGCCCGTCACGAGCCCGCTGGTCATTTCGAGTCATTCCCGGCCGGTGCCAGTGTCGGCGCCCCTGGTCGCCTCGTTGCACCGCTCGCAGGACCGGCCAGGCGCGGCGAGGAGGTGGACGGCATGGTGATGCTGCCGCTCGCCCCGTGGCGCCGCCGCCGCGCCGACCAGCTCGCCGCCGCGCTCGACGGCCGGGAGCGACCGCTCGACCCGCAGGTCGCCGCACTGGCCGCGCTGGCCGGGAGCCTGCGCCGGCTGCCGGCCGGGCCGGCGCCGGAGTTCCGCGACCAGCTGCGCCGCCGGCTCGTCGCCGTCGCCGCCGTCTCTGCACCGGCCGCGGCGCCGGTCGCGGCACCCGCCCGGCCCCGGCCGGTGACGGCACCAGCCGCCGGCCGCTGGCGGATGGCCACCGCCGCGGTGGCGGCGGTCACGCTGCTCGCCGGCGTGTCGGTCGGCGCGACGACGTCGCTGCCCGGCAGCCCGCTGTACGGGCTGAAGCGGACCGCCGAGCGGGTCCAGCTCGCGGTCGCCGGCTCGGACTACGCCCGCGGCGTGCGGGAGCTTCAGTTCGCCGCCTCCAGGTTGAGCGAGGTCGCCGATCTCGCCGGACGGCACGCGCTCGCCACCGGTCCTGGGCCTGCGTTGCCGGGGACGGCGTCGCTCGGCTACCTCGCGACCGCGGCACCGGCCACCGCGCGGATCGCGGACGCGCTCGCGACGATGGACGACGAGACGGCCAAGGGCGCGCAGTACCTCGCCCGCGACTACGAGGCCAGGCACCGCGCCGAGGCGCTGACCACGCTGCACGCGTTCAGCGTCCGCCAGTACGACCGGCTCCAGGCCCTGCTGCCCGCCCTCTCGAGGCCGGCGGCCGACCGGGCGGAGCAGTCCATCGCCCGGCTCGACCTGATCGACCGCGTGATCTACCCCATCCTGCGCCAGGACGGGCTGTGCGGGCCGACCGACTGCCCGCCGCCGCTGCCGGGAGCTGCCGCCGGCGCACCGGCCACCGGCACCCGGGCACCGAGCGGGACGGGCAGCCTGCCGGGCGCGGCTCCCTCCATGCCGGCCACCGGCGGCTCGGGCAGCGGTGCGGGCAGCGGCGGCGCTGCAGCGCCGCAGCCAGCGCCCGGCTCGACCGGAGGCCTCGGCGGCCTGCTCGGTGGCGTCCTCGGCGACGGCCCGTCCGGCGGTGGCTCGGGCTCCGCCGGGTCGGGCTCGCCGGCACCGCTGCCGGTGCCGATCCCCTCGCTGCCGGTGCCGGTGCCGTCGGTGTCGCTCCCGGTGCCGGTGCCCACGCTGACCGTGCCGCTGCCGAGCCTTCCCGGCGTGACCCTCACCCCCAGCCCCACCCCGACGCCGGGCAGCTCCGGGCTCACCAGCACGCCCGCGCCCGGCGTCACCGCCTGCCTGCCTCCGCTGATCCTGGTGGGCGGCATCTGCGTCACCGTGCCCGCCCTGCCCTGACCCGGCCGGGCACGTACGCTGGTGCCCGCGTGCGCGGAGGAGCCGGACGAGGAGCCCAGGGAGGGGCGGCGGCAATGGTGCGACTGCGCCGGCGGGCCGACCGCCGGGCCGCGATCGTCGCCGGCGAGGCGTCGGCCGCCGCCGCGGAGGTCGAGGCGGCGCTGCATGTCCCGCCCGACCCGACCGCCGCCGCCTTCTTCGACGTCGACAACACGATGATGATCGGCGCGTCGATGTACCACTTCGTGCGCGGCCTCGCGAGCAGGGACCTGTTCACCACCCACGACCTGCTGCGCTTCGCCTGGCAGCAGGTCGTCTTCCGGGTCGGCGGCACCGAGCGGACGGGGCACATGACCGAGGCGAAGGAGGCGGCGCTCGCGTTCGTCGCCGGGCACAAGGTCGAGGAGATCGCCGCGCTGGGGGAGGACATCTACGACGAGCTGATGGCCGAGCGGATCTGGTCGGGCACGCGAGCGCTCGCCCAGCTGCACCTCGACCGCGGCGAGCGGGTCTGGCTCGTCACCGCCACGCCCGTGGAGCTGGCGAGGATCATCGCCAGGCGGCTGTCGCTCACCGGCGCCCTCGGCACCGTCGCCGAGAGCGTCGACGGCGTCTACACCGGCCGGCTGGTGGGCGAGATCCTGCACGGCGAGGCCAAGGCAGAGGCGATCCGTGCGCTCGCCGAGCGCGAGGACCTCGACCTGTCGCGGTGCACCGCGTACAGCGACTCGGCCAACGACATCCCGATGCTCTCCCTCGTGGGGCACGCAGTGGCCGTCAACCCCGACCCGGAGCTGCGCAAGGTCGCCCGCCAGCGCGGCTGGGCGGTCCGCGACTTCCGCACCGCCCGCCGCACGGCCCGGATCGCCGTGCCGGCCGCGGCCGGTGGCGGTGCGCTCGCGGGAGCGATCGTCGCGACGGTCACCCTTCGCCGTCACTGGCTGGGCCGACGTACCCTAACGACGCAGCTGCGGCGGACGAAGGAGGGGCTGTGAACGGATCTGTGTCCACCGAGCCGGCGATGGCGCTCGTGCGGCCGGACGTCCTGCCGCCGAAGAACGCGCCCTGCTGGTGCGGCAGCGGCCGCCGCTACAAGAACTGCCACCGCCTCGCCGATGTCAACCCGGCCGCGGCTGCGCGCGCAGCGGCGCGCGCGGTGTCGGCGCGGCGGGTGCGGCCCGGCCGCATCGGGCCGCCGCGACCGGTGCCGGCGCACATCGCCCGCCCGCCGTACATCGCCACGGGCGGGAACCCCCGCGGCCGCGGGTCGGCCGCGCCGAAGCCGCCCGAGGTGATCGAACGCATGCGCCACGCCGGGCAGGCCGCGGCGCAGGTGCTGCAGGTGCTCGGCGCCGCCGTGCGCCCCGGCATCACCACCGACGACCTCGACGGGCTCTGCCACGACGAGTGCATCAAGCGCGGCGGCTACCCCTCGCCGCTGGGCTACCGCGGCTACCCGAAGAGCCTGTGCACGTCGGTCAACGAGGTCATCTGCCACGGCATCCCCGACTCGACCCAGCTGCGCGAGGGCGACATCGTCAACTGCGACGTGACGATCTACCTCGACGGCGTCCACGGCGACACCAACGCCACCTTCCTCGTCGGCGAGGTGGACGAGGTCAGCGCGCGGCTCGTGCAGGTCACCAGGGAGTGCCTCGACCGCGGCATCGCGGCGGTGCGCCCCGGCATCGAGGTGCGCGAGATCGGCCGCGCGATCCAGGCCCACGCCGAGGGCAACGGCTTCGGGGTGGTCCGCGACTTCATCGGCCACGGCATCGGCGAGCAGTTCCACGCCGAGCCGCAGATCCCGCACTACGACCACCCTGGCGCCAGGATGCGGCTCGAGCCGGGCATGACGTTCACCATCGAGCCGATGATCACGGTCGGCTCGTACGGCGTGCGGATGTGGGACGACGGCTGGACGGCGGTCACCGACGACTGGTCGCGCACCGCCCAGTTCGAGCACACCATCGTCGTCACCGACGACGGCGCCGAGATCCTCACCCTTCCGTAGCGGGGCGGTTCGCCAGCGGTAGTGGCGGGTATTCGTACGTACGTTCGAATCCCGAGCCGCACGGAGGCGCCGCGATGACCGACCGCACGCCGGAGAAGGATCCGCAGGACTGGGTCACCGGGGACGAGCCGATGACGGGGCCGCAGGAGTCCTACCTCGGCACGCTGGCCCGCGAGGCCGGCGAGGAGGCCCCGGACGACCTCACCAAGGCGCAGGCGTCGGAGCTGATCGACGAGCTCCAGGAGCGCACCGGCCGGGGCCGGTAGGCGAGATCGCCGAAGCGCCCTGCGAGATCGCGCAGGCGCGCTCAGGCGCGGACGGTGAACCGGATGACGGCGCCGCGCCGCCCGCGCGGGCGGGGATCACCGTTGACCACCACGTCGACCGATGCCGCGTCGCCGATCACCACGTGGAGCACGGCGCCGTCGAACGTGCGCGTGGCCCCGCGCCGCAGCAGCGCGTCGAAGATCCGGTGACCGCGCGCGTCGCTCACCGTCAGCCAGCTGTTGCCGCGGTCGGCCCGTACGAGCAGGGTCGGGGGCTTCTTCGCGGGCGGCGCCGAGGTGGTCGTGGCCGGCGCCGGTGACGACGTGGCGGTCGAGGCCGGCGAGCTGACCGACGGCGAGGCGCTCGGGGCCGGCGTGGTGGGTGCGGCCGGTGCGCTCGTCCGGGCCGTCGGCGAGGTGCCGCTCGCGCTCCGGTCGCCGTCGCCGCCGCCGGACAGCAGGATCGGCAGGATCACCGCGAGCGCGATGACGGCCGCGACCACCCCGGTGATCGCGAGCATCCGGTTGCGGTGGCTCGCGTCAGCGGGTGCTTGGCGCGCCGGTGCTGCGCGCCGGTGACGTCCGGCCATGCGGGTCATTGTGGCCCACCCGCCTCAGGAGTCACAGGTGCGCCGCGCGCTGTACCGCGAGCGGGCCGGCCGCGTCAGGAGCGGGACCGGCGCTGCGCCCACTCCCGCACGTGCGGCGGCACCTCGTGGCCGGCCGGCACCGCCGGGTCGGGCTCCGGCGCCCCGGCCACCAGCGTCAGCGGCACCACGCCGGCCCAGAGGGGCAGCGCCTGGTCGTCGGCGTCGTCGTGCGGCGGGCCGACCCTGACCTTCGCCGAGCTCTCGGTGAGCGGCAGCCGCAGCACGGTGGTGGCCTTCAGCTCCTGCGCGGTGGGCGGTCGCGAGTAGTCGAAGTGCCCCGGCGCGAGCCGCTCGGACAGGGTGCGCAGCGCGGCGAGCTTCTCGTCCTCGCCGGTGATGGCCACCGCCTCGCCGAGCACGACCACCGAGCGGTAGTTCATCGTCGAGCTGAACGTCGACCTGGCCAGCACGACGCCGTCGAGCAGCGTCACCGTGAGGCAGGCCGGCGCGCCCTCGGCCGCCAGCCGGAACAGCCGGCTCGCGCTCGAGCCGTGCACGAGCACGCCGTCGCCGGCGCGCCCGTACCCGACGGGCAGGACGTACGGCTGGCCGCCGTCGCCGACGACGCCGAGGTGGGCCACGAGCCCCTCGTCGAGCACGGCGTCGATGACGGCGCGGTCGTAGACGCCGTGCTCGGGCTCGCGGCGCACCCGCGTGCGCCCCGAGGGTGCCTCCATCAGAAGAGCACCGACCTTCGCCGCATGAGCAGCCGGTAGAGCGTCTGCTGGATGGTCTCGCGCACCTGGTCGGTGAGGTTGAGCACGAGCATGGGGTCGTCGGCGGCCGCCGCGCCGAGCGAGGCGGTCTCCACCGGCTCGCCGAACTCGATGATCCACTTGCTCGGCAGCGGGATGGCGCCGAGCGGCCCGAGCCACGGGAACGTCGGGGTGATCGGCACGTACGGCAGGCCGAGCAGCCTGGCGAGGGTACGGGCGTTGCCGATCATCGGGTAGATCTCCTCCGCCCCGACGATCGAGCAGGGGATGATCGGTACGCCGGTGCGCAGCGCGGCCGAGACGAAGCCGCCGCGCCCGAACCGCTGGAGCTTGTAGCGCTCGCTGAACGGCTTGCCGATGCCCTTGAAGCCCTCCGGCCAGACGCCGACGAGCTCACCGGCGCGCAGCAGCCGCTCGGCATCGGCGTTGCAGGCGAGGGTGTTGCCGCTCTTGCGCGCGAGCGGGGCGACGAACGGCAGCGCGAAGACGAGGTCGGCGGCCAGCATCCGCAGGTGCCGGTGGGCCGGGTGGTGGTCGCGCAGCGCCAGCCCGGTCATCACCGCGTCGACCGGCACCGTGCCGGAGTGGTTGGCGACGACGAGGGCGGCGCCCTCCGCCGGCACGTTGTCCAGGCCGAGCGCCTCCACGCGGAACCACCGCTGGAACAGCGGCCGGAACGCGGCCAGCACGACCGTGTCGGTCAGCTCCGGGTCGAAGCCGAGCTCGTCGACCTCGTAGTCGCCGGTCAGCCGGCGGCGCAGGAAGGCAAGGCCGCCGGCCAGCGCGCGCTCCCACTCGCTCGGCTCCGGCGGGACCGACCCTGGCCGGCCGTCGCCGAGCCGCTCGCCGTCGATCGGGATCACGCGCGCCTCAGCCATTGCCGGCCCCCGCGTACGAGGTGAGCCGCTCGCGCAGCCAGCCCTCGGCGGCCGCGATGTCGTCGGGGGCGTAGAGGCGGCTCACGCGCGCGGCCACGAAGTCGTCGAACGCGGCGCGGGTTGACCACGCAGGCACGAAGCCGAACCGCTCGGCCAGGCGGGTGGTGTCGACGACCCGGCCGTGCCCCAGGAAGCGCAGCTGCTCGGGGGAGAAGTCGGCGAGCCCGGCCCGCCGGAAGAGCTGGCCCACGACGCTGACGCCCGGCGCCGGCACCGGCAGCGGCACCCGCCCGGCCCGGCGGATGGCCTGCGAGAGCAGCAGGATGCCCGCGCCGCCCACGTTGTAGGTGCCCGGGTGGTCCTCGACGACCGCGCGCCGCAGCGCCTCGAGGCCGTCGTCCTCGTGGACGAGCTGGATCCGCGGGTCGAAGCCGAGCACGGTCGGCACGACCGGCATCGCGAAGTAGCGGGTGAGCGGCGTCTCGATGCGCGGCCCGATGAAGTTGGTGAAGCGCAGCATGGTGACCGCGACGTCGGGCCGGCGCCGGCCGAGGCCCCGCACGTAGCCCTCGACCTCGACCGAGTCCTTGGCGTAGCCGGAGCGCGGCAGCCCTCTCGGCTCGGACTCCTCGGTGAACAGGGCCGGATCGCGCGGGCTCGACCCGTACACCGCCGTCGTCGACTTCACCACCAGCTTGCGCAGGCCGGGCGCCTTCTGGCAGGCGGCGAGGAGCTGCATCGTGCCGATGACGTTGATCTCCTTCATCGCCGGGCGACCCCCCGCCCCGAGCGGGGTGGCGATGACGTTCATGTGGACGACGGCGTCGACCCGCTCGGCCTCGATCACCTTGGCGATGACGGGGTTGCGGATGTCGGCCCTGACGAACTCGGCCCCGCCGATGCCGTGCTGCGGGGGCACCACGTCGACGCCGATCACGCGCTCGATCGCCGGGTCGTCGCTGAGCAGGGCGGCGAGGCGCCCGCTGAGGTAGCGGGACGCACCGGTGACGAGGACGACCCTGGGGCTCACGCTCACCTCTCCCCCCGTCGCTCGGCCCCCCGGCCCTACTTCTTGTTGCGACGCTGGACGCGCGTCCTCTTCAGCAGCTTGCGGTGCTTCTTCTTCGCCATCCGCTTGCGGCGCTTCTTGATGACCGAGCCCACGGCACGACCTACCTGTTCTGCGACTGAATCGGTTACCTGTGGCTGCCAGCGGCCCGATCGGCACCGCCACGACCGCTCCAGCCTACCCGGCGCGCACCCGCGCGCCATCGGCCGGGCGCCGCCGGGCGACGACCCGGACGATGCCCGGACGAGGGGCGGGCGGCACCGCCGCCCGCCGGCGCACCGTCAGCCGGCCTCGATGAAAGCGTCCCGCAGGTAGTCGTGCACCGCCTGCTCCGGCACCCGGAAGGACCGGCCCACCCGTACGGCGGGCAGCTCGCCGGAGTGGACGAGCCGGTAGACGGTCATCTTCGACACGCGCATCAGCGCGGCCACCTCTGCCACCGTCAGGAAGCTGACCTCGGGCAGAGGACGCTCGTTCTTCGCCATGACGCACCGCACCCTTGGCGCGTGTCGTGCGCCGGCTTCCCCGCCGGCGCGGCGTACCGCACGCGATTGGGTTCGAGGGTAGCGGTCAGCGGGACGGCTGTGCATCCCAGAGTTGCCAGGGACTGGTGAGACGCAGGTAAAAGATCACCCGACCGGGTGAGCCCACCCGGCCAGCAGGTAGGCCGCGACCGGGCCGTAGCGCAGCGGCAGGACGTTGTCGTCGATCGGTACGGCCACCGTGACCTTGCCCTCGGCGGCGCCGACGAACAGCGCGGGGTCGTTGCAGTCGGCGAACCCCACCGTGTCGATCCCCGCCTGCCCGGCGGCGCCCGACCAGCCGTGGTCGGCGACCACCAGGTCGGGTGGCTGGTCGCCCTCGGCGGCCAGGGCGCGCAGCACCGTCTCCATCGGAAGGGGCGAGTGGGTGTGGGCGAGACCACCTCGATCGCTCAGCATGCCGACGCCGCCGAGCCAGCGGATCTCGCGGTAGCCGCTGCCCGGCAGCGGGCAGGACTGCCCCTCGGCCGGCGTCAGCACCTGGCAGCCGGCGTGCCGCAGCGCGGCCGCGACGGCGAGGTGGACGGCGCAGATGCCGCTCGGGTGACCGGTGGCGACGACCACCCGCTCCCTGCGGGCCGCCGCCTGCTGCAGCCTGGCGGCCATCGCGTCGAGCCCGTCGAGGCAGCGGTCGGGGTCGATCGTGTCGGGGCCGGCGAGGACCGAGGGGTCCGGGGAGATGCCCACCCGCTCGGCGAGCAGCGCGAGCACCTCGCCGTGGCTCCACGGCCGGTCGAGCTCGAGCCCGAACGCGTACTCGTGGTGCCGGTCGAGCATCAGCCGGATGTTGCCGATGTTGCTCTCGCGCGGGGTCTGCACCCGCCCGGCCAGGCCGCTCATCAGCAGGTGGTCGCGCAGCTCGGCGCGGCTGGGGAGGGTGCGCACGGTCACCCCGGCCACGCTACCCGCCGCCGGGGTCAGCTCTTGGTGGCCAGCGCCCGCATGAAGAAGGCGAGGTTGGCCGGCCGCTCGGCCAGCCGGCGCATCAGGTAGCCGTACCACTCGTCGCCGTACGGCACGTAGACGCGCACGACGGCGCCCTCGCGGGCCAGCCGCCGCTGCTCATCGGGGCGGATGCCGTAGAGCATCTGGTACTCGTAGGTGTCGGGCAAGCGGTCGCTGCGCGCGGCGAGCGCACCCGCGATCTCGACGAGCCGCGGATCGTGCGTGGCCACCATCGGGTAGCCGCCGCCGGCCATCAGCGCCTTCAGGCAGCGGACGTACGACAGGTCGACCTCGCGCCTGGACTGGTAGGCGACGCTCTCGGGCTCGCGGTAGGCGCCCTTGCACAGCCGCACCCGCGAGCCGGGGTGGGCCAGCTCGCGGCAGTCGGCCTCGGTGCGCCGCAGGTAGGCCTGCAGCACGGCCCCCACCCACTGGTGGTCGGCGCGCAGCGCCAGGAGGATGCCGAGGGTCGAGTCGGTGGTGGTGTGGTCCTCCATGTCGAGGGTGACCGTCGCGCCGATGTCCCGCGCGGCCTCGCAGATCTGACGGGCGTTGTCGAGCGCCATCGACTCGTCGAGCAGCTGCCCGACCGCCGAGAGCTTCACCGAGACGTCGGCGCCCTCGCCGAGACCCTCCTGGCCCAGCCGCTCCAGCAGGGCGAGGTAGGCCTTGGCCGTCGCGGTGGCCTGCGCCGCCTCGGTGGTGTCCTCGCCGAGGTGGTCGAGGCTCACCGTCAGCCCCTGAGCGGCGAGCGCGCGGGTGACCGCGACGGCGTCCTCGAGCTCCTCACCGGCCACGAACCGCTTCACGACTCCCCGCGACACCGGTGCGGTGGTGACGAGCTGCCGTACCCGGCGGTTGCGCGATGCGGACAGCAGGATGCGCCGCAGCATGGTCTGCCTCCTCGGCCTTCCGGCTCAGCCCACCGGCGGAGCGGACTGCCGGAAGCGTCGCACAGACGACCGGCGCTCGTGCCGCAGGGGCGGCGTACGGCATTGCCGTGCCGCTAGCGCGCCCACCCGGCCTCGTCGCGCGCGCTGACGAGCCGGAGGAAGGCCTCCTCGAGATCGCCGGTGCCGGTGGCCGAGCGAAGACCGGCCGCCGTGTCGTCGGCGAGCAGCGTGCCCTCGTGCAGCACCAGCGCCCGCGAGCAGCCGGTCGCCTCGTCCATGACGCGGCTGGAGACGATCAACGTGCTGCCGCGGGCCACCAGCGCGTGCAGCAGGTCCCACAGCTCCTCGCGGTGCAGCGGGTCGAGACCGGCGGTGGGCTCGTCGAGGAGCAGCAGGTCCGGCTCGCCGAGCAGCGCGGTGCCGAGCGCCAGCCGGGCGAGCTCGCCGCCGGCCCGCGCGCCGGCCGGCGTGCCCAGGTGGGCGGTCAGCCGCACCTGCTCGGCCGCCTGCTCGACGACGTGGTCGATGCGCCGCCGTCGGACGTGGAGCAGGCGGGCGCCGTGGCGCAGGTGCTCGCGGACGTCGAGCTCGGCATGGAGGGCAGGCAGAGCACGGCCGGCGTGCGCGCCCGGTGCCTGCGCGACATAGCCGATCCGGGAGCGCAGCGCGCCCGACCCGGCCGGCAGCCCCAGGACGAGCGCCCGCCCGCCGGTGATCCGCTGGACGCCGGCCAGGCAGCGCAGCAGGGTCGTCTTGCCGGAGCCCGCCGGGCCCATGACGCCGGTCAGCGTGCCGGGCGCGACGGAGAAGGACAGGCCGCGCAGGATCGACCGGTCGCGGTGGGTGACGTGCAGGTCGCTGAGCTCCACGACGACCGGTGCGGTGGCGGGCGCGGCCGGCGCCTCCTCGACCGGCGCGGCCGGCGCCCCGTCGACCGGATCGGGGGTCCGCTCGACGACGAGAGGAGAGCTCGCGGGGGACGGCACGAGCGCAGGGAGCGGCTCGGCCGGCCCGGGCTGGACGGCCCGGTCCCACCGGACCGCACCCTGATGGGACAAAGGGCCCTCCCACGGCCAGACCGTTACCGGATCGTTACGTCGGCGTCAGTCTGCACCGCCAAGGGCGCCGCGTCACGCGTTCGGCTCAACTCGCCGCGTCGCGCCGCGCTTGTCGGCAGGTCGCGAGCAGCGGCGCCGGCTGTCAGTCGGTGGCCGACCGGCCGCCGCGCGGACCGGCCGAGGCGGTCGCGACCGACCGGACCGCGAGGCCCCGGCGGGCGACGGCGAGCGCCTCGACGAGGTCGGCCTCGCGCTCGTCGCGGGTCACCGCCCGGCGGGTGCTGATCTCGACCACCACCGTGCCGGTGAAGGCGGTGGCGGCCAGCCGCGCCAGCACCTGGTCGCACGGCTGGCTCCCCCGGCCGGGCACGAGGTGCTCGTCGCGCGGCGCGCCGGTGCCGTCGGCCAGGTGCACGTGGGCCAGCCGGTCGCCGAGGGCGTCGATCATCGTCAGCGGGTCGCTGCCCGACACGGCGGTGTGCGACAGGTCGAGGGTGACGTGCCGGTAGTCCTCGCCGATCGGCGACCAATCGGGCGCGTACGGCACGACGGTCCGGCCCCTCGCCCGCAGCGGGAACATGTTCTCCACCGCGAAGCGGACGTCGGTCTCCTGCCCCATGCGGGCCAGGCCGGTCACGAAGTCGCGGGCGTAGTCGCGCTGCCAGCGAAACGGCGGGTGCACCACGACGGTCGACGCGCCCAGCCGCTCGGCGGCCGACCGGCCGCGCTCCAGCTTCGCCCACGGCTCGGTGCCCCACACCCGCTGGGTCAGCAGCAGGCAGGGCGCGTGCACGGAGAGGATCGGCACCCCGTAGTGGTCGGAGAGGCGCCGCAGCGCCTCGGCGTCCTGGCTGACCGGATCGGTCCAGACCATGACCTCGAGCCCGTCGTACCCCAGCCGGGCGGCCATCTCGAAGGCGGCCGGCGTGGACTCGGGGTAGACCGACGACGTGGAGAGCGCCACCGCCGGCGCCCCCGCACCACGGGTGGGATCGTCGGTGCTCACCGTTCCAGCGTAGCCCGGCGCTCCTGGCCGTAGGCTGGCCCGCATGCCCGAGGTGCCGTTGGACTTCGCCCGCGAGTGGATCGAGTTCGCCGATCCGGCGGACCACGACAACGTGTTCCGGTGCGACCTCACCTGGCTGCTCTCCCGCTGGCGCTGCATCTTCGGCACCGGGTGCCAGGGCATCGTCGAGGGTGGCGAGGAGGACGGCTGCTGCTCGCACGGCGCCTACCTCGCCGACCGGGCCGACGAGCGACGGGTGCGCGCGGCGGCGAAGGAGCTCGCGCCCGCCGACTGGGAGCACCATCGCGAGGGCCGGCGCGGGGGATGGCTCGAGGCGCTGACCGAGGACGATGGCGAGGGCGGCACCGAGACCCGCAAGCGCACCAGGGTGGTCGACGGCGCGTGCGTCTTCCTCAACGGCCCCGATTTCGCCGGCGGCAGCGGCTGCGCCCTGCATGCGCTCGCGCTGCGCACCGGCCGGCATCCGCTCGAGACCAAGCCCGACGTCTGCTGGCAGCTGCCGATCCGCCGGTCGTACGACTGGCGCGAGCGGCCGGACGGCACCAAGGTGCTCGTCACGTCGATCGGCGAGTACGACCGGCGCAGCTGGGGACCGGGCGGCCACGACCTCACCTGGTGGTGCACGGGAGCCACCGAGGCGCACGGGGCGAAGCAACCGCTCTACGTCTCCTACGCCGCCGAGCTGACCGAGCTGATGGGCAAGGAGGGCTACCGCACCCTCGCGGCGCACTGCAAGGCGCGGCTGGCGGGCCAGCGCAGCACTGCCCACCCGGCCGACGACCGCAAGGCGCTGCCGGTCATCGCGGTGCGGACGGGCCGGCGCTAGCCCTCATCGATCGTCCCAGCGCGGCCGGGCTGCTCGCCCGCACTTGACGGTCGACTTCCCTGGGGGCCTGCCTCGCGCAGCCGCCGCCAGGCCTCGACGGAGTCGGGGCAGTACTCCTCGGTGCCGGCGGCGAGCCGGCGGTCCAGCTCCGCCTCGTCGAGCCAGGTCCACCACGCGATCTCGCTCTCCTGCGGGACGATCGGACCGGCCCAGGTCGTCTCGTACCCGGTGACCCACTGCGGCGGCACCCGGTCGTCGTCGAGGTCGAGGCGGAAGGCGAGCGCCCGGCGCAGCCGCGCGCCGGTGACGCCGACCTCCTCCGCGACCTCCCGGGCAGCGCAGGCGTCGTAGCTCTCCCCGGCCCCTACCACGCCGCCGATCATCATGTCGTGCATCGACGGGGCGATGAGCTTGCTCGCGGTGCGGCGGTGGACCAGCACCTGCCCGGCCGGGTTGCGGACGACGACCATGACCGTGCGGTGCCGCAGCCGCCGAGCGTAGACGTCCTCGCGCCGCGCCTGCCCCAGCACCCGGTCGTCGTCGTCCACCACGTCGAGCAGCTCGTCCCGCGGGTCGACCGGCGCGCTCACCCGCCGGCTCCACGCGGCCCGGCAGCGACCGCGGCCCGCACCTGCGCCGGGTCCTCCTCGGGGCGGAACGCCTCCATCCACCACGTCGCACCGGCGGCGGCGAGCGCGCCGAGGTCGGCGGCGGCACCGGCGGCGAGCCGCCCGGCGCGACCCTGCACGACGAGATCGAACGGGCCGGCGCCCGGCGGCCGATGCGCGGCGACCTGCTCGGCGAGCGCGCGGACGTCGGCCGCATCGGTCACCGCACCGACCGGGAAGGCGCCGTCGTATCGGGCCGCCCGCCGCCACGGCGCGCGGTTGGGCCACTCGCCGCCCACCCAGATCGGAATGCCCGGCCGCTGCACGGGGCGGGGCAGGAACCGGACCTCGTGCACGTGCAGGTGAGCCCCGTCGTACGTCACCGGCTCGCCGGACCACAGCGCGCTCAGCACGGCGAGCGACTCGTCGAGCAGCGCCGCCCGCTCCTTGGGATCGGTCGCCTCGCCGAACGCCGACAGCTCGCGGCCACGGTCGTTGCCCAGCCCGACGCCGAGGATGGTCCGGCCGCCGCTCAGCTGGTCGAGGGAGACGGCCTGCCTCGCGACCACCCATGGCCGGCGCCTGGCGAGCGGCGTCACCAGGGGTCCGATGCGCATGCGCCGGGTGGCGACGGCGACCGCCGCGAGGGCGGTCCACGGGTCGCCGATCGGCAGCGCGCCGTCGGCCCTGAGCAGGTGGTCCCAGACGAAGAAGCCGTCCCAGCCGGCCGCCTCGGCCTGCTCGGCGAGCGCGGCGACCGAGGCCGGGTCGGCGAAGTCGCCGAACGGCGGCAGCGAGATGCCGAAGCGCACTAGGCGCCCCGCTTGCGGCCCTGCGCAGCCACCGCTGCGGCGGCCTCCTCGGCGGCCTTCGGGTCGAGGTACTCGCCACGGCGGCGGACCGGTCGCATGCCGGCGTCGAGCTCGTAGACCAGCGGGATACCGGTCGGGATGTTGAGCCCGACGATGTCGTCGTCGCTGATCTCGTCGAGGTGCTTCACCAGCGCGCGCAGCGAGTTGCCGTGCGCAGCGACCAGCACCGTGCCGCCGGCGCGCAGGTCGGGCACGATCGCGTCGTACCAGTACGGCAGCATGCGCACGACCACGTCCTTCAGGCACTCGGTGAGCGGCAGCGCCTCC
Organism: Frankiaceae bacterium; assembly: GCA_045807125.1. Taxonomy (GTDB): domain Bacteria; phylum Actinomycetota; class Actinomycetes; order JAWWOL01; family JAWWOL01; genus JBJMHZ01. The sequence goes on from JBJMHZ010000055.1 coordinate 138,150, forward strand.
GGCGGCACGCCGGCGTAGCGCGGGTCGCCGGCCGGGTCCATCTCGTGACCCCTCTCGAGCGGCGGCGGCGGCACGTCGTACGAGCGCCGCCAGAGCATGAACTGCTCGTCGCCGAACTCCTCGAGCGTCTGCGCCTTGTCCTTGCCCTGCAGCGCGCCGTAGTGCCGCTCGTTGAGCCGCCACGAGCGGCGCACCGGCAGCCAGAGCCGGTCTAGCTCGTCGAGCGCGATCTCGGCGGTGCGGATGGCCCGCCGCAACGTCGAGGTGTGCAGGACGTCTGGCAGCATCTCGCGCTCGCGCATCAGCTCGCCACCGCGCCTCGCCTCGGCGGCGCCCTTGCCGGACAGGTCGACGTCGACCCAGCCGGTGAAGAGGTTCTTGGCGTTCCACTCGCTCTCGCCGTGGCGGAGCAGGACGAGCCGGTAGGTCATGCGCCAAGCCTGCCAGAGGCCGCCGACGGTTTCGGCGGCCGGGTGGGACGGCCGCGCGGCTAGCTAGGATCGGTGCCGGGTCGAGCGACTCCACCGGAGGTGCCGTGCAGGGACCACGCATGCGGATCACCGGGCCCGTGCTCGACAGCGCCGACCCCCTGCGCCTCGCCAGGTTCTACGAGCGGCTGCTGGGCTGGCCGATGGTCGAGCAGGAGGGCCCGCGGCCCGGATACCCGCCGGAGGACGGCTGGGCGAAGATCCGGTCACCAGCCGGCGAGATGAAGATCGAGTTCCAGTACGAGCAGCACTACGAGCCGCCGGCCTGGCCGGCCGTGCCCGGCCGGCAGCAGATGATGAGCCACCTGGACATCGGGGTCGAGGACCTCGACGCGGGGGTCGCCTGGGCGATCGACGGCGGGGCCACCGTCGCCGCGCACCAACCGCAGGACGATGTCCGGGTCATGCTCGACCCGGACGGGCACCCGTTCTGCCTGTTCGCCGACCCGATCGACTGATGGGGGCTCACCGAGCGCCGCGCGACGCCGGTCGTGACCCACTCCGCCGTACGGACGACCCGACCAGCGCACCGTCCGGTGACGGTCAAGCGTCGGGGTCGGCGAAGCGGGCGAAGGCCGCCAGGTTGGCCGTCGACTCGCCGCGCTTGACCCGCCAGGCCCACTCGCGCCTGATCGAGGATGCGAAGCCGAGCTCGAGCGCCCGGTCGAAGGTCTCGTCGGCGTAGGTGAGGACGCTGCCGAGCAGCCGGTCGATCTCGTCGCCGGACAGCGCCTCGAGCGGGCGCCGGCCCACGAGGTAGACGTCGCCGAGGTGGTCGACGCTGAACGCGACGCCGTACATCCGGGCGTTGCGGGCGAGCAGGAAGCGGTAGAGCTCGGCGTGGTTCTCGTCCGGCCGGCGCATGAAGAACGCCTCGACGAGCAGGCTGTGGTCGCCGACGACGAGCCAGCACATCGTGGCCAGGCGGTGGGTACCGGGAAGCGTGACGAGGAAGGCGCCGGGCCCGGGGCGCTCGTACCCGATCTCGCGGGCGTCCAGCGCCTCGGCGATCACGGCGTCGAGCCCGGCGCGCACGGTCGGCTGCCCCGTTACCTGGCCGCCACGACGCGCGGCAGGCCGTCGGCCGCCCGCCAGCGGGCCTCCAGCATCGCGTCGCAGTAGGTGTCGAGGACCCCGGCGGCGGTCGCCGCCCAGCCGAAGCCGGCGGCGTGCCCGACGGCGCCGGCCGACAGCGCCGGCCGCAGCGCGGTCTCGTCGACCAGCCGGCGGATCGCCGCCGCGTAGTCGGCCGGGTCGTGGCCCGGCACCAGCAATCCGGAGCGGCCGTCGCGCACCGCCGTGCGCAGGCCGCCCACCGCGGCCGCGACGACGGGCGTGCCGCAGGCCTGCGACTCCAGCGCGACGAGGCCGAAGGACTCGTTGTGGCTCGGCACGACGGTGACGGTCGCGGCCCGGTAGTAGTCGGCGAGCCGGTCGTGGCCGGCCGGGGGCTCGAACCGCACGAGGTCGGCGATGCCGAGCGCGCCCGCCAGCTTCGCCAGGTGGTGCGGCTCGGTGAGGCCGCTGCCGCTCGGGCCACCGACGACGCACACGACGAGCCGCCGGCGCAGCAGCGGGTCGGCGGCGACCAGCTGCGCGGCGGCGTGCAGCAGCAGGTCGGGCGCCTTGAGCGGCTGGATGCGCCCGACGAAGAGCAGGACGATGGCGTCGGCCGGCAGGCCCACGCTGGCCCTCGCGGCCGCGACGGGGCCGGGTGCGAAGCGCTCGAGATCGACGCCGGGGGCGACGGTGGTGACCTTGGCCGGCGCGGCGCCGTACAGGCTCGCCAGCTGCTCGGCCTCCTCGCCGGTGGACGCGACGAGCCGGTCGGCCTCCGCCACGACCTGCGCCTCGCCGATCTCCCGCGCGGGCGGCTCCGGCTCGTCGCCGTCGGCCAGGTTGGCGTTCTTGACCTTCGCCATCGTGTGCATGGAGTGGACGAGCGGGACGCCCCAGCGGTCCTTGGCCAGCCAGCCCACCTGCCCCGACAGCCAGTAGTGCGAGTGCACGAGGTCGTAGTGGCCTGGCTCGTGCATCGCCTCGGCGCGCAGGACGCCGGAGGTGAAGGCGCACAGCTGGGCAGGCAGGTCCTGCTTCGGCAGCCCCTCGAGCGGGCCCGCCGTCACGTGCCGGACCAGCACGCCGGGCTCGAGCTCGACGGTCGGCGGGAGGTCGCCGCTGGTGGCCCTGGTGAAGATCTCCACCTCGATGCCGAGCGCCGCGAGCCGCTTGGACAGCTCGACGACGTAGACGTTCATGCCGCCGGCATCGCCGGTGCCGGGCTGGTCGAGGGGCGAGGTGTGCACGCTGATCGTCGCGATGCGCCGCGGGCGGGCGCCGCGACCAGGGCGATTGCCGATCGGCCGCGACCCGGACGGACTCACGTCGGCGTACCTCCTCGGCCTGACGGCCCTACCCGCGCGGATGATCGCTCCCGGCACTCCCCTGGCCGCAACCGGGGACCCTGCTCGCATAATCCCGGTCGGCTCCTGTCCTTCCGCCACGAGGGGCAGCCGAGGGCGATTGCACCCCGCTTGCACCGGGCTGACGGCGCGATGCATGGTCTGCTCATGCCTACCCACCGTCATCGCGCCCGGCGCACGTCGCTCGCGCTGGCCGCCGCTGGAGCGCTGCTGCTGGCCGGCTGCGACGACGGCGGCACCGGCATCAGCAGCACCAGCGGCGCGGGCGCGCCGTCCTCGCCGACGGGCGGGCCGGGCACCGCAGCCCCGAGCCCGGCTCGTACGGGCGCGGCGAGCGCATCGGGCACCTCGACCTGGCCGGCGTACCACCACGACGGCGAGCGCACCGGCGTGGCAACGGGGATGCCGGCCGTGGGGCCGCTCCGCATCGCCTGGCGCCTCAAGCTGGACGGTGCGATGTACGCGTCCCCCATCCTCGCCAACGGCGGCGTGCTGGCGGCGACCGAGCGCGACTCGGTCTACTTCGTCAAGCAGGACAAGGTGGTCTGGCACCGGTCGCTCGGCACGCCAGTCACCTCCGGCCTGCCCTGCGGCAACATCGATCCGCTCGGCATCACCGGCACGCCGGTCTACGCGGCCTCGACCAACACCGTCTACGTCGCCGCCGAGCTGGCCGGTCCGGTCAGGCACGCGCTCTTCGCGCTCGACGCGGGCACCGGGCGCACCCGCTGGTACAAGTCGCTCGACGTCCCGGGCCTGACGCCGTCGGTGCAGCAGCAGCGCCCGGCGCTCGCCCTCTCGCACGGCAACGTCTTCGTCGCGATGGGCGCGCTCGCCGGCGACTGCGGCGCGTACAACGGCTGGGTGATCGGCGTCCACGCCGACGGGTCGGGCTCGCCGTTCCGCTACAAGACGCCGGGCACCGAGGGCGGCATCTGGACGCCGCCCGGCCCGGTCACCGAGGGCGACGGGTCGCTGCTCGTCTCCGTCGGCAACGGCGGCGCGACGTCCGCGTCCGACCCGTACGACTACAGCGACTCGGTGCTGCGCCTCTCGGCGACGACGCTGGCCCGGCTGTCGTCGTTCTCGCCGTCGGTGTGGCGCGACGACAACGCGGGCGACCTCGACCTCGGCTCCAACGGCCCGGCGCGCGTGCACCTGTCGGCCGGCGACCGGGTGGTCATCGCCGGCAAGCGCGGCGTCGTCTACCTGCTGCGCGACGGCAATCTCGGGGGGATCGGCGGCTCGCTGGCGCGGCTGTCCGGCTGCGCCGCGTACGGCGGCAGCGCCGTCTCGGGCTCGGTCGTCTACCTGCCGTGCTCGGACGGCGTGCGCGCCCTGCAGGTGGGCGCCAGCAGCCTGCGCTTCCGCTGGCACGCGTCGCCGGCCGGCTCGCCGGTGGTCGGTGGCGGCGCGGTCTGGTCGATCGACCCGTCGGGCGGCACGCTCTACGCGCTGTCCCCGTCGACGGGCGCGGTCCTGCGCCACATCTCGGTGGGCACGACCTCGCGCTTCGCCACGCCGGCGCTGAGGTACGACGGCCACGTCCTCGTCCCCACGCTCGACGGCATCGTCTCGGTGGCCGGGGGCTGAGCGCGGGGGCCGGCCGGTCCGGTGGTTAATGTGCCGGGCATGGACCTCGCGGGCACGGGCGACGGCCGGCGCGTCGCGGTGGTGACGGGGGCGAGCGCCGGCATCGGCGCGGCCACCGCCCGCCGGCTGGCCGCCGAGGGCTTCCAGGTCATCGTCGGCGCGCGCCGGCGCGAGCGCGTCGAGGCCCTCGCCGCGGAGATCGGCGGCACGGCCTGCCCGCTCGACGTCACCTCGCCGGAGTCGGTCGCCGCGCTCGCCGCCGCGGTCGGCCCGGTGTGCCACCTGCTCGTCAACAACGCCGGGGGCGCGCTCGGGCTCGCGCCCGTCGAGCAGGCCGACGAGGAGCAGTGGCGCTGGATGCTCGACGCCAACGTGCTCGGCGTCATGCGGGTCACCAAGGCGCTGCTGCCCGCGCTGCGGGCGAGCGGCGACGGCCACATCGTCGTCGTCGGGTCGATCGCCGGGCGGGAGGCGTACGACGGTGGCGGCGGCTACACGGCGGCCAAGCATGCCGCCAGGGCGGTGACCGAGACGCTGCGGCTCGAGCTGCTGGGCGAGCCGATCCGCGTGACCGAGGTCGCACCGGGGCTCGTCGAGACCGAGTTCTCACTGGTCCGCTTCGCGGGCGACGCGGAGCGGGCCGCCCGCGTCTACCAGGGCCTCACGCCGCTCGTCGCCGACGACGTGGCCGACTGCATCGGCTGGGCGGCGACCCGCCCGACGCACGTCAACGTCGACCTCATCGTCGTCAAGCCGCGCGACCAGGCCACCGCCACGCGGGCGCACCGGGCACCGGCCGGTCACGATGCGTGACCGATCGGTAGTCGCATTGCAACCTCCCTGGACCGACCGGTCCCGTTGTGCGCAGAATCCGGGCGCGACATCCCGCACCCGCGCGAGGAGGCGTACATGCGAAGAGTGACGGCCATCGGGGCGACGCTGGTCCTGGCGGTCTCGGCGGCGCTGGCCGGTGCCAGCGCAGCGACTGCCGAGGGCGACGGCGACGTCCTGCTACCGGTGCCGCATCAATTGTTCGGCGTGGTCGCCCCCGGTGGCCTGGACGCCACCGGCGGCGCCCAGGCCGGCCAGCTCAAGCACCGGGCCGGTTACATCTGCACCGCCCAGGGCTACGACGCGAGCAACCGGCGCACCGACTGCGAGGGCAACGCGCCCGACAACGAAACCACCATCGCGGTCAACCCGACCAACCCGCGGAACATCGTCGCGGGTGCCAACAACTACCAGCTCTCCATCAGCGGCCAGCACGTCTACGAGACGATCCTGTCCCGGGCCATGGTGAGCGACGACGGCGGCCGGACGTGGTCCGAGTACGGCCTGCCGTGGGCCGGCAGCAACTTCACCGGCGACCCGGCGATCGCCTTCGACGCCGACGGCCGCGCTTACTACGCGACGCTCGGGTTCACCATCGGCCAGGGGAAGTCCCCCACCGGCGTCAACCCCGACATGCTCGTGTCGACGTCGACCAACGGCGGTCACAGCTGGACCCGCGCGACGACGGTCGCCCACGGCTCCGGCAGCTTCGGCAGCGTCGGCAAGTTCCTCGACAAGGAGTACATCGCGGCCTGGGGTCACGGCAATGCGATCCTCACCTACACCCAGTACCTCGACGCGCAGAAGGGCGCCTACGTCGAGTCGCCCATCATGGCGTCCGTCACCCACGACGGCGGCCGGACGTGGACCCGGCCGGTCGAGGTCAGCGGCAGCGCGCCGTTCTGCACCGGCAGCGGCCATGGCGCCGCTGACGAATGCGACCAGAGCACCGCGTCGGTGCCGACCGTCACCCCTGACGGCCGTGTCCTCGTCGCCTTCCTGAACGGTCCCGCGCCGGGCAGCACCGACTTCGACGACCAGTACCTCGTCGTCGAGGTGAGCCCGGCCACCGGCCAGCGCATCGGCGGCCCCTACCAGGTCGCGCCGCTGCAGGACGGCTCCGCCGACTACCCGGTCAGCGTCCAGGGCCGGCAGACCTACCAGGACAGCCAGTTCCGCACCTGGAGCGCCGGCAACATCGACGCCGACCCGGCGCACGCCGGCACGCTGGCCGTCACGTGGTCCGACATGCGCAACAGCCCGTCGGTCGACACCGGCCAGACGGACCCGTACTCGACCGTCACCAACAGCGATGTCTTCGCGTCGGTGTCGACCGACTACGGCCGCACCTGGTCGGCGCCGGCCAAGGTGGCCGACGGCGGCCCCAACGCCGTCACCGACCAGTGGTTCCCGTGGGCGGCGTACGGGCCGGACGGCACCTTGTCGGTGACGTTCTCCGACCGGTCCTACGACCCGGCCAACCACCTGTACGGGCAGACGCTCGCGCAGGCCGCGGCCGGCTCGCTGGCGTTCACCGCCCGGAAGGTGTCGACCGCGCTGTCCGACCCGACGAGGAACGATCGCTGGTTCGCCACCACGGCCGATCCGGCCTTCCCGTTCGCCACCACGTTCATCGGCGACTACAACGGGATGGACGTCGGCCCGGACGGTGCGGCGCACCCGATCTGGACCGACCTGCGCTCGGAGACCACCTTCGCCGGACGCACCGGTCATGACGAGGCGACCGTGACCGCTACGGTGCCGGCCGGCTGACGACCCGGCTCGTAGGTCGCGCCTGCGGCCCCCGGCGGTCTCGATCGCCGGGGGCCGCAGGCGTACTGGCAGCGACCTCCCTGGACCAGTCGGTGCGGACCTGCGCAGGATCCGGGCGCGACCCCAGCGCACCATCCCGCATCCCGCGCGAGGAGGGCACATGCGAAGAGCGACGGCCATCGGCGCGACGCTGGTCCTGGCGGTCTCGGCGGCGCTGGCCGGTGCCAGCGCAGCGACTGCAGAGGACGGCGGCGACGTCCTGCTACCGGTGCCGCACCAGTTGCTCGACGTGGCGGCTCCAGGCTCCAACGACGCGGCCGGCGGTGCCCGAGCCGGGCAGCTCAAGCACCGGACCGGCTACATCTGCACCGCCGAGGGCTACGACGCCAGCAACCGGCGCACCGACTGCGAGGGCAACGCGCCCGACAACGAGACGACCATCGCGGTCAACCCGACCAACCCGCGGAACATCATCGCCGGAGCCAACGACTTCCAGCTGTCCATCAGCGGCCAGCACGTCTACCAGACGGCCCTGTCCCGGGCCATGGTGAGCGACGACGGCGGCCGGACCTGGTCGACGTACGCCCTGCCGTGGAACGGCGGCGCGCAGCTCACCGGCGACCCGGCGATCGCCTTCGACGCCGACGGCCGGGCGTACTACTCCACGCTCGGCTTCAACCAGGGGCAGGGGCGGTCAGGGATCCCGACGAGCCCGGACGTCCTCGTTTCGACCTCGACCGACGGCGGTCGCACCTGGACCGGTCCGGCGACCGTCGCGCGGGGCACCGGCAACTTCAACAGCAACGCCGTCATCAACGACAAGGAGTACATGGCGGCCTGGGGTCACGGCAACGCGATCGTGACGTGGTCGCGCTACCTGTTCGGGCAGGGCGGCGCGTTCGTCGAGGGGCCCATCGTGGCGTCGGTCACGCACGACGGCGGCCGGACATGGAGCGACGCGGTCGAGATCAGCGGCAGCGCGCCGTTCTGCACCGGCGGCGGCAACGGCGCGGCCGACCGGTGCGACCAGGACTTCACGTCGGTGCCGACCGTCACCCCTGACGGCCGCATCCTCGTCGCGTTCGAGAACGGTCCGGCGCCCGGCAGCCCCGACGAGGACGACCAGTACCTCGTGGTCGAGGTGAGCCCGGCCACCGGCAAGCGCATCGCCGGCCCCTACGTGGTCGCACCCATGCAGGACGGCCTCGCCGACTACCCGGTCGACGTGCAAGGCCGGCAGACCTACCAGGACAGCCAGTTCCGCACCTCCAGCGCCGGCAACATCACCGCCGATCCAGCGCACCCCGGCCGGCTCGCGGTGAGCTGGTCGGACATGCGCAACAGCCCGTCGCTCGACACCGGCCGGACCGACCCGTACACCACGGTGACGAACAGCGACGTCTTCGTGTCGGTGTCTGACGACTACGGCCGCACCTGGTCGGCGCCGGCCAAGGTCGCCGACGGCGGCCCCAACGCCGTCACCGACCAGTGGTTCCCGTGGGCGGCGTACGGCCCGGACGGCACGCTGTCCGTGACGTTCTCCGACCGGTCCTACGACCCGGCCAACCACCTGTACGGGCAGACCCTGGCGCAGGCCGCGCCCGGCTCGCTGGCGTTCACCGCGCAGCAGGTGTCGACCGCGCTGTCGGACCCGACGAGGGACGACCTGTGGTTCACGGTCACCGAGGACCCGGCCTTCCCGAGCACCACGCTGTTCATCGGCGACTACAACGGCATGGCGGTCGGCCCGGACGGTGCGGCGCACCCGATCTGGACCGACATGCGCTCCGACAGCAGCTTCGGCGGGGCCACCGGTCACGACGAGACGACCGTCACCGCGACGGTGCCGATCGGCTGACCCGGCTCGGTCCGTACGGCGGGGACTGGGACGATCCTCGACGTGACCGCCAGGCCGCTCGGCATGCCGACGAGGGGGACGACCGCCGCCAACCGGCTGCGGCGCGTCGACCGGTGGCTGCTCGACGACCGCGGCGACGCGCTGCGCCGGGCCGGCGATCCGCTCGTCGTCGACCTGGGCTTCGGCGGCTCGCCGGTCACCACGCTCGAGCTCGCCGACCGGCTCGCCACGGTCCGTCCCGACGTCGAGGTCGTCGGCATCGAGATCGACCGGGAACGGGTCGCCGCCGCCCAGCGGCGCGCCAGGCCGGGCGTCTCGTTCCGCCACGGCGGGTTCGAGCTGCCCCTCGGCGGGCGGCGGCCGGTGGTCGTGCGCGCGATGAACGTCCTCCGCCAGTACGATGAGGACGCGGTCGCCGGGGCGTGGCGGCGACTGGGCGGCGCGCTCGCGCCCGGTGGCGTCGTGGTCGACGGCACCTGCGACGAGATCGGCGCCGCGCCGCGTGGCTGGCGGTCACCGGCGACGGCCGGCCGGCGACGCTGACGCTGTCGGCGCACCTCACCTCGCTCGACCGCCCCGGCGAGCTCGCCGAGCGGCTGCCGAAGGCGCTGATCCACCGCAACGTGCCTGGCCAGCCCGTGCACCGGCTGCTCGCGGCGCTGGATCGCTGCTGGGCGGTGGCCGCGCCGCACGCCGCCTTCGGGCCGCGACAGCGCTGGCTCGCGACGGTCGCCGGCCTGCGGGCCGACGGCTGGCCCGTCACGTCGAGCCGGGCCCAGCTCCGGCGCGGCGAGCTCACCGTCCCCTGGGCCTGCGTCGCCCCGCCCGGGGCCACCGGTTGAGAATCGGGGCATGACCGAACCGGCGACCGACCACGTCCACGTCGTCCACAACGGCAAGCGCCAACTGACGCTCGACGAGCTGGCGCTGACCCAGCCAGGCATGGACCGCCTGATGGCCGAGCTCGGCCCGCGCATGCATCGCCTCTACTACGCCGGCCGGGCCGGGAACTGGCGGCTGGCCGACTACTTCTTCAAGTCGATCGTGAAGCAGTTGCGGTTGTGCGGCTTCAGCCGCCCCAAGTACGAGGACGACATCACCGCCTACCTCGACGAGGATTGCGAGCCGGTCAAGGCGGCGCTCAAGGCGCGCGACGCTGCCGCGTTCGAGTCGTCGTACCAGCGCATGGTGGACCGCGCCAACCACTACCACGTCGAGTGGAAGAAGCCCTACATCGTCTGGCGGACGCCGCCGACGCCGCCCGACGACCTCGATCTCACTGCCGGGGCGGAGGACTGACCGTCAGGGCGAGCCGCCCTTGAGCGCGGCCGCGAACGCGTCGTGCGCCTGCTGCGCACGAAGCACGAAGCGCACCTCGGTCACGCGCGCCCCGCTGCTCCGCACGGCCTCGACGGCGATCGGCGCAGCCGCTTCGAGCGGATAGCCGTAGGCGCCCGTCGAGATGGCCGGGAACGCGACCGTGCGCGCGCCGAGCTCGTCGGCCACCCGCAGCGCGTTGCGATGGCAGGCGGCCAGCAGCGCCGAGCGGTCCTCGCGCGGGGTATGCACCGGCCCGACGGTGTGGATGACCCACCGGGACGGCAGCTCGCCGGCCGTGGTGGCGACCGCCTCGCCCGTCGGCAGGCCGTCCGCGTACCGTCCCGCCCGCAGCTCCCGGCACGCGGCCAGGATCGCCGGCCCGCCACGCCGGTGGATCGCCCCGTCGACGCCGCTGCCACCGAGCAACGACGAGTTGGCCGCATTGACGATCGCGTCGACGTCCTGCTCGGTGATGTCGCCGAGCACCAGCGTGATGTCCACGTCACGCACGGTACCTGCCACGGGGAGCGGAAGGGCTCGGCGTGCGAGGGAGCTGGTCGTCCGGTCATACTGGACCGTTCACCCACGATCCTCTCGGGTACAGGACTGCCCACCGATGACCATTCACCGACCCGGCCGCTTCTGGCGACGAGCGCTCGCAACGCTCGCCGCCTTGCTGTCGGTGGTCATCGTCGTCACGGTCGGCGGGGTCTACTCGTACGCGTCGTACCGCGTGCAGCAGATAGCCAAGGCACCGGCGATGCCGCACCTGAAGCCACGGCAGCACTACAGCGACCCGTTCACCGTGCTCGTCGTCGGCACCGATGACCGCAGCGGCACGCACAACCAGTACGGGCACGAGTACATCGCGTGCAAGTGCAGCGACACGATGATCCTGATGCGGGTCGACCCGGCGAGCCAGCACGCGTCGCTGCTGTCCATCCCGCGCGACAGCTACGTCGAGCTGGCGGGGCTCAACACCAAGGGCAAGCTCAACGCGGCCTTCACCAAGGGACCGGACAACCTCGTCCAGACCATCGAGCAGCAGCTGGGCATACCGATCAACCACTACGTCCTCGTCGATCTCGCCTCGTTCAAGCGCACCGTCGATGCGCTCGGCGGCGTCGACATGGACGTACCGATGCCCATCTACGACAAGAACGCGCACCTCGACATCGCCCGTACCGGTTGCCGACGGCTGACGGGCGACGAGGCGCTCGCCATCAGCCGGGCGCGCGAGCTGCAGTACAAGCAGGACGGCGAATGGCACTACGACCCGACGTGGGAGTACGGCCGCAACCGGCGCGAGCAGATCTTCCTCAAGGTGCTCGCCCGTGCCGTCCTCTCCCGCGGGCTGTCCAACCCGCTGACCGCCGACCGGGTCATCGCGACGGTCACCGACCACGGCATCGAGACCGACGCGGGCGTGCGCACCCGCGAGCTGGTGTCGCTCGCCGGGCAGTTCGCCGGCTTCGACGCCGGCCACATCGACAGCTACACGCTGCCGACCTACACCCAGGAGCACACCCCCGACTGGGGCGACGTCGAGATCCTCCAGCCGCAGCAGGACATCAAGACGATCGCCGCGTGGTATGGCCGGTCGGTGCCCGATGCTGGGATCACGCTGCCGGCCGGCGGCATCACGGATCCGGTGCATCCTCGCCCCGCCGACGGCACGTCGGCGGCCCGGCCGGACGGCGGGCGGTCCACCAGCGCCCCGGCCCATGCCGGCTCGACCAGCAGCCCCGGCGGATCGGCGACGACGACCTCGCCCAACAAGCCGCGGCCCTGGGACCCGAGGGGCTGCGGGTCGACCAGCTGAGCTGTCGCACCCGCCGGACGATGCCCGACGCTAGCGCCGCTCGCGGCTGGGTAGGGGTCAGTACGAGGCAGCCGACGGAAGGAGACCGGGACCATGGCCGGCCTGAACGATGCGATCGCCGTGCTGGAGGGTGGTTCGCGCGACGGCGAGAGCACCACCGTCGCCGTCGCCGTCACCCGCATCATCGCCCCGTCCGATGCACCCGGGCTGGTCGACGTCTACGAGCAGACCGACGAGCTGCGCCGGCTGCCCGGCAACGAGACGCCGGCCATCGTGTTCCGGTTCAGCGCCCAGGAGCCGGCACCGGAGCGCATCACCGCGGAGTCGATGCACATGCCGACCACGCGCTGAGCCCGCCGGAGGCCGCGCGGTCAGCCGTCGAGGAAGCCGGCCAGCAGCGCGCGCAGCTCCCGCCGGGCGTGGAACAGCGGCCAGGGGTCGTCGAGCACGTGCAGGCGCGCGCGGGGCAGCGCCTGCGCGAGATCCTCGGCGACGGCGACCGGGTGCAGCTCGTCCCCGTGCTGTCCGACCACCAGCGCCGGGACGTCCACGCCGCGCAACGCCGCCCGGTCGTCGACCGGCAGGTGGCCCGGCAGGCCGCGCAGCATAGGGGCCACCGGCGCACCGACGAGGGCCAGCGCGCGGTGCCGCACGTACCGGCGCGCCTCCATCGACTCGCGCGCCTCCGGCGGCACCTCATCGATCAGGAGGGTCATCAGGCCGTCGACGTCGCCGCGCTCGACGCAGGAGGCCATGACCCCGAACCGGTCGAGCGCGGCGTCGGTGCGCGGCCGGTCCACCACGCCGGGCAGGAAGAGGACGACGCGCTCGAAGCGCCCCGGACGGTCGACGAGCGAGCGCAGGATGGCGCCCGCCCCCATCGAGACGCCGAGCGCCCGCGTGGCACCCACGTGGTCGGCCACCGCGTCGAGCTCCCGCGCGAGCGCCGCGTAGTCGTAGCGCTCGTCGGCGGCGCGGGAGCCACCGTGGTTGCGGAAGTGGAAGAACGCCCGCCGGCCGGCCACGCCCGCGGCGAGCGGCCGGGTCTGCCCGATCGACCCACCGAGCCCGTGCGCGTAGACGGTGGTCGGTGCGCCCGTGCCGCGCACGAGGTGCTCCAGGCAACCGCCGGACGGCGTCGGGAGCAGGGCGGGAGGCCGCCGGCTCGGCTCCACGGCAGCGTTCCTGGCCGGCGGCTCTAGCTGGTGGCCTTGTCCGCGACCTGCCTCGCCGCCTCGTGGGTGGCCGGCTGGCGCCCCGCCATCGGCACGGTGCGCTCGCCGCGGCCGACCAGCTCGGCGTACGTGCCACGCACCCGGGCGGCGACCTCGCCGACGCTGCCGGTGAGGCCGGCGGCCAGCTTCGGCAGGCCCTGGGCCAGCTCCGCGAGCTGACGCGCCTGCCCCTGCACGATGCCGGGCAGCTCGCGGGTCCTGGCGACGACGGCCGCATTGGCGCCGATCCAGGCCAGGGCCGGCTTGCGGGCCTCGGCGAGGGTCGCCCTGCCGGAGGCGACGATCGCATCGCCGACCTTCTTGGCCTCAGTGGTGACGGTCATTCCTTCGTCCTCCTCGATGCGCTGCGCCAAGCGCTGGTGGTCATCGGTCCTGGCCAGGCTCAGCCGCGCTCAGTGGCCGGCGGGGCGGTGCGCTTGCGGGGCCGGGGCGAGCCGGCCTTGGCTGCGGTCTTGCCGGCCGTGCCGGCGGTGGTCTTGGCGGTCCGGCGAGGCCGCGGCGCGGCGGGCTCGGCAGCTCCCGGCTCGGTGCCGTCAGGGGCAGCCGCACCCGTGCCGCCCATGCCGTCCGCGTCACCGGTGTCGCCGGTGTCGCCGGTGGCCCGGCTGTCGGCCGCCGCGTTCTCCCGGCGGAAGCTCTCGTAGATCTCGACCAGGACCTGCTTCTGGCGCTCGGTGATGTGCGGGTCGCCCAGCAGCGCGGCGGGCACGTTACCGTCGTCGTCGCGCTCGTCGAGGATCCCGGCCTGCACGTAGAGCGCCTCGGCGGAGATCCGCAGCCCCTTCGCGATCTGCTGAAGGATGTCGGCGCTCGGCTTGCGCATCCCCCGCTCGATCTGGCTGAGGTAGGGGTTGGAGACCCCGGCCAGCTTGGCGAGCTGGCGCATCGAGATCTGCGCGCCGTGCCGCTGGTCGCGGATGTAGGCCCCGAGCTCGCGCATGTTCAGTGTCGCCATGCCTGCCTCCCGCACCGAGTGCGTGCCATGGGTGCTTGCCGTGTGCTTGCAACAGTAAGCACCTGGCGGTGCCGTGCCAAGCGGCACCGGCGTGAGCCCCGTCACCCGGCCATGCCATGCCCGACCCTTGCGGCGGCGCGCCTGAACTGTCACCTCCCGGCTGGTGTCGCCTTCCCCGCGATGAGGGCAGACCGGAAGAGCCATGGGTGATCCATCAGACGTCCAGCAGAGGGCGTGGCGCTCCTCGGCCCGGTCCACCGGGTCGACCACGGAGCTGCCCTGCTCGGCCGACTCAGCGGCCGAAGCGCGTCGGCACGTGCGCCAGGTGTGCGGCGCCGTGGCGGCGGACGAGCTCTGCCTGGCCGTCCAGCTGGTCGCCACCGAGCTGGTCGCCAATGCCGTGCGCCATGCCCACACGGGGGTGCGGCTCTCGGTCCTCCCGACGCCGCAGGGCGTCCTGGTCGAGGTGGCCGACGACTCGCCCCGGATGCCCGAGCGACGCGATCCCGGCCTGTTCGACGAGTCCGGCCGCGGCCTGTGGCTGGTCGACGCGGTGGCCGCGCGGTGGGGCGTGGAGCGGGAGAGCCCAGGCAAGCGGGTCTGGGCCGAGCTGATCGGCTGATCGCCGGGCGGCGGCAGTGCGGAGCGGCCGCCGGATGACCACGGTCGGATAATCCGAACGGGCCATGTCCCGGCCCGCGGGCGACTACCGTGAAGCCGATGCTCGTGCCGGCCGATCTCCGTCGAATCCCGTCGCCCATGCTGCGGGCGCGCCTCGCTGCGTTCGTCCTCGACCAGCCGAGGCCCGACACCGAGGAGTGCACCGCCGTGATGGCCGCGGCGGTCGCCGAGCTGCTCGCCGGTGGCGCCTCCGTCGCCGACATCTCGGCGGGCACCGGGGTCGCCGAGCGGCGCCTTCGGCGCCTGGTCACCCGGCCGATCGCCGCCTGAGCCCGGCTGCCGCCCACCACCGTCCCCAGGTACGGTCAGCGGGTGACGAGGGGCGCGCAGGACGGTGATCGGCGCGGCGCTCCCGGGTCGGGCCACGAGCCGCATGCCGGGCACGCCCACCGGCTGAGCGGCGCGGCGGACGCCCGCTACCTCACGGTCGCGCTCTGCCTCATCGGCGCCTTCATGGTCGTCGAGGTCGTGGTGGCCCTCGTCGCCCAATCGCTGGCCCTGCTCGCCGACGCCGGGCATCTGCTCACCGACGTCATCGCGCTCGCGGCCGCGCTCGTCGCGGCCCGGCTCGCGGCCCGGCCGGCCAGAGGCCCGTGGACGTTCGGGCTGCGCCGGGCCGAGATCCTCTCCGCGGCCGGCAACGGGGTCAGCCTGATCGTGGTCGCCGGCCTCGTCGTCGTGGAGGCCGTACGACGGCTGATCCACCCGCCGACGGTCATCGGCGGGGCGCTCGTGGGGGTGGCACTCGCCGGCGTGGTGGTCAACCTCGCCGCCACCTGGACGCTCGCCAAGGCCGACAGGGGCAGCCTCAACGTCGCGGGCGCCTTCCAGCACGTCCGCACCGACCTCTACGCGTTCGCCGGGACGGTGGTCGCCGGCCTCGTCGTCATCACCACCGGCTGGCAGCGGGCCGACCCGGTCGCCTCGCTGGTCGTGGCCGGGCTCATGATCTGGGCGGCGGCCGGGCTGCTGCGCGCGTCGGGACGCATCCTGCTCGAGGCCGCCCCGGCCGGCACCGAGCTGGCCGAGCTGCGCCGGTCGCTGCGCCGGCATCCGGAGGTGGCCTCGGTGCACGACGTCCACGTCTGGACGATCACCTCCGGCTTCACCGCGCTGTCAGCGCACGTGCTCACCGCCGCCGCTGCCGACTGCCACGCGGTGCGCCGCGACCTCGAGAGCGAGCTGGCGCAGCGGTACGGCATCGTGCACACCACGCTGCAGGTCGACCACGTGCCGCCGGACGTGCTGACGATCACCGCGTCCGACGGGCGGCCGCTGCACCGGCCACCGGACGACCGGCCGGCACCGGCGGGCGAGGCCGACCGGCACTGAGCAGGCACCGGCAGGTGCAGCTCTGTCAGAACCGGCCCTCGGAGGCCTCGTCGACGGCGGCGAGCCGGCGGTGGTGGCGGATGCGGTTCACCACCCACGCGCGCTCCTCGTCCGGCAACCCCGTCGAGCAGGGCGCGGATCAGCGCCTCCCGCCCGGGCGCCGAGCGCCGGCGGGCGGTGCTTCCTGGCTGCGGGGACTGCCCGTCGCGGCCACTCGCCCCCTCGTCGTGCTGGAGGTCCATGCTCGATGCGGTCCGGTCACGAGGCCGGCTGGGGCAGCTGCGCCGCTCCCTCGTGCGAGGGGAGCTGCACGGTGGCGGGCCGGGTGGCCGGCCGGGTGGCCGGCTCGGTGATCGGCTCGGTGCCGCCGGACGCTCCGGAGTTGAGCAGGTGCGACACCCGCTGCCTCGTCACCCCGAACAGGTCGGCGATGGCCTCCATCGTGAGGCCCTCGGCCCGCAGCGCGCGGGCCTGCGCCCGGCGGAACCGGCTGCCGGCCTCGATCAGCCGGTTGGTGCTGCTGCTGACCACCTCGACCAGCGGCCGCCGGTCGGTCGCCACGATCTCGCGGTAGGGCTGGCCGGCGAGCCGGCGACCTCGCAGCTCCTCGGCGCGGGCCACCGCATCCTCCAGCGAGCGCTGGGTCCGCTCGATCGCGACCACGAGATCATCGAGCGCCGCGAGAGCGGCATCGGCTTCCACGTCCGGCACCGGGTCGACCAACAGGAGCTCCTCTCGCAACGGCAGCCATCGCACGAGAGAAGCCAAGCATGGGCCGTGGAACCCTGCCACTCGAAGCGGATCGAGTCGATTCCGGGCGCGACGAGCGGTCATGAGGAGCCGGTGGACGCCTACTCGTCGGTGGTCAGCGCCCAGCAGGCCAGCGCGGCGAGCGAGCCGCTGACGACGGCGGTGAGCAGCGCGCCCGGCCAGGTGCGCCGGTGCCGCGCGGCCCCGACGAGCGCTGCGACGGTGTCGGCCGAGGCGGCAGCTGCGCCGGCGATGAGCGCGAGCTCGACGTCGTCGTCGTCCTCGAGGTGCATCAGCAGCGCCCCGTACGTGATGCTGCGCGCGCCCACCATCCGTACCAGTGACAGGCTCGCGCCGCTGGTCGGATCGCTCCCGAGCAGCCGCGCCGACAAGCGCGGGAAGGCGAACCCCAGCGACCCGGTGGCCAGCGCCCCGATCTCGACGGCCGAGCGGGCCTCCTGCTTCGACAGCGCCATGACGACCTCCGAAGATCACGATCCTGCTTGCTCCTACCGCGACCGGTGGAGCTCAAACCCAGGCACCCGCTCACCCGGTTGCCGCAGCAAGGTTGCTCCGCGGCGCTCCGATGACGCCAGTGCGCACGACCCCGACCATCATCGCGCCGATCGCAGGGAGGTCCGACATGCTGCTCGCCGCCACGCTCGTGACCCCCGTCGCGCTGCTCATGCTGCTCATGGCGATGGCCGGTCTCCAGGAGCGGCTGCTGGCCGAGCCGGCGCGCGCCGCCGGGAGCGACCCGGTCCTGGACAGCCTCGACGCGAGGACGGTCGACGCGCTCACCGTCATCGCGCCATCGGCCGAGCTCGAGCCGGTGCTGGGCCACGCGCTCGGCCTCGCGGCGGTCTGACCCGCTCGACCCTGATCCGATCTGGCCGCGGCCCCCGTCGCGCCTAGCCGGGCAGCGTCGCCCGTACCGCGCCCACCGGCCGGCCGTGGCCGAGGACGGGCGTCTCCGCCAGCTCGGCGAGGACCGGCGCATCGACGCCGAGCCGGCGCAGCGCCGCCACCATGACCGGCACCCTGGCCCGCGAGGCACCGTCGGCGATCTTGACCGCGACGGCCGAGCCGTCCGGCATGGCGGCGGCGTAGACGCCCTCGGCGCCGTCCTTCGCGACGCAGCCGGGCAGCCCGGCCATCAGCGCCGTGACGTCGCGGCCGGTGCCGCCGACCAGCTCGGGGTGGGCCCGCATCGCGTCGGCGACGCGGCGCTGCGGCGTACCGGCCGGCGCGAGCACCAGCCAGCGGAACGCCCGTGCCAGGCCGGCGAGCGAGATCGCGAACAGCGGCGCCCCGCACCCGTCGACGCCGGTCGCGCCGACCGTCTCGCCGGCCGCCTCCTCGACCACCTCCCTGACGAGCCGCTGCAGCGGGTGGTCGGCATCGCGGTAGTCCGCCACCGGCCATCCGGCGCAGACGCACGCCGCCAGCATCCCGGCGTGCTTGCCCGAGCAGTTCTGGTGCAGGGGATCGGGCTTCCCGCCGGCGCGCAGGAGCGCGTGGGCCGACTCGACGTCCAGCGGCAGGTCGGGCGTGTTCTGCAGCACCGACTCGTGGACGCCCGCGCCGGCCAGGATCCGGCGCACCCCCTCGACGTGGACCGGCTCGCCGCTGTGCGAGGCGGCCACGAGCGCGAGCAGGTCGGGCGGCAGGTCCACCCCCGCGCGCAGGACGGCGACCGCCTGCATGGGCTTGTTCGACGAGCGCGGGAACACCGGCGCCCCCACGTCGCCGATCGCGAACGCTATCCCCCCGTCGGGTCGCAGAGCGACCACCGCGCCGTGGTGCCGGCCCTCGGTGAAGCCGGAGCGCACGACCTCAGCTACGACCGGGAGGGTGCCCGGCCCGCTCATCAGGTGCCGGGCTCGTTGCCCGGCAGCAGCGCCGCCGGGTCGGCCTCGCCGTCGCGGTAGCGCCTGGTGAGCTCGGCGCTGGCCACGTCCATGAGCTGCTGGAGCCGCCGGCGCGCCTGCGAGATGCGCTGCTCCTCGCCGCGATAGGCCTCGAGGGCTCTCGCCAGCTCGTCGTCGGTGCGCGCGGTCACGTCGTCGAGGTCGACGTCGGCGACCAGCGCCTCGACGTGCCGGCGGTGGGCATCGGCCCTGGACGGCTCGACGGCGGTGTGCCGGCCGAGACCTCGCGGGGCGGCCGGGGCGCCCTCGTCGGCGAGGATGCGCGGCAGCTCGGAGATGAGGTCGCCGCCCTCGCCCCTGCGATGGCGCAGCTCGGCCTCGACGATGTCGATCCGGCCCTGGAGCAGGCGGCGGACGTACGACGCGTCGGTCTCCTCCTGCTCGGCGTCGTCGCGGAGCCGGCGCAGCTCGGTCATCTCGAGCGCCCGCACGTCGTGCTCCTCGCCGAGCAGCCGGTCGATGCGGCGGTGGCCTCCCGGCAGCACCCCCAGGTCGTCGGTCACGTGGCTCTACTCCTCCTGGACTCCTCCGAGCCGGTGGGTCCGGTCGGCCGTCGGTCGTCGATCCCCAGCATCGCGCGGGCCTCGTCGGTGGTCATCGGCGGGCGCTGCACCAGCCTGGTCAGCTCGGCCGCCCGCTCGACCAGCTGCGCGTTGTCGCGCACCGGCTGGCCGGCCGCGTACGTCAGCGTGTCCTCCATGCCGACCCGCAAGTGCCCGCCGGCGGAGAGCGCGGCGAGCGCGACCGGCAGGGAGCTGCGCCCGACGCCCGTCGCGGAGAACGTCGCCCCCGCCGGCAGCATCGCCACCGCGGCCACCAGCGCCTCGGTGGTGCCCGGCATCCCGCCAGGAACGCCCATCACCAGGTCGCAGTGGACGTGCCCGCCGTGCGGCGCGCCGTGCTTGTCGAGCAGCCGGTGCAGCGAGGCGAGGTGCCCCAGGTCGAAGATCTCGAACTCGGGGACGACCCCGCGGGCCTGCGTCGCCTGGTAGAGCTCGACGATGAACGGCCACGGGTTCATGAAGACGTCGGTGCCGAAGTTGACCGTCCCCATCGTGAGCGAGCAGCCGTCCGGCTCGGCGTCGAGCACGGCGAGGCGGGCCTCGTACGGGTCGGTGACCGCGCCTCCGGTCGACAGCTGCACGATGAGGTCGGTCTGCTCGCGGACCGCCTGGACGGTCGCGCGCAGGCGGCCGACGTCGAGCGTCGGCGCGGCGGCGTCGTCGCGGATGTGGACGTGGACGACGGCGGCGCCGGCGGCCTGGCACGCCTTCGCGGTGCCGACCAGCTCGTCGAGCGTGACCGGCAACGCGGGCGCGTCGGCCTTCGCGGTCTCGGCGCCGGTGGGCGCGACGGTCAGCAGCGTGCTCGCCATGCCCCTGATCGTGTCATGGTCGCCCATGGAGGGCGACCGCCCGGCGCCGGTTGCGGAAAATCGGCGCTCGGCGGTTGGCCCTTTCGGCTTAACACCCCGCTCGGCACTGCCGATGCCCTTGTGCGACGAGGGCGAGCAGCGAGGGAGGTCGTGGTGCTGAAGGGCGACCTCACCTCAACCCCTCTCCCCACCCTGCTCGACCAGCTGGCCGCCGACGGGCTCACCGGTTGCCTGCACGTCATCGACCCCTCGGGCGACGAGGCGCTGGTCTACTTCAAGGCCGGGCTCGTCTACTCCGTCTCGGTCCCCAGCCGCCGCCCTGCCCTCGGCGCCCGGCTCATCTCCTCCGGTGCGCTCGCTCCCGAGGCCCTCGCGGAGGCGCTCGAGGCCCAGCGCACCGAGCTGCAGGGCTGGCGGCTCGGCGAGCTGCTGGTGCACCTCGGCTTCGTCGAGCAGCCGGTGGTGGAGGCGTTCGTCGCCGAGCAGCTGCGCGACGCGATGACCGACCTGATGCACTGGCCGACCGGCAAGTTCCGGGTCCGCAAGAACGAGCGGACCCGCGAGGACGTCTCCGAGCCGGTCACCGTCGCCGAGCTGCTCACCGAGGTGGCCAAGCGCAGCGTCGCCTGGGACCGCATCGTCGGCGTCGTGCACGGCCCCGCCGCGGTGCCCGTCCTGTCGACCCGCGGGCCGGCCTCGGCCGACGTGACGCTCGACGCCGACGCGTGGGCGCTGCTGTGCAAGGTGGACAACGAGCGGACCCTCGCCGAGCTCGCCCGCGACTGCGGGTTCACCCTCTTCGAGGCCGGCCAGGTCGTGGCCACCCTCGTCCACGCCGGGCTCGTCGACGTCGACGAGGACCTCGCCGCCGAATCGAGCCGGCCGGCCGCCCCGGCGGCGACCGGTGACGGCGGCGACAGTGGTGCCGGCGGCGACAGTGGTGCCGGCGGCGACAGTGGTGCCGGCGGCGACAGTGGTGCCGGCGGCGACAGTGGTGCCGGCGGCGACAGTGGTGCCGGCGGTGGCGGCGCTGCGCCCGTCACGGTGATCGCCCACGAGACGTCGATGGCCTCCATCACCGCGGCGGTGGCGTCGGCGCTCGCGCGCGAGCCGATCGAGACGGTCGAGGTCATCGAATCGAGCGATGCGGTCGAGGCCGACGAGCTCATGGCCGAAGCCGACGCTGAGCCGCTCGCGCCGGCGGCCGTCGCCGCCCGCCTGATCGGCGCCCTGGGCTCCCGGCCGCTGGTCGCCGACGGCGACCCGGCGAGCCTCCTGCCCCCCGACCTCCCGCCAGGCCCCGGCCGGCGAGACGACATCGCGGCGCCGGCGGGCGGCGACGCGATCGAGAGCGGGACCGGCGAGGATCCGTTCGGCACGTCGATCGCCCGGGTCTCGCAGGCGCTGTCCGCGCTGCTCGGCCCGCAGTCGACGGACTACGACCCGTTCGCCCTCGTGCAGCGACCCGGGCGGCGCACGCCCGCACCCCAGCCGGACGACGCCCAGCCCCGGCTCAGCCAGGAGGAGCGGGCGCGCCGGGAGCGGTTGCGGGACGCGGCCGCCGCCGAGCTCGCCGCGGCGCACGCCGCCGCCGAGACCCAGCGCCGGCAGGCGAACGGCGAGGCGGACGAGGAGGAGCAGGTCGCCGCCGTCGTCGACCTCGAGGTCGTACGGCTGGCCGCCGAGGAGCGGCGGCTGGCCGAGCGGGCCCGCGAGGAGGCCGCCGAAGCGGCCCGCCTATCCGCCGAGGAGGAAGCCAGGCGGCTGGCCGGCGAGCGGGCCGAGAGCGAGGCGCTCGCCTGGCAGCAGCACGCGTTGTGGCTGCGGGCGGAACGGCTCTCGGTGGAGCCGGACGCCTGGGCCGACCACGCGACCTGGCTCGCCGCGCAGCGCGCCGCCGCCGAGATCGCCGCCTGGGCCGAGCACGAGGAGCGGCGCCTGGCCGAGCGAGCAGCGGCCGAGGACGCCGCCTGGTCCGAGCACGCGACCTGGCTGGCCGCGCAACGAGCCGCGGCGGAAGAGCCCGCCTGGGCCGATCACCACATCTGGCTCACCGACCAGCGCACCGCCGCCGAGGAGCCCGCCTGGGCCGATCACCACGTCTGGCTCACCGACCAGCGCGCCTTCGCCGAGGACGCCGCCTGGGCCGAGCACGCCGCGTGGCTCGCCGCGCAACGAGCCGCGGCGGAAGAGCCCGCCTGGGCCGATCACCACATCTGGCTCACCGACCAGCGCACCGCCGCCGAGGCCGCCGCCTGGGCCGATCACCACATCTGGCTCACCGACCAGCGCACCGCCGCCGAGGCCGCCGCCTGGGCCGATCACCACGGCTGGCTCACCGACCAGCGCGCCTTCGCCGAGGCCGCCGCGTGGGCCGATCACCACGTCTGGCTCACCGACCAGCGCACCTTCGCCGAGGCCGCCGCCTGGGCCGAGCACGCCGCGTGGCTCGCCGCGCAACGGGCCGCGGCTGAGAAGTCCGCCTGGACCGACCACGCGACCTGGCTCGAGGCCCAGCGCCGGGCCGCCGAGCCCTACGCCTGGGCCGAGCATCACGGCTGGCTCACCGCGGAGCGGGCCGCCACCGAGGCCGGCGCCTGGGCCGACCACGCCGCCTGGCTCGCCGCGCAGCGCACCGCCGCCGAGGAGCCCGCCTGGACCGACCACGCGACCTGGCTCGCCGCCCAGCGCCGGGCCGCCGAGCCCTACGCCTGGGCCGAGCATCACGGCTGGCTCACCGCGGAACGGGCCGCCACCGAGGCCGGCGCCTGGGCCGACCACGCCGCCTGGCTCGCCGCGCAGCGCACCGCCGCCGAGCAGCCCGCCTGGGCCGATCACCACGTCTGGCTCACCGACCAGCGCACCTTCGCCGAGGCCGCTGCCTGGGCCGATCACGCGACCTGGCTCGAGGCCCAGCGGGGCGCGACGGAGCCATACGCCTGGGCCGACCACGCCAGCTGGCTGGCCGAGCAGCGCACCGCCGCTGAGAGGTCCGCCTGGGCCGATCACGCGACCTGGCTCGAGGCCCAGCGCCGGGCCGCCGAGCCGGCCGCGTGGGCCGAGCAGGACGAGCGGGAGGCTCGCCGGCTCGCCGAGGAAGCCGCCGCCGAGCAGGCCAAGCGCGCCGCCGAGGAAGCCGCGGCTGAGCAGGCCAGGCGCGCCGCCGAGGAAGCCGCGGCTGAGCAGGCCCGGTTCGCTGCCGAGATGGCTGCCCGGCTCGCAGCCGAGGAGGCCACCGCCGAGCAGGCCAGGCTCGCCGCCGAGGAGAACGCCCGGCTCGTCGCCGAGGAGAACGCCGCCGAGCAGGCCAGGCTCGTCGCCGAGATGGAAGCCCGGCTCGCCGCCGAGGAGACCGCACGTCGCGCCACCGAGGAGGCCGCCCGCGCGACGGAGGAAGCGGCCCGCGCCGCCGAGCCACCGGCGCCCGTGCCGTACCCGGCACCCACCTATCCGGGCATGGAGGGCAGCGCGGCCGGCTACTTCGCCGATCTCGCGGCCGACCCGATCCTCGCCGCTGAGCCGGAGCCAGAGCCAGAGCCGGAGCCCGAACCGGAGCCGGCGTTCGTGCCGGTGCACGAGATGGCCGACACCGCGATGCTGCTGCGCGAGCTGTCGTCGCTCGGCCTTGACGACGAGGATCACCCACCGCCGATGGCATCCCGACCGACCACGCGGTCGCCGGGCCCCGCCTCCGCCGGCAAGAACGACAAGAAGCGCAAGGGCCTCTTCGGCCGTTGACCGCCCCTCCGTTACCGTCGGCCGGGTGCGAGCGGTCGTCCAGCGGGTGACGAGGGCCAGCGTCAGCGTCGACGGCGAGGTGGTCGGCCGGATCGACCGGCCGGGCCTGGTCGTGCTGGTCGGCGTGACGCACGACGACACCGCCGCCACGGCACGGGCGCTCGCCGGCAAGGTGCACGAGCTGCGGATCCTGCCCGGAGAGCGCTCGGCCGCCGACGTGGGAGCGCCGCTGCTGGTGGTGAGCCAGTTCACCCTCTACGCCGACACCCGCAAGGGCCGCCGCCCCTCATGGTCGGCCGCGGCGCCCGGCCCGGTCGCCGAGCCGCTGGTCGACGAGGTGGTCGCGGCACTGCGCGAGCGGGGCGCCGAGGTGGCCACCGGACGGTTCGGGGCCCAGATGGCCGTCGAGCTCGTCAACGACGGGCCGATGACGCTCGTCCTCGACCTCGACGGGTGAGGACCGGCAGCCACCGACGGGGGTCAAGGCCCACAACCCCGGCACCGATACAGCTCCCATGCCTCGTCGCTACTCCGTTCGGCGCAGCGTCACCGCGCTGCTCGCCGTCGTCGCCCTTCCCTTCGCCGGCCTCTCGACTGGCCTCTCCGCCGCCCAGGCCGCCCCCACGGCCAGCGGGCCCGGCTCCGGCGACGCGACCGTCGTCCTGCTGCTGCGCCCCGCCAACCCTGGCGCGCTCGGCCGGCTCGCCGCGTCGCGGTCCGCGAGCTTCGCCGAGCGGACGGCGACCCTGCGCGCCGCCGCGCCCGCCGCGGCGTCCAGGGAGCGCGCCGAGGCCTGGCTCGCCGCGCACGGCCTCACGGTGACCGGCCGGTCGCCGTGGGCACTCACCGCGACGGCGCCGGCCGCGACCGCCGCGAGCGCGTTCGGCGTGACCGCCGTACGGACCGGCGGGCGCCTGAGCCACCGGGGGACGCTGCGGTCGCCGGCCGCGCTCGCCGGAGTGGTCGACGGCGTCGTCGGCCTCGACGACCGGGCGGTGCTGCGCCGTCTCGCGCCGATGCCGCGGCCGGACGGGACGCTCGGCGCGGAGGAGCTGCACGACGCGTACGGGGCCGACCCCACCGCGACCGGTGCGGGCACGACGGTGGCCACCCTGCAGTTCGCCGGCTGGAACCAGAGCGATCTCACCGACTACGCCACGGCCGCCGGCCTCACCGGCGCCGACCCGGCGGCGCTGCACCCGTACATGGACACCAGCCAGCGCTCATCCTCCCGCGCGCCGGCGGACGGGAGCGGTGACTTCGAGGTCGCGCTCGACCAGGAGTCGCTGCTCGCGACGGCCCCTGGCGCGGCGCAGCGCATCTACTTCGCGGAGAACACGCCGGCGGGCTTCGAGCTGGCGCTCACCAAGCTGCTGACCGACATCTGGGGCGGCCAGCCGGTGACCGCGCTGAGCATCTCGTGGGGCGCCTGCGAGCAGGACTTCGCGCCCGGCGGCGACACCGGCCAGCTGACCACCATCGAGCAGACCCTGGAGAACCTGACGGCGGCGGGCGTCACCATCTTCGCCGCGTCGGGCGACTCCGGCTCGTACGACTGCGGGCAGGTGCTCTCCGACGGCTCGCCCAACCCGGCCGCCGGCCAGCTCTCGGTGGACTTCCCCGGCTCGTCGCCCGTGGTCGTCGCGGTGGGCGGCACCCGGTTGACGCACACCGACGGGTCGTGGCGGGAGACCGCGTGGGGACCGGCCTGGCCCGCCGCCGGGCGCACGGTCGGCACCGGCGGCGGCTACTCCACGCAGTTCGACCGGCCGGCGTGGCAGGTCGGCATCGGTGGCCAGTTCACCACGACCAAGCGGGCGGTGCCGGACATCGCGTCGGCGGCCGACCCGCGCACCGGCTTCGGCGTGTACGAGAAGCGGCTGTGCGGCGTGACGGCGTGGTGCCTCGGCGGCGGGACGAGCGCGGGAGCGCCGGCCCAGGCCGGCCTGTTCGTCTCGGCGCTGGCCGCCGCCGGCCGCACCAGCGGCATCGGCGACGCCCACGCCGTCCTCTACGGCAACACCGGCGCGTTCCGCGACATCACCGCCGGCTCCAACGGCACCTACCCCACCGGCTTCGGCTGGGACCCGGTCACCGGCCTCGGCTCTCCGCGGTGGAGCGCCCTCGGGCCGCAGCTGCTCGCCCCCGCCCTCGTCGCGCCGGTCGCGGTGGCCACGCCGGCCGTCCCCGTCGACGCGAGCGTGCCGGCGGGCACGACGGTCGCCTCGTGGCAGGCCGGCGAGGGCCCCTCGACGGCGTGCTCGGCCGGCGGCGGCACGACCGCGCCCACCACGATCCCGATCGCGGCGAGCGGCGACCGCGCGACCGCCGTCTCCTTCGGCGCCGCCACCGACAGCGACTGCCTCGGCGCGGCGGCGAACGTCCTGCTCGACACCGTGGCGCCCACCCCGTACGCGACGCTCACGCCGTACGACGGGCTCGACGCCCGGCTGAGCCCGTCGTGGGGCACCCTGACGGACGGGCCCGCACCGTCGTGGGCCGGGCAGTTCTCGGTGCGCCTGCGCCGCTACCGCGACGGGCGGGTCGTGTGGACCGGCACCCGCGGCACCACCGGCAAGCAGACCGTGACGATGCTCCAGGGCGCGGCCTACCGGCTCGAGGTGCAGGAGACCGACCGGGCCGGCAACACCGGCGACTGGGAGTACTCGCCGTACGTCGTCGTCCCGTGGGACGGCACGCACTTCACCTACAGCTCCGGCTGGCGGCACCAGGACGCGGCGAGCGCGTTCGGCGGGCGCATCGCCGGCAGCGCGACCAAGCGCGCGCGGACGATGGCCCACTTCACCGGGAGCAGCCTGGCGATCGTGGCCTACACGACGCCGAGCAGCGGCAGCGTGTACGTCAACGTCGACGGGCACTACGTCAGCCGGGTCAGGCTCTACACGAGGACCGGCCAGTGGCGCCACGTGATCCCGGTGTGGCACGGCTCGCCCGGCCAGCACGTCGTCATGCTGACGAACACCGGCGGCCACGCCGCGGCCTCGACCGGCACCTGGACCTGGATCGACGCGATCGCCGTGCAGTGAGCGGTCAGGCACCCAGCCGCGGGCGCGCCCGCGGCGCGGCGAGCTCGCCGTACGACAGGCCCGGCAGCGGCTCGACGGCGGCGTTCATGCCGCCGACCGCCAGGGTGGCGCCGTCGGGGACGGTGCGCTTGACGAGGGCGAGGGCGATCGGCCCCAGCTCGTAGTGGTGCACGGCCGTCCCCAGCGAGCCGACGCGGGCGCCGTCAAGGGTCACCTCGGTGCCCGCCGCCGGCAGCACGTCGGCGCTGCCGTCCAGGTGCAGCAGCACGAGGCGGCGCGGCGGCCGGCCGAGGTTGTGCACCCTGGCGACCGTCTCCTGGCCCCGGTAGCAGCCCTTGTCCAGGTGCACGGCGACGGGCAGCCACCCGATCTCGTGCGGGATGGTGCGCTGGTCGGTGTCGCGGTGCAGGCGGGGCACCCCGGCCGCCACCCGAAGGGCCTCGTGCGCGAGCAGGCCGACCGGGTCGCCGTGCTGGGCGGGCAGGGCGGCGAGCCGCTCGCGCGGCACGATCCCGTACCGGCCGGCGCGGTGGACGACGGCGTGCCCGTCGGTCACGTCGGCGACCTCGACCCGCAGCATGAAGCGCATCGAGTCGAGGAATCCCACGAGCGCGCCAGCGGTGCCCGGCTCGACGTGCAGCCAGGTGGTCTCGCCGTCGTCCAGCACGTGCAGGTGATGCTCGACGTGCCCGTGCGGGCTGAGGACGAGCGCCTCGGTGGGCGTGCCCGGCGGCAGCGCGGTCAGGTGCTGGGTGGTCAGGGAGTGCAGCCAGCCGAGGCGGTCGGGGCCGGTGACGGTGACGACGCCGCGGTCGGACAGGTCGACGAGCCCGTCGCCGGCCGCGAGCCGACGCTGCTCGCGGAAGGGATCGCCGTAGTGGGCCGCGATGCCCTCGTCAGGCGGATCGGCGGGCACCGCACCGGGCCGGTCCAGCAAGGGGCTGCGCATGAGGCCAGCGTACGTCCCGCGCGACTCACCGCTCGCCGGCGGACGACTCCCCGGCCGGTCCGGTGGCCGTCGAGCAGTCGGCGCACAGCCCGGAGAGCGCGATGTGGGTCACGTCGACGGAGAAGCCGTAGTCGTCGTGCGCTCGTTCGAGCAGGTCGGCCAGCGCGGCCGGCGGCAGCTCGACGATCCGCTCGCAGGACTGGCAGACGAGGTGGGCGTGCTCGTCGCCGTCCTTGGCGTGGTAGGTGAGCGGCCCATGGCCGAAGTGGGCGTGGGTGACCAGGCCGAGCTCCTCGAGCAGCTCGAGCGAGCGGTAGACCGTCGAGAGGTTGACGCCGCGCGCCGTCCGCCTGACCTCGGCGGCGATCTCGTCCGGCGTGGCGTGGCCCAGCCCCTGGACCGCCTCCAGCACCAGCTGGCGCTGCGGCGTGAGGCGGTAGCCCTTGGCGCGCAGCTCGCGCTGCCAGGCGTCACCGGACATGCATCGAGCATAGGGACGGCAGCCCCTTTCGGCTGCCCCTGACGTCACATCTGCCCCATTCGCCCACCGCGACCGGACACGGCCGCGTCCACGTACGTATCCTCCCGTTCGGTGGCTGATGCCGTCCGAAGCAAGCGACCGACCGGAGGAGCCCGCCGTGCCGACCCTCGACACCGCGCCCGACGCGCTCGCCCGCGCCGCGGCCGGGCTGGTGTCGCTCACCGTGGACCCGGTCCAGGCAGGGGCGATCGACCTGGTGGCCTCCGGCGCGATCGCCCCCGATGCCGAGGTGTCGATCCGCACCGGGGCGGCCGAGGCGGGAAAGCCGCCGGCGGCCGGGGAGCCGGTCGCGCTGCGCGACCTCGAGGGCGTGCTGCTCGCGGTGCTGCTGGTCGCGTCGGCGGAGCGCGAGGACGGCTCGCTCCGGCTGCGCGGCGCGCTGACCGCGGCGCGCCGTCCGGACCGGCCCGACTACCCCCAGCTCCGGCCCGCGGCGGCCGAGGTGCGCGACCGCCTGCGCGCGACCGGCGGCTCCGGCGAGGTGACCGCCCTGGTCGAGGAGCTGCCGCCGACGCCGGCCGGCTTCGCGGCCATGCTGGCGGCAGCCGGTGGCCGGCTGCTCGCCCTCGCGCTCGCGCCGGGAGCGCCGGACGACCCCGACCATCACGCGCGGGTGCGCGCCTGGCTGCGGGTCGCCGAGCCGTACGGCGATGCGGTCACGCTGGTGCTGGTGCCCGCGTCGCTCCCCGCCGATCCCGAGCTGACCGGGGAGCTGCGGGCACTGCTCGCGACCGCCTACGGCGCTGCCACGGTCGCCCCCAGCCCGACGCCCGACCCGGCAGCGGTCGCCCCCGCCGCGAGCGGCGGCGCCACCGTCCTGCTCACCGGCCTGTCCGGCTCGGGGAAGTCCACGATCGCCGGCCGGCTGCTCGTCCGGCTGATGGCGGCCGGGCGGTCGACGTCGATGCTCGACGGCGACGTCGTCCGCACCCACCTGTCGAAGGGGCTCGGCTTCTCCCGCGCCGACCGCGACACCAACGTGCGGCGCATCGGCTTCGTCGCTGCCGAGATCACCAAGCACGGCGGCATCGCCATCGCGGCACCGATCGCGCCGTACGACGAGACCCGCCGCGCGATCCGCGCCATGGTCGAGCGCTACGGCGCCTTCGTGCTCGTGCACGTCGACACTCCGTTGGAGGTGTGCGAGGCCCGCGACCGCAAGGGCCTGTACGCCAAGGCGCGGGCAGGCGAGATCCCGGAGTTCACCGGGATCTCGGACCCGTACGAGGTGCCGCTCGACGCCGACCTGGTCGTCGACACGAGGACCGAGACCGCCGACGAGGCGGCCGACCGCATCCTCGGGCACCTGCGTGCGATCGGGGCCGTCCCCCCAGCGGGAGGTTCCCGGTGAGCTGGGAGGCGTGGTTCACCCTCGCCGTCGTCCTCGTGACCCTCGCCCTGCTGGCGACGGAGCGCTTCTCGGCGCCCATCACGATGATCGGCGCCGTCACCGTGCTGCTCGTGTCGGGCGTGATCGACACCAAGGCCGCGCTGGCCGGCTTCTCCAACGAGGCACCGGTCACGATCGCGGCGCTGTACGTGGTGACCGGCGCGGCGCGGGCCACCGGGGCGCTCGACCTCATCGCCCACGCCGTGCTCGGGCGCGACGGCCCGGCACCGACCCAGCGCCGGGCCAGGCGCAAGGAGCTCGTCCGCCTGCTCGTGCCCTCGACGATGCTCTCCGCCTTCGTCTACAACACGCCGACGGTGGCACTGCTCGCCCCTGAGGCGGCCGGCTGGGCACGGCGCACCCAGCGGTCGCCGTCGTGGTACCTGATGGCGCTCAACGACGCGGTCGTGCTGGGCGGCCTGCTCACCGCGATCGGCACGACGACCAACGTCGTGGTCTCCGGGCTGATGACCAGCGCCGGCATGAAGGCCATGCGGATGTTCGAGATCACGCCGATCGGCCTGCCGATCGCGGTCGTCGGCGTGGGCCTCATCGTCCTGCTGGGGTCGCGGCTCGTCCCGACCCGCCGCTCGCCGGGCGAGCAAGTGAGCGACGACATCCGCGACTTCGTCGTCGAGATGCGGGTACCGGTGGGCAGCCCGCTCGCCGGCCGTACGGTCGCCGAGGCAGGGCTGCGCAGCCTGCAGGGCGTCTACCTCGTGCAGATCGACGACGGCGACCAGGTCATCGCGCCGGTGTCGCCGGACAACGTGCTCTCGCCCGGCGCTCGCCTCACCTTCGCCGGCAACGTCAACCACGTGCTCGACCTGCAGCGCATGCCCGGTCTCGTCTCGGCCGAGCAGCCGCACATCGGCCTGGCGCGCGGCAGCGGCCACCGGTTCTACGAGGTGGTCGTCGCGCCGACCGCGCGGCTCGTCGGCAGCACCCTCGCCGAGATCGGCTTCCGGGCCCGCTTCGACGGCGGCGTGCTGGCGATCCACCGCGCCGGCAGCCGGGTGCCCGGCAAGCTCGGCCAGGTCCGGCTGCGCGCCGGTGACGTGCTGCTCATCGTCGCCGACCCGGGCTGGGGCGACCGCGCCCGCAGCCGCGGCGAGTTCAGCACGGTCAGCTCGCTGCAGGGCGCCTCCCTCCCGAGGCGCGACAAGGCATGGGTCGTCGGCGTCACGATGCTGGGCTTCGTCGTGGTGGCCGCAACCGGCCTCCTCGGCGTCCTGACCGCTGCGCTCGTCGCCGCCATCGTCGTCGTCGCCTCCGGCGTGCTGACGCCGGCGCAGGCGCGGGACTCCGTCGACGTCAACGTCATCGTCGTGCTCGCGGCGAGCTTCGGGCTCGGCAACGCCATGGCCGACACCGGTCTCGCCGCCGAGATAGCGCACCAGCTCGTCCGGCTGTGCCAGTCGGCCGGCGACGTGGGCGTGCTGATCGGCGTGCTGGTGTCGACCGTGCTCATCACCCAGCTGGTGACCAACAACGCGGTCGCGGTGATCATGTTCCCCATCGCGCTCGCGGCGGCGCACAACATCCACGCCGACCCGCGGACGTTCGCGATCGTGGTCGCCATCGGCGCGTCCACCTGCTTCATGACGCCGATCGCCTACCAGACCAACCTGATCGTGCAGGGCATGGCGGGCTACCGCTTCGCCGACTTCCTGCCGCTCGGCACGGTCCTCGTCGTGGTGACGACGGTGCTCACGGCCGTCCTGGCGCCGATCGTCATCCCGCTGCACTGACCGCGCCGCGGCCCACGCCTATCACCAGGGCAGCCAGGGCTGCACGTCCACCAGGCCGGCTGGCTGGCGGCTGACGACTCGGCGCAGCCGGGCGCTGTCGTGGACGACCTTGACCTGGACGACCGGCTGGCCGTCGGGACGCACCGAGGATCCGGCCTCGTAGATGCCGTACGGGCCAGGCCACCGAGCCATCAGCCCCTGCATGGCGTGCGTGGTCGACTGGAACTGCGCGCGGGTGTAGCGGGAGGCCACGACGCACAGCGTCCGTGCGTAGGCGCCGAGATCCCGCTCGGTCTGCGCCACGTCGGTGGTGGCGACGATCACGACCGTGACACCGGGCTCCGGCCGCGCCTGCGAGATCGCGACCACCCAGCTGGGATTCGTGGCGTCGTAGTCGTAGACGGCCTGCGAGGTGGCGCTGGCATCGTCGTGGGTCCTGGCCCACCCGCCCGGCGGCGGGTCGCACGGCGGGTCGGCCCACTCTGGCCCGGTCCGAGTGGGGACGAGCTCGATGGTCCGCACCCGCACGGTCCTTCCGTCGTAGCGGCCCACCACCCGTACCTCCGCCGGACCGGCAGGAAGCCGGAACGACGCCGGCACGTGGCCGAGCGCGACCTCGCCCAAGCAGTCGACGTGGCGGCCGCCGCGGCCGGAGCCCACCGCGAGGAACGGTGCCGGCAGGCACAGGGCGAGGTGATCCGACCGGTGCACCAGTGCGCCGTCGACGGTGATGGTGCGCCCGCGGCCACCCAGGCCGGCGAGGCCCCCGAGCGCGCCGCTCCAGGGGGTGACGAGAGCCACGGCCGCCGCAATGGCCGCCGACGAGAGCAAGGCTGTCAGCGCTGCCGTCCGCCGTTGCCGGTGGCGCCGCCGCACGCCCCCGGCGAGGTCGCGCAGGGCCGGCGCGTCGTCGAGCATTCCACCGGCGAGGCCGTTGCGCAGCAGCGTCTCGAGGTCATCGCTCATGAGTCGCTCCTGGGGTGGGGAGGTCGCTGTCGCGCACGGCCCGCAACCGCGCCAGCGCACGGAACGCCTGCGTGCGCACCGTGCTCTCGGTCACGCCCAGCTCGAGGGCGATGGTCGCATCGCTGAGGTCGAGCATGTAGCGCATGACGAGGACCGCGCGCTGGCGCGGCGCGAGCATGCCCAGCAGCCGCAGCACCTCGTCGCGGTCGTCGACGCCATGCGGGTCAGCCGCCACGGTCTCGGGCAGCTGCGCAGCGGCGTGCTCGCGCCTCGGCCGGCGGCCCGCGTACGTCCTGACCAGGACCCGCCGGACGTACGCGTCGGGCTGGTCGATGCGATCCCAGCGGCGGTAGCACTTCAGCAGCGCCGTCTGCAGCAGGTCCTCGGCGTCCGGGACGTTGCCGGTGAGGGCGTACGCCACCCGCAGCATCGCCTTGCCGCGCGCTGCGCAGTACTCGTCGAAACCGGCCGGTGCCACGGAGCCCTCCTGCTGACTAGGAGCGTGCCAGCTCGCGAGCCGTTGCACCGGCGCCTCGAACGGTTCGAGCGCGAACGACCGTCCCGGTCAGTCGAACCGGTTCTGGAAGCAGCGCGTCGCCAGGCCGCTGTCGCGCAGCACGCCGAGCTCGACCGCCCTGGGAAACCATGAGCCGTCGTCATAGAGCAGGCGGCAGAAGAAGAAGGTGCCCGGCACGGCGATCTCGCGCTCCATCGCCCGGTAGGCCTTTCCCTCCTCGGACCATCCTCTGTTCAGGGCCCGGTCCTGCGGAAACAGGTTGACGTGCAGCACGCCGCCCCCGGAGTGCGGCACCAGGTGCCCCTTGTCCACCGGGCGCCCGGCGCGAGGGGCCGGGCGGGGATGGCCCCGTTGGTAGGCGGCATCACGCAGTGCTGCCGCGGCCACGGACTCGCCCACGACGGCAACGGCCCGGTCCTCCTGCAGTAGTTCCCGCGACGACGCGTAGTCGAAGAGGTACGTGACCGTCTCGATCGGTATCTCATGCAGCGCCGCGCCGGCCACGCTCTCGCCGTACGCGCCGGCCCAGGCGTCGATCAGGGCGGCGGACAGCCGCCTGCGGTCGACGGTTCCGTCCCGGTCCCTGCAGCCGTCCAGGATCGCCGGATAGGGAAGGGCTCGAGCCATGCCTGGTCCTCGCTCAGGCGTCGGTGAGGCGCTCCGCGCCGTACGGCGAGCCCTCGACGAAGACGTGCTCGGCGTACCAGTCCCACGTGCCGGCGAGCCCGTCGCGCAGGGCGACGGTGGGCTCGAAGCCGAGCAGCTTGGCCGCGAGGTCGTAGCGCGCGAAGTTGCGGTCGACCTCGCCGGGCCGCGCCGGCCGGCGGTCGATCGGGTGCCCGGGCCGGCCGGCCACGTCGGCGCATAGCGCGGCCAGCTCGTTGACGGTCGTCTCGACGCCGGTCGCCACGTGCATGACCGACCCGCCCGGCACGTCGGCGGTGAGCGCCAGCATCAGCGCCGCGCAGATGTCGTCGACGTGCATGAAGTCGCGCGACGCGGTGCCGGTGCCGAACACGGTCAGCGGCTCGCCGGCGTGCAGCGCGCGGAAGAACGCCGTCACCGCGCCCTTCTTGTGCCCGCTGTAGGGCCCGTAGACGTTGGCGAAGCGCAGCGCCACCGTGCGCAGTCCGTACGACTTCGCGAACGCGTGGCAGTACGCCTCCGCTGCCGCCTTGCTGGCTCCGTACGGCGACAGCGGGCGCGGCACCGACTCCTCGCTCACCGGGGGGGCGGCGTCGCCGATGAGCGCACCGCCGGTGGACGAGAAGACCAGCCGCTCGACGCCGGTGCGCCTGGCCGCGTCGAGCACCGACAGCGTGCCGCGGACGTTGCTCTCGAAGTTGCCCCAGGGGTCGCTGACCGACTCGACGACCGACCCGGCCGCTGCGAGGTGCACGACGTCGCGCACGCCGGTCATCGCCGCGGCGACCGCATCGCCGTCGAGGATGTCGCCCTCGACGAGCTCAGCGCCGGTGCCGTCGAGATAATCGGTGCGGCCGTTGACCAGGCTGTCGAGGACGCGCACGGAACGGCCCGACCGCCCCAGGTGGCGGACCAGGTTGGCGCCCACGAAACCGGCCCCGCCCGTGACGAGCACGGGGCGGTCGTGGTCGGTTGGCTGCGCCATCGGGAACCTCCGGGGGGTGAGGGGTCAGGCCGCGAAGGATCGTACCGAGGGTCGGCGGCGGCTCAGCGCGGCAGCCGGGCGAGGACGTCGCTCGCCAGGTCGGGGCGGCAGACCACCAGGTCGGGCAGCAGCGGGTCGGGCTGGTTGTAGCGCAGGGGCGAGCCGTCGAGCCGCGAGCAGTGCAGCCCGGCCGCCGACGCGACGGCCACCGGAGCCGCCGAGTCCCACTCGTACTGGCCACCCGCGTGGACGTAGACGTCGGCGTCGCCCATCACCACGGCGGCGATCTTGGCACCGGCCGAGCCCATCGGCAGCAGCTCGCCGCCGAGGTCGCCGGCCAGCGCGGTCACCCAGTCGGGCGCCCTGGTGCGGCTCACGACCACCCGGGGCGTCGGGCCAGGCGAAGGCCGCTCCGCCGGCGGCGACCCGGTGGCGAGCACGCTCCCTGCTGCGGGCAGCGCGACCGCACCGGCCGCCAGCTCCCCGTCCTGCCACAGCGCGACGTGCACTGCCCAGTCGGTACGGCCCTCCTCGCCGTACTCGCGCGTGCCGTCCAGCGGGTCGACGATCCAGACCCGTTCGGCGTCGAGCCGCGACGGGTCGTCCTTGCCCTCCTCGGACAGCACGGCATCGCCCGGCCGGTACCGGGCGAGCAGCTCGACGAGCAGCTCGTGCGAGCGGCGGTCGCCCTCGGCCCGCAGCATGCGCGGGTCGTCGAAGCCGAGCTCGGCGCGCAGCGCCACCAGGAGGTCGCCGGCCGCGGACGCGAGCTCGGCGGCCAGCTGATGGTCGTCGGTCACCGCTGCTCCATGATCATCCCGGCGCCGACGGTGTTGTTGGTCGCCTCGTCGACGAGGATGAAGCTGCCGGTGGTGCGGTTGCGCCGGTAGTCGTCGGCGTAGAGCGGCTGCGTGGTGCGCAGCCGGAGCCGGCCGATGTCGTTCAGCCCGAGATCCGCCGCCGACTCGTCCCTGTGCAGGGTGTTGACGTCGACCCGGTAGACGACGTCCTTCACCATCGCCCGCGCCCAGCGGGTGGTGTGCTTGATCGCGTACTTGGCGCCGACCTGGAGCGGCTTGTCGACCATCCAGCACACCATCGCGTCGATGTCCTGCGTGGGCGTGGGCTGGTTGGACGGGCGGCAGATCATGTCGCCGCGGGAGATGTCGAGGTCGTCGGCGAGCCGGACGGTGACCGACATCGGCGCGAACGCCTCCTTGACCGGCCCCTCGTACGAGTCGATCGCCTCGATGCGGCTGGTGAAACCACTCGGTTGCACGATGACGTCATCGCCGGGCTTGAGGACGCCCCCGGCCACCTGACCGGCATAGCCGCGGTAGTCGTGCAGCGCATCGGACATCGGGCGGATGACGTACTGCACGGGGAAGCGCACGTCGATGAGGTTGCGGTCGCTCGCGATGTAGACCCTCTCGAGGTGGTGCAGCAGGGAGGGGCCGTCGTACCACGGCATCTTCTCGGACCGCTCGACCACGTTGTCGCCGCGCAGGGCCGAGATCGGGATGAACGAGAGGTCGTGCACGTCGAGCTTCGCGGCGAACGTCGTGAACTCGGCCTTGATGCGCTCGAAGACCTCCTCGTCGTAGTCGACGAGGTCCATCTTGTTGACGCACAGCACGAGGTGGGGCACGCGCAGCAGCGTCGCGATGAACGCGTGCCGGCGGCTCTGCTCGACGATGCCGTTGCGGGCGTCGACGAGGATGAGCGCGAGATTGGCCGTCGAGGCGCCGGTCACCATGTTGCGGGTGTACTGGATGTGGCCCGGGGTGTCGGCGATGATGAACTTCCGCTTCGGCGTCGCGAAGTAGCGGTAGGCGACGTCGATCGTGATGCCCTGCTCGCGCTCGGCGCGCAGGCCGTCCGTCAGCAGCGCGAGGTTGGTGTAGTCCATGCCGCGCCGGCGACTGCTCTCCTCGACGGCGGCGAGCTGGTCCTCGAAGATCGTCTTGCTGTCGAAGAGCAACCGCCCGATGAGCGTCGACTTGCCGTCGTCGACCGATCCGGCCGTCGCGAAGCGCAGCAGTTCCACCTTCTGGCTCCCCTCCCGTCGCTCTGCACCGACCACCAAGGATATCCGGCCTAGTCGACGGGCCGTGATCGCCCGTCCGCGGCCGGGCTACGCCGGCAAGGTGATCATGAACGCGCTGCCCGGCTCGCGGCCGGCGACGCTGATCCGGCCGCCGTGGGCCCGCACCACTTCCAGGGCGATGGACAGGCCCAGCCCGCTGCCGCCGGTGGCCCGCGCGCGCGAGCCGTCGACGCGGAAGAAGCGGTCGAAGACCCGGTCCCTGGCCTCCTCCGGGATGCCCACGCCCTCGTCCTCGACGGTCACGGTGACGCTGCCGCCCGCGGCGCCCGTACGGACCGTCACCCGCCCGCCAGGCGGGCTGAACGCGATGGCGTTGTCGAGCAGGTTGCGCAGTGCCTGCCCGAGCTGGCCGGGGTCGCCGCGAAGCGGCGCCGGCGGCCCTTCGACCACGACGGCGACGCCGCGACGGGTGGCGAGCGGAGCCAACCTATCCGCCGTCCGCAGGGCCAGCTCGCGCAGGTCGAGCGGTTCGCGCGCGGTCGGCAGGCCCTGCTCGTCCGCAAGGGCCAGCACGAGAAGGTCGTCCACCGTCGCGCTCATCCGGTCGACTTCCTCGCGCACGCCCTCGAGCGCACTGCGGGCGGGTGGCGAGAGCCGGTCGGTGCAAAGAGTCACGTCGAGCTCGGTGCGCATGGCCGCCAGCGGCGTGCGCAGCTCGTGCGCCGTGTCGGCGACCAGCCGCCGCTGCTGGTCGACGCCGCGCTGGATGCGGTCGAGCATCGTGTTGAGCGTCCGGCCGAGCCGGGCGACCTCGTCGTCGCTCGCGGGCACCGGCACCCGCTCGTCCAGCGCGGCGGGCCCGATCGAGCCCGCCGTGCCGATCATCCGGTCGATCGGTCGCATGGCGCGGCGGGCGAGCGCCCAGCCGCCTGCCGCCGCGACCAGGACGGCGACCGGCAATGCCAGCAGCAGCAGGGAGATGACCCGGTGGACCGCTCGCTGCATCGGCACCAGCGACGTGGCCGCGACCACCACCTGCCGCCGGCCGCCCCTGGTCACCGGCTCGGCCGCGATCCGGAACAGCCCGCCCGCGCCCAGCCGGCCGGTGCGGACGGTCGGGCCGGAGCCGAGCACCTGAGCCACCCGAGCCGGCGACAGCATCGGGGCGGCTCC
Source organism: Frankiaceae bacterium (assembly GCA_045807125.1). Taxonomy (GTDB): domain Bacteria; phylum Actinomycetota; class Actinomycetes; order JAWWOL01; family JAWWOL01; genus JBJMHZ01. The sequence continues at coordinate 176,266 of JBJMHZ010000055.1, forward strand.
CGCGGGGCCGCCGTACGCCCGCACGACCACGCCGGTGGACGCGAGCACCTGGCTCGCATCGCCGCGCCGTGGCAGCACCGTCGCGGACTGATCGGTGAACTCCGGCAGGCCCTCGTGCCGGTAGCCCGTCGCGATCTGGTGCACGGCCGGGCGCAGGGACCGGTCGGTGGCCGAGACCAAGTCGTCCTGCAGGCGCAGGACGACGAACGCGCCGACCGCGACCAGGATGACCGCCAGCAGCGCCACGTACCACGCGGTCATCCGGACCCGGATCGGCGCGCTCATCGCTGCTCCGTCAGCACGAAGCCGACGCCGCGCACGCTGCGGATGACGTCGGGGCGCGCCAGCTTGCGGCGCAGGTGCCCGACGTACACGTCCACGATGTTGGTGGACCCCTCGTAGTTGGCGTCCCATACGTGCTCGAGCAGCTCGGACCGGGTCGTCACGCACCCGGCTCGGCGGGCGAGGAGCTCGAGCACGGCGAACTCGCGCGGGGTCAGCTCCACTGCGCGGCCGCCGATGCGGACCTCATGGGTCGCGGGGTCGACCATCAGGTCGCCGACCTCGAGCCGGGCGGGCCGGTGCGCCGGCTGGCGCCGCACCAGGGCGCGCACCCTGGCGAGCAGCTCGCCGAAGTCGAACGGCTTGGCCAGGTAGTCGTCAGCGCCCGCGTCCAGCCCCCGTATCCGGTCGCCCACCGCGGCCCTGGCGGTCAGCATCAGGATCGGCACCCACGATCCGCTCGCCCGGATGCCGCGGCAGACCTCGAAGCCGTCCCGCACCGGCAGCATCAGGTCGAGGATCACGGCGTCGTAGTCGGAGACGGCGACCTGCACGAGCGCGTCGTCGCCGTCAGAGGCGACGTCGACGGCGTAGCCCTTCGCCCGCAGGCCCCGGCTCAGCGCGCGCACCATCGCGGCGTCATCCTCGACGAGTAGCAGCCGCATCGTCCTGCTCCCAAAGGGCTCGTGGCGCGCAGCGTACAGCGCCAGGAGCGCGTTCAACGAGCTTTCAGAGGCCGCCTTCTAGCATCCGGCCATGCCTTCGGTCGAGCGAGGAGGAGCAGCCATGAGGAGCATGTGCACGAAGGCGCTCGCAGTGAGCGCAGCTGCCGCGGTCGCGGCTGGTGCGGGGATCCTGTGGTCGCCATGGTGGACGCAGCCGGCGCAGTCGGCGCCGGCCGCCGCCCGGCGCGCGGCCGGGCACGAACTGCGGCCCGCGGGCTTCACCACCCGCATCGACAACCCGTACTTCCCGCTGCCCGTCGGCCGGCAGCTCGTCTACGTCGGCGTGAAGGACGGCCAGACCCAGGTCGACGTCGTGACCGTCACCCGCCGGACGAAGCTGGTGGCCGCGGGGATCAGGGCCCGCGTCGTCACCGACGTGGCCACGCACGGCAGGCGGGTGCTCGAGCGGACGTCCGACTGGTACGCGCAGGACCGCCAGGGCAACGTGTGGTACGTGGGCGAGCGGACCGCGTCGTACGACGCGGACGGCACCGTGGACACGTCCGGGTCGTGGGAGGCCGGCGTCGACGGCGCCGAGCCGGGCATCGTGATGGAGGCGCACCCGCGGATCCCCGATGCGTACCGGCAGGAGTACCTGCCCGGCGAGGCGGAGGACACCGCGTGGGTCGTCCGCACGGGCGGCTTCGTGCGGGTCCCGTACGGGACGCTCCACCACGTGCTGACGACGCTGGAGGCGACGCGGATCGAGCCGGGGCTCTACGACAAGAAGATCTACGCCCTAGGCATCGGGATCGTGCTCGAGCGGGCGCTCACCGGCCCGCGCGAGACCGCCCGGCTCGTCGAGGTGCGCAACTGAGGCGGCCCAGGACGGCCTAGAAGTAGCCCTCGCGCTTGCGGTCCTCCATGGACGCCTCGCTGAACCGGTCGTCGGCCCTCGTCGCGCCCCGCTCGGTGATGCGCGAGACCGCGACCTCCTCGACCACCTTCTGGAGGTCGTCGGCGTCGCTCTCGACCGCGCCGGTGCAGCTCATGTCTCCGACGGTGCGGAAGCGGACGAGCTTGCGCTCGACGCGCTCGCCGTCCTTGGGCACGACGACGTCGCTGACGGCTAGCCACATGCCGTCGCGCAGCACGACGTCGCGCTCGTGCGCGAAGTAGATGAGGGGGATCTCGACGCCGTCGGCCATGATGTACTGCCAGATGTCGAGCTCGGTCCAGTTCGACAGCGGGAAGACCCGGATGTGCTCGCCGGAGTTGGTGCGGCCGTTGTAGAGGCTCCAGAGCTCGGGACGCTGGTTCTTCGGGTCCCACTGGCCGAACTCGTCGCGGAAGCTGAAGACCCGCTCCTTGGCCCGCGCCTTCTCCTCGTCGCGGCGGCCACCGCCGAAGACGGCGTCGAACCGGTGCTTCTCGATCGCGTCGAGCAGCGGCACGGTCTGCAACCGGTTGCGGGACTCGCCCGAGCGCTCGCTGACCCGGCCGGACGCGAGTGCCTCCTCGACGCTCGCGACCACTAGCTGGACGCCGAGCTCCTCGACCCGCCGGTCGCGGAAGTCGAGCACCTCGGGGAAGTTGTGCCCGGTGTCGACATGCATCACCGGGAAGGGGATCTTGGACGGGTGGAACGCCTTCTCGGCGAGGCGGAGCATGACGATGGAGTCCTTGCCGCCCGAGAACAGCAGGCAGGGCCGCTCGAACTCGGCCGCGACCTCCCTGAAGACATGGATCGACTCGGCCTCGAGCGCCTTCAGGTGGGAGAGCTCGTACGACGTTTGCGACGACAAGGAGGTCTCCTTCGCTGATCTGGGGTCCCAGCCCATAACTGTACCGAGAGGGAAATCACGCCCGCCGGGGCGGCGACATGGAGCGGACGAGCGGCTCCCACCAGTCGCGGCGCGCGGCGTACCAGCGCACCGTAGCGGCGAGCCCCTCGTCCAGGTCGACGGCCGGCGCATGGCCGAGCCGGGCGATCTTGGACCGGTCGACGCCGTAGCGCCGGTCGTGCCCGGGCCGGTCCTCGACGTGGCGCACGAGGTCGGCGGGGGCGCCGCAGGCCGCGAGCAGCCGGGTGGCGAGCTCGCGGTTGGTCAGCTCGCGCCCGGCGCCGACGTTGTACGTCCCGCCGGGCTCGCCGCGCTCGATGACGAGCTGCACCGCCCGGCAGTGGTCGGCAACGTGCATCCAGTCCCTGACGTGCAGGCCGTCGCCGTAGAGCGGCACCTCCCGCCCGTCGAGCAGCCGGGTGACGAAGAGCGGGACCAGCTTGTCGGGGCACTGGTACGGGCCGTAGGTGTTGACGCCGCGGGTGATCCGCACGTCGAGGCCGTACGTCCGCCGGTAGGCCGCCGCCAGCAGGTCGCCTCCGGCCTTGCTCGCCGCGTACGGCGAGCTCGGCGCCAGGGGTGCGTCCTCGGCGCACCACCCGCTCTCGACCGGCCCGTAGACCTCGTCGCTCGACACCTGCAGGACGGTCCCGACCTCCGCCGTGACGCAGGCATGCAGCAGCGCCTGCAGGCCGACCAGATTGCTGTGCACGAACGGCCGCGGCGCGTGGATCGAGCGGTCGACGTGCGTCTCGGCGGCGAAGTTGACGACCACGTCGTGCCCCGGCACCAGGCCGGCCAGCAGGCGCTCGTCGGCGATGTCGCCCTCGACGAGGCAGAGGCGCGGGTCGTCGACGACGGGCGCGAGCGTGGCGCGAGCGCCGGCGGCCGGCAGCCGGTCGAGCACGGTGACGGACGCCCCCGCGAAGCTCTCGTAGCCGCCGGCGAGCAGCGTCCGGACGTAGCAGGAGCCGATGAACCCGGCTCCGCCCGCGACGAGGACCCGCACGCCCCGGACTCTATCTCCGGCGGCATGGCCGGGATCGCCGGCGGGCGACGGCCGCGAGCCCGTCGCGACGCCAGCCACGCCAGCGGCCCCATGTCGTTGCAGGAGGTCGGTGCTTCACGTACCGTTGTCGTACACGAGAAGGGAGGTGGTCCTGCTTTGTATAGTCATAGGACTCGTGAGGTGGCTGCGCGCTAGCCGCCGTCCTCCGGACTCCGGTACCACCGGCTCAGCCTGACGGCGGCCGGCGGATTCCAACGCAGACACCGCTCCCCCGGGCGCCGGGCCTCGTCCACCCGGCCCTCGCGATCAGCGAGGCCAAGCCCGGGGGTTGTCTGCGTCATGGGGCAGGATCGTCCTCGTGCTCGTCACCAACCATGCGCTCGCCGGTGGATTGCTGGGGCTCGCGTCCCGCCGCCCGGTGATCGCCCTCCCGCTCGCCTTCGCCACGCACCTGGCCATGGACCGCGTCCCGCACTGGGGCGCCGGCCCTGACCGCCCGCTGTTCCTGCGGGTCGCGCGCACCGACGGCCTGCTCTGCCTCGCCACCCTCGGCGCGCTCGGGGCCGCGGCACCGCGCGGCCGGCGGCTCTCCGTCATGGCCACCGGACTGGCCTGCGTGGCGCCCGATCTCGACAAGCCCGGCCGGCACTTCGCCGGCCGCTCGCCGTACCCGCGCTGGTTCGACCGCTTCCATGCGGGCCTGCAGGACGGCCGCGAGCACCGCCGCCTGCTGCGCCGGGAGCTGGCCGTCGGCGCCGTGCTGGCCACCGCCTACGCGGCAGCGGCAAGCGCCGCGCGCCGCCGGCCGCCGGCGGCCTGAGCCCGCTCGCCCCGGCCAGCCGGGGCGCGTCGCGGCGCGCGAGGGCGGGTACTCCTGGCACGCGGAACCGTCACGTCCGAGCCGAGAGGGATGGCGATGCAGGTCAGCGACCCGGAGCAGGTTCTCGACCGCACGGTGGTCGACCCCGACGGCAACAAGATCGGGACGGTCACCGAGCTGTATCTCGACGAGCATGCCGATCGGGCCGGCTGGATCGCCGTCCGCACCGGCTTCTTCGGCCAGCACGTCGCGCCGGTGCCGCTCGCCGGCGTGGCCGAGAGCGGCGACGTCATCGTCGTGCCGTTCGCCAAGGACCAGGTGAAGGACGCACCGCACCACGACCCCGAGATGGCGCTCTCCCGCGAGGAGGAGGCCGCGCTCTTCGACTACTACGGCATCGGCTACGGCGAGCGGGCCGAGACGGCGGTCGCCGCCCCGCCGGGCGAGGAGCCGACGAGCGCCGACTACACCACCGAGGACGCGGAGCGCCTGCAGGAGCTGCTGCACACCGGCAGCGGCCAGGCCGGCCGGAACAGGCTCCGCCGGATGCCGCGCTCCGGTGGGGCGACGCCGGCGGCGATCGGCCTCGCCGGCCAGGACGACGACTCGCAAGAGGCGGTGCGGGAGCCCGCCAGCCTCGACGTGACCGAGCCGGCCGTCTATCCGGACGACGCCATGCAGGCCGAGCTCGAGCGGCAGCAGGAGCAGCGGGAGGACACCATCCGCAGGCGCCGGCAACAGGGGTCGTAACCCAGGCGCCGCGCCGGGGCACCGCACGATCCCTCGTGGGCCCACAGTGCCGTATCGTCCTCCACCTCGGTTCGGCGCACCTCGACGCCGTCCCACTCGGTGCAGCGCACCTCGACCGGATGCCCGTCGAGGTGCTGCACCTCGGATCGATCATCGCCGACGCCGGTGACGCTGCGCTGCTGGCGCTGCTCGGGCTGGCGATCGCCGCGCTCGCGCGGGCCGTCGCGAGCCTGGCGAGCGTCCGGCGCGCGGGTCGAGCTGTTCGCGGAGGCCATGCGCGACTCGGCCGCCCGCGGCTGCCGACCGCCGGCGACCTGCACCGGGCGCTCGGCTGGGCGAGTTCCGCGTCACCGCCGGTCAGCTGGGGCTCGAGATGACGGAGACCGCGCTGCCGGCCGACGTGGAGACGGCCATCGCGACGCTCGGAGTCCTGCGTGCGCTGGGCGCGCGCCTCGCCGTGGACTACTTCGGCACCGGCTACTCGTCGCTGTCCTACGCCTCTCCGGCCTCTCCGGCGGTCCCGGCCGTCCCAGCGGGGAGCCGCGACCCGGCGGACGGTGAGGCGAGCCGCTCGGGGCGGCTCAGGCGGTTCCGGCGCCGTCCGAGGGCGGCTCGGGCTCGAGGCCGGTCCCCGGCACCCGCTCCAGCTCGGCCGACAGGTGCGGCTGGAGGGCCTGGCCGACCGCGGCCATGTCGATCGCGTACATCAGCTTGCCGGCGACGATGCCGTACAGCCGGTGCACCGCCGAGACCTCCTTGGCCGACGCCGTTCTCGCGACGACATCGCTGATGAGCTCGATCTTGGGACCGTCGACGGTGCCGACCGACACCTCCACGAAGCCGGTCGCGTGGGCCAGCACCACTTCGATGCCGCCATCCGGCTGCGGTCGCCAGAAGCCGGACTCCATGGCGAGCGGCCGGCCGTCGTCGAGCGCCCACGTGCGGCTGCGGTAGGACAGCATCGGCTTGCCGGCGTGGCCGAGGACGATCTCCTGGCCGTACCGGAACGACTCGATCGTGGGGTAGCCGCCGACGCCCTCGCCCCGCCAGGTGCCGACGAGGAAGGCGACCGGCCGCAGGTCGGGATGCAGCGGCGGGGCCTGCTCACCGGAGCTGATGGCGTCGTCATGCATCTCACCGAGCCTACCGGTGCGGCATGCCGCTACCGGAGCGCGATGAGGATGACGCCGATCAGGTCGGCGATCATGATCGCTGCGAGGATGAGATGGACGATCTGGTTGACGCTCGTCCAGCGGCAGCGGTCGCGGGCCGCTCGGTAGTAGTGGTGCTGCACCCGGACGATCACCGAGGAAAGCCCCGCAGTCACGATCCCCACGGCAAGGACGAGGGCGGCACTGCGACCCGGCTGGGAGGCAACCGCCGTCGACGCGGCGAGGATCGCGACGTTGAGCGCCAGGAGGTACTGGTCCTGGACCAGTTGTACTGCACCTGGAACCGTTACTCCTCCACCGCAACCTTGTAGAGGTCGGCAGGCGGCACGCCTCCGTCGCCGTTGCCCGCCGACTCGTTCGGTAGACGTGCTACGGAGCCAGCCATGTGCCGAACGCATCGCTCGGGCACCGACCGCCGGAATCACCGGCGCGGCGCGTCACGCCGCCGCTTCCCGCGCGTCGTCCACAGGCTGTCTCGCGCCGACCCGGAACTGTCACCGCCACGTCCGACGATCACCGCATGGTCCCCCGCCCGCGCATCGCGCGCCTCGTCCCCGGTTGCCTGCTCGCGCTGGCGATCGGGCTCGGGCTGGTGCACGTCCCGGCTCCGGACGGCGATCGGCGCAGCGGGATCAGCACCGTCCGCACCCTCCGTACCGGCCGGGTGCCGATGCCGTCGTCGGCGTTCCGCGCCTACGTGCTCCGCACGATCGACGGCGACACCGTCGTGGCGCGGCCGGCGGGCAGCGGGCGAGCCGTGCGGGTCCGGCTGATCGGCATCGACGCGCCCGAGCTGGCGCGCCCCGGTGCCCCGGCCCGTTGCTTCGCCGACGAGGCACGCTCGCGCGCCGCCGCGCTGCTGACCCACCGCTGGGTGCTGGCGGCCTACGAGCCGGGCGGGCGGAAGGACCGCTACGGTCGCCGGCTCTGGGACCTATGGCTCACCGACGGCACGTTCGTTGCCGCAGCCCTCGCCTCCGGCGGCTGGGCGAGGGCTCTCGCGGTGCCGCCGCAGACCGTCCATGCGCCGGTGCTGGCCCGGCTGGCCGCTGCGGCGCGGACGGCCGGTCGGGGAGCGTGGAGCCCGGCTTGTCTCGGTCGCGCGTTCCCGAGGGCGCGGGGGCCGTGAGCGCCGCGGCCGGCCGGTGGTCAGCGGACGAGCGCTTGCGCGCCGTCGGCGGCCACGTGGCGCCCGGGGCGCGGGGCGATCCGGTACTACCCTCGCCGTGACCGACCGAGGGAGGCTGCGATGCCGGAGGAGACGGGCGTCTGGGTGCTCGTGACGCTGTACGTCGCGCTGGCGATCGCCGCAGCGTGCACCGTGGTGGTGCTGAGCCGACGGCAGCGCTGAGCCGGCCGCGACGCCTCGGGCCTGAGCCAGCGACAGGACAGCGAGCGGTCAGCGACGGGTCAGCGAGCAGTCAGGCAGCGTGCCGGTTCGGCGGCACGGGCTCGTGCGGGGCAGTGACGACGGCACCGGCATCGGGCGCAGCGCCACCGGTCGATGCGCGCCGCGCACCCAGAGCGTCGTAGGGGATGGGCCCGGTCCACATCAGCGGACCGCCCATCGCGAGAAGCAGCTCGAGCAGCGCTTCCCGATCCTGCTCTGACGGAACGTCCATGGCGGGCCTCCACCGGTCTCCCGTCAATTGTCGTCAGCGCGGGCACCGTGCTTGAGTCCCGGGCACCGGCAAACCGGCCACGGGCCGGCGGGCCGCGCAGCGCCGGCGACGGACGGCGCGAGGCCACCGGACGCGGAGCGGGTGCGGCCCGCGCCCGGTGGCACCGGCAGGTGGTCGCGCTAGGCGACCGCCACCTGCACCTCGCTGACCTCGCCCTTGCTGGCGTCGACCGTCTTCTCGCCACGTCCCCCCGGAGCGAGCGCCAGCACCGTCCACGCACCCGGTGCGGCGAAGAACCGGAACTGACCGGTCGCGCTCGTCACCACCTCGGCCGTGAACTCGCCCGAGGCATCGAGCAGGCGCACGTAGGCGCCGCCGACCGGCTGGCTGTCGCGAACGACCGACCCCTGGATCACGGTCTCCTTGGCCACGTCGATCCCCTCCACCGACAGTCCCTGAGCGGGAGCACCGCACATATCAGACATCCTTCTCGATCGGCACGCCGACGAGGGAGCCGTACTCGGTCCACGAGCCGTCGTAGTTCTTCACGTTGGCCTGGCCCAGCAGCTCGTGCATGACGAACCACGTGTGCGCCGAGCGCTCGCCGATCCGGCAGTACGCGATGGTGTCCTTGCCGAAGTCGACGCCGGCATCGCCGTACAGGGCGCGCAGCTCGTCGTCGCTCCTGAACGTGCCGTCGTCGTTCGCCGCCTTCGACCACGGAATGTTCTTGGCGCTCGGGACGTGACCGGCGCGCTGCGACTGCTCCTGCGGCAGGTGGGCCGGTGCGAGCAGCTTGCCGGAGAACTCGTCCGGGGAGCGCACGTCGATCAGGTTCTTCTGCCCGATCGCGCTGACGACCTCGTCGCGGAAGGCGCGGATGTCGTTGTCGGGCTCGCCGGCGCGGTACGTCGTCCGCTGCCGCGACGGCACGTCGCCGGTGAGCGCCCGGGAGTCGAGCTCCCACTTCTTGCGGCCGCCGTCGAGGAGCTTCACCTTGTCGTGGCCGTAGTAGCGGAAGTACCAGTACGCGTAGGAGGCGAACCAGTTGTTGTTGCCTCCGTAGAGCACGACCGTGTCGTCGTTGCTGATGCCCTTCGCGGAGAGCAGCTCCTCGAACTGCTGCTTGTTGACGAAGTCGCGGCGGACCGGGTCCTGGAGATCCTGGCGCCAGTCGATGCGCACCGCACCCGGGATGTGGTTCTTGTCGTACGCGGACGTATCCTCGTCCACTTCGACGAGGACGATGCCGTCATCGTTGAGATGGGCTTCGACCCAGTCGGCGTCGACGAGCACGTCGTTCCGGCTCATTCGGCTTTCCTCCCTTGGCGAAACTGGTGCGCGCCCTACCGGGGTCGCGCGGGGACGAATCGTGGACCGCTGGGACGGCGCAGCGCCCGAGCGAGGAGCAGGTGCATCTCGCAGCCGAGGCAGATGCCGAAAGCGGCGTTGAGCAGAGCGGCCGCGAGCGCCGCCGCCGTCATCAGGACACCCAGCCACTGCGCGCCGCCGAGGTAGCCGGCCGCACCGATCACCGCGAGCGCGCATCCGACGAGCTGGGCGAACTGCGGTGGGGCCGTCGCCTCGAGCTCCTGGGGCGGGGCGAGCCGCGGGGCGACGACCCGCCGGTAGAGCAGCGAGTACGGCGACCTTCGCAGGTTGGCGGCTCCGACGGCGAAGACGGCGGCCTGCGCGGCGAGCAGCCAGCCCCATCCCGTGACGAGCACGGCGGCCAGCACCACCGAGGTGATGACGGCGCCGGCGCGCGGGCCCCGCGGATCGACGTAGCCGGGCGTGGACATGCAACGCTCCTGAGGGCTGGTCCCGAGAATGATGGGCGGCGGGCCGGCGCTGCCACCGCGCGATGGATGGCGGTCGGCGTCAGGGCCGGCGACAGAGGCAAGCCGCGACACGGCAGAGGTCGACCACCCGCCGCTTCGTCAGCTCAGCCGTCAGGAACACCACCTGATCGTAGGCGCACGTCGCGCCGGATGTCGAAACCGGTATCAAAGGTTAATATCAGCACTCGGTGAACTATCGTCCGGCCGACCGGGCTCGGGACGCAGCCCGGCCGCTGCGGCCCCGTCGGCGTCGAGCAGCTCAGCGACAGCGGCCAGCACCTGCTCCTTGCGCGGCGGCCCGGCGGCCCGGCGGACGACCCGCCCGCCGGCGTCCACGAGCAGCGTCGTGGGCGTCCGCACGATGCCGAGCGCCCGGACGGCCGGCAGGTGAGACTCGGCATCGACCTCGACGTGCCGCACCCCCGGCACGACGGCGGCCACGTCGGCGAGGATCCGCCGAGTGGCACGGCACGGCGCGCAGAACGCGCTGGAGAACTGGAGCAGGGTCACCCCCGCCTCGCCCGGCCGTACGCCGACATCGGCCAGGGCGGCGATCTCGGCAGCGCTCCCGCTCGGCCGGTCGACGCCGGCACCGCCCTCGGCACCCGCCGACGCGGCCGGAGCAGCCGCGCGGACCGGACGCAGCCGCCCGGTGCGCGCCCGATGGACGGCGCCGGCGGCGCAGACCGCCACCACCACGCCCAGCAGCACCCAGAGTCCGGTCATCCCCAGCTGGTAGCGGTGCCGGCCGGGTCGGCATTCCCGGCGGCCCCGGCGGCAGCGGGCACCCGCACGCTGAGCAGCGTCCGGCCGCTGAAGGTGACGATGTCGAGCCGGCTGAGGTCGGCCAGCTGGATGCTGGCCGCGCCGGTGATGAGCGCCGCGTCGAGGTAGGAGGTCGCCCCCCACGCGCCGGCGCTCTCGCGGTGGCCGTCCGTGGCCACCGCCACCAGCCGGCAGCGCTCGCCGGCCGGCACGCCCGTCAGCCGCCGCAGGCTGATCTCGGTGCCCCAGGCGAGCGGTCGCAGCCGGACGTCGGCGGAGACGTGCGTGCGCGGGTCGACGGCCGACAGCGCCACGATGCCGCGCGGCTGGTCGTGGTGGAGCGCGACGGCCGCGCTCGCGCCGCCGCCAGCGAGGACCGCGACGGTCGCCGCGGCGGCGAGCCACCGGCGGTGCCGGACCTTGGTCCGCTCCCGCACCGACTCGGCGGCCACGGTGGCGAGCAGCCCGTCGAGCAGGGCGGGGGACGGCTTGGCCGCGCCGGCCTCGACCTCCTCGCGCGTCAGGTTGGCCAGCAGCCCCGGCAGCCCGGCCAGCTCGGCGAGCTCGTCGCGGCAGGCCGGGCACCGGTCGACGTGGGCCTGCACCGAGCTGCGCTCGGCCGGGTCGAGCGCGCCAAGGACGTAGGCGCCGAGGGCGAGGCGGACGTCGGTGCAGGTCACGGGGTCGCTCCCAGCTCCTGCAGGGCCAGTCGCAGCGCCCGCAGCGCGTAGTACGTGCGCGACTTCACCGTCCCGGCCGGGACGCCCAGCGCAGTGGCGGCCTCCGCCACCGAGCGGCCCAGGTAATAGGTCTGGACGAGCACCTCCCGGTGCTGGCCGGAGAGCTGCCCCATCGCGTCGGCCACCTGCCAAGCCTGCAGCGCGCGGTCCAGCTCGTCGTCGGCGGGGATGACCGCCAGCGCCTCGTCGCTCACCTCGCGCGGCCTGGCCAGGCGGGCCCGGTGGGCGTCGACGGCGAGGTTGCGGGCCACGGTGAACAGCCACGGTCGGATCGATCCGCGCTCGGTGGCGAGGGCCTCGGGGTGCCGCCAGGCGCGCAGGAAGGTCTCCTGCACGATGTCCTCGGCGCGCTGGCGGTCGCCCGAGGTGAGGCGCATGACGTAGCCGAGCAGCGGGCTGGCATGCTCGTCGTACAGCGCCCGCATCAGGGTCTCGCTCGCCGTGCCCACACCCCATCCACGCAGCACCGCCCCCAGCGGTTCAGCGTACGGCCCGGCACCGGGTCACGTCCCGGTCGCGACCCGATCACGCCGTGCCGACGTCGATGACGAAGCCGTCGCTGCTGGCGTGGGCGAGCACGCCGGTGGGCCCGATCGTGACCCGGTCGACGTGGATCCCGAACGGGAGATCGGCCAGCAGCAGCCGGAAGCTCAGCCGCCCCTTGGCGATGGAGGACAGGGCCTGGTTGACGACCGAGCCGCCGCCGACGTCGACGCTCTGAGCGGTGACGACCAGCTGGTCGCCGTCGATCCGGACCGTCGCGGTGCCGGAGGCCGGCACCGACCGGCCGCCCACCTCGAGCACGCTCGACACCTTGAGCCGGTCGCCGTGGTCGTGGGCCACCGAGATGCTCTGGTCGGAGAGCATCCGGTCGAGGTCGTCGTAGCTCATCAGCACGCTGCCGTCGGCCCGGTCGACCGGGATGCGGCTGAGGTGGCGCGACAGCAGCTCCCCGGTGGCCACGTGGACGCCGTGCAGGTGCACCACGATCCGGCTCGCGATCACCTGGCCCCTGCGCACGCCGGTCGCCGTGACGTCGACCTCCTGGTAGTGCTGCGCCGCGATCTGGGTGAGCAGGGGGAAGTGGCGGACGGCCACGGCCGGCCGGCCGGAGAGCCCCTCGGCCTGCTGGAGCTTGCTCGCGATCACGCGGTCGGCCACCGCGGCGGCGACCCTGTCGACGACCACGAGCAGGACGGCCAGCACCACGACGAAGGTCACCAGCGGGTGGCGGCGCACCTCCTCCGCCTTTCCCCGCCAGCGTGATCTCACGCCAGGGCGACCGTCGCCATGAGGTACGCGGGGACCGCGGCGAGCAGGACGGGCAGCGTGGCGGCGAGCGCGCTGGCCACCCACCGGTCCGGCTCGCGCGCCGCCGCCGGGCTCGCCGACCCGGTGGCCGCCGCCGCCAGGTCGGCCACGAGCGCGCCGGCGCCGGCCGCCAGCGCGACGGCGAGGGCCGC